>NZ_CP136422.1:2452500-3652500 GCF_034355335.1 Blautia coccoides
GAACGCACATCCGTTGAAAAGGGTGGCGATGAGGTGTGGATAGGGGAGAAATTCCAATCGAACCCGGAGATAGCTGGTTCTCCTCGAAATAGCTTTAGGGCTAGCCTCGGCACAGATTCATGGAGGTAGAGCACTGAATTTCCTAGGGGGCGTCAAAGCCTACCGAAGAATATCAAACTCCGAATGCCATAGAATTGATTGCCGGGAGTCAGACTATACGAGATAAGTTGGATAGTCAAAAGGGAAAAAGCCCAGACCTCCAGCTAAGGTCCCAAAGTGCGTGTTAAGTGGAAAAGGATGTGGGATTTCAAAGACAACCAGGATGTTGGCTCAGAAGCAGCCACACATTCAAAGAGTGCGTAATAGCTCACTGGTCGAGAGGTCCTGCGCCGAAAATGTCCGGGGCTGAAACACGACACCGAAGCTGAGGAATGACATAGTCATTGGTAGAGGAGCATTGCATGTGGGAAGAAGCAGTACCGTAAGGAGCTGTGGACTGCATGGAAGAGAGAATGCCGGAATGAGTAGCGAGAACAAGGTGAGAATCCTTGTGGCCGAATATCTAAGGTTTCCAGGGTAAAGCTGATCTGCCCTGGGTAAGTCGGGGCCTAAGGCGAGGGCGAGAGCCGTAGCCGATGGACAACAGGTTGAGATTCCTGTACTGCGATATGACAGAACTGTGGGGACACGTGTGGAGAGCACAACCCGGGAATGGTATCCCGGGGCAAGCGAGGTAGGAGTCACATAGGAAAAACCGTGTGGCAATCCGAAGACGTGATGCGGACCGAACTAAAGTAGGGAAGTGTGTGAGCCATGCGTCAAGAAAAGCCGCTATTGTTCATATCGTACCCGTACCGTAAACCGACACAGGTGGATGAGGAGAGAATCCTAAGGCCGACGGAAGAAGCATTGCCAAGGAACTCGGCAAAATGACCCCGTAACTTCGGGAGAAGGGGTGCCAGGGAGACCTGGCCGCAGAGAATAGGCTCAAGCAACTGTTTAGCAAAAACACAGGTCTATGCGAAACCGAAAGGTGAGGTATATGGGCTGACGCCTGCCCGGTGCTGGAAGGTTAAGAGGAGATGTCAGGAGACGAAGCATTGAATTTAAGCCCCAGTAAACGGCGGCCGTAACTATAACGGTCCTAAGGTAGCGAAATTCCTTGTCGGGTAAGTTCCGACCCGCACGAAAGGCGTAATGATTTGAGCGCTGTCTCGGCAATGCATCCGGTGAAATTGAAGTACCAGTGAAGATGCTGGTTACCTGCGCCAGGACGGAAAGACCCCATGGAGCTTTACTCCAGTTTGGTACTGGGGTCCGGTATTGCATGTACAGGATAGGTGGGAGGCTAAGAAGTGGTGACGCCAGTTGCCATGGAGCCACTGTTGGGATACCACCCTTGCAGTATTGGGCTTCTAACCAGCCGCCGTTAACCGGCGGTGGGACAATGCCAGGCGGGGAGTTTGACTGGGGCGGTCGCCTCCGAAAGAGTATCGGAGGCGCCCAAAGGTTCCCTCAGAATGGTTGGAAACCATTCGCAGAGTGCAAAGGCAGAAGGGAGCTTGACTGCGACACCGACGGGTGGAGCAGGTACGAAAGTAGGGCTTAGTGATCCGGTGGTATTAAGTGGGAATGCCATCGCTCAACGGATAAAAGCTACCCTGGGGATAACAGGCTTATCACTCCCAAGAGTTCACATCGACGGAGTGGTTTGGCACCTCGATGTCGGCTCATCGCATCCTGGGGCTGTAGTAGGTCCCAAGGGTTGGGCTGTTCGCCCATTAAAGCGGTACGCGAGCTGGGTTCAGAACGTCGTGAGACAGTTCGGTCCCTATCCGGCGTGGGCGTAGGATATTTGAGAGGAGCTGTCCTTAGTACGAGAGGACCGGGATGGACGGGCCGCTGGTGTACCTGTTGCAGTGCCAACTGCATGGCAGGGTAGCCAAGCCTGGAAGGGATAAACGCTGAAGGCATCTAAGCGTGAAGCCCCCCTCAAGATGAGATATCCCATTCATAAAGAAGTAAGACCCCTTGAAGACGACGAGGTGGATAGGGCAGAGGTGGAAGTGCAGCAATGTATGGAGCTGACTGCTACTAATCGGTCGAGGGCTTGACCTGAGCACGAAAGTGCAAACGGCGGGTTTGAAAAAAAAGGTTTTTGTGTTTTGTATATGCGGTTTTGAAGGTACATTTCAGAAAATTGATTTTTTTGAAAAAAACTCTTGAAAGAAAATCAGTTTTATGTATAATAGTAAATAGAATATAGGGGATTAGTTCAATGGTAGAGCACCGGTCTCCAAAACCGTCGATGGGGGTTCGAATCCCTCATCCCCTGTTAAAAAGCCTTATAAATAGGGCTTTTTTGTGTATAAGAGAAAAAGCTATCGGAACAAATAGGATAGTAGACAAAAGGGTTCAATACCTAATTCTATCCATATCTGTCGGAATCCCATTCGTTACAGTTTCCCACCTGCCATTTCTAAACACATCATACTGCTTAAACGCGCAGGGAATTCCCTGTGCTGAATGCATATCTCTGCGATCCATCAGCTGAAAGTGCAAATGAGGAAAGAAAGAATTTCCGGAATGTCCAATATTACCCACAACATCTCCCTTTTTAACCATTTGACCTGCCTTAACCTTGATGGAACCGCATTGAAGATGGGCAAAGGAGGCATAGACATGTTCATTATATTTTATGATAATATAGTTACCGGCTATGGACTGTATGTCATCCTTCTGAGAATTATAAAAATGTGTACTTCTGACAGCAACAAACATATCTGAAATAAAATGTGCCCTGGTTCTCTCTTTATAATTGTCCTTTGCTTCAACAACTGTTCCATCACAGGGAGCGTAGACATTTTTTCCCCAACAATAACATTTTTGCAGGGGAACTCCGAAGATTAAATATATAAGCCAATGGGTTTGATAATTTGGATGACCCTTACGTTTCCAATCTACCTGTAAGAAATCATAGGCATATCGTGTTCCAAAACGGTTTGTGCCATGGCTGGGAATCCTGGTTCCAGGGGTATTGGGAGAGAACCATTCACCCTTTAGAGGGAAGTCGATGATTATAGGTTTATTTTCTTCATACATTTTGCACCTCCGCAAATTAAGGGGTTACGCATCATCTGATCTATAGAATATCTTGCGCAATTCTGCAAAGTAATTATTCAATTTAAGTGTGACAGCGCCATAGTCAATATGAGAAATCTCATTATTTCTTACCTCTTCTAAAAGTTCATCTGCGAAACCAACATTGGACCAGTAAATAAATTGCTTGCATGTATTTATATCTAAACCTTTTCTGAATCTGTGCTCATCTATATTGTCAAATAACTTGGGATAGCAGTTTGCATGTGCCTGTTTTCCTCTGTCATCCAGCTTCTTATTTACCTCTTCAGAATTAGTATTGCGTGAGAGCTTGTGAAACTCTAATATCCAGGGATATTCTTCTGTTAATTTCAGTTGTAGAAGATATGAACACTGCAGTTTGGTGAAAATATCACTCTCATCAAAATTCATTTGCTCAAAATATTCCCTTTTTATCAAATCGGAAAAATAATCATATACCATGAAAAAGAGTTCCTGTTTACTGCTGACATAGTGAAACATGAGTGGTTTTGAAATTCCGGCTTCTTTGGCGATAATGTTCGTCGAAGCTTTGTCATACCCCTGTGAGGAGAATTCTTTTAATGCTGCATTTAGAATGACGTCCCTTTTTTGAGGATCCAGATCTAATAGTTTTACGGACATTGCTATCTCCTTTATATTGACAGATATTTACCTATTAGGTTAATTCATATTATAACCTGATTTACCTATAAGGTCAATGCATAAAAGGGTTAATAGCTGAAAAGAACAATGTTTAAAAGAGTAATATCTAAAAGACCAATATTAAAAAGAGTGATATCTAAAAGAGTGATATCTAAAAGAGTGATATCTAAAAGAGTGATATCTAAAAGAGTGATATCTAAAAGAGTAATATCTAAAAGGAGAATATCTATAAAGAAAATATCTATAAGGAGAATACCTATAAGGACCAGTATCTAAAAAGATTAATATTTAAAAATAAAAAATATAAAAAATTAGTATATAAAATGGTGAATATATAGGCTGCAATATAGCATGAAAAAGAATAATATACTTATACCATTTAATGTTTATATTTATTATGAAACCGTTCATTATAGCCAATTACTCAAGTATCCGCTATCTTTTTAGTTGTTTGCTACAGATAAAAAATGTATAATATGCTTAAGCTTATAAACCGGTATCATAAAAAGGAGTTCACATATGTTTGGTTTAACCAGAGCAGAAAAGCTCAGAAAGAATTTAGATAAAAATGGGATAAATACAGTAGGTGAGGTCACCCATATTGGTGATACACCTGCTGATCAGTTCTTTTTTGCACAATTTGGAGAACAATGGGAAAAGAAGCCCCCTGCGATAACTGTAAAATTTAAGACCCTGCAGGGAGATGTCGCCAAGATTCAGTGCCGGATCGCGGATGATATCTATCAAGTGGGGGAACAGGTTAATATAAGATATATAAAAACAGAAAATGGATACTTTGGATACATTTTGAGAAAAGAGGAGAGCAGCCTATGAAGAAATATGAATATAAGTTTATTGAAATACCAGTGGTTCCGGAAAAAACGGAAAGGATGGGGGCAGTGAAGAAGGGGCTGCTGCCGGTTCCCTTTGAAGCCTGTAAGGAGGCAATTACAGCGGAAGCTGCCAATGGCTGGCGTTTAAAGCAGATATTGGAACCGAGAATGAGTGTATATGGTGCGAATGCCTATCAGGTGATCCTTGAGAGAGAAATAGAGTCACGTTGATCCTATCTAAACATAAGTCAGTCCCCCGGCTTGTTCACATCTAAACAGCCGGGGGACTGACTTATGTTTTATTGGTTGCTTAAACCAGCCAGAACTTCATCCAGTGATTTGCCAGATTCCATTACTGCTCTATATAAAGCCTCTTTTTTGTCTTCAGTGATTTTTTGTTCGATTTCTTTTTTTCTGCGGCGTAATTCTTTTAATTTCTCTTCATATGTGGCGATTTCCCCGATAACTGCCTGCAGTTGTTCATCCAGTGTCCTCGTCTCTTTTTTGCGTCCTCTCGCCATGATGTGATCCTCCTCATACATAAAATAATTTCAATAAACAGTATAACATTTAAAACTGGGAATTTCCACTATTTTGTATCATATTTACATCATATATCCGGTCATATTTCTGCCATGGCGCTGCTATTTATGGCCCTGTAAAAACACATCTCAACCAACAGCAGTACGCAGTTTAGTCATTTAAAGAAGTTTTGTCCTTTAAAATTGAAAAATGTAATGGATTTTATTGTAGTACGGACGTATTAAGGCTTTTACTGCATAATCCCTCATTACTTTCCGGAGTTTTTTGTGTATTATTTCCGAAAATCATGAAAAATTATTTGCAATTACTGCCAATTGACTTTAATTAAGCAGAGTGGTATCCTAAGATAAAAGAACAGTTCTATAAGCGTGCTAAAAATAATTAACGGTTTACAGCACGAAAGTAAAAGGAGGATTTTTCAATGAAAAAAGAGCGGAAATTTAAATTTTCCATGCCCCATGCTTATGTGATCATGATGACAATGGTTCTTATCAGCGCCATCCTGACCTGGGTTTTACCGGCAGGGCAGTTTGACCGGGCGGTGGATCCGGCACTGGGAAGAGAATTGGTGGTAGCAGGAAGTTATCATACTGTGGATGCCAATCCCATAGGCCCCTGGGCTTTTTGTATGAGTATCTTTCAGGGATTTGTAAATGCAGCGGATATTATATTTTTCCTGCTTTTTGCCTGTGGTTACGTTACTCTGCTTATGAGTACAGGAACCCTGAATGCTTTGGTAGGCTCTATACTGAGAAAGATCAAGGACAAAGATTATTTTCTGATTCCCATATTTTTTACACTCTTTGCTCTTGGGGGAACTACGTTTGGAATGAATGAGGAGGCCTGGGGGTTGATCCCGGCATTTGTTGCCATTGCGATTACACTGGGATATGACAGGATAGTAGGGTCTTCTATCGTTATTCTGGGAACAGGCGTTGGCTTTGCAGCAGCGGTACTCAATCCCTTTACGGTTGGCCTGGGCAGCAGTATTGCAGGTATCCCAAGTGTCGGAGGGAAAATTACCACATTCCGAATCGTGGCATTTGTCTGTTTTGTGGCTGTAACAGTGATCTACATAATGCACTATGCAAAAAAAATAAAAAAAGACCCCACAAAGAGTTATCTCTACGGTGTACCGGAACCTACAGTCACTGCCAGCCGTGATGAGGTTATGCAGATGCCTTTTACAGGCAGGCAGAAACTTACTTTAGTGGGATTTGGAATTATTATCATGACGATTGCAGTGGGGGTTGCAAAGTTTGGGTTTTATCTGCAGCAGCTCGCAGCAGTATTTTTTATCGGAATGGTGGTAACAGGACTTATCAATAAAATGGGGCCGAGTAAAATTGCAGATTCTTTTGTGGAATCCTCCAAATCCATGGTATTTACTGTTCTTATGATCGGGTTTGCACGTTCTATTGAGGTGGTGATGAGCTCCGGCAATATTATTGACACAGCAGTTTTATATTTATCCAATATTGTAAAAGGATTTCCCTCCGGGCTTTCTGCATTTGCCATGCTGCTGGCACAGAACCTGATCAACTTCTTTATTCCTTCGGGAACCGGGCAGGCTGTAGTGACAGTGCCCATTATGGCGCCTCTTGCTGATGTAGTCGGACTGAGCCGTGAAATCGCCATTATAGCTTACCAGTTTGGTGACGGATTTTCTAAAATGTTCTGGCCTACAGGATGTGCCATGATGTGTGGTGTCATGGGGATTGGCATGAATAAGTGGTATAAATTTATCTGGAAATTATTTTTAATGTGGATCGCACTGGAGGTCATTCTGATCATGGGAGCAGTAATGGTAGGTATATAAGGAGAGACGTAAAATGATAGAGGAAAAAGTAAGATTATGCAAAAGGATAGAGGAGAAGGAAGAAGCTTACTCTGATATCAGCCGGAAAATATGGGAATATGCAGAACTGGGATTTCACGAATACCAATCAGCAAAACTGCTGCAGAATACCCTGGAAGCAGAAGGGTTTCAGGTGGAGACAGGACTGGCGGGAATTCCAACAGCTTTTAAGGGAACCTTTGGCGCCGGGAGACCGGTGGTTGCCTTTTTGGGGGAATTCGATGCTCTTCCGGGACTTAGCCAGAAGCCAGGGATTGACATACAGGAAAAAAGAGAAGGAACAGACTGCGGCCACGGATGCGGCCATAATCTGCTGGGTACCGGTTCTCTTGCAGCCGCAGTGGCAGTTAAGGATTATCTGAAGGAGAGAGAAGGGACAGGAACGGTGATCTACTTTGGATGTCCGGGGGAAGAGAAAGGCTCCGGCAAAACCTTTATGGCACGGGAGGGCTGTTTTGAAGGGCTTGACGCCGTGTTCTGCTGGCACCCCTGGGATGTGAACGGGCTTTTTTCATCCAGTTCACTGGCAGATATCTGCGCCACCTTCATTTTCCACGGCAAAGCGTCCCATGCCTCTGCGTCTCCCCATCTGGGCAGAAGTGCCCTGGACGCAGTGGAGCTTATGAATGTAGGGTGTAATTTCCTGAGGGAACACGTGATCCCGGAGGCGAGGATCCATTACGCCATCACCAACGCAGGAGGAAATGCCGCAAATGTTGTGCAGGAGACAGCAGCCGTGTACTATGAAGCCAGGGCGCCCCGGCTTTGTCAGTCTTATGAAATATTTGAAAGGATCAGCGAAGTGGCACGTGGAGCGTCTATCATGACAGGGACGTCTTTCGAGATAGTGCGTGGAGACGGATTCAGCGATTATATTCCCAATAAGGTTTTGGGAGAAGTTCTGATGAAGAATTTTCAGGAGGCCGGTGCTCCGGATTTTGACAGTGAAGATCATGAGCTGGCAAAAAATATACAGAATACATTTTCGGATCAGATCATGCGGGAGGCAGCCGCAGCGGTGGAAAGCCAGCATGGTGAAAATGCAGCAGCAGCAATGGAGAAGAAAGTGCTGGCAGATGTGGTCTTCCCCATAAACCCATTGAAAACCCTTATGCCGGGAAGTACAGACGTGGGGGACGTGAGTTATCAGGCGCCCACAGGACAGATTCTGACGGCCTGCAAGGCATTCGGAACACCGGGGCATTCCTGGCAGGAGGTCAGTCAGTCAGGCTCCAGTATAGGCAGAAAAGGAATGATAACAGCAGCAAAGGTCATGGGAATGGCGGCTGTCGATGTTTTTCAGGATCCGCAGATTATCAAGGATGCAAAAAAGGAATTTACCGCAGCGGTGAAGGACGGCTATCAATGCCCGATTCCGGATGAGATTAAACCAGATATATAAACAGAAAAACAGCCTTTTCGGAAAAAACCGAAATGGCTGTTTTTCTGTTCTGACAAAGAGAATTGTGTTCTGGCAAAGGAATTATGTTCTGACAAAAGAAAGCGTTTAGTATCTCAGATTGATCTGATAAACGTTAATGGGCCGTCCTTTATTTCCGGAACGCTTCATGCCGACAATCTCTGCATAACCGTCCTTCTGCAGTGCAGCTAAAAATTTGTTGGCAGCTCTGGCGGAGATGTTCAGGTGATGCATCAGTTCCTGAGAAGTGAGCTTGTTGGTGCCTTCCTGTTTCATGACCCGGATGATCCGCACAATGGTCTCTGAGGAGAGGCTTACCTTATCCGCAATGTTGCTGATATAATCTCCGGATACTGTCATTCCCGCAGGTACCAGGCCAATCTGCAGCACAGTGAGCTGGTCGTTCTCATCGATCAGGTAACTGCCGTCCTCCTGCAAGCTGCCGTTTCTGGAATAATGGCTGGCATCAATGGCATTTACCCTGGCTTGATAAAAAGTATGACCAATACCATATCCCACGGAACCTTTAAATGAGAGCAGATCGTGAAGCTGATCCAGGATCTGGCACTTCTGAAAATCCCCGGTTATCTCTTTTATGATGCTGTAATCACCATACAGTTCAAAATCCCGATACGTATTCTTAATGACAAGGCGGTTCAGATACTTCTGGTTCAGTTCCATGATCATCTTATTGATCTCTAGGCGCGTCTTTTCATAAGACATCTCATCCTGTACAGGCATATTTTCCATATTAATGTGTATGACAGCAGGCAGATGGCTTTTCATATTTTTAATGGATATGCTTTTTTTCATGCTTTTAAGAATATCACTGATCATATTCTCATCAGGATAGACATAAATGCAGGGGATAGAAGTGTCCCGCATATTTTCCACAACGCTGTAGAAATAGGTGATGATCATATCCAGCTTGTTCTGTTTTGCCAGTTCCCTGTATTTTACGGAGAGAGCAGCTTCCCTTTCATCCAGGTTCACGGTGGAAGAGAAGTCTATCCACTCCTCTTCAAATTCACGGATCCGCTGGGCAAACTGATTGTTGAGCAGAAGCTCTTTCAAGGTGTGCCCGTCCTGGAGAAAATCCATTCCGATTCGGGAAAGCTTCAGATGTTCATCCAGTACGATCTGTTGGAGAAGAAGACAATAGGTGTTCTCCACGCTGATATGGAAATAATCTACGACAGCGCCGGCTGCCTGTTCACCAAGGGAATATATGGCTTTCATGGGGGCAATACCGCTGACAAGAAACCCTTCAAAATCGTTTTTGATCTTCAGGAAAATACTTTTAAGCTCCTCAAAAGTATCATAAGTAAAATATTCGATGGAGACATCTTCGCAGATCCCGGGAAGATGATTACCATAATGTTGGTAGTAGTGCTGTTTCAGCAGCAGCGCGATTCGGTATCCCATAAGTTTTCCCCTTTTATTCGTGACAATAGCTGTTTACTATTGTTTTGTTACAAAGCGATGATAAATATACTGGTTTGCCTCGATCTCCTGGCTGTCGTCAAGAGGTGACAATTCGGCTTTCCCATATTTGCGCTCCAGAGCGTTTGCGATTAAGTGATCACAGATATGGGGATTTTTGGGGAGAAGGGGGCCGTGAAGGTAGGTGCCGACTACATTTTTATATAGGACACCCTCTGCCTTGTCCTCGCCATTATTGCCGTTGCCGTAGAGGACTTTTCCGAAAGGCTCATTGTCTCCGATATAGGTGCGCCCGCCATGATTTTCAAAGCCCACAATGGGAAGGTCAAATTTATGGTTTTCCAGTACAATGTTGTCGATCAGACGAGGACTGCCCTGCTCTGTATACAGATCCACAAGGGAGAGTCCCTCAATACGGCCGTCGTCGGTGTCATAATAATGTCCCAGGAGCTGATAGCCGCCGCAGACGGCAATCACCACGCCGTTGTCCTCCACATAATCCCTGAAGTCTTTTTGGATACTGCGAAGCTTGTCACAGACCAGCATCTGCTCCCGGTCGGAACCTCCGCCCAGAAGAACTATGTCCAGGGCAGAAAAATCAATCCTGTCCTCAAGCTGGAATTCCACAGTCTCGGCTTCAATGCCTCTCCATTGACAGCGCTTCATCATGCATTGAATATTTCCCCTGTCTCCGTATAGGTTCAGAAGGTCAGGATATAAATGTCCGATAGTGATTTTCATTATTTTCTGCCCTCCATTTTCTTCAGAATATTATGGGTTGTATAAAGACCCGTGTAGTTTACCAGCAGATACAGGTTTTTTGTTCCGCTCTCGATTCTGGACCGGATGGCTTTTTCGATATCAGGCTCCAGAGTGGAGGGGATATCCACATATTTCAGGCGGAGGCGCATATCCTGACAGCGGATGCCGCTGACAGTGATGGAAGCAGCATTGGCATCCCTAAGCCTGTCAAAATCCACATCCCAAAGCCAGGAGACATCTGTGCCGTCCTGACTGTTGTCATTGATCAGAATTATGATATCTTTGGCGGCGGTGTCTGTCATGACTGCTCCGATATTCTGATTAAAACCAGCCGGATTTTTAGCCAGGTTGAGCATGATCCTGGTTCCGTTGATCTCAAAAAGTTCGTTTCTTCCAAACTGAGGCGTATAGTCCCCCAGAATCCTGTTGAAGCTGTCAAGAGGAATACCGGCCAGGGATGCGGCGCCGTAGACGGCCAGTATATTATAGATATTATAAAAACCACGGTAATTGGCTTTTATATGGAAGTCATCCACATCAAAGGACAGGCCGTCCGACATATCGATATGGCTGCCGTCAAACTGAGGAGCCGGGCGGGAGAATCCGCATTTGGGACAGTAATAATCTCCCAGCTGGCTGTAGTGATAGAACTTGTATTCCATCTTTTCCCCGCAGCGTTTGCAGAAACGGCCCTCGCGGATCTCCTTGGAGTCCTGTTCTTTATATACCTGTTCACTGATGCCGTAGGTGGTGTATGCATTCTCATTATCCATAGCCAGAAAGGTAGACAAGGAGTCATCCGCATTGACTAAGAGCTTCATATCAGGTGCCATTTTCATAGCACGGGACAGAAGATTCATGGTGGTATCTATCTCCCCGTACCTGTCAAGCTGATCACGGAACAGATTGGTGAGCACCATATAGTCAGGTTTGAAGTGAGGAAATACGCGGACAGTGGATGCTTCATCAATCTCAATACATGCATAATCCGCATCTAAATGTCCGTTGGCCCGGGCGTTCAGGACAAAGGCAGAGACAACTCCGTTCAGCATGTTGGAGCCGGTGCGGTTGCATACGACCCTGCATTTGTCTGCCTCCAGTACAGAGGCCAGCAGATTGTTGGTAGTAGTTTTGCCATTGGTGCCGCAGACAACAAAAATGTCTTTTCTGACCTCACCTGCCAGTTCTTTTAAGATTGGCGGATAGATGGACAGCGCTATTTTTCCGGCCAGTGTCACACCCTGTCTGCCCGTGATCTGACAGGCTGTCTTTATGAATTTGGCGCTCCATACAGCAAAAAGTCTTCTTATATTCATATACAAAAGTTCCTTTGTTTTTATTTGCGGTTTTTTCAGCCGCAGTCAGGATTTCCAGATCCCCCATTTATTATACATAAAGTGAGGAAAGAGTACAAGCGGCATTCTGAATAGAAAAGATCCTCTGCTGTATTTGGCTCCAATTCGGTCACCGCAGCTTGCTGCGCCTCCCTCATCGGAGTCAAATCTTCCGCAATATGTGACGCACAGCCTGCCAAAAGGGATTTTCGGACAAACTTTAGTCTTTTAAAAGTCCCATTTCTTTTGCTTTTTTAATAATGTTTTCCAGGACGATATCCTTGTACTTGTCACAGTTTTCAATGAATTTTTTCTCGTCGTATTCTGATGAATACTTGGGCTCTTCATGATTTGTCATAAAATATTCCTCCATTCCGTTCTTTTGTTTTAAATATACTCAATATTTTGAGTATAGTCAAGAGATTGAGTATGATACTATTCAATAAATGCACTGTATAGTTACTGTTTACATAGCTGTGCTTTAGCAGGGCTGTAAACAGCAGCACTGAATAGGAGAAGTGTACATGATAAGTTACAAACCATTTTATGAAACGCTGTTCAGAAGAAATTTCACAGAGTATCAATTGATCCATCACCATGGTATCTCAGCAAACACCCTGCACAGGATTAAAAAGGGCGAAGCGATTACCACAAAGACCATTGATACACTGTGCGATATCTTAAATTGTGAGGTTCAGGATATTATCCTTCATATTTGACGAGTGGGTGATTGGTCTCATATGAAACAGAACAGCGTGTTAAGGAGCAGCAAAACGGGGGAGATAAAAAAAGAGAAACACAGCTTTATAGGCGTGTTTCTCTTTTTACTATTATTTTACCAGCATGTAGGCAGCCACTGCCAGGATCACTTGTATGATCAAAAAACGGGCAACGACCTGTGTATCTGACCAGCCGCATTTTTTTCTCACATGGTCATGGATGGGAGTTCTTGTATTTTTTAAAATAGAGATTTTTAAAAATCTTTTCAGGAATAATTTCACAAGACCCAGTCCGCCGTCAATGATCAGCACACCCGCCAGCAGGATGTAAATGATGGGATGCTGGGATTTGATGGCGATCACTGCAATATAAAAGCCCAAAGCCCTGGAGCCGGCATCTCCCATGAGCATACTGCTGGGAGAGGAATTAAAATACAGGTATGCCAGCAGGACTGCGGCGAAAAGGAAATTGGCGATCACATAAGTACCCAGAGTCTCTTTAAAGATCAGGCCAAAGGACAGCATGACGATCACGCAGAGGCTGGCGCACAGCCCGTCCACACCATCGGTACAGTTGGTCACATTGATAGAGACCCAGAAAAGGATAATGCCCAGTATAGCATAGACTGCCTTTGGGAGTTCCAGTTCTGTAAAGCCAAGGGAAATGGTGGTGCTGTTATAATTCAGGAAAGTGATAACTGCCACGGCTGATATGATAAAATCGATCAGTCCCTTTTTGTATTCGTTCCACGGTGTCTCGGCAGCGTCGTCCAGGTACCCGCTCAGCATAATACAGAAAAGCAGTATAGCGTAGACAATATACTCCTTGTCAAGAGGCATAAAGAGCAGAGTTCCGATGATGAAGCAGACTACAAAGGTCAGCCCGACACCTCTTGTTTTGCCTTTTGAAAGCGCGCCGTTTAAGGCAAAATCACGCCCCTGGTCACTGGGCAGAAACGAAAACGGGTGCTTCAGCGCAAAAAATGTGATGAGAAAAGTAATGATGATTCCCAGCATCACGATCTGTTTTGTGTCTAAGTATTGATTCAGTAAATAGTACATATGATTTCTTTTGCTTTACAGCAATCCTCCTTCTTTGTTTTAAAACACTTTTAGTATACCACATTCAGAAAAGAGGGGAAACGATATTTTGAACAAAAAACCGGCTGTGCAGCACAGATTTCTCTGCGTGTCACAGCCGGTTTCAGAAGCAGCGCGTCTCAGGGGCGGAACATGGATTCCACATACTCCCGCATCTCATGACGGGAATTTACCTGTCTGGCTTTATCTACCAGAGGCTTCTGTTCAGACTTGGAAAGCTTGGCAAAATGATTCAGGACATCTGAATGCATTGCCAGTTCCATGGTGAAGCCGATGGGAAGTTCTTCGTTGTCAATCATTAGAGATCACCTCGCTTCCTGTCAGCCCTCACCGCCGGGACCGTCTTTACGCGGCACTTCGTCGGGGATCACGTCAGTGGCGTTTGACTCCCTGGGCAGGTCGATTTCAGGAATGTTTCCGTCATCATAATCGCTTTTGTAAGGTTTTTCATTTAACATGGCAGTTTCCTCACTTTTTTTCTTGTGTTGAGTCACAGCAGTTGCCTGCGCTGCATGATTAGTATGCGGAGAAAAAAATTTTCTATTCTGTGTGACACCTTTTGACGATTTTCGGCGTCTAATATATGGATGGTTCATTCCCAGCAGAATTCTGCGGCAGGATAGAATATGAAGAAAATATTTCACATACACTAAAAGGAGTTGAAAGTGTGACAAAAGCTTTAAATTTTTTTAAGGATTGATTTATATTTATCCGGTTGTAGAATTTTGTGTTATAATAGACAAGTATTCGCGTTTATGTCGAATATAGGCGGCTGCGGCCTGAGAAATCAAGTGAATACGGCTGCAGTTCCGACAGAAATGTAATATCGGGGAGCAAATTAGATGAAGAAAAAGACACAGCATAAGAAGACGCAGCAGGCAGAGAATAAGGCGAAGGTTGCTGTCCGGCAAGGGGAGACAGAACAGACACGGCCTAAATCAGAGATGGAGGCCAAAATTGACTCTGCCATGGAGAAAATTATCCAGGATACCATAGGGAGCCAGGAAGAAGCGGCTGCATATCAGGAACCGGATAAAAAAGCTGAGAAAAAGCAGAAAAAAGCGGCCAAAAAAGAAATAAGGGTTGAGGAAAAGAAGGGTAAAAGGACCGGAATCAAGATCGCACTGGGCATTACAGGAGCTGTGGTTATACTGGCAGCTGCCGGCTACGGCGCAGGTGCTTACTATTATAGAGATAAATTTTTTAAGGGAACCACTATCAACCATATGGCCTGCGGGAATATGACCGTGGAGCAGGCAGAAGACATGATTCGGGAAAAGGTGGAGGACTATTCCATCCAGGTGCAGTTCAGGAATGACCAGACAAGAGAAATCAAGGGACAGGATATCCGTTATGCCTATGTCAGCGACGGCAGTGTACAGAAGCTTTTGGATGACCAGAATCCATTTACATGGATCAAGGGATATTTCAAGGGAATGGATCATGAGACGGAGGAGAACATACAGTACGACAAGGAAGCGTTAAATGCACAGCTTAAGTCCTTTGACTGCATGCAGGCTGAGAGTATGGAAGCGCCGACGGATGCGTACATTGCATTTCAGGAAAACCAGTTTGTCATTGTAGATGAGACGGCGGGCACAACCGTGCAGGAGGACGTTATGTTCTCTGCTTTGGAGGCAGCAGTGGCGGGCAGCCAGGAATCCGTCTCCGCCGAAGAAGCGGGTGCCTATGCGGCCCCGGCTGTTACAAAAGAAGACCCCACATTGATCCATCAGCGGGATGTGTGGAATTCCTGCGCTGCGGTGACAATTACCTATACCTTCGGAGACAAGACAGAAGTGCTGGACGGTATGACGGTGAAGGAATGGATGACATACGACGAAAATGGAAATTATGTTGATGATCCGGCAACTCTGGAGGCAAGAGTGACAGAGTTTGTAGCCTGGCTTGCCGAGAATTATGACACAGTAGGCAGGGACAGGACTATCACAAGTACAGCCACAGGGGAACCCATCACTGTCTCAGGAGGCAATTACGGTTTCCAGATCAATCAGCTAAAGGAAAAGGCACAGCTTTTGGAGGACATAGCCAACCATGCAGTGACTGTCCGAGAGCCTGTATATTCTAAAACAGGTGTGGTATACGGGGAGAATGATATCGGCCAAACTTATGTGGAAATAGACCTGACAAGCCAGCATCTGTGGTTTTACAAGGATGGGGCGCTGCTTATGGATACTGATTTTGTGTCCGGTACTTACGTGATGAGAGACAGAAGGACACCGGGCGGTGTGTATTCTCTTATGTATAAACAGACAAATCAGGTGCTGAGAGGGCGCAAACTGGAGGACGGCACTTATGAGTATGAACAGCCTGTCAAATACTGGATGCCCTTTAACGGCGGAATCGGCCTGCATGATGCCAACTGGAGATACAGCTTTGGAGGTTCGATCTACAAGACAAATGGTTCTCACGGATGTATCAACCTTCCCACCGCTTCAGCCACAACTATATATGAAAATATAGAGGCAGGCTGTCCTGTTGTATGTTTCTACAGGTAGGGTTACCAAAAATTACAGTCTGGCGCGTGGCTGCCTCGGGATTGCTTTGCAAACGCAGGCAGCACCTCGCGGAATAATATATGTGAACAGTAACGAACTGTTACCAGGCAGATGCCGACAAGTTACATTAGGGCTTGCAGGAGACAGGGGAATGTGCTAAGATATAACAAGAGACAGGAGACAAGAGGATAAAGCCGTATCACGGCTTTGTTGTCTTGTCTTTTTAAGATTAAATAGTTTACTAGTTTACAGTACAGAAATGGAGCGTCTCATGAAACAACAGGAAATTTTAGAACAATTTGAGGACTGCCCTGTAGTGGCGGCCATCAAGGACGAACAGGGACTGAAAAAATGCCTGGGATCGGATATCGAGATCGTCTTTGTGCTTTACGGGGACATCTGCAGTATCGGTGATATTGTGAGGCGCCTGAAAGAGAGGGGCAAGACTGTTCTGGTACATATTGACCTCATTGGGGGTCTGAGCAGCCGGGAGGTTGCCGTTGATTTTTTGAAAAGCACCACAGAGGCGGACGGTGTGATCTCCACCAAGCCCGGGATCATCAAACAGGCAAAAGAGCTGGGACTGTTTGCGGTCATGCGCTTTTTTGTCATTGATTCCATAGCTTTTGAAAGCATTAGAAGGCAGACGGAGAGTGTTCACCCGGATATGATCGAAGTGCTTCCGGGGGTCATGCCGAAGATCATTGCCAGAATCTGCACGCACAGCAGAACACCTGTCATAGCAGGAGGGCTGATCGCAGACAAGGAGGATATCATGGCAGCGCTCAGCGCCGGAGCCGTGTGTATATCCACCACCAACCAGGAAGTCTGGTTTATGTAGGGGCAGTACCTGTTCAGCCGGTCTGCACATTTACCGGGCTGACTCAAAAATAAATAGATAACGCTGGAGAACAGAGACAAAGCGGAGGACACATGTAAAAGCATGTGTGTTCGTGTTGTCTCTTTTTATTTTTATAGAAAACAGGAGGAATGAAGAGATGAAATATGATGTGATGATCATAGGCGCAGGTGTTGTGGGAAGCGCTGTGGCCAGAGAGTTGTCCAGATATAATCTGAAGACAGCCGTTATTGAGCGCGAGGAGGATGTCTGCTGCGGAACCTCCAAAGCAAACAGTGCAATTGTGCATGCCGGTTTTGACGCAGAGCCAGGTTCCATGAAGGCAAGGATGAATGTGAAGGGAAGCCGCATGATGGAAGAGCTGTCAGAGGAGCTGGATTTTCCATATAAGAGGAACGGTTCCCTGGTACTGTGTTTTGATGAGAAAGATATACCGAAGCTGGAAGCACTGAAAACCCGTGGGGAGGAAAACGGTGTGGAGGGACTCAGGATCGTGAGAGGAGAAGAGATCCATAAACTGGAACCGAACCTCTCCCATGAGGTCAAAGCCCTTTTATACGCTCCGACGGGAGGAATCGTATGTCCGTTTAAGCTGACTATCGCCCTGGCGGAGAATGCCAATGTAAACGGTGTGGAATTCCTTCTGGATACAGAGGTAAAGGCAGTCAGAAAGCTTGAAAAAGGCGGATATGAGATCGAGACGGACCGGGAATGTTATGAAACAGCGTGTGTGATCAATGCAGCAGGGGTGTATGCGGATGTTTTCAACAATATGGTAAGCGAGCGGAAAATATCCATCACCCCCAGAAAAGGGGAATACTGCCTGCTGGATAAAAAGGCCGGAAATTTTGTTTCTCATACCGTATTCCAGCTTCCCACCAAGATGGGAAAGGGGGTTCTTATCACTCCAACGGTTCACGGCAATCTTCTTGTAGGCCCCACTGCCGATGACATTGAGGACAAAGAGGGGATTCAGACAACTGCCCGGGGACTTGGAAAGGTGGCCTCTCTGGCACGTGTAAGCGCGGCGGAGGTTCCCCTGCATATGGTCATCACCTCCTTTGCTGGACTTCGGGCCACGGAAAAAGACGAGGATTTTGTTCTGGGTGAAGCAGTAGACGCAGAGGGCTTTTTCAATGCGGCGGGCATTGAATCCCCTGGCCTTTCAAGTGCTCCGGCCATCGGAGAATACCTGGCGCAGATGGCGGCAGAGTATCTGCACGCAGAAAAGAAAGAGAATTTCATCAGCACCAGGGAGGACATTCCCAATGTGGCACAGGCATCCCCGGAGGAAATAGAGGAACTGATCAAAAAAGACCCGGCTTATGGCAATGTGATCTGCCGCTGTGAGACTGTGACAGAGGGGGAGATCGTAAACGCCATCAAGCGGCCTTTGGGCGCCAGATCCTTAGACGGTGTGAAGCGGAGAACAAGGGCGGGAATGGGCAGATGCCAGTCCGGTTTCTGCGCGCCCAGAACGATGGAGATCCTGGCAAGGGAACTGCACATGGATCCCCTGGAGCTGACTAAGGCAGGAAAGAACTCAAAGCTGCTCACAGGCGTGATCAAAGAAGGCTGACAAGGATCACAGAGACATTTTAAACGGGAAAGAGAGGATAAATCATGCGGTATGATTTGATTATAATAGGCGGAGGCCCGGCAGGCCTTGCAGCCGCAGTATCTGCCAGAAAAGAAGGGGTGGAGAACATCCTGATATTAGAGCGTGACAGGGAACTGGGAGGAATCTTAAACCAGTGTATCCACAATGGCTTTGGCCTCCACACCTTTAAGGAGGAGCTGACAGGACCGGAATACGCATGGCGTTTTATTGAACAGGTGGAGGAACTGCAGATCCCTTATAAGCTTCACACCATGGTTCTGGATATCCGGGACGGGGAGACCTGCAGGACGGTCATGGCTATGAACAGGGAGGACGGCCTTATGATGCTGGAAGCCCGTGCCGTGATCCTGGCTATGGGCTGCAGGGAGAGGCCAAGAGGCGCTTTGAATATTCCGGGATACCGCCCGGCAGGCATTTACACTGCGGGAACAGCCCAGCGTCTGGTAAATATGGAGGGATACATGCCGGGCAGGGAAGTGGTGATCCTGGGTTCCGGTGATATTGGCCTGATCATGGCCAGAAGGATGACTCTGGAGGGGGCAAAAGTAAAAGTTGTGGCAGAGCTGATGCCATTTTCCGGCGGCCTTCAGAGAAATATTGTACAGTGCCTCAATGATTTTGACATCCCTTTAAAACTAAGTCACACGGTGGTTGACATTCAGGGAAAGGAAAGAGTGACAGGCATTACATTGGCCCAGGTGGATGAGAACAGAAAGCCGATTCCGGGAACTGAGGAATTTTATTCCTGTGACACCCTGCTTTTGTCCTGCGGACTGATTCCAGAGAACGAGCTGTCAGGAAAAATTGGAGTGGAATTGTCCCGCATCACCTCAGGTCCTGTGGTGAATGAGAGTCTGGAAACAAATGTGCCGGGTGTCTTTGCCTGCGGCAATGTGCTCCATGTGCATGATCTGGTGGATTATGTGTCTGAGGAGGCTGCAAGGGCTGGTGCCTGCGCCGCAGCCTATATAAAGGGAGAGAAAAAGGGGGATACAAGAGTGATTCCCGTCGCTGCTGTGGACGGCGTGTGCTACACTGTGCCCCAGGTTATCCGCCCTGCGTGCATGGAGGATACCATTACACTGCGTTTCCGGGTGGGCAGTGTTTACAGGGACTGCTATGTGAGCGTGTACCTGGGAGACCGGCGGATCTGGCACAAGAAGAAGAGAAAGCTGGCGCCGGGTGAGATGGAACAGGTGGTTCTGAAAAAATCAGATTTGACAGATGATGAAAGTTTCGATAAGATTACTGTGAAAGTGGAGGAGGCATAGAAATGGAAACAAGAGAATTGATTTGCATTAATTGTCCTCTGGGATGCAGCCTTACTGTGACATTAGAAGAGGGTACCGTGAAAAAGGTGGAGGGAAATACCTGTAAAAAAGGGGAAGCCTACGGAAAGAAAGAGGTGACCAACCCCACCAGGATCGTCACTTCCTCTGTACGGGTGAGCGGGGGCACGCTTCCGGTGGTTTCTGTTAAGACCGCCTCCGATATTCCAAAAGGAAAGATTTACGACTGTGCGGAGGCTTTAAGATCCGTGACAGTGAAAGCGCCGGTACAGATTGGTGATGTAGTGCTGAAAAACGTGTGCGGAACCGGTGTGGATATGGTCGCCACAAAGAATATTCCGGCGTTATAAAAAGAACAGGATTTACAAGGAGAAGAAAAATGCTGACAGATAAGAACGGGAAAAATGCAGAGAAGCTGAGAGACAAGAAGCTGTATCTTCTGGATATGGACGGAACGATTTACAACGAGGATGAAATTTTTGAGGGAACACTTGATTTTTTGGATGAGATCGAGAGAAGAGGCGGACAGTATATCTTTATCACCAACAATTCCTCAAAGTCAGTGAATGACTATGTGGAGAAGGTGACAAAAATGGGCATTCGGGCCGGATATGAGAATTTCTATACATCCAGCCAGGCCACAGCCATGTATATCAATGAAAATTATCCGGATCAGGTAGTCTACTGCATGGGAACCCGTTCCCTGGTAAATGAGCTGCGCGAGGCCGGCATTTCGGTGGTCACAGAGGTGGATGACAGGGCCTCTGTTGTTCTCATTGGATTTGATACGGAGAACACTTCAGAGAAGATCAGAAATACCTGCATTATGCTGGGCAGAAATGTGGTTTATCTGGCTACAAATCCTGACTTTGTATGTCCGGTGAGCTTTGGATATATCCCTGACTGCGGCTCTATGAGCATAATGCTGAAAAATGCCACAGGAAAAGAACCATTTTTTATTGGTAAACCTGAGCCGATTATGGTAAACTGTGTATTAAAGAAGCTGGGCATGAAGGCAGAGGATGCTGTCATCATTGGTGACCGGCTTTACACAGATATCAAGACCGGAGTGAAAGCCGGGGTGGATACCATCTGTGTGCTTTCCGGTGAAGCGACTACACAGGACATAGAAGAAGGAGATGTAAAGCCAACCTATGTCTTTGACAGCGTAAAAGAGATTTATGAGGGACTGACAGAAGCATGAGATATAAGAATATCAGGGAAGGGCGCTTTTTAAGCCGCCCTAACCGTTTTATTGCCCGTGTGGAGATTGACGGGCAGGAAGAAATCTGTCACGTAAAAAACACTGGAAGGTGCCGGGAATTGTTAGTTCCCGGCGCCTCTGTTTTTTTGGAGAAAAGTGACAAAAAAGAACGAAAAACAGCGTATGACCTGATCGCTGTAAAAAAGGGAAACCGTCTGATCAATATGGATTCCCAGATACCCAACCGGGTGGTGGAGGAGTGGCTGCGTAAAGGCAGCCTGTTCGGAGAGGGCGCCTACATCCGTCCTGAGACAAAATACGGAAATTCCCGTTTTGATCTGTATCTGGAACAGGGAGAACGGAAAATATTCATGGAAGTAAAAGGCGTGACACTGGAAGAAGACGGAATCGCCCGCTTTCCGGACGCGCCCACTGAACGGGGAATCAAGCATATAAAGGAGCTTTGCCAATGTATAAAAGAGGGCTATGAGGCGTATATTATGTTTGTTATCCAGATGAAGGACGTGAAACATTTTGAACCGAATAAAAAGACACATGAGGAGTTCGCAAAGGTGCTTTTGGAGGCAGAAGAAGCCGGAGTACATGTATTGGCCTATGACTGCTTTGTAAAGCCGGATGCCATCTTACTCAGGGAACCGGTGGAGGTAAAGCTGATATGAAACTGGAAGAGATAACAGAACCTCTGCTTTCCTGGTATGAGGAAAATAAGCGGGACCTGCCCTGGCGCAGAGACCCGTCTCCCTACCACGTGTGGGTTTCTGAAATCATGCTGCAGCAGACAAGAGTGGAGGCTGTAAAGGGATATTACGAGAGATTCCTTTCGGCGCTTCCCGGTATTGAAGATCTGGCCGCCTGCCCGGAAAATAAACTGTTGAAATTGTGGGAAGGTTTGGGCTATTATAATCGTGTGAAAAATATGCAGAAGGCGGCAAAAGAGATCGTTTTGAAATATAATAAAGAGATTCCGGCAGATTATGAGAAAATCCTGGCACTGCCCGGTATCGGAAGCTATACGGCAGGCGCTGTCTCCTCCATTGCATTTGGCCTGAAAAAGCCGGCAGTGGACGGCAATGTTCTGCGGGTGATATCCCGTATTACTGAAAATGGGGACGATATCTTAAAGCAGTCGGTAAAGAAGCGGGTGGAACAGGAATTGGAAGCAGTCATGCCAGAGGACAGGCCTGGGGCGTTTAACCAGAGTCTCATGGAGTTGGGTGCTACCGTCTGTATACCGAACGGTATGGCTAAGTGCAGCGACTGTCCGGTAAGCCATCTGTGTAAGGCCCGGGCCAATGGCACTGTCTTGGAATATCCGAAAAAAGCCTCCAAAAAGAAACGCAGAATTGAGGAGAAGACAGTCCTTCTCATACAGAACGGGCAGGAATATGCCATATGCAGGCGTCCCGATCAAGGACTTTTGGCCGGCCTGTATGAATTTCCCAATGTGGAAGGATGGCTGACCGAGGAGGAAGTGATCAGGGCAGTGGAGGAATGGAAACTCATACCCCTGCACATAAGAACTGCAGGCGAGGCAAAACATATTTTTTCACATGTAGAGTGGCATATGAAGGGATATGTGGTAAAGGTGGCCTCCACAGAAGAGAAGGAGGCAGGAAACCTGCTTTTTATCAATAAAAAAGAGTCGAAGGGAAAATACGCGATTCCCTCCGCTTTTTCCGCATACAGAAAATATATTGAGGAGGACTAATTAAATGAAATTATTGTCCGTAGCAGTTCCCTGCTATAATTCACAGGCATACATGGAAAAATGCGTGGATTCCCTGCTGGAAGGCGGGGATCAGGTAGAAATACTGATCGTGGATGACGGTTCCTCGGATGACACGGCAAAGATCGCAGACGATTATGCCGCCAGATATCCGGGCATTGTAAAGGCTATACATCAGGAGAACGGCGGCCATGGGGAGGCTGTGAACACAGGCCTTAAAAACGCCACCGGAATTTTTTTTAAAGTGGTGGACAGCGATGACTGGGTGAACAAAGAGGCTTATGAGGCGATCCTGACAAAGCTCTCAGAGATAGTGGGAGGGCCTCAGACCCTGGATATGATGATCAGCAATTTTGTCTATGAAAAGCAGGGCGCCAGACGGAAGAAAGTCATGCGCTATAAGAAATACCTTCCGCAGGGAAAAATTTTCACCTGGGAGGAGATCAGCAAGATGCCGGTGGGAAAATATATTCTGATGCATTCGGTGATCTACCGCACCGGACTGCTCAGAGAGTGCGGTCTGGAGCTGCCGAAACACACCTTTTACGTGGACAACCTGTTTGTCTATCAGCCGCTGCCTTCGGTGAAGACCATGTACTATATGGACGTGAATTTTTACCGATATTTTATCGGCAGGGAGGACCAGTCAGTGCATGAGGACGTGATGATACGCAGAATTGACCAGCAGCTTTTGGTGAACCGTCTCATGATCGATTCTGTGGCGGGAAAGAGGGTCAGTGACAAGCATCTGCGGCAGTATCTCCTCCGTTACCTGGACATTATCACCGCGGTTTCCTCTATTATGCTGATACGCTCCGGCACGGAGGAAAATTTGGAAAAGAAAAAGGATTTGTGGAAATATCTGAGAAATGAAGATATCCATATTTACAGGAAGCTCCGCCTGGGTATCCTAGGTAGAAGCGTGAATCTGCCGGGATGGAGCGGAAGAAATATTTCTGTGGCGATCTATAAAGTAGTGCAGAAATTCTATGGTTTCAATTAAAGAAAAATCAAGAGTCAAAAGAATGAAAGAAGTCGCCATACGGAGGCGCTGTTAGTATGAAAAAAAGGACATTCCAAAAGCGGAGTGTCCTTTTTTTGTGAAAATTTTAAAAGCTATTTTACAAAAGCCGGCTGTTTCTGCCGTGCAGGATGTGCCTTGTAGAACATCTGGTAACAGAAAACATTCAGCGCAAATGCCGCAACTACATCCACAAGTGTATGCTGCTTCAGGAATACGGTTGCCATCACGATAAGAATGGTCAGAAGCAGGGTACTGCCAAGCAGCAGGGGATGCCTTTTTGCTCTTGCGTTTTTGAAAACAGCTGTGCAGCAGGCCACGGAGTTAAATACATGGATACTGGGCAGTATATTAGTTGGAGTATCGATCTTGTATAAATGCCTCACCAGTTCAATGAAGATACTGTCACCCGAAAGCTTGGGACGCAGGTCCTGCCCGTTAGGATAAATATAAGAGATCACCAGGAACAGTGTCATGCCCACTCCCAGGGTAAATATCAGTTGGTAAAATTCCCGTTTGCTGTCATTAAAAAATGAGAAGTATAAAACAGTCACTGCGATGTAGGCGAACCACAACAGATACGGGACGATGAAATATTCACAGAAGGGGATATAGTCATCAATCTTCATATGGATGATATGGGGCCGGATATCACGCTGCTCCAGGTATTGGAATGCCGCAAGATAAAAGATGCCGTATACTGGGATGATCCAGGTATGTTTGTATTTTTTAACCAGATTCACTTAATCACCTTCTTTTCGATGCCAAAGCCTTTCTTTGTCCTGCCAATTATAGCACAGGAAAATCAGGATAACAATGGGATTTACAGTAAATTCAGAAAAGCTTCACATCCAATTCACACTCTGGAAAAAACATCTGGTCATGCCTGTCTGCGGGGAAGAAAACTGTCAAAAATAACGGAGTCAAAACGTTTTTTGTATTTTTCGTAGGCTTCCGGTGTGCGCAGTGTCCAGGCAAACACAGGTGTTTTGTACAGATGGCGGTTCAGGCAGAAGCTCAGGTTCCGGCTGTCCTTATAGCAGTAGGCAATGAAGTCAGGACGGCCGATACAGTTGGTGAGCAGGTGTTTGACCAGAAAGCTCAGTACATATCCACCCTCAGCCACAGGGCTTGTGAGATTGGAGGAGAGCTGTCCTCTCACAACATCCGGCCGATTGCGGCGGTACCAGAAAAGGGCCAGGGAATTAAAGGATTCTATGCAGTAGCTGCCCTTATACCCCTGTAACAGTTTATCCACAAGAAGGCAAGGATATGTGTGGTGAGAGTGAAGTTTTATCTCGATCAGCAGAGGAACACGTCCGTCCACAAGCTTCAGTACATCAGAAAAGAGAGGAATCTTCTCGCCTGTATTCTGGAGGGAAAGTCTCTGAAGCTCCTCATAGGTTTTTGTTTCCAGAGGGAGGTCAATGCCGCACATGCGGCCGAGGGTATAGTCGTGGAAAACTACGATTTTCTCGTCTTTGGTGATCTGAACATCCAGCTCAATGGGATATCCGCAGAGAACGGCCCTCTCAAATGCCGGCAGGGAATTCTCCGGTATGCCTTCTTTGGGGTCAAACAGCCCCCTGTGCGCAAAAAGCCTGTGCATAAAGGCGCGGGTCTGGGATTTCCTTGTAAAACGCGGCATGATGCAATAGAAGTAGAGTAAAAAAACGAGAAGTATAATGGCAGCAGTTATCAGCAGTAATTTCATAAGTTAAACCTTCTTTCAGCTATCTGGTAATGACAGAAATCTGTTCCCGGGCGGTTCTGAGGGAAAGGGAATTCCTAAACCCAAAAGACTCTCCGTCGCAGTGTACAGGGAGAGGACGCTGGCTGATGATCTCCACCACATGCCCCTGTTCTATCTGTATGCCTCTGAACCACGTGTGTTTCCCAATAAAAGCAGTGGGCAGCATGGTAATGATCTTCAGCTTGGAGAGCTTTCCGGCAACACAGATGTGGATCTTTCCATCCGTGTGATCTGCGTCCGGACAAAATTTACAGCCTCCTCCTTCATACTTCAGATTCATGCCGGCTACAAAAAAGCAGCGGGGGAAGCGCAATATCTTTTTTTGATCCAGGCGGATATCCACGCGGCAGGGGCGGTAGAGAAACAATTGTTTCAGAGCGATCGCCGCATAGGTAAGCTTGCCCAGATGGTATCGGTTCAGAAAATCCTTGAGGCCGGAATTGAGAGCCTCGTGACAGATGGAGGCATCAAAGCCAATGCCGGCGCTGATGAGAAAACAGCGCTTTTCCCCATCCGACCGCGCAATTCCGATATCCATTTTCTCAATACATGCGGGGGACAGGATCTGTTCCACTGCTTTGTCTGTATCTTTGGTAAGCCCAAGGCCTCTGGCAAAGTCATTGCCGGAACCTGTGGGGATATATCCCAGGGTAATATGGGTGTACACGGTTTTCACAAGTCCGTTGACCACCTCATTCACTGTGCCGTCTCCGCCTACAACAACCAATGTGCAGGGAATGGAGAGGGCTGCAATCTGATGAGCCAGTTCAGCAGCATGTCCGTGCCGCTGGGTAAAATAGGCTTCATATTCCAGATGTTCTTCATCCAGACGTTTTTTGACATTGTCCCAGATCTCCTGTCCTTTGCCGGAACGGGAGCGGGGATTGATGATAAAATAGTACATAGGCTTCTCCTTCTTTGCAATTATTGTAGCAGTTTCCCGTTGTGAGGACAAGTAAAATATGTTATGATAAAAAAACAGCAGAGGAACCGGTCACTGTCCGCGGGCAGGCCTGTAAACAGCAGCCGGAACCGGAAACCATACAGATAGCTGAAAGGAGTTAAGATACATGGACAATGAATTTATAACATTTACAATAGGGAAAAAGAAACATATCGCGCTGATCGCACATGACAATGAAAAGCCGAAACTGATAGAATGGTGCAAAGAGAATTATGATATACTGAAGAATCACAGTCTTTACGGAACCGGCACAACAGCCAGGCTGATCGCGGACAAAGCAGGCCTTCGCATCAAGGGATACAACAGCGGTCCTCTGGGCGGTGACCAGCAGATCGGAGCCAAGATCGTGGAAGGTGTCATTGACTTTGTAGTGTTCTTCTCAGATCCTCTGACCGCGCAGCCTCACGATCCGGATGTGAAGGCTCTTATGCGTATTGCGCAGGTCTATGATATCCCCATGGCCATCAATAAGGCCACTGCGGATTTCATGATCCACTCCCAGTTTATGAGCGGGGAATATGACCATGAAGTGATCAATTTTAAAAAGAATGTGGAAGAGCGGGCAGATTCCATGTGAGAAAATGCTCGTATCAGTGATATAAATAAAAGATGTCTCCTTGCCATACAGCAGAAGACATCTTTTTTCATACCGGCTTTTTATTCTGTGCCGGTGAGGCATCCCCCTTTTTATCAGGTGGTGATCCAGGTACTGTATCCTGCCCGGCGCAGGGTCTGTTCCATCCTGACGGCATTTGCCAGGTACTGATAAGCGCCTACCTGTACTTTGTAAAAGCCGTCTTCGTTTAAAATGTAAGCCGGAAATCCCTGGTCCTGCAGTTCATAGAGCAGATTATCGGCATACTGTTTTTCACGGAACATGCCAACCTGCACCCGGTAGAGCACCGGTTCCCCGGCAGGCGGTTTCTCCACCTCTTCCTCCTCCAGTGTTCCCAGGATCGCGTAGGCAATGCCCTGGGCAATCTCATCGAATCTCTCGTCAAACAGGGCATTGTCCTTGTCGTTGTTGATAAAACCAACCTCAACCAATACCGCCGGCATCCGTGTGCGCCGAAGGACTACCAGGCCCGGTCTTGCTCTCACGCCCAGGTTGTTAAAGCCCAGTTCTCCCAGTGCTCCGTTGATGTTTTCCGCCATGTCAACCTTTTGTCCCGACAGGTCATAGACCAGGGATTCCACACCGGAATACTGGTTGGGCTGGGGGCTTGAGTTGCGGTGGAAGGAGATGAACCAGTCCGCTCCGGCGTCGTTTCCGATGCGGGCTTTCTCAAATGGTGTCTGATATACATCGGTGGTGCGGGTGTACACCACATCCACCCCGTTCTGGGAGAGAATCCGGCCTACTGCCAGGGCCAGCCGGAGATTGTCATCTTTCTCCTGTCTGCCCTTATAGACAGCGCCGGGATCCGTTCCGCCGTGCCCGGCGTCTATTACAATTTTATATGCCAAATGGTGACTCCTTGAATCGCTTTATGATTATTATATGCGCTGTCTTTGATTTTGTGTCCTGCACAGACGGCGGAATTTAAAAATCAGGGGCAGTATCATAAGACACCAGATGATGGGCTCCGCAATGATGATCCCCATGTACTGCAGGATAGGTGTTAAAAACAGCGCGATCAGCACTTTTCCCGCCAGTTCTATGAAGCTGGATATGACAGGAGTGATGTGATCCCCAATGGCCTGCAGGGCATTTCTGAGGATATTGATCCCGCAGGCGACAAAATACAGAAGGGAATTTATCCGCAGGTATTTGGAGGCGTTTTCTATGACCACCGGGCTGCTGCTTCCTGTGACCAGATGGATCAGGAAGGGGGCTGCTGTGTAGCTTAAGAAGATGACAACAAAGGTCCATGCCCATGTGATGAAAAGAGCCTGGCGGATACCGATTTTTACCCGGTCGAATTTTCCGGCACCGAAATTTTGTCCGCAGAAGGTAGCCATGGTCACACCCATGACGGAGATGGGCAGGAAATAAAATTCACAGATTTTTCTGGCGGCTGTATGTGCCACAATGATTTCCGTGCCGAAGGTATTGATAGCGCACTGAAGAGCCAGGGTACCGAAAAATACCAGGGACATCATCAGAGCCATGGACAGCCCGGAGGAGTAAAGGACCTTTATCATGGTCCTGCTCAGTCTGAAGTCCGCAGGCTTTAAGCGAAAGACCGGATAGCGTTTCCACATATAGACAAAGCTCAGTACAACCGAGACACTCTGGGCCAGAACCGTGGCCAGGGCAGCACCTCTTACCCCCATATGGAACTGCAGGATGAACAGCAGATCAAGCCCCACGTTCAGAAGGGCAGCGCAGACCAGAAATAGAAGAGGTGCCACTGTGTCGCCTACGGCCCGCATGATCCCCGCCAGCGCGTTGTAGAGCATGGTGATGAGCATACCCATAAGTATGATCCTTATGTACCCTGATGCTTCCGAGAGAAGATGGCTGGGAACCTGCAGCAGGGATAAAAATCCGTTCAGCCCTAAAAGGGAGACTGCGGTGAGGACTATTGTGGTGAGAAAGCC
The DNA here is from genome assembly GCF_034355335.1 of Blautia coccoides. Taxonomy (NCBI): domain Bacteria; kingdom Bacillati; phylum Bacillota; class Clostridia; order Lachnospirales; family Lachnospiraceae; genus Blautia; species Blautia producta. Next base: position 2,481,818 of record NZ_CP136422.1, read on the forward strand.
CAGAAGAAAGGTTCCGGCAGCCGCTTTTTTCAGCCGTTCTTTTTTGTCAGCGCCGAAGCTCTGGGAAACAATGATGGAAAAGCCGTTGGTCAGACCCTGCAGAAAGCCGATGAGCAGAGTGCTGATGGCTGTGGTGGCGCCGACTGCGGCGAGAGAGGATTCCCCCAGTGTGCTTCCCACGATCCTTGTGTCAGCCAGGCTGTAAAAGAGCTGGAACAGATTGCCGAGACACACAGGCAGGGCAAAGGAGAGCATAAGTTTGGTTGGGTTTCCCTGAGTCAGATTCTTCATATTTTAATCTCCAATTAATTGTATTTCTGAAAATCCTTTACCATAATATCACAAGTCAGGAAAATAGCAAGCCATAAGTTACAGTCTTTGCTGTGAACAGCCGTAATTCTAAAATCTCCATAAAGTCTTATAAAACCTCTTCCTTTCTCAATTTAGAAGTGATAAAATCTAAATCAGCACAAAAAAAGGACGGATGAGTGAATAAATGAAGAAACCACAGATGAAAGACGAAACAAGAAAAAAAGTTGACAATTTTTGGTACTATTATAAGTTCCATGTACTGATCGGGGCCTTCCTGCTTTTTATGGTGGTCGTATTTGTCAAGGATATGCTGAGCAAAGTAGACTATGATTATGACATTGCCTTTGTCACAGATTATATGATAGCTGACGAGGACAGCCAGGCTCTGCAGAGTTATTTTGAGGCCAATGCAGAGGATTTGAACGGGGACGGGGAAGTCCATGTACAGATCCAGAACTATGTACTGCCCCCGGACGATGCCCAGGGATATGATCCCCAGATGCTGGCAGCAGGACAGACGAAGATGACAGTGGATCTGCAGGAAGGGACAAGCATGATCTTCTTTATCAGCCAGCAGAATTTTGAAAAGTTCAAGGACGCCGGTGTTTTTCCGGAAAAACTGGAGGACTTTGCCAAGGTGGAGGACTGTGCTGCCTATGCGGAGATGGGAGAACCTGCGTCCGTGAAGGATCTATATGTGGCAATGCGCAGCCTGGAAGGAACCAAGATGGAGAAGAATGAAGAGAAGACAGCCTACTATGACGCCTGTGAAACGCTTCTTGACAAGTTTGTTTCCGGCGCTGAATAATAGAGAGCACACACTGGGGGCTTCCTATTATCATAAATAAAAGATGATCGGGGAACTCGTCAGTTCAGTTCCCCGATCATCTTTTTAATATTCTGCATCTGGTTGTCCACCGCTGTGATGGTGTGGGCACATTCCAGAAGTTCCATGCTGATAAGCTCATGGTCTTTGTTGCTGCCCAGCTCTTTTTTGTAGCGGAGCTGGTGTTCCAGGCTGGCCCAGAAATCCATGCCTATGGTCCGTATCTGCACTTCGGCACGCATGGGAGTTTTCCCCTCTGCGAAGAATACAGGAATCTCTACGATCATGTGATAGCTTCGGTAGCCATTGGGCTTAGGGTTCAGGATATAATCCTTGATGCGGATGATCTTAATATCGTCCTGTTCAGCCAGAAGATTGGCAACCGTATAGATGTCATCTATGAAGGAGCAGATGACACGGATCCCTGCCACATCGTTTAACTGTTCCCGGATATTGGTCTCCGTGAATTCATAGCCCAGCTTCTGAAGCTTGCTGTAGATACTCATGGGCTTTTTGATCCTGGTCTTGATGGAGGAGATGGGATTGCGGTTGTACTTTACAGAGAATTCATCATCCAGTACCTCCAGTTTGGTCTGTATCTCCCGAATGGCACAGCGGTACATCATCATGAGAGAATTGTAGTAATCTGTATTTTTTATAAACCGCTCAGGAAAACGCACATCAAATTCCTGGGGAGGAATGTTCATATCTTCCGGTTTCATCTGTAAAAAATGCCTTCTTTCGTGTTTTTTCAGTTCGTGACAGCCCTATATCTGCCGATAATATAGGTTCATATGGCTGGCGCAGTAAGTGCGCAGGCCTGTTTGAACCGTTACTTCAGTATATTAGTATATCGAAAAAATGAAGTTACGTCAATGTGGGGATAGTATTTTTCAGAAACTTATAGTATAATAATATAGATTATGTCAAGAAGTAAGTACCTGCAGCAGCAGGCAGGAGAAAGGCAGCTAAATCATATGTTTGGATATGTGACGGTGGACAAACCGGAGCTGAAAGTGAAAGAATTTTATCAGTACAAGGCATATTACTGCGGTCTTTGCAGGACACTCAAAGAGGAATACGGATTTCGGGGAAGAATGACCCTTACGTATGATATGACATTTCTGGTGGTGCTTCTTACATCTCTTTATGAGAGTGAGACCAGGGAGATCAGTTCCCGGTGCCCGGTGCACCCTGTGAAGAAGATCCCCATGCTCCAGAATGAGATCACACAGTACGGAGCCAAGATGAATATTCTGCTTTCCTTTTACCATTTTGCAGACGACTGGCAGGATGATAAGAGCATGAAAGGGCTGACTGGCGTTCATTTATTTAAGAAAAAAGCTAAAAAGATCTGTCAGGAGTACCAAAGACAGAGTAAAGTGATCAGAAAGCAGCTTGGCAGACTCTCAGAGTATGAAAAGCAGCAAGAGACGGACCTGGATCTGGTGGCCGGCTGTTTCGGAGAGCTGATGGCAGAAATTTTTGTTATCCGGGAGGATGTCTGGGAAGAATATTTGAGAAAATTCGGTTTCTATCTTGGGAAGTTCATATATATTATGGATGCCTATGATGACCTGGAAAAAGATATAAAAAAGGGCAGCTATAACCCGCTGAAAACTCTCTATGAATCGTATGAAGAGGATAAGGAAGGGTATGAGAGGGAAGTGTATGACATTCTTCTCATGATGATGGCTGAAGCCAGCGGTGCCTTTGAGAAGCTTCCCTGTATTAAGGAGTCTGAACTGCTCCGGAATATTATCTATTCAGGAGTCTGGTCAAAATATAATAAATTAAAAAAAGAAAGACAGGAGATAAAAGAGAACCATGATCAACAATCCTTATGAAGTGCTGGGTGTATCACAAAACGCCAGCAATGACGAAATTAAAAGAGCATACCGGGATTTGAGCAGAAAATACCATCCCGATTCCTATGTGGATAATCCGCTGGCAGGGCTGGCAGAGGAAAAGTTCAAAGAAGTACAGGAGGCCTATGACCAGATCATGCGTGAGAGGGACGGAGGCTACCAAAGCGGTTACGGCAGCAGCGCAGGCAGCAGCTACAGCTCCGGAGGATACAGCCAGCAGAATTATGCGTCCTCGGAAGACAATATGCAGCTTCAGGCAGCAGCCAACTATCTGAACGCCCGCCAGTACCAGCAGGCGCTCAATGTGCTTTCCCGTATACAGAACAGGAACGCCCAGTGGTATTATCTGAGCGCAGTGGCCAATATGGGAATGGGTAACAATGTAAATGCCCTGAATCTGGCAAGACAGGCATCTTCCATGGAACCGGGCAATCCGGAGTATTCCAACCTGGTGAACCGCTTGCAGTGGAACAGCCAGAGATACCAGGGCGGCGGCAGTCCTTACGCAAACAACGGCGGCTCTTCCTGCGGTACGGGAAACTTCTGCTGTGATCTGTGGTGCGCTGACAGTTTGTGTGAGTGTATGGGAGGAGATCTTTGTCCATGCATGTAAGCGGAAAGAAAATGGCCGTATCCGGCCTTTTGATGGCCTTGTCGGTGGTTATGATCATACTCAGCGGTGTTCTGGATTTTAATACTTTGTTTTTTCTGGCAGCAGCCGCTTTCTGTGTGGGCATTATCGTGAGAGAATACGACCTCAAGACAGGGGTCATATTTTTCGGGGGAACTCTGCTTCTGGGATTTCTTCTGGCGCCTCAGAAGCTCTATTGCATTACGTTTGCCATGATGGGCGCCTATGTACTTTTTGTGGAAGGCTTGTGGCGTTTTCTGGGAAAGCACCAGAATATGAAAAAACCAAAGCTGGTTTTTACAGCAGGAAAATTCGTGATCTTTAATATCATGTATGTGCCTGCACTTTTCCTGTTTCCAAAACTGCTTTTTGCAGGTGTGATTTCAGATAAAGTGCTGCTGTTTTTCCTGTTGGGAGGCCAGATCGCCCTGTTTTTGTTTGACAAGGCCTATGAATACTTTTTGATCCGCATGTGGGGGAACTGGCGCGGAAAATTTTTTGGGAGAGGGTAATAATGATGACAAATGAAATGATAGAAGATTATATAAAAATCCTGGAATCTGAACTGGTTCCTGCCATGGGATGCACAGAGCCTATTGCGCTTGCGTACGGCGGTGCCAGGGCAAGAGAGATATTGGGCGGGATGCCTGAAAAAGTCATCGCCAAGTGCAGCGGCAATATCATTAAAAATGTGCGCTGTGTCACCATACCCAATTCCAAAGGACTGGTTGGCATAGAGGCCGGCGTACTTCTGGGCATTGCCGGCGGAAATGCCGGGAAGCAGATGGAGGTCCTGGAGGATGTCACAGACGCGGATATTGAGAAGGCAAAAGAAATGCTGAAAAAAGGTGTCTGTAAGGTGGAATTTTTGGACAGTCCCAGTGTGCTCCATATTATTCTGGAGCTGTATACAGAGGAACACAGCGCAGTGGTGGAAATCCGTGACGGACATACCAACATCACCAGTATCCGAAAAGACGGAAAAGAACTGCTGGAAGGCGCCGCAAAGTTTGAGCATGACGACACGGATGAGAGAAAAGTCATCCTGAATATGGAAAATATCAAAGAATTTGCTGATACGGTGGAGCTTTCCAAGGTACAGCATTTAATAGAGAGACAGATCACCTGTAATATGGCCATAGCCAATGAGGGAATGAAAGGCGGATACGGACTGGGGCTTGGAAAGCTTCTGGTGGAGTCTTATCCTGACACCACGCTGAATCAGATGAAGGCCTATGCCGCGGCAGGCTCTGAGGCCAGAATGGGGGGATGTGACCTTCCGGTCATCATCAATTCCGGTTCCGGCAACCAGGGAATTGCATCCTCTGTACCTGTGGTGGTTTATGCCAGGATCAAGCAGGTGGATCAGGAAACACTTTACCGCTCTTTAGTATTTTCCAATCTACTGACCATTTACCAGAAAACTTATATCGGCAAGCTCTCAGCCTTCTGTGGTGCGGTGTCTGCGTCCTGTGCCAGTGGTGCGGCTCTCACCTATATGGTGGGTGGAACACTGGATCAGATCAAGATGACAGTGGAGAATACACTGGCCAATATACCGGGTATTATCTGCGATGGAGCGAAAATCTCCTGTGCGGCCAAGATCGCCACCAGTCTGGACGCTGCCATCATGGCTCATAACCTGGCTATGAAGAACAAAGTCTATGCCCCTTACACAGGGATCCTGCAGGAGGATACCCCTGAGACCATTAGCTGTGTGGGATACATAGGCAAGGAAGGCATGAAGCAGACAGACAAAGAGATACTGAAGATCATGATTGAACACAACGAATAGAAGGGATATAGATGAATTTTTTACGTTTACTGGCCGGGCCGCTCATTGGAGCGGTCATTGGCTACTGTACGAATTATATTGCAGTGAAGATGTTGTTTCGCCCCCTGTACCCGGTGAAGATCGGGAACTGGACACTGCCCTTTACACCGGGCATTATCCCGAGAGGAAAAAGCAGACTGGCAAAGGCGCTGGGAAGTGCTGTGGGGGATCATCTGATCACGAAGACGGATCTGGAGGATATGCTGCTGTCCGAGGGTGTGAAAAATACCATTGTCAGCCGTATCAGCGAGGGTGTCCAGAAGGTGCAGAAAAGCGATGATACCGTTGAAGGTTTCCTGCAGCACTATGTGGAGCAGGGCGACTATGAAGCGATGCGGGAAAAGCTGGAGGATTTTATCACGGACCGCATCACAGAAGGCCTGGACAAGCTGGATGTAGGCTCCATCATTGCAGAGGAAGGCGCCAAAGAAGTAAAGCAGAAATTCCAAGGCTCCATGGTATCCATGTTTCTCACAGATGATCTGATCAATTCCATTGCGGAACCCATTGGAAGAAAAGTGGGGGATTATATCAGAGAGAACGGGCATGACAAGATCCATCCGGTGGTAGTGGGAGAGATCGCGTCTGTGGAGAGCCGCAAAGTCGGAGAACTCATAGAATCCATCCCTCTGGGTGAAGAGAAGATCCGCGCCCTGGTGGAGAGCATCTACGTGAAATTTGTGGGTGACAAGGCGGGAGAACTGGCAGAACAGTTCCACATCGCCAAAGTAGTGGAAGAGAAGGTAAACGGTATGGATGTGCTGGAAGTGGAAAATATCCTCATGTCCATCATGAAAAAAGAGCTGAATGCTGTCATCAATCTGGGAGCATTGATCGGGTTTATCATCGGGCTGCTGAATCTGCTTCTGTAATGCAGGATAGTATCGGATATGAAAAAGGAGAGCCGGAATGGATAACTTTCAGGTATATTTAGACCATATGGAGAGCCTGAGCCATCAGTTGAATGACGGGCTTTCCTTTCTTCTTGTCCTGCGGGGACAGGTGGTGCTGGAGACCTTTGGGGAAGCCGGCATTTTAGAGAGCAACAGTCTGGCGGTCATTAACCACAGAGAATTGTACTCGGTGGAGAGCCGGGGACAGAATATCGTGCTGTTTCTTCGTGTGTCCGGAGAATATCTGAGCACCCGCTGCCCGGAAATACTGAAAAACCGCTATACCTGCAGTACGGCCAGGGCGCAGTCCGGGACAGAGTCCCTGTACGAATCCCTGAAGCAGAGAGTGGCGCGTATGGCTTTTATCTATTTAAAACAGGGTGAGGAGGACAGGCTCCTTTTCCAATCGGAATTATTGCTGGTGTTGCATACTCTGCTGCACCATTTTATTTCCGGGGAAACATATGAGATGACCGATATATCCCGGGATGGAAAGCTCTATCCCATACTCTCTTATATCAGCCAGAATTACAGGAACCCTATCACTTTAGAACAGCTTGCAGGGGAGGCTTATCTGTCGGTTCCGTATCTGTCCAAATTATTCAGAAAAGAAACAGGAGTCTCTTATCTGGAATATCTGACGGGTATCCGCTTAAAGGCTGCGGTGCACGACCTTATCTATACCGGGGAGCCTGTTACCCGAATTGCCATGAACTGCGGGTTTTCAGGAGTCAAGACCTTTAACAGCCAGTTTAGGAAAAAGTATGGCTGTTCCCCGGGTGAATACAGGAAGAAATATGCGCTGGCACAAAAGACAGGTGCCAGGACATCCGGCGGACAGGACAAAGGGGGCCGGGCAAAATCCCCGGAATCCCTGGAGGCGCTGGTGCGCTATGTAAGCCGCTTTGAACCGGAGGCAGACATGGGAGAACCGGAACGCGCTGTTTTGAATGTGAGAACAGCCAAGAGGTTCCAGGTGGATTTTCCTAAGAAGATTCTGGATATAGGACATATTTTGTCGGCACTGCAGAGCACGGTGCAGATGCAGATCCGGGAGGCACAGAAGGCTATCGGATTTGAATATGTCATGTTCCATGGCTTTTTCTTTGAAAAGGATGACGTACCGGACAGAGAGCTGATCCATTACTTTCAATGTACGGAGATCATAAACAATCTGAGACAGATGGGGCTGGTTCCCTTTGTGAGAATCGAGCTGGCAGAGGCTGCCGGTATGAAAAGGGAAAGACAGCAGTACATTTTAGGGCGTATGAAGCGCCAGTTGGAGATTGTATGCGGCAGATTCGAGGAGGAATATCTGGAACAGTGGCATTTTGAACTCTGTGCGCCGGACAGGGAACTGTCTTTTGTACTGGAGGCGGCTGCCATGATAAAGCAGATCTGTTCCCAGTTCAGGACGGGTATACTTGTGGGAGAACACCCCTACCCTGTGGAGAAAATGGAATTTGTTCTGCATAACCAGTTTTTGCTGCTTGTGGATTTTCTGAGCTTCACCTCAGACCCCAATCAGTCTGTGGCCCCTGCAGACGCGGTAAAATACCAGGAGTTTCACAGAACCTGCCATCACAGAAGACTGGAGGCTGTGAAGGGCTGGATGGAGGAAGCAGGGGCCAGACTGCCTATATTTTTAACTCACTTTAACACACTCACGGGAAAATCCCAGGTGGAGGCAGGTGAGTTTCACAGGACCGCTCTGATCGCGGATATGGTGTTTTCCTTGGCTCAGATGACAGCGGGAATTGCCTTTGCCCTGAATCTTTCCAGCAGGGAGAACCCTATGCCGGCGCTTTTGTCTTATCCGCTGAGTCTGTTTTTGTATAATAATATCAGGAGGCCGCTGTTTTTTACGCTCCGCTCCCTGATGCTTTTGAAACAGCAGGTGCTCATGTTCCAAAACCATATTTTAGTGACCATGGACAAAAGAGGAACTCTGGCTGTTCTCATGTATCATCCCTGTTATATAGACCCCTTTCGGTCTCTGGATAATGTAAGGGGAAGCGGAAACATAAAAAATGTAAATCTGGTTCTGCAGAATATCCCTGCGGGCCGCTACCGGATCAAAAGCATACGGCTGGACCGTGACAACGGCAGTCTCTATAATAACTGGCTCAAAATGAATTTTTCCAATCCTCTGGAGGAGGATGACATTGTAGAATACCTGGAAAATTTCTGCAATCCCTCAATCTCTCTTATGGAGGAGTCCATAGACGGCAGATATGAGATCCATCAGTCCCTGACACTCAACGCCATTGCCGTTTTTCTTATCAGGCGGGAAACAGATTAAAAAAAGGACGTCTTTTTTTAATCTGTTTTTTTCTTTTCTGAAAAGTGACCCAAAAACATCCCTATTGTTATTTTATCTGCCCTGTTTTCTCTCTCTTTGTAAAGTTATACTGTGATCAGAAAAGCGGCAGAGGCCGAAAGACAGAGAAAGCAGGAGGGAAAATGAAATATAAAACATCAAAACCCATTCAGTGGCTTGCCAGGGCAGCCAGTGTAGTGATGTGGGATCAGTTCAGGTACCCGCAGCCGGTAAAGGATGTGTATGATGTGGCAGACAACACATTTGAGAAACTGAAATGGGCATACCGCTGCTGGGTGCACCAGCTTGAGACGGCAGAAAAGCATTCGGGGATCGAGGCGTATTTTTCTGAACATAGAATGGAATTCTCCCTGCCGGAGGATTTTCAGGTTCAGACAGAAATCTCCCTGTCAGCAGCAGGGGATCTGATGGCTGTGGACTGCCTGACCTATGAAAATACGCCCCATCTGTTTGATGAAATTGCAGATTTTTATTTTGGCGCTGACATTACCTGTGCCAATCTGGAATCCACAGTCTATGACAAAGCACCTCTGGGCAGGAATCAGGTGATGGGAATGCCTGCGAAAATGAATACTTCTGAGTCCATGCTGGACCGTTTCTGGCAGGGAGGAGCAGGCATTAATTATTTTTCCACTGCCAATAACCATTGCTTTGATTACGGCGAGGAAGGTCTGTACACAACCCTGGACAATTTAAAAAGGAGAGGATGCTTTCATTCCGGTACCAACCGCAACAGCAGGGAACAGGAGGATGTGCTGATCATAGAGAAGAACGGCATACGCATTGCTATGCTGTCTTACACTTTTGATATGAATGGGAATCACTATGATAACAAAGCGCTGATCAATGAGGTCAGATTTAATGACAGAGAACCTGATTTTTCACTGGTAAAACGCCATATAAAGAGGGCAGAAGAAAAAGGCGCGGATGTGATCGTGGCCTCTGTTCACTGGGGTTGGGAATTTGAACTGTATCCTCATAAAAACATCATAGAGGCCGGTCACAAACTGGCAGACATGGGGATTGATGTGATAATCGGGGGACATCCCCATGTGTGTCAGCAGATGGAAAACTATAAGGGAAGTCTTATCCTGTACTCCATGGGTGATTTTGTGAGCTATCATCCCCTTACAAAAGACTCCAAGCTTACCTATGTGGTAAAGTTCAGGATCGCCAAGGGATATGAAAAAGGCAGTACAGACTGCACCTGCCGTATACATGACTTCCGGCTTCTTCCTGTCTATATACTTGCTGAGGAGAAACAGGATGAAAGCTATGACTGCAGACTGGTACCCTTTGAACGGGTATTATTTGATGAAAAAACAAACGGAGCTTTTCAGTATGGCCTTGACCCGAAAGAGCGCAGGGATCTGCCAAGGCTTTGGAACAAAGTTTTGATGAAAATACTTCTTCCCGCCAATGGAGAGGATTTGCTTGTAAAAAAAGAAAAAGAGAAAAGGCCCGGTGCCGGAAACGAGAGGATATCTTATGAAATATGAAATGCTTGACAAACTGCTGGAGGAAAAAAGGGCAGTATTTGAAAATATCAGTGACAGGATCTGGGAGTTTGCGGAGACACGTTTTCAGGAAAAGCAGTCCGCCGGGCTGCAAATGGAGACTTTGCGCACAGAGGGCTTTGACATTGAGGAGGGAATCGGGAGAATAGAGACCGCATTTTGTGCAAAGTTTGGTTCCGGACACCCTGTGATCGGCATATTGGGAGAATATGATGCCCTTCCCGGAATGTCCCAGAAAGCGGATGTGACCGAAAAAATGCCTGAAAAAGAAGGGGCACCCGGGCATGGCTGCGGGCATCATCTTCTGGGCACCGGAGGTATGGAAGCTGCCGTGGCGGTAAAAGATTATCTCATGAAAAACCCAATGGACGGCACTGTGATCTACTATGGCTGTCCCGGTGAGGAAGGCGGAGCCGGCAAAGCTTTTATGGTGAGGGAGGGCTGTTTTGATGCATGTGACATCTGCCTGGCCTGGCATCCCTATTCTGCCAATTTCAGCTCCATCTCCACGCTGGCAAATGCCCGGATCTTCTTTGACTTCCATGGTGTGAGCGCACATGCGGCGGCGGCACCGCATTTGGGCAGAAGCGCTCTGGATGCGGTGGAGCTGATGAATGTGGGGGTCAATTATCTGAGAGAGCACATGATACCCGAGGCGCGGGTACACTATGCAGTGACCAATTCAGGCGGGGAGGCTCCCAATGTGGTTCCGGCTTATGCCCAGGTACTTTATTCCGTCCGTGCGCCGGGAACTGAGGAGCTGCATAAGCTGATCAAAAGGGTCAGCAAGGTGGCAGAGGGTGCTGCCATGATGACAGAGACAAAGGTGGAGATCCGAGTGGTGAGTGCCTATTCGGATGTCCTGCAGAATAAGACACTGGACCAGTTGGTGTTCAGCCATATCCGGGAAATCTATCCGTTGAAATATACGGAGGAGGAGATGGTCTGCGCAGAGAAATTCCATAAGGTGGGAGACCCCGGTGACTGGAAGACATACCAGGGGCTTGCGAAACAGTTTTATGGGGAAAAGGGAAATGCGTTTTTCCGGGGAGCCATGGCGGATACCATATTTCCTCCGGTTCCTGTCAAGATGGGCTCTACCGATGTGGGTGACGTGAGCTGGACAGTGCCGACTGCCTGGTTTGGAAGTGCCTGTTACGCCCTGGGAACCCCTGCCCATTCCTGGCTGGCAGTGGCCCAGGGAAAATCGGGGATCGCAAAAAGAGGTATGGAGGCTGCGGCTTCGGTCATTGCCAGAACAACACTGGATATAATGGAAAATCCCCAAATAGCCAAAAAAGCCAGGGAAGATATGGAAAAGGCTAAGAACGGATTTGAGTATCACAGCGTGATCCCGGCTGAAGTACAGGCAGGGGCATTTTGAGAGAGGGGGAAATATTTTGAACAAACAGTATTCTTTTGTGGCAAACAGCAGTGTCATGTTTTTTATATGCGGACTGGCTATTCTTGTGGTTCTTGTCCAGGCAGCTATCTTTTTCAGGGCAGCATGGAAGGAGGCCATCCGCATTGGATTCACAAAAGCGGATCTTCTGAAGGTGGTAAAGAGCAGCACCGTATTTTCCATTGTGCCGTCACTTCCGATCATCATCAGCTATATGATCTTACTGCCGGCCCTCGGGAAATACTTTCCCTGGCTTCGGTTAAGCGTTATCGGTTCCGCCACCTATGAGACTATGGCGGCTAATATGGCAGTCACCTCTTATGGGTTCAGCAGCCTTGGAAGCGCTGATTTTTCCCCAGATGTGTTCGGGTCTATAATGTGGGTGGTGACACTAGGAGTATTTTTATCCAGTATGTCTGCGCTGGTCCTGAAAAAGTATGATAAAAAAATGCAGAGTATCACCACAAATAAAAAATCTTTTGGAGCGCTGGTACCCAACATTATGTTTTTGGGTATGATGGCAACCCTGGCAGCCCCTTATCTTGTGGATGTGAAAAATGTGGTCTCTCTCTCCACCATAGCGGTGTCTGCTGTGGTCATGGTACTAATGGACAGGATGTCAAAGCGATGGAAGCAGCTAAAGGAATTTGCGTTTTCAATCAGTATGATATCCGGTATGGCAATGGCCTGTCTGGTGACAAGTCTGATCAAATAGGAGGAACACAGATATGAAAAAAATGAAATCCTCCCCGCAGGAGGGGAATTCCTTTAACAATCGCATACATAACCTGGGAATCACCACAACACTGATCGTGTGGGCGTTTTTTCTGCTGGTGCCCATATCGGTCTGCGCCGTATTCAAACTGAATATCAATGTGAAGGAAATGCTCGTGGTGGCAGCGCCCATTGCGCTTATCTTCATGATCACAGGTATCTGCGAGAAATTGTCCATGGCGCCTATCATCGGGCCGGGAGCCGTATATCTGGCTTCTTCCACGGGAAATATCCAGAATATGAAGCTCCCGGCAGCGTTAAATGCCATGCGCATTATGGATTGTGAAGAAGGGAGCGAGAAGGGACGTGTGGTATCCATTCTGGCTGTTGCCACATCCTCCTTTGTCACTACCGTCATTGTATTTTGCGGAATGCTGTTTTTAGCGCCCATCATGACGCCGCTTCTTACAAATCCGGTGGTAAGTCCGGCCTTTGACAATATCTTTCCCGCACTTGTGGGACCGCTTGTGATTCCGGTACTTATGAAGAATTTGAAAGTAGCTGTGGTTCCCTTTGCGCTGGCTATGTGTCTTGCTGTGGTCTGCGGGGCTTTTTACTCCACCATTCAGAGTATTCTTATGGCAGCGGTGATCCTGGTATCTCTGGGGATATTTGGTACTGTTTACAAAAGGAATGAGAAAAAGAAGACAGAGGTTCTGGAATAGAACAGAGAGCATAATAGAATAGAGGGTATAATAGAAGTGCCGGGCAGAAAAGCAAAAGTTTCTGTCCGGCACTTTTTGATTACATGACAGCAGGCAGATATGGAAAGGTTCTTTATGTATTATTTTCCTTTTCCAGATTCCGCAGGTGGAGATAAACAGTATTTTTTGAAATGCCGAGGCTTTCCGATACTTTAATAACAGCGTCTTTCATATTGAAGATGCCTTTTTCGTACAGGAGATGGATGATCTCCTTATTTTTATTGGTGGTGGAGATCATGGGGTTGGCGTATACCTTGTTCTTGGCCTCGTCCAGAGCGGAGGTGATCAGGTCATCTACGTTGTCACTGAAGGTCTCTGTCACACCGGGGACGATGCTGCTTGCCGGGGTAAAGCTTGCCAGAATGCTGGCAAAGGAGACCTCTGTGTGAAAATTGATGCAGAGAAGGCCGATGATCCGTTTCTTTTCCCCAAGGATTGGGATAGTGGCGGATTTTAAGGTGTTGCCGTTCTTTTTGTTAAAATAGCAAAGAGCAGCCGGCTCTTTTTTCTGACGGATATTATCCAGCATTTTTAAAGCCAGATCTGTGATAGGGGCGCCCTCCACACGTCCGGTGTAGTGGCCGTTAATGATCTTTATGACAGAGTGTTCCAGATTCTCCAGGCTGTGAAGAATCAGTTCGTATCCGTCTCCTAAATATTCTGCAAGTCCGTCCAGGACTGTCTTATATGATTCTAAAATCGCTTTGTCTGTTTCTGTAAGGATAAGGTAATTCATGGTAAGATCCTCCTTTTTCCTATTATAACTTTTTTGCAGGGGAAACGCAACCTGGACTGAAAAATATTTCATTCAAAATCGTAAAAGAATGAAAAAATATCTATTGACTAAAAAATAGTTTAGTGATATACTCTTTAATATGATAAAACGACAGAGAAATGGGGGACTGAAATTATGGAAATTATCAGTACAGAAAAGGCACCGGCTGCAATCGGCCCATATTCACAGGGAATGAGGATAAGTGGACTTTTGTTTACTTCAGGACAGATTCCCATTGACCCGGCTACCGGAGAGGTAGTGGAGGCAGAGATCACCGCTCAGGCAAAGCAGTCTATTGAAAATGTGGGTCAGGTGCTTGCAGCAGGGGGAAGCAGTTTTGAAAAAGTGATCAAGACCACCTGTTTTCTTGCAGACATGAAGGATTTTGCCGCTTTTAATGAGGTTTATGCAAAATACTTTACCACCAATCCTGCCCGTTCCTGTGTTGCAGTGAAGACGCTGCCAAAGGGGGTACTCTGTGAAGTTGAGGTGATCGCTGAGCGTTAGAAAGGGGGAAAGAAGCATGCGTCCGCTGGAGACTTTTTTGGAGAAGACAGAACGTGTACCGCTGATGCCGGCACCCACACCGCTTCACCGCCTGCACAGGCTGGAGGAGCAATGGGGCTGCAGAGACATTTATATCAAACGTGATGATATGACAGGTATCGGCCCCGGGGGCAATAAGATTAGAAGCCTGGAATACATACTGGGAGAGGCAGTAAAAGAAGGAAGCAGAGTGATCCTGGCTGCAGGACCCGCCCAATCCAATCTATGTACTCTGACTGCTGCGGCCTGCGCTAAGCTGGGACTGGACTGTGAGTTGGTCCACAATGGAGCAGAGCCGGAGAAAAAAGAGGGCAATCTTTTGCTGAACCAGATCCTCGGAGTGAAATCCCATTTCCTAGGAGAAGTGGACTCAGATGTCCGCAATGCTTTTGTGGAAGAGCTTTTTGAAAAATACCGCAAAGAGGGGAGAAATCCCTATGTGGTGAGAAATGGCGCGACCACAGGAAGAGGTGCTCTGGGTTATACGGCAGCAGTACCGGAGCTTATGAAGCAGTGCAGGGAGCAGGGCATCAGCGGCATGACCATTTTTGCACCGGGCGGAAATGGCGGCGTGGCAGCAGGGCTGGTGTATGGAAATGCAGTTATGGGGAATCCCTTCCGTATCGTTATCGTAAGTGTGGAGGATGACAGAGAAAACCTGAGAAAACACATTGCGGATACTGTGGGGGAAGTGGAGGCCATAACGGGAATACCCGCAGGGAAACCTGTGGAAGAGCTCTGCAGTATTGAGGATGGTTTCCGGGGACAGGGCTGGGGTGTGAATACCAGCGAGAGTGCCCGGGAAATCTTTGAATTTGCCAGGGCAGAGGGTATTTTTATTGAAAATATCTATAACAGTAAAGTTCTGGTCGGCATGAGGGACTGGCTGGAAAAGGGAAAGACAAAAGGGCCTGTCTGCTATCTGCATACAGGAGGTTTTGGCTCTTTGTTTGCCCAGTATTGACATGAAAGAGGAGGGACTATTATGGATTACGGTTTTTTGACATTAATTCCGCCAATCATTGCCATTGCATTTGCCATCGCGTTTCGGAAGGTGGCGCTTGCTCTGCTGATTGGTATCTTTTCAGGAGAACTGATCCTGTGCGGATGGAATCCCATCACCGCTGTAAATGAGATGGTGAACCAGATTTTGAGCGTATGCGCAGATACCGGTAACCTGAAAACATTTCTGTTCACCACATTGATGGGCGCATTTGTTATTCTGGTGCGTGTGTCAGGCGGCGTCAATGGCTTTGTGACGTATCTGACAGAGCAGGGCAATAAGGTAAAAAGTAAAAAAATGGCTATGATGATCGCCTATATCATCGGTATCATTATTTTCATTGACGGTCTTTTAAGTATCATGTTCACCGGCGTTGTGACAAGACCACTGATCGACAAATATAAAGTTTCCAGAGAAAAACTGGCTTATATCTGTGACTCCACATCAGCTCCCATCAATGCCATTATTCCGCTGAACTCCTGGGGCGCTATGCTCATGGGACTCATCGGGGCAGAGATCACTGCAGGCGTGATCACCGGAGACCCCATGAATCTTCTGATCCGCAGCCTTCCGTTCCAGTTCTACAGTATTGTATCTCTGGTTATGGTATTGTTCTATATACTAAGCGGAAAAGACTGGGGACCCATGAAAAAGGCTGAGGAACGTGTGCGTACTACAGGTAAGCTGTATGACGACGGCGTTGTTCCTCTGCTAAACGACAGTGAAGGATTTGATGAGCTGGTAGAGCAGGGAAAAGAGAATAAATGGAACATGATGCTTCCTCTTATCGTACTGATCGGCGGAACCTTCACCGGCCTGCTTATCACAGGAAAAGGAAACATCACACAGGGTGACGGAACTACTTCCATCCTCTATGCAGTTACCATTACACTGCTTGTTATGGGTGTGCTCTATACAAGGCAGAAGATCATGACCGGAAAACAGTTTGGGGATTATGTGCTGAGAGGTGTCAGCAATATGCTCACGCTTGTTATCCTGCTGGTACTGGCATTCGCAATCGGCGGTGTGATCAAGACATTGGGTACAGGTACCTTCCTTGCAAGCCTGATCGGAGGAAGGATCAGCGGTGCTTTCGGACCTGCTATCATATTCCTTCTGGGCGCAGTTATGGCATTCAGCACAGGTACAAGCTGGGGAACTTTCTCCATCATGATGCCAATTGCCATTCCTATGGCAGTTGCTATGGATTCCAATATTCTGCTGGCTATCGGAGCGGTTGTCTCAGGCGGTATTTTTGGAGATCACTGTTCTCCTATTTCAGATACAACGATCCTGTCCTCCATGTCCGTGGGCACAGACCTGTTCTCCCATGTGAAGACACAGCTTCCCTATGCGCTGGTGACAGCGTCGATTGCCACAGTGCTGTATATTGTGTGCGGTCTGGTGATGTGATCTTGTACTAAAATATTTCGGCGTCTGCCATCCGGAAAACGGAGGCAGACGCTTTTTTTTGTGGGAAAACCAGTTCTGATTTGACAAGGAGGACGGCAGGCGGTAGACTGGTAAAAAAGTGTAAACGGAGGCAGATATGGCAAAAGCAAATATGAAGATCCACCTGTCCGCCAGCGCGGAACAGGTTTGGAAGGTGATCACGGATAATAAGAATTACAACTGGCGCAGTGATCTGAGCAGGATCGAAGAGATGGGTGACGGAAAGACTTTTGTGGAGTATACAAAAAACGGATATCCAACCACCTTTACCATCACCAGGAAGGTGCCGTTTAGCCGGTATGAATTTGATATGGAAAATGAAAATATGAGGGGCCATTGGACTGGTCTGCTTCGGGAGAGCGGAAACGGAACGGAGATAGATTTTACAGAAGAAGTGGAGATGAAGAAACCATTTATGAAATTTGCTGCAAATATGTATCTGAAAAAGCAGCAGAAAAAGTACGCGGAAGATCTGAAAAAAGAGCTGGGAGTATAGAATGACAGAGGAGCAGATATCTATCAGGGACAGAATAGAGATTCCGGGAGAAAAATATGTGTGCCCCACAGTTATGGGGAAAGTTGTTTTGCGGATGGCAGACCGGGAGGAGACGCAAGCTCTTACGGAGATAAGAATGGCATATCTGAAGGATGAGCATGGAGAATTGGAACACGGAACTGCGGAGGTCATACGCAGACAACTGCCGGGATATTTTGCGCGGCATCTGGGGCGTGACCTTCATGTGTTCGTGGCTGTGGATGCGCAGGGGGAAATGGCGTCGTCCGCTTTTTTGCTGGTGACAGAGCGTCCGGCAAAGCCTGACTGTATCAGCGGTAAAAATGGAACGGTGCTCAATGTTTATACAGAGCCTGCTTACAGAAGACAGGGAATCGCCGGGCAGCTTATGGAGATGCTGCTGAAAAAAGCAGAGAAAATGGACCTAAGCTATGTGGATCTGAAAGCAACAAAAGAGGGGTATGGGCTTTATAAGAAATTGGGATTTGAGGATGGAGAGGCAATCTACACTGATATGAGGTATAGGATCGGATAGGATAGGGAGGTATAGATGGATAAGATAGAAATGATGGCAGTTGTCAAAGGGCATCTGGCGGATTTTTTAGAATGCGAAACAGAGATTTTTGAACAGAGAGGTCTTGTATTCCATAATGCAGGGAAAAGGGCAGAGGGGTATCAGAATCCATTTTTCCAAGTCATCAGTCTTGGGGAGACCATTGTTGCGGCGGTGTCACCGTCTGTCCGGCCAATTGCCAAAAAGCTGCTGACCGGGAAAAGCCGGGAGGAGATTTTTGAATGTCCTCTTCTTTATGGGCAGTCGATCTATTACATACCGGACGCAAAAGGGAACCGGAGAACAGAGCTTTTGCCGGGATATACATACAGGGAGCTGGAAGGGGACGCACTGGGACAGCTTCTGGGGATAAAAGGATTTGACAATTCCCTGATGTTTGATGAGAGGGGCAGAACAGGTACACATATAGTATTTTACGCGGAGAGGAACGGGGAGATCGCAGGGCTTGCCGGAGCGTCCATAGAATCTGACAGAGTTTGGGAAATTGGTGTGGATGTGATGGAAAAGTATCGTAAGGGTGGACTGGCATCTGTGCTTGTAAATCATCTGATGCATGATATTCTGGAAAGAGATATCCTTCCTATCTACTGCGCGGCCTCCTCAAACGCAGCGTCCCAGGCTGCTGCATTTCGGGCAGGGTTTCAGCCGTGCTGGATAAGTACCTATAAGAATATATTGGACGGCAGTTCCGGGTATGATGAGCTGGTGCGGAGACTGTATGCAGAATAGAAGGGATTCAGTTATGGAGTACGGGAAATATTCGGAGGTCATCAGAGAGCAGACAGACAGGGCCTTGTGGGAAGTTGGAAATGTGATGGCGTGTATTCCGGACGCGATTTGGGAAAAGGAATATTGCGGAATGCCTTTGTGGAAACATGTGTATCATATGCTGCATTCTCTGGATTTATGGTTTATAAATCCAGATGATACGGAGTACAAAGAACCGGAAATTCATGTGAAAGATTTAAATAATCTGGATGTGGTTACTAAAAAAACACTTTCTCGTAAAGAAGTAAGCGTCTATTTCGGGGATGTGGAGAAGAAAATTAAGGATTATACCGGGAGACTGGAGGATGAAGAACTGTTACTGAGACCGGAAGGGTGTAAGTATACGCGATTTAACACAGGCATTTGCACACCCATATGGGGATGATAATGGGATTTATAACAGCGGAGACAGGCATGTGGCCCAGAGTGTGTTTGAAAATTCATTCCGACAATCTGCATGCCCCACTTTGCGGTATATTTGCCCCCAATTCGGTCAACGTAGCCCGCTACGCCTCCCTCATCAGGGTCAAAGACGCACAGCTTGCCGAAAGCAATTTTTAAACACACTCTAGAGCCCTGGGACTAGAAGGAGAATTCCCGGACGGGGAATATCAAAAATATTTTTGAGAAGAGTATCCTTTGGGGTGGGAATAGGAGAAAATGTTTCTGGAATAATTGAAGGGAGGGTGTTATAATCCCATCTTTGACAGCTAAAATCCGTAGAATGCCTTAAACAAGGCTTCCTACGGATTTTTTAGTAGTTAAAAATGTAGCTATATATTATTACTTTTTCTTCTTGGATGTACGTATTACTTTACGCATATTTACATCGGTTATGATCTGATAATCCGTACGGAAACCTGCTGATTCATGCAGGGCATCCGTGAGATCTGTTCTTGTATATACAGGAGTGTAACCCATCTTTTCGCCGGGACGGGCCATAACCATACTTTTCAGTGTGCTCAGGATTTCCTCGCAGGTATATTTTTCATCCAGCTTCTTTTCAAGTGTCCGGTATACTACAAGGGCGATAAAGCATGTGATGAAATGGGCACGGATGTGGTCTTCTGTCTGAAGATATACAGGACGGGCCCTGAAGCCGGTCTTCATAATCCGGAAACATTCCTCAATCTCCCAGCGTTTCTTATTGATTCTTACAATCTCATCTACTCCCATGTCGTTAAGGTTCGTACATACGGCATAGAAACCATCATAGCGTTCCTCTTCCTGAATGGCATCTGTATTCAGGTAAACCCTCTCTTCGGAGCAGATTTCCCCGTCTTTCGTTGCTTTATCTCTGGATATAAACCGGTGGGGATCATTCTGGTTTTTGGGCCGTTGCTTGTAGTTCCCGCTGTCAATAAGCTGCAGGGCCCGTTCCACCTGCCCGTTCCTGATTTTCCTCTGGTAGTTTTTATATTTCAATGAAAATGAAATGATCAGGTGCTGTTCTAAAGGTTTTGTACCGCTTTTGATTTTCCTTTGGGAAAGGTCTTCTTTGATCCAGCGGTCTTTGTAAAAAATCTTATTGTAATCTCTGGTTTCATCAATCTCATCAAGACTGAAAGACTTGTCAGAACCTGCAAGATGCCATCCGGCCGGATCAAGTGCGAAATCTTTGAGGTATCCGGGAAGCTGTTTGACGGACTGTGTGGTAATAAAGCTGCGGATCTGTACCCCGCCAAGTGTCCTGTCATTGAACTTCCTGTTTGTTTTTGAAGAAAGCCCGGCATCCGTGCAGACAACAACCTGTCCAAGGCCATAATCCTGGAGCACCTTCTTCTCCAAGGGCTTCAGGGTGGGCTGCTCATTCTGGTTTCCGGGATAAATATCGAAGGCCAGTGGAATCCCGTCATAATCCATAAATAACCCCATGCCCACGATAGGAAGAGGCTGGTGTTGTTTACTTTTTCCGTACCGGCGCAGGTCATCGGCCTCTTCCAGTTCAAAGAAGTAATTCGTGCAGTCATAGTAAAGGATATCCTTTCTGCGTTCTATGGCTTTTTGGCTGTTTTTGTAAAGCTGTGCCTGTATAAAATCGTTCTCTTCTGAAAGGACAGAAAGCGCGCGGTAGATATCATGAAGTTCAAAGGTTGGCTGTTCTACGAATTTGGCAGCCTGTTTATTGGAAGAGAGCTTTGAAGAGGGGAAAAGTATTCTGGTATAAATAAGTTTTGAGAGGACATCATTCAGGTCATATTCAAAAGAATGACGGGATGAGATATCCCTGCAGATCTTATCCAGTCCCAGACTATAGTAAATGCTCTGTAGAAAGAGGTAGCCGCAGTTGAAAAGTTTTTGCTCCCCCTTTTTGAGAAGCCTGGAAGGGGAATAGCTGACAATGATCTCTTTGTTTTCATCATACTCCCTGCGGTTCAATTCGTTGACGTACTCCTGTGCCCACACGTAGGGATCTTTTCCGCCAGCCTTAGCGGTAACTTCTGTTAGGTTTCCGAGTTTTTCCACGGTTATCGTAGTCACGCTGCCGTTGGGTTTCCGAATCGTTTTTTGGACATAAAAGGATGCAGAATTTTTCGATTTGCTGACTGTAAGTTTCATGTTGCTCACCTCCTGCCCTTATTATATCATATATAGCCATAAATAGCTACAACTAAATGGATAAAATTTGACAAAAAAATACAGGCTTTATGCGGCCTGCAGGTGTTTTTCTTTTGTTCAGCTGTCAAACTTCCGAGTATCCTTTGGGGTGGGAATAGGAGAAAATGTTTCTGGAATAATTGAAGGGAGGGTGTTATAATAAAACAATACAGGGTAGTGCGAAAGGTAAGTGAACATAAATATATGGAGGGATTCGCACTGATAAAAGAATGGTTTGTGATTTGTTTTGGTAATGGGATTAGGGGATGTAAGTGGAAAATTGGATATTTTGTATAAAAATGGTGATTAATAATGGGAGTGTTTGGATAAAATTGCCGTCTCTGGCTTTGTGCCGGAGTGAATTGAAATTGTATTTTCTACTTATACATGGAAAAAGATTGAGGTCTCTGGCTTTGTGCCGGAGTGAATTGAAATCATATCCAGTATACACAGATAATAAATCAATACGTCTCTGGCTTTGTGCCGGAGTGAATTGAAATATAAAATTCCCAGGCTTTTCGCGCGAGGCCGGCTGTCTCTGGCTTTGTGCCGGAGTGAATTGAAATTGCCTTGCTTTCACAATATTATTTGCGACATCACGTCTCTGGCTTTGTGCCGGAGTGAATTGAAATTCTGATGCAGTTATAGCATTCTGCACAGAGATTCGTCTCTGGCTTTGTGCCGGAGTGAATTGAAATAGCAAAAGCAGGAGGCGCAGAGGTATCAGACTCCGGTCTCTGGCTTTGTGCCGGAGTGAATTGAAATATTATTATCAATATAGCAGATGCAAAGATACTAGTCTCTGGCTTTGTGCCGGAGTGGATTGAAATTTTGACGGATTTCACAAAGTTCTCAGGGGCCTTGTCTCTAGCTTTGCGCTGGGGTGGATTGAAATCTGCTGAAGCTGGGGAAAAACATTTTCAGCCAGGTCTCCAGCTTCGCACTGGAGTATAAGCACAAAAATCACTACAAGCACAAAACACAGGAGATACCCATATGATATACCTGGAAACAGAACGTCTCATCTTACGGGATTACACAGAGAACGATGCAGAAGAGTACAGCAGACTTATGGCTGATGATCAGGTGATGTATTATCTTCGGGATATTCAACACCATTCCAGAGAGGAATCGGAAGAGAATTTTAGAAATATCCTTCTGGATATGCGGGAGAAGGACAGGCAAAGATATTTTCTTCATATACAGAAAAAAGATACAGGAGAACAGATTGGAAGCATTGGTTATACGGTCACGGATACAACTCCGGCAGGAAAACTGGTGCATCTGGGATATTTTACATATCCGAAATACTGGGGTTGCGGTTATGTGACTGAGGCGCTTGAAAAGGTAATGGAATTTGCTTTTTCCCAGGATGGTGTATACCGCATCACCACCGGATGCCTCAGAGAAAACCGAGGCTCCGAGCGTGTTATGCAGAAATGCGGAATGATAAGAGAGGCAGAACATGTGGACTATGAGTGGCATGACGGCAAAATGAAAACACGCATGGAATATCGCATGTTGAAGAGTGATTGGGAGAAAATGCGTCAGGATTCCACTGGACTTAATCCAAGCAAATCCACAAAAGTATAGGACATCATAATGAACAGCCTTGTATTGGCGTCATCCAGATTGGTATGGATGATGCCATTTATTTTTTTCAGTCTCTGATACAGGGTATTTCTGTGGATATAAAGTTTCTGTGCAGTGAGAACCGCATTGCCTCCCAGCTCCAGATAAGTCCTTAAAGTCTCCAGAAGGTTTGTTTTATTCTTTAAGTCATGGATATAAAGCTGGACTACACCGGGATGGCACAGATGCCTTCCGTCGATCCGGCTTGTACCGTAATGCATAAAATAATGCAGCACATAGTCCTCAAAATCATAGCACCACTCATGGGGGCTATATTTTTCACCCATCTCCAAAGCCCCCAATGTCTGCTTATAATAGCTGGAAAAAGTGCTGAAATCAAAGAAGACGTAACTGATGCCGGCGTGAAACAGCCCTTCCCGGAGGAAAATAGAGAGCTTATGGACCGCATCCGCCTTTGATAGACGTGCATGGTCCAGATTGATGACAGTGAGCAGGTTGTCCTCAAAATAAAAGGCAAAGCTCTCCGCAACCTGTTTTTCAATATTGACGCAGATATTGTTGTATATGGAATTGATTTTGTCAAAACGGTTTGTCTGAAAAGTTACCAGAAGATAGTTATCCCCGTTTTTCCAATTCATAGCCAAAAGATAGCGGTCTATCACAGCCTGTTCGATCTGCGTGTCGTACAGAAGTTCCTTTAAAAAATCTTCAAATCTCAGAGAATGTCCCGAGCTTAAATGATTTCTCCCCAGAGCAAGACGCAGGATTCCCGCAAAATATAGAGCAAGCTGCCGATGCACCAGGGTAAGAGGGCGGTCTGTCTCCATGACGGCTGCTGTCAAAGGAGAAGTATTTCCCTCCACAGGGACAAAAAGTGTATTATAGGCAAAATATTCGTCTGAAACAAAACAGATATCAGAGGAGGCGGAAGATCGGCGGTATTCCGGTGAAGTCTTTATGGCATTGACCATATCAATGGAGAGCATTTTTGAATCAGACCATTTGTCACAGACCAGTTCCAGCTTCTTGAGGCGTGAATCAGCTTCCCCTAAAATACAGTAATTCTTATCGAAAAGAATGAGAGGATTGCCGAAAAGTTCTTCCCCGATTTTTAGTATTTCCTGGAGCGGGGCGTTTTTCATGACCGCAGAAGTGAGCCGCGCATGGATCGCCTGGTATTTTAGGAAAACCGAATTGAGCGCATTAAACATATCGCTGAATGTGCAGTGTGCATTCTCTGCGTTCAGCACAAGGATATCTGCATCGAATGCATTCAGCATATCTTCATCAGCGTTTCCAATCACAGCCAGTGTGATGCCGGAAGGACAAAAAAAGGTTTCTGTTATGGTGTCAGCACTGACGGCATAACAGATCTCCGGTGACAGGGTTGTTTGCGGTTCATACAGGCCGGCACCCTGCAAGTTGTGTTTGACCGTATCTGATTTTTGTCTGCCTGCCCGCCTGGGGGAAAGAGCAGATAATTCTTCTGCGATGATATCCAGATTTATTTTCATATGAATGCACTCCTTTGTCAAAATCTTATTATTTATGAGGATATTTGTCAAGAAAAAGAATGGGCAGAGTGCATATAAGGACTGGAAAAATAGATACAGTCTGAACATTTTCTGAAAACATGGATTGTTATACAATAGAACTATGAAAATGTCCGTAACACGTAACGATTTAGCCGAAGCGCGGAATAGTTACCGTAAAGAAAGAGATGAAGGAGGAAATAATAATATGAATCTGCGGGAAAATGCAATGGCAATTTATAACAGGGAGCAGCCGGATTTTTATGGTGATCTGATGGACGCCATCGTGCTTGTTCCGGATCCTGTGCTTATGGGGGACATGTGTCCTCAGGATGGGTTGGAGCATAAGGATTCCTGGGGAACAGTCTATATCTTTAAACCAGGCGCGCCCGGCCCCCATCCAAGGGTAAATAAGGAAAATGCAGTTATCAAAGATATTGAAAAGTGGGAAGAGCAGCTCACGGTGCCGGATTTGGAACATTTGGACTGGACTCTTGTGAAAGAGGAAGCGGCAAAAGTAGACAGAAAAGAAAAATTTGTGGGATTTATGTGTGCCGGCGGTCTGTTTGAGCGCTCCCATCATCTGATGGGGATGGAAGAGGCGCTGGTGAATTATCTGGAATATCCGGATGAAATGGCAGGGCTGCTCCGGGTGATCGCAGACTATAAAATGAAATATATCAAAATGGTTGCGGAGCAGATACATCCGGATATCATTTTTTATCACGATGACTGGGGTTCCAAACAAAACGTTTTTCTTCCGCCAAGGGTATGGCGGGAAATTATCAAGCCTCTGCAAAAAGAGATTGCGGATACCATTCATGCCTGTGGTATGATATATATGCATCATGCAGACTGTATCTGTCAGCCGATCGTAACGGATATGGTGGAAATCGGAGTGGATATCTGGCAGGGGGCAATCGCACAGAACGATATCGTGGAGATCCAGAGAGTGACAGAGGGAAAGCTTGCCATGGTTGGAGGTATTGACGGCCCGAAAGTGGATATTGAGAATATCACGGAGGAAGAAATCCGGGCAGAAGTCAGAAGAGCCATTGATACCTATTGTCCTGGAGGAAGATTTTATCCGTCCATACCAAACGGAATCTGTTTCCGGGAGTGGAATAACAGCATAGTTATGGACGAACTGCATTCCTATGGAAGAAAATATGCCCAGGAACATCCTGTTGTGAAATGACAGCACTGTGCATATAAAGATCCCGGCACAGTAAAAGTATGCAGAACGTTTATTTACGGTCAGCGCAGTAAATGCGCAGACCTACTGAATAGTTACCAATAACATTCTAATAAGGCGGCAGTTTTGAGGATAATTCAAAGCTGCCGTCTTATTTTTTGGACAAAAATGGGATGTGGTTCGTATATTTATCAGTTAAAATATATCTGGTTTCTATAAGAAAAATGAACAGCCGTTAAGTTTTGATTTTTATAGGCATCAGGTTCTTGTAACCGCATGAAAAAGCAGATATCATATTTGCAGGAGGTGACAGGGCGTGCAGACGAAAAAAGACGAAATCAGGAAGACCATATTAGAGGCAGCACAGAAGGAATTTCTCATTCACGGGTATGAGGGGGCTTCTATGCGCACAATTGCAAAAAAAGCCAACACAACCCTGGGAAATATATATCACTATTATGAAAACAAAGAAGCCATTCTGGAAGAACTTATGCGGGAGCCTGTCGAAAAGGTGAAGAAAATGATAGACGACCATATGAAATTGCAGGATGAGCTGTTCACAATGTCAGAGATGCAGGAATTTCTGGATGATTTGGATAATCTGATGGATTATCATGAGATGCAGTGTCTCATGGACGAGAGGCTTGTGATATTATTTGACTTAAGGACAACACGCTTTGTGAAGATCAGGGATGATGCCATACATAAATTTAAACAGCATTTGGCATGGCATCTGGGGATGGATGACGATGATTCCGCTTATGTGGATATCATTATGAATACATTTATCGCCTGCGTGCGCCACGTATTATCAGAGCACAAAGGGACAGAGGAGTCTAAAAAAGAATTTGTCAAGGTATTTAAAGTATTGTGTGCTGGCGTTTTGAGTAACGGAAAAGAGGAAAAATGAAAATAGTAGAGCTGAAGCATGTGAGCAGATATTATAAGGCAGGACAGCAAAAGAATTATGCACTGAAAAAAGTTTCTTTTGACATTGAGGAGGGAGAATTTGTAGTCATACTGGGCGCCAGCGGCGCGGGAAAATCCACCATGCTCAACCTGCTTGGGGGGATTGACCGGGCAGATGAGGGGGAGATACTGGTTGCCGGGGAGGATATCGCAAAGCTGTCTGAAAAAGAACTTTCAAAATACCGGGCTAAGAGGGTTGGATTTGTCTTTCAGTTTTATAATTTGATCCCAACCCTGACAGTAAAGGAAAATGTGGAGCTTATGCGTGAACTGAAAAAAGATGCGCTTGAAGCCGGTGAGGCACTTCGGAAAATTGGACTTAGCGGGCATGAAAAAAAGTTTCCGGAACAGCTTTCCGGAGGAGAGCAGCAGAGGGTATCTATCGCAAGAGCTATCGCAAAAAACCCGGATATCCTTCTCTGCGACGAACCCACCGGGGCACTGGATTCAGAGACTGGCTGCATGGTTCTTTCAGAGCTGCAGAAATTGTGCAGGTCAGAGGGGAAAACTGTGCTTGTGGTCACTCATAATGCAAATATTGCAAGGGCGGCTGACAGAGTGATACATATCAGGAGCGGAGAGATAAAAAGCATAGAATGCTGCGATGATCCGTGTAGTGTGGAAGAGGTGGAATGGTGATACTTGTTAGAAAGATGCTGCGAGATATCAGAAAAAATAAAGTGCAGTTTGCCGCTGTCTTTCTCATGATGTTCTTCGGATGTTTTCTGTATTCGGGTATTACGGGAGAGTGGGGCGGACTTAAAAAGCATTTTGAGGACTATATCCGGTCGCAGAATCTGGCGGATGTCTGGGCATATGATACAGCTTTTACAAAAGAAGAACTGGAGAAGCTGGAACAGGATACCAGAGTGACAGAAGCGGAGGGAAGAATGGCAGTTCCCATGGGAATACAGGGACAAGAAGACGCCTCTCTCGACTGTATTTTTGCAAAAGACAACAGAATATCAAAGCTGTATATAAGAGAGGGGATACCCTTTGACAGTAGTAAAAAAGGTATTTGGCTGGACGCGTCATTTGCGGAAGAAAATAATCTAAAGGTCGGAGACAGACTGACTCTTACCTATCAAGGTTTGGAGATCACAGGAGAGATAGTAGGTCTGGCAGACAGTCCGGAATACATCTATGGAGTCCGGGACGGCAGCATGATGCCTGAGCACAGACTTTACGGATTTGCATGGATAAGTCCCCGGCTTCTGCCGTCTGAGGAACTTTATTCTGTAAATCAGGCTGCTGTTAAAACAAAAGAAAAACAGAGCACAAAACTGCTGCGGGAAATACTTGAAAATCCGGATCTGACAGTGCTGGAGGCGAAAAAACATCCCACAGTTTCCATGGTACAGGACGAGATCAAACAGCATAAAACCATTGGTTCTGCATTTTCCTCCGCGTTTTTAATGATCGCAGTGATGATCGTCATGACCACAATGCACAGGATGCTGAGGAATCAGAGAACACAGATTGGAATCCTAAAGGCATTTGGCTTTAGCAGACTAAAACTGTTGATCCATTACCTGTCCCACAGCGGTACCATATGCTTCTGTGGTGCCCTTGCAGGCTGTGTTCTGGGCTGCAGAGTGATGCCGGGAATCATCTATCCGTTTATGAAAGAAATATATGTGCTGCCGGAATGGGGCGGATATCTTCCGCCGGTTTATCTGCTGCTGCCGGTTATCTGTGTCCTTTTTTGTATTACAGTCAGTCTGGTTATATGCAGAAAATATCTGAAAGGAAATGCATCCGAATGTCTTTACAGGGAGGAAAGCGGAAGAAGGACTGTCTCTCTGCCTGAAATATGCAGACACCTTCCCTTTTCCAGCCGCTGGAATCTTCGTGATGTGGAGAGAAACCGGCTGCGCAGCTTTATGACCCTGTGCGGTATTTTGGGATGTACAGCGCTGCTGTTCTGCGCTTTTGCGCTGTTTGATACCTTTCAGAACCTGTCTGAATGGACTTTCACAAAACAGCAGGGCTATGAGTGTAAAATTACAAATCTGCCGGATACAGAAGGGCAAAGAGTATTGCTTTCGCGTACGGAGGGGGAGTATTTGATGGAGACATCCGCGGTTATAAAGGATGGCAAAAAAGAAAAGGAGGTCAGCCTTACGGTCCCGGAGAGTACAAAATATATAAAACTGGCGGGCAGCCTGGATGATTTTGTGGGGATTGGTGACGGCATAGCTCTTTCAAAGAAAACCGCTGACAGTATGGGCCTGAAAACAGGGGATACAGTGACCTGGAAACAGGCCGGGGAAAAGGGATGGAGGGACTCGAAAGTGGAGGCAGTCATCCGCACCCCTCTCAGCCAGGGAATCACGATCATGAAAAGTTCTTTTGAAAAAGAACAGGGCGTCTTTGTGCCCACCGGGATCATCGGAAAGGAACCGGCCCGGGGATTCGCAGGTTATGAAAAAGAGTGCAGTATTACCCATCAAAGTGATCTGACAAAGGGGATAGACGCCATGATGGAAGGGATGATCATGATGATCGTCCTGCTGGTATTGGGTGCCGTGATCCTGGGAGGCGTCATGCTGTATAACCTGGGCGTGCTGTCTTATCTGGAGCGCGGCCGGGAGTTCGCCACTATGAAGGTTCTGGGATTTGCCGATATGAAAATACGCAGTGTCATGGTGGAACAGAACGTGTGGCTTTCCGCTGCAGGTATCCTGCTTGGACTTCCCGCCGGATATGGACTCCTGATATATATGCTGTCAACCATACCAGAGTCTATGGATGTGCCCATATTTATAAAAGGAATGTCCTGGATTTTCAGCGCAGCCGGGCCTTTGGCACTCTCCTGGTTGATCAGTCTGGCAGTATCGCGGAAGATTCCGCATATAAATATGGTGGAGGCGTTAAAGGCAAAAGAATAGAATAAAGAAGTGACAAAAAGGAAGCAGATATTTATTTTCTGCTTCCTTTTTCACTATTATATTACCACAAAAAGGGGCTTTTTTCAAGGCTTGTAATGGAAATACTGGGGCTGTATAATGAGCGTTACAATTCACAGGTACAGGGAATGTGACAATGTGAATGCAGAGATGGAATAGCTGTAGAAACCGGTAAAATGATTTTAGAAAGAACAGGTGGATGGTCCATGGAAAAACAGATTTTTGAACTGTTGACTAAGAATCGGCAGAGGGATGAACTGGCAATGCTGGACGCGTACAATCAAAAGACGGAAATGTTCGGATTGGCACTCACTAAGGAGGAAGCAAAAGCGTTGATCGTGAGCCGGGATGAAAGCCTGAAAAAGTACGGAAGGGTAGAATTTGGCAAAGGGATTCTGGATAAACTTGTCTATAGCTTCTGTGATTCCCAGTATATCAGCAGGGAGAACTATCTGGCAGTCCTGACCAGACTGCAGGATATCTTTTATCATTTTAAAAATGAATCCCAGGATAAGCTGACAGATGATGAGCTGCTGACATTTATGAGGCAGCAGTATGAATCCGTGTGTTACGGAGATTTGGATTATCTGGAAAATACATGTCTGGAACGTTTTTCAAAGGCTGTCAGGGGAGGGTATCGCGGATTCACAAAGAGCGGGGGCGCAGATGAGTATGAAGAATTCAGTGAGGAGACACGGTGGGACGCAGAGCTTTATCAGTCTGTTCTGAAAGAGTTGTTCTGGGAGTAGAGGAGTGTTGTCATCTGTGACAGAAAGGGGAAATGGCAAATGGAATATCAATTAGAGGAATTGCTTCCTATAACGGCATGGCTTGCAGATAAATATACCTCCAAGGAAAGCAGCTCTGTGACTTATGATACGGCACAGATGCTGATGGAAGCAGTGATCTATTGCGTGAAGGAGTGCGGCGATATTTCGTCTAATGCATTAATGGGAAAACAGGCAGTGAAAGCGGAAGACGCGTATAAGATCGGTTATGACAGGGTAGTGGAAAAGGTGCATAAGGCCAAAGCTATCTATGACAAACTGAGCAGAGATTTCTGTGATTATGGCTGCAGCAATTACAGGGCTACTGTCCCGGAAGGAATGCCCTCGTTTTTTATCTTTTACGATGCCAGATTCAGACCACAGGATCATTTGCTGACACTGGATTATCCGACTGTGAATTTCAGCGGAGAAATGTGCGGAATAGATATCATTTATCAATATTTATGTGATATAGTATTGGAGAAAGGATTTTTGGAATGTTTTCCCCAACAGGCTGTGAGGCAGCTGCTGGGGCGGATACAGAGCCGGATCGGCACTGCATACATGGGAAATATCAGCGAGATGGTGCTGGTGACAGCATTTGGATGTATGATCGCTGACAGGCGTCTTTCAGAGCTTTCGCTCTGCAGTCAGGATATGGACGCAGTGAAACAGTATTTTTCAGGTGATGATCTGCAGAGAACAGAAGGAAAACTGAAAATGCTGCTGCGTGTTCTGGCTGAAAAATCCGGCAGACAGGAATGGATTCCTTATTTTGACAGACTGTGTCATGAATATGCCGTCAGAATCCAAAACGGCATGGGGTATGGTACTTTGGAAACCGTATTTTTCGGATAGGAGACAGTATGGAACGTAAGACAAAGTATGTGCTTCCCTGGATCGTTTATCTCGGAAGCTTAATGGGATTTTGCCTTGCAAAATTTATTCTGCAGGGGATTGGAGTTGAGTTCAGGATATGGGTGCAGGCCCTGTTTTGGGTTTTGGCTTTTCTTTTTCCAGCTCTGCTGATCGGATATTATCTGACCAGGATTAAGTATAAAGTGCTGGCTGTGGTGGTGACTGTCATTTATGCTGTTTTGGCGGTGATCGTGTTTTTGGCCGGCTTTTTTTACTTTCTGTTCACTTCTCCCACAGAGTATGATATCGGCTTGGGTATGATTTGTGTGGCGGAGCAGTCAGGGGGATATACGTCAGATTATACATATTGGGATAAGATATCTTTCTTTGGCAGGAAAAAGTTTGAGTGGGATGAAGAGAGGGATATCAGACTGCTGGAAGATAAATATGGAATGGATTTTGAAAAGAGTTCAGGGGCATACAGGAACGAAAAATATCCGGATATAGCTGTCCACATTCTCAGATATCCCATCGGTTCCGGCAGCGAACTTTCAGATGATTTTATAGATAATATTCAGGCGTATTATTTTAAAAAGACGTATGAGGAAAAAGGATTTTGCACCAAGTGGAGTGAGGAGGAAGAGAACGGGATCACAGGATATCGTCTTATTGTGAATAGTGAGGCGGAGATGAGACAGGCTTCCAAAGAGGCTGCCGGGATGATAGCCGATGCCATAGAAGACCCTATATTTGAAAAATTCACCGGGGCTTTGCAGGTAGAGATAGAAGTGAAAGGCAGTGTAAGGTTATGCAGCCTGGCTTTTGGCGGTGCAGGGGAATCTGATCAGGTGGAAAGGGACAGAGCTTATTATACGAATGCGGATCATACAGAGAAAACTTTGGAGCAGACTTACAATGAACTGTTGGATTCCCTTGAGGAAAGCGAAATGATGGAACAGATCAGGGAAGACACAGATAAGGAAAATCAGGATTATTTCAGCAGGATGGAAAGCTCTTATGATTTCCTGTATGAGAATGAACTCTCGAAGCAGTATACAACATCAGAAAAAATGTATAATGCAAAGGGGAATTTCTATGCTGTATTGGGAGGTGATACTGCCGAATATGAAAATGAGGCAGACAGGCCTTATGAGGTAACGGTAGTGTATGACAGGGTTTCAGATGACGGGGACTCTCTGCTGTTTGTCATGTATAAAAAGTATCATGAAAAAGCAGACACGGCTGCTGGTTATTCTGTGAATCTGGATGCAGGGAAGGTTGAAGAATATGATGTCCCATGGTATTAATAAGACAGGTAACACTATGAAACTGGAAATGCACGCTCACACATCTGAAAGCAGTCCATGTGCACAGATTTCTGCGAGGGAAGTGGTAAAGGCGTACAGCCGTACCGATTATGACGGTATTGTGATAACGGATCATTTTGACAATGACCTTTTAAAGGATTTTGGTAGTACGGACCGCCAGCGCATAGAAAGATATCTTTTAGGGTACGACAAAGCGTATGATACCGGTATGGAATGTGGTTTTACTGTAATACTGGGAATCGAAATACGCCTGGAACCTTATGCAGAAGATTTTCTTATCTATGGGATAGACCGGGATTTTCTGTTTGCACATCCCAATCTGTGTTTTCTGTCCCAAAAGGAGCTGTATGCATTATGCCATGAAAATGGGGCGGTCCTGTATCAGGCACATCCGTTCCGACCGCCATGCAGACCGCAAAATCCTGAATATCTGGATGGAGTGGAGTTTAACCAGCGGCATAATGGTGAGAACCGGAATGAACTTCTGGAAAAGTGGATCTGTGACTATCCTGATTTGAGACGGATATCCGGCAGCGATTTCCACACTATGGATAACTTGGGCTTCGGCGGTATTATATTGGAGCAAAAGGTTAAAGATTCTGTGGAATTGGCAGAATTTCTGAAATATCATACGCCGCGTTTGCTCATAGAAGGGAAAGAAAAGGCATAGGCCGACAGCTCTATACAGCAGTTGTCTGTTATGTATAAAAAGTATCGTGAAAATGCAGACACTGCTGTCGGTTATTCTGTGAATCCGGATGCAGGGAGGTTGAAGAATATGATGTCCCATGGTTTTAAGAAAGGAATTGCGTTGAGAAAAGCGGAGGCTTCGGATATAGAAACAGCGGCGTATATCCATGCAACAGCCTGGCAGCAGTCCTATAGAGGGATTTTTGATGAGGTATACCTGTTGTCTCAATCTGTTGAGGTCAGAAAAAAAGAATTTTTAGGAAGAATGCATGAGGATGATTCTTTTGATTATCTGGTTTTCAAAGGGGAGACGCCAATCGGGATTCTGCTCCTATCGACAATCAGTGAAAGCTGTATTGAGATAGAAAGTCTTTATATGATAGAATCTTTTAGAAATTCAGGGGCAGGTACTGCGGCTGTGGATTTTGCAGTGAACAAGGCAAGGGAATTGGAAAAGCGTGAAATATCTCTATGGACTTTAGCCTGCAATAAAAAGGCAAGACAGTTTTATATGCGGAATGCTTTTAACGAAACAGATGAAAAAAGGACCATATACCGAGGGGGTTCCTTTAGTCAGATAAAATACAGCAGGACAATATATCCTCAAGCCGACGAAGAAAAAAATGGGAAAGGGAAATGGAAAGTCTATGAATAAAAATGCAAATGATCTGCGCATCAGAATGGCAGAACCGGATGATGCTTTTACACTTCTTGGAATCTATGAACCGTATGTGGAAAATACCTGTATCACTTTTGAATACCAGGTGCCTTCTCTGGAGGAATTTACAAAAAGGATCAGGGAGACTTTGAAGAAATACCCATACCTGGCCGCAGAGCAGAACGGCGAAATCGTTGGCTATGCATACGCATCCCCTTTTAAAGGGAGGCCGGCTTATGACTGGGCTGTGGAGACAACGGTTTATCTGAAAGAAAATGCCAAGGGAAAAGGCATAGGCCGTCAGCTCTATACAGCATTGGAGGATATTTTGAGAAAACAGAATATAACGAATGCCAATGCATGTATCACATATCCCAATCCGGAGAGTATCGGATTTCATGAAAAAATGGGATACCGGATCGTGGGACATTTTTCAAAATGTGGCTATAAAGACGGGCAATGGCGTGATGTGGTATGGATGGAAAAATTTTTGCAGGAACATTTGGAGAAACCGGAGGCAGTGATTCCGGTGGGCAGGCTACAGTTATAGTGAAAGAAAAGTTTGCGGCAGTTATGAACATCTCAGTTGAAGGCTGCCGATAGCGTACAGAGCAAAGGGGGAAATACATTATGACAAGCAATGAAATCCTGTCAGGATTAAAAGCGCTCAGCTCAGAAAAATACAAAGTCAATGTGGTGAAACTAGGCATTCCAGAGGCGTGCAGTATCGGCGTGTCTACAGGGGATGTGAGAAAACTTGCCAAGACAGTGGGCAAAGATAATGCCCTGGCTCATGATTTGTGGAATACAGGATATCACGAGGCCAGGCTGCTTGCCGTTTTAATCGTTGATAAAAAACAGTTTTCACTGCAGGAGGCAGAAGCATTTATGCACGATGTCATCTCCTGGGATCTGTGCGACCATCTCTGTAAGAATCTTCTTATCCAGCTGAAAGGATATGAGGATCTTATAGAAAAATGGTGTGACGCGGAGGCAACGTATATGAAACGAGCTGCGTTCACGCTTATGGCTTCTGCGGCTATTCACGAAAAGAATTTGCAAATGGAAGCACTGGACCATTATCTTACACTTATCCGTACATATTCCGATGACGAGAGGGAACATGTAAAGAAATCAGTATCATGGGCATTAAGAGAGATTGGAAAAAGAGATTTTGACTATCAGGAGAAGGCTGTACTGTTGGCGCACGACCTCATGGAAAATGGAAACAAAGCTCAGAAATGGATAGGGAAGGATGCCTTGAAGGAACTGGAAAAGCTGGTCAAGGCAGAAGGGCGCAGCCGCCTCATATCTTCGGATTCCCGGATGGGAAAGGGAGAAGCCTGACATCAAAACAGAAGGGGCAAAAAAGCCCCTTCTGACGCAGCAATCCTATTCGTCTGCCTTTGACTGATAAGCGATAAGTACAATATCCTTGTCAGTTTCTTTATTTAATTTGTTCTGAAGCTCATTGATTTCTGAGACACAGTCTTCTGAGATAGAAGCTACCTGATAATCGTTTTCCACTGTAATCACCTCCATGCATATAGTCTGCGAAGAAAGTGATAAATTATAACAAAACCGGAATAAAAATAAATATTATAATATTTTCTGAAGCACATGCCTTGGCAGGCCGCCGTAAAGGCTGGTGGTTTTTACGATCTTATAGCCGTTGTTCAGCATATTGTTCAGACTGTAGCGGTTGTCAGGATGCACGGTGGCCAGAAGCCGGTTCCTCAAAACAGGGGAATCGGAAAGCACCTCCTCTGCCTTTTGGAGCATACGGGCCTGGAGCCGGTTTCCCTGGTAAGCGGGATGTACGACAGCCATGTCCATGTGAACGGTCTTCAGCAGTTCATCCTCTGAATAGTCGAGTAAGTACCCAAGGTTTTCCTCTGTAAGACCCGGGAATTTTATAAGGAAAAAACCTGCCGGGGAGGACTTTGGGAGGGCTTCTGCTATAATAGTAAAGCCGTACGCGTCAATGTGTTTTTTCATGTATTCCTCACAGTCAGAACAGAACCATTCCGGGTGTTCCATAGCTTTCTGTGCGTCTGCCATGACCTGCATAATGGCAGGAATGTCACTGAAGTCTGCTTTTCTGATGTTAAATTCCATCGTTGTTTCCTTTCCGCACAGATCTCTAATCCCATTTACAGGGCAGTGTGCTTATAAAATATAAGAAATAAGTGAGTGCCAGCATATCCGCGCTTCCGCCCGGACTTATATGATTCTGTACGAAATGGTCATCCAGTCTGGGAAGTATAGCCAGTTGTTCGCTGTAGGGAGCCTTTTCCAGAAAGTTTTTTAGTTCAGACCGGATTCGTGCTGCAGTATCATAGCCGGAGCGGATGATGAGATTGGAGTCCTCTGTGTACGCTATATAGTGCAGGAGCACGATACATCCTGCTTCATTTAAGGAGTACCCCTGAGACAGCATGCGGATAAAAAGGGGATACCCCATGTGAAAGAGAGAGGGAAATCCAAGATGTGCCTCCCCGCGGATTCCGGTGATGCCATACTGTATATACAGACGTTCTCCGTGGCTTGCAGCTTCTCCGGCAGGAAGGGTCTGATAGTCCTCCAGAAGATAAGGCAGAATGCGCTGCACAGTACCTTTTAAATGGGGAAATGCTTCTGCCGGATTTGTGTATTTCAGGCGGAAGGAGCCGATGCCGTCTCTGGAAACCATATCATAGCCAAGGGCGCAGCAGAGGATTCCCCCGGAAAAAATCATACCCTTATGGGTGTTGACCCCACCTGTTGCCTGTCTCATAGCGACCTCAGCAGCCATACCCAGCGGGCGCAGAGATGTAAAAAGAGCGGGCAGATCCTCCTCCTTTCTTCCTTCCAGGGCGAATTTCATACCCCGCTGGGTGGTCTCAATAAAATAAGAAGTAAGAGCATAGGCACTGTCCCGGAAGGTATACCGGTCCATATCTGTGTGGGCGCCATTATGCACAAGGTCCACAAGTCCCGGTTTCAAAGTTGTATTTACTTCATAAAAAAGTGCCTTCTGCATCAACAGTCCCACATGGACGGAAAAACGTTCCACAAAAAAATCTCTGATGAGGGCTGTTTCCCGTTCCACCAGTTCCTGGGCTGTGTGCCTGCGGGAGCGTCCGCACAGAAAAGCCGGCTTATCACAGAGAAGGCAGGTGCGTCCCATATAACCCAGGGATTCCCTGGACACCTTAGTGCCGTCAGACCGAAGCACATCAATGTCAAACAGACGGCCAACAGGATGTGTTTCCTCCAGTTCTGTGAGATGTTCTTTACAGATATCCGCAATTCCCGTTTCCTTTTTTATAGAAAAGAAAGCCTCATAACCTGTGTTCTCCCGGACTTCCCGGAAATCTGTGATATCTGCTTCCAGCCACATGAGACATTCCCGTATGGCTTCCAGGCCTGCCTCGTAGGCCAGGATCGTATAGGGAAAGACTTTGACCGGTCCCACAATATTCAGTGTAAAGCTGATAAGGGCGGCATGGTCACTGTGCAGGTCTTTTAACATTTCGTTTTGCACCGCTGCCCGCTGTTCCCTGGCATCTAACACCTGCTGCAGGGTAATGGCAGTGCCTGTGCATAAGTCTGTATGGTTCATGACTGTCTCTCCAATAATTGTTTTCTAAGTGCGGTTCCCGCCTCTGATACCAGATAACGGTAGGTGGTATCAGGCACCAGCGGGCGCAGGGCGTCCCAGTCTCCTTTTAGGAATTTTTCGCGCACATAGGTTGCACTGATGACGGTATCGCCTGCTGTCTTCCGGGGTATCTCCACCACTTCGATGCCACAAGCCGGAAGGGTTCGCTTCATCTGTTCATTATATGCTCTGGTGACCAGAGAAAAAGGCTCCTCGCCCACAAAACGCTTCGTAATATGAAAGGCATCCCTGAAATGATCAGCAAAAATCTTCAGGTCCAGTTCCGCAGCCCTGTCCGACGCCCCGGCTTTATCTTTCAGGAAATAGTCGGGAAAGGTGGCATGGGATATGAGATACTCGGAACTGCCGTGGACCACCACATTTTTAAGATCCCTGCAG
Source organism: Blautia coccoides (assembly GCF_034355335.1). Classification (NCBI taxonomy): domain Bacteria; kingdom Bacillati; phylum Bacillota; class Clostridia; order Lachnospirales; family Lachnospiraceae; genus Blautia; species Blautia producta. The sequence continues at coordinate 2,519,691 of NZ_CP136422.1, forward strand.
CCCTCCTCCACAAGGCGGAGCCTCACGTCTGCGGGAAATTCCGAGGCGTCAGCGGAGAGGACAAAGACATGCAGTACGCTGCACACCCGGGCTGCTGTTTCCGTCAGATAGCGGTGGCCGCAGGTGAAGGGGTTGGCGTTCATGACAATGGCCCCGGCGTCTTCTTTGGAGGGGAGAGGGTGCCGGGCAAGTTCCTGCTCCAGATAACGGGAGATACCGTCCTTCCTGTTTTCCAGCAAAAGTATGGAATCCGTACCCGTTATAGTGTAAAATCCCATATCTGTAAAAACAGTCCTGTATTCCGGTTTGGTAAATAAAAACAGGTGCGGGATACCGCAGGTATAAGCCTGTTTGATAAGCTGTGTGACGATCCTCTGCAGAAGCCCCTCGCCCTGGTAAGCTTCATCCACAGCAATGCATTTTAAAATATTTTCATGTCTGGAACCGCAGCCTATAATCTCTCCGTCTTCCCGGCACAGAAGAACAGAGTAGATGATCTGTGGGTCATAGGTCAGGCCGCTTTTTTCCAGAAACTCTTCCATTTTTTTTCGTTTTCGTCCCTGAAAGGGAAAACCCTCCTCCAGGTAGCTGTTTGCCAGTTCCATAGTTAATCCTCCTGTCTGTTACCCATTATTTAAGAAAAAACGTCTTCCGTCAAGAGATTCTTGGAAATTAGACAAAAAACCAGAAGAATTTCAACGGTTTTTCAACGGAAATGATATACAATAGTCTCATCAGACATAGAACAGACTGAAAAACGCACAAAGAGGTGTTGGAAATATAAGAAAAAAGCAGGAGAGGGTGAATAGAATGCTGCTCAGATGTATGATTAACGGAAAACAGGTAGAGAAAGACACAGAGCCGACGAAACGTCTGCTCGATTTTCTGCGTGAGGACTGCGGACTGACAGGTGTGAAAGAGGGATGCAGTGAGGGAGAGTGTGGTGCCTGTACAGTGCTGCTGGATAAAAAGGCGGTGACAAGCTGTACAGTTTTCGCAGGCCAGGTCATGGACCGGGAGATCACCACCATTGAGGGCCTGGAACAGAACGGAGAATTGGACGCGCTGCAGAAAGCATTTATCCAAATGGGAGCCGTTCAGTGCGGATTCTGCACGCCGGGCATGATTTTGTCCTGTAAGGCGCTGCTCTATGAAAATCCCCATCCCACCGTGGAGGAGATAAAGAGAGCTATCGAGGGAAACCTGTGCCGCTGTACAGGATATGAAAAAATCGTGAAGGCTGTGAACGCCGTGGGAGAGGGGGAGATCAAGTGAGTTTCCAAATGCCGCAAAATTTGGATGAACTGGCCGCTGCTCTTAGGGAAAAAGATAAAAATACTTATCTCTGTGCAGGGGGAACAGACCTGGTCATCCACTTAAGAAAAGATAAAAATTTCCATTATTCTCTGATCGACCTGACGCATCTGCCAGAGCTGTCCAAGATCACAGAGACAGAAGACCATGTGCTGATCGGCGCGGGCGTCACCATGACGGAGCTGGAACAAAGCCCTGTTATCAGAAAATGGATGCCGGCTCTTGCAAAAGCTGCCTCCATGGTAGGCTCCACCCAGATCCGGAACAGGGCAACACTTGGAGGAAATGTGGCCAACGCTTCTCAAAGCTCAGATACCACACCGGTACTGCTGGCCTATGGCGCAGAAGCTGAAATCCTGGATGAAAGCGGTGCTGAGACCATACGTCTGGTAGACGATTTTGTGGAAGGGCTTGAGAAGACCAGTCTGGGAGAACGGGAAGTTATCCTGAAGTTTTTAGTTAGGAAACAGAATGTACTGTCGGGATTTGCAAAGGTAGGTACCAGAAAAGCAGTTACCATATCTAAGATCAACGGCTGTATCTGCGCAGAGATAAAAGAAGGCTGCATGGTGCATCCTGTTGTGTACCTGGGAGCCGTAGGCGCGAAAGCCAGCAGAGCCCGTCTGATCGAGGTGTGTCTGGAGGGTTTAAGTCTTTCAGGCTGTGATGAGGAAAAGGTGCGGGATGCCGTGTATGCCCAGATTGAGGAAAACATACCCGACAGGCCGTCAAAGCATTATAAAAAATCAGCCGCTTTCGGGGTTGTCGATCAGATTCTCGATGACCTTCGCAGGGCAGAAGAGGAGGCGGGCAGATGACGGAGACAAAAAAAAGTGATTTAAAATATGTGGGCAAGAGTTATATCCGCGAGGACGCCTATGACAAAGCCAGGGGAAAGACCCAGTACACCTGCGACCGGCAGATCGCAGGCATGCTCTATGCAAAGCTTGTTCTGAGTGAGAAGGCCAATGCCGAGATCAGCATCAGTACAGAGAAGGCCAGCCGGGTACCTGGAATACATGCTGTTTTTACGCACGCCAATGTGCCGAAGATCACATACAATCCCCACAATTGGTCAGCTTGCCTGGAGTTTCCTCTGGATCAGTATATCCTCAGTGAAAGGGCCAGATATGTGGGAGATCACCTGGCACTGGTGGTTGGAGAGACGAAAGCCGCAGTGGAGGAGGCCGTGAGCCTTGTGGAGATCACTTATAAGGAGGAGGCTCCTGTCATCGGCCTTGATGCGGCGAGAAAGACGGAAGGAATGCTGGCCTTTGAAAAAGAAGTGAGCTGTGGTGATTATGGGGCTCTCACAGAGGAGAGCAAAGAGGAACTGACAGTGGTGCGCACCAATGGCAGTACACAGAAGATCCATCACAGTGCCATTGAGCCGCATATTGCGTTGAGCGAAATAGATGAGAACGGCAATCTGGTGCTCTGGACTCCATGCCAGACAGTTTACCAGGTGAGATACCACATCAGCCATCTTCTGGGGATTTCCTATTCTAAAGTGCGTGTGATCAAAGCTGTGATGGGAGGTTCTTTCGGAGGAAAAGGCCAGACTGTGGTAGAACCGGCATGTGCGTTTGCCACCTGGATCTTAAAACGCCCGGTCATGCTGTATATGGACAGACAGGACGCGGTGATGGGGACAAGAAGCAGAAACGCATCCGAGACCTGTGTGGAGACGGCTGTTACCAGAGATGGTATCATCCGAGGGAGAAGGATAGACACAGATTTTGACGGAGGTGCTTATTATACCAACGCATCTTCTGTTGCCATGGCATACTGCAAAAAATTGTTCCGTATGTATAGAGTGGAAAACCAGACATGCCATGTGCGCACATTTTATACAAATACCATATCCGGCGGTGCCTGCCGGGGATATGGCTCCCCTCAGGCTCACGCTGTCACAGAGGTGAATCTGGACCAGACGGCCAATGCCATAGGGATGGACCCCTGCGAATTCCGGCTGAAAAATGTGGTACATCCCATGGATGAGGATCCAACAGGAGGCACTAATCTGGGAAATGCCCGGATAGAGGAATGCATCCGCAAAGGAATGGAGGCATTTTCCTGGAAAGAAAAAAGAGAGCACATCCGTGAAAAGGACACAAAGCGCTATGCCTATGGAGTGGGTATGGCATGTGGTGCCCATGGAAATGGTTATAAAGGTGCGTATCCGGAATTTACAAATGTGAGAATGACTGTGCATTCAGATGGTTCTGTGGAGGTACAGATAGGTATTCACGAACAGGGATGTGGAACGGTTATGACCATGCAGCAGATTGCAGCAGAAGCCCTGCATGTGGATGTATACCGCATCAAAGTACATGAAGCTGATACCTTCATCACTCCCTATGATGCCGCTGGAACACAGGCCAGCCGTGTGACCTATGTGTGCGGACGCGCTGTACAGAAGGCAGGGGAACAGCTACTGGACAAGATGAAAAATGCATGTGTACAGATGTATCACTGGGATAAAGATAAGATAACGGCCAATGACGGCATCCTTCGCTTTGAAGAGGAGGAGAAGTCATATAAACAAGTAGCGCTTGATTATGAACTGCGGTGCTGTCGTTATATGCACACAGAGCTTGAATATGAGCCGCCGTCCAATCCGGGAACCTACTGCTGTGCTTTTGCAGAGGTACGGGTGGATAAGTACACAGGCCAGACGGAGGTGCTGGATCTGCTCTGCGTACATGATGTGGGCCAGGTCATGAACCGGACGCTCTCGGAAGGGCAGGTGGAGGGCGGTGCCCAGATGAGTCTTGGGCAGGCCCTGTTTGAAGAGATTTCCTATGATGCAAAGGGAAGGGTAAAGACCAAAAACTTCTCCAAGTATCATATCATCAACGCGCCGGATATGCCCAAGGTGCGCTCCATCTTTGTGGAGGACGGGGAACCGGACGGTCCGTACGGAGGAAAAAGCCTGGGTGAGATCGCGGCGGTAGCGCCGGCGCCGGCAGTGGCAAATGCTGTCAACTATGCGCTGGGCAGCAGTTTCGCAAGCTATCCCATCACACCGGAGAAGGTAGTGGCATATCTGGAAGAGAAACGTAAGGAGGGCAATTAACATGCAGGAGAAGGTAATTCGGCTGACCGGAAGTGAGCTGACGATTTCCCAGATCAAGGAAATCGCGTTTGAAAATGCAAAAGTGGAAGTGGACGCAGAAGCTATGACCAGAGTACAGAAAGCCAGGGAACTGATTTTCGAGCTGGACAAGCGCGGTGTTGCAGTCTATGGCCTGAATACAGGCGTGGGCTGGAATAAGGATAAGGTGGTATATGCAGACCGATATGACGCGTACAATAAAAATCTGCTGAGAAGCCACATGATCGGCGTAGGTCCCGAGTGCAGCATTCCGGAGACCAGGACCATTATGGCTGTCCGGCTAAATGGATTTCTCTGCGGGCATACAGGGGTGGCCCCGGAGATCGTGCAGTATTATGTGGAATTTTTAAACAGAGGTGTCCATCCGGTCATAAAGAGCCGGGGAAGTGTGGGGGAAGCTGATATAGCAACTCTTCCGGCTATCGGTCTGACAGCCATCGGGGAAGGGGAGGCCTATTACCAGAATCAGCGCATGGAAAGTGCAAAAGCTCTGGAGTTATCCGGCCTTGAACCTCTGAAGCTGGGACCAAAGGACGGCCTGGGCATTGTCTCCTCCAATGCCCAGGGAGCCGCTTTCGCAGCCATGGGAGTCATTGAGGCGGAACAGTTTATTGAACGCTACAGGAGAGTATTCTGCCTGGCCCTTGAGGGACTGAACGGTGTGCTGGATCCCATGGACGAAAGCGTGAACCGGGAACGGGGCTATCAGGGCCAGATGGAGTCAGCAAGAAAATGCAAAGAGCTTTTAAAGGGCAGTTATCTGGAAAAGCCCTGGGAGGGCAGAGCACTTCAGGATCCCCTGAGTTTCCGGTGCCAGAGCGCGATCACAGGTTCTGTGATGGACGCGCTGGCCTATCTGAAGCAGCAGCTCGGCGTGGAGTTAAATGCCACGGATGACAATCCCTGCCTTCTCCCTGAGGAGGACAGAATGTGCGGAAGTCCCAACTTCGAGCCGCTGACCTGGGTCCTGGCTGTGGAAATGGCCAGCACAGGATTGGCTCATATGTCAAAAATGATTTCCCAGCAGATTCTCAGGATCGGTGATCCGGGATTTACGAAGCTGAACCGTTTCCTGACGCCTGCTGAGGGAGCTGTCATTGCCTACGGGACCATCCAGAAGACAGTGTCTTATCTGGATACGGAGAACCGCATGTACGCAAATCCCTGCTCTCTTGATTTCCTGAGTATGGCAGGCCACATTGAGGATACAGCCAGCAACTCTACCATGGCAGCTGCAAATATGCGGAAAATCATTGACAATCTGTATTACATGGCAGCCATTGAACTGATGCATGCAGCCCAGGCAGTGGATCTAAGAGAGATTCCGCAGCTTGGAGAGGGGACAAAGCCTCTGTTTGAAGCCTACAGAAAAAAGGTTCCTTATCTGGACAATGACAGGAATATGTCAGTAGATATACAGAAAACATACGAGTTCCTGAAATCCTATAAGGCGTAAAGGATATAGGAAGAAAGCAACGGGAATTTTGGGAAAAGATGCAGTAAAGCGGAAGGACCGGTCCGCATTACATAGCGGCTGCTCCGTCAGGCACACGGGGCGGCTGCGGGAAAAATAAAATTACCAGGAGGTATTCTATGAGTGGAGAAAAGAAACAACAAAAAGGTGTCCGGTGGAGTGTATTTATCCCGGCATTCGCCATCATCGGCGGCGGCGCACTTTTGGGAATCCTGAAAAATGACTGGCTGACCAAGGTTTGTTCTGCTATTTTCGGATGGTCCCTGAAGAGTTTTGGATGGTTATATCAGTTGGTAGCTATCTTCTGCCTTGTCGTGGTTATGATCCTGACATTTTCAAAACTGGGCAAGGTCAGATTTGGCGGGCGCAATGCGAAAGCAAAACACTCCTTCGGTTCATGGTTCGCCATGACACTGACAGGCGGTATCGCTACAGGATGTATCGTGTACGGTGCCAATGAGGTTATGATCTACTACGGCAGTATTTACGGGGAACTGGGAGGTTACGGCATTGAGCCGCTGACCCAGGAGGCTGCCATGTTCGGTATGGGACGTGTGTTCTACAACTGGACCTTTATCCCCTATGCAATGTACTCCATCGTTGGATGTGCAATGGCTTATATTTATTTCAACAAAAAGGAAGAACTGTCTGTGGCAGCTTCCCTGACACCTCTGTTTGGACAGAAAGTCAAATATGGCGTGTGGAGAAGTATCATCGATGTGGTTTCCATCGTAGCCCTTGCCCTTGGACTTTCCAGTAACCTGGGTATGGGACTTGCGCTGATCGGTTCCGGCCTGGAAGCAGCTTACGGCATTAAGCAGGGACCGGTTGTGTGGTTTACCCTGTTCGCCATCATAACGGCTACTTTTACCATTGCATCTGTGGCCGGTCTTGACAAAGGTATTAAATGGCTGGCAAACGGAACGTCCAAGATCTTCTATGTGCTGCTGGTATTTCTGCTGATCGCAGGACCGACGGTGTACATACTGAACATGATGAACACCGGTATCGGATACTGGGGCGACCACTTTATGTCCTGGGGACTTGACCCCGGCATCGTAGGCGGGGAGGCACTGGTTACCTGGTGGACTATGTTCGACTGGGCTTGCTGGATCGCGTATGCTCCGCTGATGGCAATCTTCTTTGCAATGATCTCTTACGGAAGAACCATCCGTCAGTTCATGATCGTAAACTGGATCATGCCGTCCACCTTTGGTCTTATCTGGTTCTCTGTATGGAGCGGAACTGCACTTAACTGGCAGGATATCGGAAAGGCGGATCTGATCGGAGCCATAAAGAACGGCATTGCGGTGTCAGGACTGTGGGAACTTCTGAAGAAGATGCCGCTCAGCTTTATCCTCATTCCTCTGATCATGATCACAATGATAGCGGCGTTTTCAACCACGGCGGATACCATGTCCACCACGATCTCCCAGATCTGTACCCAGGGTTCCAGCTATGACGAAGAGCCTGCAAACTGGCAGAAGATCGTGTGGGGTGTATCTATCGGTATTATCTCCGTTATCATGGTTATCTTCGGCGGAGGCCAGCAGGGTGTGGAAGGTGTGAAATACCTGTCCGGTGTAGGAGGATTCTGCGTACTGCCTATATTCCTGCTGCAACTGGCATCTACCTTTAAGGTGTTCTTTGTGGATAAGATCATCGAAGACGTGGATGATGTGGTAGATGTGGAGCCTCAGGTACTGGAGGCACAGTAACACAGTAGCATTGATTTTTTACTGCTGCTTTACAGAAACAGATTTTTGAAGTATAGTTTAATATATAGAGATACCCGGAGATGGGTCCGGGTATCTGCACAAGACTTAGGAGTAGTGAGCGTATGAGAAAAGAACCGGAAAAAGTGGAGATGGATCTCCAGAAGATATTTTTGACTCCGCCGAACACCATGAGGGAGAAGATTACTCTGGTGATCATGATGGTAGTGGTATTTGTGATGTTTTTCGGACCGGTTACATTTACAGAGATATCTCCCGTAAAAGGGATTATTTTATCAGCATTTCCTGCCCTTTCCATTTCATGGGGCTGGATGGTGCTTTTAAGAAGCCTGTTTCGGAAGAGGGAATTCTGTAAAGACCCCGGACCGCAGGCAAAGAAAGGGGAAAAACGTCATGAGTGCCAGTATCACTGTAAGAAACGCTGAGCAGTATCAGACTTCTGTCTGGTCAGGAGGAACCACAACACAGCTCTTTATCTATCCGGAGGATGGAGATTACAAAGCAGGGAGCTTCCAGGTACGCATCAGCAGTGCCACAGTGGAGCTTTTAAAATCCAGCTTCACAAGTCTGCCCGGTGTCAAACGTTATCTGATGACACTGAAAGGACATCTGGATATGATCCACGGTGTCAACACCAAGGCGGAATTGGAGCCATATGAGGTTGACTGCTTCGATGGAGGAGTGCCCACAGTCAGCTACGGAAAAGTGACAGACTTTAACCTGATGCTGAAAAACGGCGCAGACGGCAGAATGGAGGCGGCCATATTAGAGGCCGGAGAGTCCTGTGTACTGGAGCCTGAGGGAGTGTTTGACCTGCTGGCAGTCTATGTGGGAGAGGGATGCATCTGCGTTTCGGAACATATGGTAAAAGAAGGCGAACTGCTCCTGTGTGAAAACTGGGAGGAAGCGCTTGATGTGCAGTGTACAGGTGATACCGCCGCAAAACTGGGTATCTGTAAAGTAAAGACAGCAGAATAAAAGTTTCTGGCAGTATGGCCGCTGCTTTGGAGAATTTCCAAAGCAGCGGCCTTTATGCTTTACTTTATGTAGGATTTTGTATAAAATGGAGTGCAGAGAAGGCAGCTTTTTCGGAAAGGAGAAAAATTGTGTCAACAGTTCAGATATATGTGTTACAGACACCGCAGATTTTACTGGATGGAGAACAGATCCTTCTGCCTTATAAAAAGGCAGAGGCGCTTCTGTACTATATGGCCATTGAGAAAAAAGCCACAAGGGACCAGATCGCAGCTCTTCTGTGGGATTCCTGTGATGAGGCGACCGCCAAGAAGAATCTGCGGCACGCTCTGTACACCATCCGTAAAATATTTCATACAGATCTTGTCTCCTCACCGACAAGGCAGACGCTGGAGCTGAACCCTGAGCTTACCTTTCTTGTGGATTACGATGCGTTCATGGAAAACAGAGAACCGGAGCTTTACCGGGAGGAGCTTCTGGGAGGGTTCTATATCAAGAACGCGTACCCCTATGAAGAGTGGCTGACAATGAAAAGAGGGCTTGCAAAAGAGGCGTTTTTGAGAGCTATCTATGAGAAAATGCAGAACAATGCAGGTCTGAGTGTTGCGGAAGGGGAGACCTTGTTTGAGCGCTATGTGCAGGAGGACCCTTTAGATGAACGGGTATATCTGCGCATGATGGAGATTTATGAAAGCGCGCATCTCTATTACAAGGGAATCCGCCTGTACCAGCAGCTTGTGAATCTGCTGAATACAGAGCTTAGGGTAGCGCCCCGCAGGGAAATACGGGAGCTTTACAGGAAGCTTCTCCATGTCTGGTCAGAGGAAGGGGAGAAGGAGGAGGAAAATTCAGGAGAAGTCTGTACAGGGCGGGAATGTGAACTTCAGCTTCTCCAGGCTTCTTACCGGCAGTTTTTGTCAGGCACTCCAACCTCAGTTCTGCTCTCCGGCAAAAGTGGTGTGGGGAAAACTTACCTGGCGGAACGGTTTCTGGAGGAGATCACAGGGGAAAATACAGTTGTTCTGCGGGCAGCCTGTCTGGAGAATGAGCAGAATATTGTACTGCAGCCATGGAACACCATAATGATGCAGGTGAACTCCCTGTTGAAAAAGCATGATTTTGCTCTGGACAAAAAATATCTGCAGGCAGCAGAGCTTTTATTCCCGCTTTTTAATACCGGAGATGTGAAGGAACCTGTCATGGGTGACACCACCATATCGTACAGCTACCGGGCAACCAGAAATCTGCTGATAAAATTGTTTGAAGAGATTGGCGAACAGGCGCTGGTGGTACTCTTTTTTGACAATATACAATATATGGATGAGACAAGCCTGGAGTTTCTCTCCCTGCTCATGCGTGCAAAGAATCCCAATATTATGGTATTGGTCACCAGCCCATGCATTTTTACCCAGCCTTTGCGGACGGCGCTCAAGCCTCTTTTGAAGGAAAGCTGTCTGCAGGAGATTACCTTGTTCCCATTTACCAGGGAAGCCGTGAGAAAGATCCTGGCCGGGAGACTGGGGGAGGAGCGGGTCAGCGAGGAGCTGTTGGATACCGTTTACAGTGAAACATCAGGAAATGCCCTGTATCTGAAGACGCTTTTGGACTGCTGCGGGGACGGAAGACTGGAGGCCGGGGATATTACACCTCTGAATCAGGTCTGGGAGCAGAAAATGGCCGCGCTGCAGAAAAAGACCAGGCAGGTACTGGAACTCATATCCTCCTGCCAGGCATGGGCGGATATGGATGCCTGTATGCAGATCCTGAAATGTGATGAGATGGAGATCCTGGATGCTGTGGATGAACTGAAGGAGCAGGGATTTATCAGAGAGCAGCAGGATGATGAGACCGTGCGCTTCTTTTTCTGCCATGACAGTATCCAGAAATTTGTACATACTAAAATGTCACCCTCAAAGCGCCGTGTATTTCACAGAAAACTGGCGGAATACATTGAAGGGCTGCCCTTTTATGAGGCAAACAGATATGAAAGACTGATCTACCACTATACCTTGTGCGGGGACAGGGAGAAGGCCCTGGAGTACAGGATAAAGGCGCTGACAGAATACTCTTACAGGTATTATGAACTGTATCCTCTCTTCCCTGCTGCCGGGAAAAAAGAAGTGCAGATGGATTCCGTGCTGGATTACTGCAGACAGCTTGAGGAAGAGCTTTTGGAGCTGTGCCGGAGAAATCCTCAAAAGGAGTCGTATCTGAAACTGCATGTAAGTCTCATGCAGGCTACGGCCCAATACTGTATTCCTCAGGGGTACTACAGGGAAGGCGCCCAGTGTATTGAAAAGGCTTTAAAGTCCAATGTCCTTACAGGGGATGACCCGAAAGAGAAGATCAGATGTCTGCGTTTTCTCATATACCAGCAGATCAATCTGTGGGAGATGGAACACACAGAAGAGTATCTGGAAGAAAGCCTTCTACTGTCGGAAAAAAACGGACTGTCTGAGGACTATGCCATAACCTGCCGCCTCTATGGGCTGTATCTGACCATGAAGGGAAGATTTGAGCAGGGCATGGAGTACCTGAAAAAATCCCTGGAATTTTTTATGAATGCGCCGCTGAAATCCAGGATCTATGCCCTGAATATTGCAGCATGTTACAATTACATGGGAGAAATATTGAGAAAACAGAAGCATTTTCAGGAGGCGAACAGGTATTACCGGGAGGCGGTCGCAACCTGTGACAGCAATCACTGTCCCTGCAATGCCACATTTTATTCCAATATGGGGCGATCCTATCTGGCTATGGGAAAGACGAGACAGAGCCAGGATGCTCTCTATCAGGCAGATCGTGTCTATGAGGAGTCCTTTACCCTGATCGGACGCTCCATAACCAAGGGGTATCTGGCGGTCTTGGAGGCGGAAAAGGGAAATAAGGCAGAGGCGGTCCGGTATCTGGAGGATGCAAAAAAAAGCGCGGATCAGTTTGCATCCCCCTATGCAAAGGGACTTCTGGCATTGACAGAGGCAGAGCTTATGGTGCGTTTTCCGGAAAATTTCAGGGAGATACTCACAGAACCGGTGGATGTCTATAAAGAAACGGCAAAGAGATGTCTGAAGGAAATACCGGGTGCCTATGAGATCGAGTGGCTGGAAGATATTTGAGCTTCATAGCTGCCTGAAATTGTTGTTTACTACATGTTTTAGACGAAATAAAGATAAAAATAGTGGATAATTCACAAAATTTTAATAGTTTTGGCATCTTCTTCGACGCTTTCTTGACAACCTGTGTGGTAAAGTCTATGTAAAGATCAGATGAAATAAACAGGAAAAGGAGAAGATAAAAGATGAACAATACGGAAATCGGAAAAGCAATGGTGATAAAACTGGATCCCGTACTGCCGGAATACCCTACCTTTAAAGAGGGTGTCAGAAGAGCCCCGAAGAGAGAGCTGACCCTGAACAAAAGGGAGATCAAGCTGGCAGTGGCCAACGCCCTCAGATATGTGCCGGAAGAGCTGCACGAACAGCTCGCACCGGAATTTTTAGACGAACTTCTGACAAGAGGACGTATCTACGGATACCGTTTTATGCCGAAGGACAGGATCTACGGAAGACCGATCGATGAATATAAAGGACACTGTGTGGAAGGAAAAGCATTCCAGGTCATGATCGACAACAACCTGGACCATGATGTGGCCCTGTACCCATATGAACTTGTTACATACGGAGAGACCGGCCAGGTCTGCCAGAACTGGATGCAGTACCAGTTGATCAAGAGATACTTAGAGGAACTCACAGATGAGCACACCCTGGTGATGATGAGCGGCCATCCCATGGGCCTGTTCAAATCCCACAAGACCAGCCCGCGTGTCATCGTGACCAACGGCCTGATGGTGGGCATGTTCGATAACCCGGAGGACTGGGCAAAGGCCACAGCTATGGGCTGCTCCTCCTATGGACAGATGACAGCCGGAGGCTGGATGTACATCGGACCGCAGGGTATCGTGCACGGAACCTTCAACACCATCCTGAACGCAGGACGTAAGTTCCTGGGCGTGCCTCAGGACGGAGACCTGTCCGGCCATCTGTTCGTGACCAGCGGCCTTGGCGGGATGAGCGGCGCACAGCCGAAAGCCATAGAGATCGCAAGAGGCGTGGGCATCGTAGCGGAGGTGGACGCTTCCCGTATCGAGACCCGCCACAGCCAGGGCTGGGTGAGCCTGGTGATCGAGGACGCGGCAGAGGCGTTCCGTGTGGCAGAGGAATACATGGAGAAGAAAGAGACCGTATCCATTGCCTACCACGGAAATATCGTGGACCTTTTGCAGTACGCGGTGGACAACAACATCAAGATCGAGCTGCTGTCTGACCAGACCAGCTGCCATGTGCCGTACGACGGAGGGTACTGCCCGCAGGGACTGACCTTTGAGGAGCGCACCGAGATGCTGGCCAACGACAAAGAGAAGTTCTGCGAGCTGGTGGACCAGACCCTGATCAAACACTACCACCTGATCAAGACATTGGTGGAGAGAGGCTCCTACTTCTTTGACTACGGAAACTCCTTCATGCGCGCCGTGTTTGACGCGGGAGCAAAGGATATCGCCAAGAACGGGGAGGATACCAGTGAGGGATTCGTGTTCCCGTCCTATGTGGAGGATATCCTGGGACCGGAGCTGTTCGACTACGGATACGGCCCGTTCCGCTGGTGCTGCCTGTCCGGAAAACCGGAGGACTTAAGAGCCACAGACCATGCGGCCATGGAAGTGATCGACCCGAACAGAAGGAGCCAGGACAGGGACAACTACATCTGGATCCGTGACGCGGAGAAGAACAAACTGGTAGTGGGCACCCAGTGCCGTATCCTGTACCAGGATGCCCTTGGAAGAAGGGACATTGCCCTTAGGTTCAATGAAATGGTAAGAAATGGAGAGATCGGACCGGTGATGCTGGGCCGTGACCATCATGACACAGGCGGAACGGATTCCCCGTACAGAGAGACCTCCAACATCTATGACGGCTCCAATATCACAGCGGACATGGCAGTACAGTGTTATGCCGGGAACGCAGCCAGGGGAATGAGCCTGATCGCGCTGCACAACGGAGGCGGAGTAGGCATCAGCAAATCCATCAACGGAGGATTCGGAATGGTGCTGGACGGAAGCGAGCGTGTGGATGAGATCTTACGGGCAGCGATCCCGTGGGATACCATGATCGGGGTATCCAGGAGGAGCTGGGGAAGATGCGAGCACTCCATCGAGACAGTAGCCGAGTACAACAAGATAAGGGAAGGGCAGGATTACATCACCATGCCGTACCTTGCAGATGAAGATATGATCGAGAGAGTATGCAAAGACGTAGTGGTGGAAGAGCATCACGCACACCACTGATCTGAAATAATAAAGGCCACAAAATTCATTCCTAAAATAAACAAAAGAGACTGCCGGCTTGCCGGGAGTCTCTTTTGTTGTGTATGTTTTTTACAGATTCCTCATCAAAGCTTATTCTGTTTCCGCCATGTACTGGGCGACATTCCCATCTGTTTTTTAAAAGCTCTCAGAAAGTTCAATTCATTTTCATATCCCACATGGTAAGCAATCTGATAGACAGGAAGATTGGTACTTGCCAGAAGATCTAGAGATTTGTTGATCCGAAACTGGATCAGGTATTCCTGCAGGGACATATGCAGATTGGCGCGGAATAATTTGGTCAGATGGCTTCTGCTCACATTACAGTAATTGGATATCTCATCCAGGGAGCGGATGCCGGCGTATTCTGCGCCTATGTACCGGACCGCCTCTGATATGTACAGATCAGCGATCCGTATATTGGCATGTCCGGATTTGATGGAGCCGGCGGCATTTTTGATCAGGGTGTCAAAAAACAGATGCAGATGCCCTATAATAAAGGCCTTGGAAGCATGGGGATGCTGCAGGATCGCTGACAGATGCTCCTTTATGCTGGTGGTGGTCTGGGCTGTGTAATCCTTGGGGTGATAGACCGGGGAGCCGTGGTTAAGCCCGCAGGCCCTGAGATACTGCGGAACACATAACCCTTTGAAAAGAACCCATATATAGTGCCATGGTTCTTTCTCATCCGCATGGTAAATATGCTTGCTGTGAGGCTCAAACAGAAAGCCTTCTCCTGCATTGATCTCAATGCTGCCCGATACTTCTGCCAGGATCTTATTGTCAGAGCAGGTGGACGGTGCATAAGAGATATACCCTTTTCCGGAAAGCACGTAATGGAAAATATATTCATTCCTGATGTACGGACCAAAAGAATATAGAGGGGTACACTGCTGGTCACCGATTTCCAGTAAATTTAAGTCCTGACACTCATTAAAGTTAAAGATATAGCTTTCCATATATATGCCTCCTGAGTAAAGATAAAATCAGCCTGTGGCCAAGCGCTCTTTGACGGGGAACGCCTGCAACAGTCCGGCTGTCTGAACTGTTATGAAATTTTTGCCAAAGTGGGTATTGCATTGTTATTTTATAGACTGAAAAGAAAACTGTAAAGTAGAAAAAAATAAGAGAGAAATGCGAAAAATAGGTGATGTGATTTAAATATACTATCAAAATCGCGCATGTATATACAAAATACTACTTTGTACATTCAAATTGTACACATAATGCCATCTTATGATGTTTTGTGGAAAATGACGAAATGTTATAATAATACACATCATATATGAGACATATTTCCTTAACAGAAAATGAAATATGTAAAAAAACAATGACATATGGGAGGAAAAGTTATGAGAAACAAAAAACGTTATTGGGCATTAGGTTTAACAGCATGTATGCTGGCGTCTGTGATGGCCGGATGCGGTTCCGGAGGAGGCTCCGATTCAAAGGGGAGTTCAGAGGGAAATACGGATAAAGGGACAGAGGCAGATGCAGGCGGAACCTCTTCCGACAAAGAAGTGAAGCTCACCATGCTGGGCTGGGAGATCTACCAGCAGGCAGGTATGGAGGCATTGGCAAAGGCTTATCACGAACAGCACCCAAATGTGACCATAGATGTGCAGATATCTACATGGAGTGAATACTGGACAAAGCTGGAGGCAATGGCAAACAGCAATTCCCTTCCTGATATTTTCTGGATGCACACAAATGAGTTCAGCAAATATGCGGAAGCGGGAATCCTGGCAGATCTGACGGATCTGTATGATGAGGGAAAAGAGTATTATACCAACAATTTTGCTGAGAATCTGGTTCAGAACTTCACCTATGAGGACAAGGTTTACGGCGTTCCAAAAGATGTGGATACAGTAGCGCTGGTCTATAATAAAGACATTTTTGACGAGGCCGGTGTATCTTATCCTGATGATACCTGGACATGGGATACGCTGGTGGAGGCATCCCAGACGGTCCATGACAAGACCGGAAAATACGGGATCATGGCAGACCACAATGAGCAGGAAGGATGGCTGAACACCATATATCAGGCCGGCGGATTCTATGTAAATGAGGATAAGACAAAAGCAGGCTTTGAGGATCCCGGTACACAAAAGGGATTAAAAGAGTACATGGACTGGCAGCTTGCCTATGATTTCTCACCGAACCAGTCAGAGCTTTCCGACCTTGGAAAGGCAGAGCGCTTCTTTGCGGGAGAGGGTGCCATGATGTACTTCGGAAGCTGGGGCATCAACAATCTGTATATCAATTATCCTGATCTGAACTGGGATGTGGCAGTGCTGCCGAAATGCCCGGATCCGGTGAAAGGTGACGGACGTGCTAGCATTTCCAACGGTCTTGCATACTCCACAGCAGCAGATAACCCGAACCTGGATGTGGTAAAAGATGTCCTCAAATTCCTGGGAACTGAGGAGGCAGCCATCATCCACGGGGAAAACGGCGCAGCCATACCGGCATTTAACGGCACAGGAGAATCCTGGTCCAAAAACTATGAAGGCAAGAACGTACAGGCCTATGTAGACCAGTTGGAGTACAGTGTACAGTATCCCTATTCCAAGACAAAATCAACCTGGTTCCCGGAGGTAGAGGCAACTCTTCTTGAGGTATACAGCGGAAATATGAGTTTTGAGGATGCATGCAAACAGTGTCAGCAGCAAGTGGATGAGAGCCTGGCTACAGAACACTGAGAATGAGAGGTGGACGAGGTGGCAAGACAGCAGAAAACAAAGACAAAATACAGCAAGGGCGCGGCAACAGGATTTTTTATGGTGATGCCAACCGTCATCGGATTGATCATCTTGAATATTTATCCGCTGCTTCGGACTGTTTATATGAGTTTCTTCAAGTCAGGAGCCTTCGGGAAATGGACATTTGTAGGACTGGACAATTATATTAAAATGTTTCAGAGCGCCAGTTTCTGGACCATTACGAAAAATACACTGGTATTCATGGTACTCACAGTTCCGGTGACCGTTATCTTTGGTCTCATCATAGCGGTTTTGCTGGATCAGAAGATCAAGGGAAAAACAGTATTCAGGGCCATTTACTTTCTGCCCATGGTAGTTGCGCCGGCAGCGGTGGCTATGGTCTGGAAATGGTTGTTTAATTCAGAGTACGGAATTATCAATACAGTCTTAAGCGCCTTACATCTGCCTTCGGACATCAACTGGATCGCAGACCCCAAGACAGCGCTTTTAACCTGCGCCATAGTGACCATCTGGAGCAGCGTGGGATATGACGCCATCCTGCTTTTGTCAGGGCTTCAGAGCATCTCCAGAACCTATTATGAGGCTGCAAGGATAGACGGTGCCACGGGATTCCAGCAGTTTCGGAAAATTACGGTTCCCCTGGTCTCCCCGACCCTGTTCTTTGTTCTGATGATGCGTGTCATGTCATCCCTGAAAGTGTTTGACATTGTCTATATGATGATCGAGAAGACGAACCCTGCGATCCGCAGTGCGGAGACGATCCTTTATAATTTCTACCAGGAGACGTTTGTGAAGAACAATAAGGGATATGGCTCTGCGCTGGTTGTCTGGTGTGTGATCTTGATCGCTGCAATAACGATCATTCAGTTTATCGGACAGAAAAAATGGGTTACTTACGATGTGTAATGCAGGAGGAGGTTGCAGGTGATGGCTGAAACAAGCAGAAAGGGCAGAAAAATCAGCAAAGCCAATATATTTATATATCTTGTGCTGATACTCGGCAGTGTAATAATGATTTTTCCATTTTTATGGATGATTTTGACAAGTTTTAAATCCGTACCGGAGACCACATTGGTACCGCCCACATTTTTCCCGGCATCGTTTGAAAATACGGCTGCCTATACACAGGTGACGAACAGTCTTCCGTTTTTGAAGCTGTATTACAATACGCTGATGATGATCTTTATCCGGGTCATATGCGCGGTTGTATTTTCTTCCATGGCAGCTTACGCATTTGCAAAAGTACATTTTCCTCTGAAGAATCTGTGCTTTGCGCTGGTGGTGTCACAGCTTATGTTTCCGGCACAGGTGTTTATCCTTCCCCAGTATGAGATGATCTCCGCTATCGGAAAAACGGATTCCATCTTTGCTCTGGTATTTCCGGGACTTGTGAGTGCCTTTGGAACTTTCTTTCTCAGGCAGACATACATGGGAATACCGGATGATCTGATCGAAGCGGCAAGAATCGACGGATGCGGACAGTTCAGGACTTTTGTGAGTATTGCGTTTCCGCTCACAAAGACGGCAATCGCGGCACTGGCCGTATTCACGGCATTGTTTGCCTATGCGGATCTGATGTGGCCGCTGATCGTGAATACAAAACTGGATATGCTGACACTCTCCTCGGGATTGTCAACGCTGCGCGGGCAGTTCTCTGTGAATTACCCCAATCTGATGGCCGGGTCAGTGCTGGCTATGGTGCCTATGATCGTAATTTATCTGATCTTCCAGAAGCAGTTTATTGAGGGTATCGCATTGACAGGTACAAAGGCATAAAAATCTGCGGATGGCAGAACAAAAAAGAAGGCTGATAAAGTATAAAAATCAGCCTTCTTTCTGTTTGGAATAAAGATGCATCCGGTTACTTCTCTCTTTGTAAGCTCTTTATATATTCCGTCATTCTATCATTGTATTCCTGGATAGGGATAAATTCTTGTTCCGGGTCAGAATACGTTTCATTATACTCTGTGACAGGTACGAAATCCTCATCCTGGCCGGAGAATTTTTCGTTATACTCTGATATAGGGATAAATTCTTCCTGCTGCCCGGGTTTGGCAGTTGAATATCCCAGTACAAGCAGGGTGAAAAATGTGGCTGTCCAAGCGATTTTTTTTGACATTTTCATAGATATCCACCTCCGTATAACTTAGGAATGAACGTAACAACTGCAAAGGCCTGTGCATTTACTGCGCTGCCGGTAAAAGCTATCTGTTAATATTTACTATATCCTTATTATATGTATATAGTTTTCTGTTAATATATGGGTATTTTACAATGTCTAAGCCGGAATGTCAATGAAACACAAAAGGGACATAAAAAAGCCGCAGCATCGGTGCTGTAAGAAGAGGCTGTCTGCTAAGAACTTGTTGATGCATGAAGATTCCGGACATTAGGTCACTGTCCACAGTATCCCTTAGGGGAATACGCCTCCCAGGATAGTGATCTGTGAACAGTAACAACATTAGCACTAACTGTAATAAAATGAGCACTTAAAGGGTTTACAGTGCAAAAAATATACCATATACTTGTAGTAACAACGGATTTATGCGCCTGACAGAACACACACATTTTATTTTGTATCAAGGGATTCTGTGGTGCCGACAACTTAGGAGGGTAAAGTATGGAAGCTGTATTTGAAGGAATCAACAGTGTCTTTGGTTTTATCGGACCCCTGTCTGATTTTTTGTGGGATTTTCCCACGAACTTTGCATGGTATGCAGACATCCCCATTCTTGGCAGTTTTTCATTTGCAATAATTCTGCTTTTGGGATCAGGTATCTTTTTCAGCTTTAAACTAGGATTTATGCAGGTGACACATTTTAAAAAGGCTATTAAGATCCTGACAGAGAAACGTTCTGTGGAGACAGGGATTTCACCCCTTGCGGCCTTCTTTTTGAGTTCGGCCATGCGTGTGGGACCCGGCAATATTATCGGTGTGACCGGAGCTATTGCCGTGGGCGGGCCGGGGGCCTTGTTCTGGATGTGGGTGTCCGCTTTTTTCGGAATGGCAGTTGCCTATATGGAGGGCGTTCTGGCACAGATATTCAAGGAGAAAAAAGAAGGGGAGTTCGTAGGCGGTCTGCCTTTTTATGGAAGAAAGCTGCTGGGAAATAAGGTCTGGGTTGGAGTGTTTCTCTCTGTGCTGTATATACTTTACGCGCTGTGCTGTCTTCCGGCCCAGGGGTTTAATGTTGTATCATCAGTGGGACGTATGGCAGAGATCGTGACAAATTCTACAATTTCCACAGATTCTGTCTTCTATTACCTGGTGGGGGCCGGTATCATTATCCTGACGGCTGTTATTGCATTCGGCGGTATCAAAAAGGTAACAAAATGGACAGACAAGATGGTGCCTGTCATGGCGGTTTTATACATTGTAGTGGTGTTGGTTTTGATCGTGATGAACTTTAAGACGATTCCCTATTTCTTCCAGGCCGTATTTGCCGGTGCTTTCAGACCGGATGCCTTTTTCGGCGGTGTATTCGGCACTGTTCTGGCTCAGGGTGTGAAGAGAGGGCTGATGTCCAACGAGGCCGGCCAGGGTACCATTACCATGTCAGCCGCAGCCGCAGATGCAAAGCATCCCTGTGAGCAGGGTATGACCGCTTCCATCGGTGTGTTCCTGGATACTATGGTCATCTGTACATTGACCGGTTTTGTAGTGGTCATGGCTCACTGCTGGACAGGAGCGGGAGCAGATTCCTGGGCGGCTCTGGATAAGCTTCCGAAATTCACGGAATCCATTGCCATACTCACACCCGGAACAGCTATGAATGCTGTTATGACATTTCTGGTGACCCTGTGTTTCTGCCTGTTCGCTTTTACCTGTCTGCTGGGAATGATCAGTTTTTCTGAGATAGCGGCCAACAGGATCAGGAAAGATAAAATCTGCATTAATACGGTCCGGTGTATTGCGCTTTTTGTGGCAGCCTTTGGAATTCTCTGTAATATAGCCGGGCTGGAGCTTGGGAATCTGTGGGCATTCTCAGATTTGGGGAATATTCTGATCGTGTATTTCAATGTTCCTATTGTGTATGTAGGAGCAAGATATGTATTCCGGGCCACCAGGCATTATAAAAAACATGACGGTACACCGTTTACATCAAAGGTTATCGGAAGAGATGACTGTGAGTTCTGGGATAAGAAAGCAAAAATAAAAGAAGAGAAGTAATGGGATAAGGCCGGGGAGAGACTATAAAAGTTTTTCCCCGGCACTTTTCTGTCCTGCACCGGACTACACGGATGAAGTAAAAGATAACGTATATTTCAGCCTTTTCACTTATTTGGTTTTTAGAGCAGTATCAAAAGCAATACTTGAAGGATAAAAATTCATTTTTTTGATATACTCATAAGATTCAGTGATACCAAATTCACGTTCCATACCGGAGTCCTCCCATTCTACGGATAAAGGCCCCTGATAATTCATTGCATTTAGTTCTCTGATGATTCCATCAAAATCCACATCTCCATGACCAACGGAAACAAAATTCCATTTTCGTCTGGTATCACCGAAAGGCAGGTGAGACCCGAGAATCCCAGCTCTTGGGTCTGCGTTCATTTTTACATCTTTCATATGTACGTGGTAGATACGCGGGGCAAAGTCTTGGAGAAATAGCAGCTCGCTCACTCCCTGCCAAAGTAGATGACTGGGATCATAATTAAAGCCAAGAGTGAGCCGGTTATCAAAAATATCCAGCAAATATTTAGCAGTATAGTAGTCAAAGGCAATTTCCGTCGGATGTACTTCAAGGGCAAAACGGATGCCACACTCGTCATAAATATCAAAAATAGGCGACCAAAGGGAATGAATTTTCTGAAATCCATCTTCTATGATTTGAGGTGACGTGTTTGGAAATGAATACCAACAGGACCAAATGGGAGAACCCATAAATCCATTTACAACAGGTATCCCCATTTTTTGTGCGGCATATGCAGTTTGTATCATTTCCTTAACGGCCCATTCACGTATTTTGTCAGAATTACCGGCATATGCTGCAGGCGCAAATTGATTTAGTCTGGGATACCAATCATCGCCCACACACTGTCCTGCCAGATGGGCGGAGAGGGCAAAACATTTGAGATTATACCTATTTAGTGTTTCTTTGACATAAGGAATATAGGAGTTATCCGTCAGGGCTTTTTCTACTTGGAAATGAGCATGGGTAGCAAGCTCTATTCCATCATATCCGGCTTTTTGCGCCATAGAACATAATTTTTCTAAAGATAAATCACCGAATTGCCCGGATGCAAGAGTTATAGGCCGATACATAATTTCTCCTCCTTTATAGAATATCGATGGTAGTTCCTGTTTGGGCTGAAGTGGCTGCGGCAAAAACGGCTCGCATAGAATGAAGGACTTCCTCACCGGAAATTTCAGGAGGAATATTTTTTCTAAGACAATTTAGCCAGGTATCTATGACACCAGATTTGGTCTGTGTTTCATTTGTCTGTATTTTATCCAACGTGTATAAAATTCGTTCTCCATTTTTTCTTTCAATGATAAGAGAATAAGCAGGATTAGTGTAAAGATACATAACACCTTCTGTTCCATATAAAACAGTTGAGTTATCTTCAGGCCCATAACAGCTCCAGCTGGCAGCCATAGTTCCGGTGATACCGTTTTCTAATTTATAAATACAGAAAGCATTATCATCAACTTCTATAAAAGAGCCATCAGCTTTCTTTTTATCCAGAGTGCAGAGTTGAGCTGTGACTTGGGTGATATGCTGTCCGGTTAAATATTGAATAATATCGGTTTTATGAATACCCAAATCTGCCATTACTCCCATAGAAGCCTTTTGCTTGTCAAAAAACCATATTTGCCCTGGATCAATAGTCCATGTTTCGGGACCGCTATGCCTGAAGGATGTAGAGAACGTACAAAGATTACCAATGATTCCCTGCAGCAGCAGTTCTTTGGCTTTTTGATGTGTGCGGGTTAGGCGTTGGTTATGGCCAATCATTAAAAAACGTTTGTTATCTTTTGCGGTTTTTACCATAGCTTCACATTCATCAAGTGTGATACCCATAGGCTTTTCACATAAAACATGTTTTTGAGCCGATAATGCGGCAATAGTGAGAGCGCTGTGGGTAGTGTTTGCAGTACAAATACTGACTGCATCGATGGAAGAGTCTGCCAATAATTCTTCCCAAGAGGCAAAAGCTCTTGTGTCATAAACATCTGCAATCGTTTTGGCTCGTTCAGTGTTCATATCATATATACCATCTATGACAACATCTTTATTTGCCGCATATTCTGGTAGATGGCGTGTCTGGGCAATTTTCCCGCAGCCGATAATACCTATATGAATCATGTTTTCTCCTTTCTCGATAATGAATATATAGATTGTTTTATGGGAATGTACTCAGAAAAATAGAGCATGATTGAATTTATCGGATTTGAAAATCATAAATCTGGTGAAGATTCATCTGTGATATCAGACTAACATATCGAAAAAAAGCTGTCAAGAACTTTAAAAGACAGTGAATATATAAAATAATGCCAATTGAGATTTAAAAATACACAAATTAGCCTGTAATTATCAGATATTAGTATTGCATTATTTTGGCATAGTCACTATATACAAAATATGGAGAGAAAATATGTTAAAAATGTAAGATTACAATGAAAAAATAAGAAGACTGGAGGGAAATAACAAAATTCAGAAGATAATGCAGTGCTAATTTAGAATAAGAAAGCGGATAGACCGAAAAAAAGAAACTTGTTACACTGATATCAGTCGAAGAAAAATACTTTTAAGAGCAAATGCATGGATAGGCCTATCAAACGTATCGGCGAGGAAGTAAAATCTGGTGAAAATCGACTTGTGTTATCACTCGGTGTTAGAAATACTTTAAGAGTAAGTAAAGGAGACTAAAGTATGAAAAGAAGAATGATTTCGCTGTTTTTGACAACCATATTGACGGCAGCATTGTTGTCCGGATGCGGCGGTGAACAGAAAGACAGTTCAGATTTAAAAGAAAGTAATACAACAGAAGAAGATAAAAAACAGGAGACAGAACCAGAAGAAAAGTCTGAGACTGTAAATGACGATAACCAGGAAGAAAAACCGGAAAAGCTCGTAATGGTAATTTCATCCGAAGGTACGGGGCCTATGGAGCAGACCATCAAACAGTTCACAGAGGAGACGGGAATAGAGATTGAATTGATCTCAGAAGCTTATGATAATGTACATAACAAAATTATGACTATGGTTGCAGGCGGAAGTCAATGCGATATTGTGTGTCTGGATACGGTATGGCCGGCAGAATTTGCAAAATCGAATTTGATACTTCCGATGGATGAATATCTGGAGCCGGGATTTGGAGATAAATTTACAGATATATCGTGGAAACAACTCCAGTATAATGGACACCAGTATGGAATACCGACAGGAAACGATGCAAAATGGTTGTTTTATAACAAAGAGATTTTAGAAAAAGCAGGTTATCATGAACCACCAAAAACATGGCAGGAACTGGGAGATATGTCTCTGAAAATGAAAGAGGAGGGGCTTGTAAAATACGGAATTGCCTGGGGAGCCAGTCAGGCCGAGGGATTGGTATGCGATTATACTGCACTGCTGTATGGATTTGGAGGACAATATCGTGAGGACGATGAGAACAGCAGTGGAAATTGGAAACTAAATAGTGAGGAATCTTTGGACGCGCTGACATGGTTTCGTGACTCCATGGAAAATGGAATCGCAGACCCTGCTTCTACTACTTATACAGACCGTAATGTAATGAATACCTTTATGGCTGGAGATGTGGCGTTCGTAACAGGCTGGTCTTCTTATTGGACCGCGACAAATAGTGAATCAGAGTCAGCAATCGCAGGAAAGGTAGGTATGACAATGCTGCCTGGTTCTGAAAAGATGAAAAGCGGAAGTGTTGCTGGTGGAGGTGGCTATGCTGTAGTTTCAACCACAAAGAGTACGAAATGGGCAGTAGAATTTTTGAAGCTTCTTACAGAGCCTGAGATACAGAAATCGTTTCTAGAAGGCGTTTCCCAGATGCCTACGCTGAAAGAACTGTATGAAGATGAAGAATTGACCAGTAAATTTGAAATTTTGGATATGGCATATCCACAATATGAATATGCACACTTTAGACCGATTCTGGTACAGTACCAAAACTGGAGTAATATGGTTCAGGAAAGTATACATAAAGTGATTGCTAATGGAGAGGACCCGCAAACAGTGTTGGATAGTTTACAACAGAATGTGACCAGTCAGATACAAAATTAAAAATAAAAAAACCGGGCTGTCTGAAAGACAGTCCGGTATAGAGAAAAAGTATTCGGGGGGAGGAGATAGGAATGAAGAAGGGTACACTTGCAAAAAGGGAGGCCCACCTTGGTATTGGCATGGTAACTCCGGCAATGCTCATTATTTTCGGATTAATGTTATATCCCCTTTTTTATACAATTTATCTGACAATGGTTCAGTATAATTTACTTTCAAATGTGAGCCAGGGTTTTTTGGGACTAAAACAATATGCGCGTGTTCTTACGGACGATAAGTTTTGGCATGCCATGTCAGTGACTTTGTATTTTACGGTTGTTTCTCTTGGTCTTCAGCTGATTTTAGGATTTATGGCAGCGTTATTTTTAAATATTCCTTTTCGGGGACAGAAGCTGTTAAGGGCATTAATTCTGGCACCTTGGGCAGTTCCTACAGTTGTGAACGCGCAGCTCTGGAACTGGATATTGAATGCCAGTTATGGAGCACTGAATAAACTGCTTCTTCAGCTAGGAATTATCCGACAACCGATAGTATGGCTGGGAGAACCAAAACTGGCTCTGAATGTGATCATACTGGCGGATACCTGGAAAATGCTTCCTTTATTCATTATTATGCTCCTTGCCGGTCTTTCAACGATACCGGGAACTTATTATGAGGCAGCAAAAATGGAGGGAGCAGGTTTTTGGCATACATTCAGGAAAATAACATTTCCGTTGCTGAAGCCCATGCTGTTGGTGATTTTAGTTCTCCGCACCACACAAACAATTCGTGTGTTTGACGTTATTTATATGCTGACTCAGGGAGGACCGAATAACAGTACCATGACTATCAGCTATTATACATATTTCCAGACGTTCAGTCTGTTTGATTTTGGTTATGGAGCAACTATAGCAATGATAGTTGCAATACTGACTGTTTTTATTGCATTGACTTATAAGAAAATCCTAAAGGCAGACGATGTTTATTGAGGAGGATGTTATGAGGGAAAAAAGCAAAAAACATTTTATAAAATCGGGGCTGATCTTCTTGGGATGTTTGATCATTATATGTTGGACCGTCCTTCCACTTATATGGATGTTTATATCCAGTATCAGCCCGGCGAAGCACCTGCTTGACATGGATGCGTCATGGTTTCCGCCCCATGCCAGTTATGAACGGTATAAAAGTATTTTATTATCCGAAACGATAATAAATAAAGGTACGATTGTCTCTTCGCCAGCGGCAGTGTTTAAACGTGCTATGTTTAACAGCATTCTCGTATCAGGTATTACAACGGTGATATCCTTGACAGTAGGTGGATTTGCGGCATACGCATTTGCCAGACTTTCTTTTCGGTTCAGAGATAAGCTTTTAATGCTTGTAATGTTCTTTCAGCTTTTGCCGCCGGTATCGCTGATGATTCCTTTGTATGTGATTTTTAAAAAAATAGGAATTATTGACAATATGATTTGTCTGGTACTTTTATATGTCTCATTTACATTGGCATATACCATATGGGTTATGAGCGGTTATTTTAAATCCATTTCGGCAGACTTGGAAAATTCAGCTATGATTGATGGCTGCTCACGCATAGGAGCGTATTTTAGGGTAATTGTTCCCATTGCAAAACCAGGTTTTACAGCAGTTGGAATTCTGGCGTTTTTAATGGCATGGGATGAGTTTATGTATGCGCTTATTTTTATGAATTCACAGGCGCATAAAACGATTACGGTGGCCATTTCTGAATTTACAACAAAATTTGGTGTGGATTATGGAATGATGATGACCGCAGGCTGCATTGCAACAGCCTTGCCGGTACTTATTTCTGTTGTATTCCAAAAAAATATTACGCAAGGACTTACAATGGGGGCTGTAAAAGAATGATTAAAAGAAATATGAGGGTACTGAATAATTATCAAAAAAAACATAAAATTGAGGGATGATTATGGAAAAAGTAAATATTGGAATTATAGGCTGCGGCAGAATTGCACAGGACCAGACAGCAAGTGCTGTTCAACTTAAAAATACAAGAGTGGCAGCTGTTTGCGATAAAAATAAGGAAGCAGCGGAAGCATTTGCAAAGAAGTTTGGAATACCTAAGGTTTACACAGAATATGAAAAAATGCTGAGTGATCCTGAAATACAGGCTGTCTATAACTGTACACCAAATTTTTTGCATGCAAAAGTGGCCATTGACGCTGCGAGGGCTAAAAAACATGTGCTGACACAAAAGCCTTTTGCAAATACTCTGGAAGAGGCAAATGAAATCTGTAAAGCGGCCGAGGCAAATAAAATTATTTTGCAGGCAGCATTTTTCGAGCGGTTCAGAGGGTATTGCGCTGGAATAAAAAGGTGTATTGATGAGGGAAAGATAGGGGAAGTGTTAATGATCAAGGCGCAGATGTCCCATGAGGGGATTGGAAAGTTTTATCATCCCCGTACAGAATGGTTTAGTGATACTAAGCTTGCGGGCGGCGGGTGTTTGGCAGATATGGGAGCACATCATCTGGATCTTATGCGGTGGTTTGCAGGATCAGAGGTGGATATAATAGATGCGCAGATTGGATTTTCCAAGGACTGGAACACAGAAACGAATGCAATTGTGAATATGACCTTTAAGAACGGTGTTATGGCACAGGGACATTGGAGTTTCTCTACGATAGCACCGGATGGTGTCTGTTATGATAAGTTTGAAATCTATGGTGATAAGGGAACTATATTTGTTACCTGCGATTCAAAAGAAGAGCCTTCTATCCGACTTGTTCAGAAAGGGGATAATCATTGGAATGAGTATGCCTATGAAGAGGTAGACGGATTTTATGGAATGGAGGAACATTTTGCAAACTGTATTTTAGAAGATAAAACTCCTATTACTTCAGGAAAAGATGGAATCTGCTCTGTAAAAACCATATTAGCCGCCTATGAAAGTGCCAGGACAGGACAGAGACAAAAATTGTAAGGAGGAATAAAAATGAAACTGGGATGTGCATCATGGTGTTTCACGGCTCCTCATTATCAGGCACCTTATGAGCCGGCAATCCGCACTGTGGGAGAACTTGGATTTCAGGCAATCGAAATGATTGCCCATAACGAAAAGGATGTAAAAGTATATTATACTGCGGAAAAAATAAAAGAACTGAGAAAATTAATAAACTCTTATCATATGGAAATTTCAGAGTTTGCTTTTTATACACAGATTACACAGGGGCTTGCAAGTCTTGATGATATAGTCAGAGAGGAGGCATTCCTGAAGTTTGAAGAAATGGTAAATATTGGATATGAATTGGGGACAGACATGATCAACATGGTTTCAAACTGGGTATATGGGCATGAATGTCTGGTTGATTATGTACCAAATTACTGGTCTCCTCATGTGGAAGGTGTTCCATATCAGGAATTGACTCAAAATATGACCTATCCGAATGAGATTGACTGGAACGAAGTTTGGAAACGTTATATGGATACGATTAAACGCTGCCTGGAAATCTGCCGGAAATATAAGATGAGATTTAACGTGGAAGGCCATGCGAATGTTATTGTTGGTAATTCAGACGCAATGCTGCGAATGTTTGATTATATATCGGATGAGGATTTGGGAATCAACCTGGACACAGCATGGCATATGATACAGAGGGAATATGTCCCCATGGTGGTGGAAAAATTAGGTGCCAGAATTTTCCATGTCCATATGAGGGATGGAGATGGTATGATAAATTATAATCTTCCGCCGGGAAAAGGGATTAATAATTGGGAAGATACCTTGAAAGCGTTAAAAAGGACAGGATATGACGGTGTTCTTTCTTTTGAAATGGCAGGATTTCTGCACGCGGATCAGGTAATAGCCGATTCAAAACGTTATATAGAAAGTATATTGGAAAAATTGTAAGACATTAAGGGGGTGCAGATATTGAATCGTGGCTTGGAAGAAAGACTGTATTTAAGTGATGACAATATATGCACCTCCCTATATAGTCAAGTCTTTTTTCCTTGAAAATCAAGGATTTTTTAATGTTTCATCAATAAATATCTCAGAAGAAAGAACCATTGGAATGGACATTTCTCTGTATCTGGTACGAAAGTAGTGGATTTTGGGTGCACAAAATAAAACGTCTTCTCTTTTCGTTCTACATGGCCTTGTGTGTACCCATCCATCTACGGCAGCGAACCTCCCATGTCTACCAGGATCATCAGACCATTGCTGAGTCCTAACTTCTCTCGTCCCGCCTGTCCATAACCAGGGTGTCAGCTCAGCTCCTTTACAGGGTCATGCCCTCTGGTGAATATTCCTGCCGACTACTGGCTCCATTCTTTGTTTTTTTATTACTGACTTTTTCCTGCAACAGCACCTCTCGGTGGACGTTTTCCTGTTACATTCCATTTACTTGTTTCTTCCAGCTATCATGGCTGGCCTCAGCCTTCCATTCTTTCCTTTCAAAGGCTCAGACCGGCCATGATTCACTGTTTCTTTCTCTTTATGCTGCTGGCTGCATTTTAGGTCTTACAATGTCACTTAACATCTTCTGACCGTCATACTCTATGCCTTTTGTTAGTATTGTATAAAATATCCGGATCAGTTTACATGCCACCGCTATCACCGACTGCATCTTCTTCAGGGGATTCTTTTCCCTCGTCCTGTAATAACAATGGATCTCTTTAAATTCTTTATTTTTCCCAATCACCGATATCGCAGCTTCATACAGCGCATATCTCAAACGCTTTCTTCCCCTGTGGCTGATACGACTTTCTCCATTATGCTTTCCGGAGCTGTCTGCGACAATAGCATATCCTGCCAGTTTCTGCACCTGCTTTGGATTATCAAAACGTCCAATGTCTCCAACCTCTGCAATAAAGCAGCTTACCGTTTTTATTCCAATCCCATTGATCTCCATCAGCTTATCTATATAGGCAATCTCAGAAAGTGTTTCCTCTATCTCTTCCATAAGTTCATCCATACGATTCTTATATATTTCGTAGTCATTCAACAGGTTTCGGATCTCTTTCCTGGCACTTCTTGGTGCTTCCGTATTTCCGATGCTGTGCTCCGCTGCGGTTACCAGGGTCGTTGCCCTCTTTATCCCAGCGCCTTTCAGCCTTGCATCTCTCCATATCTTATTAACACCATCCACGCCAAGCTCTTTGATATCGCAGGGCAATGGTGCCTGTTTGATTACCATCAGTCCGCTTACTGCATCCGGATTCCTGTAAACGTCTTTGATCTCTGGAAAATAGATGCTGAACCAGCGGGCGATCCTGTTTTTGATTCTTGTAATCTCTTCCTGTGTCTGAATACGAAGGTTGGACAAATTTCTAATTTCTGCATAAATCCCGGTTGGAATATATGGATATGAAAATCTTCCTTCATTTACCAGACCTGCAATTGTTTTTGGATCTTTACGGTCATTCTTACTCGGATTATTGTCATCCAGTTCTTTAGACTTCTTGACATGATGCGGATTCACATGTACCGGCTTCATTCCCTGTTCCTGCAGGTACGCTCCAAGGTTCAGCCAGTAGTGACCGGTTGGTTCCATTCCCGGAATCACAGCTTCCATCCCATGTTTCTCTGCTATATCGTCCATCCAGTCTTTGAATGAGGAAAATCCAGCTTCATCGTTGCTGAAGGCAAACGGTTTCTTTGAGTACTCATAATTGCGCCAGCCGAAAGCTCTTGCATAATGGGTTTCACTTCCCACATCAATACCAACGATTAAAGTCTTTTCCGTAATAGATGCAATTTTTGCGTTCTGTGTGTTATAATTCATTTCAAGTACCTCACTGTTTAATAAGATTTTTTACTAACCGTCCAAAGTCAGTAATCTTATTTTACTCTGAGGTATTTTTTTCTCAACCTTCTTTCTCGGAATTCCTTATATTTGAATTATACAAGAAGCTCCTTTAAGATTTTTATACATGAGTATTCATCTCCTCTACACTATCATAAATACCTGGAAATTCTCTATATTATGGAAGGACGGGTGAAAGTTCAGGTGAATTCTATAGATATGATAGCCAATCCTGGTTCTCTGTTTTTTATCAATAGCAAGGAAGATCATAAAACGGATTTTATGAATGATGAAAAACATAAAATCTTATGTATTCAATTTGATACGGATATTCTCTATTCATTAGGCGGTATTGCCCATGAAGTAAAATATATTTCACCTATACTTAACAAACAAGTTCATTTTCCAACGTATCTTGACGCTAGGAAAGAGGAGGGTATATTGGAAATTCTCAATGAACTTCTGACAGAGGTACAACAGAAAAAAGTAGGATATGAGATGGTGCTGAAGGCGGATTTCTATAAATTGATAGCTTGGTATTTCAGAAAAGCAGAAGAGTGCCTGAAATTGGAAGAAGGCAGCCATGTATTGGAAACAGAAAAGGATGAACGCCTGCAAGTGGTGTTTGAGTATGCAAATAAAAATTACATGAAAGATATAAAGACTCAGGATGCAGCGGACGAAGTTTTTTTAAGTTATACATACTTTTGCAAATTATTTAAGCAGCATACAAAACTTACATTTATGGAATATCTTAATAAGGTAAGGCTGGCAGAAGCCAGAAAACTGCTGGTAGACACTAATCTGAGTATTGGCGAGATCGCAGCGCGGACAGGATTTAAAGATCAAAACTATTTTACGAGAATTTTTAAAGATACTTTTCAGGAAACACCCAGTAAATTTAGAAAAAGTATTCTTCTTCAAAAGAAAATTGAAAAATAGGGAAATTCAAAATATAGAAAATATTAAGGGCTTGTTCAGGATATAAGCGTGCATGTTATTTACATGAGCACCAATCATCCTGAACATTTTTTATTTGAAAAAGCGAACTCGGATATAAAAAAATCGTTGCATTCAATTTCTGTAAGATAGACATCAATTAAAATATAAGGTAGAATAGAGTAAAAATCCCAACCGACGTCAGCCGACATTTTTTCGACAATCCGGCGCTACGATTTCGATAACTTTATTTACAGATGATCTTTTTAAAATTGGGGGATAAGCATGAAGGAAATTTACAGAAAAGCAATGGAAGTCTGGGCGGTTCCGGAAGAATTTTATGAGGCCGCAGTTCCCATGTACCGTGACTATGAGGCTGAGCTTGCCGTTAAGTTCGGAAGCAATCCCGTATCTGAACAGGAAATCTGCAGCCTGCTGAAAGAAAGTGGGAAAGAGGATGTAAGGAAGCTGCTTTTTGAGAGTTATCAGAGAAATGTAATGGAAAAATGTGAGGGGGACAGCAGCGGCGAAATCTTTTACAGAATGACAGATTTCTATGCCCGTTATCCGTATTTCGCTCAGTATGAACCGGAAGTGTACGGGGAATTTCCACAGGAGACAGTGGACCGGTTAAATGAATGGGATTTGAAGGTGTATATGGACCGCACTGCGCAGGCTGCCCTTGATATAGCGGCAGGTAAAGACGTACCCATGCATCAGACACAATATTTGACCCTGCAGGAGTCTTACGACATGATGGACACTCTGGGAGAGGAAATCCTGATTCTGCCCTGCAACTGTAAAGCCATGGGCAGATGTACGGAAAAGCCCGTGAATGTATGCATTAATAAGCTGGTAAAGGGACCGAACACCCCTTATGACAGAAAATTGGGAACCATTCTCTCTCTGGATGAGACAAAAAAGCTGATCCGTGGGATCAACAAAAAAGGACTGATGCAGTCAGGGGAAAATAATGTGCTGTGCAACTGTGACGGTGTGTACTGCTATCCCACGAAAATGGCCAGGATACTGGGAACAAGGCTTCATTATCCCACATCCCATTATGAGACGCTGTGGGATGAAAGTAAGTGCGTCCAATGCGGGAAATGTACGAAAATCTGTAATTTCGGTGCTTTTTATAAAGACCAAGGGGGAAATGTGAAGTTTGACCCTGAAAAATGCTGGGGCTGTACCATCTGTTCTGCAAATTGTCCCAAGAGTGCAATTACATTAAAGAAGAGAAGCGGGAAGTAATCTTACGGAAAATAGGTAAAGGTGAAAACATGGATAGAAGATATTCTCATGACATAGAAGTTCAGCTTTTAGGACGGCCCGGTGTATTGCTTTTTGGAGAAAAAGTCTCTTTCCCCTATCAGAAAGTGGAAGGCCTGTTTTATTATTTGTGTGTGAATAACCAGATATCCAGAAGCCAGGCGATCAGTGTTTTGTGGGCGGGAAACAGCGAGGCAACGGCCAGGAAAAACCTGCGGGACGCGGTTTATAATATAAGAAAAGTATTGGGACAGGACATTTTGACTGTGGAGGGTAACACGCTGATCGTTCTGAACCGTCAAATGGATATTGATATCGACATGGAGCATATCACAAGGGAAAATCTGCTGGAAAGCTGGAAGGGCGAATTCCTCCAGTTTTTCTTTGTGAAGAACTGCTATGAGTTTGAGGCATGGGCCGAGGGGGAGAGGGCAGAGCGGAAAAGAGCCTATTTAAAAGCACTGCAGCTTAAGATCATGGGGCAGAAAACAGGGCAGGGACTTGATTTTCTGGAGGAGAGCAGCAGGATACTCATACAGAATGAGGTTCTGGACGAAGAATTGTACCGAAGTATCATGAAAAAACTGGCGGAGGCGGGAAGATATCTCCCTGCCATGGAGATTTATCAGTCTCTGAAAACATTTTTGGAAAAGGAAGTGGAGGAACAGCCGGAAGAGGAGACACAGGCGCTTTATGAGAAAATTTCAGAGATGAAAAACAGGCTGAAACGTCCCCCGGAAGAAAGAGGCGAATATTTTTTCGGAAGAGCGGATATTCTCTATGACATCTATTCGCGGATCAGCGCAAAAGAGGGGGATTCGGAAAGGCGCTGCCGTTCTTTCCTGATCACAGGGGAGCCTGGTGTGGGGAAAAGTATGCTCCTGGAAGAAATCCGGCGGATGGTGGAGGACTCAGACTATCTGATATTTACCTGGACATGCTGTGAGACGGAAAAGGATCTGTATCTGATGCCGTGGCATGGGATCATGGCTAAGGTGGATGAATACTGTAAGAAAAACGGACTGGATGTAGAGTCCCCTACTGATATTCTGCTCCGGCAGAATGCCTCGGATGTGCAGTTTTTTATGACCCGTTTTGAAATTTTGACAGAATCGGTCTTCCGCTATCTGACAAAATATTTCCGGGACAGGAAAATTCTTCTGTTTATTGATGACATTCAGTGGATGGATTCCATGAGCATGAGGCTTATGAGCAATCTGCTGTTCCGCATGGGCCATGGGCAGATGCTTGTGGTGGCTGCCAGCCGGGAGGACGACGGTGATGACATCAAGAGCTTCAAGATACCTCTGATCGGACGGGGAATCCTGAAAGAAATAGAACTAAAGCCATTTACCCTGGAGGAGGCCAGGCGGGTGATAGAGGAGACAGACGCAGGTCTTCTGAACGATCCGCGGCTTGTGGAGGAGATTTATAAAAAAACCCAGGGAAATCCTCTGTTTTTTATGGAATCTCTGCGGCTGTTTGAGAAAAAAGGGGATGGCACCGCATTTACGGACCGCATGACCAATGTTATCCAGAGCAGGCTTTTAAGCCTTTCAAGGCGGGAGCGCGTTATGCTGGATATCATATCCATTTTTTCTCTTCCTGTGACCAAAGGAGAGATCAATCAGATCCTGGGCATGGAGGAACTGCAGCTTTTGCAGATACTGGAACCTTTGCTGGATAAAAAGATCCTTTATGAAAAACTGATGAGCGGGGAGGTGCATTACGGGTTCCGCCATCAGATCATCCGTGAATATGTATACAGCAGTCTGCCAAAAGAAAAAAAGGATATTTACCATAACTACATTGCCAGATATTATGAACAGGAATACCAAAAGGACAGGAATCTGGGCATCTGCTCCCTGGTCATTTATCACTATGAGCGCTGCCGGGATCGGTACAAAATGTACTGGTATAAGGTGGAATATCTGGAGGCGTTCTACAGGATTTCCTATGATTTTTATCCCATGTTGGCCAGAAAAGCTGTGTTCAGCGGCAATATTGACGGCTTTTCGGCAAAGGAAGATGAGCTTGTGGAGCTGGCGGAGGAAATAAGGGCACTGCAGGAGACAGATTCTAAGATGACTCCCATTCGCATGCGGGTGGAATATCTGCTGGGGCGCTATGAGATGTTTGTCAGAGACTGCCAGAGAGGGAAAAATTGTATTGAGAAAAGTCTGGAACTGGCGAAGCAGATTCAGGACAGAGACTATATTTTTTATAATTATCTGCAGCTCATCTTATACGGGGATCTGACAGGACAAAATGGCTTTATGCGCAGTGTGATCGAAACCTGTATGGAATTTATGAAAGACTGTACATGCCGCCATCTGGAGGAAGAGTGTATGCTGATCCGGTATCTGGGTATCTGTATGATGAAGGACGGAGAGTATGAAAAGGCAGAGAAGCTTTTTATGGAGGCAGTGGACCGTCTGAGTCATGCGGACAGAGAAACTGAGCGTTACAGGATAGAATTGTCGGCCTGTCATCATGACATGGGAATCTGTTATATACGCCAGAAGAAGTGGGATATGGCCTGCAGGTGCCTGGAAAAGGCAGTGGAGATTGGAGAAAAATACATGATTTCCGGGGAGGCAGGTGTATTCTACTCGGATATGAGCCTGGTGCTGTGCCGGATGGGAGACAGCAGCAGAGCAAAAAAATTTGCTGAAAAAGCACGTTCCTGTTTTGTTCAGGCCGGTTCTCTGTGGGGAGAGGCGAAAACAGAGCTGTGCTGTGCGCTGATCGCGGAAGTGGAAGGTGATACAGAAGAGGCAAAACACCGCCGGGAGCTAGCTGACCGGATAGCAAAGAAATTGGACAGCAGATTTTTATGGGAAGAACTGAAGAGTATGGAAAGCTGAGGATAGACACGGGGAAAAAACTCCGTGTCTTTTTTTTGAATAATATTTGAGAGCAGACGGTTTTCCGACGAATTCCTGGTACAAATTAGTTATCACTCAGATGACGAAAAACGGAAAGGAGTAACAGCGAAAATGAAGAAAGAAGTATTTACCCCAAAAGGAATGAAGGTATTCGGGGGACCCGTGGCTGAGGCAGTTATTGCAGGGGGATTTGCTTTTGTTTCAGGACAAATTGCCCTGGATCCTGAGACAGGTGATATTATTCACGGAACGATCCAGGAGGAGACAAGGGCAGCTCTCAGCAATCTGAAGCTGCTGGTGGAGGAGATGGGAGCCTCTCTGGAGGATGTGGTGAAATGCGATGTGTTCTTATCCACGATGAAAGATTTTGATGCCATGAATGAAATATATGCAGAATTTTTCGGCACCGAATGTCCGCCGGCCAGATGCGGCGTTGCCCTTGAACTGTGGGGCGGCATGAAGATTGAAGTGGGAGCCATTGTAAAACTGTAGATGGAGGATGGCATATGATAATAAATGAAGTTAAACGATCAGAACTGGAAACAATCCATGAAAAAACTTTATATCTGCTGGAACATGTAGGCGTGGATTTTGAACACACGGAGCTTCTGGAGCTTTACAGAAAACAGGGAATACGCACAGAGGGAAACCGTGTATATTTTGACAGGAAAACAGTGGAGCGGGCGTTGTCCACAGTACCGCCCAGCTTTATACTGAAGACACCTTTTGAGGAACTGAAGATCGGAGAAGGAGGACAGGCCATCAGTTCTTCATCGGGAGCAAGGAAAATTCTGAGGGATAATAACGTGTATGATCCCACTCCGCAAGACTATGTGAATATCCGTAAACTGGACGCATCCAGCAGCATGATCAATCTGTCCAGCTCACCTCTGACCTATGTTCCGGCATTCCCAAAAGAGAGGGCAGAGGTTATCAAGGGAGCGCTTACTCTGAAGTATTCCACGCATCCTGTCATCATGTCCTGTTTTGGAAAGACGGATGCAGAGGAGACCATACAACTGGCCCGTGATTTTTATGATACAGACGAGGGCTATTTTACTATCGGTGTAGGAAATGTCATCTCACCTCTGCGCTATGCAAAGGATGATATAGAAGGACAGCTTGCCTACACAAAGAGAAATCTTCCG
Source organism: Blautia coccoides (assembly GCF_034355335.1). Lineage (NCBI taxonomy): Bacteria > Bacillati > Bacillota > Clostridia > Lachnospirales > Lachnospiraceae > Blautia > Blautia producta. Next base: position 2,556,645 of record NZ_CP136422.1, read on the forward strand.
GTAGTGATCGCCTGCTGTGCGATCCCGGGTATGACCAGTCCGGTGACACTGGGCGGAACCATTGTCCAGAACAATGCGGAAGTGCTTGCTGGTGTTATTATGACCCAGCTTGTCAATCCGGGGGCACCGGTAGTCTATGGAAACACCACCTATGTCTCCAACATGAGAAAAGCCATGCCGGTATCCTGGGGCTGTGAGGAGGCACTGTTTATTCAATATGCAAAGGCTATGGCAGATTACTACCACGTGCCCTGCCGAACCGGAGGCTCCCTGTCCATGGGAAAAGAACTGGATTACCAGAATGGAGCGGAGACGGCCATGTCCCTTATGACCAGTCTTGATGTAAAGGCAGACTTTATTTTCCACTCCTTCGGGGAGATGGACGGCCTGAATGTCTTCAGCTTTGAGAAATATGTGCTGGACGAACAGATGATGGCTGCCAGAAAGTCTGTGGAGAGCATTGATATCTTCTCAGAGGAAGATATGGATCTGGAGACCATTCAGGAAGTGGGACCGGGCGGAAATTATCTGGCAGAGGAGGAAACCATCCTTCGTTACCGCACGGAAATCTACTATCCGGAGCTTTACAGCCTGGAAAATTATGCGGACTGGGAGAGAAACGGAAGAGTCTCCGTGGAACAAAAGGCAAAAGAAAGAGTGGAAAAACGCCTGAAAGAATACACGGCGCCGGAGTACACCGAAAAGCAGAGAGCTGTGCTTGAAAAAGCTCTGGAGGGATTTGACCTGTAATATGAGAACGCATACGGCTGTCTGCCCTGTGCGATAAAGGAAAAGCGAAAGAAGAGGGAGGTTGTTCTATGACCATTATTGATAACGTAGTAGTTGTTGTCTGTTTCATCGGTATTCTGCTGGTAGGTTATTATTTTTCAAAAACATCACAGGATATGGACAGTTTTTATAAAGCAAACAGGGCTTTGCCCTGGTCTCTGGTAGTCGGCACATTAATGGCGTCCTGGTATGGTGGTGCAGGTGTTGTGGGTACAGTTGGATATTCCACCACCATGGGTTTTGCCGGATTCTTTATCTGGTCTATCGGTGCCCATGCAGTGCGCTTTCCCCTTGCTCTGTGGGTGGCACCCAGGATTTCTGTAAAGGCAAAGGGTACAATTCCGGATCTTCTGAGGGTACATTACGGAAAATTTGCCGCTGTGTTGGGGGCTATAGTCATTGTGATCACCTGTCTTTCCATTGGAGAGATCGCGGCTGTAGGGTATGTAGGTGAAGGTGCCTGGCATGCAGACAAGGTGATGGTAGCGGCTATTGTTGTGGCTATCTCCATTGGAGTTACCTGTCTGGGCGGCCTCATGGGCGTAGCTGTTACGGATATGATATTCTTTTTCCTGATGGTTACCTGTGTGTCCTCCGCGTTTCCAAAGCTGTTTTTTGATGTGGGAGGACTGGAAGGAATCAAGGCAGCTCTGAGCGGCCCGGCTCCGGAGATGCTCACGGTCTTTGGAGGAATCCCAATTCCGCAGGCTGCAATTTTGATCATTCTCTGTATCAATTTGTATAAGGATCCGGCGTTTTATCAGAGATTCGCAGCCGCCAACTCTCCGAAGACAGGCAAAAGAGCCATGCTTTTGTGCTTTTCCATCTGGCTGTCCTTCGATGTAGTGACTATTATGACAGGAACGATCATCCGTGTACGTGATACCGCTCTGGCAGTCCAGCCGGAAGTTACCTATGTGGCAACTGTGGTGGAATATCTGCCGGTTGTGGCAAAAGGCCTGTTTATTGTAGGAATTCTGGGGGCGATCATCTCAACTTTGGACAGTTATTATCTGATCGGTGGGGAGATCATCTCCAATGATATTATCTACATGCTCCGAGGGGACAGAAAACTGAAAGACAGAGTCAGTATCACGATCACAAGAGTGGCTGCTGTTATTTTCGGTATTATCGGCCTCTTTACAGCATTCCGTTTTGACCGTGTGTACGATGCGTTTCTGTTTTTGAGCAGTATCAGTATGACCCTATTATTTGTGCCTATTATTGCAGCGCTGATGTTTGACGGCAAAAAGACAAACGTGGCAGGAATTGCAAGTATGATCGTGGGTGGTGTTACCTGGATCGTATTCCAGTATATATGGCCTGTGACCATATCGGGTGTAACCATTGACCCGGTTCTGATCGGTCTGCCTCTTTCCTTTGTGGCTTTCCTGATCGGAAACCGTTTCGGAAAAGATTTAAGTGCAGAACGCAGACTGAAAGGATTATAAGGAGGAAGCAATATGAAGGATCCCAAGGAAAATACAAGTGAACTGACAGAACAGCAAAAATCAGAACTGAAAGTGGAATGGCTGGGTGTGGACGGCGCTCTGGTGCTCCTCTACATTGTGCTGGCATGTATCTATGGATATGGACTGCTGAACAGTGTTGATTTTATCATCGGCATTATGGCGCCGGGAATTGCAATCCTTATAACCGTAGGCGTATTTTTGAAGTATTGTACAGAGGTTGTCTCCTTTGCCACAGGCAAAAAAGGATCAGATAAGAAAAAAGAAAAATAAAAAAATAATAAAAGCAGGTAAAGGAAACAGGTACAGGGCTATGCGGCAGATATGCTGCATAGGACCGCCCTGTGCGTGACAAACGGTAAAGATCAGCAGGCGGGCTGAATAACAGACCCCGCTGAGTGAAGGATTTGTATGGAGGTATAGATTTATGAAGATAGAATGTTTTCCTGTGAAAATGAAAGAAGAGGAAGCTCTCAAAATCGCCGGAGGAGGAAAAAACCCTATTATACGGGCATTGTTCGGAAGAAAGAAAATCAACCTCCGTATTATGTATCTGGAAAGCCGTTATATTACTTATGAAATGACATATAAAGACAATATTATCGTCAGGACCATCAAGAAGAAAAAAGAAGAGGACAGGCAGAAGATCCGAGTGATGGTGGAGGCCACCACATGTAGTGCATCTTATGTGGAGGATGACATTGCCACAGAAGTAAAAGAGGTGGAAGAAAATGATATCCAGCCCACTTACTATGAAGACAAAAGGCTTACAGACTGCGGTGCTATCATGGCAGGACGGATGGTCAGACGTCATGTGGGAAGGAATTTAGCGATAAAACCGGTTGAGGAGAGAAAGGTATACCGTCCGTTTTATATAGCCATATATGGAGATATGGTGGAAGGTACAAAAGCCAGATATATGCCTATAGCGGCAGACGGAAATGTAGTGTGCAGAAACTTTTAAAGGGGAAAAGAGGAAAGAATAAAATGAAAAAGGTGATATTGGGCAAAAAACTGACCATAGAAGAATTTATGGCGGTGGTGCGGTTTCATGCAGAAGTGGATTTTTCTAATGAATACAGACAGCGTGTGGAGAAATCAAGAAAGATCGTAGAGACGTGTGTGGAGGAAGAACGTGTAGTATACGGCACCACTACCGGTTTTGGCGCGCTGGTCACAAAGACCATAGGGAAAGAGGATGCGGAGAAATTACAGAGGAATATAATACTGACCCATTCCACCAGTGTCGGGGAGCCATTCAAAGAGGAAGAGGTAAGAGCCATTATCCTGATGGTGCTGCAGAGCCTTGGCATGGGAGTCAGCGGTGTGCGCATGGAGCTGTTGGAGCGGTACCGGGATTTTTTGAACAAAGATCTGATACCGTATACACCACGGGAAGGTTCCGTGGGATATCTGTGTGCGGAGGGACATATCGCGGCAGCCTTGATCGGAGAGGGAAGAGCGTATTACCGGGGAGAACTCTCGGACAGCAAAACAGCACTTCACAGGGCAGGCATGGAACCCTTCGTGCTCAGCTATAAAGAGGGGCTGGCACTTCTGAACGGAACTTCTTCCCCTACAGCCCTGGCTGCTGTTGCCGTTTATGATCTGCTGAAAGCTGTGGAATCCGCCGACTTAGTGGCTGCCATGTCTTTTGAGATGCTGGGCGGGCTTCTGCGCGCCTATGATGAGAGTGTGTTAAACTGCCGTCCCCAGAAAGAGCTTCTGGAGACTGCCGACATTATCAAACGCATGCTGCACGGTTCCCAGGTGACAACAAAAGCCGAGGGGACTCATGTGCAGGACCCCTTATCTCTCAGATGTATCCCGCAGCTTCACGGCGCGGTGAAGAAGACATTAAGGGATGCCTGGGCTGCTGTTGAGGTGGAGATCAACGGATGCGCGGACAATCCTATTGTGTGTGGAGCAGCGGATGACCCGCAGGTGTTTTCCAATGGAAATCCAGACGCGTCCTATGTGGGGATCGAGATGGATTCTGCCTGTATTGCGGCCACAGCGGCGGCGAAAATGTCCGAGCGCAGAAATGTCCGTTTTCTGGATGAAAAACTGTCGCCGTATCCTTATTTCCTGATCAAAAAGCCAGGGTTGAATTCCGGTCTTATGATACCCCAGTATACACAGGCAGGGCTGCTCAATGATATGAAAATTTTATCCACCCCGGCCTCCGTGGACAGTGTGACCACCAGTGCCAATCAGGAGGACTATGTATCCATGGGATACAACGCATGCAAAAAAGCTCTCGGTATAGCAGAAAAGTTTGAGTATGTTCTGGCAATCGAACTGTTCTCCGCATATCAGGCACAGCAGTTTGTGGATCCTTCCCTTACAAGAGGAGAGGGGACAAAAGCGGTACTGGAAGCCATGAAAGACCTGGTTCCGGTCATGGAGGAGGATATTTACCTGTATCCTTATCTGGAGAAGATCAGGAACTGGATCCATGACGGAGGACTGTTAGAGAGCGCGGGATGCGTGCTGAAAAGTGAAAAAAACAGAAAATAAAGTCTGGATCTACGTCATCCGAAAAAGAAGAAAGTACCGGTAAAAAAGAGAAACAGAGGAGGAATTCAAATGCAGCTTACACAGCACCAGCAGGATATGCTGGACGGAAAATATGGAAAAGGGACAGCCTATGCCATGAAGATACAGGTGGCGATCGGAGAGTCCTTCGGAGCCGAAAAAATGGTTCCTATTACGAGAGCACATGTGGCTTTGTCGAATCAGGAGGCAGACCTGTGGTTTGCAGAAAAAATGCTGGCAGGAGGCGCAAAATGCCGTGTGACCCCAACAGTAAACCCCGGTTTTTGTCTGGAATTTTTCAAGAACAGGGATATGGTGGCACCAGAATATGCGGATCTGATGCAGAGAACACATAATGCCTACAAAGCACTGGGGGCACAGCTCAGCTATAACTGCACCCCTTATATCGATACCAATGTGCCAAATTACAGGGAGGTGACGGCCTTTTCTGAATCCAGCGCAACGCCTTACATCAACGCTGTGTGGGGAGCAAGGAGTAACCGGGAGGGTGCCAACAGCGCACTGTGTGCAGCCATTACAGGTTATGTACCGGAATACGGTCTTTTGCTGGATGAGAACCGGAAAGGGGATATCCTGGTGGACATACAGGCAGACGTAAAAAATGATTTTGACTATCATATCATCGGCATGCTGGGCAAAAAAATCGGGGAGGGTATTCCTGTCTTTACAGGATTTCCCAAGGAGACCATCACAAAAGAAGCACTGAGAAACCTGGGGGCACAGTTGAATACCTCAGGTGCCTACGGCATGTATCATATTGTGGGATTCACACCGGAGGCTCCCGATCTGGAGACTGCCTTTGGAGGAAAGAAGCCGAAGAAAACGGTGGTCATCACCAATGAGGATAAAAAAGAGATCCTAAAAGAAATATCTCTGGACGGCAGCAGGAAAATTGATTTTGCCATGTTCGGATGCCCTCATTTCACACTGGAGGAAGTAAAGTATATCGCAGAAAAACTGGAAGGAAAGAAACTGGAAAAAGAAATGTGGATCCTCACCTCCAGCCATGTAAAGGAGATGGCAGTCCGTATGGGATTTGATGAGATCATTACCGGCGCAGGCGGGTTTATAGTGCCTGACAGTTGTCCGGACCAGCCCTGCTGGAGACATCTGACAGGGAAAGTGGGAATCACGGAATCACCGAAATGTGCCTACTATCCGCAGAGAAGAGGAATCCATTTTGTTATCCGTGATCTGGATACATGTATCGAAGCAGCACTCACCGGGGAGGTAAAATGACATGGGAAAAAAATTTAAATGCCATAAGATTTCTGAGGGACGCGCGGAAGCACAGGCCATTATATCAAAAGATCATATTATGTTCTACCTGATAGACCCGGCTACGGGAACAGTCATAGAGAAAGCGCATGATCTGGAGGGAAGATCCGTTGCCCATAAGGTGCTCATTTTTCCGGGCGGAAAGGGAAGTTCTGTGGTACAGGCAGATGGTCTTTATCAGTTGAACCAGAAGGAAAATTCACCGGCAGCTATGATCATTGAGCACCCGGAAACCGTTCTGGTGTCCAGCGCCATTATCATGGAAGTGCCCATGGTGGACCGGGTAGAGCCTGCGTTTTACCAAACCGTAAAAGACGGGGACAGGATCGTAGTGGACGCGGACCGGGAGATCATCGAAATCCTGGAGGAAACGGAGGAGTGCAAGTGATTCATTTGACAAAGGAAGAACAGGATATCCTGGACGGAAAAAAGGGAAAGCTCTGTCAGACGGCACTGGAAAATATTGTGCGCTATGCGCAGGTGCTGGGGGCGGACAGACTCTGTAAAGTGACAAAGGCCACAGTGTTCTGCGGCAGTCACAATTACCTCAATGTCTGTAAAAGTAAGGATTTCCATGAAGTATTTTCCAGGATGAACCTGGCCCGTGATGAGAGGATCGTCTTTGACAGTGTGGACAAGGATTGTTATGTGCAGTCCTGTGTGGCTGCCAGTGACCAGTATGACTACCAGATCTTTGACCAGCCCAAAGAGGAGTTTGACAAGAACAGTTACTATCTGGAGGAATCCAGAAAGGCGGGCGTTACCATAGCCGGTTCCTGTTCCCCTTATCTGATGGGATGGCTGCCTGTGCGGGGAGAGCATTTTGTGACCACAGAATCAGGTGTTACTATTATGGGCAATTCCATCTGGGGAGCATGCTGCAACGCAGATGGAATCGAGGCGGCTTTCTGGTCAGCCATCTGCGGCAGGACGCCATACTGGGGATACCATGTGAAGGAAAATCGTTTCGGAACCCATCTGATACACGTGGAAGCAGAGCTTAACTCACCGATCGAATGGGAAGTTTTGGGAAAAGCCATGGGAAAACGACTGCCCCTTACCGGATGTACACCGGTTCTTACCGGCAATTTTGAAGGCGTGGACTTTGTAAAGCTGAAAAGCTTTTTTACGGCCCTTGCCATTACCACCAACTGCCGGATGTGCCACATTGTGGGGATCACCCCGGAGGCCAATACGCAGGAGGAGGCTTTCATGGGACATGAGGTGCAGGAGGAGTTCACATTGACGCAGCAGGACATCAATTTAGCTTATGAGGAGCTGTGCAGCAAGGAAGACGGCTCTGTGGATCTTGTCAGTTTGGGCTGTCCTCACTATGATATTCATCAGATCAAGGAAGTTGCGGATTATATTTGTGGAAAAAAGGTACATGATGGTGTAAGATTTATGGTATGGACCGTGTATCCCATCAAGGCCATGGCTGATTTAAACGGATACACGAAAATAATCGAAGATGCAGGGGGAACCATACAGACAAGTACCTGTCCGGTCACCATAGGTGACTGTTTCCTGAAGCACTACAAAGGGCAGGCCTATGACAGCCTGAAACAGTCCGGAAGCGTGCGCTCAGACGGCTGTGCCGAGCGTGTATATTATACGGACAAATACCGCTGTATCGATGCAGCAGTTTCCGGCGTGTGGAAGGAGGAGTACAGGTGGAGAAAATAGTTCTGCAGGGCAGAGGTGTGATACCGGGCATTGTGGAAGGTGAGGCGCTTGTGTGCGCTGACAGCATTACAGGATGGGGAGGTATCGACCCAGAGACCGGTGTGATAAAAGACTATGAAAACGTCAACAGAGGAAAATGCATAAAGGACACGATCCTGATCATGCCGGGCAGCAAGGGCTCCAACGGATGGTCCTGTTATTTCGGAGCTGCCAGGGCAGCCGGTTCTGCGCCTAAGGGATGGGCATTTTCCAAAATAGACAGCAGTGCCGGGGTGGCAAGCGCGGTTATGCAGATACCGACAGTGGTGGATTTTTCCAAAGAGGAGGATCCCTGTGTGCGCGTGAAGACAGGAGATTTTGTGAGACTTGACGGAACAAAGGGCACGCTGGAAATCCTTAAGGCATGTTCGCAGTAAAGAAAAAGTGATAGATTGAAGGCCGGGACCATGGCAGAGCCGGCACAGGAAGAGAGGAATAACCTGCTATGCTTGTGAAGAAGATAAAAGATTCAGAAGTGCAGATGATTCATGAGAAGTCTCTGGAGATTCTGGAGAGTGTGGGCGTGAATTTTGAACACCGTGAGATTCTGGAGGTGTTCAAAAAAAGAGGAATCCGTGTGGATGGACAGAGGGTTTATTTTGAGCGCTCCCTGACAGAGGAGTTATTGAGGGGCCTGAAACCCAGCTTTACCATAGAGACACCTTTTGCCAGCCTGAAAATAGGGGACGGAGGAAAGGCCGTCTCCACTGCCTCAGGTGCCATGACCATATTGAAAGACGGGGAGATCTGTACTCCCACAGTAAAAGATTATATTGACGGTACCAAGATGGATGAGACCAGCCGTTTTGTAAATCTGTGTTGTGTGCCGGGCATTTATGCCTCGGATCTTCCGGACGGCAAGGTAGAATTGTTAAAGACGGTTCTGAGTCTGAAATATTCCCAAAAGCCACTGATCGCGTCCTGTGAGACGGGAAAAAGCGCGGCGGAATCCATTGAATTTATCAGGGATTTTTACGGAGAGATGGGAGAATATTTCACTATAGGTGTGGAGAATGTCATTTCTCCCCTTCGGTACAGCAGGGAGGATGTGGCGGCAACCCTGGCCTATGTTAAGAGAAACCAGCCGGTTGTCATCACCTGCTGCTCTGCGCCGGGGATGACAAGCCCCATCACCGTAGGAGGGACCGTTGTACAGAACAATGCCGAGGTGCTGGCAGGCATTCTTATGACCCAGGTGGTCAACCCTGGTGTGCCGGTGGTCTACGGCAATGTGACATACAGTGCGGATATGCGCAAGGCTGTTCCCATTTCCTGGGGACCGGAGGTTGCGGTCTTTATGCAGTACGCCAAGGCAATGGCTGATTTTTATGGTATACCATCCAGAGTGGGAGGTTCTCTCTCAGGCGCAAAGCAGCTTGACTGGCAGGACGGCGCGGAGACAGCCGTGTCTCTGATGACCACTTTTGACTGTGATACGGATTTCATTTTCCATGCTTTTGGTGAGATGGACTGCCTCAATGTGTTCAGCCTGGAAAAATACGTGTTGGACGAGGAACTGCTGGAGGCCAGGTTCTCCGTGGAAAACTGTGATTATATAACAGAAGAAGCCATTCATATGGACATGATCAGGAGAGTAGGCCCCGGGGGAACTTATATGCTGGAGGATGAGACTTTAGAGCTGTACCAGAAAGAGCTGTTTCATCCCAAACTGTTTAACAGTGAGATTTACCACAACTGGAAACAGCTCGGCATGCCCTCTGTCATTTTGAAGGCACAGGAAATGGTGAGGGAACGTCTGGATGCATACCGCCTGCCGGTATATGATAAACGGCAGACCCAGATGCTGGATGAGCTTCTGGCGATCTTGTAGAGAGGATAATATTTATGGTTGTTACAGTAAAAATAGAAGAGATAAAAGAGCTGATGAGAAAAGCTCTGGCCCTCAGAGGGATCACGGGGGAATATGCGGAATTTATGATCTCCGATTATCTGGAATCTGAGCTGGAGGGACACAGGACCCATGGCCTGTCAAAGTTTCTGACTGTGGACGCAGGTCTGTCCAGAAGAAGCGGAGAGATGAAGCTGTTAAAACAAAAGGGCTGCTATGCCCAGGTGGACGGCAGCGGAGAGCTTGGGCATATTGCGGCTCTGTACTCCACCAATCTGGCGATTGCCGCGGCAAAAGAACACGGCGTGGGTATCACAGCCCTGAAAAATGTGGGGCGTTATTCCAGAATCACCCCCTATGCCAGAAAAATATCACAGGAGGGTCTTGTGGGAATGATAACCAATAACGGAGGCCCCGCCTGTGTGGCTCCTTTTGGGGGAGCAAGAGCCATGTTTGGAACGAATCCCCTGTGTTTTTCTTTCCCAAGCGGCAGAGGAAAGCCCTATATCTTTGACTTTGCCACATCCCAGAAGGTTTGGGGGGAGGTGCGCCAGGCAATTGTGGAAAACCGTCCTCTTCCGGATAACTGTTTTATTGACGGAGAGGGAAACTTTACAACAGATCCTGAGAAAGCAGAGGCCGGTGTGCCCTTCGGGGGACCAAAAGGTTATGCCCTGTGTTATGCTCTGGAAGTGATGACAGGCGCTTTTGTGGGAGCGAAAATGGGATATGACGCCAAAGACGAGTATGATCTGGGCTATCTGTTTGTGGCATTTTCTCCGGATATGTTTACGACTTTGGAGGCCTTTACAAAAGAGGTGGATGCTCTGGCTGACGATGTCCGCAGCTGTCCGTCTGCAAAACCAGGCGGCCGGGTGTTTGTTCCCGGTGAGATATTCGGGAGCAGACCGGTAGAGCAGATGCCCCCGGAGGATGCAGAGGTGGAAGAGGATGTTTACCGCAGACTGAAGATCATGAGTGTGTCCCTGGAAGGGGGATATGAGAATAATAAAAAATTGAATTGAGGTATATATGAAAATTGTTACATTAGGAGGCAGAAATACACTGGAGCAAGTGGCAGCAGTGGCCAGGTATGGTGCTGTGGTGGAATTTTCTGCTAAATACATAGAAAGAGTCAAAATCTGCAGACAGCATGTGGAGCGTTTCAGCCGTGAGGGAAAAGCTATTTACGGTATCACCACGGGTCTGGGTGACAACTGCAGGAAATTTATTCCTGAGGAGGAGCGTGTTAAGATCCAGAGAAACCACATTTTAGCACATACAGTCTCTGTGGGTGAGCCTCTTGATGAAGAAGGTGTCAGAGCCATGATGTTTGTCATGCTCCTGCATTTTGGCAGCGGTCTTACCGGTTTTCGCCTGGAAACTCTGGAATTAATAAAAGAACTGCTGAACAGAAAGATCACCCCAAGGGTTCCGAAGCATGGCTCTGTGGGATATATAGGTTTGGAATCACATATTGGTATGGTGCTTATCGGAGAGGGACAGGCATGGTATGAGGGAGAACTTCTTCCGGGTGCGGAGGCGCTAAAACGCGCGGGAATACAGCCGGCGGTCCTCGGCTCCAAGGAGGGACTTACCCTTGTATCAGGCACCACATCTGTTACAGCCCTTGCCTGTCTTGCCTATTATGACAGTGTGATACTTTCCGGGACAGCGGACGTGTCCGGTGCCTTTTCGCTGGAAATGCTCAAAGGTACTTTGAAAGCCATGGACGAAAGGCTGATGCGCGCCAGACCCCACCCGGGCCAGATGCAGACAGCCGAAAACATCAGAAACCTTCTGGCAGGGAGCAAAATCGCAGAGAGGTACAGGGATTATCGTGTCCAGGACGCCTTGTCCCTGCGCTGCATTCCACAGCTTCACGGGGCAGTGAAAAAGACTTTGAAGGACGGTCTTGAGTCCATTGCCATAGAGTTAAATTCTTCGGTGGACAATCCTCTTATTTTTGAAAAAGACGGAGAAGCAGAAGCTCTCATGGGATGTAATGCGGATGGAACATACCTGGGTATGGCCTCGGATTTTCTCTGCATTGCTCTTGCGGATCTGGTAAAAATGGCGGAACGCCGTACAGACCGTCTGGTCAACCGCCATCTGAGCGAACTGCCGCCTTTTTTAAATGCCAGTGCTGATTTTAATGACGGCTTGATGATGATACAGTACACGGCAGCGGGACTTGCGGGGGAGATGCGTCTTCTCTCACATCCTGCGGTGGTAGACAATGTGCCGACCTGTGCCAACCAGGAAGACTATGTAAATATGGGATACAATGCCGCCCGAAAAGCCTGTGATGCTGTGAAGACTGCCCAGTACGTCCTTGCCATCGAACTGATCTGTGCTGCGCAGGCAAAAGAATTCTATCCGGAAGGCGAGTCTTCCCCTGCCATAGAAGCGGTTTATGCAAAAATAAGGGAAGTCATGCCGGCCCTGAAAGAAGATGCCGCGTTGGAGCCATATATAGAAGCGGTGAGGAATCTTATTCTGAATGGTGAGATACTGGAGGCAGTCCGAAGTGCAGGTGTGAATGTAAAACTGTGATTTCCGACAATTCCGGAGACAGACAAAACGGTTGGAACTCCTTCATGGAGTTCTGCCTGGGTTGTCTGTCTTTTTATATTTGTGCAGGGCTGGAATTACATTTACCTATTGACAAAGTCAACTGTAATTGCTATAGTAACAGTATAGGAACTGTAAACAATATCAATACAGATAAAAAATTCCGGTACTTCCGGATATCAAATACGAAAGGATGATGAAATATGTCAGTAAACGCAGTTGAAAAAACAAAATTCCAAACAGAGGTATTAGAGTCCACAAAACCGGTCGTAGTAGATTTTTGGGCACCATGGTGCGGCTACTGCCGCAGACTTGCCCCCGCGGTAGAAAGGCTGGAAGCTGAGATAGGCAGTAAAGTCACAGTGTTAAAAGCAGATATTGACGAACTTCCGGAGATTGCTCAGCAGTACGAAATAGATACCATTCCCACTCTGATCCTCTTTAAAGACGGAAAAGAAGCAGACCGTGTGGTCAACCCGCCTTCCCAGGATGCGGTGGAAGAGTGGCTGAAGACAAACCAGGTGCTTTGACAGAGGAGGAATACAAATGAGACAGGATATATACGATGTGGCAGTGATCGGCGGAGGCCCCGGCGGATACACGGCGGCTCTCTACTGCGCCAGAAGCGGACTCTCTGTTCTGGTCCTGGAAAAAATGTCGCCGGGTGGACAGATGGCAACCACCAGTGTGGTGGACAACTATCCCGGATTTGAGGATGGCATCGACGGCTTTGAGCTTGGAGAAAAAATGCAGCGGGGAGCCGAACGGTTTGGGGCTGAGACAGCATTTGTAAATGTAACGGCAGTTGATCTGAAGCATGATATAAAAACCATTGAGACCTCCAAAGGCCAGGTAAAAGCCAGAGCAGTGGTCCTGGCAACAGGGGCATCTCCAAGAGAGATCGGGCTGCCTGAGGAGCCATCCCTGCGGGGGCGCGGCGTTGCCTACTGCGCAGCCTGTGACGGCATGATGTACCGGGATAAGACGGTAGTCGTGGTGGGCGGCGGCAACAGCGCAGCGGCAGATGCCCTGTATCTCTCAAAGATATGCAGGAAGGTTTATCTGATCCACAGAAGGGATACCCTGCGGGCGTCAAAGGTTTATCTGGAGCCTTTGAAAAAAAGCAATGTGGAGTTTGTCTGGAACAGTCAGGTAAAAGAAATCCTTCACGAGAAAAAAGTGACAGGAGTTGTGGTCCAGGATAAAGAAGGGCAGAGAAGGGAAATTCCCTGCGACGGTGTTTTTGCAGCTATCGGCAGGATCCCGGACACAGAACTTTTTAAGGGACAGACAGAACTTGACAGTCAGGGATACATTCAGGCAGATGAGACCACCAGAACAAATCTGCCGGGAGTGTTTGCGGTAGGTGATGTGAGGAAAAAACCTCTGCGGCAGATCGTAACAGCAGCATCAGACGGCGCAGTAGCCTCTCACTTCATTGAAGAATATCTGGCATAGAATATTTAATAAGCCTCTTCCTATAATTTTACGGGAAGAGGCTTTTCTTGTTGCGAGGCCTGGAAAACAGAAGCGGGGGAACTGTTTTCCAGACAAATGAGTAAACACAATAGTAACCATTCAGCAGGTCTGCATATTTGCTGTGCTGAACTGTTACATACAAGAATAGTATACTATAAAAGAAAGGGCAGTCCAAAACAGAATAAACGCATTATTTACCGTTTGATCTACATGTCCACGAAAATATAAGGACAGCAGTTAAAAAAGGCTGCAGTCAAGCTTTTTTGCCAGATATTCCAGAATCTTGATCCCACCGATACTGTTTCCCTTTTCATCAAGAGCAGGCCCGTACACACCGATGCCCATCTGGTCCACAACAACGGCAGCAATACCGCCGCCCACGCCGCTCTTGGCAGGAAAGCCCACTTTCATGGCGAATCTTCCGGAGCCGTCGTACATGCCGCAGGTGAGCATGAGGGCGCGGAGGGCCTTGGCGCAGGACGGCTCAATGAGCGTTTCCCCTGTAAAGGGATTGGTTCCGTGATTGGCCAGCACAGCACTGAGATTGGCTATGTCCAGGGCAGTCACATCCACAGAGCACATCCTGAAATAAAAGTCCAGGCAGTCCTCCACATCCCCCTCTAAGATTCCAGAGGCTTTCAGATAATAGGCCAAGGCCCGGTTCCGATCTCCAGTGCTTTTTTCTGAGAGATAGACATTTTCGTTCAGACAGATGCTCTCGTTGTTGCACAGATGCCGGATATAGGTGAGAAAACGCGCGAATCTTTCCTCGGTATCCCTGCCGTCGATGCAGCTTGCCACGGTAATGGCGCCTGCATTGATGAAGGGGTTGAAAGGGCGTGTCTTGGTTTCCAGTTTTATGATAGAGTTAAAAGGGTCTCCGGTTGGCTCCACGCCTACCTTGTCCTGAAAAAGATATTCGCCGCCCCTGTCATGCAGGGCGAGGATCAGGGATACCAGCTTGGAGATACTCTGGATGGTAAAGGGCCTGTCATAATCTCCTTCGTTCAAAATCTCCTGATCCAGTTTTACAATACTCACACCGAGCTGGTGTTTGTTTACCCGGGCAAGCTCCGGAATATAATCTGCGGGCTGTCCAAGTCCGGTGAAGCATTTTCCGTAGGACAAAGCATCGTGCAGGCAATCCTGTGATATCATGTGTTCTGTCTCCTTTATCAATTTGAAAAGCTGTTTCTTTCGTAACCGTTCCTTCGGTTAAACGGTTCATTTCGTTCTTTATTTCCATTGTACATCAAAAATAAATTCTGACTACCCCGCAAATACCACGAAAAAACCACTCTAGATTTGTGATATATTTACAAAAACAAAGAAAAATACAAAAATATATTGACTAAAATGCTAATATGATTTATTGTACAATTAACGTACGTTCTTTAAATGTTCTTTTAATTAAAAAAAGAACACAAAACAACAGGAGGAAAAACAATGAATTATTTTGATGTGGCAAACAGCAGACTGCTCTATATACTGGTGGGCATTGGGCTGCTGTACATTTCCGGACTTGTGCTGGTATTTATGCGCAAAGCCTGGAGGCGGGCACTGGAACTTGGAATTACCCAAAAGACGATCTTGGAAGTTGTCAAGTCCTCTGCTGTGTTTACCGTAATCCCGTCCATATCTGTAATTATCGGACTCTTTTCCCTTTCCGCAGTGCTGGGTGTTCCCTGGTCCTGGTTCCGGCTTTCCGTGGTAGGTGCGGTGAGCTATGAACTGACAGCAGCGGAAATGGTATCCGATGCCCTGGGGTTTCAGTCAGCAGGTGCTATGGCGGCAGCCAACAATTATGAAGTGTTCGGGGCGATCATGTTCGTAACCAGTATATGCATTTTGGCAGGAATGATAACAAATATTTTCTGTGCAAAAAAAATCCAGGTAA
This sequence comes from Blautia coccoides, assembly GCF_034355335.1. NCBI lineage: Bacteria > Bacillati > Bacillota > Clostridia > Lachnospirales > Lachnospiraceae > Blautia > Blautia producta. The sequence goes on from NZ_CP136422.1 coordinate 2,572,264, forward strand.
GTATGACAAGATACAGGAAAAGCAAGGGAGCCTGGGGCGCTGTTTTTAATTTTTCGTTTGCCGCAGCTCTTGTTGCCGCCTTCATCCCCTATATTATTCTGGGAGGGCCTGTGGGGATCGTGGTGCTGATCGTCAGTGCCTGCGTGTCCGCGGTCATGTTCTATATTGTGGGCAAATACAAAATACAGTGGCTTGGCAGCTTTATCATGTCGGCAGCCCTGCTCATGGGCATGGCCGCTGCTGTCTGCACTGTAAATATTCTGGGATAAAGGAGAGGAAAGAATGAACAAAAACGGATTAAGCGAATACACCAATTCTGTCCATAGAATTGGCAGGACCGGTACCGTGATCGCTATTTTGATCATGCTGGGGATTCCTGTTACTATGTGTACATATTTTGACATGTGGCCAAAGGCGGCAGATCATCTCATGTTCTGCGGCGGTCTGCTGGCTTTGTATGTTCCCACTGGAATTGTGGAGTCAGTCACCTATACCCCCATTTTAGGCTCCTCCATTTACATGAGCCTGATCACCGGAAATGTGTCCAACATTAAACTGCCCTGCGCCCTCAATGCCCTGGACATAGCAAAAGCGGAGCAGAATACCGATGAGGGGGACGCGGTGTGTACCATTGCCATTGCCGTGTCCTCCTTGATCACCATAGCGGTTGTCATTGTGGGTGTGCTCATGCTGGTGCCCCTGCAGCCTCTTTTAAGCTCCCCCACAGTCCAGGTGGCTACTTCTTACATGCTGCCGGCCCTCTTTGGGTGTATGTTCATCCGCCTTATGGTGACAAATCCGGCGGGAGGAAAGATCACAGGAAAGTGGAAGATGATGATAGCCCCCATTTTAATCCTGCTGGGAATTCTGGTATTTGTGACAAAGCTCAACAGGGGGATCGGTGTGCTGATCACCATACCGGTCATGATCCTCTCCTCCTGGCTTCTCTTTAAGTCAGGGCAGGTAAAGGTCATACAGGGGAAAAATCAGCAGGAAACAGGTAACAGTGAAACAAATAATGAAAAATAAAGGAGAAAAAAATGAACGATCTAGAGAGAGCAAAAGCCATTCTTCCGGAGATGATCGCCAACAGAAGATTTCTGCATCAGAATCCGGAGCTGGGTATGAACCTGAAGGTTACCACAGAGTTTGTCATGGAGAAACTCCGTGACATGGGAATAGAGCCGAAAATCTGCGGGGGCTGCGGTGTCACTGCCCTCATCGGCCAAAAGACGGACGGTCCGGTATTCCTTTTAAGAGCGGATATGGACGCACTGCCTATGCAGGAGGAGAGCGGTCTTCCCTTTGCAGCCGCAGACGGAGCTGCCCATTGCTGCGGTCATGACATGCACACAGCTATGCTTTTAGGCGCCGCGAAGATTTTGAAGGAGCAGGAGGAGGAGCTTCCCGGAATCGTCAAACTTATGTTCCAGCCGGGGGAGGAGACACTGGAAGGAGCAAAAGCCATGATCGCAGACGGGATTTTGGAGAATCCCCGTGTGGATGCGGCTATGGGGGTACATATGATGCCCCTGGCACCGGCGGGATTTGTGGGATACAATGCAGGCGTTGTGTGTAATTCCAGTGATCTGCTGCACATTGCCATTGAAGGAAAAGGCGGACATGGGGCCAGCCCCCATCTGTCTGTGGACCCTATCAATGTGGGCGTGCACATTCATCTGGCTCTCCAGGAGCTGATCGCCAGAGAAGTGGACCCTCAGGATCAGGCTGCTCTGACTTTTGGAGAATTCCACAGCGGAGACGCGAAAAATATTATTCCTAAGACAGCTTATCTGGGCGGTACTTTGAGGACGGTCAGACAGGAGACCAGGGAATATCTGCTGGCAAGGATCGAGAACTGTGTTGAGATGACAGCCAAGATGTTTGGCGCAAAAGCAAGCCTAGAGATTCCGGCCTCCGTCAGTGCCCTGACTGTGGATGAGACATGCGCTGATATTATAGGAAAAGGATTTTCCGAAACACTTGGAAAAGCGGCTGCCCGTGTGAGCCAGACCACCTCCGGCTCCGAAGATTTTGCCGAGGTGAGCCGCCTGGTTCCCTCCATGTTCTTTGTGGTAGGCGGAGGAGACCGGGAACACGGGTATGAATTCTCAGGACACCACCCAAAGGTCCGCTATGATGAGACGAGCCTTGCAAGCGGAGCTGCGGCTTTCGCCTGCGGTGCAAAAGCATATCTTGCGGCGAATGTGAAGTCGTAGTAAACTAAACGTAACGATTCAATTAATCATGAAAGGTGGTAGACTATGAAATACAGAACAGCAGTCATCAGCACGGAATTTATGGAGAACAGGGTGAAGGAGGCAATCCTTCCTTTTGAAGAGCGCTGTACGTTTACTGCCTTTTATTATAAACAATCATCGGAAATTCCGGAAATCTATAAAAGTATCGAAGACAAGTACGACGGATTCATTGTAAACGGCATTATATCGAGAGCATTGCTGCGCGCGGCCTGTCCGGACACAAAAAAACCCATCGAGACCTTCCATGTGGACATGCTGGCCTACTATCAGGAACTCTTTAGGCTTATGACACTGACCCCGGATCTGAAGGCGGAACGGCTCTATGCGGATTTCATGATGGGAAAAAACATCAGGGAAGCCGTAGAGAATGATACGCTGGATGCGGAAGGCGATAACTTCTGTAATATGGTGGCGCACATGAGCCTGGAGGAATTAAAGGCACTCCGCTATAAGATGGTGGAGGATGTCAGGAAGAAGTGGGAGGCGGAACAGATAGACCAGGTCATCACCCGTCTGAGCACAGCAGCCGAGGATTTTAAGGAGATGGGGATTCCCTGTCATTTTGTATATCCTGGCATTCCTTACATGAGAGATGTGGTCAACCGTCTACTCATGACCATAGAGATGGATAAAATGAAGGAGAGCATGCCGGCGGTCATCAATATCACCGGAGACAGAGGCGGACAGAACCGGGATGAGCTGGAAGAGCTTGCCATGCAGACTGCGATCCTGCAGTTTTCCAAGGAGAATGACTGCGATTTTATGCTTCAGAGGCATGCCTCTGTGTATGAGGTTTACACCAGCGCCGGCGTGGTTGACAGGATCACGGAGAAATATTCTGTCTGCATGCTGAAGAAATATCTGGAGAGAAAGACAGGCGCCAGGGTATGCATCGGATATGGACTGGGAAGAGATACCACACGTGCAAGACTGGAGGCCATGAATGCCAACCAGGAATCCATGATGCACCCTCAGGGTGCCAGCTATGCCATAGATGAAAACGAAAACTTGATCGGCCCTCTGGTTACAGGGAGCTGTATGATACTGTCCACAACCCCCTCCCAGAAGTATGCCAAAATGGCAAAAGAGACGGGAATTTCGGCGCTGACCCTGCAGAAGATATGCACAGTTGCCCAAAAACAGGAGGAGGGAACCGTCACAGCCCAGCTTTTGGCGGACAGCTTGGGAGTCACAGTGCGCGCAGCCAGCAAATATCTTCAGAAGATGGTGGCTGCAGACGCGGCACAGGTGGTGGGCACCAAACAGCGGAAAACCAGAGGCAGACCAGAACAGATCATCCGGATTCCAGACTAATGGAGATGGAATATGGGAAATATAAGAGATTATCTGACAGCAGCAAAATGCAGTTACCCTGTATGGGGAGAGGAGAACACCATTTATTACCTGGACACCAGGGATGGAGCGCCTCAGATCTGGGAAAAAGACCTGCACACGGGGAAAAGCAGGAAAAGGACACATAATAGCGATAAGATCAGCCGGATGCGGTTCTGCCGGAGACGAGTGTATTTTGCTATGGATATGGACGGAGATGAAAACGAGCAAATATATAGTATCGGCGGTGACAGCGGCGAGGTCATGCCTGTTGTGTACCATCCAAGGAATGTGCGCAGTCATCTGGGAGATGTGAGGGGCAGCTGGGTCTATTACGCTTCTAATAAAAGACTGCGCAGTATTTTTGATATATGCAGAAAAAATCTGGAGAACGGTAAAACAGATATATTAATAGAAGGAAAGGATGCGGTCTGCCTTCCGCTGTGCATAAGTCCGGACGAGGAGATACTGCTGTACAGCAGAAGAACTTCATTTGCAGATCTGCAGATTTATTGTAAAAATCTTCTCACCGGGGAGGAGAAAAAGGTGAGCCGGGATCTGCAGTGCGCTATGGAGGACAGCCCTGTATGGCTTGAAGACGGAAGCGGTTTTTATTTTATCAGCGACAGGGAGCGGGAATTTAAAAGGGTCATGTTCTGGGACAGGAAAACAGGCCTCACAGAGGAAATCTATGAGGTGAACTGGGATGTGACCCATATTGCCCTGTCAGGACAGGACAGGTATCTGGCTGTGGTGGTGAATGAGGACGGGGATTCCAGGATACATATTCTGGAAGCGGAAACGAAAAGAGAGATCCATATCCCTCAGATCCCTCTGGGAACCATAGGGGATGAGGAACCTGTCACGTGGTCAAATGCAGGCTTTAGACTTCTCTTTTCTTTTGAAAGTGGCAGCAGGATACAGAATATCTGGCTGCTGGACGCTGAAAAAGGCACTCTGGAACAGGTGACAGAAAATGAAGACACGGCAGTGACGGAGGATATGCTGACAGAGCCTGTGCTATGCCGCTGTCAGAGCTTTGACGGCCTTGAGATCCCCTACTGGCTCTATATTCCAAAGGGAATGCCTGCAAAAAATCTGCCGGTGGCGGTTTATATCCACGGGGGACCTGAGTCTCAGATCAGACGTTTTTACGAGGAAACCATCCAGTATCTTGTCAGTGAGGGGATTGCGGTAGCGGCCCCTAATGTAAGGGGAAGCTCCGGATACGGCAAGACTTACCTGGATCTGGACAATAAAGAAAAGCGTCTTGACGCAGTGAAAGATATAGAAGCGCTGGTGGAACACCTCACAGAGACAAAAACTGCGGATCCGGGAAGAATGGCGGTTTTCGGGAGAAGCTACGGGGGATATATGACTCTTTCCTGTGCTGCCAGGATGCCCAAGCTCTGGGCCTGCGCAGTGGAAGTGGTGGGAATGTTTAATCTGGTGAGCTTTTTGAAGCATACGGCAGGTTACCGGAGAGCGGCAAGGGAGGCTGAATATGGGAGTCTGGAACATGACATACAGTTACTGGAAGATATCTCACCGGAAGCTGTCATTGAAGATCTGGAATGTCCCCTGCTGATCGTGCACGGAGCCAATGACACGAGAGTGCCTGTAACGGAGGCGGAGAACGCGGCAAAACGGCTGAAAGCCCTGGGAAGAGAAGTGGAATATCTCTGTTTTGAGGATGAAGGCCATATGATAATTAAGCAAAAAAACAGAATAAAATACATTTTAACGGCAGCAGAATTCCTGAAATCGCATTTGTTGCAAAAATAGCTAAAATACTTTCTGGTATATTAGTACATTTTCCCTTTATCAGACTAAAATACAGAAGGGATTTCGGTTAAAATATCTAAAAAAAAATCAAAGCATCGTAGAACTTTATCAGAAATAGACGTTTTTTAGACTGTCCCAGTGCTAAAATCATAAAAAAAGTAAAGGAGACGATGTGAAATGAACAATGCGGAAATCGGAAAAGCAATGGTGATAAAACTGGATCCCGTACTGCCGGAATACCCTACCTTTAAAGAGGGTGTCAGAAGAGCCCCGAAGAGAGAGCTGACCCTGAACAAAAGGGAGATCAAGCTGGCAGTGGCCAACGCCCTCAGATATGTGCCGGAAGAGCTGCACGAACAGCTCGCACCGGAATTTTTAGACGAACTTCTGACAAGAGGACGTATCTACGGATACCGTTTTATGCCGAAGGACAGGATCTACGGAAGACCGATCGATGAATATAAAGGACACTGTGTGGAAGGAAAAGCATTCCAGGTCATGATCGACAACAACCTGGACCATGATGTGGCCCTGTACCCATATGAACTTGTTACATACGGAGAGACCGGCCAGGTCTGCCAGAACTGGATGCAGTACCAGTTGATCAAGAGATACTTAGAGGAACTCACAGATGAGCACACCCTGGTGATGATGAGCGGCCATCCCATGGGCCTGTTCAAATCCCACAAGACCAGCCCGCGTGTCATCGTGACCAACGGCCTGATGGTGGGCATGTTCGATAACCCGGAGGACTGGGCAAAGGCCACAGCTATGGGCTGCTCCTCCTATGGACAGATGACAGCCGGAGGCTGGATGTACATCGGACCGCAGGGTATCGTGCACGGAACCTTCAACACCATCCTGAACGCAGGACGTAAGTTCCTGGGCGTGCCTCAGGATGGAGACCTGTCCGGCCATCTGTTCGTGACCAGCGGCCTTGGCGGGATGAGCGGCGCACAGCCGAAAGCCATAGAGATCGCAAGAGGCGTGGGCATCGTAGCGGAGGTGGACGCTTCCCGTATCGAGACCCGCCACAGCCAGGGCTGGGTGAGCCTGGTGATCGAGGACGCGGCAGAGGCGTTCCGTGTGGCAGAGGAATACATGGAGAAGAAAGAGACCGTATCCATTGCCTACCACGGAAATATCGTGGACCTTTTGCAGTACGCGGTGGACAACAACATCAAGATCGAGCTGCTGTCTGACCAGACCAGCTGCCATGTGCCGTACGACGGAGGCTACTGCCCGCAGGGACTGACCTTTGAAGAGCGCACCGAGATGCTGGCCAACGACAAAGAGAAGTTCTGCGAGCTGGTGGACCAGACCCTGATCAAACACTACCACCTGATCAAGACATTGGTGGAGAGAGGCTCCTACTTCTTTGACTACGGAAACTCCTTCATGCGCGCCGTGTTTGACGCGGGAGCAAAGGATATCGCCAAGAACGGGGAGGATACCAGTGAGGGATTCGTGTTCCCGTCCTATGTGGAGGATATCCTGGGACCGGAGCTGTTCGACTACGGATACGGCCCGTTCCGCTGGTGCTGCCTGTCCGGAAAACCGGAGGACTTAAGAGCCACAGACCATGCGGCCATGGAAGTGATCGACCCGAACAGAAGGAGCCAGGACAGGGACAACTACATCTGGATCCGTGACGCGGAGAAGAACAAACTGGTGGTGGGCACCCAGTGCCGTATCCTGTACCAGGATGCCCTTGGAAGAAGGGACATTGCCCTTAGGTTCAATGAAATGGTAAGAAATGGAGAGATCGGACCGGTGATGCTGGGCCGTGACCATCATGATACAGGCGGAACGGATTCCCCGTACAGAGAGACCTCCAACATCTATGACGGCTCCAATATCACAGCGGACATGGCAGTACAGTGTTATGCCGGGAACGCAGCCAGGGGAATGAGCCTGATCGCGCTGCACAACGGAGGCGGAGTAGGCATCAGCAAATCCATCAACGGAGGATTCGGAATGGTGCTGGACGGAAGCGAGCGTGTGGATGAGATCTTACGGGCAGCGATCCCGTGGGATACCATGATCGGGGTATCCAGGAGGAGCTGGGGAAGATGCGAGCACTCCATCGAGACAGTAGCCGAGTACAACAAGATAAGGGAAGGGCAGGATTACATCACCATGCCGTACCTTGCAGATGAAGATATGATCGAGAGAGTATGCAAAGATGTAGTGGTGGAAGAACACCACGTTCATCACTGAGAACCGTTAGAAGGAGATCAAGACATGAAAAAACGTTATATTCGCCATGCCTCTGAGCTTGTGACCTGTAAAGGAAAAGCGCCGAAACATGGAAAAGAAATGTCAGATATCGGCCTGATCTATGACGGTGCGGTGATCATCCATGATGATAAGATCATAGCTGTGGGTACCACAGAAGAACTGGATAAACAGGTAAATATGGAAGAATACGAAGTGACGGATGCATCGGGAAAGACTGTAATGCCGGGATTCGTAGACTCCCATACACATTTTATTTTCGGCGGATACCGGGCAGATGAGTTCTCCTGGAGACTGAAAGGTGACAGTTACATGTCTATTATGGAACGCGGGGGCGGCATCAACGCCACCGTGGTACCTACCAGGGAAGCCTCAGAGGAAGAACTGATGGAAGCCGGCAAAGAGCGCCTGAACCGCATGCTGGAATTTGGCGTGACAACCGTAGAGGGCAAGAGCGGCTACGGTATGGACTGCGACACAGAGCTGAAAATGCTCCGTGCCATGAAGAAACTGAATGAGACTCATCCGGTGGACATTGTATCTACTTTTTTGGGTCCTCACAGTGTACTTCCGGAATGGAAGGGAAAAGAAAGAGAATTCCTGGACGAACAGTTAAACCATGTAATGCCAAAGGTAAAAGAGGAGAATCTGGCAGAATTTGCAGATATTTTCACAGAGAAGAATGTATTTACTGTGGAAGACTCTGAGTATTATATGACAAAAGCAAAGGAAATGGGCTTTAAGCTGAAGATCCACGCAGACGAGATTTACCAGCTTGGAGGTTCCGAGCTTGCGGCAAGAGTAGGAGCTGTCTCTGCGGACCATCTGCTGAAGGCTTCCGATGAAGGAATCCGCCAGATGCGGGATGCCGGTGTCATCAGTACGATCCTGCCCCTGACTGCTTTTGGGCTGAAAGAGGAGTATGCACCTGCCCGTAAGATGATCGATGAGGGCTGCGCTGTTGCTCTGGCTTCCGATCTGAATCCGGGAAGCTGTTTTTCAAATTCCATCCCGCTGATGGTTGCCCTTGGATGTATTTATATGAATATGTCCATAGAGGAAGTCATCACAGCTCTGACCATCAACGGCGCAGCCGCTGTTGACCGGGCAGATAAAGTGGGAAGCATAGAACCGGGAAAAGCCGCGGACATTATTTTCCTGAAATTCCCGTCCATTCATTTTATGCCGTATCACACCGCTATCAATCTGGTGGAGACGGTCATCAAGAATGGCGATACTGTTTATCATAAAGAATGGTAACCCGCAACACAAAATTCATTACAACATAAAGGAGAAAATATCATGGAAAGAATTATCGAATGCGTACCTAATTTCAGTGAAGGAAGAGACAAAGACAAAGTAGAAAAGATCGTTGACTGCTTCCGCAACAGAGAGGGCGTTAAGCTTTTAGATTATACTTCCGATGAAGACCACAACAGAAGCGTTGTAACAGTGATCGGTGAGCCGGAACCATTAAAGGACGCAATGGTTGCAGCGATTGGCAAAGCAGTGGAACTGATCGATATGACAAAACATCAGGGTCAGCATCCCCGCATGGGCTGTGTGGACGTTGTTCCGTTCATCCCCATCCGCGGCGTGACTGTGGAAGACGCGGATGCAGTGGCTAAAGCAGTGGCAAAAGAGGCATCTGAGAAATTCGGTCAGCCTTTCTTCTTATATGAGAAATCAGCTACAGCTCCTCACAGAGAAAATCTGGCTAAAGTCCGCCAGGGACAGTTTGAGGGAATGGCTGAGAAAATGAAAGACCAGGAAAAATGGAAACCGGACTTTGGTCCGAACACCATTCACCCTACCGGCGGTGTGACAGCAATCGGCGCAAGAATGCCTCTGATCGCCTACAACATCAACCTGGATACTCCAAATGTGGAGATCGCACAGAAGATCGCAGACAAGATCCGTCACGTAAAAGGCGGCTTCCGTTTCTGCAAAGCCATGGGCGTTATGCTGGAAGACAGAAATATCGCTCAGGTGTCCATGAACCTGACAGACTATACAAAGACTGCTGTATATACAGTATTTGAGACCGTACGCATGGAAGCAAGACGTTATGGCGTCAATGTACTGGGCAGCGAGGTAGTGGGACTGATCCCGCTGCAGGCCATCGTTGACTGCGCTGAGTATTACTTAGGCTTTGAAGGCTTTGATTCCAAACAGGTTCTGGAGACACGTCTGTAAGAAATTATATTACGACATATATCTGATTCGATTAGGAGAGGTTACACATCATGAAAAATATGACAGTTGAACAGTTTGCCATGCAGACAGCCTCCAATGAACCAGTACCGGGGGGCGGAAGTATTTCCGCCCTTGCTGGTGCCCTGGCGGCAGCCCTGACTGAGATGGTGGCAGGACTCACCATTGGCAAAAAGAAATATGCGGAAGTGGAAGAAGAGATGAAGAAGGCAGTTGCTCCCATGCATGAGATCTGTGAGCATCTTCTGGATGACATCAAGCGTGACAGCGAATCCTTTGACCTGTACATGCAGGCTTTGACACTCCCGAAAGAGACAGAGGAAGAGAAGGCAGCCCGCACAAAGGCTATGCAGGACGGCCTGAAGGCAGCCGTTGCGGTTCCCTTATCTGTTGCAAAACGTGCTTACGAGGTAATGCCCTACGCGGAAGTCATGGTGACAAAAGGCAATAAGACAGCCGTGACAGATGCCCTGGTAGCCACCATGATGGCGAGAACAGCCGTTTTGGGAGCACTTTTCAATGTAAAGATCAACCTGGAATCCATTAAGGACGAGGCTTTTGTGGAAGAGACCGCCAAAGAAGCTGCAGTTATAGAAAAAAACGCTCTGGCATATGAGAAAAAGATACTGGCACAGGCCGATGTCTCCAAGAGCGCGGTGGAAGAATGAGAGAAAGCCGATTGATTTCGGCTTTTCCAGAAGGTTCTGTTCATGGCAGAGGTTTCTGCAAAAGCCGGAGTCGACGGACTTTTGTGCGGAGGAAATGTTCTCAATATTTCTACCAAAAATAAAAGAAAAAGATATGTAATGCAGAAAGGAGATAACCTGTGAAGATTCTCAAGAATGCAGTAGCAGGAACCCTGGAATCCAGTGACTTGTTTATCCAGATCGAGCCGGATGACAAAGAGCTGACCCTGGAAATTGACTCTGTAGTAGCCAACCAGTATATGGATTCCATTCGGGCCGCTGTGCTGGACACACTGAAAGAATTTGAAGTGTCTACAGGGAAAATTTTTATCAAAGACAAAGGCGCGTTGGATTGTGTGATCCGGGCGCGTATGGAGACCGCATTAAAAAGAGGGGGAGTTGAACAGTCATGAGACGAACCATGTTGTTTTTGCCGGGTAATACGCCGAACATGCTGATCAACGGCGATACCCTGGGAGCTGATACGATCATTTTTGATCTGGAGGACGCTGTATCTCCGGATGAGAAGGATGCAGCCAGAATTCTTGTGAGAAACGCTCTTCGCTATCAGTCCTATGCGGGCTGTGAGACCGTGGTGCGGATAAATCCCACAGACACAGCGTTCTGGAAAGAAGATTTAAAAGCTGTCATTCCCCTGAAACCGGATGTTATCATGCCCACAAAAGTCAGCGGCGGCCATATGATCCGGGAAGTTTCTGCCTGTATGGCAGAGGTGGAACGGGCGGCCGGCATAGAGGAGGGGACTGTCAAGATCCTTCCGCTGATCGAAACCGCAATGGGTGTGGAAAAGGCTTTTGACATTGCGTCCGCAGACGCCAGAGTGATCGGCCTGTTTTTGGGCGGTGAGGATTTTACCGCTGACCTGCACTGTAAGCGGACAAAAGAGGGAAATGAAATATTCTACGCCAGAACCAGGCTGGTGTGTGCTGCCAGGGCCTGCGGTATTGAAGCCTATGATACACCGTTCACGGATGTGGAGGACATGGAAGGCCTTGAAAAAGATACAGAGTTTGCTAAGAGCCTGGGCTTTGCCGGCAAAGCAGTCATTTCACCCCGCCATGTGGACATTGTCAATGCTGTATTTTCTCCCACGGAGTCTGAGATCGCTTATGCCCATGATGTGATGGATGCCATTGAAGAGGGCAAGCGTCAGGGTAAAGGCGTGATATCTCTCCGCGGCAAAATGATAGATGCCCCCATAGTGAAACGCGCCTCCCAGGTGCTGGAGATGGAGAAAGCCATTTATGGAGGTGCGCAGTATGAGTAAATTGTTAGGCTCCTTAAAAGAGGCCATTGAAAAGACAGGTTTAAAGGACGGAATGACCATTTCCTTCCATCACCATATGAGAAATGGAGACTATGTGCTGAACATGGTGCTGGCTCAGGCGGCAGAGATGGGGATCAGGGACCTGAATGTGAATGCAAGTTCTATATTCGATATCCATGAACCTATAATCGAACACATCAAAAACGGTGTTGTCACAGGCCTGGAATGCAATTACATGGGCGGCAAGGTGGGAAAGGCCATCTCCGAAGGCATCCTGGAGCGCCCTGTGATCTTCAGAAGCCACGGCGGAAGAGCAGGAGATATGGAGAATGGTTCCTCGAAGATCGACATTGCGTTCATCGCCGCGCCCTGTGCGGACAATATGGGAAACATAAGCGGCAAGTACGGACCGTCTGCCTGCGGTTCCCTGGGATATGCCTTCTCCGACGCTATGCATGCGGATAAGGTGGTGGTCCTGACAGACAATCTGGTACCCTACCCGCTGAAAGATACCTCCATTGCAGAGGGATACATGGACTATGTAGTGGAAGTGGAGCAGATCGGCGACCCTACAAAAATTGTTTCGGGAACAACTAAGATCACCCGTGACCCGGTAGGACTGAGAATCGCAGGACTGGCGGCACAGGTGGTAAAGAATTCAGGATACTTAAAAGACGGATTTTCCTTCCAGACAGGAGCCGGCGGTGCGTCCCTGGCTGTTGCGAAGTATGTGGAGGAGATGATGGAAAAAGACCACATCAAGGGAAGCTTCTGCATGGGCGGAATCACCGGATATCTGGTAGATATGGCGAACAAAGGGTATTTTGAAACCATCCTGGATGTACAGTGCTTTGATCTGAAAGCCATTGAATCCATCCGTGAGAATCCCAAGCACCAGGAAATCTCCGCTATGCGCTATGCCTCTCCGGCAGCGAAAAGCGCTGCGGTGGACAGTCTGGATGTGGTGATCCTGGGAGCGACCCAGGTGGATACAGACTTCAATGTAAATGTACATACAGACTCCAACGGCTACATTATGGGCGGCTCCGGCGGACACTGTGATACAGCGGCGGGCGCTAAGCTGGCTATCGTGGTGGCTCCCCTGATAAGGGCAAGACTTCCCCTTATCGTGGATGAGGTACTCTGCAAATCCACACCGGGCAGTACGGTGGATGTGATCGTGACGCAGAGGGGCATTGCAGTCAACCCGGCCCAGAAAGAGCTGAGGGAAAAATTAGTGAAAGCCGGACTTCCGGTGAAGGATATAAAAGAATTAAAGAAGATCGCAGAAGAGACTGCGGGTGTACCGAAAGCCGTGAAACGCGGCGACAGGGTGGTGGCGAAAGTCCTGTACCGTGACGGCACACTTTTGGATACCATTAAAAATACTATATAACTGGAAGGGAGCGGTTTACAGTGGATAAGAAAAAATTAGTCATTGGTGTTATCGGAGCTGATGTGCACGCAGTAGGCATCAGTATTCTGGAACATGCATTTACAGGTGCAGGATTTGAGGTGATCAACCTGGGGGTTATGGTTTCCCAGGAAGAGTATATTTCAGCAGCGATCGAGACAAATGCTGACGGCATTATGGTCTCCTCTCTCTACGGACACGGAGAGCTGGACTGCAGAGGTCTCCGCGATAAATGTGACGAGGCCGGATTAAAAGGCATCCTCCTCTATGTGGGCGGCAATATCGTAGTCGGAAAACAGCCTTTTGACGAGGTGGAGAGACGCTTTAAAGCCATGGGATTTGACCGTGTATTCGGACCGGGCACTGCACCGGAGACCACCATTGCAGCGCTTTATGAGGACCTGGGAATCCCGGAAGAAGATCAGCAGGCAGCAGAGTAAAAGGGGCGGTGTAAAATGAAACCAGTTCTTTTGGTGGACTTTGGGAGTACCAACACCAAAGCGACGGCTGTTGACGTGGAGAATTGTGAGATTCTTGGAACGGCGGCAGCGTATACAACAGTAGAGACAGACATCAACAATGGACTTCATGACGCGATACAGGTTCTGGAGAAGACCACAGGCTATCTGGAGTTCAGTGAGACCTATGCATGCTCCAGCGCGGCAGGCGGACTGAAAATGATATCCTGCGGACTGGTCCCCGAGCTTACGGCCCAGGCCTCCAGAGAGGCGTCTCTGGGAGCGGGCGCAAAGGTATGGAAGACTTATTCTTTTCAGCTCACCAAAGGCGATATGAAGGAGATCGAGGAATATCATCCTGACATCATTCTGCTCACCGGAGGGACGGACGGCGGAAATACGGACTGTATTCTGTATAACGCAAAGATGCTTGCAGGACTTAGCTATGACTGTCCCATCGTGATCGCGGGAAACCGCTGCTGCGCGGATGACTGTCAGGAGATCCTGGAGGGAAGGACCACCTATATCTGTGAAAATGTAATGCCGAGACTGGGCGAGTTAAATATCGAACCCACCCAGAAGCAGATACGGGAAATCTTCCTGAACCGCATTGTGCAGGGAAAGGGGCTGACTCAGGCCATGGATCTGATGTCCGGCATTATCATGCCCACACCGTCGGCAATGCTGACAGCTATGGAGCTTCTCTCAGACGGCTATGATGAGATTCCGGGAATCGGGGAACTGGTAGGTGTGGATCTGGGCGGTGCCACCACAGACGTGTATTCTGTGGCAGACGGAAGCCCGGCCAACGCCGCGACAGTCATCAAGGGACTGCAGGAGCCATACACCAAGCGGACTGTCGAGGGAGACATAGGGATGCGCTATAGCGTCAGAGGCATCATGGAGGCAGCAGGAGACAGAAAGCTGGCGAAAATGGCAGGGCTTGCCAGGAACAAGGTAAACGAGCTTGTGGATTATCTGGAACACCACACAGATTACATTCCTGACAGCGAAGAGATGGAAAAAATGGATCATGCACTGGCATGTGCTGCCGTGGAGACTGCGGTTGCCCGTCATGCCGGTTCTCTGGAACAGGTCTATACCCCCTGCGGTCTGACCTATGTACAGAGCGGAAAGGATCTGCGCCGTGTAAAATATGTGGTTGTCACAGGAGGCGCACTGATCCACGCAAAACATACAGAAGAAATTGCAAAGTATGCACTATTTGATGAAAGCAATCCTGCCTCATTAAGGCCGGAAAACGCGGAAATCTTGGTGGATAGAAAGTATATCCTGGCTGCCATGGGACTGCTCTCAAAACAGTACCCGCAGGCTGCCCTGGAAATCATGAAGAAGGAGATTGCTTATTATGGACATAAGGAATAAGAAATTATCTGATGATGAGTTCTATGGAATACGGAAAGAGGTTATGGAACAGTGGCCTACCGGAAAAGAAGTAAACTTTGAGGAGGCCATAGATTACCATAAAGCGATGCCGGAGAGCAAGAGCTTTTCACGGAAACTGGCAAATGCCAAAAAAGAGAGAAAAACACTGATCCAGCCCAGGGCCGGTGTGGCACTGATTGACGAGCATATCAAACTGCTGCAGTATCTGCAGGACAACGGCGAGGCAGATCTTTTGCCAACCACGATTGACTCCTATACCCGTCAGAACCGCTATGAGGAAGCTGAGGTTGGAATCAAAGAATCTATCCACACCCAGAAATCCATGCTGAACGGTTTTCCGGCTGTAAACCACGGTGTATTCGGCTGCCGTTCCATTATTGAGAATCTGGATACTCCGGTACAGGTACGTCACGGCACACCGGATGCCAGGCTGCTGACAGAAATCTGCTACGCAGGCGGATTTACAAGCTATGAAGGCGGCGGTATCTCCTACAATATTCCTTACGCAAAGGATGTTCCCCTGGAGAGGACCATCTATGACTGGATGTATGTGGACCGTCTCACAGGTATCTACGAGGAGGCAGGCGTTTCCATCAACCGTGAGCCTTATGGTCCTCTGACAGGAACACTGGTACCCCCTTCCATGTCCAATGCAGTGGCTATCATTGAGGCCATGCTGGCAGCGGAGCAGGGTGTTAAGAATGTGACCGTAGGTTACGGCCAGTGCGGTAACCTGGTACAGGACGTTGCGGCCCTCAGAGTTCTCGAGGAGCTGACAGAAGAGTATCTGGAAAAATACGGCTATGAAGATGTTACAGTTACCTCAGTGCTTCATCAGTGGATGGGCGGTTTCCCGCAGGATGAGTCAAAAGCTTTCGCTGTTATCTCCTGGGGAAGCTCTGTGGCAGCTCTGGCCAAGGCCACAAAAGTTATCGTTAAAACACCTCACGAGGCAATGGGCGTTCCGACTATGGAGGCCAATGCACAGGGACTTCGCTGTACAAAACAGGCCATCTCCCTTTTGGCGGACCAGGAACTGAAAAGCTCTGCCTTAGAGCTTGAAAAAGCCATTATCAAAGGGGAAACATGTGCTATCGTGGACAAATGTTTTGAACTTGGTATGGGCGATCTGGCTCTTGGCGCTATCCGCGGCGTGAAAGCCGGTGTGCTGGATATTCCCTTTGCCCCCAGTAAATACAATGCAGGTAAAATGCTGCCGGCCCGTGACTTTGAAGGCGCTGTGCGCTACCTGAATGTAGCCAATGTACCGCTCCCGAGAGAGTTAAAAGACTTCAACCAGGGCAAGATTGAGCACAGGGCGAAGATGGAGAAGAGAAAAGCATCCTTCCAGATGGTCATCGACGATGTATATGCCATCAGCAAAGGAAGACTGGTTGGCAAACCTAAATAAAAGAGAAGGCATATCCCATAGTTACAAGATCGTAACCGTTCAGATATCTGGGCGGTTACACAAAATCACAATAATAGGAGAAGTGTATCATGAAAATTGTAGATGTTGTTTGTTCCAAAGCAAGAACAGGGTTTTTCTTTGATGATCAGAGAGCGATCAAAAAAGGTGCTGTGGCAGATGGTTCCGCATATTTTGGCGAGACTGTGACACCAGGATTCAAATCCGTAAGACAGGCAGGAGAAGCCATCTCCGTTATGCTGATCTTAGAGGACGGACAGATCGCATGGGGAGACTGCGCGGCTGTACAGTATTCCGGCGCAGGCGGAAGGGATCCGCTGTTTTTGGCAGAGGACTTTATCCCCATCATCGAAAAGTATATCAAGCCTGAACTGGTAGGTAGGGAAGCAGACAGCTTCAAGGATATGTGTGCCATGCTGGAAAATCTCCAGGTAGAGGGAAAGAGACTGCATACAGCCATCCGTTATGGTGTGAGCCAGGCGATTCTGGACGCAGTGGCAAAAGCTTCCGGAAGACTTATGTGTGAGGTAGTGGCAGACGAATATGGCACAACGGTTTCCGAGGAGCCGATCCCAATCTTCACCCAGTCCGGTGACAACAGATATGACAACTCTGACAAGATGATCTTAAAAGGCGCGGCAGTTATGCCCCATGCTCTCATCAATAATGTGAAGACAAAGCTGGGCGAGCACGGAGAACTCTTAAAAGAGTATGTGAAATGGCTCAGCGACCGTGTGTTGAAGCTGCGCAGCGATGAGAACTACATGCCTGTATTCCACATTGACGTATACGGTACCATCGGTGCCATCTTCGGCGTGGACAACTACACAGCTATGGCAGATTATCTGGCAGAGCTGGAAGAGGCTGCAAAACCCTTCCACCTGAGGATTGAAGGACCTATGGACGCAGAGGAGAGAGAAAAACAGATGCTCTGCTTAAAAGGTCTGAGAGAAGAAGTGGACAGAAGAGGCATTGATGTGGAGCTGGTTGCTGACGAGTGGTGCAACACCTTGGAAGATGTCAAATACTTTGCTGACAACAAATCAGGCCATATGGCTCAGATCAAGACTCCTGACCTGGGCGGTATCAACAACATTGTGGAAGCTGTTCTTTACTGCAAGGAAAAAGGCTTCGGCGCTTATCAGGGCGGTACCTGCAACGAGACAGACCGTTCCGCTCAGGTATGTGTAAACTGCGCAATGGCTACCAAACCGGACCAGATCCTGGCAAAACCGGGCATGGGAGTTGATGAAGGCTACATGATCGTATACAATGAAATGCAGAGGATCATTGCACTGAGAAACGCAAAAAAGAATAAATAAAACAAATTTTTGAAACGTGCCAGACTGTTCTGCGGGCTTTTGCCGGCAGGACGGTCCGGCTGTTTCAGCATATTGGGAAGGAAGAGTCTATGGCATATTCAAAACAGATGCAGGAAGGAAACCTGTACAGCTTTTATTTTGCTCCCAGAGGAAACCGGCGTATGGCGGATCTGGGAATGCAGCTCAGCCAGATGTATTTAAGCCCTTTTGACCATATTATTGGAATCATAGGAGATGCCGGGGCAGGAAAGAGCCTGCTCATCAAAGGAATGTTTCCCGGCATTGATCTGACCAATGATGATGAGGGCGTGAACATCCGCCCCCTGCCCCTTCTTCATGAAGATCTGACAGACCCCTTTTCCCCGCACACCTATCATCTGGATATCCGCTTTGAATCAGCATTTACCCAGATGCATGTGCTGGCAGACACCATTTTGGATGCTGCCAATCACGGGAAGCAGGTCATTGTGGAACATTTTGATTTGATTTATCCCATGCTGCACAGAAACGCGGATCTGCTTGTGGGAATCGGTGAGGAGATCATTATCACTAGACCGAATATGTTCGGCCCTCTGCCGGAAAACATCGCCAATATTGTACATAAATCCGTAAAATACAGAAAGATGGCCCACACCTTGGAGGATCTATGCGTGTATTATATGGGTGACGGCTATGCCCAGGACGGTCCGCGCTCGGATGTGCGCCACGGATTCGTGCTGGAGTTTGAGAATAAGCCGGATGTGGATGTGTACGAGCTGGAGAAAAAAGTGAAGGACGCGGTGAAGCAGGATCTGTCTGTGTCCTACTACGATGAAAATCATGTGCAGATCGGGGAGATGGTCCTGGAATGTCTGGGACCGCGTATGCATGTGTCCAGCACAGGAAAAATCGAGGATTTCACCCTGGTAAAAGACTATCCCATTGATCCCAGGACCGGGTATTATATGCTGGTGGGACTGATCGGAAAACACAGATCTGAGGATCTGTCAGACTTTAACCGAATTGATGTGAAGCAGCAGTTAAGCTGAACAGGGAAGAAATAAATTTTGGAGGAAAAAGGCATGGTTCGCAGTGTAAACGTGGAACTTTTAACAGATAACATCAAAGAGATGTGTATTCAGGCCAACCACTATCTTGCCCCGGATATGGACAGGGCGATGAAGTCTGCCTGTGAGAGAGAGACAAAGCCACTGGCAAAACAGATCCTGGGACAGCTTCTGGAGAATCTGGACATTGCAGGAAAGGATATGATCCCCATCTGCCAGGATACAGGCATGGCGGTGGTATTCTTAAAAATCGGACAGGATGTGCATTTTGAGGGCGGCAGCGTGGAAGAGGCTGTGAACGAAGGCGTCCGCAGAGGATATGAGGAAGGCTACCTGCGCAAATCTGTCGTGGGAGATCCTCTTCTTCGTGTAAACACAAAGGACAACACACCTGCTGTTATCCACTATGAGCTGGTACCGGGGGATCAGGTGGAGATCACTGTGGCGCCCAAAGGGTTCGGCAGTGAGAATATGAGCAAAATCTACATGCTGAAACCCTCAGACGGCGTGGAGGGTGTAAAAGATGCCATCGTCAGTGCTGTCAGGGAGGCCGGACCAAATGCGTGCCCTCCGGTGGTTGTGGGCGTGGGCATTGGAGGTACCTTTGAGAAAGCTGCTGTTCTGGCGAAAAAAGCCCTGACAAGGGAAATAGGAACCCATTCAGAACTGGAACATATCAGAGAACTGGAAGAAGAACTGCTGGCGAAGATCAATGAGATCGGCCTGGGACCTGCAGGCCTGGGCGGAGATATTACGGCACTTGCTGTGAATATCAACACATATGCCACACATATTGCCGGCCTGCCTGTGGCGGTGAATATCTGCTGTCATGTGAACCGGCATATAGTTAGGACAATCTGATTCCGGTGTGAGGATATGAAGGAGGTTTTGTTATGGATAGATATTTGAACGCGCCGCTTGACAGGGAGGAAGTAAAGTCACTTCATGCAGGCGATTATGTGTATATTACGGGAACCATTTATACCGCCAGGGATGCTGCCCATCTCCGTATGGACCAGGCGCTTGACAGGGGAGAGAAGCTTCCCATTGAGATGGAGGGAAATGTGATCTATTATATGGGTCCCACTCCGGCCAGGGAAGGCCGTCCCATAGGCTCTGCAGGGCCTACCACAGCCAGCCGTATGGATAAATACGCGCCAAGGCTTCTAGACTTAGGACTTACCGGCATGATCGGAAAGGGAAAGAGAAAGAAAGAGGTCACAGATGCCATTGTCAGAAATGGTGCTGTGTTCTTTGCCGCTGTGGGCGGGGCAGGGGCACTGCTCTCAAAGTGCATTAAGAAGGCAGAGGTCATCGCCTATGATGATTTGGGGACAGAGGCTGTCCGCAGGCTGGAAGTGGAAAAGTTTCCTGTCATAGTGGTCATTGATGCACAGGGAAGGAATCTTTACGAAGAAGTTTGTAAATAGTTGATATATAAGTGCAGCGGAAGGGGGATTTCTCCCTCCGCTGTTTTTTTCTATTTTTTATGGTTATATCTGTCATTGGAATAAATGAAAACTTAGGGTATAATATGGAATATAAACAGGAAAGGAATACACTATGAAAAAAAAGACAATTATTGTGATCGCAGTGACAGGTGTGCTGGCCGCTGCTGCGGCTGTTTCGGTTTTCTGGTTTGGAAAAGAGAAAAAGGACAGGGAGGCTGAAAGTACAGCACTCGAAGCTTTGTTTTTACGGGATGGCAGCGGAGAGACCATAGGAAATTATCTGTTTGTCAATACACAGAACGGCACTCCGTTTACAGGACCGCTTCCGGAGGGAAGTATTCTGGATGAACAGGGAGAAAATCTGGCCCAGTGGGAGCTGGAGAACGGTGATGTTGTGAAGATTTACGGCAATGGCATTATGACCATGTCTTATCCGGGACAGTATCCGGGCATTACCAGGATCGTGAGGACAGAGAAACAGAACCGGAAGCTTCTGGAACAATACGGTGAGCTTTTAGAGCAGTTCAGTTACCAGGAAGAAGCCTCTTCCCTGCCTTTTTTGGATCTGGAATACAGCCAGCCCCAGGCGAAGGTTACTGCCGCTGTGAATACTATCGGCGGATACCGATGGGAATATGAGAATGAGGATGGTGAGACCGTCAGTGAGACCACAGATGCCCCCTCTATTCTGCAGTGGAGCGAGTATGAGGAGATAAAGATACCGGAGCATACGGATGTGAAGCTTGTCTTTTCAAAAGAACCAAAAGAGATAACCGTGACGCGCTATGACTCCTCTGCACAGGGGCAGGCAGAGGACGCCGGGACGGAACAAAAGGGAGAGTCTGTGACAGTCACATCCGGGGAAGAGGGCAGTGTCCTGCAGGCAGAACCGGGATATATTTACAGTGTGAAGGCAAAGTGGGACAACGGGGAGGCGGAATACGGTTTTCAAACCTTCCCCATGCCTTCTCTGCAATAGAGGGACATGCTGTGAAACTGTCAACTGTCCGGACGCAGGGGGAGCGAAAATGAAGATTACCATATTAAATGAAAATACAGTTTACAGGCAGGGACTTCTGGCAGAACATGGGCTGTCTGTTCTGATCGAGGAGCGTAACAGGAGATTTTTGATGGACACCGGACAGAGTGATGTGTTTTTGAAAAATGCAGAAGCTCTGGGGGTGGATCTGGAAGATTTGGACGGCATACTGCTCAGCCATGGCCATTACGACCACTGCGGAGGTATGGAATATCTGGATAAAAGCCGCGGGCTGCCGCCTGTGTACATACAAAAAAGTGCCTTTGAAAAGAAGTACAGCGGCACGCGGAAAGACAGGCATTTCATTGGCATTCCGGGAAACCATGAAAACTGGATGGCCAATGTTCATTTTACCGGGGATACGGAAGAAATAGCACCCGGGTTCTGGCTGATCGGAAATATTCCATACCGCACGGATTTTGAGGAACGGCCGGCCGGATTCTGGATACGGGATGAAAGATGTGCAGATGCGGTCTGGCGGGCGGATGAGATGGAGGATGAGCAGATACTGGCTGTGTGTACAGAAAAAGGGCTTTGTCTGTTCATGGGATGCAGCCACAGAGGTGTGATCAACTGCATCCTGCGGGCAAAGGAAGTTCTGCCGGATATGCCTGTCTACAGTGTGTTTGCAGGTATGCATTTGGGAAAGGCAGGCACAGGCAGGATCAAAGAGACGATCGAGAGTCTGAGAAGGATGGATATTCCGCTTCTTTTTCCTGTGCACTGTACAGGAAAAAGAGCTGCCGGGATGATGGCCTCGGCATTTCCGGACACCTGTATTCTGGTAGAGACAGGGCAGGTGTTGGAGTTTTAATACCGGCCGCCCCATACACGCTTTGGATAAAACGTTTTCCCGTCTACATGCTTTGGGGGGCAAAATGCAAATTTTTGAGGACAAGAACAGGATTTAGGTGTATACTAAAAGAAGAAAAAGCCGGCAGTTTTCTGCCATTAAAAAAATAAAATATTACTAAAATATACAACAGGAGAACATAGGACAATGGACAAAGTAAGATTGGACACGATTAAGAAAATTCAGCAGATGGAAGCTTTTTATGTGCTTTTTTCCAGAGGGACCAACAATCCTTTTATCATCTGTGATCCAGAGACATATAATGATCAGGTGTGGGTCTTTGAGGACAGCAAGGATTTGGAGGAGAAGGCAAAGCCATATATGGAGACGAAAAATCCTGTGGCATCTATCAAGGTAGAGAATAAGAGTTTTCTGAATTTCTACTCCACTCTCTTTACGCTGGGCGTCAATGAGGTTGTGTTTGTGGAAAAAGACAAGGCAACACCCTTCGATCTGGAGGAGATCGTGAAAAAGCCTGATTTTTCTCAGCTTCCGGAGAACCAGAGACCGCTGTTTAATCCCCAGCTTCAGCTCACGGGCATTTATTTCATGCAGGAATTCCGAAGAGGCGTGGATATGTCTGAGAAAACGAGTATCAATGAGCTGGAAGAGGAGATGGCAGCTAACCTGGTAAAAAGCAAATTCCTGGTAGCGGTGGAGAAACAGGAGGAAGGCCAGGAAAACGTTCAGGTTCCCTATATCAAGAACAAGAACGGTGATGTATTCCAGCCTATTTTTACAGATCCGGGTGAATTTGCAAAATTCAACAAAGAGAAAAAGTTTAAGGCTGTGGTGGTAGAATTTAAAAATCTGGACAAAATATTAATTCCGCTGGCAAAGGGCGTTGTGGTCAATCCCCAGGGCTTTAATCTCATCGTCATGAGTGAACAGTTTGAGAACCTGCTGAAACGTTTTGGTATCCAGAAGGAAGACAAATAAGCGGGGCCGAAGAGATGATCATAGATTTCCATACACATATATTCCCGGATAAAATAGCCGGGGCAACCATAGAAAAGCTTTCCAAGGCATCGGATTCTCCCGCGTATACAGACGGGACAAAGGACGGACTACAAAGGTCCATGGAGGAATCAGGGGTAGATATCTCTGTGGTACTGCCGGTGGTGACAAAGCCGCAGCAGTTTACATCCGTCAACCGATATGCAAGGGAGATAACTCCGGAGCAGTTTTGCGGCGGCGGGGAATTCCTCTCTTTTGGAGGGATCCATCCTGACACGGAGAACTATAAGGCCGAGGTAGACCAGATCGCGGACATGGGTCTGAAGGGGATCAAACTGCATCCTGATTACCAGAGAGTATTTATTGATGACATCCGCTATATGCGTATTATGGACAGAGCGGCAGAGCGGGGACTTATTGTCGTTGCCCATGCAGGGGTGGATGTGGGGCTTCCTGAGGTGGTGCACTGCATGCCCAAGCGGGTGGAGCGGGTGCTTCGTCAGATAGACGGGGGCATTTTGGTCATGGCACATATGGGCGGCTGGAACTGCTGGGAGGATGTGGAAAAGTATCTGGCAGGCAGCAGGCTTTATTTTGATACGGCTTACAGCCTGGGACATATGGAGGATGAGCAGTTTATCCGTCTGTCCAGAAAACATGGAATAGATAAAATTTTATTTGCAACAGACAGTCCCTGGGACGGTCAAAAGGAATTTTTATCCCGCATACGGGAAATGAATATGAAAGAGGATGAGAAAAAAGCCATATTGGGGGAGAATGCGAGACGAATTTTAGAGCTGTAGATTTATTTCAGGATCTGCAGTGTGTTGGGAAGGAGATGTTTTGTCATGAAAATTGACATGCACTGCCATACAAAAGAAGGTTCTATAGACGGCAAAGTAAGCATCGAAGAGTATATCCGTATGCTGAGAAACCAGGGATTTGGCGGAATGCTTGTGACGGATCATGATTCTTACGGGGGATTCCGTTATTGGAAAAAGAATATCAAAGGCCAGAAATACACAGATTTTGTTGTGCTCAAGGGTATTGAATATGACACCCTGGATGCGGGTCATATTATTGTTATCATGCCGGAGAGCATTAAGCTCAGGCTTCTGGAGCTGCGGGGCATTCCAATCCAGATGCTGATACCCATAGTGCACAACTATGGGGGAATACTGGGGCCGGCTCATCCCTGCGGGGAAAAATATATGAGCTTTATGAATGCGAAGGCTTATAAGAGAAATCCTGATATTTTAAAGGAATTTGATTTTATTGAGACTTTTAACGCCTGTGAATCCATGGAGGTCAATGAAAGAGCCGCAAAACTGGCGGAAAAGTATAATCTCACAGGTACAGGCGGAAGTGATGCACACAGAGCAGATTGTGTGGGTAAGGCATATACAGAGGTGCCGGACACAGTTGCCAGTGAGTCTGATCTAATCACAGAGATCATCAAAGGCACAAAGTTTGAGTGCGGCGGTGAGATTTACAATAAGACCACCAAGGATAAAATAGGCAAGGTTAATGCGGTTCTGGTTCATTCCTTCTGGGTTTACAACAAGATCGGGGGATGGAGCAAAGCCTTAAAACGAAATAATAAGATGAAAAAAGGGTTTATCGAGAGGGTAGAACAGGTAGTGAAGCCCAAAAAGGAGGAGCCGGAGGACGGAGAAGAATAATTATGAGTGAAAAAGTGATAAAAGCTGCCCTGCTGGGGCTTGGAACCGTGGGAAACGGTGTATATAAAGTTCTGAACAGCCAAAGAGAAGAGATGGAGAAAAAAATCGGAGCCGTGGTGCAGGTGGAAAAGATCCTGGTCCGCAACTTAAAGAAAGCTGCTGCCAAGGTGGAAGATCCGTCCCTGCTTACCAATGACTGGAAGTCCATTCTGGAAGACCCCTCTATTGAGATCGTCATTGAGGTTATGGGCGGGTTTGAGCCAGCCAGGACCTATATCCTGGAGGCACTGCGCGCGGGCAAGCACGTGGTGACGGCCAACAAAGATCTGGTGGCCTCCAACGGCGGAGAGCTTTTAGACTGCGCGGCAGAGCACCAGTGTGACTTCCTTTTTGAGGCAGCCGTGGCCGGAGGTATCCCTATCATCCGGCCTTTGAAACAATGCCTGGCCGGAAACCATATTCAGGAGGTTATCGGAATAGTAAACGGCACTACCAATTTTATTCTGACAAAGATGACACAGGAGGGTATGGAATTTTCCGAAGCCCTGGCACTTGCCACAGAGCTGGGATATGCGGAGGCAGATCCCACAGCGGACATCAGAGGATATGACGCAGGGCGCAAGATGGCGATCATGGCCTCCATTGCCTTTAATTCCAGGGTGACCTTTGACGATGTGACCACAGAGGGCATAACGCATATTTCCGCTAAGGATATCCGGTATGCGAAAGAGCTGGGATGTCTAATCAAACTGCTGGGCCTTGCCAGGAACACAGAGACAGGAATTGAAGTTCGGGTTCAGCCAATGCTCATTTCCGAGAGTCATCCCCTGGCTTCCGTGAATGATTCCTTTAATGCGGTTTTCGTGAGAGGAGACGCAGTGGGAGATACCATGTTCTATGGGCGTGGTGCCGGTGAGATGCCTACAGCCAGTGCTATTGTAGGTGATGTTTTTGATATTGTAAGGAATATCCGGTTCGGCTGTACCGGAAGGATAAGCTGCACCTGCTACAAAGAGCTTCCTGTAAAGAAGGCAGACGATATGGACAGCCGTTTCTTCCTGCGCCTGCAGGTGGATGACAGACCCGGTGTGCTGGCCAGTATCGCCAGTGTATTAGGCAATAATGATGTGAGTATTGCGCAGATGATACAGAAAAATAAAGACGGGGATCTGGCTGAGATCGTGGTCGTCACCTCAAAAGTGCGGGAAGGCAATTTCAACGATGCCATGATGATAATTGAAGGCATGAGTGTGGTACATAAAGTTTCAGCCCTGATCCGCGTGTATGGAGACTGACCATGACTGAAAAATTATTTTACAGAGACAGTATGATAAAGAATTTTCAGGCAGAGGTGCTTTCATGCAGTCCTCTGTCTGAGGAAAACGATATAAATACAGGAATAAACTATGAGGTGGTTCTTGACAGAACCGCCTTTTTCCCCGAGGGGGGAGGACAGTATGCGGATACCGGTGTACTGCGTCTGCCGGATACAGAGATCCGAGTTCTGGATGTGAGAGAGAGGCAAGGCGTTGTCTTTCACTGCACGGACAGACCGGCACAGCCGAAAACTGCTGTCACCGGTGTATTAGATTTTGAGGAGCGTTTTTCAAAAATGCAGCAGCATACAGGGGAGCACATTGTGTCTGGAATTGTAAACCGGCATTTCGGTTACCGGAATGTGGGATTTCATCTGGGAAACGAAGCTGTGACCATGGATTATGACGGTCCTCTCACAAAAGAGCAGCTCCGTATGATAGAACAGGAAGCCAATCAGGCGGTGGCTGAGGATATACCTATAGAAGTCCTGTATCCGACCCAGACGGAGTTGGATACGATAACGTACCGGAGTAAAATTGAGATAGAAGGGCAGGTACGCATTGTCCGTATTCCAGGGTATGATACCTGTGCCTGCTGCGCGCCTCATGTGAGGACAACAGGGGCCATTGGAATCATTAAGCTGACCGGTGCCATCCACTATAAAGGCGGAATGCGGGTGAACATGCTCTGTGGTTTCCGGGCGCTTAAGGACTACAACAGAAAAGAGGAGAGTGTGACAGCCATATCAGGCAGACTTTCCGCAAAGCAGGAGGATATTGTGCAGGCTGTCTGCAGGCTGGAGACAGAGATCGCTGAACAGAAAGAAAAGATCAAGCGTCTTCAGGAACAATATCTGAAACAGCGTTTGTGCGAGGTTACACCGGACACGCCGGCTGTATTTTTGTTCGAGGAGGAACTGGACCCGGCTGCCATGCGCCGGTTTGTCAATGATGCCATGGAGATCACTGAGGGGATCTGTGGTGTTTTTGTGGGCAGTGATAAGGCGGGATACCGTTATGTCCTGGGCAGCACGGGGAGAAACATCACTGCTCTTGCAAAGGAAATAAATCAGGTCTGCAGCGGAAAAGGCGGAGGAAAGCCGCCCATGGTCCAGGGGTCCCTGACAGGGAAAAGGAAACAGGTAGAAAAGGTGTTTCTGGGCTGGATGCAGTGATAGAGTGCATTTGAAAATTCGCCTCGGCGGAGGAAAGAAAGAACGGCTGCCCGGCCGGAAGATGGGAGGATTTTGCGTTTATGAAAAGAATAACGACCGTGTGCGGGGATATTGCTCCGGAGAACCTGGGATTTACGGATATGCATGAACATATTATGTTCAATGGCGCAGATATGGGGGCAATCTGCAGACCGGCCATGCCCACGGACCTGCCGGTAAAATATGAGGATAAGGTTTCGCTGGAGAATATCGGTTTTTTGAAGAGAAACTTTCCGCTTGTAGCAGATGCCATGGATCTGAACGATGAGGAAGCCATGACCAGGGAGGTACAGGAGTATAAAGATTCCGGCGGAGATTCCATGGTGGAGCTGAGTGTCCCGGGAATCCGTCTGGATGTGAAGGCAGTGAAGCGTATTTCACAAAAGACAGGAGTCAATGTTATTACAGCAACCGGCTATTATGTGGAGTCCTCCTGGTCGGGAAAATATGACGGCTGGAGTATCCGGCAGTTCTACGACCATATGATTGATGAAATCGAAAACGGAATCGAGGATACACAGATAAAGCCGGGTTGTGTGAAAATTGCACTCAATGATTTTACAGAGGCGGAGGAAAAAGCTCTCCGGGCAGGCGGACAGGCCGCAAAAGACACAGGTATGTCCATTACGGTACACCCAGACTATGCCTACGGTGGTACTCCGGGTGAAATTGTGGAGATACTCGTGGAGGAAGGTGTGGATCCGGAGAAGATCGTGATCGCCCACATGGAAACAACCGTAAAAAGACCCATGAAGGAAATGGTCCTCTACCCGGAAAAATGGGGACTGGACTTGGATGTGGCAAAAAGGGTGCTGGATAAAGGAGCAAACTTTTCTGTAGAATTTTTATCCGGTGATATTGGCCTGGAAGCATTGGGGACTGCGCCGATTCCGGATTGGATGAAGATGGCCGGGATCGTACGCCTCATCCAGCAGGGATACAGCCGTCAGATTGTACTTGGCACGGACATGTGTGTGAAGACCATGTGCAGACAGTTTGGAGGAGAGGGGTACTGCAGACTGACAAAATTCGGAGTTCCTGCACTGAAGAAATACGGGGAGGTCTCTGATCTGGCTGTCCGTAACATGACTGTAAATAATCCGGCCAGGATTCTTGCCTATTAAATCAGGGTATTTAAGGATTTTGGGCTGTGAACCAAACAAAAGAATCAGTATCCTGCATAAGAATCAGGAGTACGCTCCCTGCCGGGATGGGTATTCCTGGTTTTTTATTTGCTGTAATTTATATAAAGGGGGAACAGCGGGACTCGGGTTTACAGATAAAATATAATTTAAGTATGGTATTGCAAAATTAAAAATTGCATTATATACTGATATTAAAGAATAGATACATGATTTTATATTTTTTGTCACATGTTGGTATCCCAAGAGATGTCTTTATACAGAATATGAGAAAATTGAGAGCTGCCGGCCCATCATGGAACGGATGTTCAATAGCAGTGTGTGGTAAAGCGGGCGGCTGGTCAGAGCGAACCGTAACGCTTTTATATATTCTTATCAAATTTTATGGAAAATTCATTTGCCCTTTTTTCTTCTTCATGATATTCTGGAAACAACAGATCACTGCATCATGCAGTATTCATATTTATCTATTCCGGCCGTTCGGCCAGAAGATTTCCAGTGGATCAAAAGTAAATAAGGAGGAGAAATGGGAGTAAAAGATGATATTATTACGCCATTTTTTGAGGACCCTAACGTGTTCTGTGACTTTATGAATGGGGCTGTTTTCGGAGGGAAACAGATATTGCGGCCGGAACATTTAGAACAGCTTCCGAGAGAATTGATCATGCAGCTTCCCTGGGAAGGGGAGGGGAGACAAGATCAAAGGACTTACACTCTGGTAAGGGACACGGTGAAGCAGGCATATTTTAATACTATGTATGCAGTTTTCATCTGTGAAAACCAGAGTGAGGTACATTATGGAATGCCGGTACGTATGTTGTTATATGATTCTGTCCAATACGGTGACAAACTGAAGAAAAAACGAAAAGACAATAAAAAAGCCAAAAATCTGAAATCATCAGCGGAGTTTCTGTCCGGTATTCATAAAGGGGAACAGCTCACGCCGGTGGTAAGTGTTGTTTTTTATTATGGAGACAGTCCCTGGGACGGTCCGCTCTCCCTGGAAGAGATGATCTGCCTGCCGGATGATGCGGCAGAGTTAAAAGAGTATCTTCCCAGGTATAAAGTACATTTGGTTGATCCCAAGAACACAGACCCGGGTAAATTTCCCGGTGACTGGAGGCTGATATTGGAAACATTGAGCTGTGGAAACCATAAAAAGGATCTTATACAGTATATTAAAAATCATGAAAGAGAACTGGAGGGTCTGTCTGCAAAAGCCAGCAGAGCTTTGCTTACAATGCTGGGAAACGACATGAAACGAAAATATTATAAGGAGGAGATCACTGTGTGCAGAGCATTGGAAGAATTAAAAGAGGAAGGAAAGTCAGAAGGAAAAATAGAGGGAAAAAGGGAGGAGGAGGTCAATATTATACGTAAAATGCTGAGAAAGAGACTTACAGTGATAACCATCTGTCATTGGCTCGATGTGGAGGAGGAATTTGTTAAAACAGTTGCAGAACTGCAGGATAAATACCCTGATTACAGCAGTTCACAGATTTTGAATGCATATGAGTCAGAAAATAAGCATTGACAAAGGAATAAAATCTTTTTTATAATAAATCCAGACCAGAGTAAAGAATCCGGCATTCCGGATTCTTTCTTTAAAAGATTGAAGTTAGCAAAGACTAACCAAATAAAGAAATACTGGAGAGGTAGATAAGCGTATGAAAACTGAATGTGTCAAAGATATTTTTCACGGAGAAATCGGACAAAATTTCCCATCTTCTAAAGGGGAGCGGGAGGAGGATCTCCTTGAAATACTCTACGAATGGCAGAAAAATGGAACCCAACCCACGAGCTCGGAGTTGTGCAGTAAGCTTGATATGGCAAAGCGGGAGTTGAATTACTATCTAAAGCAGATGGTAAAGCATGGTTATCTCTATAACCTGGATAACAGAGAGAGGCTTAAACTAACTGAATTTGGAAAATCCCAGGGAGCACAGTGCCGGTTCCGCCATGAACGTCTTGCACAGTTTTTCCAGCTTATCGGAATGGAAGAGAAGCAGGCAGAGGAGGATGCCTGCCGTATGGAACACGTGCTGAGTGATGAGGCTACAAAGAAAATATGTAATTTTTTGAATTATGGAGACACTTATGATCGTGTCATGCGCAATGTCAATCTTTATTCTATGTACAGGGAAGGATGGTATGAGTTTTATATGGGTATCTATTATACAGAGAAGAGATATCCAAGGATTTTGGCAAAAGAGTTTTTTTTGTTTTCCGATGAGATTGCTTTAAATGTAAAAAGTGCAGGAAGTTATTTTTATCTGAGAAAAAAGGACGAAGCAGAGATGGACAGTATCGACAGTATCTGGTACAGGGATGAAGAGGAATGGAAGCAGGCAGAAGAAACGAAAGAAGGTTATCAAATCCCCTCAGATATTTTTATATTTACCGTCTGCACGGATGATCCGGTGACAGAAGGAAGCTGTATGATTGCTTTTCCACCCAGGATACAGCCGCCAAAAGAAGAGGATATTCGGGAATTAAATGTACATATCTGGTAAAGGAGAGAAAAGTTGAGAATGGGAAAAGAAGAGCATCTGAATCAGGAAAACCATCCGAATATACAGCAGCTTCAGTATCTTTTGGAACTGGAGAAAATTGACAAAAAAAGAGGGTGCGTCATGCAGATCGCAAAAACCTGCGGGGTCAGCCACAGTCCGGTCAGCCGTTATCTGCAGTTCTGCTGTGAGAAAGGGTATTTGACAGAAGATTATGAGTTTACTAAATTAGGAAAAGCGTGGCTTGGGGGGTATAAAAAGCTTATAGAGGAATTAAAGGGCTATTTACTGCGCATAGGAGAACCGGAAGCGGAAGTTGCTGAGAATGTAAGGAATCTGATAGAAAATGTGAGTTACCATACATTGATGTCAATGATGCGGAATGATCAGGAGATGAGACGGATGTATATTGCTGAAAAAAGAGGAGCAGTATCTAAAAATTTTCTGGCCAGTACCTTTGAAAACGGAATGTGGCATGTATGCTTTGCACTTTATAAAAGGGATTCTGAGGATAAGATCAGTATATCCATGGCAGACAGAGGTTTTCAAAAACCGGCAACCATACGGCATAACAAGAGAGGGAGCTGGCTGGAACTTCGAGTGTGTGAAATGAGTGCCAGATCACGGGCAGATGGTGAAGAAAAGCTGGGGCATCTGGAAACACTGAAATATGAGTACAAAGGTATGTTGTGTCAGGCAGAAGTAAAGGAAGATAAGCTGAGAATTCCACTGGACGCATGCCGCTTCCAGAGAAAACGCGAGGGCAGAATCAAAGGCGTGATTCCGGTAACGGTGACCTGCAATGTAGGCAGAACCCATATGCCGGAGAGTACGGCACTTTTGTTTTTTTGGATGTAACATGATAGATATAAAAATAATTAAAATATGAAATTTTTTTAGAGAGTAAAAAGAAACAAAAACGCTTGTACTTACAGGGAAAAAACCGTGCAGGACGGAAACGGTTTGGAAAAAAGAAGTTGACAGTATTTGGAAATATATGCTATATATTTAATGTGAGGTAGTTGAAACTAACTGTATGATAGAGCAAAAAATTATATGCTTTTGATTGGTGGGCAGGCGTTGCTTTTTTTTAGGGAATAGTTAGTGCATACTAACTATGACTATCATCGTAAGAATGCCATAAAATATTAAAGTTTTATAGCCGTTACGGCAGAAGGGATGGAAGATATGTTTAAGAAATTAGTAGCATTTGGTACAGCAGCAACTATGATGATGGCAATGGGGGTTACAACATTCGCGGCCGAAGGAGATACCACTACACTAGTAACAAAACTGTATAAAAATGACAAATTCGATGCGAGTGCACCGGACAGCAATCTGTCTATGGGAAATGCTGCGGTAGAGAATACTACTTATGTTGAATAGGCAGATGGTACATATAAAGTGACTATTAATCTGAAGGAATCATTTAAAGCTTATGGCATGACGGGATATCTCACCGATGTACAGTTAGATATGGATAAAGACGGTGATTATGACGAAGATGATGCTGGGTTATATGAAATTATTAAATCAAATAAAGCCGTTATAGGTGTTACTTTTGTTTCTGATACCGTTCCGACAGAAGCAACAAAGTATGATGCGAAATTTAAAACAAATGTTTCTATCATGCCGGCATCCGAAGGTGATTTCATTATTTTCCCCACAGTTGTGACGGAATAATATAAAAGAAATTCGCAGGGAGAGGCATACCAGATGTTGGCATGCCTCTCTTACTGACGTTGGAGGTAAAGTATGAGGGATGGAATAAAAAGTAAGATCTATAATCAGGCGTGGCGTCTATTGTCAATGTAAACACTATGCGTATCACGATCTCTCTTGTAGCTGTACTGCTTGCCAGTATCTCCACAGCCGTTGCGGGGGCTATCAGCTTTTTGGGCTTGATCGTTCCCCATATCGGAAGGATACTGGTGGGAAGTGACCACAAGGCATTGATACCGTTTTCCATGCTTTTCGGGGCGTTTACTTTCCTGCTGGCGGATACCATAGGGAGAACCGTTGCTTCGCCCTATGAGATTTCGGCATCCATTATCATGAGTGTTGTGGGCGGGCCATTCTTTATTATTCTGCTGAGGAGGTCAAAGAAATATGCAAACTAAAACAGCAATGGAGGTTAAGAATCTCTCCTTTTCTTATGGTAAGAACAAGATTTTAAGAGATGTGTCTTTTGCCATTGGGGAAGGGGAGATCACAACCATAATGGGAGCCAACGGCTGCGGCAAATCCACCTTGTTTTCCCTCATGACTAAGAACCTGTATCCAAGAAAGGGGAAAATCTTTTTGGGAGGAAAGAATATACAGAATCTGGGGCTGAAGGATTTTGCAAAGAAGGTGTCTATTGTACACCAGTATAATACCTCCAGTGATGATATTACAGTGGAACGCCTGGTGTCATACGGAAGGACTCCTCACATGAAAATGATGCAGGCCAAAGGCGAGGAGGATGACCGGCTGGTAGAGTGGGCCATGGAGGTGACGAATATAACAAAATACCGGGACCGGGAGGTGGGGAAGCTCTCAGGCGGTCAGCGGCAGAGGGTGTGGATCGCCATGGCCCTTGCCCAGAATACAAAAATATTGTTTCTGGACGAACCCACTACATATCTGGATATCCGTTATCAGGTGGAAATCCTGGAGCTGGTAAAAAAATTGAACCAGGAATTTGGGATAACGATCATCATGGTGCTTCATGACATCAATCAGGCCATATATTTTTCTGACAAAGTGATTGGTCTGAAAGGTGGGCTTGTGGAAATCCTGGGGAAACCAAACGACGTGATCACAACAGAGAGTATTGAGACCCTCTATGGAATCCGTCTGGATGTAACAAAAATAGAAGGGCAGAAATTTGTCCTGACAATTTAGGAGAGTGTACGATTATGAAGAAAAATCCATTCAGGATACTATGGATCATATTGGGATTTATCAGCCTGGCGTTAGGGACCATCGGTGTGGTGCTTCCGATTCTGCCCACAGTGCCTTTTTACATGCTGACATTATTCTGTTTTGCAAAAAGCTCAGAAAAGCTGCACAACTGGTTTATGGGCACAGGATTATACAAGAAGCATCTGGAAAGCTTTGTGAAAAGCAAATCTATGACACTGCGAAGTAAGCTGACCATCATGGGTACCGTGACCATTGTTATGTCAGTAGGATTTATCATGATGAGCCGTGTTCCTGTGGGAAGGATCTGTCTGGCTGCCGTATGGGTATGCCATGTACTTTATTTTGCTTTCTGTATTAGGACCATTCCGGAAGGGGAAAAAGAATATGATTAAGACACGACTGGTTAAGCTTCTTGCCCACGGAAAGAAGTATATTGTTTATAATATTCTGTGGCAGTGGATTGCGCTGCTATTTTGGATAGCCGCCATATTCTCTGTGACAGGACTGCTGGAAAAGGCATTATACAGAGCCATGACTGCCAGAGACTGTGGAGAGACAGTCCTTGTCTTTGGGACTGCTGTAATTATGCGCTTCCTATGTGACAGGATGTCCTCCAGGGCATCCTATCACGCAAGTGTGGATGTAAAACGGATTCTGAGAGAAAAGATTTATGAAAAGCTGCTGCGCCTGGGGGCTTCCTACAGGGAGCATACAGCCACCTCTTCTGTGGTACAGATGGCCGCAGAGGGAGTGGAGCAGCTTGAGATTTATTTTGGAAAATATCTTCCGCAGTTATTCTACAGCCTGCTGGCACCGGTGACTTTGTTTGCAGTGCTGGCTTTTGTGGATATTAAGGCAAGTGTGGTGCTGCTTCTTTGTGTCCCGCTGATTCCCATATCCATTGTACTGGTCCAGAAGTTTGCCAAAAGGCTTTTGAATAAATACTGGGGTATTTATGCCGGCCTTGGGGACAGCTTTTTGGAGAATCTCCAAGGGCTTACAACCTTAAAGATTTATAGGGCGGATGAAAAGAAGGCAGAGGAGATGGATCGGGAGGCAGAGCAGTTCCGCAATATTACCATGAAGGTTCTTACTATGCAGCTTAACTCCACCAGTGTGATGGATATTGTGGCTTACGGCGGTGCTGCCATTGGCATGATCGTGGCTGTACGGGAGTATCTTGCCGGAAATGTATCCCTTGCGGGAACGCTGGCCATTGTGCTGCTGGCATCTGAGTTTTTTATTCCGCTTAGGCTGTTGGGGTCATTTTTTCATATTGCGATGAACGGCATGGCAGCCAGCGATAAGATTTTTGCTCTGCTGGACACACCGGAACCGGAAAGAGGAACCGGGAGAGCCGAAAAAAGTGATCTGTCGGTGGATCTGTCCCATGTGAAGTTTTCTTATGAGGAGGACAGGGGGATATTGGAGGATGTGTCTCTGCATATTCCTGCCGGAAGTATGGTTTCTCTGGTAGGCACCTCCGGTTGTGGAAAGAGTACCATTGTATCCCTTCTGATGGGGCGCAATAAAGGGTACCAGGGGAGCATACGCATAGGTGAGAAAGAACTTTCCCAAATGGATGAGGAAAATCTCATGGAGACGGTGACACTGGTAAGCCATAACAGCTATCTGTTTAAAGGGACCGTGGAGGACAATCTGCGGATGGGCAGGCCGGATGCCACCAGGGCAGAGCTGGAGGAAGCACTCTCAAAAGTGAATCTGCTTGCGTTCTTAAAAGAACAGGACGGTTTGGATACAAAGGTACTAGAAAAAGGAAGCAATTTTTCAGGCGGACAATGTCAGAGGCTTGCCCTTGCAAGGGCGCTGCTTCACGATACGCCGGTGTACATTTTTGACGAAGCCGCATCCAATATTGATGTGGAGAGTGAAGAGATGATCATGGGCGTTATTCGGCAGATGGCTAAAGAGAAAACCGTGATCCTTATTTCCCACAGACTTGCCAATGGAGTGGGGGCAGACTGTATCTATATGATGGAGAACGGAAGAATTGCTGAGACAGGAACCCACGGGGAACTGATGGGACAGTGCGGAAGCTACAGAAAACTTTTTGAGAGCCAGAGCGCTTTGGAACAGTATAGTCATGCAGCAGACAAAGAGGGGGCGAGAGGATGAAAGAGAGAAGAAGCGGAATACGCATTATGGGAAGTCTGATTGGTTTAGTCAGACCTCTTATGGGACGAATGTTTGCGGCAGTTACCCTGGGAGTTCTCGGCTACCTGTGTGCTATTTTTCTGACTATACTGGCCGGATGCGCCATTTTGCACGGATTAACTACGGTTGGTGCAGGGGGGATCCGTCTGACAGAACAGCCGGGATTTTTAATTTCTCTGCCCTTTGGAACTGTTTTTACAGTTATGGGTATTATGGCAGTTCTTCGGGGCCTGCTGCATTACGCAGAACAATACTGTAACCATTATATTGCATTCAAATTGCTGGCTATTATCCGGCACAGAGTGTTTGCGTCCTTGCGCAGGCTATGTCCGGCAAAATTGGAGGGAAGAGACAAGGGGAACCTGATCTCCATTATAACTACGGACATTGAGCTTTTGGAAGTGTTTTATGCACATACGATCTCACCCATTGCCATAGGTTCCCTGACATCTCTGGTGATGGTGCTGTTTATAGGGCATTTTCATTTATATGCAGGAGTGCTGGCTCTTGCGGGATACTTGGTGGTGGGTGTCGTACTTCCTGTCTGGAATGGAAAACGAGGCGGAAGTAAAGGCATGGAATTTAGAACCGGCTTTGGGGAACTGAACAGCTTTGTGCTGGATTCCCTGCGGGGATTGGATGAGACCATTCAGTACGGACAGGGACAGAAGAGGAAAGAGCAGATGAATGAGCGCTCTGTAAAACTTGGCGGTATCCAGAAGGATTTAAGCAAAATGGAGGCGTCCGCCAGGGGCATCACCAATCTGAGCATCCTGGTATTTTCCTTTTTGATGCTGTTTCTCATGCTGTATCTGTATCAGGGAGGACAGGCTGGCTTTTCAGAGGTGCTTTTGTGTACGGTTTCCATGATGGGTTCTTTTGGACCTGTGGTGGCATTATCCAGTCTTTCCAATAATCTGAACCAGACACTTGCCAGCGGGGAGCGGGTGCTTTCCATTCTGGAGGAGGAACCAATGGTACAGGAAGTGAGCGCTGAAAAAGAGACAGGATTTACCGGTGCATCCTGTGAACATGTGAACTTTTCTTATGAGGAGGAGACGATTCTCAGGGATTATTCCATTTGTTTTAAACCGGGGCAGATCGTGGGGATACATGGTGCCAGCGGCTCCGGAAAATCTACGCTCTTAAAGCTCCTCATGAGATTCTGGGATACGCAGGACGGAAGTATAAAAATCTCCGACAGGGATATAAAGAAAATCAACACGGAAAATCTGCGGCGGATGGAATCATATGTTACCCAGGAGACTTATTTGTTCCACGATTCCATCGCCAACAACATTGCGGTTGGAAAGTCGGATGCGGACAGGGAAGAGATCATGGAGGCGGCAAAAAAAGCTTCCATCCACGATTTTATCATGACTCTGCCAAAAGGATATGATACGGAGGTGGGGGAACTGGGGGACACCCTTTCGGGGGGAGAACGCCAGAGGATTGGAATTGCCAGGGCTTTTCTTCACGATGCGCCATTTCTTCTTCTGGATGAACCAACCAGTAATCTGGATTCTTTGAATGAAGGCATCATATTGAAGTCCCTGAAGGACTCCTGTCATAAAAAGACCGTGATTCTTGTATCCCACAGGAAGTCCACTATGAATCTGGCCGATATTGTGTATACGATGGATAATGGAAGGCTGTCCTGAAACGGTATGCTCCAAGTTGAAGCATCAGGATAAAAGTTGACGTTCCGTTCAAAATCATTTATGATGAGTATTGTCAGTATGAGAATAAGAGGAGCGTCACAAATGAACATATTAAATATAGAACATATCAGCAAAATATACGGAGAAAAGACAATCTTTGAGGATGCTTCTTTCGGTATCCACGAAGGTGATAAAATAGGGATAATCGGTATCAACGGCACGGGAAAGACCACCCTGCTCAGAATGGTTGCGGGGATTGAGGAACCGGATGCGGGACAGATCGTCAGGCAGAATGGACTGCGCATTGCGTATCTGCCTCAGAATCCCGAATTTCCCCGGGATGCAACCGTATCCTCCTATGCCCTGGGAAAGTCGGCGGAGACGGACTGGATGGTGGAGAGCAACCTGACAAAGCTTGGAATCGTGCAGTATGACACGCCACTTGACCAGTTGTCGGGAGGACAGAGAAGGAAAGTGGCTATGGCAAAGGTTCTGGCCTCGGATTTTGATGTTCTGCTGTTGGATGAGCCTACCAATCATCTGGACGAGGAAATGATCACCTGGCTGGAAGAGTATCTGAGGGAATACAGAGGTGTGATCCTTATGGTGACCCATGACCGGTACTTTCTGGACCGGGTATCCAACAGGATCCTGGAGATCAGCCGGGGAAATATGTACAGTTATGATGCCAATTATTCCAAATTCCTGGAGCTGAAAGCAGAGCGGGAGGAGATGGAACTGGCCTCTGAGCGAAAAAGGCAGAGTGTCCTGCGCATGGAGCTGGAGTGGGCCAAGCGGGGCTGCCGGGCCAGAAGCACGAAGCAGAGAGCCAGACTGGAACGCCTGGAAGCCCTGAAAAGCGGAAAGGCTCCGGTACAGGATCAGACTGTGGAGATGGATTCCGTGGAGACAAGGATGGGAAAGAAGACCATTGAGTTGCACCATGTGAGCAAAAGCTATGGTGAGACGAAGCTGGTGGATGATTTTGACTATATTGTGCTTAGAAACCAGAGACTTGGGATCATTGGTCCAAACGGCTGCGGAAAATCCACTCTGATCAAAATGATCGCGGGACTGATACAGCCGGATTCCGGTGAGATTGAGGTGGGTGAAACCATCAAGATCGGATATCTGGCACAGGAAGAGCCGGATCTGGATACGAACCAGCGGGTGATCGATTATATCAAAGATATTGCTGAATACATCCAGACCAGAGACGGGAAGATCAGTGCCTCTCAGATGTTGGAGCGGTTTTTATTCACTCCGGACATGCAGTATACGCCTGTGTGCAAATTATCCGGCGGAGAGAAGAGAAGGCTGTACATGCTCTCCGTGCTTGTGAGCGGGGCCAATGTATATATTCTGGATGAGCCCTCCAACAATGTGGACATCCCCACTCTCACAATTTTGGAGGATTATCTGAATTCCTTTTCCGGTATTGTGATCACTGTATCCCATGACCGGTATTTTCTGGACAATGTTGTGGACAGGATATTTGAATTTGACGGCAGCGGACATCTGCAGCAGTATGAGGGCGGCTACACAGATTATCTGGAGGCTAAGGAGAGACGACTGAAAGGGGCTGACATCAGCGTTTCCCAGAAAAAAGAGACTCCGGAAAAGAAGGAAGCAGTCAAGGATTGGAAACAGAACCGTCCGGCAAAGCTGAAATTTACGTTCAAGGAACAGAGAGAGTACGATACGATTGATGACGAGATCGCGGCTCTGGAGGAAAAAATAGAAAAACTGGACCAGGATATGATGGCCAATGCCACCAACTCTTTAAAATTGTCTGAGATCACTGCCGAGAAGGAAAAGGCAGAGGCAGAACTGGAAGAGAAGATGGAACGCTGGGTCTATTTAAACGATCTGGCAGAAAAAATCGAGGAACAGAAAAATGCCTGAATGAAATAACGTATACCGTTTATAAATGCTGTACATCCTAAATATGTCTGAAAAGCGGAAGCAAGCTGCAGATAATTTTAGACATAGAGGTGAAGAACATGAAAAAGACATGTATTCAGAGAGGATGTGCGGCATTTTTGTTCCCTTACTTTGAGGGATGGTATCTGAAACATCAGAATCAGGACAATACCATTGCGTTTATCCCGGCTGTCCATGCAGATAAAAACGGACAGTGGACGGTATCCCTGCAGGTGGTCACTGAGGAAGGCGCCTGGTATTTCACTTATCCGAAGGAAGCCTGCCGCATCAGCAGGAAGCCTTTCGGCGTCAGGGTGGGAAAAAACGTTTTTACGGATAAGGGAATACAGATTGATATAGAGAGCAGGGAACTGACTGTAAAAGGCTGTATAGCCTATGCGCCTTTTGACAGATTGTCATATGATATTATGGGATTTTTCAAATATATCCCCTTTTTGCAGTGCAGGCACGGCGTGCTGAGTATGCACCACAGCCTGAAAGGAAGCCTTTTGGTAAACGGCAGAGAAATTCCCATGACAGGAGGAAGAGGTTATATTGAGACAGATAAAGGGCGCTCCTTTCCAAAGACATATCTCTGGACCCAGTGCGGATTCGGCAGACGCAGCAGTGTGATGCTGTCTGTTGCGGACATTCCCTTTTTAGGTGCTCATTTTCAGGGGTGCATCTGCGCTGTACACTGTGGAGGCAGAGAGTACAGGATGGCTACCTACCTAGGAGTCCGCATAGAGGAATATGGAGACGGAAAAGTGACCATCAGGCAGGGAAAGATGCGGCTTAGAGTGCGCAGACTGGAAGAAGCGTCCCATGACCTGAAGGCACCAAAGTGCGGTGTGATGAGCCGCACCATCAGAGAAAGTCCTTCCTGCCGGGTCCGATACGAATTCTGGCTGGGCGGCAGCCTGATCTTTGATATCATTTCAGAACAGGCATCCTTTGAACAGGCAGATGACAGGGCAGCCTATTTCATCTCCCCGCACTCCCGGCAATAGGGGGAGTGCGTCTGCATTTTTTCCATATGGGTCTTTCCCCATTCGGAAAGGCTGTCCAGCGGTTCCAGGATACTGCGCCCCTCCTTTGTGAGGGAATACTCCACCCGGGGCGGGATCTCATTATACTGCTCCCGGTGGACGATGCCGTTCTCCTCCAGTTCTTTCAGGGATTGGGAGAGCATCATGTTGGTGATCCCGGAGAGCTTTCGCTTCAGGCTGTTATAGCGCACAGATCCTTCCCGCTCCAGAATGCAGATGATAGGAAGCTTCCATTTACCGCCCACCAGATTCAGGGCATATTTCAGCGGGCAGACAGCATTGTTTTCCTCTTTTTCCATTGATGATGAATACATAACCGGTTTCCTTTCTACAGGTTTTCAGTAGGTATGAAAAAACATACTAGGTATGAAAATACTGCGTACTTGTAAAATAATTATTGAATGGTAAAATTATATCACAATACTTGGCGGATTCCAATGAATTCGCTATATATTTTAATTTGATACTAGCACTCAACTAAAATGAGTGCTGATAAAATGAGGAGGAAGCACATATGATCACAATACCTATTTACGATATGACGATACTGCCGGACGTTACCTTCTTTTTCAAAAAAGATATTTTTACAGAACAGGAGATAACGGCAGAACATGTGGGCGAGGATGTCCTGTTTTTGATGCTGAAGCAGGACAAGAAACGGGAGGATATAACACCAGATGATATATGTCCCATGGGGGTATCCGGCAGAATCGAGAGCATGGATGAGGAGGGGAATATCCGTGTCCATACGAAAGAGCGTGTGGCGATTTCCGATGTAGAAGTGACCCTGCAGTCCATATCCGCTGACGGGGCCATCTGCGGCGAAGTGGAGGATCTTTCCGACGAGGAGATGCAGAAGCGTTTTGAAGCACTCAAAAGAGATCTGCTGAAGTTTGTACAGATGTTTCAATGGGGTGTGTGGGCAAGAAGCTTTATTCTGCACTGGAAAAATATGAATGAGATACTCTGCGCTCTTTCTGGTTATCTGAATTTGTCTTGGCCGGAAAAATATGCTGTTCTGGAGGCAGAGACCAGGAGACAGAGGTGTGAACTGATCGAGAAAGCCATCTATGAATTTATTGAGCTGTTCAAGGTCAGTGAGGAGGCTCAGAGCGCACAAAAGGAGACTCATGAACAGGCATACAGAGAGTCTGCCATTAAAAAACAGATTGACTTTCTGCAGAACCAGTTAGATGAGATGCACCCTGAAAATATCTCCGATGTCCGAAGATTTGAGAACAAATTAAAAGAGTCAGGCATGAATGAGGAGGCGCAAAAAGAAGCCGAAAAGGTCTTAAACCGCATGAGGCAGGAGGGCAAGGACAGTCATGAATATGGGCTTCTCTATGATTACCTGGATTTTGTCACAAGTCTTTCCTGGAAAACAGAGGAGTTACCGCAGATCGATCTGCAGGAGGCGGAAAACATTCTGGATGAAGAGCATTACGGCCTGAAAAAAGTAAAAGACAGGATCATCCAGCAGATTGCAGTCATGGCTCTGAACAAAAAACAGTCCGGTTCCATTCTCCTGTTTGTGGGAGCGCCCGGTACCGGCAAGACAAGTATCGGACAGAGCATTGCAAAGGCCCTGCACAGGGAATATGTGAGGATCAGCCTGGGCGGGATCCGGGATGAGGCGGAGATCAGAGGACACAGAAGGACGTACGTGGGGGCTATGCCCGGCCGGATCATGGAGGGGATGAAGCGAAGCGGAGCGAATAATCCGGTCATGGTCCTTGATGAGGTGGACAAACTGGCAAAGGATTACGGCGGTGACCCGGCCAGCGCGCTTTTGGAGGTGCTGGACCCGGAGCAGAACAACAGCTTTACAGACCACTACATGAATGTGCCCTATGATTTATCAAACGTGTTTTTTGTATGTACCGCCAACAGTACGGATACCATACCCGAACCACTGTTAAACCGTATGGAAGTGATCCAGTTCCCAGGTTATACGCCCATCGAAAAGCTGCACATTGCCAGAAAACACCTGCTTCCCAAAGCTATGAAAAGTATGGGGATCAAAGCCCAGAACCTGAAGGTTACAGATGAAGCCATCACCAAGATGATCAGCGATTATACGGCGGAGGCCGGAGTCCGCGGTCTGAAAAAACAGATGGATATTCTATGTCGTTTTGCAGCAGTGAAGCTAGTCAAGGGCGAGCAGAAGAGCATCACAGTCAGTGAAAAGCGTGTTCCTGAATTCCTGGGAAGAAACGCCATGCATCATGAGGGCATTCTCCAGGAGGCTGTGCCGGGAGTTGTGACAGGCCTGGCCTGGACCAGAGCCGGAGGGGAAATCCTGTTTGTGGAGACTACGCTTATCAGGGGAACCGGAAAGGTGAAGATCACAGGCCAATTGGGGGATGTGATGAAAGAATCCGCCGAGATTGCCCTGACACTGGTAAAAGCCATGTACCCGGAGGAGACAAAAAAACTTGACAAAATGGACCTCCATATACATGTTCCATCGGGTGCGGTTCCTAAGGACGGCCCCTCTGCGGGAATCACTCTGGTGACAGCTCTCTCCTCTCTGGTGACAGAAAAAGCAGTCAGTCCGGAATATGCCATGACAGGAGAGGTCTCTCTCCGCGGCGGCGTTATGCCCATTGGCGGCCTTCCGGAGAAATTAATGGCAGCTCAGAGAGCAGGAGTGAAAAAAGTGTTTATCCCTTATGAAAATAAGGAGGACCTGGAGGATGTGGCAGAGGAAGTGAAGGAAAAACTGGAGATCATACCAGTGAAAAAGGCTGCGGAAGTCCTGGAACGTGTTTTTGGTGAGAAGAAATAAAAAGGAGGAGCGCAGGCTGTCGTCTGAAAACAGCGGTAACCTGCGCTCCTTTTGTTGTTATAGTTCATTTAAGCCGTGTTCTCTTAAGCGGAGATACAAATTGCGGCATTTTTCAATGGCCATGGTCAGGTATCTGAGTACCGGTTCTGTGGCGATGGCAAATACTACAAAGAGCATAATGCATTTTGTGGACATGCCGGTAAGGGCAAATAAGTTATTTAAAAACAGACTGCAGAAGATGAGTCCCGCAATGGTTCCCAACAAAATGCCCACACGGATTTTGTTCATAGGTGCGCTGATCTTGTAGAGGATCATAAATCCCACAATGGCCAGCAGCATGGTAGCCGCAGTTGAGATATCCGTAGAATTAACTCCAAAGGTTCTTCCGAACACCACCAGCGCTCCTACCGCCAGAACATCTGTCAGCGCAGCAGGCATGGCCTTTAGGCATACATTGGTGAGAAAATGTCCCTTGATGATATTCTTATTTGGCTCCAGTGCCAGGAAAAATGCCGGTATGCCAATAGTGAACATGCTGATCAGGGATACCTGTGAAGGCTCCAGCGGATAAGTGAGCATAAATACAACGGAGAACAGGGAGAGCAGGAAGGAAAAAATATTCTTGACCAGGAACAGACTGGCGGAACGCTGAATATTGTTTACCACCCGCCGTCCTTCCAGCACTACCTGGGGCATACAGGAAAAATCAGATTCCAGCAGTACAAGCTGGGACGCCTGGGCTGCCGCGTCGCTGCCTGAGGCCATGGCAATACTGCAGTCCGCATCCTTCAGTGCCAGCACATCGTTGACACCGTCTCCCGTCATGGCAACCGTCTTGCCGGCTTCTTTTAATATCTGTACAAACTGTCTCTTCTGATTGGGCGTGACACGTCCGAAAACAGTGCTGTTCAGAACAGCTTCTCTCACTTCCGCATCTGTCTCCAGGTCGGAGGCATCCACATAGTTCTCTGCTCCGGCGATGCCTGCCTGTTTTGCCACTTCTGATACGGTAGCCGGGTTATCGCCGGAGATCACCTTCACCTCCACACCCTGTTCGGCAAAGTAGGTAAACGTCTCCTTGGCCTGCTCACGGATGGGGTTTGCCAGGAGAATATAGCCTAAGGGGATAATGGGGCTTTGCAGGGCTTTCCCGTCAATCTCCTCATCATAAGTGCCGAATACCAGGACACGGGAGC
This sequence comes from Blautia coccoides, assembly GCF_034355335.1. Classification (NCBI taxonomy): domain Bacteria; kingdom Bacillati; phylum Bacillota; class Clostridia; order Lachnospirales; family Lachnospiraceae; genus Blautia; species Blautia producta. Next base: position 2,617,010 of record NZ_CP136422.1, read on the forward strand.
CTTTGGAGGCATATTCTAAAATCTCATCTTTATAGTCATCATAGTCCTCTTTCAGCACAAATTCCGGGGCGCCCAGTACATAGGTCACGTCCTCAAAAGTCACACTGCTGTATTTGGTTGCAGAGGAAAACCCTGTTTTGCCCACCGCTTTTTTCTTGGAGGTGGTTTTAAAATGTTTTTTGATGGCAGCCATGGTGATGTTGTCACTGCTCATAGCTGCGGCGAAATCGCCGATCATCACGGATAAAGGTTCCATCTCTTCGGAATCGTAGTCATCTGTTGCAATGACCTCCTGGACTTCCATGGAGTTTTCCGTGATGGTTCCGGTCTTATCCACACAGAGAACATTGACCCTTGCCAGTGTCTCGATACATTTCATATCGTGCAGCAGGACTTTTTTCTGGGCCAGGCGGATGGAGCTTACCGCCAGAGCCACGCTTGCAAGGAGGTACAGCCCCTCGGGGATCATGCCGATGACAGCGGCCACCATGGAGGTAACACTGGAGCGGAAAGCCTCATGCTGGAAGAAAAATGCCTGTATGAACAACATAAGGCCAATGGGGATAATGGCGATCCCCACGAATTTTACCAGTTTATCCAGGGAGCGGATCATCTCGGACTGTTCCCCGCTCTGCATTTCCTTTGCCTCCAGAGTCAGGCGGGAAATATAGGAATCCTTCCCCACCTTGTCCAGCCTTGCATGGCACTGCCCTGACACAATGAAGCTGCCTGACATAAGCTGATCGCCTTTTCTCTTGGTGATCTCGTCTGATTCACCGGTGAGCAGGGATTCATTGACCTGGACTTCCCCGGCGCTGACTAAAGCGTCCGCGCAGACCTGGTTTCCGGCCTTGAAGATAACGATATCATCCAGAACCAATTCCTCGGCATTTACCACAGAAGTTTTGCCGTTCCGGACCACAGAGGCATTGGGGGCGTTTAACATGGTCAGATTGTCCAGAACCTGCTTGGCCCGCACTTCCTGTATGATGCCGATCAGTGTATTGGCAATAATAACCGGGAGAAAGGTCAGATCCCGGAAAGAACCGACGATACACAGCAGGACTGCCAGAACTATGAAAATTAAGTTGAAATATGTGAAGATATTGTCATGTATGATTTCTTTCGTGGTCTTGGACGGCGGGTCCACAGCTTTGTTGGTCCAGCCGTGAAGTCTGTGCTCCTGTACCTGCTGGCTGGTCAGCCCGGTTTGATGATCTGGGTTATACCGGGTAGTTGGGATCCGCCGGTCCTTCTTTTCCTCCTGACTGTCAGATAGCTGGGGTTTTGTTTGCTTTTTCAGTTTTATCCGTTTTTTCACGAGTATACTCTCATTCCTTCCTGACGAAGACATTTTGTCTTTAGTATTTTCTATAACTGATGCATATATTCTAACACATAAGGGAGAAAATTACCAATTTATACAAACAATTTCATACATTTTTTCTATAAATATTATATTTACTCGGGATGCAGAATTGATTTCTGATATTGTTTCGGTGACATCCCATAAGTGCGCTTGAAAAGCCGGATAAAATAATTGATATCGTTATATCCGCAGGAAGCAGCAACTGTGCTGATGGGCAGGGAGGAAGAGTTGATCATGGTGATGGCCCGCCGGATTCGTACCTGGTGGATATAATCTGTGAGTGTGATATCCGTCTCTTTTTTAAACAGCCCGGACAGGTAATTTTTGTTCAGGCTGAACATTTCAGCAAAAAATGTCAGATTTAAGTCCTCCGCATAATGAAAATCAATATAAGAGATCACTTCTTTTACCACCTTGGAATACCCGGTCATGGAATGATTCCTGACCAGCAGGCAGTATTTGTGAAGCATATCTGTGGACAGATGGTCCAACTCCCGCTCTGTACGTGCTTCGTTGATCAAAATAGCAAATTTTCCGGAAAGATCATCAATATATAATGGATGCACGCCTCCGGCCTCCACTGCTTTGCGAAACAACGTGTTTAAGATTACCACTCCATGGCGCTTGTTCTGTATGGCATTGTCTGTTCTGGGCCTCAACTGATAGGTCTGGAATTTTTGGTAAAATTCGTGGGCGTGCCGGTCATCCCCTTTGGAGACAGCCTCCAGCATTTTATTTTCCACTTCATACCGCTCCTCAATGGTGCTGATGGTAAGCTGCGGCTCTTTCCGAAGCTTAAGGATCAGAGGGGAATGTTCTATATGGATTTCATTTTTGTCCGGGAGATGGGATACATTATATTCCATGTGAAATAATCCCTGGGCAAGGTTCAGGACCAATGACTCGAAGCTTCCTGTATTGTGCAGGACCGGAGTGGAGGAATAGACAATGCGGATATCAGAAAAAAGGCGGCCGGGTATGCTGCGCTGTTCCATCATATCACGGATCTGTTCTGTGTCCGGTTGGTTTTCCAGGTAAGGACCAATGACAAAATAGGAGGATTCATAGTCATATAGATACGAGGAGGGAATGTGCAGGAAAATATAATACATTCCAAAGGAATCTTCGTATCGGACAATATTCCCGTCTGTCACATATTGTTCCAGAAGTACCAGCAAAGGCTGGTAATCATAGTCTTCATAAAGGCGGAGACGGAGTCCGTTGTCTGTCTGGGAGAGGTTGGATTTGTCGCTGAAAATAATATGACATCCCACGCTGCAGGCGGTCACCGCCTGCTGAAGGAGTTCCAGTTGTTTATGTTTCATATGTCTACCTCGAAATTTGGTATGATTTTAAGAAAAAATAATATAATATTCATCTACCAAATAAAATACCATAAAATTGTGCTAAATTCAATGGATATTATTATTTTTTAAAACTGTAAACTATAGTATTTTAAACATAACGATTCAGCAGGCCTGCGGGTCTTGAACACATCAAGAGAAAATTAGAAAGAAAGGTCGTGAGAGTATGAACAATCCTTTTTCAGATTTTACAAGGAGGCATGATCACCTGGTATGTATTGATTCGGACGGCTGTGCCATAGACAGTATGGACATCAAGCATTTTAGGTGTTTTGGCCCGTGCATGGTAAAGGAATGGCATTTGGAGACACACGAAAAGGAAATTCTGGAGCGCTGGAATCAGGTGAATCTGTATTCCATGACAAGAGGGATCAACCGTTTTAAAGGGCTTGCGAAAGCGTTGGAGGAAGTCCATAAAAAATATGTGCCGGTAGAAGATGTGGATACCCTGATTCAGTGGGTAAATAAGACAGACGAACTGTCAAATGCTGCACTGGAAAAAGCCATAGACGCAGCGGATAGTCCGATTCTGAAAAAAGCACTGAGCTGGTCAGAGGCGGTGAATGAATCCATAAGACAGATCCCAAAAGAGGAGATCAAACCCTTTACGCATGTAAAAGAGAGTATTGAAAAGCTTCATGAAACCTGTGATATCGCCATTGTCTCCTCAGCCAACTGCGAGGCGGTAAAAGAGGAGTGGACACGGTTCGGTCTTCTGGAACATGTGGATGTACTGCTGGCACAAAACGCAGGTTCTAAGAAAAGCTGCATCAGCAAACTGCTCACTTACGGATATGAAAGAGAACATGTCATGATGACAGGGGATGCGCCCGGCGACATGGACGCGGCAAAGGACAACAATGTTTTCTTTTATCCTATTTTGGTATCCAAAGAGAGCATGAGCTGGTCCGGGATTCTGGATGCGGCAGAGAGAATGAAGGAGGGCACATTCGGAGGTGCGTTCCAGGAGGCGTTGATCAAAAGCTTTATTAAAAATCTTACAGAATAAGATCAGGAGGAAAGAAATATCATGGTAAATTTAAGAGAAAAACCGTATTATCTGAATGAGGAACAGATCCAGTGGGTGGAAGATACGATCGCCGGTATGACCACAGAGGAGAAAATAGGGCAGCTTTTTGTCAATATGGTGGCAAATGCGGAGGAACGAAAACCGGAAAATATTAAAAAGGTACTGGATACCTATCATCCCGGAGCCATCCGCTATCACAATGCGCCAAAGGAAGAACTGTGGGAAATGGCGGACTGTCTTCAAAAGACTACAAAAATTCCGCTGCTGATCGCCTCAAACTGTGAGGCAGGAGGAAACGGCGGCTGCCAGGGAGGAACGCCTATTGCCAACGGCGCTGCTATGGCGGCCATAGATTCCCCGGAGGAAGTGTTTAAAATGGCGGAAATCTCAGCAAGGGAGGCTGCTGCTGTTGGATGCAACTGGAATTTTGCCCCGGTTGTTGATCTTCTCTATAACTGGAGAAATACCATTGTGCAGCTCCGCGCCTTTAATGACAGTCCCGAGGATGTCATCCGCTATGCAAAAGCCTTTTTCAAAGGTATGAAGACACAGAATATCGCCACCTGCATGAAGCATTTTCCGGGAGACGGCACAGAGGAAAACGATCAGCACCTGATCATGGGCATCAATGAGTATGACTGCGATAAATGGGACCGGACGTATGGAAAAGTCTATAAAGAGCTGATCGATGAAGGGGTTATGACTATCATGGCAGGCCACATAGCACTCCCTGCGTATTCTAGAAAACTGCGCCCCGGTATCAAAGATGAGGATATCCGTCCTGCGACCCTGGCACCAGAACTGATCACTGACCTGCTGAAAGGAAAATTAGGCTTTAACGGACTGGTTGTTACGGATGCCTCCCATATGATAGGTATGTTCGGAGCAACCATCCCCAGAAGCCGGCAGGTTCCCCAGGCCATTGCCGCAGGATGTGATATGTTCCTGTTCTTCAATGAGAGAGAGGAAGATTTCGCTTATATGATGGAGGGGTATCAAAGTGGTATCATCACAGAAGAACGTCTGCAGGACGCCCTTCACAGAATACTTGGAGTAAAAGCTGCCCTGAATCTCCACAAGCTCCAGAAGGAAGGTAAACTGACTGCGCCAAAAGAAAATCTGGAGGTGGTTGGTTGTGCGGAACATCACAAGGCATCCAGAGAGTTTGCCGACAAGTATGTGACGCTTGTGAAAGACCGCCTGCATTATCTCCCCATGACACCAAAGAGATATAAGAGGATCAAGCTCATGTATATCGGGTCAGAAGCCACGGTCATTGCGGGAATGAAATTTGAGTCCAATGACAAAAATATTATCTCTGACCTTGTGTCACAGCTTGAAGGGGCCGGCTTTGAAGTGGATGCCGGTGTACCCGTAAAGAAAGGGAAAATAGAGGACTTTAAGAGACAGTACGACTGTGTTCTGCTGGTTCTCAATGTACAGGGATTTGCTCAGTATAATACCATGCGTGTAAAATGGGATGAGCCGGTAAAACAGCCCTGGTATATGTCGGAACTGCCTACCTTTGTGGTATCTCTGAGCAATACCAATAATCTGATCGATGTCCCTATGGCCAGATGCTACATTAATTCCTATATGGACCATCATGAGAGTTTTGCGGCAACCTTGGAGAAGATGATGGGAAAAAGTGAATTCAAGGGAAGATACAATGAAAATGTTTTCTGCGGAAGATGGGAGACCAGATTCTAGGGGGTGATAAAAATGAATGAAAAGACAGTAAAGCCATTTGGCCTGAAAGATAAGATAGGATATATGCTCGGTGATTTTGGAAACGATTTCACATTTATGTTTTCCAGTACCTTTCTGATGGTATTTTATATGAAAGTCCTGGGCATCAGTGCGGGGGCTGTGGGAACTCTGTTTTTGGTGGCGAGATTTGTGGATGCCTTTACAGATGTGACCATGGGACGTATTGTGGATACCTGCAAACCGGGCAGAGACGGGAAATTTAAACGCTGGATCCGCATCATGGCCGGTCCGGTGGCGCTTGCCAGTTTTTTGATGTACCAGTCCGCCCTGGTAGACGCCTCCATGACGGTAAAGATGATCTATATGTACGCAACGTATATTCTCTGGGGAAGTATCTGTTACACGGGAATTAATATTCCGTATGGATCCATGGCGTCTGCGATCACGGATGCACCGGAGGAGCGCACCGCCCTTTCCACATTCCGAAGCATCGGCGCTACACTGGCCCAGCTTGTCATCGGTGTGGGTGGCCCTATGATCATCTATGTCACAGACGCAAACGGTGTGCAGGTTATCCGCAATGACGGAAAAATATTTCCGGTTGTGGCAGGAATCTTTTCCATCTGTGCCATTATCTGTTATTTTATCTGCTACAAATGCACCACAGAGCGTATTAAGATCGAACCGGACCCAAATGCGGAGAGGATTTCACTGGCAAAGACATTTGGTGCTATTTTTTCCAACCGGGCGCTTTTAGGCATCGTAGGAGCAGCTATTTTCCTGCTTCTCAGCTCTCTGATGATGTCCAGCGTCAATACATATCTGTACGCCGATTATTTTGGTAATGTAAAAGCACTGTCTTCTTATAATATGATCACAATGCTCTGTTCCCTGCTCATGGCAACGATCACAGGTATCACGGTCAAGAAGTTCGGAAAAAGAGAATCCGCAGCCGCGGCAACTGTTTTTACAGGTGTTGTCTTCCTGATATTAGGGTTTATGAATGTGAAAAATGCGTGGCTGTTCGTGGTCCTGGCGGCAGCGGGATATTTGGGCGTGAGTTATTTCAACCTGATCATCTGGGCTAATATCATTGATGTTATTGATGATGTGGAGGTGAAAACAGGAAAGAGAGAAGACGGTACAGTCTATGCGGTTTATTCTTTTGCCAGAAAAGTAGGTCAGGCTTTGGCCGGAGGTCTGGGCGGCTATGCGCTGGGACTTATCGGGTATGTCTCAACAGCTAAGACCCAGAGCGCAGAGGTTTTGAGCGGTCTTTACAAACTGGCAACGGTTGTGCCGGGAATCCTCTTTCTCTGTGTGGCGCTGATGCTGATATTCGTATATCCGCTGTCGAAAAAGAAAGTAGAGGCAAACGTGGAATATCTCCGTATTAAGAGGGAAGGAAAATAAAAGGAGGAAAAGGATATGGCTGCACATGTACTGGACGAAGCGAACCGCTGTCTGAACTGTAAAAACCCTCAATGTCAGAAGGGCTGCCCTATCCATACACCGATTCCGTCGGTCATCCGGCTGATGCTGGACGGCCGTCTGGATGAGGCGGGGTGGAAGCTTTTTGAAAATAATCCGCTGACCACAGTCTGCAGTCTGATCTGCGACCATGAGAAACAGTGTGAAGGACACTGCGTGCTGGGAAGAAAAGGCGCGCCTGTACATTTTTCCACAATCGAAAACTATATTTCCAGCACCTACAGTTCCAAGATGGTAAAAGGCCCGGCAGCCTCCAACGGGATGCGGGCTGCCATCATTGGTTCCGGTCCGGCAGGGCTTACGATAGCAGTGCTGCTGGCCCGGAAGGGATATCAGGTGACCATCTTTGAGAGCAAGGATAAGATTGGAGGCGTACTCAGATACGGGATCCCGGAATTTCGCCTGCCCAAAAGTATATTAGATGATTTCGAGTATCGCCATCTGCGGCTGAAGGATATTAAGGTACGGCCAAACACTGCGGTGGGAGGGGCTATTTCCATTGACGATCTGCTCCGGGACGGCTATAAGTCTATTTTTATCGGGACAGGTGTGTGGAGGCCTAATGCGCTTCACGTAAAAGGGGAGACACTGGGGCATGTGCACTACGGGATCCATTATCTGAATAATCCGGACAGTTTTCATCTGGGGGAACGGGTGATCGTCATAGGCGCCGGAAACGCGGCTATGGATGTTGCCAGAACTGCGCTGCGCAAAGGAGTGCGGCAACTGCAGTGTTTTTCCAGGGATTCTTCCGTGGCTGCCAGTAAAAGTGAGTATGACTATGCCGTGCTGGAAGGAGTGGAATTTGTCTATTGCAAGATGCCTGTGGAGATCCGGGATGAGGGAGTGGTCTTTGCGGATACGGAAGAGACAGAAGGAGGGAGTGTCTGCCGGATCGAAGGGACAGAAAAGCTCTATCCGGCGGACAGTGTGATCGTTTCCATCAGCCAAGGGCCGCGGAACCAGTTGGTCAGAACTACCCCCGGTTTAGATGCGGATGTATTTGGACTGCTTGTGACAGACGATTCAGGCCATACCTCCCGGCCTGAGATATTCGCCAGCGGAGATGTGGTGAACGGGGCAAGGACGGTGGTGGAGGCGGTTGCGCATTCTAAGAAAGTGGCAGAGGCTATGGATCTGTATATGAGAGGTGGTGAATGAAACAAGACAACACCTCGCGGGACAGTGGAAAGCTGAACGGTTGAACGGTTACCTGGACAGTTATAATTGGACAGTTATGAGTTGACAAATACTATAGGATAATCTACACTGAAGGTATTGTTTGTCTGACAGTGAGCGAAGGTGTTGTGTACATTAATGACGGAGGGATGGGAATGCGGATGAGAACAGAACGGGAGATGTATGATCTGATCCTTGAGACGGCGAAAGAGGATGAGCGCGTGAGGGCTGTGTATATGAATGGGTCCCGCACAAATCCTAATGTGGCCAAGGACAAATACCGGGATTTTGATATTGTGTATGTGGTCAGGGAAACAGAATCCTTTCTCGCTGACCGGAACTGGATTTCCGTGTTTGGTAAAACAGCCATTGTACAGGAGCCGGATCGGAATGATATGGGGTGGGGCATAGAACTGGATCTTTTGTCTTCTTATACATGGCTTATGCTGTTTGAAGACGGGAACCGTATAGATTTGTGTATAAAGACACCTGCGTGTGCTGTGGAGAATTATCTGTCGGATACGCTCTGTATCAAGCTCTTGGATAAGGATGGTCTGCTGCCCCAGATCCCAGAGCCGAATGATAGTCTGTATCATGTAAAGAAACCATCTGAGGCGCAGTATGAGAGCTGCTGTAATGAGTTTTTTTGGTGCCTTAACAATGTGGCGAAAGGGATAGTCCGTGATCAGTTGCCCTACGCATGGAGAATGTATCACCAGGTCGTTCATGCTGAGCTTGAAAAAATGGTGGAGTGGTATATTGCGGCGGAGTATGATTTTTCTGTCTCTACAGGGATGTGGGGGAAATATTTTAAGAAGTATTTATCCATTGACCTTTATGAAAAGTATTGTACTACTTATTCCGATGCGGATCACGCAAATCTGTGGCAGGCGGTTTTTAACGGCTGTGATCTATTCCGCAACCTGGCAGTGAAAGTGGGTGCGCATTTGGGGTATCTTTATAATGAAAAGGATGACGAGGGTACCATGCGGTATTTGGAAATGATGAAGAAAGATGCTTTTGCTGAGTAAAGGTTTTGGTCAGATTTTATTGATGGAAAATAGGAGACAGTCTGGAGTGGATAAAAGCCATTCAGATTGTCTTTTTTTGGCTCTATGTCAATAGTTGGGGTGGGATTCTTTGAATCCCGCTCCTTTACTACATTTAGGGCCATTTTAATGTTTGGGTCTATAATTCATGTTTTTGGGCATGCCAAATAAGCCTCTTGCCAGTCGTCCGTTTTTTAGATAGAGCAGTGTATAATTCTTGTACGGAATCTATTAAAGTTACGTATTCCGAAAGATAGTCTTTTTAGCACCTTGATTTTATTATTGTAACCTTCAGTAGGACCATTTGTATATTTGTATTTAAAAGCATTTAAAATACCTTCTGACCAGTTTCTATAAGTTTTTGCACAGTTCTCAAACTCGGGTATTCCTGATTTCTCTGCAGACTTAACCCACTCCCAGAAAGCTGTTCGCTGATAGGAGTACTTCTCGCTCTGGCATATCTCATAAAACCATTCCTTAAGAGTATGAGCCAATCTCAAGTCATCGTTATAAAGTAGCATAAGATCGCACGCTTTCTTGTTTTCATCCTTAAGCTTAGCATATCGAGTAAGAATTAACTTTCGGCTGCGTTTATAGTATCTTCTGAGGTTTACAGGCATTGTTTTCTGGAGCCTTTTCCTCACATTTTCAATTGCCCAAGTTACATACCGGATGAAATGATATTTGTCTATAATGATTGTGGCATTAGGGAAGTAAGCTCTTGCTAAGTCTACGTAGGGCTGCCACATATCACAGACAAAGAACTTCACACGGTGGCGCTCAGCTCGGTTTGTTTCTCTGAAATAGGAAATCAAATGGCTCTGCGTTCTGTCCGGTAGGATATCAAGAATACGGTGTTTCTTGGCATCTAAAAGAATACATTGGTACTTTCCGGCGTCTGTATTACCCTTAAATTCATCAATTGATATACACTCTGGAAGAGAGGGTGTAGAATAATTAATGGTGTCCAAAAGTCGGGTAACGGTGTTAACTGAAACATTTGTTGTATCTGCAACGGACTTTATACTCACAAGATTTCTAAGTAGGTCAATTATCTTGTAGGATAAACGTAAAGTCTGCCGTTGATAGGAAGGTAGAAAATGATATTTCTCCATAAATCGTTTACCGCATTTACAGACATATCGCCTTTTCTTAAGTATTAAATATGTATGTTTCATTTGGAACGGTAGATCCTTAATCTTTTGATACCGATAATCATGAATGCGTTTGGTTTGGTTGCCGCACTCAGGACAAGTCTGTAAGGAAGGATCTGTTTGAATAAAAATCTTTACATAATGATCCGCATGCACAACTTTTTTTATTATAACCCCTTCTAAATCTAAGAGATTTTTGGTACAATTAGAGTGCATTTTTGAAACCTCCTTTAAAATGTTAGTTTTGGATGACCGGCATTTTGGGGAGGCTTCTTTTATTTTATAACAAAAAATGAATGTTGAAAATACGTTATTCACATACCCCAACATTCATTATAGAACCCTTTTTTTGTTGTGGGCTGCATGGTGTTATATAAAATAATTGTTGGACTGTGCTAAAAGAAAGGGTATAATTACTATTAGAGAACGGAGAAAGTGTTTTGGGGAAATATTTATTTGTCAGTAAATGTTTAATATGGGGGACCGCGTATGAAGGATTTTTTAAAAGGAATTATTATATTGCTGTTTGCTTTATTTATCTTTTGGGCAGGATATACTGTTGGCAGGAACCATATGATTCAGGGCGGTTTTAACGATTCAGCCACATTTTACGCTGTGATCCGGGAAATAGACGGCAATTCCATGCTGGTATCAGGGCTGAAGGAAAACGATGTGAATTACAGAGGTGAGTTTCAGTTTCAGGTTACCGCTGACACAGAGATAGAATGGCATCATACAGATATAGCCTTAACAGATTTGATGCCAGGACAGAACATATCCGTTTCCTTTTCAGGAGGATATCAGGAAAGCTATCCTGTACACATACAGGGAGTAAATAGGATCTGTCTTTTGGATGATACGAATCCTTTGCTTGACAAGGCGGAGACCTCGTCAGTGAAAAATTATTATATGAATGCGGAACAGCTGGGAAAAACTGAACAGAGCCTTCCCTGTCTGACTCTCCTTGACAAGGAGAATTTTGTCTTTTCTTACGATGTGCTCAGTTCCTATATACCTATGGGAACGTATGAGACGGTGGATGGTGAACTGGTTGCGACAGACAAAGAAAAGGGGAGCCGGTATGTCTTTGAAGTAGTGGATGAAAATACATTGAAATTTATAAAGGAAAAATCTGCGGATGTCTCTCTAATAGAGGAGAATATGGGAATTGCAATTACAGACGGGGCGCTATTTGAACGGAAGCCTGTCGGATGATTATTTCCTGTAACCTGCGGGAGAAATTTTGTGAAATTAAAATAGTGAAGGGATTAGGCATGAATACAAGAGTATATGAATTTGAGGCGGTTATAAAAAAAGTGCCTGACATAGATGGGGCATATATTGAATTTCCTTTTGATGTACGCAAGGAATTCGGTAAAGGAAGGGTAAAGGTCCATGCCACCTTTGACGGTGAGCCTTATGACGGAAGTCTGGTACGGATGAAAACACCCGGCCACATTATAGGAATAAGGAAAGATATCCGGCAAAAAACAGGGAAACAGCCGGGGGATATGATCAAGGTCAGCATACAGGAAAGATAAATGGGGAAATCCCATATAGAAGTTTGGGTGCTGCGAAAAGAACTGCTGAAATTTGTCAAAGCTGATTTAGCGGGCAGTACCAAGGACTACCAGGATGGTTTTGTGAAAAAAATCCAGGAGTCTATGGCAAGAATAAAAGGCAGCCGGGAAATGGAGGAGCGGTTTATGTTGCTGGATGACTTCGGCCCTGTACCTGATGAACTCAGAAAGAATATTCTGGAAGAAAGGGATATGGATATACTTTTAAAATATCTGAAATTGGCGGCACATATAGACTCCCTTGCGGATTTTATTGACGGGATGAGTAAAATCTAAGAAGGTTAATTTTTATGAAAGTTCAAAATTCTAAAAGCGGATGCTGCAGTCATCTAAATGCGGCATCCCTGTCTTATATCTCTATGCCGGTTCAGGCATATGATAAATCCTACTATTGAATATATTTTAGAAATGACAGGCAGAGGAATTCGGATGTGATCCAGTCGTTGTATATCCATGGTATCTGTATATTTGTCCATCTGTGGAGCGTTTTTGCATATCCTGACTGTTACTTGCAGGATAACAGAGGAATATAAAAACGGCTGTTGAAATAAGTATTAGATTTGTCTTTTAATGAAAGACAATTGCAATGAAAACAGAGAAAATTATAATGTTTTATATAAAAATGTCTCTGACAAAAAGACAAATGTGTATTTGTCTATTGGGTATGTAAAATAATACACGAATAAAATGCAGGAAAAAAGAGGAGAACTTGCAAAAAAATAAAAGTAAATATCCAGTAATTATGAAATGGACAGCAGTTATGGCTCGGATTTGATTTGAAACGGGGAAAAAAGAAGTTGCATAACAAATCCATAAATGCAGGAAAAGAAATTAAAACTTGTAATTTTTCTCTTTCTATAGTAAAATGGTTAGCACAGAGTTCTTTGTGTTTACCACGTCAAAGTGATGTCAAAATGACAGAACACAGGGAATACTGCGTGAATCAAAGGAGGGATTTTCTATGAAGAGAAAAGTAATTGCGGCTTTACTCTGCACGTCTATGGCGATCACCATGATGGCAGGATGCGGAAGCAACAAGAAGACTGGTGCAGACAATACCAGTGACACAGCAAAGACAGAAACTACCGGTGATGAAGGAAATGCGGATGCGGATGCAGAGACAGAAGCCGGAACAACCGAGAAAAAAGCAAGCGGCGAGATGCTGACAAAATTTGCTGACGTTCCGGAAGATGCTGACAAAGAGCAGACACTGAGATACGCACAGGGCGCTGATCCCCGTGGACTTGATCCGGCTATGATCGATGACGGTGAATCTTCCAAACCTATCTGCCAGATGTATGAAGGCCTTCTGAAGTACGGCGACAGTGATACAGAAGTTGAGCCATGCCTGGCTGAGTCCTGGGAGATCAGTGAGGACGGCCTTACCTATACCTTCAAGTTGAGAGAAGGTGTAAAATTCCACGACGGAACGGACTTCAACGCCGAAGCGGTAAAATATAACGTTGACAGACAGACTGTCAATAAAACAGAGGACATGCTTTACGCTGACTTCGTATATGGCGATGTTGCAGAGTGCAACGTAGTGGATGATTATACTGTAGAATTTAAGCTCACTAAAAAATCCACACCGTTCTTAAATAACCTGGCTATGTCCCTGGGTGCTCCTATGGTAAGCCCCACTGCATGTGACGCGGCAAATGGAAACTTAAATGAAGCTCCATGCGGAACCGGCCCGTACAAGTTCGTAAGATGGGATAAGAATGAAGCTGTAGTTATGGAGAGAAACGAAGACTACTGGGGTGACAAGGGTGTTGCGAAAGAGATCATCTTCTCAACAATTCCGGATAACTCCGCACGTGTAGTTGCCCTGACAAATGGGGAAGTGGATATCATTGACGGTATCGACGCTACTGTAGTTGACCAGATCACGTCTGCAGGCTGTCTGTTATATCAGGCAGAGGGTATGAATATCAACTACATGGCATATAACACCCAGAGAGTAACAGATCCTGAGGTTAGAAAAGCATTATCTGAAGCAGTCAATGTGCCGGAACTGGTTGAGAGCCTTTACAAGGGATACGCTTCCCAGGCTACCAGCATTCTTCCTACCTTTATGCCGGGTTACAGTGCAGATGTAAAACAGACAGAGTACAATCCGGATGACGCTAAGAAGGTTCTGGAAGAAAAGGGCATCACAGAACTGAAGATGATGGCTTATACAAACCCAAGACCTTACAATACAGCCACAGGCCAGACATTGGCAGAGGCTCTGCAGGGATATTTTGACAAAGTAGGCGTAAAAGTGTCCATCGATTCCTATGACTGGACAACATACAAAGAAAAACTCGGCGCCGGCGATTATGACATGTGTCTGTACGGCTGGATCGGTGACAATGGTGACCCGGATAACTTTATGTATCTGTTAGCTCATGAGGACCCGGAAATGAACGTTGCCCTGTACCGCAATGAAGAGTACAATACCATGCTTTCAGAAGCAGCATCCATGGAAAATGGTGACGACAGAAATGCAGCATATGCCAAGATGGAACAGAAGATCGCGGACGAGAATGTCTGGCTGCCGATTTCCCATCAGCAGAACCTGTCAGGCTATGTATCTAATGTACAGAACTTCATCGCACATCCGACAGGAAATGTTTTCTTGAGCAAGACATATAAGAACTGATCAGGTAAAACGGGATTGCATAAGGGCAGAGAAATCTGCCCTTATATGCGGTCTAAAAGCCTGTTCTACCGGGGAACAGTTCATTTCTGAAAGGGCTCTGCAGGTTAACCCCTTGAGAAATGAATTGTTCCGAAGAAATTCAACAAAAGAATAAAGAGAGGTCAAGACATGTTTAAGTACATAATAAAACGGCTTTTACAGCTCATACCCGTTCTCTTTGGTGTATCCCTGATCGTGTTCTTCCTTATGCGTGTATGCGCACCGGACCCTGCACCTATCGTTCTGGGTCAGCACGCAACCAGGGAGAGTATGGAGGAATGGCGGGAAGCCAATGGGCTGAATGAACCTGTGGTCACACAGTATGTAAACTTTATAAAAGGAGCAGTCACCGGTGATCTGGGCACATCCTATTACACCAAGGCGCCTGTGACAAAAGAGATTGCCAGCCGTTTCCCGGCAACGGTGGAACTGGCCATTGTGGCGATCATTCTGGCATCCATTTTCGGCATAATAATCGGTGTAGTGTCTTCGGTAAAGAAGAATTCCATTTTTGATAACGGCGGTATGCTGCTGTCTCTGGTGGGCGTATCCGTACCTATTTTCTGGCTTGGTATCATGCTGATCATCCTGTTTTCCGGTGTTCTTCACTGGCTGCCTTCCAGCGGACGTATTGACCCGTCCCTGCGTCCGGATACCGTGACTGGTTTTATGATCATAGACAGTATTATCCAGGGAGATACAACAGCTCTCAAAGATGCCGCTGTCCATATGGTTCTCCCGGCAGTAACTCTGAGTCTTTATTCCATGGCGATCATTGCCCGTATGACACGCTCCAGTATGTTGGAGACCCTGAATCAGGACTATATCCGTACAGCCAGGGCAAAAGGTATCAGTGAGGGAAAAGTGACGAGAAAACACGCACTTAGAAACGCCATGCTTCCTGTCACTACCGTTATCGGTCTGCAGCTCGGCTCCCTTCTGGGCGGTGCGGTGCTGACAGAATCTGTGTACGCATGGCCGGGCATTGGCAATTATACAGTACAGTGTATCATGAAATCAGATTTCCCTGTGGTACAGGGTGTGGTCCTGCTCATTGCAGTGATATTCGTATTGATGAATCTCATCGTGGATGTGATCTATGCGTTTCTGGATCCGCGTATTAAATTCGAGAAGAAGGAGGTGTAACTGTCATGCGGAAAAAACAACAGGTACAGACAACAGGGGAGGCACTGGAAAAACCAGAATCCCAGATTCGTGTGATGTGGGACACTCTGAAAAAGAACAAAGCAGCAGTGGCAGGTCTTGTGGTCATTGTGTTTTTCCTGTTTTTAGCTGTCATGGGAGACTGGCTGGCTCCCTATGATCCGGAGTATTCTGACATGGGGCACACATTTGTGGCACCCTGCAAGGATTACTATTTCGGTACAGATCAGCTTGGACGTGATATCTTTTCACGTGTGCTTTCAGGTACTAAGATTTCTCTTTTTGTTGGTGTGGCCGCTGTGGCCTATTCTCTGCTGATCGGAACCGTTCTTGGCTCTGTGGCAGGATATTTCGGTGGAAAGGTGGATTCCTTTATCATGAGATGTATGGATGTCATGCTCTCCATCCCGTCAATCCTTCTGGCCATCACCCTGATGGCAGCCCTTGGTAAAGGGCTTGACAAAGCCATCATTGCCATTGGTACGGTGTCCATTCCGGAGTATGCGCGTATTGTGCGAAGCTCAATTTTGTCAGTCAAGGAAAATGATTACGTGGCAGCAGCTAAGGTTGTGGGAAACTCTGACAGGAGGATCATTTTCCACCACATCCTTCCAAACGTGGTAAGCTCTATCGTGGTCAGGGCTACATTGGGTATCTCCACTGCGATTTTGGATACAGCAGCTCTTGGATTCTTAGGCATGGGCGTGCAGCCTCCCATGGCGGAGTGGGGCGATATGCTGGGACGTGCGAGAACCTATATTTTCTCTGCGCCCTACACCCTGATTTTCCCGGGTCTTGCCATTACATTGGCAGTGCTGGCATTCAACCTGTTCGGCGACGGCCTGCGCGATGCACTGGACCCGAAAGAACGAGTATAAGGAGGACCGTATCATGTTATTGGAAGTAAAAGATCTGGAGACAGAATTTAAAGTAAAAAGAGGTACGGTCAAGGCGGTAAACGGTGTCAGCTTTGAAGTGGACAAGGGAGAAATCCTGGCAGTAGTCGGAGAGTCCGGTTCCGGAAAAAGTGTTACCTCTCTTTCTGTTATGGGATTGATCCGTGACCCGGGCCGTGTGGCAGGGGGAGAGATCCTGTTTGGCGGAGAGAATCTGCTAAAGAAAAACACTAAGGAGATGCAGGCGATCCGGGGCGATAAAATCTCTATGATCTTCCAGGAGCCTATGACTTCCCTGAATCCGGTGTATAGGGTGAAGGATCAGATCATGGAGACGATTCTGACACATACCACCATGAGTAAAAAACAGGCTCTGGCAAGAGCCATAGAAATGCTGGATCTGGTAGGTATACCCGCACCGGAACAGCGAGTGAATGACTATCCCCACCAGATGTCCGGCGGTATGCGCCAGCGTGTCATGATCGCCATGGCGCTGGCCTGCGATCCGGAGCTGCTGATCGCCGATGAGCCTACAACCGCTCTTGATGTGACGATCCAGGCCCAGATCCTGGACCTGATCAACCGCCTGAGAGAAAAGCTGGGTATGGCAGTGCTTCTCATCACCCATGATCTGGGTGTTGTGGCTGAGACTGCTGACAAAGTGGTGGTTATGTACTGCGGCCGTGTGGTGGAGCAGGCGACCGTGGAGCAGCTCTTTACAAAACCACTGCATCCCTATACACAGGGACTTCTGGATTCCATCCCCAAAATGGATGAGGACAAAGAGCGCCTGTATATGATCAAGGGTATCGTACCGGACCCCATCCATCTGCCCAAGGGATGCTCTTTTGCTGACCGGTGTGACAAATGTATGGAGAAATGTAAAGAGCACATGCCAAAGCTGGCCCGGACAGAAGACGGAAGAAAAGTAAGGTGCTTCCTGATAAGTGATGAAGTGGAGGGTGAGTAAGATGAGTGAAGAGAAAAAAGAAGTTCTTTTGGAGGTGAAGCACCTAAAAAAATACTTCGATGTTGAGACAAATTTCTTCGGAAAACCCACCGCTGTTCTGAAAGCTGTGGATGATGTGTCATTTAAGATCTATAAGGGAGAGGCTCTGGGATTGGTAGGAGAGTCAGGCTGCGGCAAGTCCACCATCGGCAAAATGCTGGTGGATCTATATAAGCCCACCGCGGGTGAGATCCTGTACGATGGAAAAGATATCTCCAAGCTCTCCACAAAGGAGAGGCGGAAATACTGTAAGGATATCCAGTTGATCTTCCAGGACCCGTACGCGTCCCTCAATCCCCGTATGACAGTTGGTGATATTATCGGTGAGCCGATCCGTATCAATAAACTGATGCCGGAAGACCAGGTGGAGGACAGAGTGACATATCTGATGAACTGTGTAGGTCTTGCAAACCATCAGAGAAACCGTTATCCTCACGAGTTCTCAGGCGGACAGAGGCAGAGAGTGGGAATTGCCCGCGCGCTGGCTGTTCAGCCCAAGCTGATCGTCTGTGATGAACCGGTATCTGCCCTGGATGTTTCCATTCAGGCACAGGTGCTGAACCTGTTGGATGATCTGAAGGAGGAGTTTGGCCTTACTTATCTGTTCATTGCCCATGGACTTAACGTAGTAAAGCACATCAGTGACCGAGTGGGAGTCATGTACCTGGGCAAACTGATGGAGGTGGCAGATAAGCGTGAAATCTATGATGATCCGCTGAACCCTTACACCCAGGCACTGCTGTCAGCCATTCCTTCTACAGATATCACAAAGAAAAAAGAAAGGATCATTCTGACAGGGGATGTCCCCACTCCCATCAATCCCCCTGCAGGCTGCCGTTTCTGCTCCCGCTGTTTTAAAAAGACCAAGGGATGTGACACCGTGATCCCTGAATTAAAGGACAACGGAAACGGGCATCTGGTTGCCTGTCATCTCTATGACAAATAAAAGCTTTCCTGTGAATACAGATACAGCCCCGGCACTTTAAAATGCCGGGGCTGTATTTCATAAGAAGAAGTTTATGTAACTTTAATAAATAGATTTGTTGACACTTATCCTGTAAAGACATATAATTTTTACATTAGACTGACCGGTCAGTCGGTCAATCCATAAAGAATACAGGAGGACTTCAAATGTTATCACGTTTCAGTGTGAAAAAGCCCTATACCGTCGTTGTGGCGGTGGTGCTGGTGATTCTTTTGGGAGTGGTGTCTGTGACAAAGATGAACACAGATTTACTTCCCAGTATGAATCTGCCCTATGCAATCGTAATGACCACTTATGTGGGCGCCAGCCCGGAATCGGTGGAGGAGACTGTTACTAAGCCCATTGAACAGAGTATGGCGACAGTCAGTAATATTAAGAATGTAAGCTCTGTTTCCAGAGAAAATGTATCCCTGGTGATCCTGGAGTTTGAGGAGACTACCAACATGGATTCCGTGTCACTGGAGATGAGGGAGAATCTGGATCAGATAAAGGGATATTGGGATGATTCCGTGAGCAATCCCATTATCATGAAACTGAATCCAGATATGCTGCCGGTTCTGGTGGCAGCAGTGGATGTGGATGATATGACAGCTGCGGAACTTACCGATTACATAGAAGATAACGTACAGCCCAATATCGAGAGTATTGACGGGGTTGCCAGGGTTTCCCAGAGCGGCGGCGTCACCGAGAGCGTTGAAGTGCGGATCGATCAGGAAAAGCTGGATGCCATGAACCAGAAGGTTCAGGACGCTATAAACGGTAAGTTTGCCGAGGAGGAACAGAAGCTTGAAGATGCCCAGGCCGAACTTGATTCCGGCAGAAGTGAGCTGGAGAACGGCCAGAGTGAACTGGAAAGCGGCCAGAATGAAGCGGCATCCCAGATCGGAGAGGGAAGCGGACAGCTCTCACAGGCACAGAGTGAACTGACCAAAAGTGCGGCAGAGGTGGATGTGCAGCTTCAGAACCTGGAGAGCAAGCAGGCAGAGCTTGACAGCCAGTCAAAACTTTTGCAGGCCACAGAGGAGGGTCTGAACCTCACTGTGGAAAAGCTGACTGAGGCAAAGAATAAACTTCTGGAGGCTCAGGATGGAAGCCAAAAGCTGGAAGAAGGAATTGCGGCGGTCCAGGGACAGATAGAGGAACTGGAGGCACAGTTAAGTGCCCTGACGCCGGAGAAGCCTGACAGTATGACAGATGAAGAGTGGCAGCAGGCCATTGACCAGCTGACTGCTGCGAAAGAGGAGATGGAGAACCAAAAGGCAGGGATGGAGCAGCAGCTTGCGGCACTGAATGAACAGCTCTCTAAGCTGGACCCTGTAGAGGTAGTGGATAAAGGCCTGGATGCGGCCAATAAAGGGCTGCAGGAGATCGCAGGTGCCAAAGCTCAGCTTGTGGAAGGCCAGACTCAGTTAAGCGCAGGGATCCAGAAGCTGCAGGAGGCAAAAGCCCAGATCGAGGCAGGCCAGTCCCAGATGAGCGCAGCCCAGATCCAGCTTGAAACACAGAAGATCATGGCTTCTATCCAGCTCAGCTCCGCTTCCTCAAAAATTGCCATGGGGACAGCCCAGTTAGAGGCGGCCCAGTCCCAGCTTGACTCAGGAAGGGATCAGCTTGACGAGGCAAAAGAGCAGGCCCAGGATAAGGCGGATCTGAATACCATCCTGACGTCTGATATGGTAAAAGGTATTCTCACAGCGGAGAACTTTGCCATGCCCGCAGGCTATGTGGCGGAAGACGGCAAGGAGTATCTGGTCAGGGTTGGAGACAAGGTGCAGGATGTGGACAGTCTGGGAGATCTGGTCCTGCTGGATCTGAAGCTGGACGGACTGGCATCCATACGCCTTTCTGATGTGGCAGACATTAGTGTCACAGATGACTCTGCGGATGTATATGCAAAGATCAACGGCAATCCGGGTGTGATGCTTTCCATAGAAAAACAGACAGGATATTCCACAGGTGAAGTGGCAGATAAGATTTTGGACCGCATGGATGAACTGGAGAAGGGAAATGACGGTCTGCATTTTACAACGCTGATGAACCAGGGAATCTATATTGATATGGTGGTGAATTCCGTTCTGCAGAATATGCTCTTCGGAGGCATTCTCGCCATTTTGGTACTGTTTTTATTCCTGCGTGATATTAAGCCGACTTTTGTCATTGCCTGCTCCATACCTATCAGTGTGGTGACAGCTCTGGTGCTCATGTATTTTTCAGGAGTGACATTAAATATCATATCCCTTTCAGGCCTTGCCCTTGGTGTAGGTATGCTGGTAGATAACTCCATTGTGGTCATTGAGAATATATACCGTATGAGGAGTATGGGGATACCTGCCAGAAAAGCCGCTGTGGAGGGCGCAAAACAGGTGGCAGGAGCCATTGTCTCTTCCACCCTGACAACAGTGTGCGTGTTCGCGCCGATTGTATTTACAGAGGGGATCACCCGTCAGCTTTTCGTGGATATGGGACTGACGATCGGCTTTTCTCTGGCAGCCAGCCTTGTTGTGGCGCTGACCTTGGTGCCTATGATGTCTGCGGGACTTTTGAAGAGAGCTGAGGCGAAACCGTCAAAACTTCTGGATAAAGTACAGAACTTTTACGGGCGTATGATCCATAAGACATTGACCCATAAAGCCTGGGTGCTTTTGGGAGCGCTGGTGTTATTTTTAGGAAGTATGTACCTTTCCGTGCGCAAGGGTACAGAATTTTTCCCGTCCATGGAGAGTACACAGGCCAGCATGACTGTGACCACGGACAAGGGAACACCTCTGAAGGAGACCGCCGCAAAGGCGGATGAGATCATAGACAGGATCTCAGATATAGACGATATTGAGACCATCGGTGCCATGGCAGGCGGTTCCTCCATGTCAATGGGCGGAAGTTCCACCAATCAGGTTACCATGTATCTGGTACTGAAGGAAGATAAAAAGCTGAACAATGAGAAACTGGAAAAGGAGATTTTAAAGAGGACCAAAGACGTGGAAGGCTGTGAGGTAGTGGTCTCCACTTCCAATATGGATATGAGTGCCCTCGGGGGCAGCGGCCTGCAGATCGAGATCAAGGGAAAAGACCTGGAACAGCTCCAGGAGATCGCCACAGACCTGGCCGGTAAAATAGAAAAAGTAAAGGGCACCCAGAATGTGGATGACGGTATGGAGGAGACAGATGCCCAGTATAAGGTGGTCGTGGATAAAGCAAAAGCTATGCGCAATGGTTTGACCGTGGCGCAGGTGTTCCAGGAGATCAACAAGAAGATCGCAGAGGCCACAAAGGCTACCACGATCCAAACGGCAACCAAGGACTATGATGTGTATGTGAGAAGTGAAAAGGATGAGTCTCTTACAAGAGAACAGATTGCGGACATAACCATCCAGACCACCAACGCGGAAGGAAAGACAGAGGAGATCAAAGTGGGAGATATCGCAGACTTTGAAGACTCCGTAAGCCCTCAGGCCATCAACAGGGACGGCCAGTCACGCTATATGTCCGTGACCGCAGAGATTGCAACCGGTTATAATATCGGACTTGTAAGCCAGGATGTTCAGAAGATCCTTGATAAGTATACCCCTCCGGAGGGCTACACCATAGAAATGAAAGGTGAAGATGAGAGTATTAACGAGGCCATGGGACAGCTTCTTCAGATGCTTGCACTGGCACTGGTGTTCATGTATCTGATCATGGTGGCACAATTCCAGTCTCTGCTCTCTCCTTTTATCATCATGTTCACCATTCCTCTGGCGTTTACAGGAGGATTTTTGGGCCTGCTTGTGGGGAATAAGCCGGTGAGTATCGTGGCAATGGTAGGATTTGTCATGCTGTCAGGTATCATTGTAAACAATGGTATTGTGCTAGTGGATTACATCAACCAGCTCCGCAAGGACGGTATGGAGAAGAGGGCGGCGATCGAGGAAGCAGGCCGTGCCCGTCTGCGTCCTATCGTGATGACAGCGCTCACCACTATTCTTGGCCTTACCACCATGGCTATGGGCATGGGTATGGGCGCGGATATGGTGCAGCCAATGGCGATCGTCACCATCGGAGGTCTGATCTACGGTACACTGCTGACGCTGTTTGTAGTGCCGTGTATTTATGATATACTGAACCGGCGTCATTATAAAAAAGATGAGGAGAGATTAGTGGATGAAGGAGAAGCTCAGTGAGAAAGAACTGGCACTTTTTCAGGCAGTCATTGACCTGATAGAGGAAGATGTGGATATTCACTCCATTAAAGTATCTGACATTACCAACCGGGCCGGAATCGGAAAAGGTACGGCTTACGAATACTTTTCCAGTAAGGAGGAGATGGTGGCCAAGGCCATCATCTGGTCCGGGGAGAAACTGTTTCAGAAGATCATGGGGATCCTGAGAACGACCGGAAGCCTGAAGGGACAGATCATGGCAGTGCTGGATTTCATCGAGACAGAGATGAGTGAGAGCAGATGCAGCACTCAGCTTATGCGCCTGCAGGGACAGGAATGTAAGATGAAAGAGAATTTGTACAGGGAATTTGCAAAATTCGGCGGCCCTCAGTGCCAGGTGGAACGTGTGCTGCACATTCTGATGGAGCAGGGAAAAAAAGAGGGGACCATTCCCGCGGATATGCCGGAGACATTTGTGACCATGGTGTTGATGTCCGGATTTATGAGTTATTTTGTATATCTGCTTCAGGACCTGGAAACAGAGGAGGTGCCAAGGGAGCGGACAAAGGACTTTTTGCAGAGAAATATTCTGCTGTCTTTCGGCAGCAGCGAAATACAGAAATAAGGAAGAGGGAATCTTGCTTACCGCAGGATTCCCTCTTCTCTGGTATGAAAGGTTTTATTTTCTATAGACAAATGCGGGCAGGCCGTCTGTACCTGTGGGAACATCAACAGTTCCCTGAATGAGGGGAAGGGCATAGATGATGAAATCATCACTTATGTCTGAGCCTTCCCTGGTGATCCATTCCACGGGGACGGTCTTTTCTTTATTACAGATTTCATTTACATCCTCCAGGCCAAGAGTGATGGCGTAGGGGAGGTTGCAAGTCCTTTTGTAAGCTACCATTTTCCCTGTATATCCTCTGAGTGCTGCGCGGACGCCGAACTCACCGGCCATAACAGCTTCCTTCTGGTCTGCTGCAGACATCATGGAAGAGGAGCAGCGCTGGCTTACATTCAATTCAACGGAACGGGCCTTTACACCAAGGCGGTTTCTCACCAGATTCTCCAGATATTTACCGCATCCGGCCAGCATCTTATGGCCAAAGGTGTCTGTTCCTACGTTGTTGTCATACTCACAGATAAAGGTTCCCTTGTCATCATGAATGCCTTCGGAAACGCACACAATGACGTTAGGTGTCTTTTCAAAGCATTCTTCCACTTTTTTTAGGAATGCCTCCTGGTCAAAGGCTGTTTCCGGCAGATAGATGAGAAGAGGGTTGTCCCCTTTATACTTTCTTGCCAGGGCGGAAGCGGCTGTGAGCCAGCCCGCGTGGCGTCCCATGATCTCTATGATAGTCACAGATTTTTTCTCATATACATTGGCGTCGATGACAATTTCCCGCACAGTGGAGGCTACATATCTGGCAGCGCTTCCGAAACCGGGTGTGTGGTCTGTGAGGACCAGATCGTTATCCACGGTCTTCGGCTCTCCGATGAAACGGATATCACTGCCTGCAGAAGCGGCATAGCGTGAGAGCTTGCTCACAGTATCCATGGAGTCATTGCCTCCGATATAGAAGACATACCCTATCTGCAGTTCCTCGAATTTTGCGAACAGTTCCGGATAGACCGGGTCGGATAAATCCTCCGGCAGCTTATAGCGGCAGGAACCAAGATAAGCACCGGGTGTTGTTTTCAGTCCTTCCAGTGTATCACCGGGAAGAGCATCTTCGAAATCCAGGATATGCCCCTCCAAAAACCCCTCGATCCCGTTTACCATTCCATAGACACGTCCGATAAATTCTTTTTGGCGAAGGCCCTCAGATACCACACCGTACAGGCTGCTGTTGATAGCAGCGGTTGGTCCTCCGGACTGGCCGACGATCATATTTTTCATTTCCATAATTCTGTATCCACTGTATAATTGCAATATTTGATGTAACTGTTGGGAATTCTCACAGTTAGTAATATTCCGGCAATTATACCCTCCTTTCCATATGAATCAGAAATTTTGCTACAAATATATCATACCATAGATATCCAGGAGTGAAAACAGAAATTTGTAAACATACTCCATATTTTTCTTGCTATTTTGGTAAAGCTGTGGTAAAGTATGGCATGTATGGAAGACAGATAAAGGTGAAGATTTCCATGCAAATATTTCCGGCAATTTAATTGCCTTATTGATTGAGTTAGAAGCTCAAATTTTATAAGTTGGTTACTTTATAACTAGTGCGTATACAAAACGTCAAACTTGTGAAACGGTCAATAAGAGTATTAAAAGTATAAATATTTGCTATATAGACTCTAAACCATATCTGTTTTTATAAAAAAGAATAAAAGCCATGTTTACCCTGAACGGGTCTTATTTGAGGGCCGGTATGAGCAGGGGGAGCGGTGGATTTCTATAAAAATGAACAGAAGCAAGCATAGGACTATGTATACGATCCTGCTTGCTTTTTTTGTGTTCAAAATTACAGCACACCCGTGTGCAGGCAGGAATCGGAAAAGGAGGTCGAAATGTCAGAATTGAATCAGGAACGGGCGCCCATCTATGAGGCGCTGGAACGTTTCAGGAAAATGCGGGTCGTGCCCTTTGATGTTCCGGGACATAAGCACGGAAAAGGAAATCCGGAACTGGTGGAACTTCTGGGAGAAAAATGTGTGGGGATCGACGTGAATTCCATGAAGCCGCTGGACAATCTCTGCCACCCTGTCTCTGTGATCAGAGAGGCGGAGGAGCTGGCGGCAGAGGCATTCGGCGCGGCTCATGCGTTCCTCATGGTGGGAGGGACCACATCCTCTGTACAGAGCATGGTTTTATCCTGCTGTAAGCGGGGAGATAAGATTATCATGCCCAGAAATGTGCACAGAAGTGCCATCAATGCCTTGGTTCTCTGCGGTGCGCAGCCAATATATGTGAATCCCGATGTGGACTGCAGGCTGGGAATCTCCCTGGGCATGCGGCTGGAACAGGTGGAGGCTGCCATACGGAACAACCCGGACGCAGTGGCTGTGTTTGTCAATAATCCCACGTATTACGGAGTCTGTTCAGACCTGCGCTCTATTGTAAAGCTGGCTCACGAACACGGTATGTTGGTGCTGGCTGATGAGGCCCATGGAACACATTTTTATTTCGGGGAGGGTCTTCCCGTATCCGCCATGGCTGCCGGGGCTGATATAACGGCAGTGAGTATGCACAAGTCAGGAGGAAGCCTGACACAGAGTTCTTTTCTTCTGACAGGCCCGGGAGTCAGTGTCGGACATGTGCGGCAGATCATCAATCTGACCCAGACCACAAGCGGGTCCTACCTGCTGCTCTCAAGCCTTGATATCTCCAGGAGAAATCTGGCTCTTCGAGGACGCCGGGAGTTTGAGAAGGTGATCGATCTTGCGGAATATGCCAGAGAGGAGATCAACAATATCGGCGGTTATTATGCCTTTTCCCAGGACCTGGTAAACGGCAACAGTATCTTTGCCTTTGACCGAACCAAGCTCTCTGTACATACCCTGGAGATTGGACTTGCGGGAATCGAAGTCTATGACATTCTGCGGGATGAGTATGATATCCAGATTGAGTTCGGTGATATTGGAAATATTCTGGCCTATCTGTCCATTGGGGACCGCAGACAGGAGGTGGAGCGTCTGGTGAGCGCCCTGGCGGAGGTAAAGCGGAGGTACAAAAAAGACCGGGCCGGCATGCTGTCTCAGGAATATATAGATCCCAAGGTAGTGGCAACGCCTCAGGAAGCCTTCTATGCGCCAAAGGAATCCCTGCCTTTGGAACAGACAGCCGGAAGGATATGCAGTGAGTTTGTCATGTGTTATCCACCGGGAATCCCGATCCTGGCTCCCGGGGAAGAGATAACAGAGGATATTTTGGATTACATAGTCTATGCAAAAGAAAAAGGATGTTCCATGACAGGACCTGAAGACCCGGGGATCAGGCATCTCAATGTGCTGAAGGGAGGGGCTGTATGATGGAAATGTGGTTTTCCGATGTGCACACGCCAAATGTAAAATTATCCATCCGGGTGGATGAACAGCTTTTTTCCGCCAACAGTGAGCTGCAGCGGCTGGATGTGCTGAGTTCCAGGGAATTCGGAAAGATACTGGTGGTAGACGGGGACCTGGCCCTGACCGAGAAGGATGAGTTTATATATCATGAAATGATAAGCCATGTGCCCATGGCTGTCCATCCCAATGTGAAGCAGATCCTTGTCATCGGCGGCGGTGACGGCGGCGTTGTCCGGGAACTGGCAAAATATGAGGATGTGGAGCAGATCGATGTGGTGGAGGCAGACCCGCTTCTGGTGGAAGTCTGCAGAAGGTATTTTCCGCAGATGGCTTGCAGCCTCAATGACAGAAGGGTGAATATCTATCATGAGGACGGCCTGAAGTTTATCCGCAGCCGTTCGGATGCCTATGATCTGATCATCATTGACTCCCCCAATCCCTTCGGGGCAGCAGAGGGGCTGTTCACAAAAGAATTTTACGGGAACTGCTTCAACGCTCTTCACGAGGATGGAATCATGATCAACCAGCACGAGAGTCCTTTTTACGATGAGGAGGCTTTCTGGTGTCTTCGGATGCATAAGAGGATCGTGGAATCCTTTCCTGTGAGCAGGGTATACCAGGCGCATATTCCATCCTATCCCTCCGGACACTGGCTGTTCGGTTTTGCTTCAAAAAAATATCATCCGGTGGATGACCTGGACGGGGTCCGGTGGAAGCTTTTGGGAATACATACCAGATATTATCTGCCCAGGCTTCACGCGGGCGTCTTTGCACTGCCGGCTTATGTGGAGGAGATGTTAAAAGATGTTGAGTAAAAATATTGTGAATTTTATTGGATGTGACGGGGAGTATGAGGAGTCGCGGATCGTTCTGTTTGGAGCGCCTTTTGATTCCACCACATCCTTCCGCCCGGGAACCCGTTTTGGAAGCCAGGCCATCAGAAATGAATCCTACGGGCTGGAGACGTACAGTCCTTATCAGAAAAAAGATCTGACGGACTTTAAAATATTTGACAGCGGAGATCTGGAACTTCCCATTGGGGATACCGTGCGGGTTCTGGAGGAGATTGAAGGCCGGGCCGGAGAAATTTTAAAGGACAAAAAGCTGCCTTTTATGATCGGCGGGGAGCATCTGGTGACTCTGGGAAGCGTGCGTGCAGCAGTGAAGAAATATCCTGATCTGTGTATCGTACACTTTGATGCCCATGCAGATCTTCGGGAGGACTATCTCGGGGTGGAGCTTTCCCACGCCTGCGTGCTGAGACGGTGCTGGGAGCTGGTGGGAGATGACCGCATTTTCCAGTTTGGCATCCGTTCCGGCGACAGGGAAGAATTTCTATGGGCAGAGGATGGGCATGTGAAGATGCATCCCTTTGACCTGGATGGGCATTCTGAGGTGATCCAAAGACTTTTGGGAAGACCGGTGTATTTTACACTGGATCTTGATGTGCTGGACCCCTCTGTATTTCCCGGGACAGGGACTCCGGAGGCCGGCGGGGTTTCCTTTCAGGAACTTCTGCAGGCAGTTCTGGCAGTGTGCAGGGGATGCAGGGTTGTGGCATGTGATGTAAATGAGCTGTGTCCGCCTTTTGACCAGAGCGGAGTGTCCACAGCAACAGCGGGAAAAATCGTGAGGGAAATGCTGCTTGCGCTGTAAATATCCAGCCGGCCAAACAGAAACCTCATGCTTTCATAAAAAAGTAAACCACAGGAGGAAAAAAATATGGGAAAAGTAATGGTGATCGGTTGCGGCGGTGTGGCAGGAGTGGCAATCCGTAAATGCTGTGCCAACAGCCAGGTATTTGATGAAGTCTGCATTGCCAGCAGGACACTGTCAAAATGTGATGCATTAAAGGCAGAACTGGAGGGCAGGACAGAGACAAAGATCACAACCGCGCAGGTGGATGCGGGCAATGTCGCGGAGCTGACAGCTCTGATCAAGAGGGAAAAGCCCCAGGTGGTTTTGAATCTGGCCCTTCCATATCAGGATCTGACCATCATGGAGGCCTGCCTAGCAGCAAAAACCCACTATATGGATACTGCCAATTACGAACCGGAGGATACGGCGAAATTTGAATACAAATGGCAGTGGGCCTACAGGGAGAAATTTGAGAAGGCCGGTATCACCGCACTGCTGGGAAGCGGATTTGACCCGGGTGTCACAGGTGTATTCTCTGCATACGCCCTGAAACATTATTTTGATGAGATAAACTACATCGATATCCTGGATTGTAACGGGGGAGACCACGGGTATCCCTTTGCCACAAATTTCAATCCGGAGATCAACATCCGGGAGGTTTCCGCCAAAGGTTCCTATTGGGAGGACGGTCACTGGGTGGAGACAGAACCCATGGAGATCAAACGCGTTTACAATTTTGAGGAAGTGGGGGAGAAGGATATGTATCTGCTCCACCACGAGGAACTGGAGTCCCTGGCGCTGAATATTCCGGGGATCAAGAGAATCCGCTTTTTCATGACATTTGGAGAGAGCTATCTCACACATTTGAAATGTCTGGAGAATGTGGGCATGACATCCATTGAACCGATCCTGTATGAGGGAAAAGAGATCGTGCCGCTCCAGTTTTTAAAAGCAGTGCTTCCCGACCCGGCAACTTTGGGGCCGAGAACAAAAGGCAAGACCAATATCGGATGTATCTTCATAGGAAAGAAGGACGGGAAGGAGCGAAAGCTATATATTTATAATGTGTGTGACCACCAGGAATGCTATAAAGAGACAGGTTCCCAGGCAGTGTCCTATACCACAGGCGTGCCTGCCATGATCGGTGCCATGATGCTTATGAACGGCACCTGGAACAAGCCGGGCGTGCACAATATTGAGGAGTTTGACCCGGATCCCTTTATGGAGGCGTTAAATGAATGGGGGCTTCCGTACCGGATATCTGAAAATCCCTGTCTGGTGGAGTAGGCTATGAGACGAGATGAACTGCCCACCCCGTGCTACCTGGTTTCTTTGCCGGATCTGGAAAAAAACCTGGGCATTTTAAAAGGTGTCATGGACCGGACCGGATGCAGGATCCTGCTGGCCCAGAAGGCATTTTCCATGTATGCGCTCTATCCCGTGATAGGAAATTATTTAAGCGGTACAACTGCCAGCGGATTATTTGAAGCAAGACTGGGAGCACAGGAGATGGGGAAAGAAAATCATATCTATTCCCCTGCCTATAAGGAAGAAGAGTTTGACGAGATCCTTTCTTACTGCGGACATATTGTTTTTAACTCCTTTGAGCAGATAAACAGGTACAGAGACCGGGTGATGGCCGCAGGAAAAAGTATGGGGATACGCGTTAATCCCCAGTGTTCCACACAGGAAGGCCATGCGGTCTATGATCCCTGCGCTCCCGGGTCCCGTCTGGGGGTGACAAGGGAGCGGTTTCGGCCTGAGTTTCTGGATGGTGTGGAGGGAATACATTTTCATACACTCTGTGAGCAGGATGCAGATGATCTGAAAATAACGCTGGATGCAGTGGAGGAGAAATTCGGTGAATTCCTGTACCGGATGAAATGGGTGAATTTCGGCGGCGGACACCATATCACCAGGCCGGGATATAACATCCCGCTTTTGGAGGAATGTATCAGAAACATTCAGGAGAAATACCGGGTGACAGTCTATCTGGAACCCGGTGAGGCGGTGGCGTTAAATGCAGGAGTGCTTCTTACAAGGGTATTGGATACCTTTTTTCAGGACGGGAATATTGCCATTTTGGATGCCTCTGCCGCCTGTCATATGCCGGATGTGCTGGAAATGCCCTATCGGCCTCCGCTTGCCAGAAGCGGCAGGGAAGGGGAATACCCGTATACATATTGTTTGGCAGGGCCTACCTGTCTGGCTGGTGATGTGATAGGAACCTATTCCTTTGAACATCCCCTGTCCGTGGGAGAGCGCCTGGAATTTGGCGATATGGCGATCTATACCATGGTGAAGAATAACACCTTTAACGGAATGTGCCTGCCTGCAATCGCAGTGGAGAGGGAGAACGGGGAGTGCCAGGTGGTGAAGGCGTTTGGGTATGAGGATTTTAAGATACGGCTGTAAATAAAAACAGATAACCCCATGGAATAACAGCCGGCGGCGTTAAGGGATAGCAGTTCGCTGCCGCTATTGGTAAATTTGCGTAAGAAAAGCTTGCCAGAAGGGGGAAATGTGTTATAATAATAACAAATCGTTCTTTCCTAATGAACAGGCCGATGGTTTGGGCAGGGATGGGAAAAGCGAGAATTTTCAATTAGTGGAGGTTAGATTTATGTTAGTATCAGCAGCTGAAATGCTTAAAAAAGCAAAAGCAGGACACTATGCAGTAGGACAGTTCAATATCAATAACCTGGAGTGGACAAAGGCAGCTCTGTTAACAGCAGAAGAGTGCAAATCCCCGATCATCCTGGGTGTATCTGAGGGCGCCGGAAAATATATGACCGGTTTCAAGACCGTTGCAGACATGACAAAAGCTATGATTGAAGAGCTGAACATTACAGTTCCTGTAGCTCTGCATCTGGATCATGGTACTTATGACGGATGTTACAAATGTATCAAAGCTGGATTCTCATCCATCATGTTTGATGGTTCTCACTATCCGATCGAAGAGAACGTTGAGAAGACAAAAGAGTTAGCAGGTGTCTGCAAAGGACTGGGCTTATCTCTGGAAGCAGAAGTTGGTTCCATCGGCGGCGAGGAAGACGGCGTTGTAGGAATGGGCGAGTGTGCAGATCCGAAGGAATGTAAGATGATCGCTGACCTGGGTGTGGACATGCTGGCAGCAGGTATTGGAAATATCCATGGAAAATACCCGGAAAACTGGGCAGGTCTTCGCTTTGACGTTCTGGATGACATCCAGAAACTGACAGGTGAGATGCCGTTAGTTCTGCACGGCGGTACAGGAATCCCGGCTGACATGATCAAAAAAGCCATCGATCTTGGTGTATCCAAAATCAACGTAAACACAGAGTGCCAGCTGACTTTCGCTGCTGCTACACGTGAGTACATCGAAGCAGGAAAAGACAATCAGGGCAAAGGCTATGACCCGCGTAAATTATTAAAACCGGGCTTTGACGCAATCTGCGCTACCATCAAAGAGAAAATGGAACTGTTCGGTTCTGTTGGAAAAGCTTTCGAGTAATTCCACTGTAAAACATATGCAATCTAAAACTGCTCCGGGATGACCGGGGCAGTTTTTTTAATCGTTACGGTTGTTCATAGTTTGGACAGCATCCACATATACTGCTATGAATATCTTTTTAGGCAGGTCTTTTTTGTATGTCAAATCTATTACATACACTTCATGAGTTTGTCTGGAGTCCCGGAATGTTATTTTTTTTCCTGGCCACCGGCATTCGTTTCACCATAAAATCACGGTTTTTTCAAATTACCCATGCAGGAGAATGGTTTCGCACCACACTGGGTTCCCTGCTGAAAAAAGAAGAGGTCAGAAAAACGAAAGAAGAGCATTCCATCTCCCAGTTCCAGTCCTTTTGTACTGCACTGGCAGCTACCCTGGGCACCGGGAACATAACAGGGGTGGCAACAGCGCTGATGGCAGGCGGGCCAGGGGCTATTTTCTGGATGTGGGTTTCCGCTTTTTTTGGAATGATGACCAATTACGCGGAGAATTATCTGGGTATCCGGTATCGCTACAGGGATGAGAACGGGGCCTGGGTGGGCGGTGCCATGGTGTATATGGACAGGGGACTCCACTGTAAATGGATGGCTGTTATTTTTTCCGTCTGTTGTCTGGGCGCGTCCTTTGGTATGGGAAATATGGTACAGGGGAACTCCATGGCAAAAGGGCTGGAGGAGGCCTTTCATATACCTGTCTTTCTGACAGGTGTTGTGACCATGCTGGCAACTGCCTATGTGCTGAACGGAGGCCTGAAGCGAGTCGCCGCGTTCACAGAGAAACTGGTTCCGGTCATGGCAGCAGCCTATCTGCTGGGGGCCTTGGTGGTGCTGTGGGTACATAGGGAAATGATACCGGATGCCTTCGGGATCATATTCCGGGAAGCGTTCCGGGTAAAAGCGGCGGTGGGCGGAGTTGCCGGATACGGGATCAGCCAAGCGCTGCAGATGGGTGTGGCCCGCGGTATATTTTCCAATGAGGCGGGCCTTGGCTCCTCTGTGATCGCACACGCCCAATCCGACGTCAAAGACCCAAAAACACAGGGAATGTGGGGAATCGCAGAGATTTTTATAGATACCATTTTAGTGTGCACAGTTACAGCTCTTGTTATTTTAGTAAGCGGTGTCTATCAGCCAGAAATCTGCATTCAGAATCTTGCGGCAGGAATTGAAAATATTGATGGCACCACTCTCACGGGAATGGCATTCTCCACAGCCATACCTTATGGCAAACAGTTTCTGGCAGCCGCTACGGTACTCTTTGCCTTTGCTACCATTGTGGGATGGTCCTGCTTCGGTGAGCGCACAGCCGCATATCTCTGTAAAGAGAGAGGCGCGGCAGCATATCGGTTCTGCTATATTCTTCTCACACTGCCGGGCTGTATGCTTTCCCCAGGTGTTATATGGGAGCTGTCCGATACCTTGAACGGTATGATGGCAATACCGAACCTATTGGCACTGTTCTTTTTAGGGCGGGAAGTGAGATATATAATGGATGGAAAAAAGACGGAAAAGAAGTGAGATTTCTAAGCAGCTTCTTGCTGGATGAGAGGGATAATGTTATACTAAAACAAAATCTATTGAAGTATCTTGTTTAGATATATAAGAAAAAGAGATGGTGGTGTATTATGGCAAAAATAAGAGAGCTGGACATGGAAAATGTGGATACACTCTGTGATGTGGGAAAAGCGCTGTCTTCCCCTGTGCGTGTGGAAATATTGAAGCTTCTCTATTCTGACAATATGATCATAGGAGAGATCGCAAAGGCGCTGGACATTCCTCAGTCCAGTGCTGCTTTTCATCTGAAGCTTCTGGAAAAGGCAGATTTGATCCGTATGGAGGAACAGCCCGGAAGCAGAGGAACCATGAAGGTATGCAGCAGAAAATTTGATTTTGTGAACATGTGTCTGCTGAGGCGGAACCTGGATGTCAATGAGATCGTCAGTGTGGAAATGCCCATCGGCAGTTATACCGGTTGTAAAGTCCATCCCACCTGCGGACTGTATTCCCCGGAGGGAGTTATCGGCATGGAGGATACAGAATACAGCTTTTACGATCCTGAGAAAATAAAGGCAGGGCTTTTCTGGACATCTGCCGGTTATGTGGAATATAAATTTGCTAATGCGGTTCCCAGGAACCGTCATGCCAGGAGCCTGAGCCTGTCCATGGAAATCTGTTCTGAGGCACCGGGATACAGAGAGGACTGGAAATCAGACATTACCGTATGGATAAACGGCGTGGACTGCGGAACCTGGACATGTCCCGGTGATTTTGGGAGCAGGAGGGGAAGACTGAACCCTTCTGTATGGCCGGACGGCTCCACCCAGTACGGTATGCTCATGACCTGGGAGGTGCTGGAAAACGGCTGTTTTATCAATGGAAGCCAGGCCGGGGAAACAGCTTTGAAGGACCTTAGGCTGATGGAAAAGCCATATATTGATGTGCGGATAGGGAATAAAGAGGATGCCAGGTATATCGGCGGATTTAATCTGTTTGGGAAGTCCTTTGGGAATTATGAGCAGGATATTGTGATGAGCGTGGAATATTAAGTGAAACTGTCGTACAGAAAAGCTGTGGGGGTTACAGCTTTTCTGTATGGCAGTTTTTTGTTTTTCAGAAAATATGGCGGGATTTCCGCCTGGCAGGCTTTTTTCATTGCTTTGAGAGGAGAACTATGAAATAAATGTATATCGCAGGGAATAAAAGAAATGGAAAAGCAGATGACATATCATACCAAAGGTAAAAAAGGCGTTCTATAGTTATAACAGAAATACTGAAAATAGGCAGTGGAAATCCCCTAAATAAAACAGTATTACTGTTATTTATATACAGAAATACCGTTATAAATGGTCAAAAACACAAAAAAAAGCAAAATTAAACTTGACATATGGATGAAATGACGGTATTATGGATACATAAAGAACAATAAAACTGTTCTAAATAAGAAGCCTACATACCAACAACCAACAGTAATATTGTTTTTATGACCGGTCGCAAAAAGAGTTAAGAAACCAATTTTTAAGGAGGAAAAGAAAATATGAAACGTAAAGCAATCGCATCGATCATGGCACTTACATTAACTGCAGCGGCTCTTGCCGGCTGTGGAAGCGAAAGTTCAGAAAAAAGCGAGGGGGGGGGGTAAAATCTTCTCAAGAAAATGAAGCACCAGAGCAGGGTGAAGAGGCCTCCGCAGATGTAAATGACGACGGAACGGTGAATAATCCGGAGGCAGTTGCTGTGGATAAAGACAAGCTTGTATTCTGGTCTCTGTTCAGCGGTGGTGACGGAGAATTCATGGACAAGATGATAAGCGAATACAATGAGAGCAGCCCCACAAAGCAGGTGCAGTCCATTATGCTGGTATGGGCAGATTACTATACAAAACTGCAGACAGCAGTGGCAGCAGGTAAAGGCCCTGACATTGGCGTCTCCCATGCGTCTTCCCTTCCGGAGTTGGTGGAACAGGGCGTGGTTGAGCCTCTGGATGATTATCTGGATGAGCTGGGAGTAGATTTAAGTACCATGTATTCAGAGACCTCCATGGAATCCGTAACCTTTGACGGTTCCATCTATGCAGTTCCCCTGGATACTCATGCGGAGATCATGTACTTCAACAAAGATATCCTGGAGCAGGCAGGCGTTGCGCTGAATGACAAGGGCCAGCTTGATATTGCCAGTGAAGACGATTTCTACGCGGTCTGTGACAAGATCAAAGCTGTCATTCCGGAGGGAGGATCTGTTATTTCTCTGACAAATAACGGAGATGACCCGTATCGTGTATGGTGGGCATCGTATTTCCAAATGGGAGGAACTCCTCTGGTCAATGAGGATGGCAGCGAAGTTACCATGGATAAAGATACTGCAATAAAGGCAGCAGAATTTGTAAAAAGTCTCTATGACAAAGGTTATGTGGCAGAGGGGATTGATGACCATCAGCAGTTTTTCCAGAGCGGGAAAGCCGGTATTTATATTGGCGGTACATGGGGAACCGGAGCACTGGAGAAGACAGAGAACCTGAATTTCGGCGCAATGCCTTATCCGCAGATGTTCGACAAAAGCGCGTGCTGGGCAGATTCCCATACTCTGATCCTTCCGACTAAGAAAGACAGAAGCGGAGAAGACAGTAAGGCAGCAGTGGAATTTATGGTAAGTGCCTCTGAAAAAGGTGGTCTTACATGGGCAGGTTCTGGTCAGATTCCTTCCAGCAACGCGGTAAGGGAAAGCCAGGAATATCTGGATATGCCGTACAGAAGCAGCTACATGGAGGCTCTGGAAACCGCTGTTCTTCCTTCAAAGGTTTCTACATTTAATGCCATGAAATCAGGTATGATCGACAGCCTGAATACTCTGTGGTCCGGCGACACAGACGCAGAAGAGGCAGTCGATATGCTTTACGACGAACTTGATACCAATCTTCCGTAAATAAGAAAGGCAGAGAAGGGGGAGCATACAGGCTCTCCTTTCCCTTGCAGACAGCAAAACTATTGTGAGCGTTAAGCTGTAAGGAGGAAATCAAGTGAGTAAAAAAAGAAAACGCAAAAACCTGCTGGCAGGACTGGGGTTTATATTGCCTTTTTTTATCCTGTATACAGTATTTACCATCTGGCCGGTGATCCAAGGGATTTACGTCAGCCTTCATAAATGGTCTCTGATGGGAAAAGTGAAGTTTGTGGGTTTTGACAATTACATAAAGTTCCTTGGAGACAAAAAGTTTCTGGACGCCCTCTGGCATACCACATATTTTGTGCTGATCACCACACCTCTTCTGGTGATCATGGCGCTGATCCTGGCACTGTTTGCCAACAGACCAAACAAATTAAAAAAGGGACTGCGCATCTGTTATTATCTTCCCAGTGTGCTGTCCGTATCGGTTGCGGCATTTATTGCAAAATATATGTTCACGCCATACAGAGGATTTATCAACGGATTTCTGCATTTTATCAAGGTGCTGCCCCCGGACAGGGAACTGCAGTGGCTCAATGAGAGCGGCCTTGCCTGGTCGGCCATCACAACTATGACCATCTGGTGGACCGTGGGATTTTCCATGCTTTTATACCTGTCAGCGCTTCAGGATATTTCGCCCCAGATATATGAGGCAGCGTCCATAGATGGAGCTGCTAAGAGACAGCAGCTCTTCTCCATCGTACTGCCCCTTCTGAAACCAACCACCTACCTGGTGGTGCTTTTGCAGGTGATCGCCTGTTTCAAAGTATTCGGACAGATCTACATGATCACAGGAGGTGGACCTGCAGGCTCCACAAGGCCTTTGATCCAATACATATATGAGACAGCATTCAAGAAAAACAACATGGGTTATGCAGCCGCCATGTCCTATGTGTTGTTTTTGATCCTTGTGGTGCTGACCATTGTGCAGAAGGCGATTGAGAGAAAGGGGGCAGAGGCAGATGAATTCTAAGGCAAAGAAAAAGCCGGGCAGTATTGTGCTGTCCGTGATATCCGTAATCCTGGCAGTTATATTTATGACACCGATCTTGTGGTCTCTTGCAGTGTCCTTCCAGAGAGAGGGAAAACAGATCAACAGTATATTGGACTGGTTTACACCGCCGTATACATTCCAGAATTATCCGGACCTTATCCTGGGGTCTGATGTGACTAAATGGCTGTTTAACAGCGTATTTATCGCTGTGCTGACCACAGTTCTCACTGTGATCCTGTCTGCCATGGCAGCATACGCCCTGGCAAAGATCAAATTTAAGGGGAGCAGTGCACTCTATTTTTATTTCCTTCTGGGTCTGATGGTGCCGGGGGAAGCAACCATCGTGCCCCTTTTTATCACGGCAAACGGCCTGAATCTTATTGATTCTTATGCAGGCCTTATATTGCCCACCATTGCAGGTTCCATGAATCTGATCATTATGGTGACATTCTTTAAAGGGCTTCCAAATGAGCTGTTGGAGGCGGTACAGATTGATGGAGGCGGAGAATTGACCACGTTTTTTAAAGTGGTTCTGCCTTTGTCAAAAGCGGTTATCTCCACTGTCTGCATCTTCGCTTTTATTGGAAGCTGGAATAATTACCTCTGGCCTCTGCTCTGTTCCATGAGCAGCAGCAAGTTCACACTTCCCATTGGTATTCCAACCTTTGCGGGGACCTACACGGTGGACTATGTAAAGCCTATGACAGCAAATATGATAGCGGCTGTGCCTGTTATTCTTATCTATATCCTGTTTGAACGCCAGATTGTGGAAGGAATCACCATGTCAGGCGTCAAAGGATGACGAAAATGCAATTGACATTCATCTATAAGGAGGACAAACAGAAATGAAATGCTACAAGAAAGACTATCCAAGACCCCAGTTTGTACGTGACAACTGGGTAAATCTGAATGGAACATGGGATTTTGGATTTGATGACGAGAACTGCGGAGAAAAAGAGGCGTGGTATGAGAAGTTCGCAGGTAATAGACAGATTCAGGTTCCCTTTACTTATGAGACCAGCCTGAGCGGTATCGGCGAAGAGGAGATCCACGAAAATGTCTGGTACAGACGCAGCTTCACGGCAAAAGGGGAAGAGCTTTGCAAAAAGAGACTTCTTCTGCATTTTGAAGGCAGTGATTTTATCACAAAGGTGTGGGTGAACGGCAGCTTCGCAGGGAGTCACAGAGGCGGATACTCCCGTTTTTCCTTTGACGTGACAGAGTTTGTGAAGGACGGGGAAAATGAACTGGTGGTGAAAGTGGAGGATTCCACTGACATCCATCAGCCGAGAGGAAAACAGCGCTGGATAAAAGAAAACTTTGCCTGCTGGTATGTGCAGACAACGGGAATCTGGAAAACAGTCTGGATGGAATATGTGCCCAAGATCAGTCTGGACAGTGTGAAGATAACCCCGGTCCTTACAGACAACGCGGTGGAGTTAGAATATGAGATCAAAGGGGATTCCGCCTGTCTAGGTGAGGAGCTTCTCGTGGAGGCAGTGGTTAGCTTTGATGGTATGTTTGTGGCAAAAAGTGTGTCTGCCATGACAGCCTCTCATGTAAGAACGGTGCTGGATGTTTCGGGTACCGGGGAGAATGCCTTTGTCTGGGGAGTGAGAACTTGGTCTCCGGAGGAACCGGACCTGTATGACATTTCCTTCCGGGTTCTTTATAAAGGAGAGGTCCAGGATGAAGTCGGCTCCTATTTTGGTATGAGGGAGATCAGAATTGACGGACCCAATATTCTGCTGAACGGCAGACCCCTTTATCAGAGACTGATCCTGGACCAGGGATACTGGAAAGATTCTCATTTGACCCCGCCCAGTGAGGAGGCGCTGATCGAGGATATCGACAAAATCCATGCCCTAGGCTACAATGGACTGCGCAAACATCAGAAGATAGAGGATGAGCGTTTCCTATACTGGTGTGATGTAAAGGGCATGCTGGTATGGAGTGAGGCTGCGGCTGCCTACGGATTTTCAGATTATGCGGTGGAGTTGTTCACAAAAGAGTGGATTGACATTGTACGTCAGAATTATAACCATCCATCCATTATCACCTGGACCCCGTTTAATGAATCCTGGGGAATCCAGAGAGTGGAAGTGGATAGAAGACAGCAGCATTTTACAGAGGCAGTTTACCATCTCACAAAGAGCATGGACGGATACCGCCCTGTGGTGGTCAACGACGGGTGGGAACATACGGTTTCTGATATTATTACCCTTCATGACTATGAGGAGTGCGGCGATATTTTCTATAACCGGTACGCGGGACACAAAGAGGAAATCCTGAATACAGAGATGTATCACAGCAGCAGCAAATCTGCTATGGCCAACGGATACGAATACAAAGGCCAGCCTGTGCTTATCAGTGAGTATGGAGGGATCGCCTTCAACAATGACGACAGCGGTTGGGGATACGGCAATAAAGTGAACAGCAAAGAAGAGTTCATCCGCCGTTTTGATGAGATCACCACGGCTGTGAAAAAGGTGCCTTATATCTGCGGCTTCTGCTATACGCAGGTGTCAGATGTTCAGCAGGAGATCAACGGTCTTATGGACATGGAGAGAAACTTCAAGGTGGAACCTGAAATCATCAAAGAGATCAACGAAAGACATGTGGGGTACTGGAGATCTTACATGTAATATGTTACGATTCAGTCTTTCGGCTTCATAGCAACAAAAGCATGCACACAGACTGCACAAACGGCAGTCTGGCGCGTGGTTGCCTCGGGATTGCCTTGCAAATGCAAGGCAACACCTCGCGGGACAGTGGAAGGCTGAACTGTTACTGTAATATACAACAGCTCTGCGGAAAAAGCATAGACCGCAGAGCTGTTTTTGTAATGCAGCGACTGGAGGACTAATTTCTTCTATTCGGAGGGAAGTTCTTTTACGGGTAGGTTTTTACGGTATTCCGGTATAGAGTATATCACAAGCAGATCATTTTCCATGATAACAGTGTCACCCTTTGGAACAATGGTCTCCTCCCCGCGCAGTATCATAATGACCAGTTCTCCCGGATAAGGGGAAAAGTCGGAAATCTTAATGCCAATCCAGGGGCTTTTGGCAGTTATTTTCATCTCTGTCAGTTCCAGATTTTCCTGCTCCTGATAGCCGCGGGCACTTAACACCGCTGTATCTCCCGGGAGAAAAACAGTTTCCCCGCTGGGTATCATGGTTTCCTCTCCCCGCAGAAGCATAAGAAACAGAGTGTCAGGGGGAAGGGAGATGTCTTTGACTGCCGTATGACTCCAGGTGTGTTCTTCTGTTATACGGATTCTGATAAACTGCAGGTCCACCTCCTCAGAATAATCACTGAAAGTCTTCATAACATCTGCATTCGTATCACTCATGTTAAGCTTTTTAGCAGCCTGGGACAAAAAGCTTCCCTGGAATAAAATAGACAGGAGTACAATACAAAATACGATATGGTAGACATCAAAACTTGTATAGGCGTCATCTACAGTTGCCATAATGGCGAAAACAATAGAGGCAGCACCTCTGAGTCCTGCAAAGGAGATGAGAACCTGCTGGTTGAAGCGGCATTTGAAAGGCGTCAGTATGGAGGCAACTGCCAGAGGCCTTGCCACCAGTGTGAGGAACAGGGCAATCGCCAGGGCAGGCAGGAAAATAGAGGGCAGCTTTGACGGCGTTGCCAAAAGACCCAGGAGAAAGAAGATCAGCATCTGCATAAGTCCTGTGATCCCGTCAAAAAAGTTTACCAGTGATTTTTTATTCCTGATCTTAGTATTTCCAAGGATGATCCCCACCATGTAGGCGCTCAGATATCCGTTTCCCCCCGCCATGGAGGGCAGCGTATAGGACAGAAGCGCGACTGCGATGACAAAAGCCATATCAAATCCTGCAATATGGAACTGCATGTGCCGCAGGATAAAACGGGCGGCAAAGGCTATAAGACATCCAAAAAGAATCCCGAAGAAAAGCTGGGCAAATATCATAGAAAGGACAGAGCCTGTGCTGGCTGTGCCGCTCATGGCGGAGAGGACCACTGCAGTCAGCATGTAGGAGCAGGGGTCATTGCTTCCGCTTTCCAGTTCCAGCATGGAGGCAGTGCCGTATTTTAATCCCATATTTTTGGAACGGAGAATGGAGAAGACAGAGGCGGCATCTGTGGAACTGATGACAGAACCGATGAGCATGCTGTCCAGAAAGCTGAATTTAAGAACAAAGTAACAGAAGAAGCCTGTGAGGGCAGCCGTGATCACAACACCCAGTGTGGAGAGGAGCACAGATTTGACAGCAACCGGCCTGGCTTCATTCCAGTTGGTGCCGAAACCGCCGTAGAACATAATAAAGATCAAGGCGATGGAACAGATATTTTCCGCAAGGGGATAATTGTCAAAGGGGATTTTCAGTATACCGTCTGTGCCGAAAGCCATACCGAGGACGATAAATGCCAGCAGCATGGGCACGCCTATTTTTTCGGAAATCCGGTGCAGCAGAATACAGAGCAGAATTACAGATGAGATCAAGAGCAAATTCCATGTCATTGTTTATACCTCCTGGTGTGTGTCCGCAGTTGAAGCAGAAGTTTTCGGTGCCGGGCAGGCGTCAGGGATAGTGAAACCTGACATTATTGTATCACAAAATCATGTTTTTGTAAAAAAGAGACACATGACCTTTTTTATTTGCTGTGATTTGTTATAATAAATCTATGAGCCACGTAAATTACAGGAAAGGGATGAATATATGATAAATTATTCGGAAGTAGAGGGAAAACAATATCACACACAGGTGGGAAGAGGTGATGTAGGGCGCTATGTCATCATGCCGGGCGACCCTAAGCGGTGTGAAAAGATAGCAAAATATTTTGATGATCCAAAGCTGATCGCAGACAGTAGAGAGTATGTGACCTATACGGGAACACTGGAGGGAGAGATGGTCAGCGTAACCTCCACGGGTATTGGAGGTCCTTCTGCATCCATTGCAATGGAAGAATTGGTCATGTCAGGCGCGGATACCTTTATCCGGATCGGCACTTGCGGGGGAATGGATCTGGATGTGAAAAGCGGTGACCTTGTCATTGCCAACGGAGCCATCCGCATGGAAGGGACCAGTAGGGAGTACGCCCCCATTGAGTTCCCGGCTGTACCTGATTTTGATGTGACAAATGCCCTTGTAAGTGCAGCAAAGACACTTAAAAAACCTTATCATGTGGGAGTGGTGCAGTGTAAGGACTCTTTTTTCGGCCAGCACTCCCCGGAGACAAAACCGGTGGGGTATGAACTGCTGAACAAATGGGACGCATGGCTGAAGCTGGGCTGCAAAGCTTCTGAGATGGAATCCGCGGCCCTTTTCATTGTTGCCAGTTATCTGAAGGTACGGGCCGGCAGCGTTTTCCTGGTGGTTGCCAACCAGGAACGGGCCAAAAAAGATATGCCAAATCCTGTTGTGCACGATACAGAAAGCGCGATCCAGGTGGCAGTGGAAGCTGTCAGGGCCTTGATACGGAAGGAAAATGCCGGGAAGAGGGACAGAGGGGAATGACTATGGAAAATAAAGAGAGATTCAGAAGAGTATTCGTGATCGTGATAGATTCCTTGGGGGTAGGCGGCGCAGTGGACGCGGCTGAGTTTGGAGATGCAGGGGCAGACACCCTGGGACATATTGCTTCTCATGTAAAAGGCTTCTCCCTGCCCAATCTGCAGAAGCTGGGAATCGCAAATCTTCACCCACTGGAGAAAATAGCGCCTGTGGAACATCCCATGGGGTATTACACAAAACTGAATGAGATCAGCAGGGGGAAGGATACCATGACAGGTCACTGGGAGATGATGGGGCTGAAAACAGAAAAGCCCTTTATCACCTTTACGGAGACAGGGTTTCCTCCGGAATTGATCTTGGAGCTTGAAAAGCGGACCGGGCATAAGGTGATCGGCAATAAAAGCGCCAGCGGGACGGAAATTCTGGATGAGCTGGGAGAGGAGGAAATAGCAACCGGGCATATGATCGTGTATACCTCTGCCGACTCTGTACTCCAGATCTGCGGCAATGAGGAAACCTTTGGCCTTGAAGAACTGTACCGGTGCTGTGAAATTGCAAGAGAACTTACCATGAGAGATGAGTGGAAGGTGGGAAGAGTCATTGCAAGACCCTATGTGGGCAGGAAGAAAGGCGAATTTAAGCGCACCAGTAACCGCCATGACTAT
This sequence comes from Blautia coccoides, assembly GCF_034355335.1. Classification (NCBI taxonomy): domain Bacteria; kingdom Bacillati; phylum Bacillota; class Clostridia; order Lachnospirales; family Lachnospiraceae; genus Blautia; species Blautia producta. The sequence goes on from NZ_CP136422.1 coordinate 2,660,565, forward strand.
GCGGTTAAGCCTTTCGGGAAAACTGTGCTGAACGCTCTGAAGGATGCAGGGCTGGATGTGATTTCCATTGGTAAGATCAATGATATTTTTGCCGGGGAGGGAATCACAAAAGCGCTGAAGTCCAAAAGCTCTGTCCATGGTATGGAGCAGACCATTCAGGAGGCCAAAGAGGATGATTTTCACGGGCTTTGTTTTGTGAACCTGGTGGATTTTGATGCCCTTTGGGGCCACAGGAGAGACCCGGAAGGGTATGCCGGAGAGCTTATGAGATTTGATGAGAAGCTGGGGATCCTGCTTCACACTATGAGGGAGGATGACATGCTCATCATCACAGCCGATCATGGAAACGACCCCACCTATACAGGGACAGACCACACCAGGGAACAGGTGCCGTTTCTGATCTGGTCCCCCTCTTTTAAGGAGGGAAAGGAGCTTCCCAAGGCGGATTCCTTTGCCGTGGTGGGCGCCTGCGTGGCTGAGAATTTCGGCATACCTATGCCAAAGGGGACGATTTCCATATCCAAAAACTACCTGGAGGAATGCAGATGAATACCATTGGGGAACTGAAAAAATATGACCTGCACTGTCATCTGGATGGGTCTCTTTCTGAGGCAGTCATCCGGAAACTAGCTGCAGGAGCCGGGGTGGAGATCCCGGCAGGAGAAAAGCTTATGGAGCTTTTACAGGTGGAGCCGGACTGCAGAAGTCTGAAAGAGTATCTGGAAAAATTTGATCTGCCGCTGTCCTGCCTGGCGGACCGGGACAGCTTTAGGACCGCTGTGTCAGAACTGCTTGGTGACGGGGCAAAAGAAAATGTGGTATACATGGAAATCCGGTTTGCGCCTCTTTTATCTGTGCGTGACGGTCTTACCTGCAGGCAGATCATTGAGGGAGCGCTGGACGGCCTTTGGGAAGGAAAAGAGAAATACGGTGTGGATGGAAATCTGATCCTATGCGGTATGCGGCATATGCCGGTGGAACAGAATGTGGAGCTTGCAGAAACTGCCAGGGAATACCTGGGGCAGGGGGTGGCAGCTCTTGACCTGGCAGGAGATGAGGCTGCTTTTCCGGTTAAGCTGCACGCCAAAATGTTTGAAACCGCCAGAAAACTGGGAATTCCTTTTACCATCCACGCAGGAGAATGCGGCAGTCCCAGGAGTGTGTGGGATGCCATAGAGCTGGGGGCTGACAGGATTGGCCATGGCATCGCCGTCAGTAAGGATAAAGAACTGAAAGCTTGGTGCGCTGCAAAGCAGATTCCCCTTGAAATGTGCCCTTCCAGCAATCTCCAGACCAGGGCGGTTAAAAACATGGAAGAATATCCGTTTCTGGAATTTCTGGAGGCAGGCATTCCCGTAACCGTGAATACGGATAACCGGACAGTCAGCAAAACCACCATAACCGGGGAACTGGAACTGCTTCAGGCATATTACCACATCACTTACAGCGATATGGAGCTTCTGATGAAGCATGCGGCTCAGGCGGCATTTATCCATAATTGACAAAACTAACACCGTTCGTATATAATATAGATAATACGAACGGTGTTAGTTTTTGCTTTTATTTAGTAAGTTTGCTTTGCATCTGAGAAACAAGGAGGCATAATGGGAAGAAAAGGACTGAATACGGAAGTGATCGCGGAGGCGGCTATTGGGCTGGTGGAGGAGAAGGGATACCGGAATTTTTCCATGCGTGAACTGGCAGCCCGTCTGGGAGTACAGCCGGCTTCTCTCTATAATCATGTAAATGGTATAGAGGCGGTTTATACAGCAGTGGGCCTTCACGGAATATCAATTCTGGAAAAGGCACTGGAGCAGGCATACGGGTTTCAGGATTTTACGGAAGCGCTCTTGGTCATGGCCAAGGCCTACCGGGGTTTTGCCAAGGACAGTCCGGAGCTGTATCAGGCTGTCATTGAGATGCGCACCTCGGAAAATGAAGAGCTGCGTCAGAATATACAGCGTATCATACATCCGTTTCTGGTGCTGATCGGCAGGGTAGTGGAGGACCAGGAGAAAGTGGTGCATTTCCAGAGGATGATGCGCAGCGCGCTGCACGGATTTGTTTCCCTGGAGCGGGAAGGATATCTTACTTATGAACTGACAGACAGCAATGCCAGCTTTCATTTTATGGTGGAAAGCCTGGCAGGGCTTATAATGAGAGAGGGGGAGAAAGAAAATCATGACAGCAGCAGAAATCACAGCAGAGGAGCGGGAACGGAAACAGTATGAGAAGATGACAGAGACACCGGTGTCCAGTCTGATCGTGGGATTGGGGATTCCTACTATTATAAGTATGCTCATCACCAATATCTACAACACGGCGGATACCTATTTTGTCAGCCGCCTGGGGACCAGCGCCAGCGGAGCGGTGGGAGTGGTTTTCAGCCTGATGGCAATTCTGCAGGCCTTTGGATTTATGTTCGGACACGGAGCGGGAAGCATAATCTCCAGAAAGCTTGGAAAAAGGGACCGGGAGAGTGCCAGCAGGTTTGCGTCCACCAGTTTTTTCCTTTCTATTTTGACTGGAATTGTGATAGGAGCAGCGGGGATCACATTTTTGACCCCGTTTATGAGAGTGCTGGGCAGTACGGATACTATCCTGCCTTTTGCCAAACAATACGGATTTTTTATATTGCTGGCAGGTCCTTTTATGACAGGAAGCTGTGTTCTGAATAATATTCTCCGCTATGAGGGAATGGCAGCTTATGCCATGATCGGACTGACCACAGGGGGTATCCTGAATATCATAGGAGATCCTATTTTTATGTTTGGCCTGGATCTTGGAGTGGCGGGAGCCGGCCTGGCAACAGCCCTTTCCCAGATGATCAGTTTCTTTATCCTGCTCTATATGTTTGTAGCGAAAAAGACCCAGAGCAGACTGGCTTTCCGGCTGATGACACGTGATATCCGTGAAATAGGCCTGATCATTGCCACGGGATTTCCAAGTCTGATCCGCCAGGGTCTGGGAAGTGTTTCCACCATGCTCCTGAACCATCAGGCAGCGGTATACGGGGACGCGGCGGTGGCTGCTATGAGTATCGTAAACAGAATCTGTATGCTGGTGTTTTCTGTAGGGCTTGGGCTTGGTCAGGGATTTCAGCCGGTGGCTGCCTTCAACTACGGAGCAGGAAAGTATTCCCGTGTAAAGAGAGGGTTCTGGTTTACGGCCGGGTCTGGCGAGGTGATGCTCGGAAGCTTTGCAATCATCTGCCTTCTGGTTTCCTCAGGTATCATCGGCATATTCCGGGATGACCCGGAGGTGATCGCCATCGGTGTCTTTGCGCTCCGATGCCAGTGTGCTGCCTTCTTCTTTCAGCCTCTGTCTGTCTGCACCAATATGATGCTCCAGAGTGTGGGGGAGAGCAAAAAGGCGTCCTTTCTCTCGGCCCTCAGAAGCGGGATATGCTTTATTCCCTTGATCCTTATATTACCTGCAGTGATGGGGCTTCGAGGGGTGCAGATCGCGCAGGCAGTGGCAGATGTTCTGACCTTTGCCATCTCGCTGCCTCTGGTGGCGGCATTTTTAAAAAGACTGCCCAAAGATGAGGAAATGCCTGCTGTGAGGACGGCAGAAGTAGATATATGAAAGAGGATACTGTAGGTCGAAAACTGTACATTTTTATTGAGAGTTCCTATGCAGAAAAGGAGTTTTATGATTCCTGCGTATATTAAATCTTATTTATTCGTAATATTCATATTATTAGTTTTTGAATATGTTTTTCATAAAGTATTTATTAAAATCCATCCAACATATGCCTCCGGTAAAAAAATAGAGAGACCGCCCTCCTATTTTGGGCCTTTTTCCAAGGGAGAATTTGTGGCCTGGCTTGTCCGCAGCATAGGAGCGCCTACATGGATTTTTATATTTCCGAATGCAGTTTCAACGATGCATAATAATATAGTGATCGGAGGATTTGTTGTATTTTTTATTGTAATTCCCATGATCCTTACGATAAAAATTGATGGACGTAATAACTGACAACTGTAAAATGGACGGTTGACAGGCGAAAAATTTAAATAAAGCCCCGCGTTTCAGACTGAAAATCTGTAACGCGGGGCTTTGGCAGGCGTTTTTATTCCTGGATGCCGGGTATTTTAGGCAGCCGTGCAAAGCTCTTTTCCAGCTCTGCATCTGTTGGGATATAGTCTTTCATGGTTCCGTCCATAAAAGACTGGTAAGCATACATATCAAAATATCCGGTTCCGGTCAGGCCGAAGAGAATGGTTTTGGCCTCTCCGGATTCTTTGCATTTCAGTGCTTCCTGGACAGCGCCGTAGATGGCATGTGCAGATTCAGGGGCCGGAAGGATGGTCTCCTGTTTGGCGAACATGGTGGCTGTCTCGAATACTTTGCTCTGTTCCACAGAAATTGCCTCCATGAAGCCGTCGTGATACAGCTTGGAGAGGATAGGAGACATGCCGTGATAGCGCAGGCCGCCTGCGTGGTTTGCTGACGGAATGAAGTCACAGCCAAGAGTGTACATTCTGGCAAGAGGTGTCACCTTTCCTGTATCACAGAAGTCATAAGCGTATTTGCCGCGGGTCAGGGACGGACAGGAAGCAGGCTCCACTGCCACAATGCGGGGATTTGCTTTTCCTGTAAGTTTATCCTGCATAAACGGTGCGATCAGGCCGCCCAGATTGGAGCCGCCTCCTGCGCATCCCACTACCACATCCGGGTATTCATCCAGCAGTTCCATGGCTGTCTTGGATTCCAGACCGATAATAGACTGGTGGAGCAGTACCTGGTTCAGCACGGAACCAAGTACGTATTTGTACCCGTCCGTGGAAACAGCTTTTTCCACAGCCTCGGAGATTGCACAGCCCAGGCTTCCTGAAGTGCCTGGATTTTCAGCCAGGATCTTACGGCCGATCTCCGTGGTCTCGCTTGGACTTGGAATGATTTCCGCGTCAAAGGTGTGGATCACGGATTTGCGGAAAGGCTTCTGTTCGTAGGAACATTTTACCATATAAACGATCAGGGGCAGATGGTAGAAAGAGCAGGCTTCCGCCAGAGCGGTTCCCCACTGGCCTGCACCGGTCTCTGTTGTCAGTCCTTTTAAGCCCTGTTCCTTTGCATAATAGGCCTGAGCCACTGCTGAGTTTAATTTATGGCTTCCTGAGGTGTTGTTGCCCTCGAATTTATAGTAAATTTTAGCCGGGGTGTCCAGGTATTTTTCCAGGTTGTAGGCACGGATGAGAGGAGAGGGACGATACATTTTGTAAAAGTCCTGGATCTCTTCCGGAATATCAAGGTAACGGGTGGTATTGTCCAGCTCCTGGTGTGCCAGCTTTTCACAGAATACAGGATAAAGCTCCTCCTCGGTGATAGGTTTGCCTGTTCCTGGGTTTAAAAGGGGGTCGGGAAGATTTTTCATGTCTGCCCTCAGGTTATACCACTGTTTTGGCATCTGGTCCTCGGTTAAATATACTCTGTGCGGAATTTTTTTCATGATATTGTTCTCCTTTCTTATGGCGCGAATCCCGGAGATGGAGTTAGGGGTACAGCGGCAATAAAAAAAGCCTCTGCCTCTGCAATCTCTGCAGGGACAAAAGCTTGTTATACAATCTTTTGCGGTACCACCCGGCTTGATGAATCTATCATCCACTCTGTTCATGTACTTTCATACACGGTTCCTTGATAACGGGTGAACATCCCGTCGGGCATTACTTGGAAAATTCCTTTCTTCCCGACCTCATAAGTCCATTCAATATCCGTTCTATTATCTTAATCCCACCAATTTAAGACTCTCTGCCGGCAGTATAGCTGCCGTTATCAATAAAACCTGGATATCTACTACTCTTATTCTACGGTTTCGCTGTTGCAATTATTTATTTTATGTTTATCACTATAGTAGGTGAAAGTGGATTTGTCAAGAGAAAAATTGAAAATTCTCCCTTTTCGTCGAATGGGATGTCTGATAGAATAGACAGAAGCGATGGAATATCAGATGGAATATTATGAGAAGAGGGATATAACATGAATTACAGATTGGATATACAGTATGACGGAACACGCTATGAGGGATGGCAGAGGCAGAAGACTACCGGCAATACTATTCAGGGTAAAATCGAGGAGGTTCTGTCCAGAATGTTGGAGACACCGGTTCAGATAGACGGTGCAGGCAGAACAGATGCAGGTGTCCATGCGAAAGGGCAGGTGGCCAATGTGCATATGGACACAGAAAAAAGTTGTGAGGAGATATGTGAATACTTAAACCGCTATCTGCCGGAGGATATAGGGATCAAGGAAGTGAGCCAGGTGCAGGAGCGCTTCCACAGCCGTCTTCTGGCTAGAAAAAAGATATATCAGTATCGGATCGCGGCAGGGTATCATAAGAATGTATTTGAGAGAAAGTATCAGTGTCCTCTCCATGAGACCTTTGACGTGGATGCCATGAAAGAGGCAGCCCGGCTGCTGACAGGTACTCATGACTTTAAGAGCTTTTGCTCCAACAAGAGGATGAAAAAATCCACGGAGCGGACCATTTACAGCATTGACGTGGAATCACTGCCCGGGGAGTTGAGGATCACATACACCGGGGATGGTTTTCTCTACAATATGGTGCGGATCCTCACAGGAACCCTGGTGGAAGTAGGCAGAGGGGTCAGAAAGCCGGAGAAGATGACGGATATCCTTTTGGCCTGCAACAGGGAGGCGGCCGGATTCACGGCTCCTGCCCAGGGCCTCACGCTTCTCAGGGTGGAATATTAACAGACGTTTTGGCGTCCTTTGGTATATTTTGGAATAGGAGCAAAGCGTTCGGTCCGGGGAATTTAGATTGCAAAAGTCGGGCCGGGCGTGTAAAATGAATGCAGGTATTTGTTTGGTCCCGGTACTATATCCGGCAGACAAAAGGGGGCATTTTATGTATGGAAAAGTATTGAAGATAATTTATAGAATAGAGAATAACAGTGTCATTTCCTCTATCCGAAAGGGGTTTACACTACTGATCCCTGCGCTGCTGGTGGGGGCCTTTGCGCTGCTTTTTAGAAGCTTTCCAGTGCCTGCATTTCAGATGTTTATAGAAAAATGGGCAGGAGGTGTGTTGTATCAGATCCTGAGCTTTCTCTTTGATGCCACGGTGGGATTTATGTCTATTTACCTGGTGATGAGTATCAGCTATTATTACGCGGCCGCCATGAAAGACAGAGACCAGTTCCTGCAGGTCATGGCAATGGTGGTTTCTGCCATTTGTTTTGCAGTGTCATTTGGTGCTGCCGGCGGTTCCATGGAACTTAGTGATCTTGGCCCGGTTGGAGTTTTTACGGCTATGTTTACTGCAGTTGCGGCGACCAGGATTTTTTACTTTTTTTGTAAAAAGATGTCTCCGGCATTCAGGTTTCGTTCTGCCGGTTCGGAAGTGGATTATCGGAATTCCCTTTCCACGATTTATCCGCTATTGCTTTGTACGCTGATCTTTGTGGCGTTGAATCTGCTGATAAAAGCCGTTTTTAAGGCGGATAATCTGAATGATTTGATCACAAATTTTATTGTGGATCTCTTTCACAATGTCAACGATGGTCTGGGGGCAGGGCTGTTGTATGTGCTTGTGCTGGATCTGTTGTGGGCCTTTGGGATTCACGGCGGCAATGCCCTGGAACAGGTGTCCCAGACATATCTGGTGCCGAATGATGCAGTGTCAGGAGCAGTGATATCCAAATCGTTTTTGGATAATTTCGCATTGATCGGAGGATGCGGTACTTCGATCTGTCTGGTGACAGCCCTGCTGCTGTTTGCCGGCAGCAGGGATAACCGGCAGTTGGCCCGTTCAGCGGCTCCAGCAGTCTTTTTCAATATCAATGAAATCCTCGTATACGGACTTCCCATTGTATTAAATCCTGTCATGATCATTCCCTTTATCCTGACACCCTTATGTTCATTGCTGCTTGCGTACGGCGCGGCAGTCAGCGGATTTCTCCCCATTGTGAAGGGAACGGTGACGTGGACTACACCAGTTTTTTTCAGTGGATATCTGGCTTCCGGTTCCTGGAGAGGGGTGGCTGTGCAGGTGGTGATCGTGCTGGTGGGCACTGCGATCTACGCACCCTTTGTAAAGCTGTCTGAACAGGTGAGAAAGCATCAGGCGGAGATGCTGCAGAATGAACTCACAGAATATCTGAAAGAACATCAGGAGGCCGGCACGGCAGTGAGTCTTTTGGGGCAGCGGGACAGCATGGGGATACTGGCAAGAAATATGGCGGCCCAGCTCCGCATTGATGTGGAGGAGAAGAATCTGAACATGGGATATCAGCCTCAGTTTAACTGTGAAGGAGAAATGATAGGGGCAGAGGCCCTTTTGAGATGGCGTTATATGGAGGAGGCCGTTTACCCGCCTCTGGCGGTGGCACTTTCCCAGGAAGATGGATTTTTTGACCGCCTGACAGAGTGCGTCATTGAGACCTCCATGAAAGCGTGCAGCGCTCTACTGGAACTTGGGAGTCCTGTCACGATATCTGCGAATATTACGGCGGAACAATTGAATGAACCCCGGTTTGTGGAGAAGGTTATACGGATGGCAGAGGTGCACCGTGTGGCGGGGCATTACTGTCTGGAGATAACAGAGGAATCTGCAGCGGACAGAATGGAGGAGATCCCTCATCATATCAGCAGACTCAAAGCAGCGGGGATTCTGGCGGCTGTGGATGATTTCAGCATGGGACGGACCAGCCTGAAATACCTGCAGCACAACAGCTTTTATGCCGTTAAGCTGGACGGCAGCCTTGTCAGAGGGATTGTGGGGAACAAACGAAATCAGGAGATCGTATCTTCCATTATCTCTCTCGGCAGGAGCCTGGATTTTGTAGTGATGGCCGAATATGTGGAGACAGAAGAGATCCGCAGCCTTTTGCAGCGCCTGGGCTGTAGTTTATATCAGGGATATCTGTACAGTCCCGCAGTCCCCCTGCAGAGACTGGAAGAAATGCTGCGAAAACAGAAAGGAAGAAGAGACGAATATGATAAAAGATGAAAAACAGAAAAGGATGGAAACAGAGATCCAGCGGGATATAGAAAACATGTATCCTAAAAATCCCGAGCATCTCTACTGCCGAATGGGTCTGGAATTTCATTCCTGCAGTGCTGCAGAACGCTCTCTGACACTGCGCTATCCGGTACAGGAGTGGGAGCTGAACCATATGTCCACCATGCACGGAGGACTCATAGCAGCGGCTGTGGACACCACCAGCGGCGCCCTTACGCGCAATCTGACGGGATGTACTGTGACTCCAACCATTAATCTTAACATCAATTACCTGCTTCCGGGAAACAGGGAAGACGCGCTTTTGGTGACCGCCAAAGCAGACAGGATCGGAAGACATCTGGCCAATATACATACGGAATGCCGCTCTGAGAAGACCGGGAAGCTCCTGGCATCTGCCATGGTCAATTTTATGCTTCAGAGAGATTGAGAAAGAGACGGATAAAAAGCCATCACCAAAGGTCCCATAGGGAAATCGGTGATGGCTTTTTGCTGTATCAGAGGGGTATAAAACAGGGCTGCAGAATGGAATACAAAAAAATTTGTGATACCTCAAAATTTTTTAGAAAAACACTTGCTATTACTTCAATGTAATGATAAACTAGAGTTAATAAATATGGGAAGTGCAGTATACTTATCAAGTATGGAGTTTGCAAGGAGGTAAAACTATGTTAATGATTGGGAACGGAAGACTGGTGACAAGAGATGAGCAGAAACCTTTTTTTGAACACGGGGCAGTAGTTCTGGACGGAAATGTGGTAAAAAAGGCTGGGGATGAAGCAGAACTTAAAAAAGAATTTCCGGATGCGGAGTATGTGGATGCAAAGGGCGGTGTGATCATGCCGGCATTTATCAATGCACATGAGCATATTTACAGTGCGTTTGCAAGAGGTTTGTCCATAGACGGCTACGATCCTCACGGATTTCTGGATATTCTGGACGGTATGTGGTGGACCATTGACCGGCATCTGACACTGGAAGGGACAAAATACAGTGCCTATGCCACATATCTTGACAGTATTAAAAACGGTGTGACAACGGTGTTCGATCACCATGCCAGCTTCTGCCGCATATCCGACAGCCTTTTCACCATCAGTGAAGCGGCAAAAGACCTGGGGATCCGCACCTGCCTCTGCTATGAGATCTCTGACAGAGACGGGATGGAGAAGGCCCGTGAATCTGTAATGGAAAATGAGCGGTTTGCACGCTATGCCCTGGCGGATGACAGTGATATGATCGCAGGTATGATGGGAATGCACGCGTCCTTTACCATCTCCAATGAGACCATGGAGCTGGCTGCAGCACATAAGCCGGATGGGATCGGCTATCACATTCATGTGGCAGAGGGAATCGAGGATCTGCATCACTGTCTGAAACACTATGGAAAGAGGATCGTGGACCGTTTGATGGACTGCGGCATTCTGGGAGAGAAGACACTTCTCGGACACTGCATTTATATCAATGAGCATGAGATGGATCTTTTGAAAGAGACAGATACCATGGTAGTACATAACCCGGAATCCAACATGGGAAATGCCTGCGGATGCCCGCCAACCATGAAAATCGTGGAGAAGGGAATCCTGACTGGACTCGGCACAGACGGATACACTCATGATATGCTGGAATCCTACAAAGTGGCCAATGTTCTTCATAAACACCATCTCTGTGACCCTAATGCAGCGTGGGGAGAGGTTCCTCAAATGCTTTTTGAGGGCAATGCAAAGATCGCGGGCCGTTATTTTAAGAAGGACCTGGGGGTACTGAGAGAGGGAGCGGCAGCAGATGTGATCGTTATGGATTATGATCCGCTCACCCCTATGCATGCAGGGAATATCAACAGCCATGTACTGTTCGGCATGACCGGAAGACAGGTGAATACCACCATCTGCAACGGAAAAATTCTTATGAAAGACAGGGAAGTTTTAGTGGCAGACGAAGCAGAAGTTATGGCAAAATGCAGGGAAGAAGCAAAAAAATTAGCAGATTCTATTAATGGAAGATAAGGGATTTATGGGAGGTTTTTATTATGGGCGATAAGATGACATGTATGCCGTTTTCCCAGATCATGGACTGGGTTCTGGAAGAGAAAAAAGCAAATAAAACGGTGTTCGGAACACATAAAAAGTATGTGGCGGGAGAGGAGAAAACGGAGATCTTCGGAAGAAATCTAGAAACTCCCATAGGTCCGGCAGCCGGACCCCATACGCAGCTTGCTCAGAATATCATTGCGTCGTATTATACAGGAAGCCGTTTTTTTGAGCTGAAGACAGTACAGATCATGGATGGCGCGGAGCTTTCTGCCTGTGTGAATAAGCCGTGTATTCTAGCTGAGGATGAAGGGTATAACTGTGAATGGTCCACAGAGCTGACAGTACCGGATGCTATGAGTGAATACATCAAGGCATGGTTTGCCCTGCATGTGATGGCAAAAGAATTCGGACTGGGTGCACAGGATGGATTCCAGTTCAACATCAGCGTGGGATATGACCTGGCAGGTATCAAATCAGAGAAGATCAATCATTTTATTGACACGATGATGCACGCGGGACAGGATGCCACATTTACGGAATGTAAAAAATGGCTGCTTAAAAATATTGAGAAATTTGATAAATATACGAAGGAGGATGTGGAGGCCATACCGGAAGATATCTGTAATTCTGCCACGATCTCCACGCTTCACGGATGTCCGCCTCATGAGATCGAGAGTATAGCCAACTATCTCCTCACAGAGAAGCATATCAATACCTTTGTAAAATGTAATCCAACCCTTCTGGGATATGAATTTGCCAGAAAGACCATGGATGAAATGGGATATGACTACATGATGTTCGGGGATTTCCACTTTAAGGATGACCTCCAGTATGAAGATGCGGTTCCCATGTTTACAAGACTTATGAAGCTGTCCGAAGAGCTGGGGCTGTCCTTTGGGGTGAAGATAACCAATACCTTCCCGGTGGATGTGACCAGACAGGAGCTGCCAAGCGAGGAGATGTACATGTCCGGCAAGGCACTGTTCCCTCTGTCCATTTCCCTGGCTGCAAAGCTTGCCAAAGAGTTTGACGGACGCCTGCGGATCGCCTATTCCGGCGGCGCAGATTATTATAATATATCCCGGATCGTGGGAGCCGGCATCTGGCCTGTGACAGTGGCTACCACTCTTTTAAAACCGGGCGGATACAACCGCAGTGCGCAGATGGCTGAACTTCTGGTAAAAGAAGGCCTGAAGCCTTTTACAGGAATTGATGTGGAAGCAGTCACAAAACTTGCGGAGGACGCAAAAGGTGACGTGCACCATGTAAAACCCATAAAGCCCCTTCCAAACCGCAAGGTAAAAGACAGTGTTCCCCTTATGGACTGTTTTATGGCTCCCTGTGAGGCGGGATGTCCGATCCATCAGGATGTGAGCAATTATATGGAACTGGCTTCTGCCGGAAAGTATGAGGAGGCACTTGAGGTGATCCTCGACAAGAATCCGCTTCCTTTTATCACAGGAACCATCTGTGCCCACAACTGTATGAGCAAATGTACCAGAAACTTCTATGAGGAGCCGGTACATATCAGAAATGTGAAGCTGGAGGCAGCCCAAAAAGCATACGATGCAGTTATGGAAAAACTGGCTGTTCCCGAAAAGACAGACGGCAGGAAAGCGGCAGTCATCGGCGGCGGTCCCTCCGGTATGGCAGCAGCTTACTTCCTTGCAAGAGGCGGTGCGGATGTCACTGTTTTTGAAAAAGAAAACGCTCTTGGCGGAGTTGTGGCACATGTGATCCCTGATTTCAGGATCACAAAAGAAGCCATAGAAAAAGACGCTGCCATCATCCGAAAAATGGGTGTAAAAGTGGAACTGGGAAGAGAGATAAGCTCCGCAAAAGAGCTGAAAGACCAGGGCTTTGACGCTGTATTTTTCGCAGCCGGAGCCGGCATGCCCGGTGTATTGAAGCTGGAAAAAGGAGAGCCTGTGGACGCCGCTGAATTCCTGAAAGAGTTCAAGACAAAGGACGGAAATGTAGAGCTTGGAAAACATGTGGTAGTTATCGGCGGAGGCAACACAGCCATGGATACAGCCAGAGCCGCAAAACGCACAAAGGGCGTGGAGCATGTGTATCTGGTGTACAGAAGAACAAAACGCTATATGCCTGCAGATGCAGAGGAACTGACACTGGTACAGGAGGAAGGCATTGAGTTCCGGGAACTGCTCTCCCCTGTTTCCATGGAAGACGGAAAACTGCTGTGCAGGAAGATGAAACTGGGCGCCATAGATGCTTCGGGAAGAGCGTCTGTGGAGGAGACCGGTGAGATGGAGACTGTACCTGCACATACCGTGATCGCAGCCGTTGGAGAGCGTGTGGATACAGCGCTTTATCAGGCAAACGGACTTCCTCTTGACAACAGAGGCAAGGTGGTGGCAGACAGCCAGACACTGGAGGCGGTAAGCGGTGTCTATGTGATCGGTGACGGTCTGGGCGGCCCTGCAACTGTAGTGGAGGGAATCCGGGATGCCCAGAAAGCGGCAGCAGCGTTCCTTGGGAATGATGTTGTCTCAGACATGAAAAAGGACGGCTGTGAGGAGTCCTGTTACAGCAAAAAGGGCATACTGGACAGTGAAAAGGAACCGGCAAAAGAAAGCGGCAGGTGTCTGAATTGTGCGGCAGTCTGTGAAAACTGTACAGATGTATGTCCGAACAGAGCTAACATTGCTGTGAAGGTGCCGGGTATGGCTATGCGCCAGATCGTCCATGTGGATTACATGTGTAACGAGTGCGGCAACTGTAAGACCTTCTGTCCTTATTCCAGCGCTCCGTATAAGGATAAGTTTACCCTGTTTGCGGATGAGACCGATTTGGGTGACAGTGAAAACAATGGTTTCGTAGTTCTGGACAGAGAAGAGAAGCGCGTAAAAGTCCGTCTCTTTGGGGAGCCTGTGGAAATCCTTCTGGAAGATGAAAATCCCGCAGTTCCGGCAGGACTCAGAAAGATCATGGACGCCGTTATCAGCGATTACGGATATATGATCCCGTAACATTGTTACTTAATAAATAACGAAGGATCCGGTATGTGGGACTTATCTGCATTTACACGGATACATAAGGCCGGTGCTGTGGCCTTTTCAGACAGGAATCACCTGTAGAAAAGGCCGGGCACCGGCCTTTCCAAATTTTTTGACAGAAAGCCTTTGAAAATTGCCATTTTTATGGTAGTATATTTCTTAGACAAAAAATCACCATAAATATAGATGATGGAGGAACTGTAAGTGGAAAAGGAAACAGCAAAAGAAACCGTTTCTAAAAACTTTATTGAACAGATTATCGACAAGGATTTAGAGGAAGGGAAATACCAGGAGATCTGTACCCGTTTCCCGCCGGAACCCAACGGATATCTGCATATCGGCCATGCAAAATCTATCCTGCTCAACTATGGCCTGGCACAGAAATATCATGGAAAATTCAACATGCGTTTTGACGATACCAACCCTACAAAAGAAAAAGTAGAGTTTGTGGAATCTATCAAAGCGGATATCAAATGGCTGGGAGCAGACTGGGAAGACCGTCTTTATTTTGCCTCCGATTATTTTGACCAGATGTATGAGGCGGCTGTTAAGCTGATCAAAAAAGGCAAGGCATTTGTCTGTGATCTGACCGCAGATGAGATCCGTGAATACAGGGGAACGCTGACGGAACCTGGTAAGGAGAGTCCATACAGAAACAGAAGTGTGGAGGAGAATCTGGATCTGTTTGAGCGTATGAAAAAGGGAGAGTTTGAGGACGGAAGCAAAGTATTGCGTGCCAAGATAGACATGGCTTCCCCGAACATTAACATGAGAGATCCGGTCATCTACCGTGTGGCTCACATGACACATCACAACACAGGTGACAAATGGTGTATTTATCCCATGTATGATTTTGCCCATCCCATTGAGGATGCCATTGAGGGTGTGACTCATTCTATCTGTACCCTGGAGTTTGAGGATCATCGTCCTCTGTACGATTGGGTAGTAAGAGAACTGGAGTATGCACATCCGCCAAAGCAGATCGAGTTTGCTAAGCTGTATCTGACCAATGTGGTGACAGGAAAGCGTTATATCAAGAAACTGGTGGAGGACGGCATTGTGGATGGATGGGATGATCCTCGTCTGGTGTCCATTGCAGCCCTTAGAAGGCGCGGATTCACACCAGAATCCATCAAAATGTTCGTGGATCTCTGCGGTGTTTCAAAGGCCAACAGTTCGGTAGATTACGCCATGCTGGAATACTGCATCCGTGAGGATCTGAAGATGAAAAAGCCTCGTATGATGGCTGTTTTAGACCCGCTAAAGCTGGTTATCGACAATTATCCGGAAGATCAGATCGAGTACCTGGACGTTGCCAACAACATGGAAAACCCGGAACTTGGCAGCAGAAAAGTGCCGTTTGGAAGAGAGCTGTATATTGAGCGCGAGGACTTCATGGAGGTACCTCCGAAAAAATATAAACGCCTCTATCCTGACAATGAAGTGCGCCTGATGAATGCTTACTTTGTTAAATGCACCGGTTTTGAAAAAGATGAAAACGGTAATATAACAGTAGTTCACTGTACCTATGACCCTGAGTCAAAGGGAGGAAACTCTCCGGACGGAAGAAAGGTAAAAGGAACCATCCACTGGGTGGCACAGAAAACAGCAGTGAAAGCGGAGTGCCGCCTTTATGAGAATATTGTAGATGAAGAGAAAGGTGTGTATAACAAGGAAGACGGAAGTCTGAATCTGAATCCCAACTCCCTGGTGGTGCTGAAAGACTGTTATGTGGAGCCGGCGCTTTCTGAGGCCCAGGCTTATGACAGCTTCCAGTTTGTGAGAAACGGCTTTTTCTGTGCAGACTGCCACGATTCCAAACCGGGAGAACCGGTATTTAACAGAATCGTATCTTTGAAAAGCTCCTTTAAATTATAGAAAATGCGTACGCCGCATCTTCTGTGAACCATCAATCAGAGAGAGAATAATGAATGATTTGATCATTTCACTGGATACAAAGGCAGAAGTTCCTTTGTATGAACAGATATGTGAATATTTTAAACAGGAGATCCAGGAAGGACGGCTGGCCGCAGGGATGCGGCTGCCGTCCTCCCGTGCACTTGCAGGAAATTTGGCCGTGAGCAGAAGCACGGTGGATCTGGCCTATGACCAGCTTGTCTCGGAGGGGTATATCGAATCGGTACCGTGTAAGGGATATTATGTATGCCACATCGAAGGGCTTTATTACGGTACGGGCAAAAGGCAGGAAGTGCAGGAGACAGAAAACCATACTTTGCCGGAAGAGGGTTCTGAGGATAGTCTGCACAGGGCGCTTATACAGGCAGGAGGGGCTTCCTATGATTTTGCCCTGAATGGGATCGCCCCCGGCAGTTTTCCTCACAATGCCTGGCGCAGATTATCGCGGCAGGTGCTGACAGATGCACAGGATTCTCTCTTTGCCCTGGGGGATCCGTGCGGGGAACTGTCTCTAAGAGAGGCTGTGTCAGAGTATCTCTACCGGGCAAGGGGTGTTCACTGCGAACCGGAACAGATCCTGGTGGGCGCGGGAAATGATTATCTGCTGATGCTTCTCTGTACCATCCTGGGCAGAAACAGAAGGATTGCCATGGAGAACCCTACATACAGGAGTGCCTGGCATGATTTCGGACATATGGGGTTTGAGAGATGTATCGTAAAGCGGGACGAACAGGGAATAGATGTGAAAGACCTGGAAAAGACCGGAGCGGATATGGTATATGTCATGCCCTCCCATCAGTTTCCTATGGGAACCGTTATGCCTTTGAAACGCCGCCTCTCCCTTCTGAAATGGGCAGGACGGGGAGAACGCTATATCATAGAGGATGACTATGACAGTGAATTCCGCTACAAAGGAAAACCGATACCTGCCTTACAGGGATTTGACAAGGAAGAGCGGGTCATCTACCTGGGAACCTTCTCAAAATCCATAGCGCCCTCCATACGAATCAGTTATATGGTGCTTCCCAAAAAACTGATGCAGAGGTATTTAAGCGGAGAAGATCCCTTTTCCGTCACTGTTTCCAGAGCTGACCAGAAAATCCTGGAGCTTTTTTTGAGGAACGGCCACTATGAGCGGCATTTAAACAGAATGCGCAGTCTCTATAAAGGAAAACATGACCTGCTTCTGCGCTGGCTGAAAGACAGCATGGGGAACGTGTGTGCCTATTCCGGGGAAAACGCAGGGGTGCATCTTCTGGTGCACCTAAAAAACGGGCTGTCTGAACAGGAAGCTGTGGCAAGAGCCGCCGGTGCCGGTGTCAGAGTCTATGGACTCTCTGAATTTCTGGTCAGCGGTCAGACGCCTCCCATACCGGCAACGGTACTTCTGGGGTATGCAACCATGCCGGAGGAAGATCTGCGGGAAGGTATGAGAAGGCTTGCGGATGTCTGGAGAGATGGCTGTTCACAGGTGTAAATGCGGACCGTTACCATTCACAGCTCTGCAAAAAGCGCAGTTCTGTGAACAGCAGCACGCTACGCGGTGCAGATATTAATCTTGACAATTTTTTTACAATGAAGTACACTTGAGAAGACAACAGGGGAGCTGGAGAGAAGTCCGGCTGAGAGTAAAACCGTAATCGTTTTTCACCCTTAACCTGATCCGGGTAATGCCGGCGTAGGGAGCATAAGAGAGGCACCGCATTTGGGTGCGCATTTATTCTGATATTCAGCTCCTGTTCGGGTATAACCTGCCGGGGGCTTTTTGTTTTGCAGAAATCTTCCGGGCAGAAAGCGCTCTGCGCGTAAAATAACAGCAGTAAACCATTATGATTTCTAAGGAGGAAAAGAAAATGAATGCAAGTGTAGCAATCCAGACATTGCCGGAGGCAAAAAATGATGAGGAACTGATCCGTATTGTGGATGAGGTGATCGATTATATTAAAGGTACGGGTCTGAACTATTATGTAGGGCCTTTTGAGACAGCCATTGAGGGTGACTATGACGAGCTTATGGATATCGTAAAAGAGTGTCAGCATATTGCCATTCGTGCAGGTGCGCCTTCTGTTGCGGCCTATATCAAGGTATCTTATAAGCCAGAAGGAGATGTACTGACCATTGAGAAAAAAGTTACAAAGCACCACCAGTAAGCTGTGGGCGGCCGCGGCCCTGGCTGTTATCCTGATCATCTGGCAGTTTGTCTCCATGGCAGGTCTGGTTCCGGGTTATATGCTGCCCTCGCCTATACAGGTGGTGAAGGCTTTTATCAGTGAATTTCCCCTGCTTATGGAGAATTCCAGAGTGACCCTTTTAGAGGCAGCCGCAGGTCTTTTCTGCGGTGTGGCCTTCGGGTTTGTCATGGCGGTCCTCATGGACAGGTATGACAAGCTTTACAAGGCCTTCTACCCGTTGATCGTCATTACACAGACAGTGCCCACAGTGGCCATAGCGCCTCTTCTGGTGCTGTGGTTCGGATACGAGATGATGCCCAAGGTCATTCTGATCGTGATCGTGACTTTTTTCCCTATCACCATAGGACTTCTGGAAGGCTTTCGCTCCGCGGATAAGGATATGATGAATCTCTTGAGAAGCATGGGCGCAGGCAGGCTCCAGATATTCCGCTATATTAAGATGCCGGGGGCCATGAGCCGCTTTTTTGCAAGTCTGCGTATTTCCGCCTCATATTCCGTGGTGGGCGCAGTTATCTCTGAGTGGCTGGGCGGTTTTTCCGGGCTTGGTGTGTATATGACACGGGTAAAAAAGGCGTTTGCTTTTGATAAAATGTTTGCGGTTATTTTTCTCATATCCATTATCAGCCTTATACTCATGAAGCTGGTGGATATCCTGCAGAAAAAATCCATGCCCTGGGAGCGGGCGAAATAAGACAGAACAGAGAGGACAATATTAGGATGAAAAAGAAGATTCTGGCAGCGTTTCTGGCAGCCTGCGTACTCACATCCATGACTGCCTGCGGCAGCGGTGAGGACAGCGGGAATAAGGATTCTGCGGCTGAAAATACAACAGATAAAGACAGCAGTTCCAAAGACCTTGAGAAGGTCACTTTTGTATTGGACTGGACACCGAATACTAATCATACAGGCCTTTATGTAGCAAAAGAAAAGGGCTATTTTGAAAAAGAAGGCCTCGATGTGGAGATCGTACAGCCCCCTGAGGACGGCGCGGACGCTTTGGTGGCATCAGGGAAAGCCCAGTTTGGCGTCTCCTTCCAGGACAGTATGGCACCTGGAGTGGCGGGGGATCATGCGCTGCCCAATACAGCGGTAGCGGCTTTGATCCAGCACAATACTTCCGGTATCATTTCCAGAAAGGGAGAGGGAATGGATCGTCCGAAGGGCCTGGAAGGAAAGAAATATGCCACTTGGGATGCACCTATTGAAAAAGCTATGATGCAGAATGTGGTGGAAAAAGACGGCGGGGATTTTTCTAAGGTAGAGCTGATCCCGAGCACGG
Source organism: Blautia coccoides (assembly GCF_034355335.1). Lineage (NCBI taxonomy): Bacteria > Bacillati > Bacillota > Clostridia > Lachnospirales > Lachnospiraceae > Blautia > Blautia producta. Next base: position 2,679,983 of record NZ_CP136422.1, read on the forward strand.
TCACAGATGAGGTCTCCGCACTGAAATCAAACTCCGTGGATGCTATCTGGATCTTCTACGCATGGGCGGGGATCGCCACAGAGGTGGCAGGCCTTGATACCGATTACTTTGCTTTTAAAGATATCAATCCTGTATTTGATTACTATACACCGGTTGTGATCGCCAATAATGATTTCCTGGAGACAGAGCCGGATACAGCAAAAGCATTCCTGCGCGCTTTAAAAGAAGGGTATGAAGATGCAGTTGAGGACCCGGAGGGGGCAGCGGACATTCTTTTAAAGGCCTCCCCGGAGCTGGATGAAAAGCTGGTAAAGGCCAGTCAGGAATACTTAAAAGACCAGTATAAAGCAGAAGTGGAGCAGTGGGGATATATAGATCCGGCCAGATGGAATGCTTTTTACGCCTGGCTGAATGAAAATGGATTGTCAGAGGCAGATCTGCCGGAAAATGCAGGATTCTCCAACGACTATCTGCCGGAATAAATGAGCTTCCCGGAGGTTAAGACATGGCAGAATTAAAGGTTTCAAATGTGAGCAAATCCTTTGACGGAGTGAAGATCCTGGAGGATATCACCATTGAACTTCATGACCAGGAACTGGTAAGCCTTTTAGGAGTCAGCGGCGGAGGCAAAACAACGCTTTTTAATGTGATCTCCGGTCTGGAGAAGCCGGAAACGGGGAATGTGTATCTGGACGGCCAGGAGATCACAGGCGTTCCCGGCAATGTAAGTTATATGCTTCAGAAGGATATGCTGCTTCCGTATCGTACGATAGAAGACAATGTAGCCCTTCCCCTTCTCATAAAAGGCGAGAAGAAAAAGGCGGCCAGGGAAAAGGTGCAGCCTTATTTTCAGGAATTCGGCCTGGAGGGAACACAGAAAAAATATCCAGGCCAGCTCTCAGGCGGGATGCGCCAGAGAGCAGCCCTTTTGAGAACGTACCTGTTTTCTCAGAAACTGGCACTTCTGGACGAACCGTTTTCGGCTCTTGATACATTGACAAAGAGTGCTATGCATAAGTGGTACCTGCAGGTGATGGAGCAGATCCATCTCTCCACGATCTTCATCACCCATGACATTGATGAGGCTGTCTTATTATCAGACAGGATTTACCTGCTCACTGGCAGGCCGGGACGGATCACAGAGGAAATACACATCCGGGAACCACGTCCCAGACGCAGTGATTTCAATCTGACAGATGAGTTTTTAAGCTATAAACGGCAGATACTGGAGAAGCTGGATATGGGTCAGGAATAAAATAAGACATGAAAAAACCCGGGTTACGGCTTGTACAGCCGTCCCGGGTTTACTCGTTATTCTGTTTTGTCTGAATCCTCAGAGGTGCTGTCTTCCATGGCTTTTTTAGCATTTTCCATTCTTGTTTTCAATTCCTCAGACACCTGTTCCACGCTTTTTTCCACTGCTTCCTTCAAGTCTTCTGCAGTCTCCGCAGCACCCTCTTTGGCAGTCTTTGCAGCGTCTTTTAAATCCTCTTTTACTTCCTGGGCGGTCTCTTTGACATCCTCTTTTATATCATCGGGATCCAGATCATCCAGATCCATGTCGTCATCCTCAAAGATGTCCTCATCGTCCAGATCATCCAGAATGTCGTCTGTGTGTTCCTTTACTTTATTGACAGTCTCTTCAACCGTTTTTTCTACTTTTTCTTTCAGCTTGCTTGCCACATTCCTGGCAGAAGCGGCGGTTTCTTTTACATTGTCGTGAAAGTCGGCAAAATCTTCTTCCAAATCAGGATCTTCTTCTTTTTGTTTCTTCAAATAATAATAAGCCGCACCGGCAGCCGCGCCGATCACACTGAACCCCAATAATTTTTTTCCAAAACTACCCATATTAATCCCTTTCCTTTCAAATGACTATTTTTAGTATTACCATTATAATACTTTTTAACAGAATATTGGAAGACCTAATTCATAAATTTTACATGAATTTTGTTATAAAGTATTAAATTACATGAATTTTTCAATGATTTCAGCCACACCACCCTGGTTGTTGTCCCTTTCGGTGATGTGATCTGCATGTCTTTTTGCCTCTTGGGTGCCGTTTTTCATACACACGGCAAGACCTGCGGCGTCCAGCATGGTCAGGTCATTTTCCGCGTCTCCGGCGCCTATGGTCTGTTCTATGGGTACGTCCAGATACCGGCAGAGCCAGCGGATGGCAGCTCCTTTGGACACGCCCTCCATAACGTGTTCCAGATAATACTCGCTGGAGAAAAAGATGGAAACCTTTCCCTTGGCCCACGGGAGCATAAAATCCCGGTATGCTTCATGTTTTTTCCTGTCGTCCAGACAGGAGGTCAGGACTTTGACAGGCTCCTCTTTGAGATGATCCAGAAGCTTCGGGTCCACCTTGACCTCCATCTGGGATGACCAGTGGTATTGAGCGGCTTCCGGCCGGTCTTCCGGGGTGACAACATGATCTCCTTCATAGGTCTGGCAGTAAAGGCCAAAGCCGGCAGCCTGTTCAAAGATATGTTTTACATAGGACAGAGGCATGGTGTGCTTATAGAGGATTTCCCCGCTGCAGCAGTCATAGATCATGCCACCGTTGTAGAGGATGGCATAGCACCCCTCCTGGTTCAGACCAAGCCTGTCCACAAATTTTTTCGCGGAGGAATAGGAGCGGCCTGTGCAGATCACAACAGCATTTCCCTTTTGAAGTGTCTTTTGTATGGCAGTGGAATTTACTTCGGGAATCTGTTTTTCATCGTTGAGCAGTGTACCGTCCAGGTCAGTAAAAAGTATTTTCATGGAAAGCTCCTTTTATTCTGTGTTGGCATGTTAAGTGGTTTTCTATCTGTCTATTATATCCCATATCTTCCGGTTTTCCAAGAAAAATCAGTTCCACAGCATATGGGAATGATATGATCACAGCAGGCCTTGGGGCTTTCTCAAATTTCCCGTTGTAGTGTTACAATATGTTCTGGTAAAATAATAACAGATATTGAAAAGTACAGAAGAAAAATTTGGCAAAAAAATATATTGCATGGAAGAGTGAGAGAGGCTATACTTAAAAAAGCATAAATAGAAAGCTGGGAACATTTATGAAAAGAATTATATTAGCCAGTGCTTCTCCAAGGCGCAGGGAACTGCTGGATCAGATAGGGGTAGTTTTTGAAGTATGTCCAAGCAGTGCAAAGGAAGTTATGACATCCAGTCTTCCGCAGGAGGTAGTTCAGGACTTGTCCCGCTGTAAAGGTCAGGAAGTGTTTGAGAAGACATCAGGGGATGTACTGGTGATCGGTGCTGACACGGTGGTGGCATTTCAGGATTCTATTCTCGGAAAACCGGCGGATGAATCCATGGCCCGGGACATGCTGAGACGGCTCCAGGGCAGGAGACATCAGGTATACACAGGCGTCACCCTTTTCATACGGCAGGACGGCGCCAAGATACAGAAGAGCTTCTATGAGAAGACAGAGGTGGTTTTTTATCCCATGTCGGAGGAGGAGATCGACGCCTATGTGAAGACAAAAGAGCCTATGGATAAGGCGGGTGCCTATGGGATACAGGGCAGATCCGCAGTGTTTGTGGAGAAGATAGACGGTGATTACAACAATGTGGTAGGTCTTCCCCTGGCAAGGCTCTACCAGGAATTAAAACAGTTAGGAATAGACATAAAGGAGTGGCATTCATGATTCGGGCATGTATATTTGATTTGGACGGAACGATCGCGGACACAGTGGAATCCATCGGTGTTGTGGGGAACAGGCTTCTAAGCCATTATGGACTTCCCGAACAGCCGATCCGGGAGTATAATTATTTTGCAGGAGACGGAGCGGATGAGCTGGTAAAACGGATTTTAAAAGCCTCCGGCGGCACGGAAAAGGTGGATTATGAGGAGGCAAAAGTGCTGTATCGGAAATGGTTTGAGGAGGACCCGTTTTATCATGTAAAACCCTTTGACGGTATAGTGGAGATGCTGAAAGGCCTGAAGGAGGAGGGAATACGGATCGCCGTATTCTCCAACAAACCACACCACGCAGCAGTGGATGTTGTGAGGCAGATATTTGGTGAAGGGCTGTTCGACGAGGTACAGGGACAGACTGCAGAGGTTCCAAGAAAGCCTTCCCCGGTGGGAGCGCTTGCTATTGCCCGCCGGCTTAAAGTGACCCCGGAAGAATGCCTGTATCTTGGTGATACCAACACAGATATGGAGACCGGAAAAGAGGCAGGTATGTTTACCATCGGCGTTACATGGGGATTCCGTCCAAGAGAAGAACTTGTGGAGCACCAGGCAAAAAAAATAGTGGACAGACCGGATGAGGTACTGGCGTTTGCAAAGGAGAGAAACCATGCTGAAACTGATCGCCAGTGATCTAGACGGAACGCTTCTGCAGGGGACAAGGGAAATTTCAGTTGAAGCGGTTGAGATGATAAAAAAATTATCCCAAATGGGCATTTTATTTGCAGCGGCCAGCGGCAGGCAGTATCCCAATCTGCGGAGACTGTTTGAGCCTGTGAAGGATGATATTGCTTATATTTGTGAAAATGGCGCACTTGTGGTATATCAGGGCAGAGTCCTACATAAAGATGTGTTTGACAGGACATTAGGAGATGAGATACTGGAGAGCATACTGGAAAAAGATAGCGCGGAGGCTCTGGTCTCCGGTGAGAGCACATGTTACATCCAGCCAAAGCAGCCGTCCTTTTATGACCATATCGCCAATTTTGTAAAAAATGATGTGACTCTTATGGACAACATTTTCCGTATAGAGGAACCATACCTGAAGATATCAGTGTATGAGGAGGCCGGTGTGGAGAGCATTTACCCTTACTGGAAAGAAAAATTCGGGGAGCGGGCTACGGTTGTCACCTCCGGATTCGCCTGGCTGGACATGATGCCAAAAGGCGCGGATAAGGGAAACGCCATGGGTATACTGCAGCAGAGCCTGAATATAAAACCGGAGGAATGCGCAGCCTTTGGTGACAATTATAATGACCTGGAGATGCTGTCCAGGGTAAAGTACAGCTATGCGGCAGGCGATGCAAAGGAAGCGGTGAAAAATGCGTGCAGAGCAGAAACAAAACGGGTGGAAACCGTTTTAAATAAAATCATTATTAAAGGAGGATATGCAGAATGAACGAATTCAGTGATGAATGCTTACTCACATTTTTACAGAAACAGGGGCAGCTTTTTGCCGAGCCGGTGGCGGAGACTGTGGAGGAGGCTGAGGCCTTCCTGGAAGACTGCATGGCAGTGGTGGTTGATTCCATCGAGGAAGTCAGGGACTATTTTGAGGAAAACGGAATGGATGTAGACGGTATGTCCCTGGATGAGATTGAGGAGGCAAGTGAGGTGTTTCCGCTGCCGAACGGGCAGTATCTGATCGTAGAAGGCTGATGGATGGGAACACCGGCATGGGTTCTTGGAATTGAAAGCCGGCCATAGCGGCGGGGAAAATCCGTATAGTTTTTGAAAAGCCGAAAAAGGGATGATGAGAATCATGACTTTTTCGGCTTTTTGCTTTTTTCATGACCCCGCTTCCTCCTCTTCTGTTTGAGATAGAGCTTGTTTGAAAAATCATTCCCGCACATCTCACGGAAGGCATTTTTCAAACACACTCTGGCATGCCTTGTCCTTTTTGGAAAAATGTATTACAATAGGGAAAAGTTCGGAAAAGAGGAATGAATATGGAAATAGAAAAACTGGTCCGGCGTCAGAGGAGATTTTTCGGAAAAGGCTGTACGATGTCCCGGGCATTCAGAATTCAGGCCCTTGACCGCCTGGAAAAGACTATAAAAAAGAATGAGGGAGAGATCCGCCATGCTTTGTATCAGGATCTCCATAAATCTTCATTTGAGTCTTATATGACAGAGGTGGGGATGGTTTTGAGTGAGTTGTCTTTTGTGAAAAGACATCTGAAAACATGGATGAAGGATAAGACAGTACCAACACCTCTCGCGCAGTTTCCCGCAAAAAGTTTCGTGACACATGAGCCTTACGGAGTGGTCCTGGTGATGGCACCCTGGAACTATCCCTTTATGCTTTGTCTTGACCCGCTGATCGGGGCCATAGCAGCCGGGAACTGCTGTATCCTGAAGCCCTCTGCATATTCGGAACATGTATCAGCCGTGATCGCTAAGATCATCCGTCAGGCATTTCCACCGGAGTTTGTGGCCGTAGTGGAAGGCGGACGGGCAGAGAACCAGGAGCTTTTAGAGCAGCGGTTTGACTATATCTTTTTTACCGGGGGTGTGACGGTGGGCAGGCTGGTCATGGAGAAGGCGGCCCGTTATCTGACACCCGTGACTCTGGAACTGGGCGGCAAGAGTCCCTGTATTGTGGACAGTACCGCTAATTTAAAGATGGCTGCAAAAAGGCTTGTGTTCGGCAAATATCTGAACAGCGGGCAGACCTGTGTGGCACCTGATTATCTGCTTGTGCAGGAATCTGTCAAAGAGGAATTCCTGGTATATGTAAAGCATTATATCCGGCAGATGTTCGGAGAGGCACCTTTGAAAAATCCGGACTATCCCCGGATGATCAATGAGAAGCATTACCGCAGGGTGATGGAACTGCTCAGAGAGGGGCAGATTGAGATCGGCGGGTACGGAGATGAAAAACGTCTTCAGATCGCGCCCACAGTGCTGACCGGGATCACGGAAGAATCGCCTGTTATGCAGGAGGAGATCTTCGGACCGGTGCTTCCGGTGCTGACCTTTAAAGAGACAGCAGAAGCGGTGGGATTTGTGAAAGAGAGGGAAAAGCCGTTGGCCCTGTATCTTTTTACAAGGGATAAGAGGACGGAGAGAAAGGTTCTCAGAAATCTCTCCTTTGGAGGCGGCTGCGTCAATGACACCATCATTCATCTGGCTACCCCGCATATGGGCTTCGGCGGTGTGGGAGGCAGCGGCATGGGGAGCTATCACGGGAGAGAAAGCTTTGAAACCTTCAGTCACAAAAAAAGCGTGGTGAGGAAGTCAGATATGATAGACCTGCCTATCCGTTATCAGCCTTATACAGAGGGAAAAGAGTGGCTGCTCCGCAGATTTTTATAATATTTCAGACAGCGAAAGCGGCTTACAGTTAGTTCAGAAAGGGGAAACATAAGATGTCAAAGAAACCATCAGACAATGAATATTTCTGGAACAGGAGATCCAGAGTTTACGATGACCAGGTGTGGAAGGTCTATAAAAAAGCGTATAAAAAGACAGTGAAGCGCACACTGCCGTACCTGAACCAGGAGGCAAAAGTCCTGGATTTCGGGTGCGGTACAGGCAATACCACTATTCCCATCTCACAGAATGTGAGGGAGATCGTGGCTATTGACACATCAGAGGAGATGATGGAAAAAGCAGTGCAGAAGGCAGCCGGGGAAGGATGCCGGAACATCACATTCTGTCACACGGATCTGATGAATTTCAGCGGTGAACCGGAGAGTTTTGATGTGGTGACAGCTTTTAACGTGCTTTTATATCTGTCAGACCGGGATCAGGTGTTGGAAAAAATATGGTCTCTTCTCAAACCCGGAGGAGTGTTTATCTCCGCTACAGACTGTCTGGGAAGGAATTTTTCAAGGGACTCCGTGAAAAAGTTTGTGAAGAGCAAGCTGCACCTTATGCCCTATGTGGCTTTTGATACACCCATCGGCCTGATGCGGAAGATCCAGAAAAAAGGATTTCTGGTACTGGAAATCGTAAATCTTCACAAAAATCCGCCGAATATTTTTATCGTGGCGCAGAAGATTGATGACAGGGATGATACATAACTGATTTTATAGTTTGTTTATAATTTTAATAAAAATTTGTTAGCACTCACTGAAAATGAGTGCTAATTTTCTCTTGACTTTTCCTCCGCCGGGTATTAATATTATTTTTAGCAGCGGGAAACCGGAGTAAAGTTTTCCGTAATAAAAATAAGAAAACAGAGAAAAGACAAAGGAGATGCATATCATGGCTAACAAGCGTGGTAATTTATCAATCAATAGCGACAATATTTTCCCGATCATCAAGAAATGGTTGTACTCCGACCATGACATTTTCTTCCGTGAGATGATTTCCAATGGATGTGATGCCATTACCAAACTGAAAAAACTGGAGGTTATGGGTGAGTATACATTCCCGGAAGGACACAAGAACAAGATCCAGGTGATCGTGAATCCGGAAGAGAAGACACTGAAATTCATTGATACCGGTCTTGGTATGACCGCTGATGAGGTGGAAGAATATATTACTCAGATCGCATTTTCCGGTGCGACAGAGTTTTTGGAGAAATATAAAGATAAGACTAACGAAGATCAGATCATCGGACATTTCGGTCTGGGATTCTATTCTGCGTTTATGGTAGCTGATGAAGTTCATATTGATACACTTTCCTACAAAGAGGACGCTGTTCCCGTACACTGGGAATGTGACGGCGGCACAGAGTACGAAATCGGAGAGGGAAGCCGCACAGAAGTAGGTACAGAGATCACCCTGTTCTTAAATGAGGATGCACTGGAATTTGCCAACGAATACCGTGCAAGAGAGATCATTGAAAAATACTGCTCCTTCATGCCGGTAGAAATATTCCTGTCAAAGGCCAATGCAGAGCAGGAGTATGAGACCATTGATGAGGCTGATTTAAGAGAGGATGATGTGGTAGTAGAGCACATCCACGAGGAGGCCAAGACAGAGGAGAAGGAGAACGAAAACGGCGAGAAGGAAATCGTTGAGGTTTCTCCTGCCCAGGATAAAGTAAAGATCAATAAACGTCCGGTATCTTTAAGTGACACCCATCCGCTGTGGACAAAACATCCCAACGACTGTACAGACGAGGAATACAAAGATTTCTACAGAAAAGTATTTATGGATTACAAGGAGCCTCTGTTCTGGATCCATCTGAACATGGATTATCCGTTCAACCTGAAAGGTATCCTGTACTTCCCGAAGATCAACATGGAATACGAATCCATTGAGGGAACCATCAAGCTGTACAACAACCAGGTGTTCATCGCAGACAATATCAAAGAAGTGATCCCTGAGTTTTTGATGCTGTTAAAAGGTGTCATTGACTGCCCGGATCTGCCTCTGAACGTATCCAGAAGTGCGCTGCAGAATGACGGATTTGTAAAGAAAATTTCTGAGTATATCAGCAAAAAAGTGGCTGACAAGCTGTCAGGCATGTGCAAGACAGATAGAGAAAACTATGAAAAATATTGGGATGATATCAGCCCGTTCATCAAATTCGGCTGTTTAAAGGATACAAAATTCTCAGAGAGAATGATGGATTACATCCTGTATAAGAATATTGACGGCAAGTATCTGACTCTGGAAGACTGCATCAAAGCCAATGAAAAACCGGAAGAGGCCAAAGAGACTGAGGAAACTGTAGTTGAGGAAACAAAAGAGGAGACTGCAGAGGACAGCAAGAAAGACGAGGAAGAGAAAGAGCCTGAGAAGACAAATATTTACTATGTGACAGATGAGGTACAGCAGAGCCAGTATATTAATATGTTCAGAGAAGAGGGCCAGGATGCTGTCATCATGAAACATAACATTGACTCCCCGTTTATCTCCCATGTAGAGCAGATCAAGGAAAATGTAAGGTTCCTGCGCATTGATGCGGATATCAATGACTCCGTAAAAGAGGATGATGCGGCAGCGCTGGAAGAGGAGACAAAGACCCTTTCAGAACTGTTTAAAAAGGTGCTGAACAAAGAAAACCTGACCGTTAAAGTGGAAAAACTGAAAAATGAAAATGTTTCTTCCATGATGACCGTTTCAGAGGAAAGCCGCCGTATGCAGGAAATGATGAAAATGTATAATATGTACGGTATGGACCCGTCCATGTTCGGCGGACAGGAGACACTGATACTCAATGCCAACAATAAGCTGGTACAGTATGTCCTGGAGAACGGTGATACAGAGAACACAAATGTGATCTGTGAGCAGCTTTATGATCTGGCTGTGCTGAGCCACAGACAGCTCACACCGGAGGAAATGACAAAATTTGTGACACGCAGCAATGATATCATGATGATGCTTGCAAAATAAGATAAAAAGAGTGCGAAATAAATAAGAACGATCATAGTGCAGTTGTGAAAATGATTTTTTACAACTGCACTATTTTGTATTTATGATACCTGCATTTATGAAATTTGCAGCACCCGCAAAGAGGAGATTGTTCGTCTGGACTGCAAAGAAAACTTGGCAGAAAGTGTTGACAAGAAAACTTGGCATGATATAATATAGATGACAAGAAAACTTGGCAAAGAGAGGAAGGTGCCGTTATGGAAAAAAAGGAAGTTTTGGAGCTGGCCAGGAAGAAAAAGAAAGGCTCCATGGATGAATGGGAAACGCAGGTTTCGCAGAAAGGATTCAGTTTTGTGCTGATGGGGATTCTCTTGGTAACTTTGGCGCTGATGATCGTTAAAATTGTGGCAGGGCAGCCCTGGAGCGATGTGTACTGCATATTTTTTGTGAGCATGGGAATCCATTATCTGTATAACGGGGGGAAGCTTCACAAGAAGTTCGAGATAGGGCTGGGAATCCTGTCAGTGCTGGCTGCCGTGCTGCTGTTTGTCGGCTATATCAGTGAGATTTTTTAGGCGGGCAGCAGATGGACGATGAATTAATTTTAAAAAACCGCCTGAAGGAAGCCAGAAGTGAGAAAAAATTGTCCCAGAACCAGTTGGCTGAGATGGTGGGGGTATCCAGAAATACCATAAGCTCCATTGAGACGGGGCAGTTTAATCCAACAGCAAAACTGGCACTGATCTTATGTATTGCACTGGACAAGAAATTCGAGGAATTATTTTATTTTTGAGGGAGAAATGTTATGCCGCGTATTTTACTGCTGGAGGATGATGAGACCATTGCCTTTGGAATCCAAAGCGCAATGAAAAAAGAGGGGAGCACCACTGTCTGGTGCCGGACCTTAAAGGAGGCAGGAGCCTGCCTGGATGAAAAGACAGACCTTGTGCTCCTGGATCTGAATTTGCCGGATGGGAATGGCTTTTCCTTCTGTCGGCAGGTAAAGGCCTTTGATGAGACACTTCCCGTTATATTTCTCACTGTGCGGGATGAGGAGAAGGATATTGTGAGAGGGCTGGACATGGGAGCAGATGATTATATTGTGAAACCGTTTCTTTTGTCGGTTCTTTCCTCCAGGATCCGTGCTGTTCTAAGAAGGAGCAGCAGGACTGCGGAGATGGGAAGGCTTGCATGCGGCCATATTTCCATGGATACAGAGAAGATGAAAGCATATCTTGGGTCTGAGGAGGTGGTATTGACAGCCGGGGAACTGCGGCTGCTGCGGGTGCTTCTGGAGAATAAGAACCAGGCAATAACCAGGAACCGCCTTCTTGAGCTTCTGTGGGATGCGGATGGAAATTTTGTCAATGACAATACCCTGACAGTCACTATGAAACGCCTCAGGGAAAAGCTGGGGAACCCGGAGCAGATCCGGACGCTTAGGGGGATTGGTTATCGGATGGAGGAGATAGCTGAGAATGGATAAGAGAGCAAGGAGGATCACCATACTGGGGGCACTTGCGGCGGCCCTTTTCCTGGGAGCTGTTCTGGGTTTTGGATTTTCCGTGATTTCCGCCCACACCCAGAGAGAGAACGCGGAGTATATGATCTCCTACACCATGGAGGAGGAACCGGAACTTACAGAAAAGGTGGCCAAGATCTTGAAAGAAAGCCGGAGTGTAGAGGTTTCCGGGGAGGGAAAAGAGTGGCTGGATAGGTACGGATACACGGACGGATATTACAGAAGCGGTCTTCTGCCCGCCTATATGGGCATATCCTGCGCGGGGCTTGCAGTGATATTCCTTATCTGGCTGTTTTGGTATACAAAGGCAGAGCGGGGGAGGACGCAGCGTATGGAAGAACTGACTGCGTATCTGGAGGATGTGAACCAGGGACGAGAGACAGTGCTGGCACGCAGGGAGGACTCTTTTTCCATACTGGAGGATGAGATCTACAAGACCGTCAGGGAGCTTCGCAGGACAAAGGAGGAGGCATGCCGGGAACGGCAGAATCTGGCGGATAATCTGGCAGATATTGCACACCAGCTAAAGACGCCCATTACCTCCATGTCCCTGATGGTACAACTGATCCGGGAGGAGGAAGTAAACCGGGAGACAAGAGCTTATCTGGAGCGCCTGGAGCGTCAGATTTCCCGTATGGAATACCTGGTTGCCGGTCTTCTGACACTATCCAGGCTTGACGCGGGAACACTGGAATTGGAACAGGAAAGTCTGGATGCGGCCTCTGTGATGATCCAGGCCTCAGAGCCTCTGGAACCTCAGATAAAAGAAAGAAATCAGACCCTGGATCTGCAGATGCAGCCGGAATGCGTTTTCTGCGGTGACAGGCATTGGACGGCTGAGATTTTTTCCAATTTGATAAAAAACTGCAGCGAACATGCAGGAAATGGAGGGAGGATCACAATAAAATACCACCAGAATCCCCTTTATACGGAGATCCTGGTGGCGGATAACGGCCCCGGATTTGATAGGGAGGACCTGCCCCTCTTATTCCAGCGGTTTTACCGGGGAAGTAATGCCTGCAAGGACAGCATTGGTATTGGTCTGGCTTTGTCAAAAGCACTGGTTGAGCGGCAGAACGGCACCCTGCGGGCAGAGAACGCTGCAAATGGGGGAGCCTGTTTTACTGCTAGGTTTTATACGGACCGGAGCATATCGGGCATATCTTAAAATCAATTCCATGATCCATACACCCCGCCCTAAATGGTATCGTCTTTCAGCGCGTCAACAATATTTTCTTTTCGTATTTTCCTGCTGCCGGAGGCATAGGTTGCCAGCATAACAGCCAGCAGCAGGGCAGTGTAAGCAAGAATCTTTAAAAACGGCGCGTGCACCAGGTAAGCGCTAAAGGGCAGCCCAGACGCGTTCAGGAAGAAGGCTACGAACAACACCTGTACGGGAAGACTGATAAGAAACGGCGTCAGCCCGAACAGCAGTGCTTCCAGGGATAAGATGCGGGACAGCGCTCTGGGAGAGAGGCCCACGGAACGCAGGGTGGATAGTTCCCTTCTGCGGCTTTTCAGGGTTCCGGATATGGTTGCCCATACATTGGAGAGACCGATGACCGCCATCAGTCCTGAGATAAAGAAGATGATCGCACTGTACATTTTGTTGGCGTCATTGTTCAGCTTTTCTTTCTCCAGGATATCGGAAATGATATAATCACCGGAACCGTAATATCTGTCACTGAATTTTTCCAGGTCATCTCTGACCTGGGAAATGTATTTCCTGTGGTCGGCTTTGAAAAGACCAATGGCATGGTAGGCCCCCAGACGCCGTTTTTCCCTGACATTTTCAGCCATGGAATCCAGGGTACTCATAGGTACAAACTGAACCAGTGTATATCCGGGAAACTCTACGCCGGGGAGCGGAGTTTTGTCTGTAATGTAGCCGGCTTTTACCTGAATAACTGACTCCCCTTCCTCTTCATCCAAAATTTTATCCGTATAAGTAAGGATGTCTCCCTCTTGCATCTTCAGAAAGTCTATCATATCCGTCCTGGTGGACGTGGCATTCACTTTATCGGCAATGCTGTTGCAGACAATAGACTGTATATCTGCAGTATCAAAATATGGAGCAGGGTCAATACCCAGAGTATCGCAGTATGCGGTGAAGGATTCATCATCCAGGCCAATGAAATAGTTCTGTACCCGGTATTCTCCGTCTCTTTTAATGGGATAATATTTTCCTGCATCCACCACAGCGTCCATTCCTCCCGCGTTCTTAAGCTCATCTGATACCATATCCGGTGTGATCCAAAGGGCAGATTTTAAGTTGGAATAAAATACCGCTTCCTTTACATGAGGAAAGCTTTTCAGGTCTTTCAGAATCTCAGCTTCCGGCGCTTGACCGTTATCCAGGAAATACTCAATGTCCGCTTGATCCTGATCCTCCTTTGCGGAGAACTCTGCCTGGACTGTCCGGAAGGCATTCAGATGCCAGAAACAGGCCAGAACCAGAAAGGATAGGGTCAGGGAGATGGTAGCTGTCCGATAGGATTTCTTTCTGGCAGAAAGCGCGCTGGAAGCCAATTCCCCCTCGATTCCGAAGAACCGGGAGAGGATGTGCCGGGAGCGGGTCTTTTTAATATTTCCGGCTTCACCCCGGCGGATGGCTTCAATGGGCGTAAGCCGGGCTATTTTTCTGGCTGGGATCCTGGCTGAGAACCATACGGTAAAAAAGGTCAGCAGGATGGCAGGCAGGATACTGGGCAGTCCATACGAAAAAGTGACTTTTGGTATATTGCCGCTTCTGGCTGCGTCATTGATGGAGTTCACATACTGTATCAGCCAATGATCCAGAAACCACCCTGTGGCAAGTCCTGCCGGCAGGGGAAGAAGCATGAGAAACAGGCCTTCCCAGATCACCGACTGCCGGATCTGGCGGGGAGAGGCGCCGATGCTTGCCAGGATGCCCAACTGTGTAACACGTGAATTGGCAGACAGAGAGAATGCGTTATGGATGATCAGGACAAAAAGCCCTACAACCAATACAGCCAGGAACAGAAACATAATAGGAAATGCCAGCGCCTCCAGTGCATTGTCCATATGGAACTGTTCTTTGGGAAAGACAAAATGCTGGGACAGAAGATCTGCATTGTATTTTAAATTATATTCACCGTATTCATCCTTTTCCCAGCCGATCAGAGCTGCTATTTTGGGCAGATCCTCATAAGTGTCACGCATAGACCGGAACCGCAGATAGACCGTGATGGATTCCTCCGGCCTGATATCATCATCTTCCATATAGCCCATTGCGTAATAGGAGGGGACAGTGGAGGGCGTGGCAGCGTCCAGGATACCTACTATGGTAAAGGTGCGTTCCTCTCTTTTGGAAAAGGTTTCCCCGCTGCGAAGCGGTTCAGTGGCCTCCAGGATGGTTCCGTCTTTTACTCGTTCTCCCATGGGTAGAGTTATGGTGTCGCCTATTTTAAGCTCCGGATGGTTTTCAAAATATTGTTTTGATATGGCGATTTCATTGGAGGCTTCAGGTATGCGTCCGTCTGTCAGCTCATTTTTTTCCGGCATGTGTTTCCAGTATGCGGCATTGGCACAGCGCAGGGACAGATATTCTCTTCTGGGGTCCTCTATATCAGCCGTGATAAAATTACCTTTTATGAGGACATCGTCCACAGTGGAATACCCCTTTATAAGGGGTAGATCCCGGCCGAAGGCCTCACCGAACAATTCCCCGTGCCAGTCTCCTGATTTGAATACCGTGAGTGTGATGGTATCCCTCCACATGGTATTGATAAATCCGCAGAGGGCGGAGAGGAAGGTGCTGGCCAGATAGAGGGCTATCATGATGGCACAGCTTGTGCGTTTGTTGCGCCGGATAAAATCCAGGGTATATTCTCTCAGGATCTTCATGACTGGTTCACCTGGTCTTTGATCACCCTGCCGTCCTCCATGGTCAGGATACGGTCAGCCTCCAGTGCCAATTTTTCGTCGTGTGTGATCAGAAGAACTGTCTGTCCGAAGCGGCGGTGTGACAGCTTCAGCAGATCCAGTGTCTCCTGGGAATTTTTCCGGTCCAGATTGCCTGTGGGTTCATCTGCCAGTAAAATGGCAGGACGACTGATCAGACTTCTGGCAATGGCGGCCCGCTGCTGCTGCCCTCCTGACAGTTCTCCGGGGAGATGTTCCAGACGGTCAGTAAGCCCAAGAGTTGTGACGATCTGGTCAAACCTTTTCAGGTCAGGTCTGCGTCCGTCCAGAAGGACAGGCAGCAATATGTTTTTCTTGATGGTGAGTGTGGGGATCAGATTATAAAACTGATAGATAAGACCAACCTTCCGCCTTCTGAAGGCAGCAAGCGCCTCTTCATCCAGAGTGGATATATCGGTGTCCTCAATACGGATCTCGCCCTCGGTGGGCCGGTCCACACCTCCCAAAAGATGCAGAAGCGTGGATTTACCGGAACCGGAGGCGCCGACAATGGCTGTGAATTCTCCGCTTTCCACGGAGAGAGTGACATGATCCAGGGCTGTGACCGCGTTTGGGCCTGTGCCGTAAATTTTCGTAAGATTTTTACATGAAAGTATTTCCATAGTTGTGTATCCTCCTTATGGAAACACAGTATAGCAGGGCAAAATGACATTACAGTGACATTTGTAACTATATTGTCATTTGGCAGATCAGAAATTGTTATCCAGTCCGTTTTTGAATAGCGTCATCATTTCCCTGGTAAGGCTGATCTCATATTCATCCACAGGTATTTGGGAGCGTTCCATCCACACTGCCAGAGACAGTTCTTCCTCATCCAGGCAGATGGTGTCATCCCCGTCTAAGTCACAGAAAAAGCCGAAGAGCAGAGTGTCTGTGAAGGACCAGGGCTGGCTTTTATAAAAGCGGAGATTCTTTACCTTGAGGCCAACCTCCTCCATGACTTCACGTCTCACAGTGTCCTCAATGGGTTCTCCGATCTCCGCAAACCCTGCGATCAGGGCATAGTTGGTGAATTCACGTCCCGCGTATTTGGACAGAAGCAGCTTTTCCCCGTTTCTTACAGCCACAATGACTGCAGGGGAGAGCTTTGGGTATTCCATTATGTGACAGTTAGGGCAGTACATCATGCGTTCTTTTTTGTCCGGTTTCATCCTTCTGCCGCAGCAGCCGCAGAATCTGCGGCCTTGATACCATTTATAGAGCTGATGTCCCGTGATCCCAGCAAAGATAAGATGACGGGGGCTTAATGTGCGAAGGCTGTCCGTCTTTTCAAGGGAATAGTCCGGCAACTCCTCAAAAGGAAGCTGGGATACCAGGTAATAGGCAGTTTCATCTATGGTAAAGAGATAAGTCCAGAGGTCTTTTACCGCCGGGAATACAGATTCCGCTTCGGAATAGGTGGGAAAGGAGATTTCCCCGTCCGCATTTTTCATAAAAATCTGGTCTTTTTTATAGCAGAGCAGCACACTGTCCTTTTGGGGTTCATGGGGCAGATATTCGTTGTGGTAAATATGTGGTGCAATATCCTGAATCATAATTTTTCTCCTGTTAGTCTTTTATCATAAATAAAAACGCCGAATCCGAGACCGGCCTGATGTCCTTCCATCAGCCAGGAACGGTAAGCTCTCTGAAGTCCCGTGTCCTGGGGCAGTTCCTCGGCCGGTTTTTTATGATCCTCATAAAAGATTCTCCACAGATCTCCGTTGTTATACTCCTCTTTATAAATGTCATAATCCTGCATAAAGCCCAGTATATTGGAAGTTTTGGGAAGGAAAAGCCTGTGTTCGGGGAACAGCATCCAGGATTCACAGAAAAATACAACGGGTCGGTCTTCAAAAGAATCCCGGAAAAAGTCTGCGGCCATGGCATAGGACTGCATGTACTCCTCTCTTCTCAGCGGCCCGCAGGACGGAATGTGTACATTGATCACAAGGTCGCCCGGGTGCAGAGAGATGCCGTTCTTTTCATAGTTGTCTTCAAAAGGCACCAGCTCGTATTGGAAGCGTCCCAGGGCAAAGCGTTTGACCTCAAACCACCATATCTGCCAGTCAGCCACGCTGGTACCCCATATGCCGAACATTTTTTTGCATTCCAGAAGCTTCCAGTGCAGATCCATCATGGAAGCGCGGAAGATTTCCGGTGCAATACCGCGCTCTTCATAAATTTTCCTGGTTTTGCGTGACAGGATAATGAAAAAGAGCATGTGGAGTGTATAGGTGTGGACACCACAGCTTGGTGAGACATCTTTCAGTTCATTTAAGATTTTTTTATAGTCCATATGGATATTATTACTGTACGTCAGATCAGCGTCTGTGAGTATGGAGAGCGCCTCCGGACTTTTAAAAACCTGTTCCAGGGACTGGCTGAGAGATACAGCAGCTTCCCGGGGATAATCCATTTCACGGGTAAACAGGTCCAGATTCTCCATCCACTCTTGTTTTAATACATTTGTTTCATAATTTTGCATACTTTTCCTTCTTTCACATAAACTATTATCAATATATGATCAGACAAGCAGTACAGGGATCTGCTGCTGCCTGAAAAATTTAGTTACCATTTCATCCCACACCCGGTCCAGGGACTTATCCATGGTGAAGGTTTTAAGGGATGTACCTGTTGTGCAGGTCACATGACTTCCATCGTACTGCAGGTTCAGATACAGGCCGAAGACATCTGCCGGTTTCCAGGAAAGTCCGCTTCCCACAAGCAGCTTTTCCACATTCTGTCTGGAGAGCTGGAATATGATCTTAAAGTGAAGCGGGGTGTGTTTTCCTTTCATGATGGAGAAGCAGAAGGGTTTGATCTCCTTCCACGATGAGAAGGTGCGCTCTGTCTGAGTGAGCATTTCCGCCTGTTCGGAATCAAAGAACTCCTTATGGAGGGAACCGTCGATATTGTAGGTGACGAAGGTAGTCACACTGGCTTCACACAGCCAGAAGGCATCGAAGTCGGTTCCTATAAGCAGACGGGACATAAATTCTTTTACATCCTGTACCTGTAAAGCTATCATGATATTATTTCCTCTTCCTGTTGTAGTCTAAGGAATAGTATATACGAAAAACGGGAAAAATCAAAGCACTTTCATGAAAAAAGCCTTTTCAACAGCATGGTTTTGTGTTATCATAAAACATAGTATTAAAAACTACATATAAGAGGTTGCAAGATGAGATATAAAATAGTAATAGACAGCTGCGGAGAATTAATTGAACGTTGGAAAGAAGACCCGTCCATTGAACGGGCATCCCTGACACTTACTGTCGACGAAGAAGATATTGTGGATGATGAGAGCTTTGATCAGGCATATTTCTTAAAAAGAGTAGCAGAATCACCGAACTGTCCAAAATCCTCATGTCCCTCCCCGGAGAGATATATGGAGGCCTATGACTGTGAGGCTGACCATGTGTATGCAGTGACACTTTCCTCAGAACTGAGCGGTTCCTACAACAGCGCCGTGCTGGGCAGGAATCTGCTGTTGGAGAACTGTCCTGAGAAGAAGATCCACATCTTCAATTCCCGTTCCGCTTCTGTGGGCGAGACACTGATCGCCCTGAAGATCGAGGAGTGCGAGAACAGGAATATGGAATTTGAGGATATTGTCCAGGAGGTAGAGGCCTATATTGAAAGCCAGAATACCTATTTTGTACTGGAAAGCCTTGAGACGCTTAGAAAGAACGGACGTTTAAGCAATCTGAAGGCATTTGTGGCCACAGCCCTGAAAATAAAGCCTGTCATGGGAGCTACCCCGGAAGGTACCATCATACAGCTTGACCAGGCAAGAGGCATTAATAAGGCACTTATGAAAATGGTGGATTATATTGTGGAGCGCTCAGAGAACAGCGCGGACAGAATACTGGGCATATCACACTGTAACTGCCGGGAACGGGCCGAGATAGTAAAAGACGCCATTATAAAACGGATTCCGGTGAAAGACGTAGTCCTTCTGGATACCGCAGGCGTGAGCAGCATGTATGCCAATGACGGCGGAATCATTGTTGTGATATAAATAAAACAAGAGGTGTAAACGGAATAGAAAAGCCGTTTCCACCTCTTGCTTTTTTATGCAGAGATATACTGAATATCCGTCAGTCAGACAGGGCACCGGTCAGCGTGTCAGACAATCTGTCAAACAGTCTGCCTATCAGCCGTGCGAGAAAGCCCACCAGAAATGCCGCGAGGATGGTTCCCTCACTGACGCCTTTCAGCGTGTGAAAGGAAAATAGGGAGATGGCAGCAGCGGTAAATGTCATGGCAGCGTCGAAAGCGATCTTGCAGTTCCCGAAATCTTTATGCCAGGTCACCGACACCGCTCTGACAAAGGATTCACCGGGAAGCATGACCACATTGGCAAGAACCTCCAGATACACACCGAAGGCCAGTATTACACAGCCGGTCAGAAGAGCTGTTATCTTAGCGGGATAACCGGAGGGTGCCAGGCCTTTTAAGAGGAGCATGGTAAGATCTATGAAATATCCGAAGAGGATGGATACCGGTATCTGAAGTATGTCTTCCGGTTTGAAGTTTTTCCGCAGTATGAGAATCTGCAGCCCGATCAAAAGCAGACTGAATACAATGGTGAATTCTCCCAGAGTCCATGGGAATCTCAGGCTCAGTACATAGGGGATGGAAGAGATCGGGGAGGTGCCAAGATCCGCTTTTGTCACAAAGCTCACTCCCATGGAGCAGAAAAAGAGACCGGCAGTAAAGATGAGATAAGACTTTAGTTTTTCCATGTTTCATTTGTCCTTTCGTAAGCAGTTATAGTTTCAAATATTTTGTGGAAGGCTGTAAGAAAGGCATCCCTCTCCTCAACAGTCAGTTCGGAGAAGGCCTGCGCTTCTAGTTGGGAAAATTCCCTCTCCACATACTGCACCATTTCCTTCCCCTTTTGGGTGAGGAATACGTGAAGGGAGCGGCGGTTGCCGTTCAGGCTTTTCCGTTCAATAAGTCCCTTTTGTTCCATGCCTCCAAGAACAGAAGTGAGGGATGCGGGTTCAATGTGACAGGCAGCGGCAATGGCTTTCTGATTGGAACCGTCATGTTCCCTCAGATAGTCCAAAACCTTTGGCTGTCCCAGGGTCAGGCCGGTGCCCTGCAGTCCTGTCAGCAGTTTTTTATGAAAAACAGCCTGAGTGACCATTAACATGTAGTGAAATGATTCTTTCATAAGAGTTGACTCCTTTTGATTATAATAAGTATTCTAATAGTTAGGATGCTTATTATATTATTACATGGAGCGGGGATTTGTCAAGTAAGGAAAAGAAAAAACAGGATTTCTGCTTAAAATACATTTTGACCAGAGTGCCTTTTTATAGTAGGATAGATATATGATCCTTTGTGGATTTTTGTACGTAACTGTGAAGATTCATCAGTTATGAAAAATGTGACAGAAGAAGGTAAACGTATTATGGGAGGACAACTAAAAAAATTATTTGGCCCTGTGGATATGACAGAGGGCAAACCGTGGGAAAAAATCGTGGCTTTTACTGTGCCGCTGATCATTGGAAATATCGCGCAGCAGCTCTATAACACGGTTGACAGTATCATTGTGGGGCGCTATATAGGTGACAATGCCCTGGCGGCAGTGGGAAGTGCAGGACCGATCCTCAACCTGCTGCTGGTTCTGTTCATCGGTATTTCCGTGGGAAGCAGTGTTATGGTTTCCCAGTATTTCGGGGCGAAGGAGAGGGAAGAGCTTTCGGCCACCATAGGAAGCTGTATTACACTGACTGCCATCGCGTCGGTGATCATCATGGCCCTGGCACCGTTTGTCATTATGCCTATGCTGGAGCTTCTGCACACCCCGGATACCATTATAGACTGGTGCAATTCTTATCTGAGGATACTGTTTATCGGTATTGCAGGTGTGGCTTATTATAATATTTTAAGCGGTATTTTAAGAGGTCTCGGGGATTCCGTATCAGCCCTTTTATATCTGCTTGTGGCAACAGTGCTGAATATCATCCTGGATCTGTGGTTTGTAGCCGGTCTGGGTCTGGGAGTGCCGGGAGTTGCCCTTGCAACAGCGATCGCTCAGGCAGTATCGGCGATCCTCTGCATGTGGAAGCTGACCCGCATGAAGGATGTCTTTGATTTCAAGCTCCATTATTTGAAAATGAAAAAGAACCATGCCGTGAATATTATCCGTCTGGGACTTCCCTCTGGGCTTACCCAGGCTATCTTTTCCATGGCGATGGTCATTGTGCAGTCACTGACAAACAGCTTTGGTGAAATGTTCATAGCAGCCAATGTGATCGTTATGCGTGTGGATGGTTTTGCCATGATGCCAAACTTTTCTTTTGGTACCACTATGACGACCTACGCGGGCCAGAATGTAGGGGCTAACAGCTATGACCGGGTGGAAAAGGGTGCCAGACAGGGCACACTGATAGCCGCCGGTACCTCCGCTGTGATAACTGCCCTGATCCTGCTGTTCGGCAGGAATCTCATGGGCATATTTACCAGTACCTCTGAGCTTGTGGATCTGAGTATGCGCCTGATGTGTATCCTGGCGGCAGGATACATTGCCATGGCGGTAACTCAGAGCCTTTCCGGTGTCATGAGAGGTGCGGGTGATACCATGACGCCCATGTGGATATCCATCATTACCACTGTGCTGATCCGTGTGCCTCTGGCTTATGGGATTTCCTGGGCCACCAGGACACCGGAGCTTCCAAATGGCCGGAGTGAGTGTATCTTTATCTCTCTGCTGGTATCCTGGCTTCTGGGTGCTGTTGTCACCTGGTATTTCTACGGGAGAGGAAAGTGGAAAACAAAAGCACTTGCCGCAGCAGAAAAATAGAAATATAAAAGCCGGTTATGCCGGCTTTTATGAAATAAAAAAAGAAGAGGAGAATGATCATGGAATTTACGAAGGAAAAAGCAAAAATAGCCTATTACAATGAAGACGGTGAAATACTGGCAGAAGTCACATTTCCGGCAGTGAACAAAAATACGGTGAATATAAATCATACCTTTGTAGATGAGTCCCTGCGGGGACAGGGAATTGCAGGAAAGCTTATGCAGGCAGCAGCAGAATATCTGGATGAGAGCGGCAAAAAAGTCCTTCCCACATGTTCTTATGCGGTGGGCTGGTTTGCAAAGCACCCGGAATATAGCCATCTTCTGATCGACGGAAGTGAAGAATAAGTGATCTTAAGGAACCGTGAGTGTACGGAACCGTTAAAAAAGAAAAAGGGGAAAGCAGCTGGATGATAAAACAGAATCTAAATAAAAATTGGGAAATGCACACAGCAGGGCAGAAGGACCGGCAGCAGGCACAGGTTCCGGGAACTGTGTATACAGATCTATTGAGGAACGGCAATATGGAAGATCCTTTTTGGAAAGACAATGAGAACAAGGCCCTGGCGCTGATGGAAAATGACTATGAATATGAGACGATATTTTCCTGTGAACCGGATCTTCTGGCATGTGACAGCGTTTTGCTGCGCTTTGAAGGTCTGGACACCATTGCAGACATCTATGTGAATCATGAGTATATAGGAAGAACAGATAATATGCACCGCATATGGGAGTTTCCGGTGCGGCATCTTCTCCGTGAAGAGGGAAACCTGCTGCGGATACTTTTGCACTCCCCCCTGGCATACATCAGGGAAAAATTCTCGGAGGCGCCTACAAGAGGTTCTGAGGATGCCATGGACGGTTTTGTCCATATCAGAAAGGCCCACTGCATGTTCGGCTGGGACTGGGGCGCACACCTGCCGGACGCGGGCATATTCCGGCCGGTAATTCTGCTCGGTATCCAGAAGGCTTGCCTTGACAGCGTATATCTGCCGCAGGAACACCGGGAGGGATATGTCCTGCTGAAACCTCAGGTGGACGCAAGGATCGTAAAGGAGGAACCGGCAGGGGAGATCGTGAGGATCCAGGGAGAGACTTCAGGCTGTTCTTACCGGATCACTGTGGAGAACCCCGAAAAAGAAACAAAGGTCTTCGAGGGTTCTCCGGAGGAGATACGTATCGAAAATCCAAGTCTCTGGTGGCCAAACGGTCTTGGGGAGCAGCCTCTTTACACGGTCAGGACAGAGCTTCTGTGCGGGGAATCTGTGGTGGACGAAATGGTACAGCGCGTTGGTCTTCGTACCATGACCATGCATGTGGAGAAGGACGAATTTGGGGAGAGCTTTGCCCATGAAGTGAACGGCGTACAGGTATTTGCCATGGGTGCTGACTATATCCCTGAGGATCATCTGCTGGGCAGGACAACCCCGGAAAAGACAAGAAAACTTTTGGAAGACTGCAGGGCCGCTAATTTCAATGCTGTCCGCGTGTGGGGCGGCGGGTATTATCCTGAGGATTGGTTCTATGATATCTGCGACGAGCTGGGCCTTATGGTATGGCAGGACTTTATGTTTGCCTGCGCGGTCTATGATCTGACGCCGGCTTTTGAGGAAAACATCAGAAAAGAACTGGCTGACAATATAAAACGTATCCGCGGCCATGCCTCTTTGGGTCTGTGGTGCGGCAATAATGAGATGGAAATGTTTGTGAAAGAGGGAAACTGGGTTTCAAAGCATTCGGAGGTGAGGGATTATCTGTTTATGTACGAGAGGGTGATTCCGGAAGTGCTGAAGAAATACGACCCACAGACCTTTTACTGGCCGGCAAGTCCTTCCTCCGGCGGTTCCTTTGATGAACCCAATGACCCCAACAGGGGCGATGTGCATTATTGGGATGTATGGCATGGGAATAAGCCTTTCTCAGACTACAGAAATTATTTCTTCCGTTATGCTTCGGAATTCGGATTCCAGTCCTTCCCTTGCCTGAGCACGGTTAAGACATTTACGGATGACCAGGATGACTGGAATATTTTTTCCTATGTGATGGAAAAGCATCAGAGAAATGCAGGCGCAAACGGCAAGATCATGAATTACATGCAGCAGACGTTCCGCTATCCATCCTCCTTCGAGACTGTGCTATACGCGTCACAGCTTCTGCAGGCGGAGGCGATCCGCTATGGGGTGGAACATTTCAGAAGGAACAGGGGAAGATGTATGGGCGCTGTTTACTGGCAGCTAAATGACTGCTGGCCTGTGGCCTCCTGGTCTTCCATTGACTACACTGGCCGCTGGAAGGCACTGCACTATTTTGCAAAGCGCTTTTTCACTCCTGTCATGGTATCCTGCCAGGAGGAGGGGTGGCTGACTCAAAAGCCTGATATGAACAGGGAACATTTTGAATTTGAAAAATCCATCCGCCTAAATGTGACCAATGAGACCAGAAAAGAACAGCAGGTACTGGTGAGATGGGCGGTGAGGAACCAAAAGGCAGAGATGATCTCGTCCCGGGAGGAGATGGTCAGTGTTCCGCCTATGTCCAGTATCTGGCTTGACAAGACAGAGTTTCCGCATATTCAGATATTTGACAACTATGTAAGCTATGAGCTGGTGCAGAATGGAAGCATCATCTCAGAAGGTACGGTGATCTTCTCTCTGCCAAAATACTTTGCCTATGAAGATCCAAAACTTAGCTGCCGGGTAGAGGGGAATGAGATCCTTATCCGGGCACAGGCGTATGCCAAGAGTGTGGAGATCCAGAATGATAAGGAAGATCTGCTTTTGTCGGATAACTATTTTGATATGAATGCCGGGGAGAAGCGCGTCAGGGTACTGAGAGGCGAACCTAAGAACCTGCGGCTCAGAAGTGTGTATGACATTCGGTAGATGGGAGGATACATGATGGAACTCTGGGACATACGCGACAGCAGAGGGATCCCTACGGGGAGGACCATTGAAAAGGGCAGAACTTTTGAGGATGGGGAGTACCATATTGCAGTGGAAGCCTGGATCATCAACAGCAAAGGAGAATTTCTGATCCAGAAACGAAGCAGCAGATGTGTACACTATCCCAATGTCTGGTCTCTGACAGCAGGAAGGATACAGGCAGGCGAAGACGCTAAAGAGGGCTGCATCAGGGAGGTCAGAGAGGAAATCGGCCTTGAACTTAATAGGGAAGAACTGATACATCTGGCACATATTAACAGGGAAGACGGAAGCCATATGATCTGGGACGTGTTTCTCGCGCGGAGGGATATACCTGCCGGGGAACTGATTCTGGATCCGGATGAAGTGGCAGAGGTCAGATGGGTGTCTGCAGGGGAACTGGAGCACATGATACGGACAGAAGAAATTTTTACCTACCCGGAGATTCTGGATTTCCTTTGTCTGATCACGGAAAAGTACCTGTACAGCAATGCGGAAACGGACAGCAGAGCAGAAAGAGGACAGGAATAATGTTTAACAAGAGATTTTTGGATCAGATGACAGAGTTCATATTTGTGGAGCAGGAACCGAAAACGGCAGATATTATCTTTGTCCCTGGCAGTGGTTTTCCCCAGATCGCAGAAAAAGCGGCAGAACTGTATGGGGAAGGGTTTTCCTCCCTTGTTCTGCCGTCGGGGAAATACAGCATTCTGCAGGGAAAATTCGGAGGGGTCCGGGCAAAAGAAGAGGAGTACGATGGAGAGTACAGGACAGAGTGGGAATTTTTAAAGACAGTCCTTGTGAAAAATGGTGTGAGAGAATGTGATATATGGAGAGAGGAAAAAGCAACTTATACATATGAGAATGCCATCCGTTCCAGAGCTGTGACAGACGCAGCAGGTCTTGAGGTGAAACGTGGATTGATCTGCTGCAAACCGGCACATGCCAGGCGCGCGCTTCTGTATTACCAGCTTCTTTATCCGGAGACAGAGCTTCTTGTCTGTCCTGCAGATGACTGTGAGATCACCAGGGACAATTGGTTTTTAAGCGAAAAGGGATGTGAGACCGTTCTGGGAGAGATCGCCCGCTGTGGGGAGCAGTTCCATGAGATACTGAAAAATATGAGAAATGAATAAAAGAAGGGGCTGTGAAAAATGTTATTCCATTTTTCGCAGCCCCTTCTTTTGTCAGAGGATTTATTTCTTTTCCTGGATTTGTTCTATTGTCTCCTGATCAGAGGAAATCTCATCTTCAGGAACAGTATAATCGTCCGGATTGCCCTGCTCTTCCTCCTCCGCGGGTTCATATTTTGCAAAAACCTTGCGGAAGATATAGGAATTACAAAAAGCAATAAAGGAGAGTCCGATCAAAAACCAGAACAGGCTTCCGTAAACAAGTGTAGTGGAATTGAACATGGTGATGAACACGATTCCCACCGGAATACAGACAACCAAAATCGTATGGGGCAGATTCAGGATGCTGATAAGCAGCGCGTTTTTAATAGTGTTTTTCACATTGTTCTCAAACCTTGCCACATAGGGGAAGACATAGGTAAGCAGCAGGAGGTAAAAGGTTATCACAACGCCTACCAGAATGCGGAAGATGTTCTTCATATTGTCAGGCAAAAACTGGGTTGCTTTGTAATCGGCGAAGATCAGCAGACCCAGTACAGCCAGGATCAGCCAGATGATCGTGGAGATCTTGAAGTTCTCCTTGAATGCTTTTAAAAAGCCTTTGAAGATGTAAGATTCCTCACCCCTTACCATTTTCAGAGTAACAGAGTAAAGCGCAGTGACAGATGCTCCTATGGTCACAATAGGAATGCAGCATATCAGGCACATAAAATTTAAGATCATCAGGTCACAAACGCGGGACAGAAACCGCATAACGGGGCTGTCCATGTTAAAAAAACCGCTCATAATTCTTTGTTGTCCTTTCCATTTGGTGTTTTCGCGGCAGCTGTCGGGTATTCCTTCCAGTTACCTGTCATTCTTCTTCTTCGGGCTGTTCCTGTATCTCGGGCAGGTATATATGTACAGCCTCAATTCTGTTTTTCTCTATCTTGTCCACAACCAGGCGGACATGATCCGGGGTTGTGATGCTCTCCCCGGGTTCCGGGAAGCGGTCAAGCTGTTCGATGATGTAGCCGCCGATGGAATCGTAGTCCTCAGATTCAATCTGTACAGGCAGCACCTCATTCAGATCATCCAGTCTGGCAGAGCCGAGAGCAACATATTCCCGTCCCGGAATGATTTCCGTCAGGTCGTCCTCCTCCGTGTCATCATATTCATCGTGGATATCCCCCACGATCTCCTCCAGCAAATCCTCCAGAGTGATGATTCCGGCTGTTGCGCCGTACTCGTCAAGTACAACGGCAAAGGAAACACTCTCTTCTTTCATTTCCACCAGAAGCTCAGAGGTCTTCTTGTACTCAAAAGTGAAGTAAGGCTCACGCATGATCTCCCTGAGAGAAAAATTCTCCCTGGACCCCATGAGCAGCAGATCCTTTACATTTACAATGCCCACCACATTGTCTGTGGTATCTTCATAGACGGGGAAACGGGTGTGCTTTTCCTCTCTGAACATGGATACCAGGTCATCATAGGAGCTTCCGATATCAGCAAAAGCCACATCAATGCGGGGAACCATAACATCCTTGGCTTGGGAATCACCGAAATCGAACACGTTGTATATCATCTGGCGTTCCTCGCTCTCAATAACGCCTTCCTCATGGCTGACGTTGACGATGGTGCGCAGCTCGTGTTCTGTGATTCGGTTGCCTTTTCCGCTCTGGTCGATCCGCAGAAGGGAGAGAACGCCGTCTGAAAGCTTATTTACAATATAGATGACCGGTGTGAGAATTACCATAAGTCCATGGATCGGTCCTGCATAAGAAAGTGCAAGCTTTTCCGCATTGAGGGTTGCCATGGTTTTCGGTGTGATTTCTCCGAAAATCAAAATGAGCAGTGTGAGCACACCGGTACAGATGCCCACTGCGGCGTTGCCGAACATACGGATCGCCATGGATGTAGCCAGGGAAGAAGCCCCAATATTCACCAGGTTGTTGCCGATTAAAATGGTGCTGAGCATCTTGCCGGAATTGCCTGTTACCTTCAGAAGGGTTTTGGCCTTCTTGTTTCCCTGTTCGGCCAGGGTTTGGATACGTATTTTGTTTGCGGTTGTCATAGAAGTTTCTGCGGATGAAAAAAATGCCGAAAGACATATGAGAATGATCAAAACGAGAAACTGTATGGCGTCACTGGAATCCAATTAAATTTCAACTCCTTTGTAATATAAAATTATATTAAGAAATGATACATGATTTTGGGAAGGATTGCAAGTATAGCAGAAAAAATAAAAAAATTGAATTTTAGGGGTGTCGAAACATACAGAAATATGCTATAATGACTCCGATAGAGGCATGATGATTATGCCTAAAGAAAGAGTACCTAAATTGTCTAATATGCACAATGTGCAGAACGGCGGTTTTTACATATAAAAGATAGAGAAGCGTAACGGTTCAGCTTGCCTGAACTGTTGCTCAGAGCAGACCATGACAAGACAGTTTTGAAAAAGGGGCAGAGTATGAAGAAAAATAACAGCAGATCATATAAAAATAGAATCTTAAAAACGACACTGGGTATCACCCTGGCAGCGGTGCTGGTAGTACAGGGAGTGGGCACCGGTATGCACATGGGATTGTCCCAGGCAGCGGCAGCGGAGCAGTCAGACAACACGGCAAAGTTAAAAACAGTCTATTTGAGCGGCAGCGGCAAGAAAGGCGGAGACGGCACTTCTAAGGATTCGGCAGTGTCCAGCTTTGAAAAAGCCAAGTCCTTGGCCGCTGACAACGGAACCATTTTGGTATGCGGGACCATAACCATCTCCGGTGAGACAAAGCTCGCCATGCCGTCGGGAATCACAGTGAAGCGTGCTGACGGATTCAGCGGTCCAATTATAAAAGTGGAGGGGAGCGGTAAGCTTATCCTGACTTACGGATGGTTGAGTGCCTCCGATGTGGATACTAAGAGTGCAAATCTGGGTGCAGACGCTTTTGTAGTGGGAGAAAAAGCAAAAGAGGAGAGCAAAGACAGCCAGGAACAGAAGAAAGAAGAGAATCCTTCCGGGGATAACAGCGCCGATAAAGCTGATAAAGAAGAGACAAAAGAAGAATCAAAGGAAGAGACCAAAGAGGAACCAAAAGAGGAGCAAAAAGAAGAACCAAAGGAAGAGCCAAAAGAAGAGACACCGGCCAAAAAGCAGGAAGCTCCCGCAGTGACAGTTCCGGATACCATGACGATGAAAGAGCCGGCTACGCTGGAGTCTATGTTCATGGGGGATGGATTTGAAGGGGATGGTACCTTCCGCTTTGCGGAGCCGGAGAAGATTCCCGATACATACGAGAGTACACAGCAGATCATTTTTACACCAAATGATACAGAGACATATGATTATTCAGGAATTCCGGGCTGGAGCCAGGAGGGACAGCAGGTAATCCGAAGCGTGAAGGTGTATGTGGAGTCTTTAAAGACGCCGGAGCCTTCAGCAGAAGATAAAGAGGAGCCCAAGAAGGACGAAAGCGCCACAGAAGATCCTAAGAAGGATACAGGCAGCGGTGACACGGGCAAAAGTGAAACGGCTGAAAATCCTAACGGCAGTGACAAGAATACAGATACCGATAAGACGGAAAAGCCGGCTGATGATAAAAAAGACCCAGATAAGACAGAAAAGCCAA
Source organism: Blautia coccoides (assembly GCF_034355335.1). Classification (NCBI taxonomy): domain Bacteria; kingdom Bacillati; phylum Bacillota; class Clostridia; order Lachnospirales; family Lachnospiraceae; genus Blautia; species Blautia producta. The sequence continues at coordinate 2,709,879 of NZ_CP136422.1, forward strand.
CCGATGATAAAAAAGACGTAGAAGACAAAAAGGATGATACATCTAAAAAAGAAGAGCCGAAAAAAGAAGGCTCTGATAAAAAGGATGACACATCCAAGAAGGAAGATACTTCCGAAAAAGAACCGGTGGGCAGTCTTTGGGACAAAGCCACAGATGTTAAAATATCCGGTGATTTTATTCCGTCCTATGTGGAAGTCAGGGTTTCAGTGAATACAGATCTGGACAGCATGCCGAAAGCGGATATTGAACAGATCCTCCAGGCCTATGAGATAAAGCTTTGGGATTTAAAAGCAGATAAAAAATACACGATCCCGGACGGCAAAAAAGTCACAGTTTCAATTCCGGTGCCAAAAGACGCGGACCTCTATAAGAAGCTGTTGATCGGACATTATATCGAAGAGACAGGAAATTACGAATATTTTACCCTGGGAAGCAATATGAATGTTGTGGACGGATACCTGGTGTTTGAGACCGGCTCTCTGAGTCCTTTTAATGTGGGCGGCAGTCAGCTTGTGGGAATCGGTACACAGAGTCCGAACCATAAACCGGTAGTGCCGTCAACAGGAACCACCGGTAACAGCGGAGGTTCTTCCGTCAACAAAAATAACGGAAACGGCAGTTCTTCCACAGTGAAGAAGCCTGTGGATACTTCAGTAAAGAAAAATAACGGTACTGTCATCGTAAATCCCAGAACAGGTGATGAGACACCTATCCTGACCTATGTGCTGGCAGCCGCGGTCGCAGTCATCGTGGTAGTGATCCTTGTGGTCCTGAGCAAAAGAAAAAAGAAATAGGCGGCTGTGAGAGCTTGGAACAGTTATAGAAGCAATTACATAGTAATACATTAGAATGCCCTCCCATATATATACATATGGGAGGGTTTCTTTATGGAGCAGACAGTTGTAAAACAATCAAAACCTCTACTGATGATGAAGGCGCTGCTGGCGGCTTACCTGGCAACAGGCCTTATGCTGCTTCTTCTGGCGCTTCTTCTGTACAAGATGGGACTGGGAGAAAACCAGGTAAATCTGGGCATTTTGATTATTTACATAGTGTCCTGTTTTCTGGGAGGATTTTATCTTGGAAAAAAGGTGGGAAACCAGAGATATCTTTGGGGAATGGCGCTGGGGATCGGATATGCAGTGCTTCTCACCGCGGTCACATTTTTGACGGAGCACCAGATAACCGCTGATTTCAAGGAGATGGTAGTGACCTATTTCCTCTGTTTCCTGGGAGGCGCGCTGGGCGGTATGCTGTCGTAACGGTTCAGCCTTATTTTGTTACTATTCAGCCTTTCGGCTTCATAGCAACAAAAGTATGCACACAGACTGCACAAACCGCAGTCTGGCGCGTGACTGCCTCAGGATTGCCTTGCGAATGCAAGGCAACACTTCGCGGGAAAGTGGAAGGCTGAACTGTTACCTTATTGTCCTGAATTACGAAAGAAATACTTGCCTTGCCGGTTATAGATATGCTATAATAACCACAAGCGTGCAGACGCATAGAATTACATTTAAGCACAGGGAGGAATATGTCATGGAACATATCAAAACATTAAATACAAAAAGCTTACAGAATACAGTAAAAAAAGGCGGATGTGGTGAGTGCCAGACATCCTGTCAGTCAGCCTGCAAAACATCCTGCACAGTGGGAAACCAGAGCTGCGAGAATAAATAATAGAAACCGCACTCAGCGGGCTTCCTATTATAAAAAGTAGTTTGCTGTCATAGGAAGACATCAAAAGCAGCGGTATAAAAGCCGCTGCTTATTCATTGTTCAGCATGAACAGCGGGGAACCTTCCGGCCTTCGCAGGTGAGGGAGGAGTCTCGAAACAATTTCAGCATGTGGATTTTAATGATCTGCAAGAGAAGAAAGGGAAAACACTGTGATTCATCGTTATAAAAATAATGGCTATAATATTGTACTCGATGTAAACAGCGGTTCCGTGCATGTGGTAGATGAGATCGTTTACGATATGGTTGGACTGCTCGATGAGGGAAAAAGTGAGAAGGAGATACTCGCTTCCCTGGAAGGCAGGTATCAGGAGGAGGATATTAAGACTGCTCTTGAGGAATGCGCGGAGCTGAAAAAAGAACAGATGCTGTTTACAGAGGATGTGTACGAGAAAGCAATCAACAGTTTTAAGGACAGGCCTACTGTGGTGAAGGCCCTGTGCTTACATATTGCCCACGACTGCAACCTGGCATGCCGCTACTGTTTTGCGGAGGAAGGGGAGTATCATGGACGCAGAGCCATGATGTCTTATGAAGTGGGAAAACAGGCGCTGGATTTCCTGATCGCCAATTCAGGCAGCAGGAAGAATCTGGAAGTCGATTTCTTTGGCGGGGAGCCTCTGATGAACTGGAAGGTCGTCAAAGACCTAGTGGCCTATGGCCGTTCCCAGGAAAAAATCCATAACAAGCATTTCCGTTTTACGCTGACTACAAACGGCGTTCTGCTCAATGATGAGATAATGGAGTTCGCGAATAAAGAGATGGACAATGTGGTTCTCAGTATTGACGGCCGCAGGGAAGTCCATGATTTTATGCGTCCTTTCAGAAAAGGAGCGGGCAGCTATGACCTGGTTGTGCCAAAATTCCAGAAGTTTGCGGACAGCAGAGGCCAGAAAAGATATTATGCCAGAGGAACCTTCACCCGTCATAATCTGGATTTTTCCAAGGACGTGCTCCATTTGGCTGATCTGGGCTTTGAACAGATATCTGTGGAGCCTGTGGTGGCAGATGAAAAAGAGGCATATGCACTCCAGTGGGAAGATGTTCCGAAGATCTGTGGAGAGTATGACAAGTTGGCAAAAGAAATCATCAAGAGGGAAAAAGAGGGAAGAGGTTTTAATTTCTTCCACTTTATGATAGACCTGACGGGAGGCCCCTGCGTGTACAAGAGGCTTTCTGGCTGTGGTTCCGGAACGGAATACCTGGCTGTGACCCCATGGGGGGACCTGTATCCATGCCACCAGTTTGTAGGTGAGGAGAAATTCCTCATGGGCAACGTATGGGACGGTGTACAGAAACCGGAAATCCGTGACGAGTTTAAAGAGTGTAATGTATATGCAAAGGATAAATGCCGGGAGTGCTTCGCCAGATTTTACTGCAGCGGCGGATGCGCGGCAAATTCCTATAATTTCCACGGATCTATCAATGATGTCTATGATCTTGGCTGTGAACTGCAGCGAAAGAGAGTGGAATGTGCCATTATGATAAAAGCGGCCATGGCAGATCAGTAAGTCCCCGGGGAAATTCCCTGACGGGATCGTGGATACTAGCGATCACAGCATGACACAGATTAAGACTAAGAGTAAAGAAGGGAAAGAACAATGAAGAAAAGCAGAGGTATTCTCGTACTTGTGCTGACGGTTCTGATTACCGGTTTTCTGGTATTCACCTCCGCAGTTGGTGTGGGTCCCACCGGAACAGGTGCTGCCAAACACATTAAGACCGGCCTTGACCTGGCAGGTGGTGTCAGTATAACCTACGAGGCATCAAAAAAGAACCCCACAGATGATGAGATGGCAGATACCATCTACAAATTACAAAAACGAGTGGAGCAGTACAGCTCCGAGGCCCAGGTTTACAAAGAGGGCACAAACAGGATCAACGTGGAAATTCCGGGCGTGACAGATGCTAACCAGATCCTGGAAGAGCTGGGAAAACCGGGTTCCCTGTATTTTATTGCGCACAAGGGTGCTGACGGTTCTGAGAACTACAGCTATAACGGTACAGAGTATGTGCTGAATAAGACCATCGAGGAACTGCAGGAAGATGGTTCCATTGTGCTGACAGGTACAGAGGTTAAGACAGCAAAAGCTGCCATGATCGAAAACGATCTGAAGAACAAAGAAAATGTTGTGGATCTGACGCTGACAGAGGAGGGAACCACAAAATTTGCAGAGGCTACAAAAGCAGCCTTTGAAGACAGCCATGACAGCATTGGTATCTATTATGACGGTAAATTTGTCAGCGTTCCCAATGTAAACGCAGAGATCAAAGACGGCAATGCCCAGATTTCAGGTATGAAGGATTCTGCTGAGGCTGAGAACCTGGCCTCCACGATCCGTATTGGCGGTCTGAAACTGGAGTTGAGCGAGCTGCGTTCCAATGTGGTTGCGGCACAGCTTGGTGAAGAGGCTATCGCCAGCAGTGTGAAAGCTGCAGGGATCGGTCTTGCGCTGGTCATTCTGTTTATGATTTTTGTATATAGGATTCCGGGTCTTGTCTCCGGCATTGCGCTGATCATCTACACATGCCTGGATCTGATCTGCCTGAATGCATTTGACCTTACTCTGACACTTCCCGGTATCGCAGGTATCATCCTGTCCATCGGTATGGCTGTGGATGCCAACGTTATCATATACGCCCGTATCCAGGAAGAGATAGCTCTGGGCAGAAATGTACGGACTGCCATTCAGAATGGTTTCCAGAAAGCGTTTTCTGCCATCTTTGACGGCAATATCACAACTTTGATCGCGGCATTTGTATTGAACTGGCTTGGCTCCGGTACAGTTAAGGGATTCGCGCAGACTCTGGCACTTGGTATTGTTCTGTCCATGTTTACGGCACTGGTGGTTTCCCGTTTCATTGCATATGCCATGTACGCTGTGGGAATCCGTGATGAAAAATTCTACGGCAGAAAGAAGGAGAGACAGCCGATCCACTTTTTGCAGAAGAAAAAAATCTTCTTTGTGGTTTCCGGCATTCTGATCCTCTGTGCGCCTATCGCCATGGGCGCATTTAAAGCCAGCACCGGGGACGCACTGAAATACAGCTTAGAGTTCAAGGGAGGTACCTCCACCAATGTAACCTTTAATGAAAATATGGATATCAAAGATATTGATGCCAATGTGATCCCGGTTGTGGAGGATGTTACCGGTGACAACAATGTACAGGCCACAAAAGTGGTAGGTACCAATCAGGTTATCATCAAGACCATCACTCTGGATGTACAGACAAGGGAAGCTCTCAATCAGGCACTGGCAGACAAGTTCAGCGTGGACCAGGATCTGATCGCAACGGAGAGTATTTCCTCTACTGTCAGCAGTGAGATGCGTGCCGACGCGGTAAAAGCCGTGGTGATCGCCACCATCCTTATGCTGCTTTACATCTGGCTGCGTTTCAAGGATATCCGGTTCGCAAGCAGCGCAGTTGTGGCTCTGCTTCACGACGTGCTGGTAGTTCTGGCCTTCTATGCAGTAGCCAGAGTATCCGTGGGTAATACCTTTATTGCCTGTATGCTTACGATCGTGGGTTACTCGATTAATGCGACGATCGTTATCTTTGACCGTATCCGTGAGAACCTGGCAGCAGCCAAAAAGAAAACGGATATGGAGGAGCTGGTCAACAGCAGTATCACCCAGACTCTGACGAGAAGTATCTATACTTCTCTGACTACCTTTATCATGGTATTCCTGCTGTTTGTGATGGGAGTCTCCTCTGTAAGAGAATTCGCCCTGCCGCTGATGGTCGGTATTGTGTGCGGCGGATATTCTTCCGTATGCATCACAGGTGCCCTGTGGTATGTCATGAAGACGAAGATCAAAAAGAAATATGCGTAAATACGGAGAGGGGTGCTGCACAGCAGCGCTCCTTTCTTATTACATAGAAAAGCCCTCCGGGCAGGATATGCGATGTGTATAGGAAAAGGAGAATACATAAGATGGAAAAATGGGTGATTTCCGCCAAGAAAGCGGATTTTTATGAAATAAGCCGAAAATTTGGAGTGGACCCGGTCATTGCCAGGCTCATAAGAAACAGGGACCAGATAACAGATGAGGAGATTGACAGATATCTGCACGGAAAGATGTCAGGCCTTCATTCCTGGAAGCTTTTAAAAGGAGTGGACACAGCCCTTGATATTCTGCTGGATAAGATAAGAGAAGGGAAAAAGATCAGGATCATCGGGGACTATGATATCGACGGTGTATGCTCCACTTACATTCTGCTCACCGGGCTTAGCCATGCGGGAGCCTGTGTGGATGTGGATATCCCCGACAGAATGAAGGACGGATACGGCATAAGCAAAGAGCTGATCGACCTGGCTTTTGAAGCGGGTACAGATACCATTGTGACCTGCGACAATGGTATCAGCGCCATAGAGCAGATTGCCTATGCCAAAAGTCTTGGCATGACTGTGGTGGTGACAGACCACCATGAGATTCCCTATGAGGAGCTGGAGGACGGAAGCGTGCGGACTTTTCTTCCGGATGCGGATGCTATTGTAAATCCAAAGCAGCAGGACTGCCCTTATCCATTCAAGGGAATCTGCGGGGCTATGGTGGCTTACAAAGTGATCTGCGGACTTTATGAGCGCATGGGATTCGGGGCTTCGGATCTGGAGGAACTCATGGAATTTGCGGCCATTGCCACAGTGGGGGATGTGATGGATCTCCAGGATGAGAACAGGATCATGGTAAAAGAGGGATTGAAAAGAATCGCCCACACACAGAATCTGGGATTAAAAGCCCTGATTCATGTCAATAATCTGGAGGACAGGCCTCTCACGGCATATCACATCGGTTTTGTTATCGGTCCCTGCATGAATGCCAGCGGTCGTCTGAGCACAGCCAAAAGAGCGCTGAATCTGCTCCTTTGCCGTGACCAGGAGGAAGCAGCGGCTTTGGCAGAAGACTTAAAAGTACTCAATGACAGCAGAAAAGACATGACGGCCAAGGGTGTGGAGGAAGCAGCAGAGATGGTGGAGAACACTTCCCTTCGTGAGGACAGGGTGCTTGTTATCTATCTGCCGGACTGCCACGAAAGTCTGGCAGGCATTATTGCTGGCCGTATCCGGGAGCGCTACAGCAAACCGGTGTTTGTGCTTACTAAGGCGGAGGAGGGAGTCAAAGGCTCCGGCCGTTCCATAGAGAGCTATCACATGTTCCGGGAGCTTACAAAATGCCGGGAACTGCTTGCAAAATTCGGTGGACATCCCATGGCAGCGGGACTTTCCCTTCCGGAGGAAAATGTTGAACCCTTCCGGCGGATGCTGAATGAGAACTGTACTCTTACCGAGGAGGATATGGCGGAAAAGGTGCTGATCGACGTGCCCATGCCCATCTCCTATGTGAATATGCCCCTTATCCGTCAGCTTTCCCTTTTGGAGCCTTTCGGAAAAGGAAATACCAAGCCATTGTTTGCCCAGAAAAATGTCCGCATTGAAAACTGCCGTGTCTTTGGAAAGAACAGAAACGTGGTGAAGATGAAGCTTTACGACGAAAACGGATGTGAGGCCGAGGGTGTATGGTTCGGAGACGGTGATGCTTTTGCGGAGCGTATAAAAGAGAAGAATAGATGGTCAGTTGCATACTATCCATCCATAAATGCCTATAATGGCAGGGAAAGTATTGAAATTATCGTACAAAATTATATTTGATTCCGACAAAAAAAGATGATATACTAAAGACTACACCTAAAATTAGAGTATAATTGACATATAATGAGATAATCAAATGAAACTAAAGGCAGGAGAGAGTTATGAAGAAGATTGAGGAATATGTGCGCAGTATCCCGGATTTTCCTGAACCGGGAATCATTTTCAGAGATGTGACCAGCATATTACAGGATGCAGATGGATTTGCACTGGCAGTGGATTCCATGCAGGCCCTTTTGGACGGCTTGGAGGTGGATGTGATCGCCGGCGCAGAGTCCAGGGGCTTTATATTCGGGGCACCTATCGCCTACAATTTACATAAGCCCTTTGTACTGATACGAAAGAAAGGAAAGCTGCCCTGTGAGACCATAGAGAGCAGCTATGAGCTGGAATACGGAAGTGCTACTATAGAGATGCACAAGGATTCCATTACACCGGGCCAGAGAGTGGTGCTGGTGGATGATCTGATAGCCACAGGCGGAACCATAGAAGCCACCGCCAGAATGGTGGAAGAGCTTGGAGGGAAGGTAGTGAAGATCATATCCCTCATGGAACTGGCCGGTCTGAACGGCAGAGAGCGTTTGAAAGATTATGATGTGGCTTCCGTTATATGTTATGAAGGTAAATAGAAATCAGGTGATGGCAGATGGAGAAAAGTAAAGAGGCAACACTTCAGGATGATGAAATAGCGAAGATAAAAAAGGCAGATGCAAGTGTGAAGACAATGGAAGATTTTACGAGCCCTTCTGTTTTGTACGAAGAGCTTATTTCCAGTGTGCAGAAGTACCATCCCTCCACCGATATTTCCATGATCGAGAAGGCTTACCGGATCGCCAGAGATGCCCATGAAGGGCAGGTGCGCAAGTCCGGCGAGCCTTATATCATTCATCCCCTCTGTGTGGGGATCATCCTGGCGGATCTGGAGCTTGACAAGGAGACCATTGTGGCCGGCCTGCTCCACGACGTGGTGGAGGACACAGTCATGACCACCGAGGAGATCACCCAGGAGTTTGGGGCAGAGGTTGCCCTGTTAGTGGACGGCGTCACAAAACTGGGACAATTAAATTACTCCGCCGACAAGGTGGAGGTACAGGCAGAGAACTTAAGAAAAATGTTCCTTGCCATGGCCAAGGATATCCGGGTGATCCTGATCAAGCTTGCGGACCGGCTGCACAATATGAGGACGCTGAAATACATGCCTCCCCACAAGCAGAAGGAGAAAGCAAGGGAGACCATGGATATCTATGCGCCCATAGCCCAGAGGCTGGGTATATCCAAAGTGAAAATAGAGCTGGATGATCTGTCTTTAAAATATCTGGAGCCGGAAGTCTATTACGATCTGGTAGAGAAGATCAACCTGCGGAAAAGTGAGCGGGAAGCTTTTGTGAGCGGTATCGTAAACGGCGTCCGGGAGCAGATTGAAAATGCAGGCATCCATGCCCAGATTGACGGCCGAGTGAAGCATTTTTTCAGTATTTACAAGAAAATGGTGAACCAGGACAAAACCCTGGATCAGATCTACGATCTGTTCGCAGTCCGTATTATCGTGGATACGGTAAAGGACTGTTACGCGTCCCTGGGAATTATCCATGAGATGTATAAGCCCATTCCAGGCAGGTTCAAGGATTACATTGCCATGCCAAAGCCCAATATGTACCAGTCACTGCATACCACTTTGATCGGACCGAACGGACAGCCCTTTGAGATCCAGATCCGTACTTTTGAGATGCACCGCACCGCGGAGTACGGTATTGCGGCCCACTGGAAATATAAAGAGGCATCAGGCAGCAGCAAGGCCAATGTGACACAGCAGGAAGAAGAGAAGATGAGCTGGCTGCGGCAGATACTGGAGTGGCAGCGGGACATGTCCGACAACAAGGAGTTTTTAAGCCTTTTGAAAAGCGACCTGGATCTGTTTTCCGAAAGCGTGTACTGTTTTACACCGGCGGGGGATGTGAAGACACTTCCAAACGGTTCCACCCCTATTGATTTTGCCTATAATGTACATAGTGCAGTTGGCAACAAAATGGTGGGTGCCAGAGTGAACGGCAAGCTGGTTCCCATTGACTATGTGATCAAGAACGGGGACAGGATCGAGATCATCACCTCCCAGAACTCCAAAGGCCCCAGCCGTGACTGGCTCAAGGTGGTGAAGAGCACTCAGGCTAAGAATAAGATAAACCAATGGTTCAAGCAGGAGTTAAAAGAGGACAATATTTTAAAGGGCAAAGATATGCTCACCCAGTACGCAAAATTAAAAGGCATCGGGCTGGGGAATCTGACAAAACCCAAATATCTGGAATCCGTCATGAAGAAATATGGGTTCCGTGACTGGGATTCCGTACTTGCGGCTGTGGGACACGGCGGACTGAAAGAAGGCCAGGTCATCAACAAGCTCCTGGAGATCTACACCAAGGACCATAAGAGTGAACTGACAGACGAGAAGGTTCTGGAAGCTGCGGAGGAGAGCCGGGAGAAACTCCACATCCACAAGAGCAAGAGCGGCATTGTGGTAAAGGGGATCCATGATGTATCTGTACGTTTTTCCAGATGCTGCAACCCTATTCCCGGAGATGAGATCGTGGGTTATGTGACGAGAGGCCGTGGTGTCACCATTCACCGCACGGATTGCATCAATATCATCAACATGTCCTTAGAAGACAGAGAACGGCTGATCGATGCGGAGTGGCAGGCTGAGAGCGCGGGAGACGGAGAGCAGTACACAGCGGAGATCAATGTGTATGCCAATAACCGCACAGGCCTTCTGGTTGACATTTCCAAAATCTTCACGGAGAGGAAAATAGATATCACGTCCATGAATACCAGAACCAGCAAACAGGGGCGTGCCACCATAAACATTGCCTTTGATATTAAGAGCAAGGAAGAACTGGGCAGCCTGGTGGAAAAAATCAGACAGGTAGAGAGCGTCCTTGATATCGGACGTACTACAGGCTAAGGAGTCAATATATATGAAGAATCTGAATCTGAGAGGGATCGTGGTTGGTCCGGTCATGACCAACTGCTATTTCCTTAAAAATACACAGAGCGGGGAGATCCTGGTGGTCGACCCCGCGGCTGAGGCGGAGCGTATCTGCCGCACTGTTGAGAGAATCGAGGGAAAACCGGCAGGGATACTTCTGACACACGGACATTATGACCATATTATGGCAGTGGGTGAACTAAAGGAGAAGTGGCAGGTGCCTGTCTATGCGGCGAAAGCGGAGGAGGATATGCTCACGGACCCGCAGATGAACCTGTCTGCGTCCTGGGAAGGGCTTGATTATACGGTGAAAGCGGACTGTCTGCTGGAGGATGGAGAGATTTTTGAACTGGCAGGATTTCAGATCAAAATGTACCTGACTCCGGGACACACGGAAGGCTCCTGCTGTTATTATATTGAGGACGAAGGTGTACTCATGAGCGGGGACACCATTTTCTGTGAAAACTGCGGCAGATGTGATCTGCCCGGAGGCAATTTTGCAAAAATGCAGGAGAGCCTGGATAAGATCATTAACCATTTACCTGAGGATGTGAAGATTTACCCCGGACACGGGGAGGAGACCAGCATCCATCATGAGCGATCATATAATCCCTATCTATAAAAAATCCAGGAAAGAGGAGTCTATATGATTGGCATTTCATTTAATAAAAGAGAGTTTGAATATGATGCCTACACCCTTGTCAAGGCTTTCTATCCTCAGGAAGAAGTGGAGAATTTCTATGAGGAAGACGTTGAGGAGAAGAAGGGATATGACCTGTTGGTGAGAATCACCTACGGGGAGGATAAGACCCACCTCTCTTTGGAGAGGGATGGAGAAATTATATTCGGAGAAGCGGCCCGCTTTGAAAAAGGGCAGGAAAGAAAAGAGAGAAAAAACATACTGAAACAGATCCTTTACAGAGGCCTTGTGCAGGAGACAGGCATTACCCTTCCCTGGGGGAATCTGACGGGCATACGCCCTACCAAGATCGCCATGGGGCTGATTGAGTCAGGGATGAGCAATGCGGAGGCCGCGGACTATATGCGCCGTACCTATTATACCAGCAATGCAAAGACTGCGCTGGCGGTCACCATAGCCAACCGGGAACGGGATCTGTTAAAAGATATCGATTATCAGAATGGTTACAGCCTGTATGTGGGAATTCCCTTCTGCCCCAGTATCTGTCTGTATTGTTCTTTCAGCTCATCTCCTTTAGCGAGATGGAGAGACAAAGTAGATGAATACCTGGACGCGCTCTGCAGGGAACTGACTTACATTGGAGAGACCATGAAAGTGCGTACCCTTGACACCATATACATCGGCGGAGGAACACCCACCACATTGGAGCCGGAGCAGTTAGACAGACTGCTGACCCATATTGAAGCGTGCTTTCCCGTGGAGCAGGTGAAGGAATACACCGTAGAAGCCGGAAGACCGGACAGTATCACAAGAGAGAAGCTCATGGCCATCAAAAGGCATCCGGTGACAAGGATCTCCGTGAACCCTCAGACCATGAACCAGAAGACACTGGATCTGATCGGTCGGAAACATACGGTGGAAGACACAAAGCGCGCTTTTTTCCTGGCAAGGGAATGCGGCTTTGACAATATCAACATGGATCTCATCGTGGGTCTGCCCGGGGAATGTGCGCAGGATGTAAAGCACACTCTGGAGGAGATAAAGGCTCTGGACCCGGACAGCCTGACCGTACATTCACTGGCAGTAAAAAGAGCGACCAGGCTTCATCTGTTCAAGGAACAGTACGAAGAGATGACCTTTGAAAACAATCAGGAAATCATGGATATGTGTATGGAGTATGCACGGCAGAGCGGTATGGGACCATATTATCTGTACAGACAGAAGAATATGTCAGGCAACCTGGAGAATGTGGGATACGCAAAGCCGGGCAAAGCAGGCATCTATAATATTCTGATCATGGAAGAGAAGCAGTCCATCTTGGCAGCAGGGGCTGGAGCCTCCACCAAGTTTGTATTTCAAAACGGCGAGCGTATAGAGCGCGCTGAAAATGTAAAAGATGTGACAAATTATATCACCAGAACAGATGAAATGATGGACAGAAAACGGATTGGGCTGGAAACGTATCTGAATATAAAGAGCGGGGACTGCGGAAATGGCAAACACACAGAAGCATCTGATTAGCTTCAATCTGGAAAAAGAAATTGAGCATGGTATCCAGGTGAGCAACCTGGCCTTCCGTGTGGGAAAACAGATGGGGCTTTCCGGGGAAACCTGTCATGAACTGGCAGTAGCCGGAGTGCTGCACGATATAGGGAAGCTGCGGCTTTACAACTACATTGCCGGGGAGGAGAATCCCATGGTGGTGGAGGAGATGAGGTATGTAAGGCGCCACCCGGAACTGGGATATGAGAGCCTGAAGGACAGGGGATATTCTGCGTTTGTTCTGGAGAGCATCTACTATCATCATGAAAATTACGATGGAAGCGGGTATCCGGAGAACCTGGCAGGGGAAAAGATTCCCTTAGGAGCCAGGATCCTGAGGATCTGTGATGTATATGCAGCGCTCACCTCCAAAAGAGCTTACCGTGACGCGTTTTCCGGCGAGACTGCTGTAAAGATGGTGATCGATGAAGTCAAGAATTTTGATATGCAGGTATTTCTTGCGTTTCAAAGAGCAATACATGAAGAGGACGAACTGTGAAGGAACCAAACAGTTACGAAATGATTAGAGAAGAGGAGAGAAAATTATGCAGTTAAAGAAAAAACCAGTTACAGGAATGAAAGATATTCTGCCGAGAGAGATGGAGATCCGTGATTATGTCATTGGACTCATCAAGGAGACCTACAAAGAGTTTGGATTTACATCCATGGAAACTCCCTGTGTGGAGCATATTGAGAACCTGACCAGCAAGCAGGGCGGTGACAATGAAAAACTGATTTTCCGTATTCTGAAAAGAGGGGAAAAGCTGAGGCTCGATGAGGCAAAAGAGGAGAATGATCTGGTTGACAGCGGCCTGCGCTATGATCTGACGGTTCCCCTCAGCCGTTTTTACTCCAACAATGCCAATGAACTTCCGTCTCCTTTCAAGGCTCTGCAGATGGGCAATGTATTCCGTGCAGATAGACCGCAGAGAGGACGTTTCCGTCAGTTTATGCAGTGTGATATTGATATTTTAGGAGACCCTACTAACCTGGCGGAGATAGATGTTATCCTGGCAACCTCCACACTGGTTGGCAAGCTGGAATTTGAGAGCTTTGCGATCCGTATCAATGACCGCCGTTTCTTAAAAGCCATGGCTGCTTACAGCGGATTCCCGGAAGAGTCTTATGACCAGGTATTCATCATCCTGGATAAAATGGACAAGATCGGCAAGGAAGGTGTGGCTGCGGAACTGGAGGAATCAGGATTCCCCAAAGAGGGCATTGACAAATATATTGCTTTATTTGATGCCATTGGAGAAGGCATTGACGGTGTGAATTACTGTAAAGAGAAGCTGGAAGGCTTCCTGGATCCGGATGTGGCAGACAATATGTCCACTATTATTGAGAGCGTGACAGAGGCTAAGACAGCCAACTTCAGGATCGTATTCGACCCCACACTGGTGCGCGGTATGTCCTATTACACAGGACCGATTTTTGAGATCTGCATCGACGGCTTTGCCGGCAGCGTAGGCGGCGGCGGACGTTATGATGAAATGATCGGCAAATTTACAGGAACCCCGACTCCGGCAACCGGATTTTCTATTGGTTTTGAGCGTATTGTAATGCTGCTCATGGAGAGAGGATTCCAGGTTCCGGGCAGCATGGATAAGAAAGCATATCTGCTGGATAAGAAGCTGAGTTCTGAAAAGCTGATCGAGATTGTGAAGAAAGCCGGAGAAGAGAGAAAATCCGGTAAGAATGTAAATATTGTATACATGAAGAAGAACAAAAAATTCCAGAAAGAACAGCTCATGGCAGAGGGATATGAAATCATCGAAGAGGTATACAACTAGGAAGTGAAGGAGAACTGACACAATGGCAGAATCAATGAACGGGTTAAAGAGAACCCATAGATGTACGGAAGTGACAAAAGCAGAGATCGGAAGCACGGTAACCCTTATGGGCTGGGTGCAGAAGAGCCGCAACAAAGGCGGTATTGTCTTCGTGGATTTGCGTGACCGTTCCGGTATCATGCAGATCATCTTTGAAAACGGCGATATCGACGAGGAAGGCTTTGAGAAGGCCGGAAGACTGAGAAGTGAATTTGTTATCGCTGTGACAGGCCGCGTGGAGGCACGTTCCGGTGCGGTGAACGAAAATCTTAAAACAGGTGAGATAGAAGTGCGCGCCAATGCTCTGCGTATCCTTTCTGAGTCTGAGACACCTCCCTTCCCCATTGAGGAGAACAGCAAGACGAGAGAGGAAGTGCGCTTAAAATACCGTTATCTGGATCTGAGGAGACCGGACCTGCAGAGGAACCTGATCCTTCGCTCCCAGGTGGCTGTACTGGTCCGCCAGTTCCTGGCAAATGAAGGCTTTTTGGAGATTGAGACACCAATCTTGAACAAGAGTACCCCGGAGGGGGCAAGAGATTATCTGGTTCCCAGCCGTGTACATCCCGGAAGTTTTTATGCGCTGCCCCAGTCACCGCAGATATTTAAACAGCTTCTTATGTGTTCCGGGTATGACAGATATTTCCAGATCGCAAAATGTTTCCGCGATGAGGATCTGCGTGCGGACCGTCAGCCGGAGTTCACCCAGATCGATATGGAGCTTTCCTTTGTGGATGTAGATGATGTCATTGATGTAAATGAGCGTATGCTGGCATTTCTGTTTAAAGAGGTTCTGGGTGTGGAAGTGCAGCTTCCGATCCAGAGAATGACTTGGACTGAGGCCATGAACCGTTTTGGTTCCGACAAACCGGATCTGCGTTTCGGCATGGAGCTTACCGATGTGTCAGAAGTGGTAAAAGGCTGTGAATTTGCAGTGTTTAAGAATGCTTTGGAGGCAGGAGGCAGTGTCCGTGGTATCAATGCCAAGGGACAGGGCAGTATGCCGAGAAAGAAAATTGATAAGCTGGTGGAGTTCGCCAAGGGTTACGGCGCTAAAGGCCTGGCATATATTGCCATCCAAGAGGACGGCAGTGTAAAATCTTCCTTTGCAAAATTTATGCAGGAGGAGGAAATGAAGGCTCTCATAGAAGCTATGCAGGGTGAAGCCGGTGACCTGCTTCTCTTTGCGGCTGACAAGACCAAGCTTGTATGGGATGTACTGGGAGCTTTGCGTCTTGAACTGGCACGCCAGATGGAGCTGTTCGACAAAGATGAGTATCGTTTTGTATGGATCACAGAGTTCCCGCTTCTGGAGTGGTCAGAGGAAGAGGAACGTTTCACAGCTATGCACCATCCGTTTACCATGCCTTTTGAGGAGGACATTCCTCTTTTGGATACAGATCCGGGTGCAGTCCGCGCCAAAGCCTATGATATTGTACTCAACGGCAACGAGATCGGAGGCGGCAGTGTGAGGATCCATCAGAACGATGTACAGGAAAAAATGTTTGAGGCTCTGGGATTTGAAAAAGAACAGGCGTACAAGCAGTTTGGTTTCCTTCTGGATGCCTTTAAATACGGAGTTCCGCCCCATGCAGGACTGGCTTACGGTCTGGACCGTATGGTCATGCTCATGGCAAAAGAGGAATCCATCCGCGAGGTGATCGCGTTCCCGAAGGTGAAGGACGCTTCCTGTCTGATGTCAGAAGCACCCAACCAGGTTGATGAAAAACAACTGGATGAACTGGGAATTGCACTGAAGGTGCAGGAGGATGAGCAGTAAAAGAGCTGGCTGTTGTCTTGCTGCCAACAAATGAATAAAAATTTCATCCTGATTTTCATATGAAAAATGCCCGATCTTTGGTAAAACAAAGACCGGGCATCTGTTTTCTATTCTACATCTTCTGACACATCCGCCAGAGCGCTGTCCACACCTCCCAGTATGGCCAATGCAACATTTTCATCCATCTGCATTTTCCAGCTTGTTCCGTCATTTACAAGGGCGATGTCCACCTCTCGGGTGGTGGAGGCATTGTTCTTTTCTATGCTTTCCAGGAGAAGCTGCCGTTCTTTCTCGCGGCGTCCTTCTGCGCCGCCTGCCATGGCCTGGGAAGTCTGCAGCCACCCGGATAGCTGTTCCTGGTAGGATGACACAATGCTTTTAAAATCACTGCTGGTTATCTGAACCTTCACCAGAGCATTGCGTTCATTATTTTTGGAATCCAGGATCTTAAAATCAAAGCAGGCATGGATCTGTTCCGCCATTGCGTGTGCAATAGAGCTGCTGTAAGTATCATCTGTATCCAGAAGGCTGTCCAGAGACAGATAGATGTTGAGCTGTTCCGTATCAAATTCTTTGATGGTATTAAAATGTATTTTGACTACTTCCTGGGGCGGCAGCAGATCAGAATCTGCCATATAAGTGAGAAAACCACCGGTTATTTGATTGTCCAGGTCTTCACTGCGGACGAGCGTCCAGGTGTCGTCTTTTTGCTTTAGTTTCAGGTCAAAGGTGGTATCCACCAGTTTATACTTATTTTTTTTCAGTGTCTCTCCAAGGAGCAGGTAAGAGTCCTTCAGCGAAAATTCTACCTGACTGGGATTGGCGTCACAGGTGATCCGTTTTTTCAGAGCGGCGGCTGTGTAATCCTCAGCAAGGGCATGAGCATCCAGATTGGTAACCGTGACAGTGGCGCTGGCTTTTGTGTCCTTGATTTTGACATTATCTACGGTGTAAGAAAAATCCTTAAAATACCGTGTAAAGATTTGGGCAATGTCAGGATCTACGCTGCCCTCTCCATTGTCCTTTTCAGATGTACCCTTGTCAGGGAAAAGCTCACGGATGGACAGGTATTTTTCAATGGTCTTTTTATCAGGGTTTTTTAGCTGGTCAAGTTCCGCTGAAACTGTCTGCTTTACTGCGCGCTCCTCTTTGCTGACGCATCCTGTGAGCAGCAGAGCAGAAGTCATAAAAACCGCGGCGTACAACCATTTCTTTTGTCGAATCTTCATGTGTCATCTCCTGTTTGCGGAAGTTACCGTATTTGTTTAGTTTACCAGAAATGACGGAAAAGTCAACTTTTCCTTTCTATCTGCTGAAGGATACTGTTACTTTAGAAGCTCCGGCTCCAGCTTTTTGATATGAGTCTCTAAAGTGTTGTGATCTACCAGAGCAGGGACAACTCCCTGTCTGGAAACACAGAAGCCTGCTGCATAGGTGGCGATCCGGATGGATTTTTCCAGAGAATAGCCCTCGATCAGAAAAGAGGCCAGTGCTGAGATAAAAGCATCCGCGCCGCCGGTAGTGTCTATGGAGATGAAATCCGCCGCTGAAAAATATTTTGCGCTGTCTGCAGTTTTCAGATAACAGCCCTCATGCCCCAGGGTAATGATAACAGCCTTTATCCCTTTCCGGAAAAAGTAGTCGGCCTGTTCTTCCACAGTACCGTACTGGGGACACAAAGCGGCAGCTTCCTTTCGGTTAGGTATAAAGATATCTGTGTTCTGTAAAAGCTGCTCGGGTATGGATTTCAGAGCTGCGGGTTTGACGATGTTTTTGGCACCGTATTTTCTTGCGGTTTTGGCTGCCTCCAGGACTGATTGAATGGGAATTTCAGTGGAGAGCAGGCAGAAACCGGCGTTTTCAAACAGATGCTGTCGTTTCTGTATGTCATTCGGGCTGAGATTGCCGTTGGCTCCGGACATAATGGTGATGGTTCCCTCTCCGTCGCGCTCAATATAGATATAAGCTTTTCCTGTCTGTGCCTTCATGTCCCTGTGCACACCCTGGGTAGTCACCTGTTCTTTTTCCAGTATATCAAAGATGAAGGTGGAATCCGTGTCATTGCCAATCTCTCCTATAAGGGATACTTCGCGTCCAAGCTTGGCAGCGCCTACGGACTGGTTGGCGCCTTTGCCACCGAGTGTGGTGGTGGAGCTTAAAATAGTAGTGGTTTTACCAGCCTGGGGAAGCCAGTCCACGTTGAAGGTGATATCTGTGTTGATGCTTCCGACCACAACAATTTTTTTGGCACGGAAGAAGGAGGGGATGTCCAGACTGTCCTCCTTGTCAAAAACGCACTGGGAGACAAAGGTATATTCCGGCTCTTCCGTCTGCTTTTTCTCACATTTTTGGATCAGATTTTTGCAGACATAGTATCCAAACTCCCGGTAAGGGATCTTGATACTGGATATGTGGGGGAAGGAGATGGCCTCCCGCACATCATCCTTTAAACTGACCAGGGATAAGTCAGAAGGCACGTAGTAGTGCAGCTTGTTCATCTGTTCATACAGGATCAGGGAGGAGGCAAAATGTGAACTGACGATTCCTGAAAATCCGTGGCTCAGAACTTTAGAACAGCAGGCCGGGTCAGAGATGAAAAGCTTCATCTTGTCATGATAAGGGATCTGATTGTCAAACAGGCACTTCTTAAATCCCTCAAACACCATGCCGGAACGTCTGCTCTTTTCTTTCATAAGACAGGCAATCTTAGTGTGTTTGTATTCCAGCAGTTTCTGTGTGAGCACATATCCCATTTTTTCAAAATCAATGTTGTAAGCAGGCAGTGTTTCGGCGCCGTTAATATAGCAGACAGAGATATTTTGTTCTGCAAAGTAATGTTCATGCTGGGAGCTGTTCTCCTCTACAGGTTCCCAGATCACACCGTCCACGTTGTTTTTACAGAGAGAAGTAATATGCTTCAGCTCTGTGTCTGCACTGTTCAGACTATCCAGAAGCAGCACATTATATCCCTGCTCCTGTGCGGCCTGCAGAATTCCGTTCAGCATTAGATTGGTCTGTGAGGCAGTTCGGAGGAGAACGCCCAGAAGAAAGCTTTTGGCGCTGGATATATTTTTTACCATGCCGTATGGTGTATAATTATATTCTTTTACAATTTTCAGTACCCGGCTGCGGGTCTCAGGATTGATATTCTCGTCTTTGTTGTTGACGATTTTGGAAACCGTAGAGATAGAGACACCGGCCAGACTGGCGATTTCTTTGATTGTCATATGAGAACCCTCGTTTACCATTATTTTCTTTTATTATGATGGATAGAAAGGGATTTGTCAATGGAAAATACAATTGGTGTATGTGAAAAATGCACAAGAAAACGCTTTCCTAAATAGTTTTAATTCACAAAAAATAGAAAAACTATTGACAGCACGAAAGAGTGGTTATACAATACAAACATAAGAAAACAATTTAAGAAAATATTTTCTTAATAAATTTGATGGAGGTAATAGCTTGGATAAACGGATTCTGATTATCGGAAGTTTGAATATGGACATCGTCATAGAAATGAAACGAATGCCATTGATAGGGGAGACCGTTCTTGGAAAAAACCTTACATATGTACCTGGGGGAAAAGGAGCAAACCAAGCATATGCGGCAGGTAAATTGGGAGGAAAGGTTACCATGCTCGGATGTGTTGGAGATGACAGTCTGGGACAAAAACTGAAAGACAATCTGGCAAAAAGCGGAACGAATGCATCCTATATCAGAAATATAGAAGGCAAGTCTACAGGTACAGCAGTTATCTATGTAAATGGTGATGGTGATAACAGTATAGTGGTTATCTCTGGTGCCAATGAGGCCTGCGATGTAGAGTATTTAAAACAAAATGAAGTTTTGTTTGCAGAAAGTGACTATGTTATGTTTCAGATGGAAATCCCCTATGAAACTATTTTTTATGGAATTGGAAGAGCAAAGGAATTGGGAAAGACGGTTATCTTAAACCCGGCACCGGCGCCAGATAGTCTGCCTGAGGACATTTGGGAGAAGATTGATTATCTGACACCAAATGAGACAGAATTACTAAAATTGACAGGGCAGCAGGAAATGACTATGGACAACATCCGAAACGGCGCACATGTTCTGCTTGAAAAGGGAGTGAAAAATATTTTGGTTACCCTGGGGGAAAAAGGTGTTTTATTTGTCAATGACAAGGAAGAAAAATTATATCCTGCCAGAAAAGTGACTGCGGTAGATACAACAGCGGCAGGAGACTGCTTTAATGGTGCATTTATCACCGGTTTGGCGGAGGAGATGGGTTTTGAAGAAGCAATCGTTTTTGCAAACCTGGCCTCCTCGCTGGCGGTTACCAGAAAAGGGGCACAGAGTTCAATTCCGGGCAGGGATGAGCTGGAAGAACTCGGCAAAATAAAAATCAATACTGGTCTCTGATTTTGCTGAAAGCAAAATTTAAATAGAGAAAATATAATGTATTCTAGGAGGAATGTTATGAAAAACACGAAAAAATTTTTGGCGTTATGTTTGTCAGGAGCAATGGCAGTAACAATGGCAGCGTGTGGCTCATCGGGGGATGATAAAGCTGTTGGGGATAGTGACAAGCAGACAGAAAGTACAGCTAAGACAGATGAAGGCAAAGACAGTAAAGACAGTAAGGACAGAGAGAAATTGGTGATTTCCTGTTACCTGGCAGATGACAACCAGGTTGCAGTACGTGAGAAATATATCGATGAACCTTTAAAAGCGGCATTTCCGGACGTGGACATTGAGATCAAAATGTATAGCGACAGACAGAGCCTTCAGGTGGAGGTTGCAGGGGGCGGCGGACCGGATATACTGGACTTGGATG
The DNA here is from genome assembly GCF_034355335.1 of Blautia coccoides. Taxonomy (NCBI): domain Bacteria; kingdom Bacillati; phylum Bacillota; class Clostridia; order Lachnospirales; family Lachnospiraceae; genus Blautia; species Blautia producta. The sequence goes on from NZ_CP136422.1 coordinate 2,730,853, forward strand.
GGCCAACAGATGTGGCAGAATTTGCAAAGGCTGACAGGGTACTTGATTTAGGAAAATATGCAGAGCAGTATGGTTGGCAGGATATGTTTTATGACTGGGCTTACAACAGCTGTTTTTACAATGAAAAGTTGTACTCTCTTCCAACTTCTTTTGAAGGCATGGTAATGTATTACAATATGGATGTAATGAAAGAAAATGGCTGGGAAGTGCCGAAAACTGAGGACGAACTGGTAGAATTGATGAAGAAGATACAGGAAAAAGGTATTATTCCGATCACATTTGGTAATTCCAACTATCAGGGTGCTGTAGACTGGCTGTATTCAACCTTTACAAGCTGCTACGGTGGTCCGGCAGCCGTGAAAGCTGCAATGGAGGGAACAGGAAAATATACAGATGAGCCAATAAAAGAATCCATTCAAACTATGGTTGACTGGTGGCAGGAAGGATGGCTTGGTGACAAAGCATCTCAGTCTATCACAAATGAAGATATGCTTGCATTCTTTGCAGAAGGACGCGCAGCTATGATGATTGATGGAACTTGGGCCTCTAATCAGCTTTTGGCTACATATCCGGATTGTAATTGGGATTCTGAAATGATGCCACAGAAAGAAGAAATTGGTGAGATTCTCCCATTTGCCACAGGCGGCGGATATTCTATCAATGCGAACTCTAAAAACCCGGATTTAGCTGCAGAGGTACTTAATTATCTTTTCACATCACTTGACAGACATTATCAGTCCATCAATGAGGCTGGATATCAGCCATATCCATTGAAAGAATTTGATATTACAAAACTGGAAGGAATGGATGAAAAGCTTTTGGATCAGTATAAACTGCTTATGGATGCTCAGAAAAATAAACAGATTGGTTATTGTTCCTGGACATTTTACCCATCTGATATGAGAGTTTATATGAATGAGAACACAGATGCATTGTTCCTTGGTTCTCTTACCGTGGATGATTATCTGGCCCAGGCACAGACATATATAGATACAGCAATTGCTGATAATACAATTCCGGTATTACCGTAATGGCAGAGGAACATAAATGTGATTAAGTAACTGAGAAATACCGTGCAACCAATCTTCGTGGGAGGTATGCACTGCATGGAGGCGTTGGTTGTACGGTATTTTTAAAGAAGACTTTACAGGTGGTGGAGAGATGAATACAGTTAAAAAAAGACATATGGTACCATACCTATTTATACTTCCCGCATTTATTATCCATGCATGCATTGTTACAGGACCGGCATTAAGTACGCTGGTGATGTCTTTGTTTGACTGGAATGGAATGGGAAACGCAAAATTTATAGGATTAAAAAACTTTTCGGAAATTTTCAAAGATCCCTTGGTAAAGCTGTCCGTAGTACATAATATTCAGTGGCTGCTTATTTTCATTACAGTTCCACTGATCTTGGGATTTATTGTTGCAATCATAGTCAGTCAGCTTCGTAGATCCCAGATGTTTTTCAGAACGATTTATTTTATTCCTTATGTTATATCAGCGGCAGTAGCGGGGAAAATCTGGACTGCCTATATGAATCCGTATTATGGACTTAATCAGGTATTTGCCAAAGCTGGCTGGACAGAGCTGTCAAAGGTACTCTGGCTTGGTAATCCTAAAATTGCATTGTTCTCTGTGGCATTTGTAGATAACTGGCATTGGTGGGGGTTTATTATGGTTCTCTTTTTAGGAGCATTACAGCAGGTAGACCCTACTTTATATGAAGCGGCAAGAGTCGACGGAGCAAATCGTTTCCAGGAATTGATTCACGTTTCAATCCCGGGAATCAAGCAGACTATCGCATTCGTATTAATTATGACAATAATGTGGTCATTCCTGACCTTTGATTATGTATACATTATGACAAACGGCGGACCGGCGAATGCCACAGAAATCATGTCCACCTATATCTATAAAAACGCCTTTGTAAAATACAGGGCAGGTTATGCCAATGCTCTTTGTGTAATACAGAGCGGCATATGTGTGATTTTGTACTTCCTTCAGAAATACATCAGTAAAAAAGGAGGGATGGAAGATGAATAGCGGAGTGAAAAATGGGGCAAAATATAAGATTTCATCTTTTATCAAATTTGTATTTTTACTTATCATGGCATTGTTCGCAGCAGTTCCTTTATTTCAGGTATTGCTAAATGCTTTCCGTTCAGATCGGGAATGTAAAACAATGCCGCTGGGTCTGCCGAAGGAATGGGTTTTTAATAACTTTCAGGAGACATGGCAGATAGGAGGATACGCAACTGCTTACTTCAACAGTCTGTTAACGGCCTTTGTGGTAATTGTTGTAGTTCTCGTGGTGGTTGGGCTTGGAGCATATTCCATCAGTAAGCTGGAATTTAAGATGAGAGGTTTTTTTACCGCATACTTTTTTGTGGCGATTTCTCTTCCCGGATTTTTGTATATTGTCCCGGATTATTTTGTTATGAATAAACTGGGGTTGGTTGATACCAGATGGAGTCTGATGATCGTATATACTGCAATGCAGATTCCGTTCAATATGCTGCTGCTTAGAACTTTTTTGGCCGGTATCCCCCGAGAACTGGAAGAAGCCGCTAAAATTGACGGATGTAATGAACTGAACTGCTTTTTGAGAGTGACACTGCCCATTGCAAAACCCATGTTTCTCACAATTGCAATTTTAGTTTTTGTTAATGTGTGGAATGAGTTCTTATGGTCTAATACATTTATCACGTCAGAAGAGCTTAAACTTGTAGCAACACGTTTTGTTAAATTTACAGGAGAATACGGTTCCAATATGGCACGTATTTATACGGCCAGTGTGATTACCATTGCACCGGTTATTATTCTGTATCTGTTCTTCAGCCGTAAATTTATTGAAGGTATGACGAGCGGAAGTGTAAAAGGTTAATATTGGCAGATTGCTCGATGGGAGGTTGAGTATGAAAACAGAGTTTATTGAAGGTATTTATGCAGGATGGCTTGCCAAGATCATCGGTATCCGCCTGGGTGCCCCTGTAGAGGGCTGGACCTATGAAAAAATTAAAAATATCTACGGTGAATTAGACCATTACCCTGTAGACTATCACGAATTTGCCGCTGATGATGACAGCAACGGCCCTCTGTTTTTCCTGAGGGCATTGGAAGACGGGCACCATGATTATGAGCTGCAGGCACAGGATGTAGCTGAGGCACTCCTGAATTACGCACCGTTTGAGCATGGATTTTTCTGGTGGGGAGGCTATGGAATATCCACAGAGCATACCGCGTATTTAAATCTGAAAAACGGAATCCCTGCTCCGAGAAGCGGAAGTATTGAACAGAATGGAAGTACAACGGCAGAGCAGATAGGCGGACAGATATTTATTGATACATGGGGACTTGTGACACCAGGAAATCCTGATCTGGCAGCTAAATATGCAAAAGAGGCAGCCAGTGTGACTCATGATGGAAACGGCATTTACGGCGGTATCTTTGTTGCTGTGTGCATCAGTTATGCCTTTGTGGAGAAAGATATCAGGAAGATCATTGAAAAGGGACTTTCCTATATTCCAAGGGAATGTGAATATGCAAAAGTGGTGCGGGCAGTAATGGTATACTACGATGAAAACCCCGGCGACTGGAGAACCTGTTTCCAATACATATTTGACAATTATGGCTATGACAAATATCCTGGTAATTGTCACATTATCCCTAATATCGCGGTAATGATTTTGGCACTGTTATACGGAGAAGGAGATTTCTCAAATACACTGAATATCTGCAATATGTGCGGCTGGGATACAGACTGCAACGTGGGCAATGTAGCTACAATCATGGGCGTGAGAAACGGACTGGACGGCATTGACTACGAAAAATGGAGAAAACCGATCAATGATTTCCTGGCCTGCTCCAGCGTTATGGGATCCATGAATATTATGGATATCCCTTACGGCGCGTCTTATATCGCAAAACTGGCATATGCTGTGGTGGGAGAAAAAATGCCGGAACCATGGAACACCATCATACAGAATGGGATTGACAGCTGTCATTTTGAGTATCCGGGTTCTACTCATGCTATGCGTGTTCGTGTGGATGGACTGGATAAACGGGCAAGAAAAGACCGTGAGTGTGCAGTGATTAATACAGATGAATCAGCATTTACAGGAACACGTTCCCTGAAATTTGTGGCAAAACCCGTGGAGCCGGGAGAAAATGTGTTTGTATATAAAAAGACACATTACAGACCAAGGGATTTTCATGACAGCAGATATGATCCGTGTTTTTCACCGCTTGTATATCCCGGACAGACCCTTCATGGAAGCGCAATGATTCCGGAATACGGAGAGGATGCTCTGGTAAGTCTCTATGCAAGAGACAGCCGGGCAGATAAAGTCTATGAGGGAAGCAGAGAAATCCTTTGTAAAGGCCAGTGGAAAGAATTGGAATTTGCAGTTCCGGGATTGGAAGGAGCGCTGATCGATGAGATTGGCCTGTGTTTCCATGTTCAGGGTACTCACACACAGGTGTTTGATTTTGTGGGACTCATAGATGATTTATATGCGGATGGAAAGGCTGACTACGCTATTGAGTTTGCGAAGGAAACAGAAGAACAGTGGACCGGTCTTCATAAGGAAATCAGCCAGTTTACAAAATTGAAAGGTCTTATGTATCTGAGTGACGGGGAAATGCATCTGTCCTGTTCAGATTTTGCTGAGGCCTATACAGGTAGATATGACTGGGAAGATTACAGGGCAAAATTCTTTTTTACACCGCTGACAGGAAAAAATCATATGGTAAATGTGAGAGTGCAGGGAGCTATCCGCTCATATGCAGTGGGACTTCTTCCTGATGGAAAGGCAGCAATTTTGAAAAATGATAACGGATACCGGATTCTGGCAGAAACTTCATTTGACTGGAGCTGCGGGAAAGAATACTGTGTTGACGTTCAGGTCAGAGGCAACAGAATATGCGCTGAAATTGAAGGCTGCCATCTGGATGCTGTAGATGAAGAAAAACCGTATCTTTACGGCGCTGTAGGCGTGTCCATGCAGAATGGAACGCATGACAAATATAGTAAAATTGTAATATCAGGCTGTTAACAGGGGGAGATCAGGCAGAACATTTTGTTCTGCCTGATTTTGAAGAAAGGAGAAGGCACATGGATGTATATGGTTTAGGTACATTGGCTATGGATGTTTTAATGAAGGTTGATAACCTGCCTTCAGAGGATGGGTTCTGTATTGTAAAAAGTAATGACAGACAGCCTGGAGGAAGCGGTACAAATGTAATCGTACAGCTGGCAAGGCTTTCTGCAAAATGCGGGTATATGGGGGCTGTAGGGGATGATGCTCTTGGTAAGGATGTGTTAAAAAGTCTTCAGGACGAGAAGGTAGATACAAAAAGTATGATGGTAAGACCGGGAATGATAACTCTGCATACAGAAATTGTCATTGATGAGGAGGGCAGAAAATTTATAATGCTTAATATGGGGGATGCCTTTGACAGTCTGAGAGGCGAAGAACTGGATTTTTCAGCTATTGCATCAGCGAAGGTGTTCTATACAGATTTACTGCCAAAAGAGCCTGCCAGAACTGGACTAAAAAAGGCAAAGGAAGCGGGGGTAAAGACGGTCTTTAACATGCAGGTGGGACTTGGAACCATGCAGGGATTGAATGTGTCAAAAGAGGAGATATTATCAGCACTTAGGTTCACGGATATTTTTGCACCATGTCGAGGCGGCATGTATGAACTCACAGGAACGACGGACTTAGACGCCTGCATGAGATATTTCCGTCAATATTGCAAGGGCACATTATTGTTTACCCTCGGAAAAGAAGGATCAGTAGCGTATGATGAGCAGGACCGGAAATATATGGTTAAGAGTTGTGATCTGGAAGTGGTGGATTCTACAGGTGCCGGAGATTCATATATGGGTTCCTTTATTTATCAGCATTGTCTGAATGGTATGCCCATAGAGGACTCTATGAAATTCGCGACTATGTGCGCAGGCTATACGTGTACCGGAATAGGAGCCCGTTTTTCACCGGATCTTAAAACTGCCCAAAAGTTTGTGTGGAAATGAGGGCCTGTACATGAAAGAAAAAATTAATCAGGTAAAAGGTGCTTTCATTGGAATTGCTTATGGGGATGCTTTCGGAATGCCGGCAGAAATGTGGAGCCCGGAAATGATACAGAAGAAAATGGGATATATCAACTCTTTTTTGCCCGGTCATCCTGATAATAAAATATCCGCCGGATTTGCAAAAGCTGAAGTGACAGATGATACGATAAACAGTATTCTGGTTGCAGAGATGCTCAGTGAAAACGGGGGACGGGCAGACGCACAGATATTTATAAAAAAATTGAGGTACTGGATAAAACATTCAGAGAAAAGTATAACAGTTGTAGGTCCAAGTACCGCTAAGGCACTGGAATTGATCGAGGCCGGTGTGCCAATTGAAAAAGCCGGAAGTACAGGAACTACCAATGGGGCGGCTATGAAAATTATTCCGATAGGACTGCTTGCCGGAAGCAGTCAAGAAAAAGAAATAAATTCTGACAATCTGCTTTGTGAGGTTATCGAATTATGCAGACCAACCCATTATACCTCTTGCGCCATAAGTGCAGCATGTGCAATCGCGGCAGGTGCAGCAGCGGCTGTTCATGGGGAGAGAGATTTACTGAAGATTTATGAATATATGATAGTTATGGCAGAAAGAGGAAGCAAGTACGGAGAATCCAGTTGTTCGCCGTCTGTAGCCTGCCGTATGAGGCTGGCCAGATATTTTGCAGAACAAGATACCAGGAAAGCACTTAAAAATATTTATGATTATGTTGGGACAGGGATTTCATCTGCGGAAAGTATACCGGCAGCGGCAGCTTTATTTTATATGTCAAAGGGAGATCCTATAGTATGCGCTGAATACGCGGCAAATATAGGCGGTGATACGGATACGATTGCTGCAATGGCGTGTGGCATATGCGGTGCTTATAAAGGGGCGGACAGCTTTAGAAAAGATGATATTGAACTTTTAGAAACAACAAATGAAATTTCTTTTGAGGAATTAACAGGAAAACTGTTGGGAAATAATCTTTGAAATAGTATATTAAAAAGATTATTTAATATAGAGATTATTTGCTATATTGAAAGGGCATCTACGCAGAAGCTGTAGATGCCCTTTCAATATAAAGGAAATTTTTATTCCTCATCTTTATGATTTCTCACATAATAAGCGAGCATGGAAATAAATTCTCCGGTGGTAGGCTTGCGCTGCAGTTCATATCCGGCAATGCGGTCCAGCAGCGTTCGGTTGCCTTCATTCCAGCATGTGGTGATAACCGTACGAAGTGACCGTTCGATCCTTGTGCTGGTGGAATGGAAATGTTTCGCGACATCCGGATATAATTCTTTGGTTATGTACAGCAGATATTCTTCATTTCTAACTGCCAGTTCAACTGCATAAATAAGGAAAGAATAGCCCCGATATATGGAGCAGATACCAAGACGGTGAACAAGACTTTCCACGTTCATAAAATACCCCCTTCATTTGTATTATTTTATTAATAATAAGAATAACTTAAAAAGTCATAAAAATATCTGATTAGATAAAAATAGATATATTTCGTTAAATAAAGATATGATTCGACGAAATACGACAAAAAGACGACTTTATATTATATACGAAATCAAAACACAAATGATTACATAAAGATTTCAAAAGGTTATAAAAAGTTAAAAGACAGAATCTTTAAAATCTGTTATACTTTGTGTAAAGTTGTTTTCAGGCAATGATTTCATTGTCGAAGGCGATTCTGTATGGATTTTTCTCATTAATGTAAGGAGACTGAACACTTACAAATAAAAGAATCAGGGGGAAATGTATGAATAAAAAAAATAAAATTCTCATCGGAGCAGGCGTTGTTCTGCTGGCAGGTGTGATCGGTACGGGGATTTACATGCAGCGGGGAAAGGGAGAGGACAAAAGTACAGAACTGGCTTATGTGACCAGTGTCTCTTCTATGGACCCGTCTTCTCAGGTTCAGCGGATGGCTGGCGTGGTGGAACCGCAGAAGACATGGGAGATCCAAAAGAATGCGGAAAGAGAAGTAAAAGAGATCCTTGTGGAAGTGGGCAGCGAGGTTGAGGTGGGAACAGCCCTTTTTATCTATGACACAGAGAGTCTGGAAGCAGATCTGCAGCAGGCACAGTTGGATCTGGAACGGGCGGATACGGACATGGAAAACCTGCGCAGTCAGATCGCACAATTGGAAAAAGAAAAGAAATCCGCTTCTGAGGATGACCAGTTTTCCTATACAACCCAAATCCAGACAGCACAGATGGATTTGAAAAAAAGTGAATACGAGCGTAAAGGCAAAGAGGTTGAAATATCACAGATACATGAAAAAATAGCCAATTCCACTGTCACCAGTGAACTGCAGGGTGTTGTGAAAAGCATTAATGAAGGCAATGAGACAGATGCTTACAGCGGCAATCCACAGGCATTTATGACAATCCTGGCAACAGGTGTATACAGGGTGAAGGGGAAAGTAAACGAACAGAATATAGGAGCTGTTCAGGAAGGTACAAAGGCAGTTATCCGTTCCAGAGTTGATGAGAGCAAGACGTGGAGCGGAACCTTTACAGCTGTTGATACGGAAAACAGAGAGGGAAACAACAATAACATGATGTACGGAGGCAGCAGTGACAGCGGTGAGATGATGTCCTCCTCCTATCCCTTTTATATAAACCTGGACTCCTCTGACGGTCTTATGTTAGGTCAGCACGTATATATAGAAAATGATACGGGAATGGAGAAAAGAGAAGGCATATGGCTGGATGAAGGATTTATCATGGATTTGGACGAGCAGCCTTGTATCTGGGTGGAAAATAAAGACGGAAAGCTTGAAAAACGCCAGGTAACTCTTGGTGAACACGACGAGAATCTGTTCCAGTATCAGATCAAAAGCGGCCTGAAGGTAAATGACTATATTGCGTTTCCTCAGGAATTCTTAAAAGAAGGAATGAAGACAACACACGAAGAAATTCCAATGAACGATCAGACAACAATGCCTGCAGAGGGAGAGATACCTGAGGGTTCTGAAGCCCTTCCACAGGCAGGAGACGGGGCAGATGTACTTCCCGCAGAAGGGGAAGCGGGAGGTGCTGACTTTGAAGGAAGTGCCCCGGAAGGAGAAGCCGGTGCTCCGGAAGGTGAGGCCGGTGCAGCAGGTACGGATGGGGAGACAGCACCCGGTCCGGAAGGTGAGGCGCAGTAGAGGGGAGGATTCAAATGAAGGCGAGAAATAAAAAAATAATTATTGCCGTCATCTGTGTAGGCGTGGCAGCGCTGGCAGGCACAGGAATCTGGTATGGCGTAAAAAAGATGGATCAGACCAAAGTGGACGTCTATCCCGTGGCTGATCTAAAGCAGCAGATATGGGGAATGAGTACCAGCATTGACGGGACCATATCCTCCAGTGTGACACAGGAGGTCCATCTGATGGACAAACAGATCGTGGATCAGGTCTATGTTCAGGAAGGGCAGGAAGTGGTTGAAGGAACCCCTCTTCTCTCATATGATATGACTTTGGTCAACATTGATCTGGAAATGGAAAAGATAAACAAAGAACAGCTTCTGGTCAAGAAAAAGGGGCTGGAAAAAGAATTGGAGAAACTGAAAAATGCCAACATAATCCCTGACAGCCAGAAGTCAGAGGCAGGCGGTGAGGGCTCCGGCGGTAATATAGTTGGAGCCGGCAGCAAAGCGGGAATACTTCCTCTTGGTTTAAAAGAGACAAATACAGGAACAGGCGGACGATGGGAAGCGTCGTTTAGCAAAATGGCGACTTCTCAAAATGCGGGAAGAACAGCGGATTCCGGTGAACAGGGAAATTCGGGCAATTTGGATGATCCGGGAAATACAGATAATCCAGATAATCCGGGCACCCCAGATGATCCGGAAAATCCTGGAACCCCAGAAAATCCGGAAGAACCGGAAAATCCTGGAACCCCAGAAAATCCGGAAGAACCGGAAAATCCGGGAACCCCAGAAAATCCAGAAGAACCGGAAAATCCTGGAACCCCAGATAATCCAGATAATCCAGACAACCCGGGTGACCTCCAGAAACCGAGCAAACCAGTGCCATCTATGGTATACGATAAACTTTACGGAGACATTACTCTTGAAACAATACCCGGCCAGAAAATAGAAAATGCCATTCCCTATAAAGGAACAGGTACAAAGGAAGACCCGTATTACTATCTTTGTAAAAAAGACGTAAAGATACAGGGAGCCTTTTTGAATCAGATAGCAGGTTACGGAACTTCTAATACCAAAGAAAAAGAGCCGGTATATTGTATCCTGGAAGTCAGAGACAAGGATGACAAGGATGGATTTCTCATAGCAGCGCTTTGTCTTGACGGAAGTAAGATAACCCAGTTGGCAGCACCGGAGAAATGGTATCTGACTCACCTGGGAACTTATACAGAGGAAGAGCCTCAAATTCCAGACGAGGAAAATCCGGATGGTGATGACGGGGAAGAGTTCCCTGATGACTGGGATTTCATGGAGGAGATCCCTCAGGATGATATCATAGATGGCTACACACAAGATGAACTGAACAAAGCAATCACTGAAAAGAAGAAAGAGATAAAGACTGCAGAACTGGATATTCGGGGCAGCAGCCTGAAAATACAGAATGTAGAGAAAAAGCTGGAAAATCAGACAGTAGAATCTATTCTGAATGGTGTTGTTAAAAAAGTGGGGGATCCCGGAAAAGGTGAAGTGGACGGGGAGGCATTTCTGGTTGTGGAGAGTTCTGAAGGCAGTTATGTGAAAGGTCTGGCAGATGAGTATCAGCTTCAGCAGCTCCAGCCAGGCTCAGTTCTGACCGGATTCTCATATGAATCAGGGCTTCCCATCGAGGCGGAAGTGAAAGAAATATCTAATTTTCCGTCCTCCAATAACATGTATGGCTACGGCCGTGAGGTGTCCTATTATCCCTTCACTGCGTATATTAAAAACAGTGACGGACTTAAAAATATGGAGGGCGTCAGCCTGGATCTTCCCTCAGAGACAGAGAATCCCGCAGGTCTTTATATCAGCAAGGAATATGTGAGGAATAAAGACGGCAAAGACTTTGTCTATGTGGAGGGCAAGGACCATAGGCTGGAAAGACGAAACGTTCAGGTGGGAAAAAATTTCTACGGCAGTATGCTGGAGATTAAAAATGGCCTTACGGAGGAGGACCATATCGCTTTTCCATATGGCAAGAAGGTAAAAGAAGGTGTCAAGGTTAGACGTGCAGCTATAGAAGACCTTTACAGCATGTACTAGTAGTTCATTATGAAAGAGGAAGATTTTATGAACTACCGGAGGAGAGAGGATAGAACATGGTAGAAAATATTAGATTGTCCTTCCAGGGACTCTGGGCTCACAAGATGCGCTCTTTTCTCACTATGCTGGGCATAATCATTGGGATTGCATCTCTGATTTCCATTGTGTCCACGATCAAGGGAACCAGTGAGCAGATTAAAAAGAACCTGATTGGTGAAGGTGATAATGTTGTGGATATCACCCTGAATGAGGGCAGCAACATTTATCAGATGGAATATCAGGGGATACCCCAGGGAGTGCCGGTTATCACAGAAGAGCAGAAACAGCAGATCCTGGCTCTGGATCATGTAGAAAATGCGTCACTCTACAGACTGCGCCAGTATGCGGACAGTATTTATTATCAAAATCAAAGCATGGACGGCGGCAAGGTACTTGGAGTGGACAAGGATTATTTAGACACCTGCGGATATCAGATCGTCCGTGGGCGGGGATTTTCCCAAAAAGATTTTTCCAATTTCCGCAAAGTGATTCTGCTGGATGAGACCGCTTCCAACAATTTTTTTGAAAAAGGAAGGGAAATCGGCAAAACCATAGAGATAAAAGGGGAACCTTTTACCGTTGTGGGGATCATAAAAAAATCAGATGAATATGAGCCGGTCATTAACAGTATAGAAGACTATTATACGTACTACAGCAATGACAGCGGGATGATCCTGATGCCGGATACAGCGTGGCCCATTGTGTATCAATACGATGAACCACAGCAGGCAGTCATCCGGGCAGCCAGTCCGGAGGCCATGAGCAAAGCAGGCAAGAAGACCGCAGAAATCCTGAATACATCCATAACATCTTCATCAGACTCTATCAAATATAAGGCAGAGGATATTATGGAGAAGGCAAAGGGGCTTCAGCAGATCAGTGAGAATACCAACCGGCAGCTTATCTGGATCGCCAGTATTTCCCTTTTAGTGGGCGGTATTGGTGTTATGAATATTATGTTGGTGTCTGTAACGGAACGTACCGGTGAAATCGGCCTGAAAAAAGCCATCGGTGCCAATAAGCGCAGAATCTTGGGTCAGTTCTTGACCGAAGCAGCAGTGCTTACCAGCGTAGGCGGCGTTTTAGGTGTGGCAGCAGGTTTTATCCTGTCAAAAGTGATATCCAGAATATCCCAGACACCTATGGTCATCAGCATCCCGGCAGCAGCAGCAGCAGTGGTGTTTTCCATGATCATCGGTCTGGTATTTGGTTTACTGCCATCTATAAAAGCGGCAAATCTAAGTCCGATAGAAGCACTGAGAAGAATGTAAGAAAATATAAGAAATCCGGCAGCTTATCTGTATGAGCAGCCGGATTTCTTTGTCAGAAAATGTGGAATTTACTAATCAAAAAATGCAATATTTACTAAATTAAAAAAAGTAAGATTTACTAATTAGAAAATGTGAAATTCATCAATCAGAAACCGTAAGATTCGCCAATGAGAATGACTGTGATCCTGTCCTTTACACGGGAACGTCTTGTGATAACCGTTTGACAGCAGATACAGTCAGGGCTTTGGCAGTCCCCACAGACACCTGTCTTAGAACACGGTGTGTTTGCCCCTACACGGATACTGTTGGGCGGTGCTGCTATATTGCGGACTCGTCGGATCCCGTCCTCTTCTGAGACGGACACTTTATTCATTCCCGCAACTACGATCACATGCTGGGGACCTGTGATCAGACAGGCTACGCGGTTTCCCATACCGTCCACATTGATCAGTTCGCCGTCCAGAGTGATGGCATTGGTGCCGGTGAGAAAATAATCCGCGGTCACGATCTTTCCATAGAGCGCCCTGGCCTCTTCAGGTGTTTTGGCGTTCTTTCGGTCAAGCAGTATGTAGTCTTCCTGTTTCAAAACATCCATCACACCTGTCTCCACCAGTGTTTCTGAACCGCCCCAGGTTACGGTAGAGCTGTGGGGAATAAGCTGACAGATGAGTTCTCTGGCTTCCCGGGCATTTTTACAGTAATACCCTTTCATATTCCTTTTTTCCAGATTTGTTATGATAGTTTTTGCTGTGTTGGCATATGATTCTGTTTGAAATGACATGATGATCCTCCTTATCAGTATTTTATCTGAAATCTATTATAACATGCAGTGATTTTTTCGTCAAAATTTTCCCGGAGGAGACATTGTATTTAACTCCGGTCTATGATATTATTAAAAATAGTAACCCAAAATGGGGAAAAGGAGTCAAAGAAGCAATGGAAAAAAAGAAGATTGCAGTTGTGACGGACAGTAACAGCGGCATTACCCAGCAGTACGCCGGGGAGCTGGGAATTACAGTTCTTCCGATGCCTTTTTATATTAATGAACAGCTTTTCCTGGAGGGGATCACTCTCAGCCAGGAGGATTTTTATGAGCGGCTGGCTCAGGACGCGGATATTTCCACATCCCAGCCGTCTCCCGCTGATGTTCTGGAGACCTGGGAGCGGCTGCTCACGGACCATGATGAGATTGTACACATCCCCATGTCCAGCGGTCTCAGCAATTCCTGCCAGACAGCATTTGTGCTGGCCAGAGAATATAAGGGACGTGTACAGGTGGTGGATAACCAAAGGATTTCTGTTACCCAGAGACAATCCGTGCTGGACGCGCTTGCGCTTGCAGAGGCTGGGAAAAATGCAGTTGAGATCAAGGAAATTCTGGAAGCCGAAAAAGGAGAGTCCAGTATCTATATCACTCTGGAGACACTGAAGTATTTAAAAAAAGGCGGCAGGATCACACCTGCGGCTGCTGCACTGGGCACTGTGCTGAATTTAAAGCCGGTCCTGCAGATCCAGGGGGAGAAGCTGGATGCTTTTTCAAAAGCCAGGGGTAAAAAGCAGGCAAAGCGTGTGATGGTCAAAGCCATGGAGGAAGATCTGAAGAGCCGGTTTAAGGACCATAAGAAAAAAGGCCTCATGTGTCTGGAGGCGGCCTATACCGGCAATGAAGAGGAAGCTCTCGAATGGAAAGCGGAGCTTGAAAAGCATTTCGGCATGGAAGTGCATATGGACCCTCTGTCCCTGAGTGTTGCCTGTCACATTGGACAGGGTGCTCTGGCCGTGGCAGTTTCTAAAAAAGTAGAAGTGGAGTAGTGAACAGTTATGAAGAAAATCATCGAATGCATGGAAGCAGTCATCAAAGACGCATTCACAGCTTCCGGATATGACGAAAAATTTGCCCGTGTGAATGTATCCAACCGTCCGGATCTATGCGAGTATCAGTGCAACGGAGCCATGGCAGCAGCCAAGACATATAAGAAAGCACCTATCATGATTGCAAACGATGTGGTTGAGAAAATAAAAGAGAGTGAAATGTTCAGCCAGGCAGAGGCCGTGAATCCGGGATTTATCAATCTGAAGCTGAACCCTGTGTTTCTGGCATCTTATCTGAACGATATGCAGGCGGACGAGAACCTTTCCATTGAAAAAGCAAAGTCTCCCAAGACTATTATTATTGATTATGGCGGACCGAATGTGGCAAAACCGCTGCATGTGGGACATCTACGTTCAGCAATCATTGGTGAGAGCTTAAAACGGATGGGCCGTTTCCTGGGACACAGAGTAATTGGTGATGTGCATCTGGGTGACTGGGGCCTGCAGATGGGTCTGATCATCACAGAGTTAAAAAAACGTTCTCCGGAGCTTGTGTATTTTGATGAGTCTTATGAAGGGGAATATCCGGCAGAGGCACCGTTTACTGTCAGCGAGCTGGAGGAAATTTATCCCACAGCCAGCGGTAGATCAAAAGAAGATGAGAATTATAAAAATGAGGCTCTGGAGGCTACATTAGAACTTCAGCAGGGCAGAAGGGGATACCGCGCTCTCTGGAAACATATTATGGAAGTGTCTGTTGCTGACCTGAAAAAGAATTATGAGAAACTGCATGTGGACTTTGACCTTTGGAAAGGGGAAGCGGATGCAGACCCGTATATACCGGATATGGTGGCATATCTGAAAGACAATGGATATGCATATCTGGATCAGGGAGCACTTGTGGTAGATGTAAAAGAGGAGTCCGATGCAAAGGAGATACCGCCCTGTATGATCCTCAAATCAGACGGCGCATCTCTTTATAACACTACGGATCTGGCTACCATTGTCCAGCGTATGGAGGATTATCACCCGGATGAGATGATCTATGTGGTGGACAAGCGTCAGGAACTGCATTTTATCCAGGTATTCCGCTGTGCGAAGAAGGCAAAACTGACAGATGAGAAGACAGAACTTGCGTTTGTGGGATTCGGAACCATGAACGGCAAGGACGGCAAGCCTTTCAAGACAAGAGAAGGCGGAGTCATGCGTCTGGAACGCCTCATAAGTGAAATCAATGAGGAAATGTATAAGAAAATCGTTGAGAACCGCAGTGTAAAAGGTGATGACGCGAAAAAGACAGCCGAGATGGTAGGGCTTTCCGCAATCAAATATGGAGATCTGTCGAATCAGGCTTCCAAGGATTATGTGTTTGACGTAGAACGTTTTACATCCTTTGAGGGCAATACGGGACCATATATCCTGTATACCATCGTGCGTATCAAATCCATCCTGGAGCGCTACCGGGAGGAGGGCAGGAACCCAGAAGAAGGTACAATGCTTCAGCCGGCAAATGCCAGCGAGAAGGCATTGATGCTGGAGCTTTCCAGATTCAATTCCGTGATCGCGCCTGCTTTTGAGGAGAAAGCGCCCCATAAGATATGCTCCTATATCTATGACCTGGCAAATGCTTTCAACAGCTTTTATCATGAAACAAAGATTCTCAGTGAGGAGAATGAGGCACAGAAAACTTCATGGATCCGCCTGCTGGTTCTGGCAAGAGATGTACTGGAGACATGCATTGATCTGCTGGGATTTGAAGCACCTGAGAGAATGTAAACTGACATTATGTGGACGGTTCCGCTGCATACGGCGGAACCCCCCAATATATATTTGATCTCTGTAACTGTGCAGTTTCTTTACAGTTACGGGAAATTCTTGGCATATCTGCCGAACATTCCATTTTTGAAAATATTGTAAATATGATAACCATTTAAGAGGTGATGCTGTTCATGTATGAGGAAAAGTGTCTTCTCGGAGGCCGTTACCGTCTGGAAAAAGTCCTGGGAAAAGGCGGACAGGGAAAGGTATACCTGGCCTTTGACATGAAGCTTAGAAAATATTGGGCTGTGAAAAAAATTCCTGACGGCAGCAGCAGGGAAGCGGAGATCATGCGGCATCTGGAGCACCCGGCACTTCCCAGGATCACGGATGTACTGGAGGAGAACGGATACCGCTATCTGGTCATGGACTATCTGGAAGGGTTCACCCTGGAGGAGATAAAGAAAAGCGGAAAAAGAATACCTTGGAAAAAAAGGATAAAGTGGGCTATACAGATTTGCAGTCTGCTGGAATATCTTCATGGTCCGGCAAAGGGAATCATTTACCAGGATATGAAGCCATCCAATCTGCTGGTGCACATTTCAGGTGATATGAGGCTTCTTGATTTCGGGATTGCTTTTTTATCAGAACGGGGCAGCGGTGTAGAGAACAGCCATAGTGCAGAGAGCAGCCACAGTGCAGAGAACCGCAGGGGCATGGTCGGTTACGGAACACCTGGTTTTGCCGCGCCGGAACAGTTTCTGGGGAATGCAGAAGAGAGGACTGACATTTATGGGCTTGGGGCTATCCTGCTTTACATGGAGCAGAAGGATGAGGGCAAGTCGAAGCTGCATAAAAAGTGGAGACAGATTGCGGAAAAATGTATGGAAACTTCCATGGGGAAAAGGTATAGGAACATCAGCGCAGTGAAAAGGGAACTGCAGAATCTGGAAGACTGGACACAGAACAGAAAACGTGTCCGGGCAGGCTCCATTTTTCTGGCCGTGGGGCTTTTGCTGCTGTTAGGTGCCCAGGTCAGGAGGCAGGAGCTGCTGCTTGACGCGGGGAGACTGCTGGGTATCCGGGAAGGGACCGGTCTTTTGGATACGGCGGATTACGGGGAAGCGCGCAGGTATTTCCTGAGAGAACAGGAGGGGACAGAAAAAGGAGAGATGTACCGTATCATCCTGGACACCATAGAGGAGATGCCAGTAAAAGCAAACTGGGAAGAGGCAAAGAAGGCCATGAAGGCATTGGAAAACAGCGAGGGTACTTCCTGGGAAAAGGCCGGGGAAGAGATATTTCTGGCAAATGTTGTACAGGCATACGATACGGAGCTTGGATACGCAAAAAAAGAGGGCACAAAAAAAGCCCGGGATCTTCTTCGTCAGGCTGAAATAAATGTAAAAGAGAATATAAGAAAGACATATGCGCCTGTATACCTCATGGAAATCTGGTATCAATTGGCAAAGGTCTGTGAGAAACTGGATGATTCGGTACAGAGCATAAACTATTATAAGCTTATCCTGAATGAAAAAATACCTGTGGACCTGGAACAGGAAGTCCGCCTCTCGGCAGCGGCCATGTACCGACAGATGAAAAATTACAGCGAAGCGGAAAAATGGTATGAGAACTATCTACGGGATTATCCCAGGGACGCAGAAGCTTATTGCGCCTATGCCCTCATGGAGGCAATGGAACGTGGAAACTGGCAAAAGGCAGAACATCTGCTTTCTCTTATGGATCAAAGAGGAGCAGAAAAATCGGGCTTTAACAGTGAAAAAATAAAGAGCAGAATCAATGAAGTGACAAAGGAGGAAACAGAATGAAGAGAAATTTAATGTTTATGGCAGCGGCAGTCATTTTATTATATTCATGTACTGCGGTTTCTGTATTGGCTTCGGAAACGGATAGAGATGCACATAGAGATATGGATAAGGAATTGCCGGAGATAACACAGATCGTGGAACTGCGGAAAGGAGAGGAACTTTTCCTGCCTGACAACGGCTTTGTGCAGATAAAAGATGAACGCATTGCCTGTACAGGAAGCAATGGAAATATAGAAGCGCTGGAGGAAGGGGAGACAGAGGTGGTGGTCCGTTATAGAATTCGGGTAAAAAATACAGTCCCAAAAGAAGAGACGGATAGTACACATTCGGATAAAAATGGGAAAGAAAACGATGCTTTGGATAAGGTGGGAGAAGAAGAAAAAGATGCAGAAAAAGGCGTACAGGGAATAGAAGGAGGCAAGTCGGATACGGAAAGTAACAAGTCTGATACAGAAGGAGGTAAGTCTGACACGGAAGGAGGTAAGCCAGATACGGAAGAAGATAAGTCTGACACGAAAGGGGATAAGTCTGACACGGAAGAAAGTAATCCAGATACGGAAGAAGGTATGTCGGATACGAAAGGAGGTAAGCCAGATACGGAAGGAGGTAGATCAGATACAGAAGTAGGTAAGGGAAAAGATGTGTATAATATAGAGAATGGGAAAAATGGATCCGAGAAGAAACAAAAGACTAACGGCCAGTCGTCCCTGCATTCCATGACGGAGATAGAGATTCCCGATTGCAGATGCCCTGTTGTCACCCTTGCAAATCTGAAAAATCTCTCATCAAACAACAGCCGAGTGGCGCCATGTATTATAGTGCAGGATGAAAATCTTGACAAAAGCAGTGTGAAGATCCGGCTTACGGGGAAACGCACAGGTGAGAGGAATATTTCATTCCAAAAGGAAGAGAACAGGGATGGCCTGTCACTTACCCTGGATCCGGTGACAGAAGATGACGAATATATACTTATATGCCGGGCTTCTGACACATACGGTAACCAGACAGAGCAGCGTTTTCTCTTTTCCGTCAATCAGTCGGGTACAAGTTTTTTATTCGACAGGGAGGAGAGTACATACAGCACAGGATTTTCCCCGGAGATTACCCTGGACAATACAGATGCCATACAGATCATTTCCTGCGCGGTGAACGGAGAACCTGTGCTCTATGAGTGGGAGGAAGGAAAATTGAGGATTCCCACCAAATGTTTGAAAAGCGGCAAAAACAGAATTACTCTTTCTGTCAGAGATACAGCGGGCAATATAAATGACATGGAGCCATGGGATTTTATCATGCCGTTGAAAGAAGACGCTGAAGCAGATACAATGCCCGGACCTGAGGCAGTGAAAATGCAGAAAGAAAATCCGGCGGGAATTATTTTTTTACTGATTGGAAGTGTTCTTGTTTTCTGGGAGAAGAAAATGTGTTACAATGGCAGCATGGATTAATCTATAAATATTGGGGGAAATCAAATGGAAAAATTGGAACACAAATATCTCGAGCGCCTTTCTGAATTATATCCCACCATTGCCAAGGCGTCTACGGAGATCATCAATCTGCAGTCAATTCTCAATCTGCCCAAGGGAACCGAACATTTCCTGACGGATATCCACGGGGAATATGAAGCGTTTTCCCATGTGCTAAAAAATGGTTCTGGTTCTGTGAGACGGAAGATCAATGAGGTATTTGGTCATACACTCAATGAGCAGGACAAGCGTTCCCTGGCAACACTGATTTATTATCCAAAAGAGAAGATGGAGCTGATCAAAAAGACTGAGGAAAATATGGAGGATTGGTATAAGATCACATTATATCGTCTCATTGAGGTATGTAAACGTGTGGCATCCAAATATACCCGTTCCAAAGTACGCAAAGCTCTGCCGCCTGATTTTGCCTATGTCATTGAGGAGCTTATCACTGAGAAACCAGAACTTAATGACAAGGAAGCTTATTATGAGCAGATCATTGAAACCATCATAGCAATCGGAAGGGCAGAGGTGTTTATTATAGCCCTTTCAGAGCTGATCCAGCGTTTGGTTGTGGACCATCTGCATATTCTCGGGGATATTTATGACAGAGGCCCGGGGCCGCACCATATTATGGATAAGCTGGAGGAGTATCATTCCCTGGATATTCAGTGGGGCAACCATGACATTGTCTGGATGGGAGCAGCGGCAGGACAGCGCTCCTGCATTGCCAACGTGATCCGTATCTGTGCCCGCTACGCGAATCTGGATCTTCTGGAAGACGGGTATGGCATCAATCTGCTGCCATTGGCTACCTTTGCCCTGACATATTATCAGGAGGACCCCTGTGAGTGCTTTAAGATCAAAGGCGGTAATACACTCAATCCGGCAGAAACTGTGCTGAATATGAAGATGCACAAAGCCATTTCTATTATTCAATTTAAATTAGAAGGCCAGCTTCTTATCAGGAGAAAAGAGTTCCATATGGCAGACAGGGCTTTGCTGGATGATATCAATTATGAGGATGGAACCATACGCCTGTATGGAAAAGAATATAATCTTCTAGACCATGCGTTTCCTACTGTGGACCCGGAAAATCCCTATGAACTGTCCAAAGAGGAAGAGGAGGTCATGGAACGTCTTGTCTCTGCTTTTGCCAATTGTGAGAAGCTCCAGCGCCATATGCAGCTCCTGCTGAAAAAAGGAAGTCTGTACAAGGTATATAATAACAACCTGCTCTATCACGGCTGCGTACCTCTCAACGATGACGGCAGTTTTAAAGAAGTTGAAATATATGGCAGGACCTATAAGGGAAGAGAACTCTATGATGTGCTGGAATCCTATGTGAGAAAAGCATTTTTTGCCCTGGACAAAGAAGAAAAGCAGCGGGGCAGGGATATTCTGTGGTTTATCTGGAGCAGCCCGGCCTCCCCGCTGTTCGGTAAGGATAAAATGGCTACGTTTGAACGGTATTTCCTGGCAGAAAAGGAAACGCATGTGGAGAAGAAAAATTCTTACTACAGGCTTTTGGAAGATGAGAACGTAGTGGATAATATTTTTCGGGAGTTCGGGATCGAGGGGGACTGCTGCCATATTATAAACGGCCATGTACCTGTGCATCACACGTCAGGGGAAAGTCCTATTAAATGCGGCGGCAAGGTGCTGGTCATTGACGGGGGATTTTCAAAGGCATATCAGAAAGAGACAGGAATAGCTGGATACACACTGATCTATAATTCCTGGGGAATGATCCTGGCGGCTCATGAGCCGTTTACTTCAGCAGAGGATGCCATCACAAGGGAGAGCGATATTCTCTCTGACAGCATTTTGGTAAAACGTACCTCTCTGCGAAAAACAGTGGGAGATACAGACAACGGACATCACCTTCAGGAGAGCATTGACGAACTGAAACAACTGCTGAAGGCCTACAGAAACGGCCAGATAATCGAGAAGGAATAAGAGGAGAATAAGAGTATGATACATGAGAAGATTCCCATTCAAATGTCCGGGTCTTCAAAAGAGACACATTTGACAACTTATATTTTGGATGCTTATGAGGAGCAGCCGGAAGATCTGGTACGCCCTTTCATATTAATCTGTCCCGGCGGTGCGTACCGTTTTACCGCTGACAGGGAAGCAGAGATGATCGCCCTGCAGTTTAACAGCATGGGATACCACGCGGCAGTTTTGCGTTATTCCTGTGCTCCCTGTGTATTTCCCACAGCCCTGACCGAAGTGGCACGTTCTGTGCAGATGATCCATGAACAGGCAAAAGCGTGGCGTGTAGATACCGATAATATCTTTGTCATGGGATTTTCTGCGGGAGGACATCTGGCAGCCAGCTTTGGTGTCTTTTGGAACAGGGATTTTCTGCGGGAAGCTGTGGGGTGCAGTAAAGAGATATTAAAAGTAAAAGGATTGATCCTCTGTTATCCTGTCATTACATCACGGGAAGATTACGGACACCTGGAAAGTATCCATAATCTGCTGGGCAGTGAATACGAGGAAAAGAAAGCAATGATGGCGCTGGAGAACCAGGTGGATATCCATGTGCCCCCTGCTTTCATCTGGCATACCTTTGAAGATCAGAGTGTGCCTTTCCAAAATTCTCTTTTATTTGTGGAAGCTATGGGAAAAGCAGGCGTTCCGGCAGAATTCCATCTCTACCCAAAAGGCAGCCATGGTCTTTCCCTGGCAAATGAAGTTCTGATGCGTACAGATGGCACCGGAGTACAGGAGGAGTGCCAGAGTTGGATGCCGCTTCTGCGCACCTGGCTTTGGAATGCCTGTGGCAGAAAGTGAGTAAAAGCAGTATAAACCTTGTAAAAATAGGAAAAAATCTTAAAAACAGCTTGCAACATATGGGAAAGCTATGCTATAATACCAACGTTGCAAAATACCCACGTCTATGAATACCAAAGGACGGTGCCTGCGGACAAGCGTCCGACAGTGTCCCTGCGGAGAGGAAATAGACGGAAGAAAACAACCAAAAAGGAGAAAAAACATGAGTGTTATTTCAATGAAACAGTTACTGGAAGCAGGTGTTCATTTCGGACATCAGACCAGAAGATGGAACCCTAAAATGGCGCCTTACATCTACACAGAGAGAAATGGTATCTACATCATCGACCTGCAGAAATCTGTAGGAATGGTTGATGACGCTTACAAAGCAGTTGCAGACATCGCAGCTGACGGCGGCACAATCCTGTTCGTAGGAACAAAAAAACAGGCTCAGGATGCTATCAAAGTAGAATCAGAGCGCTGCGGAATGTTCTATGTAAACGAAAGATGGTTAGGCGGAATGCTGACAAACTTCAAGACCATCCAGAGCAGAATCGGAAGACTGAAAGAGATCGAAGCTATGGAAGCTGACGGAACTTTCGATGTACTGCCGAAAAAAGAAGTTATCGAGCTGAAAAAAGAGCAGACCAAATTAGAGAAGAACCTGGGCGGTATCAAAGAAATGAAGAAACTCCCGGATGCCATCTTCATTGTAGACCCGAAAAAAGAAAGAATCTGCGTTCAGGAAGCACATACATTAGGAATTCCGTTGATCGGTATCTGTGATACAAACTGTGATCCGGAAGAACTGGATTACGTTATCCCGGGCAATGATGATGCCATCAGAGCCGTAAAATTAATCGTTTCCAAAATGGCAGATGCTGTTATTGAGGCTAACCAGGGTGCTGCAGAAGACAGCGAGATCTTCGAGGAAGCAGTTGAAGAGGAAGCAACAGAGGAATAATCCAAAGCGCCTTGGCTGTACTGCCAAGGCGGTTCTTTAGAAAAAACCAATAAAATTCAGGAGGAATATCACGATGGCTATTACAGCAGGAATGGTAAAAGAATTAAGAGAAATGACTGGCGCCGGCATGATGGACTGCAAGAAAGCTCTTGCGGCAACAGAAGGCGATATGGATAAAGCAGTTGAATTCCTGAGAGAAAAGGGACTTGCTACTGCACAGAAGAAAGCAAGCCGTGTTGCAGCAGAAGGTCTGTGCAAAACTCTTGTATCTGCTGATGAGAAGAAAGCAGTTGTTGTAGAGGTTAATGCAGAGACAGATTTCGTTGCTAAAAACGAAAAATTCCAGGGCTATGTTGCACAGGTTGCAGAGCAGGCTATGGACACAGAAGCTGCTGATATTGAAGCTTTCTTAGCCGAGGCTTGGAAATTCGATACAACAAAGACTGTTCAGGAAGCTCTGGCAGGTCAGATTGCTGTTATCGGCGAGAACATGAACATCAGAAGATTCACAAAAGTAAGCGAAGAAAACGGTTTTGTTGCATCCTACACACACATGGGCGGTAAAATCGGAGTTCTGGTTGACGTTGAGACAGATGTTGTCAACGACGCTGTAAAAGAGATGGCTAAAAACATCGCTATGCAGGCAGCAGCTCTGAAACCTCTGTACACAAACAGAAATGAAGTGTCCCAGGAATATATCGAGCATGAAAAAGAAATCCTGACAGCAGCAGCTAAGAACGAAAAACCAGATGCCAATGACAAAATCATCAGCGGTATGGTTATGGGACGTATCAACAAAGAGCTGAAAGAAATCTGTCTGTTAGATCAGGTTTATGTAAAAGCAGAAGACGGAAAACAGACTGTTGCTAAATATGTAGAAGAAGTTGCAAAAGCAAACAATGCAAAAATCGCGGTAAAAGGCTTCGTTCGTTTTGAGACTGGCGAAGGTATTGAAAAGAAGGAAGAAAATTTTGCTGAGGAAGTTGCTAAACAGATGGGCAACTAAGCGAAGTTTGCAATAAACTTTAATGCAAGTATTTGAAAGGTTCCGAAAGCTTTATAAACACTATATTTTCTAGTGATTGTAAGGTTTTTTGGGCCTTTTTTCTTGTTAAAAGAGTTGATGGGGAGTCGTGGGTATTCCTTTTGTCATTTGTACTTTCTGTATTGGTTTCTTTTGTTTTGCAAAATACAGAGTCTCCTATGAATTTTATATTATCATAGAAGACTCTGTAAGATATTTTCGTTTAAATATCAAGTATTCCGTTCATAAATGCAATGATTCCGGCCTCAACGTCATCCTTAATATCGCTGTAATTATGTATTTCATGGCGATATCCCGAATAGACCTTGGTTATCACATTATGGCCGGTATCACACAGCCAGTTTGAGACTTCATAGATTCCTTTTCCATATTCTCCTACGGGATCCTGATCACCTCCGATATTGTAAAATGGAAGAGATTTTGGTACTTTTTCAGCCCACTGTATACCTTCTACCGCCATCATCATTTGGGTGAAATCAAAGAGTGAGCGGTTACTGGTGGGTTTCGTAAAAGCGTCAAAAGGATCTTCTGCGTGGTCGCGCTGTACATAAGGGTCAGCACAGATCCATTCATTTCCGATTGTGACATCATCGCATCGCTCGCACATCCATCCCATTAAGATGCCTGTGAATTCCGGATCAGAGTCCATTCCCCGCCCGTCATCCAAGGATTTTTTGAGAAGCTCAGCAGCATTATCTGCGCCTCTGAAGATTCCTGTTGTACCACAGATGGTAACACCTGCCAGATCATCTCCATATTTTGCGGCATAATCTCTGGCAATAAAAGATCCCATACTGTGACCGAAAATGAAATATGGAAGATTTGGATATTTCTCACAGACTACTTTTTTTAGTGTATGTTCGTCCTCCATCATAGTGCGGAAACCCGCATCACCCCAATCACCCCATACACCGCTGACCGTTGCCGTTTTTCCGTGTCCTACATGGTCGTCGGCAGCTACAATGTAACCGGCATCCATGAATTTTACGATCATGTGCAGATATCGCCTTGAATGTTCCCCGAATCCATGAATGATCTGTACAATTCCTTTTGGTTTGGCAGCCGGGGCATAAATCCACCCCTGCACCTGGTCACGTTTGTTGTAAGATGGAAAGCTTACTTCATGCAGCATAAAAATACACCTCCATTATGATAAAATTTATAACTACTTTTATTGTAAAGGGCAGAGATGGATGTGTCAAACGGATTCGGATTTATATATACTTAATAGAAAAGAAGATATTGGTCTGGATTTGACTGAAAAAATAAACTGTTGACCTGGGGAAGAGGGTTTGCCGAAAGTTGAAATATTCATAACTTCCATGGACGGTTTTTCCCATTCCACCCTTTCTTATTCCAGTAATTTACATCTGCATCGTTCCATCCTTTTTTCTGTATAAAACGCATGAGGTGAAAAAATGCTTTGGTTTTGATGCCAGGTGATACATGCCCCAGATTCATTTTGATTTTTTTAGCCAAGACAGTGGTTTTTTTGTCAATGCGACTTTTTAGTTTGGAATCCACGGTATTCCATGATACTGCTGCAACACCTACACCATATTTATAAGTTTTGGCAATGCCCCAAAAGAAGGTGCTATCAGCCATATCTTTGGTTGTACTTTTCATGCCCCCACCAGCAGCGGTAGATATACATACTGCCTGTTTTTGGAACATTTTTTCTTCTGGTCGGTGTACCATCCATCTATATCCATAATGATCTAAAAAAACTTTCATTGCTCCTGTTACGTGATATACGTATACAGGGCTTGCCAGTATGATCACATCCGCACTATCTAGAGATTCAGTAATATATTTTAAATCTTCATAATGAGGACATAAGATTTCTGACTTTTCAAAACAGTTTGTGCATCCGATACAAAAAGAGTGGAAATCCCTGGGCAGAAAAAATTCAGTGACTTCACCGTCCAATTTTTCATAAAGCATTTTAGCAATATGATATGTTGAACCTTTATGGTTTTGACCATGTATAACAGTAATTTTCATTTTATATTTCCTTTCCATTTTATAGGTACCGATTCTTGTATTCACATTATAACATGCTTTGAATATAGGATGTTTCATTTTATTTTATGTTGTGACAAAGATCTTTAGTATCTTAGTTGCTTTTAGAAGGAGATTTATGGAGGAGCTTTTATTTTAGAACAAAAGAATCTTAAGATCGCAGGCTATGTCGGAGGTGGACTGATGCTGTCTCTGTTTTACAAACAGAAGACAGGTGTACCACGAAGTGTCTTGTTGTATAAAATCTACATTTTAATGTGCTATGTACAGTAACGGATAAAAGTCATAACAGAATTTAAATAGAAATTAAAAAGGTTTTTCTTTTGGAAAATATAGGATATAATGTAATAAAATAAACCGTAATCGGGCCGGGGAGGAAATATGTTCGAGTTCATAAATATTTTAACATTGCGTGCAACATATGAATGTCAGGAAGAAGGCAGGCTTCCTTCTTATTTGGGTTCTACTATAAGAGGAATTTTAGGGCATTGTATCCGGGATTTCTGCTGTGAATATCCTGCTAAAAGATGCTTTCAATGTGAGAAAAAGAAAGGATGTCTCTATGTTCAATGTTTCAGTAATACCGGTGGGGAGGCAGGCGCAGTAAACCCATATGTGTTGTATGTACACGGAGAAGGAAGGGAGATATGGAAGAAAGGTGACTTATGCGTTTTTGATCTTACATTACTCGGAAGAGGAGGAGAAAGAGCAGGCGTATATTTAGATGCCCTGTTGGCAGCAGAGCAGAAAGGATGGGGAGCAGCAAGACTTTCCTTTCGGTTGATGCAGGTGATTGATTCAGGGTCGGGTAAGGTGATCTATGCCGGGGGAAAGAGCTGGATTCGTAATCTATCTCCCAGACCACTGCAGACAGCAGGCAGAAATGCATCTTATGCAAGCCTGTTTTTTGATACACCGCTTAGAATTGTATCAGGAGATAAGCTGTTTGATAAGCTCCCTTTTGAAACCTTCATGCAGTTTCTTATCCGCAGAATATCACTTCTGACAAAAGCATACACGGATTATCAATTGGAGTGGAATGAGGAGGAACTGCTGAACCAGGCCAGAAAAATCAAAACTTTAGATGAATACTGGAGGGAAATACCTTTCACCAGGTATTCTATGAATCAAGAAGAAGGAAAGCTAAAACTTCCATCCAGAACAGGCTGGGTGCTTTATGAAGGAGATTTATCAAGTTTTGTGCCGATTCTGGAAGCTGGTAAATTTTTGCGTGTTGGCAAGGGGGCTACAATCGGCTTTGGACACTATGAAATTTCTTATGATAAATAGAGGAAAGAATGAAAAGATAGTTTAAAATCGTAGTTTACGTATTTAAATAAAGTATATTTGGAAATTGCTTATTTATCATTTTTAAGCAGAATAGAATGAGTCTAAATTATCAGCCCATTATTCGGTGGTGTTTCCATGGACTTCAATAAGGACTTCATTATTGCGGCAGTTCATATTGAAGGTAATAGGATAGGGACTCGGAGTTATAAGAGTTTTATAAATGTCAGGTGCGAATATGGAGTGAACATAGTTTTCCAGGGAGACTCGCACCTGAAAAAAGTATAAAAATGTGTAGTTATGGCGAATTTATGGATTATATTTCAACTTAAGGTTGCATTTTTTAGAGAAAAAGGTTAGAATTTAGTGGAAAGATACAATATTTATATAGTGATATTGTGCATTTTTGCGGTCACTTCCCTTGTGGAAGTGTGGATTGAAATATGGGTTGCACATGTGCATCCTCAGAGAACATATCGTCACTTCCCTTGTGGAAGTGTGGATTGAAATATGGCTGGACTGCCGGCAGACTTCCTGGAAGTGGGTCACTTCCCTTGTGGAAGTGTGGATTGAAATGCACATGACATCAAAATATCTCTTGTACTCCTCCGTCACTTCCCTTGTGGAAGTGTGGATTGAAATATAACTCCGGCGGCGCAACTGGCGGGAAGCGTCGCGTCACTTCCCTTGTGGAAGTGTGGATTGAAATCCTACGTCCATGCTCCGCACTACAACAACAAAAGTCACTTCCCTTGTGGAAGTGTGGATTGAAATTTTTCAACTAATTTTGATTTTGGATTGAATTATGTCACTTCCCTTGTGGAAGTGTGGATTGAAATATTGTACAGGGGACGGAATACAAGGAAAACGGCCAGTCACTTCCCTTGTGGAAGTGTGGATTGAAATCCTTACTGCTACCGTCCAGGGAATTATAGGTATGTCACTTCCCTTGTGGAAGTGTGGATTGAAATTTGATACAGAGGGCTGCGAAGGAGGACATGATTGGTCACTTCCCTTGTGGAAGTGTGGATTGAAATACTTGACTAATCCGAGGGTATGAAGAAAAGTCTGTAAATAGGATTCTTCTATGATAAGACTTGGTGGAATGCTTAGAAATTAGGTATTCCACCTTTGTTTTATATATACCATCCAGAGGATGGCATGTCAATAGCAGGCGGCTTTTCCGCCTGTTTTAACCAAACTGTTTTTTATTCTGGAAGCCGTCCCTCATACATAATACTCAGTTCACCGTAGACCTGGCCCCAGTTCCGGATGGTGGTAGTCCACCTTTTTGTTGCTTCAAAAGTGGCTAGATACAGGGCTTTCAGCAGCGCTGTATCGCTCGGAAATACACTTCTCTGCTGGTTTAATTTCCGATACGTGGAATTCAGGGATTCTATGGCATTGGTCGTGTATATGACCTTCCGGACATCTGCTGAAAACTTGAAGATCGGAGAAATAGAATCCCAGTTATCCTTCCAGCGTTTCATGGAATTCGGATATTTTGGTGTCCATTTCTCTGTTACCCTCTCAAGGGCTGCCAGAGCTTTCTTTTCGTCTGGCGCCTGATAGATTGTCTTCAGATCCGTTGCAAAAGCCTTCCTGTCTTTATCCGGAACATATTTCAGGGTATTTCTTACTTGATGGACAATACAGCGTTGATATTCTGTTTTGGGGAAGGCAGCCGCGATGGCTTCTTTGATCCCGGCCAGACCGTCGGCACAAAGGATCAGGATGTCTTTTACACCCCGGTTTTTTAATTCATTCAGAACAGAAAGCCAATATTTAGAGCTTTCATTATCTCCAACCTGAATGGTAAGGACTTCCTTTTTTCCTTCCGTATTGATCCCCAGGATCACATATGCCGCTAGTTTGCGGATCACCCCGTTATCCCGGACAGAATAGTGGATCGCATCGATAAAAAGGATCGGATATACTTCATCTAAGGGACGGTTCTGCCAGTCTTCGATCTGAGGAAGGATCTTATCTGTTACATCAGAAATAAATCCTTCCGAAGTTTCAAAGCCGTAAATATCTTCGATCGTTTCAGAAATCTGTCGGGTGGTCATCCCTTTGGCGTACATAGAAATGATCTTCTGATCAATATCTGAAATATCTTTCTGGCGTTTTTTTACGACCTGAGGCTGAAAAGTGGATTTGCGATCCTGAGGGACCTCAATCTCCATGGTACCATAACTGCTGTTTACGCGTTTGCGTTTGTAGCCATTTCGGTAATCCTCGTTATCAGAGCGTTCAGATTTTTCATATCCCAGATGATCCTCCATTTCTGCTTCCATCATTTCTTTGATTGTTCCACCCAGAAGATCTTTCAGAGCATCCTGAATATCTTCAGCTGTCTGAATATCGTATTCTTCCAGGAGCTGATGGATAATGTTACGTTTTCCTTCTGTCATTTGTACCCGATGTACAGGTTTCTTCTCTCTTGCCATAATAAAAGGCCCTCCTATGATTATTTTGATTTTATCATAGAAGAACCCTTCAATCACATATTTACAGAAAAAGTTTCACACTCCCACTAATCCTCCGTATCTCCCCTATAATAGTCACTTCCCTTGTGGAAGTGTGGATCGAAATCAGCAACAGCAGTTTACGTTCCCCATTGACACCTGTCACTTCTCTTGCGAAAGTATCGGCTGAAAGAAGTAAAAAGGATATTATTTGTATGTAATACGAACATCACCTCCCATGCACAAGTGTAGATCACAACTGTCTAACCATTGTCCACCATATATCTATTTGAACGTACTAACCATATAAAATCGAAAATTTGCATTATAAAAATTAAATAGAATATTTCCGGACATTCAAAGCCGCTTCCTTTACAGAGTACAGTTTCATAGCCCTATTCTATCGGCACGCAATTTACTATAAAAAGCTGAATTTAAAAACCTACACATATAAAACTATAAAAATAAGTTACCAAAGGGAAGTTAAAATGGTGATTGCCACAAGAAATGATATTTTCACAAAAATTCATGAGCATAGAAATCAATACGAACATCACCCTGGGTAAGACAAGGAATCTTCACTCTATTCTGCAGAAAAAAATACTCCTTTTTGATAAGGATCACCATACTGGATTCTTACCGAAAAGGAGTTATTTATACCCCAAAGCTTAACAGCTCTGTCATTACACATTCGGTTATAACAAACGATGTATTCAAACTGTCAAAAACCAAAACCGCATCAGTGATTCCACCCGCCTAAAACAACCATTCTTCTCTCTCTCGTTGAAATAGGTAACTATTGAACTGTTTCTCAATGTTTCCCCGGTCTCGTTTTCGGAAGGGAACAGCTTCCCCGGTGTCCATGATAAAATTCAGGTTATGTATCTTCACTGCGCGGTCCATATTGACCATACAGCCGCGGTAGCAGGACAGAAACTGGATATATGGCAAAAGGAGCTGCTCTAGTTCTGCAAAAGAGAGGCGCAGCCGCAGGATTCCCTGTCTGTCGGTATGTATCTGTACATAATGTTCATCGCGGTCACACCACAGGATTTCTCTGAGGAGTATTTTCCTGCCGCCAATACTGATAAAACGTGCATTTCGGAGTTTTATCATGTTCACCAATTCCATAGTTCTTGAAAAATCTTTGAATTTATAAGGCTTCACCAGATAACCGCTGGCCCTGACCTCGTAGCTGTCCAGGGCGTGGTCACGGCTGGTGGTGATAAAGACAAGTGCAACCAGATTGTCGGACTCACGAATCTTTTTGGCAGTGTCTATGCCTGAGATTCCATTCATATACTGATCTATAAAAATCATATCATATGTTTCCGGAGAAAAATTCTCCAGAAATAATTCTCCGCTGTCAAATTCATCAATCTGAGGGTGTTCACCTGCAAAATTTTCTCCGATATATCGGAAAAGATTTTTTTTGATCTCGTCCCTGCAAAATGCAAGGTCGTCAACAATTGCAAATCGCATAATATATTCCCTCTTTCTGTATTGTAAAATATAAATTCGTTAATCATTATCGCAGAAATATTATCACTGTGTCAACAATTTCCGGAGAAAATTTAGCTAAACGCTAAAACAGGCCAGAAAATGCAAAAACAAGCCAACCTGTTGAAAATGGTCACAGAATCAGATATTTTAAAATTGAGCAAGTATTAGTATTCATTAACATTTAACAAGCAAAAGTGCAGGAAGAGATAAAGCATGCAGGTGAAGCACCGGTTGCTTATCTGGGACAATTAATACGAAAAGTATGCAGGGAGGCGGAGACATATGGGTTGGATTTTAAAAATATTTGCTGTATTGGTGGGAGTTTTTATGATGTGTATGGTCACCAGGACGGCAAAACAGAAAAAAATGAATGAAGTGCAGTCTATTTTTTGGTTTATAGGGGCCATAGGTATCATCTTTATGGGGCTGTTCCCCGGCGTGCTGGCATGGATGGCCAATATACTGGGGGTTTGGTGGGCACCGGCAATCCTGATTTTTTTTCTGATCGTGCTGCTTTTATTCATAGGCTTTAATCACGCCAAGGAAATCTCCATACTGAAAGCAGAGGTAACAGAATTATCCATGCAGGTCAGCCTGCTGAAATATGAAAAGGAACAAAGAGAAGCCAAAGAATCATAAATCGGGAACAACAAAAGGAATGGGAAGTTTATGAAAATATTGATATGCAGTAATTACGGAGATATCTGTAACCGTCTGATCGAGCGTCTGAAGAAAGAAAAGCAGGAAATCTATCTCATCACAGGAAGTCAGGAGACACAGAAGAATTCTGCTTTCCAGACTTATGCTTTTCCATATGGCAGTGAAAGTATCCCCCGAATTTTCAATAATGTGAGACCGGACATTATGATCGTTATGGGGTGTTTTGATCCTCTGTATAGCTGGAGAGATGAACAGAAGCAGTCTGTGGAATACATATCAGGTCTCAGCAATCTTATACTGGCTGCCAAGCATGCGGGAGTCAGGCAGATCGTCTATGCATCTACACTGGATGTCTATGAGCAGAACGGCAGGGAGGAGATTGTGAAAGAGACACTGCCTTTGGCAGGGAGTCTGAGACTAAAGACATTTCTTCAGGCAGAACGGCTGTTAAGCGAATTTGCAGAGGAATCCTTTGAGATGAGTGTTTTGCGGTTCCCTGAAATATATGGGAAACTGGATTATGACCGCTTTGATGTCTGTCAGAGAATGGTCAGAGAGTGTGTGGAGAATCAAAAAGGCACATATTATCCGGGAATCTATCACAGGATCCTCTATATGGATGACGCGGTAGAATGTATGATGCAGTGCGTTTTCCGGGAGAAGACAGAGTCAATGTACTGGATCAGAGGGGAAGAATACAAAGAAGAACAGATCGCTGACACTCTGAAAAAAATCTCTGAAAAAAGCGGCAGTCCGGTGGAATGGGAGTCATGCAGTCTTGAGGCGGAGGAAGTACCGCACAGGCTGGAATTGGATCATAAATTGTGCGGATATGATCTTGTCAGAATAAAATATCCAATGGAAACAGGACTAGAACACCTTTATCATCAATGCAGACAGAAGAATATAAAAGAAAATAAGAAAAAGCAGCTAAAGGAATCTGCCTGGGAAAAAGTAATGATCCCTGCGCTGGAGACAGTGGGCCTTTTTATCCTTATTGTCCTGTTGTCCCGATGGCTTTCCCACACATGGGTGAAAGACAGTCTGAATCTTTATTTGATCTATGTTGTCATCATTGCAGCGACCTATGGCATAGCCCATGGGCTTTTTGCCTCTGCGCTGTCTTCTGTGTTTCAGATCGCCGTACTGGTCAGCAGCAGCGGAATTCAGGTGTTTTCCAATGATTACAGTGTATTCGTAGGTATTCTGGAAATCGTTGTGGTAGGTGTTTTGACCGGTTTTATGCGGGACAAATATAAGAGAAAGAATAATGACCTTTCCGATGAAAATACATATCTGTCCAGTGAATTAAAGGATATTGAAAAGATCAATGACAGCAATGCCTATGTCAAACAGATATATGAGGAGAGACTGGTCAATTATAAAAACAGTATGGCGAAGCTGTACGAAATTACTGCCCAGCTTGACTTCATGGAGTCCAGAAAGGTTATGTTCGGGGCCATTAAGGTTATCATGAACATGATGGACACAAAAGATGTATCCATTTATGTTTCAAGCAAGAAGTCGGGATATTACAGGCTGAATGCTTCAGGTTCAGAAAAAGCAGCCGGCCTTGGACGTTCTCTCTGTATAGACCGCAGCAGCAGTCTTTACCGAACCATCTCAAAGAAAGAAGTTTTTGTAAACCGGGAAATGAACCCGGATTATCCGGTCTATGCAGGAGCCACGTACAGCGGTGATGAAATTGAAGCTGTTATTATGATATGGGTGGAAGACCTGAATAAGATCAATCTCTACTATACCAATATGGTGGCACTGCTGTGCAGGCTGATCGAGAAGGCAGTCACCCGGGCAATCCTGTATGAACAGTCCATCTTTCGGGATGCCTGTCTTGAAGGAACAGAGGTGCTGAATGAAACAGCAATGGCGAAGGCCATTCAGACGTGCCAGGAGGGGCGGAATCAGGGGCTTCTGGAGTATGTGATTCTGGAGACAGGGATAAAAGACGCTTCCGTTTTTGAACAGGTGCGCAGATATATACGTGATACAGATGTCCTAGGTCTGCATGAGGGAACGCTGTGGATACTGCTGACAAATACCAAAACAGAAGATGCCCAGTATGTAATTGCACGCATAGAGCAGGCCGGGCTGTCCAGTCAGATAGTTGAATGGAAGGAATAGATGTGGATTATGAAATGGCTGATTATACTTTTGATCGTCAATGCAGTCACTGCGCTGATTTATGTATTGATACAAATGGGAAGGATGAAATGGCAGAGAGGACTTACTGCCGGATTGTTTATGCTGGCTGTCCCCGTAGTAGGCGCTGTATTTCTGGCCATTTCAGAAGGGATCAATGTGCTTTTGTTCCGTAAAAGAGATTTTTTATTGGACAGCAGTGAGCTGAGTTTTAATAAACAAAGAACAAAAACAGTGAATGCGCCGGATATAGGAAAAAGCAGTGATCAGGTCCCTGTGGAGGAGGCTTTACTTGTCTCTGATAAAAAAGATAAGCGTCAGGTATTCATTGACCTGCTGAAAAAAGAGGATTACGAGAAATCTCTGGAAGTGATACGGCAGGCGGTAGAAGATGAGGATATGGAAATTTCCCATTTTGCATCTTCCTTTATCTCCGATACGGTCAGCCGGTATAAAGAACAGGAAGAACGTCTGAGGAAAAACTGTGAAGACAGAAAAGAAGAGTCCTTGGTCCGGTATGCAGAGTATCTTCTGAACATGCTGCAATATGATATTTTCAGTGTGCCGGAACGCCGTACTTATCTGGAACGCCTGGAGGGAGCCTTTAACCGCCTGGAGGAAAAAGAGAGTTCTCTGATCACGGGAACTATGCTGGCCCGGGCAATGACACTGTGGTCTAAACTAGGAGAACCGGGCAAAGAGGAACTGCTTGTGCAGACTGCGGAAAAATACGCACTGAAAGATTTAGAGGCATTGAAAATCTGCCTGAAATATTACATGAAAAAAGGAGAGCGTGAGAAATTCTTTGCACTTCTGGAAGAAGTGAAGAAATCGTCCCTGACACTGGACGGGGAAGTCCTGGAATGGTTACGCTTTTATGAACATAAGTGAGAGGTAGAAAATGATCGCAGCTAATATAACCAATATAATAGAATTCGCGGCCGGATACGCTTTGGTTGTTATCTTTCTGCCGTCGTTATGTTTTCACACCTTTGTCAGAGAAAAAGGGTGGCTGTACCGTATCTGTTTTTATCAGACAATAGGCAATGTATATCTTATCAGCATAGGCTATTTGCTGGCCTATATGAAATGTTTTTACAGATGGTCTGTTTTGATCTTTATGGTGCTGATCCCTCTGCTCCTGAATCTTTTGGTAAGGCGTAAGTCTGCAGCAGCTTTTTTAAGGGAACGCAGGAAGAACATCAAAGACATTGCCGCCGGCGTCTACGGCAGGAGAAAACTGAGGCGTGACCTTTTTATGATAGGGAAAGACCGTGTACAGAATTATTACAGAGAGAATATTAAGGGGAATCTGTTGGAATTGGCGCTGGTTTTCCTGGTCATGGCCTTTGTACTGTATTTTTTCGGAATGTATAAATTTACATCCGCAGCCTATGGGCACACGGATGAGGAGACTCATTTATACTGGATACAGTCCCTTTTGGACAATAATATTTTTCCGGTAGGTATGTATCCCTTTGGGCTTCACTTTTTAACAGGAGTTATTTCTACGGTTTTGGGTATCTCGGCAGTCCGTACATATTTGAACATCGCTGTATTTTCAACCTTTATGATATTTCTGTCTGTCTATATACTGTTGAGAAGCCTGATAAGATCCAGATTCGCGGCTCTTGGAGCCTGGGCAGTCTTTGCTGTCTCTGACATTTTTACCACTGTAACCTATTTCCGCTTTCAGTTTTCCTTTCCCATGGAATTCGGGCTTGTGGCTTTAATGCTGATGCTTCTGGGGTTGATCTCCTATGTAAAAGAAAAAGAAAATACGTCTCTGTGGATGTTTATTCTGTCGGTTTTCTGGTGCTTTCAGGCACATTTCTATGTGGCTATCATAGCAGGGATCCTGTGCGTTTGCTTTGGTATTGTGTTCTGTGTGCGGATGCTGAGAGATAAGATGCTTTTCAAAGTGATCGCAGGGGGAATCCTGGCTCTCATTTTATCAATGCTTCCTTACGGATGCGGATATCTTTTGGGGTATCCATTTGAGCGTTCCATAAACTGGGCACTTTCCATTATGCAGGGGGATTATGGAATGGAGACACTGGAGCAGCAGTATGAGGAGGAAACAGAGAAGGCATCCCAGAATGCTTCCGGGGAGGAGAAGGACGATGAGGATGAGCCGGAATTTGATCTGAGCAAGGTACATTCCCCAGAGGATGCAGTGCGGACCGTACTTGAGATGCTTGCCTCAAAGACTGTCAGCAGTATGTTTTATGCAAAGATCATTCTGGCTTTGAATGCGTTTGCTCTGCTGTATGGACTGTTCGGGATCATATTCGCAAAAGAGAAGTGGCAGTACCTCATTTATGTATTTCTGGCATTGGCCTGGGTTGCATTATTCGCATTGCATTCCTGTTATCTTGTGGGAGCGCCCGTGTTGGTGGAGATGTACCGGGCAGCCACCTTCCTCGCTGTATTTACGGTTCCGCTTTTGGCTATGCCGGGGCAGTTTTGCTACGATTGTCTGATAAGATGCGGCGTACAAAAGAAAATAGCGGATTATCTGGTTTTAGCGGCGGGATGTGCAGTCATGGGTGCGATTTGCAGCCATGGGGCAGTTAAAAAAGGGAGATATTTTGAAATGACCGTGACAGAGGCAGATATGCGTGTCTGCCTGGATTTGATCGATAATTATAAAAAGGAAACCTGGACGGTT
Organism: Blautia coccoides; assembly: GCF_034355335.1. Taxonomy (NCBI): domain Bacteria; kingdom Bacillati; phylum Bacillota; class Clostridia; order Lachnospirales; family Lachnospiraceae; genus Blautia; species Blautia producta. Next base: position 2,767,883 of record NZ_CP136422.1, read on the forward strand.
ATGTCCACTACCAATGACCTTTCCGCTGTATCGAGGGACGGATACCATTATGAAATACTGGATCTTTTGGATAAGCTGGAAAAGAATAAACGAAAGATTTTCATCCCGACAAAATACATTTTTGTGGTAACAGAAAAAAATGTGACACAGTATTACGATTCAAAAAGAAAGATAGACCGCAGCAATGTTATAGATTTCACAGTACCCGTATCTCCTGAACTGGCACGGCAGGATTTGGATATTCCCGAGGAGGGCAGCAAAGGAAGGGACAGACTGTATTATTTTCAGCGGCAGATCGTCATGTCTAAGCTGTATTACTGGATGGAACAGATGAAGGTGGTCTTTCCCAATGAGATTTCTGTTTACTATGAGGATGACTGTGTCACCGTTTATAAAATACAGCAGGATGAATATTTTCTGCTGAATCTTGCAGTGGACTATACAAAAAGTATACCGGCAGAGGAGGAGGATGGAAATGGATCATAAAGTGGTTTTGGTGATACCTGCCTATAATGAGCAGGCAAATATCGGAAATGTGCTGCGCAAAATACAGGAGATCAATACAGATCACTGGCTGGACGTGGTGGTGATCGACGATGGATCTTCTGACAATACCTATGGTGAGGCCCTGGCGTGTAAGGTTACAGTGATAAGGCAGGTTTATAATATGGGATACGGAGCTGCACTTCAGACAGGTTATAAATACGCGGTAGAGCACGGATATGAATATCTGCTGCAGATGGATGCAGACGGACAGCATGATGTGAGAAATCTAGAACGGATTTACAAAAAACTGACTGCCATACAGGAGAGACAGCCGGACATTGTCATAGGCTCCCGTTTTTTATCTGCAAGCCAGACATACCCTGTCTCTAAGATCAGGCTGGTAGCGATCCGTATGTTCCGTTTTGTGATCCGCAGACTGACGGGATATATCCTGACTGACCCCACAAGCGGACTGCAGGGACTGAACCGCAGAGCCTTTTCCTGTTATGCCTCATATAGCAATTTTGATATTAAATACCCGGATCTCAACATGATACTTCAAATGCTTCTTCGGGGATACCATATAACAGAGGTACCTGCTATCATGCATATCCGCACAGAGGGAATTGCCATGCATTCAGGGGCTGCCCATGCTGTGAAATATATGATACTCATGTGTCTGAGCACATTTAATGCGTTTATTCGTTATAAAAGAAAGTAAGGGAGATTTTGTGGACAGAAAAAAATTTCAGACGAAAAACCAACTGAAAAGATATACCTATGTATATATTGTTCTCATCCTTTTTCTTTTGCTGTCTGCATTTCTGCTGCTGGCTAACCTGTCTAAAATCATGATGTGGGCAGAGAATAAGAAGGAGAAGCCGCCAAGCACAGCAACAGCAAAAGCGGAAGATGCGGTACAGGACAGTGAACTGGAGCGCGCACACGCCTGTGTCATTGGCAGTGGGAACCCAGATCTGCGGGAATTGATCGGTCTTCAGATGACAGTTATGAAAGAGAGCCTTGGCAGTGTGCAGTCCATAGACGATCTGAGAGACAGGGAACTTCCGGAATTAAAGCTCCTGATCATAACAACAGAAAAAATAACAGAACAGGATACGGAGTGGCTGGAAGAACAGGTGAAAAAGAGAAAACATGTATTTTTTGCGGTATTTCCCGATGATACAAGTCTCAAGAGCAGAAGACTCAGAAATCTTTTGGGGATATACCGGCTGGGGAAAGAAACTGTTTATGAGGCCATGAGAACGTCCCAGAACCTGCTTCTCGGCACGATCTCAGAGAGTGAAGATTCTCATATACCGGCCAGGGAGATAGAGTTAAAGAAACAGACCCAGATATATATTTCTGCGCTTTTGGAAGATGAGGATGTGGAGAATGAAGACCTGCCACCTCTGTTCTGGAGCTATGTGGGAGAGAAAGGCGACGGCTTTGTGTATGTGAGCAATGGACAGCTTGCCGAGACTCCTTTGGGATACGCAATGCTCAGTATGATTTTCTGTGACCTGTCGGAAACCTATATCTATCCTGTGGTGAATGCATACTGCGTGGCTGTAAAAGGCATGCCTTATGTTTCAAATATAAGATCAGATATATTGGAAAAACACTATTCCCGTGATGCAAGAGGCGTTCAGAGGGATTTGTTTTATCCGGAATTAAAGCGGTGCTCAGATATCTATGGTATCCGTTTTTCTTACTTTACTCCTGATTACGGAAGTGATGCCCTTGAAAAAGAAGGGGAACTGGTTTATTTCTGTCAGGAAATAGAGGCGGCCAAAGGAGAGATCAGTCGTATTCTCTTGGACGGAACTATGGAGATTGTAGACAGCAGCAGCCGGGCGGTTGAATGGACTGAGGATTTTCAGTTCCGGGATGGTAAGGACCAAAGACTTAATGTGCCGCTGCTCCTTGACAATATGTCTGATTATCTCCAGGAGAGGCAGTTTGTGGACGGAGGTCTGCGGGGGCTTGGAATGATAACCGGGCTTATAGACATTCCTGAGATCCTGGAGGATGAAGATGAGGATGAAAAGCTGGAATGGATGGAATACTGCAAGATCATGGAAACTGCCATGGGTACACATAAGAAATATTATCCATGGATTGACAGGGTAACGCTCAGCGAAGCTGCCGGGAGAATTGAAAATCTGCTGGCTATAGAGCCAAAGTATACCTACAGCAGTGACGGAGTCAGAATAGATATCGGAAACTTTGAGAAAGAGGCATATTTTTATATGCAGACACCCAATAAGATCACGGGCACAGAAGGCGGCGAGATAACAAAAATCGGCGAGGAGCTTTATATGATCCGTGCAAATAACAGTCAGGTGAAGATTGACTGGAAACAGGAAGTGATGGAATGAGAGTTTGTCTGATCGTGGAAGGGGCATATCCCTATGTAAATGGCGGCATGTCCAACTGGATACAGCAGCTTATGCTGTATATGAAGGATACAGAGTTTATCGTACAGAGTATAGCAGCCAAGAGGGAGGAGACCAGGAGCTTTAAATATCAAATCCCGGATAACTGTCTGGAAATCCAGGAAGTTTATCTGCTGGATGATGATTATATGAGCAACAGGCGCCAAAAGAGACTGAAAATGACCTCTGAGGAATACGAAGCTTTTGAAGGACTTCTGTTCGGCAAAGAGGTGGACTGGAAGACCATCATCCGCTTTTTTGCGGAGAAGGAGGTGTCCCTGAATGCGCTTTTGTCAGGAGAAGATTTTCTGAGCATGGTTCTGGCTTACTATAAAGAGCATTTTGCAAGGATTCCTTTTACGGACTTTCTCTGGACTATGCGGTCCATGTACCTGCCGCTGTTTACCATGCTGAAATCAAGGACTACAGAAGCAGATCTGTATCACTCAGCCTCCAGCGGATACGCAGGTATCTGGGGAGCCATGCAGAGATATCTCTATGACAAACCCTTTATTATGTCTGAGCATGGGATCTACACCCGGGAACGGGAGGAGGAGATCATTAAAGCAGACTGGGTAAAGGGGATATATAAGGATCTGTGGATCATGCAGTTCAGAAAAGTGGGAATGTGCTGCTATGATTTCGCGGATCAGGTGGTTGCCTTATTTGAGGAGGCCAGACAGTTCCAGATCGAGCTTGGATGCAGTGAGAACAAGACAATGGTGATACCAAATGGTGTGGATTCCCACAAGTTTGAGAATATTCCCCAAAAACAGGAGGAAGATCCCTTTATCCATGTGGGTGCAGTACTGAGGGTAACGCCGATTAAAGATGTAAAAACCATGATCGGAGCTTTTGGCCTTGCAAAAAGCAAAGAGCCGAGACTGAAGCTCTGGATCATGGGGTCTCTGGAAGAGTCTGAGGAATACGCACAGGAGTGCCGCAAAATGGTGGCTGACCTGAATATACAGGACGTGGAATTTACCGGTATTGTAAATATTAAGGATTATATCGGAAAAATGGATATTTTACTGCTGACCAGTTTAAGTGAAGGCCAGCCTCTGGCAATTTTGGAAGGATTTGCGGCTAAAAAACCATTCATAGCCACCAATGTGGGAAACTGCCGGGGATTGATCCAGGGAGAATTTGACGACTGGGGAGATGCGGGATATATTGCACCTGTAATGAACACTTCCAAGATCGCCAATGCAATTCTGGATTTGGCCGGCAGCCCGGAAAAACGGAAGAGAATGGGCGAAACCGGCTACCGCAGAGTCTGTACCTTTTATGACGAAAAAAATATTTTTGAACAGTATTATCAGTTATATAAGAGGATGGCAGAAAAAGAAAAGGTGAAATAATATGGCTGGAATAGGATTTGAACTTAAAAAAATATACCGTAAAGAAGGAATAGCCAGAGCAGTGGCAGGGGGCATATACAGTTCGGTTGTCACGATCGGGCCAACAGTTGTGGTGATCGTCACCTTATTGTTTTTGTACCTTGCCCTGAACATGATGAAGGTTTCTTTTATGACAAGGGAGCTTTTATCCTCCACAATTTTGTATGTGTTTATATTTTCTATTATACTGACAGCCCCGTTCAATGCGGTGTTCTCCAGATATCTGGCAGATAAATTCTATATGGACGAATATGCCAACATTCTGCCCTCATTTTATACAGGTATACTCATACTGGGAATTCTGGGAACCGGAATATCTATACCTGTGATGCTGAGTCTATATTTCAGAGGGGGCATTGATCTGCTATTTATATTGGCGGCATATGTGTTTTGGATGTCATCTGTCCTGTTGTTTTTTTCTGTCACCTATCTGCACGCAACAAAGGATTATAAGATAATAGCCATATTTTTTCTGGTGGGTATGCTGGTGGTAGTGCTGACAGCCCTGGTATTCCGGTTTGTCTTGAGAGCGGACAGGATACATTCCATACTGTACGGGATGGCAGCGGGGTTTCTGACCATCGCTGTGCTGGAGTTCTCCTATATCAAGAGATATTTCAGGACAGTGAGTCAGAATTATACGGAATGCCTTTGGTATCTGGTTCACCATGGGAAGATATGGCTGACGCAGTTGCTTTATATGCTGGGTCTGTATGTCCACAATTTTATATTCTGGACAACACAGCAGCGGTTGACCGTAGCACAGACATATCACAGCCATCAGTCATATGATATGGCTTCCTGTCTCGCTATGTTCACCAATATTTCCACTATGATTCTTTTTACAGTGGTGGCGGAGACCAGGTTTCACGAGGCCTATCAGGATTATATGGAATCTATTATCGGAGGAACCTACAAAGCCATACAGAAAAACAAAAAAATCATGTTTCGTACCTTATCACAGCAGATTGGACAGGTCTTTGGTATGCAGTTGGCAATTACCTCTGTCATTTTCCTGGTGCTGCTGATATTTGGCCCTTATATAGGCTTTTCAGGGATGATCATGGAGATCTATCCTGTTCTGGCGGTGAGTTATCTGGGAATCTTCCTGTTGTATGGGAATCTGGTATATCTGTATTATTTTGACGATACCAAGGGAACGCTGCTGTCAGCTCTGGCATATTTTGCGGGTACAGTTCTGGGAACACTTGTTTCCAAGAATCTTCCGGTGGCTTTTTACGGGATGGGAGCTTTTTTCGGAATGCTCTGTGGTTTTACTGCCAGCTACTTCAGGATCCGGTATCTGGAAAAGAATTTTGAAGCCCATATATTCTGCCACTATAAAATCATAGATACGATGAAGTCTTCCCAAAAAGGCAGGATCGTGTATCAAAAACAGGCTTGAGTATCTTATAAAATGTGAAAAGGAGGCGTGACAGTGAGTGGAGGGGACAGCAGACTGCAGAGTAATGTGATCATAGGAGTGTTTCATCAGGTTCTTTCTCTGCTTATCAATATGGTTTCCAAATATGCGGTCAGAACATATCTGGGTGTGGAATATCTGGGACTGCAGACCGTATTTGGAAATTTCTGCGACATTTTCACATTTGCCTTTATGGGGATCGGCACCGCCATGATGTACAGTCTGTACCGCCCGCTGGCACTTGGAAAGCGGAAGGAACAGGCGGAGATCTATCAGTATTACAGGAGGATCTACCGTATTCTTACTGTGGCGGTAATGAGTATAGGAAGTGCAGCCGTTTTTCTTGTACTGGTAGTTGTACATGCGGATATCAGAGTCATGGAGATCACAGGCACTTATTTCCTCTATCTTGGGTCTGTGCTTATCTATAACCGCCTGTTTCTGGAATATTATTATATCATGGCGGATCAGAAGAGATATATCTGCTGCCTGGTTATGAGCACAGTGGACGGCGCGGCGCTGGTGTTTCAGGTTTTTGTGCTGAAAACAGCTTATAATTACTCGTTGTTTTTGCTCTGCGTGCTGGTTAAAAATATCATCACATACTTTATACTTCACAGCTATATCAAACGCAGGTATTCTTATCTTCTGCAGGAAGAAGGAATGCCGGGTACGGCAGAACAGAAAGAAATCCGGAAAAATGTAAAAGATCTGATCATTTACAGGGCAGGAAATGTACTGGTGAACAGTACGGACAGTATTGTTATCTCAGATCTTCTCAGCACAGCCACAGCAGGCTGTTATTCCAATTATATGTTTGTGAGTATGGGGATCCAGAGCATGATCTCAAGCTTTTTTGATTCTATTTTAGCGAAAATAGGACATTCTGTCAGCCTGGATGGCCGGGATAAGCAATACAGTGATTTTTTAAAGCTCTCTGCAGTTAATATTATGGTGAATGGGATTACAGTCATAGGATTTTATTGGCTGGTACAGGATTTTATCAGTCTTTGGATGGGAGCAGAGGTTTTGCTGGATATGAAGGTCCCGGCTATTGTTGCCCTGAACCTGTATTTGACCGGAATCCGGCAGACTACGGCAGCTTACAGACAATCGGCGGGACTGTTTCAGAAGGTGGGATACATTGTTTTGGGAAAGGGACTGCTCAATCTTGTCCTGTCCTATATCCTGGGAGCTGTATACGGCCTTATGGGAATTTTGACGGCAACGGCAGTCTCATCAGTGATAACTCTTTATTTTTATGAGCCGTATATGGTTTACCGATATTTCGGAAAATCCTGGAAACCGGAGGCTGTTTATCAGATCGTCAGCGGAGGATTGACTTATGTGATCTTGAGGATCGTTGGCATTCCAATGCAGGCTATGCCTGCCCATTCCTGGTTTTGGCTCTGCATAAAGGGCATGCTGTGTCTGCTGCTTTCTTTGGTGTGCTTTTTTCTGTTTGGAGCTGTGGTATCAAAGATTATAAAAAAGTTGGGGGAAAAACAGCTATGAAAGGGGAAAAGAAGTATTCCGTTCTGATACTATGGCCTTCCAGTGCTTCCGAGGAGGGGCAGAGGAAGGCAGAACATCTTCTGGAACAGTGGAAGATTCCTGTATACGAAAAAAAGATATCCATGCGTATGACTCTCTCGGAATTCACGGAGTTTATTTACTCTGTTTATCACAGGGAGCCCTGGGCGGATAAATGGAAGAATGTAAAAAATAAGGCTTCCTGGTGTTACGCGGAGGGGTATCCGGTTGTATTTTATAAACTGGAAGGGAAAAAGCTGCCCCAGATCCAGGTGATAAAGCAGGAGTTAAGAAACACTTTTAAAATGCAGAAGAATTCTGTGCATTTGGTGGAAAAATGCAGGGAAGAAACATGGGAAAAGATCAATAAAAAGGCAGCAGGCCAATACCAGGGAGTGATAAAAGAGGTTTTTCATAAATATCCCTATGTATGCAGTTCTCTTCGCCTTAAGGGGCATGAACTGGCGGAAGAAGAGACTGTGGACGCGGGTGTGCTGTGGAATCCTTTAAGATTTGACTTAAATTCCAAGATCATATATATTGAAGCGCTGAAGAAGGAAAAAGATATCCCGGACGCTCTGGCTCTTTACAAGCGGCATATAGAAGTTTTCTGCGGCGGCAGAGTGGTGGAAGCCGGTAACCAGGCAAAGGATGGAATGGGAAAATATGTGGAAACACTGCATAGTTTATACCGGCTGTTCCGGGAAGGGCAGGAGATTCCGGGGGATCCCATACCGGTGGATGAGGATTATGCGGCACTGGACGGTTCCCACCGCACTGCGCTGGCCTGGTGCTTTGACAGGAGACTGAGAATCTACCACATTGCGAAAAAACGCAGATTTACCTGGGACTATTTGTTTTTCAGAAAACGGGGAATGGCAGAAGCGGATCTGCTGAAAATGGCTCATAAGTATTATGAGGAGCACCCTATGTATTGTCTGGTATTCAGAGGAAAGAGAAGAGAAGCCCCGTTACATAGGAAATTGAGCGGATTCTGCTCTCCGGTCTATATAAAAAGGCTGAAGAAGAATAACAGTTGCTATGTATTTCTGGACAGGGAGTTTGACAACAGGGAAAAAGTGACGGAGGAAGTACAGGGGATTTTTAAAAGAAACAGCATTGTCTGTTTGAAAAGCCGGCAGACAATGGATGCGGCTTTTGCAGAGCTTTTACGTGAAAATGAAGAGGTGGGAAGTCTGCAAAAAAATGCCGGTAAAGTCAGAAGAAAAATAGTATATTTGTACTTTGTACTGCTTCGTGCCATAAAGCAGAGACTGGGGATGCCGGTATAGAGGAGGGATGAAGATGAACAGGACTGAGATCAGTTTCATTATCCCGGTATATAACGGGGCAGCCTGTATTAAAAAAATGCTGTCCTCTATTTTGCGGGAGAGGGATATCTGCTTCGAGGTAATTGTTGTGGACGATGGATCTACAGATGAAACGGGAAGGCTTTGTGATGAGCTTGCAGACAGAGAACCAAGATTGTCAGTATATCACACCAAAAACCAGGGACAGGGAAAAGCAAGAAATTACGGGATGAAGAGAGCGCAGGGAAAATATCTGTTTTTTGCCGATGCAGACGACAAGGTGGAGTGGAGCGGAATCCGCATATTGCTTAAGAAAGCCGAAGCCGGGAAATGCGATCTTGTCTGTGGTTCCTATAAGAGGATTGACAGCAGAGGCGAAGAGGAAGTGGGCAAAGATCTGCCGGAAGGTTATCTGGGGAAAAAGGGAAGCCGCGATGAAATATCCAGATATCACAAGGTTAAGACTTCAAGTCTTTTCGGCTATGTGTGGAATAAACTATACAGAAGGGAATTTCTGGATGAAAACGGGCTTTTCTTTGATGATGTCAGAAGAATATACATGGAAGACACCCTATTTAATCTGAAGGTTTTCTGCAAAGATCCGGTCTATTATCTGTGCCCTGTATGTGTGTATCAGTATGACGTAACGGGGGCGTCCACCACCAGAAGGCCGGACACGAAGATCGCGGAAAAAAGTGTAAGAACCCTTTCTTTCTATTCGCGTTTTCTCAGAGAAGAGAAAAAAGAGGATGAGAACAGGGAGCTTTTTGTTCCTCTTGCCATGCGTATGTTCTGCTGGGCACTGGTGAGAAATATTCCTCATGAAGGAATTTCGTTGAAAAGGCTTAAAGGCAGAGTCAGAGTATTTTTAAAGGAACCGTCCTTTTTTAAAATGGTGAGAGATAAAAACAGCTTTGCTGCGTTGTCAAGCCTTCCGGTGTGGGAGGAACGCTTTTTTTACAGCTCATGCCTTTGGATGCTGGGCGGGAAAATAAGACAGGAGATACTGGCGGTCATGTTCTTGCTGGCATATCCTGTCATGAAACTATATATTAAAAGCCGAGTAAAATAAGAGGAAATCATTATGAAATGTAAAATCAGTGTTATCGTTCCGGTCTATAATGTAAAGCCGTATCTTCCAAAATGCATAGGGTCTTTACTGGGACAGACATTCTCGGATTATGAGATCATACTGGTGGATGACGGCTCCTTGGACGGGAGCGGTGATCTGTGCGATATGTATGCGGAGCAGGATAACATACGGGTCATCCATCAGAAAAACGGAGGACTGTCGGCAGCCCGCAATACGGGGACCGTATATGCGGATGGAGAATACTTAACCTATCTGGACAGTGATGACTATGTGGCTCCCCGGTATTTGGAATGTCTGTATCATAATATCATAAAATATAAGGCGGATGTTTCCGTATGCGGGTATCGTCTGGCCTGGGAGCATGAGGATGGTACCGTCACTGAAGAAAAAGAGAAAAAGGAACAGGTGATGGAATACTGCATAAGCGGACATGCTGCGGCAGCCAGGATCGTGGAGAAAAACGAACGCGGTATGATCGTGGCGTGGGGAAAGCTGTATCATAGGAAGTGGAAGGAACTGCTGGTCTATCCTGAAGGGCGGATCAATGAGGATGAATTTGTGACATACAAGATTTTGTATGAATCCCGTCATGTGGCAGTCACGACCAGGAAATATTACTGCTATCGCCAGAGGGAGGGCAGTATCATGTCCGAAGGCTATAATGAAAGGCGTTTGGATAAGCTGGCAGCTCTGAGAGAGTGCGCAGAATATTTTGAAAAAAAAGGTGACAGAAGGGAGACGGCATATGCCAGAAAGCGGTATCTGCTGAATGTTCAAATATCCTGGTACCGTGTGTGGAAATACATGCCCAACAGAAAAAAACTTCTAACACATCTGGAGCAGGAACATAGAAAATATTACCGTAAATATAACAGATGTATCCGCAGAGCAGAAAACGCTGCTGACCGGATCGCTGTCATGATATTCCGTCTGTGTCCCAGGATATATGCCGGGATCTGTGAGGTGGTTTTGAAACTGAATCCTCAGATTTAAAGGAAAGGAAACTGCATTGAAGAAAAGAATGATTCTATTTGTTCTGCTTCTGATCATTCTGATCTTATGTCTGTATCAGGGACGGAATAAGTATCGGACATGGACAGGGGAAGAAACTTCTGAAGCTTTTACCAATCCGCGGACAGGCTGGTACTGTCAGTATGATATTCATGACACAGAGGCTATGCGGAGAGAAGCAGAGAAAAATAATGCACTTAAGATTGTACTTCTGACTATGGATCTGAAAAAGGAGGCGGACAAAGAGCAGCTTTCCGCTGAAATTCTGGACGCATTGGAGCAGGCGCTTCTGGCAGCAGAGGAGGCTGGGGTTTCTGTGATCTTCAGGGCGGCATACGATTGGAAGGGAGAATATGAGGATCCTCCCCGCAGCCATATACTGTCACACACCGGAGAGATCTGCGGGGTATTAAACAGACATGCACAGCAGATCATGGGCGTGCAGGCCGGCTTTTTAGGGCCCTGGGGAGAATGGCATGCTACAGACTATGTGGAATACGACACAAAAGAAAAACCATTTCAGATAGAATTTCTGGAACATCTGCTGGAGAATCTGGATGTACGTATTCCTGTCGGGGTGAGAAAGCCCCAGTTTATCCGGCAAGCTTTAAAATATGATCTCAAAACAGACCGTCTGGGAATTTATAATGACGGCCTGTTCGGATCGGATACAGACCTGGGCACTTACAAAGACGGAGAGAAGGACAGGAGAGAAAGTCTTGAATTTCTTGAGAAGACAGTCTCCACTTCCTTTAACGGCGGGGAAATGCCTTATGTTTCGGAGGTTTCGGATGTAAATAATGCGGTAAAAGAGCTTTCTATGATGCATGCCTCATATTTAAACGGCTATGCGGACCAGGCAGTTATCAGCCAATGGAAAGAACAGACCTTTGAAGATATGTCAGGTTATGATTATATTACGTCACACCTGGGATACCGAATATGGGTAGAGAAAGTTCGTTTCCCGCAGAAATTGAAAAAAGGAAAGGAAGTTACCGTGGAAGGGACAGTGAAAAACAGTGGTTTTTCTTATATTCCCTCTGATATGGAGGCTTTTCTGAAGATTCAGTCAGAAGATTCCCAACAGATACTTCCTCTTTCTTTTTCAGCAGACGCCAAAGACAAAGGGGAATTTTACGTGGATTTTGTGCCGGATGGCCGCTTTGGAAAGGATGAGAAGACAGAAGAGCTTGATATTTATATCATGTTCGGACTGCCCGGAACAGAGAAAATAGAACCTGTCAGACTGGCAAATGAAGGGTATTTCACAGAAGGCGGATGGTTTTTAATAGGAGATGACAGGTAAGGGGCAGTTGTCACATTACCCCTTTCCTGCATTGTACAGGCGTCACGCCGGTATAGACTTTGAACATTTTAGAAAACTGACGATAGTCATCATATCCGACAGCTATGGCAATGGAACTGACAGACTCATCGGTGGTGAGCAGAAGCTGCTTTGCCTGCTGCATGCGGCGCATAGTCAGATAGTGTTTTATACTGACACCTGTTTCTGCCTTAAAACACTGGCTCAGATAGGACGGGCTTACGTTGAGGCGTTTGGCAATATCGCTTACAGACAGGGGCTGCGTATAGTGTTCTTCTATATGCCGGAGAACCTGGCGGACCACCCTGTTGCTGATATTATGTGTCTTTACCTGCTGTTTTGCCAGGGTGTTGATACAGTCCAGCACGCGGGCATAGCTTTCCTCTATGGTGCCTAATTGTGTGGTCAGTACAAGCCAGGGGCTGTCAATGGTCTCCATCAGCAGTTTGACAGACAGTTCGTCTTTCAGGGACTTCAGAATGGATTCGCTTACCAGATAATACAGCTTATAACTCATACTGGGTTTGACGATCTTGAGATAAAGATGCCGGATCAGTTTAGGAAGCTCCTCATTGCTGATATCAAAACTGAGATAATGTTCAATGGCGTCAATGGTGTTCTGGATCTCATCTCTGCTGAACCAGCGCTGATGGGTCTTGATATAATCATTGGAGATGGCGACTGCCTCCCGGCAGAAAAAACGGTAGGCACAGGTCCTTTTAAAATCCTGATGTCCCCGGCTGATATCCTCCGGTCCCTGCAGCAGGTCACTGATAAAACAGTTGGAGGAGATTTGTCCGGCGGCTTTTGAAAATTCCAGTGCCAGATGGTCTGCCTGCTGCCGCCTTGTACGGGCGCAGGAAGGGCGGGAAGCATTCACAAGGATATAGGCAAAGGAGATATCTGAAAAGATGATTTCTCCTCCCTGGTTTTCTTCCAGTATCAGCAGGAAATCCTCCAGACGCAGTGCATGAAGGAAATAATGGATCGATTTGTTTACCGGGTAATCCACCAGTGCGGTTTTGTCAAGCTCCCACATAAACAGATAAAAATCCGATGAATGAATGTGCAGATCATATTGTTTTCTGGAGCTTTCAAATTCTTCCTCGGTAACACCGTACAGCATCATTTTCATGGCTTCCCTTCGCTCCAAATGACGGAAGGCGTCCGGAAAACGATTCTTCCAGCTCTGATGGGGATATTGCAGTGACACCACATGTTTTCCTTCGGCTGCGGTGAGGAAAAAATCATGGAGCCTGTTGTCCCGCTGTGTGGTTTCTACAAAGCAGCAGACACCGTTCTCGTGGAGTTCAAACAACAGAAAAAGGCGCGCAGTACATGCATGATAGATGGCAGCCAGGCAGTCCTGAATGCGGGATGCCGGCCTTTGGATCATCAGGATCACCGCAACCGGAGAAAAGCTCAGAGTTTCATCCACAGATGGAAGCCTGTCTGTATACAGTACATGATGTCCATGTTGGTTTCCGGCCCGGATAAAGCCGGGCTTCATGTCAGCATTTCCAAAAACTAAGATTTTCATATATCGGTTTGCCGCCTCCCTTTTGTCCTCTGGATCTTAAATGATAAAACGGCCGGAACCTAGGAATCCTTTTCCTTGTTCCGGCCGTTTTCAACTGCTTATTTTATAAGATGGCCGCGCACATAACATTTATGTTTGGAAAGAATGGCTTCCGCTTCCGTCTCTGCTTTTTTTGGGTCAGCCGCGTATAGGGCGTACAGCTCTTCAATGGCCCGAAGCCCGAAACCTTCACAGTTATAATCAAAGAGTACGGCTTTGTCAGGGGCTGTGATCTCGCCTGAGAGGTGGGTGGGAATATGCAGCACGTCACGCTCCTTGGCAGTAAACGGCTCCATGCCGTCTATGCGTACCTCCACAGAACCTTCCTGAACAATGAAAAGACTGTAGAAGGGATTTTGGGCACTCCAGCTTAACTGGAAACCAGGCTCCATACAGAGCTGCCAGATTTCTTTGTGTCCCTTTGTCTCCCAGCGTGCAACCTTCTGCCGCAGTTCGCATCCCTCAAATTTATAGATACACAGACCACTGTTGTAGGGACGAATCTGATAAATCTGCTCTTTGGGAACTGTCTCTGTGACAGGGGTATAAGTATAGTAGAGACTGTCAGTGCTCTGGCCGTCTTTTGCCATGTCGAATTCAGTTTTATTATATTCTTTAAAACGCAGGTTGGCAATACAATCTTCGCCCATCTGGGTTTCCTGGAACAGCTCCCGCCATATGGTTCCCGCGTCGATCCAGGTGAATTTGTGTGGGGTATAGGCTGCCAGATGGACAATGTCGCCTTTGGTGCAAACAGCTTTTTTGCCGCAGATCTCGGTCAGTACAGAACCGCCGTCCACAAGAAAGGTTTCTACACCGCGGGTATGTTCATGATAACACATCTCATGGTTGGGATCCACGTAAACCGTGTCCAGCAATTCGTTGTGCTGGTAAGGCCCGTATGGTTCGATCAGGTATTTGGAATAAGTCTTTTTTCCACCGTAGTATTCGTCAAAGTCCATGAGCCAGGTCTTTTCCGGGTCAATGTGAATGGGGTGAAGGGTATACTTTGTCATAATGTGTCCTCCTTGATCTTTTCTTTTGCCGGTTACAATCATGCGGATGACAGAGATCCACTGATCATTTATTGTTATATTATAGCAGGGAATGTTTTCTTTTCGGTATCTTTATTTTGGTAAAATGTGTGCTTTTTATCGTAAGATATACCGTTGCAGGAAAAGGAGAATGGCTTACAAAAGCTTATACTTATGGGGATAAATGCGCATACGTAAAAAATATTTTGCTTAAAGTGTGGTTTTTTTTAAAGTACAGTCAGCGGCCTTTTTTTGGCAGTACCGGTTTTACTGAAATCCGGCAGTAAGTGTTTTCCTGCGCAAAACGTCTTCCGGCACAGCGGCCTGCGGACAGTAACCGAAGTTAAACTTTCCGGAATTCTTTCAGAGCTGCCATTGCCTGACAGAAAGAGATTATGGTATATTTAGTATAGAGGTTAAGCAGAGCAGGCAGCGCTGTAATACAATAAAGTTTTGTGTGTTTTACAGGGGAGAAGTACCGGGAGAAGAATCGTGATTTCCCAAAAGCCGTGGAAGTGGCAGCGCAGGATTTAAAAAGGCAGAAGTAAGCGAGTCATCCTTGGGAGGAGGGGGATCATACCGGAAATATAGAGAAAATTCCTGCAGGCCTTGAACAAATGTGGGATAGCGCATCTTGCATTTGAAGTAGACGATGTTGAAAAGACATTGCTGCTATTGCTTGAAAAAGGCGGTAAACAGATTGGAGAACTGGTAAAGGCAGAATATGAAGGCGGTCTTTGTATATGCGGCTGATTGTGAAGGAAATATTATTGAGATACAAAGCTGGTCGGAATAGATCATGAAATCCTATGATTTCAATGTTATAAATTCCGGCTTTTAAGGTGAACAAATTTGAGCTTGAAAAGGAGCGAAAAGTAAAATGTGTGAAGAATGTTACTCTGATGAAAATAGAGCTACTCCATTATTAAATCCCTTGGACTGTTTAGAAAACCACACGCAGTATATATGTGGAACCTGTGGCCGCTGCATTTGTATTGAACATGATAAAAATAGAGGATTACAAAGGTGGAATTTTCCGTTCAGGTCGTTAGAAATTGCAAAACTCTATTTACGAACGGCTGACTATACAACAAAAAAGCCGTGTGGTATTTATGAAATAGAAAATAGCAAAGGCAGAGTATCCTATAAAATATTTGCGGATGATGAGGAGTTGCATATTTTCCTGAAAAAAAATAAAGATAAGAAATGCAGACAAATATCCCCGGTCTTTACAGTTGGAGAATATAAAGAATATCCACATACAGAAGTACGGAAATTAACTGCTGATGAAATAAAAGGATATATGAGTGAACGCTGAATTTCAGCTTGTTAAAAATTTGAAGCTGTTGAGGTGACACTAAAGACAGTACGGAAGGGTTGATCTGGATGCTCTTTTCAAGGCATTGGATCATGCACGTTGAGGCAATCTCATATTTTTGTTTACATATGGAAAAGTATGGTATATAATCAAAGACAACAGACGATGTTTACTACATTTCTGATTTCAAAAAATGAATATTGAAGTCTTTGTGGCAGGGTGCAAGTCCCTACCGATGGTATAGTCCATGACCCGCTTTGGCGGCTGAGCTGGTGACTCCTTGATCGAAAAAGGGGAATTCCAGCACCGACGGTATAGTCCGGATGAGAAAAGACATTTTCTGTGAAACTACGCCCGGAGCATATCTTATGTCCCGGGCTCATTTTTTTGAAGGAGGATACGACAATGGACCAGACAAACGAAACAACCAATGCAGCTTTTGACCATGGAATGAGGGCCGTAACCGGTACGAAAATGCGGGTGAAGAAGACAGCATTTATCGGCCTTATGGGGGCAGTGAGCGCTGTTCTCATGCTTTTCAGATTTCCGCTTCCTTTTATGCCGCCCTTTATGTCCTTTGACTTGTCGGGATTGATGGAGATGCTGGGCGGGTTTATGTTCGGCCCGGGTGCGGCACTCATGATCATTGTGGTAAAGATACTGCTGCAGCTTGTCATGCAGGGCAGCTTTTCTCTGGGAACCGGCGAGCTGCAGAATTTTATCCTGAGCTTCTGCTATGTTATGCCGGCGCTGCTGATCTATCACAGGCATAAGACAAAGAAGACGGCATTAGCCGGCATGGGTGTCAGCACGGTACTGGTGGGAATTGTGGCAATTTTTACAAATCTGTACCTGATCATTCCGTTTTATGTGCGTCTGTTTGGCATGACTATGGATGAGATCATATCCATGTGCAGTGCTGTGAATCCGGCTATGAAAAATGCCTTTTCCATGGCAGTTTTAGGAATCCTGCCCTTCAATCTGATCAAGTATGGAGTGACGTCAGTTTTGACATTTCTGTTGTACAAAAGATTGAGCAGGGTGATCAGGAGTATTGTAGAAAAATAAAGGGGGATAAACAAAAATGAAATTTACAATGGACAAATCTATCAGCTATGAGGACGCTGTAGGACGTATGTTTGAAATGCTGGGAAACAGTAAGATCATGGCACTGGCGTCCAGCCTCGACGACTATGTTATGGTGAGGAATGTGAGCTGCCTTTTTTACGATGATAAGATCTATTTTAAAACAGATAAGAATTTCAGAAAGACGAAACAGCTTCTGGAAAATCCCAATGTAGCTCTGTGCTGGAGCGGCGTCCAGGTAGAGGGAACAGCCTTGAACAAAGGACTTGTTGTGGAAGAACCAGGAAGAAGATTTGAAGAGGGATACAAAAAATATCTGTGGGAGAGCTACAACAAATACAGCCACGAGGATACAGAAATCCTTATAGAAGTGTCACCGAGATATGTGGAGATCTGGGATACAAGTGAAGACGGATATGCGTATCAGCTTTTTATTGACTTTGATAAAAAGTCTGTAGAGGTGAAACCATACGATAAGAAATAAAGATTAAAGGTAACTATTAAGTTACTGAGCCACTGCCTTATGGGTATCATAAAGTACCGGACTTTGTGATACCCATAACTGCTTTTGAGATATA
Organism: Blautia coccoides; assembly: GCF_034355335.1. Taxonomy (NCBI): domain Bacteria; kingdom Bacillati; phylum Bacillota; class Clostridia; order Lachnospirales; family Lachnospiraceae; genus Blautia; species Blautia producta. Next base: position 2,785,496 of record NZ_CP136422.1, read on the forward strand.
CTTTACGGGCGGACAGCAGTACCGTCCGGCAGGCGTGAGAAAAGCCAGCCAAAGTCCATGTCTGTATAAGGGAATTTAGCCGCTTCCTTCTCATCAAAATCAATTCCGATCCCGGGACGGTCACTTAAGCAGGCATACCCGTTTATGACTTCCGGACATCCGGGGAAAATTGCTTTTTCAGCCTCGTTAAAACCACTGAACTCCTGGATGCCGAAGTTTGTACATGCCAGATCCAGATGCATCTGTGCAGTCATTCCCACAGGTGACAGGTCGTTAGGCCCGTGCCAGGCAGTGCGCACACCATAGGCTTCGCAGAAATGCGCCAGCTTTTTGGCCGGAGTAAGACCTCCGATATCACTGACATGAACACGTATAAAGTCGATCCACTGGTTTTGTACAAGAGTCTTCCACTCCACAGGATTGGTGAAAAGCTCTCCCATTGCCAGAGGGATAGTGGTCTGTTCCCGTATGATCTTAAAATAATCGGCCTGTTCGGGCGGAAGCGCGTCCTCCAGGAAAAATAATTTGTAGGGTTCCAGATCTTTGGCAAGGCATAGAGTATCTGCCAGAGGCAGCCTTTCATGTACATCATGCATGATTTCCAGGTCCCATCCGAAGTCTTTTCTGATCTGTTCAAACATTTTTACAACGCTCTGCATATAAAGTTTTGGATGGTAATAAGCACCTGACGGGGCATTTTCAGGCCGGGTTATGGTCTGCATACTGCCGCCTGCATTGCCTCCGTACAGACCCAGATGGCATCGGATGTAACGGTAGCCCTGTTCCATATATTCATGGATCTTATCCTCCACCTGTTCCATGGTGGTTCCGTCCGCATGGCGGTATACAGCGATTCCCTCCCGGCACTTGCCGCCGAACAGACTGTAGAGGGGCATGTTGGCAAGCTTGCCTTTTATGTCCCAGAGTGCCTCGTCAACACCGGAGAGTGCATTGTTGAGTACCGGACCGCCGCGCCAGTAGGAACTGCCCATCATGGACTGCCAGATGTCTTCAATATTGTGGACCGACTTGCCAAGCAGCATGGGTTTTAAATATTCTTCCACAGCAGTGACAACTGTTTTACATCTCCAGGTGAATGTGGCACAGCCGATACCGTATAATTCCGGTTCTGAGGTTTCCACTTTGACAACTACCAGATTGATATTCTGCGGCGCTGTGATAAAGGTTTTAATATCCCGAATTGTGATTTCTTTCATGATGACCTCCGTATTTTTAATGCCCTGCCGGACTGTTAGGTGATGCTATGATTTTTAATGTTTGACAGGTGCATTTTTTAAGCTGCTGCTAAAAGCACACTTAAGAGTGTGTTTCGCAGTCTGTGCAGCAGTAAATATTACATTATAATATATAACATTTTTGGTGAATCAATAGTGATTATTATTTGGTGAAAAATCACCATTTTTTTGTCAGATATTTTCAAAAAATCAAAAAAGAGATATACTGAAGCGTAAAAGCAGCGGCAGCTATAAAAGCAGCGACAGCTATAAAAGCAGCGACAGCTATAAAAGCGGTGAGCGGTGAACTGTTACAAATAGTAAATAATAAAAACAGCCGGAGGTGCAGCGATGCAGATCAAGGTAAATGATTATGAGGAGACGGAACATTTTCGGGCTATCTGTGAGGACTGTTATAATATCTCGAGAACATGTGGTTATGACAGGCTCACAATGTCTCATATCCACAACACAAGCGAAATTCTTTTTGTGGAATCAGGGGAGGCGGATTATTACATAGCGGGAAAGAAATATCATGTGGAGCCATATGATATTCTTGTCATTGGGGCTATGGAATTCCACAGAAGCGTGATCACGGATCCACCGTATCAGAGATATGGGCTTACGATAAAACCTGCATATCTAAGAGGGATGATACCGGATAAAGACTTGCAGAAGGTATTTTCCACGCCGCCTGCAGAACGTTTCGTCGAATCTTATAAGCATATAGATCCGAAGATTTTTGCTAAACTGATAGGTCTGCTTCAGGATCTGGCAGAGGAACAGCAGGGAGAAAAGGATTACCGGGCACAGATGCAGAGGGGTGTCCTGACCCAGACAGCAGTGCTTCTGTTCAGAGTTCTTCGTATGGAAAGAGAAGCGGGGGAGATATCTGCCGCCGATACAGCCATGAGGGAAATAAAGGATCATATTGACCTTCATTTCCAGGAAAGGCTTACACTGGAGACTTTGAGCCGGCGCTTTTATCTCCATCCGTCCACCATCAGCAAGGAATTCAAGCGCTGCTGCGGACATAACCTGAACAAATACATCAACATGGTAAGGATCTGCCGTGCAGCCTCTCTATTGGAAACCGGTACAGACAGTGTGGCTGAGATTTCTGTCAAATGTGGTTATGAAAGTGAAAACACATTCTTGAGACAGTTTCGGTCTATTATGGGGATGTCACCTCTTCAATACCGGAAGTCTATGCGAGAATGGATGAGGAAAATGAGTGAGGGGAAATAGGCCTGCAGTCCGGGTAGAAAAATAAAAAGCAGTCTGCAGTCCGGCAGCAAAACACTTATTTGGTAAATGCTGGTAATTCCTTTACAGCGATTGCGTTATTCTCCCCAAAAGCTATAATAGTGGAATAACGTCATACACAGGAGGCCTGCCAATGCAGAAAGAAATTACCTTTACCATGAAGACAGAATTGATCGAAGAATTTTCCTGTCACTTATACAGACAGGAGAAGACAGAGGCAACCATCAGGAAATATTCCACAGATTTAAGAACATTTTTGGGATATCTGGGGAATGACAGGCAAGTACACAGAATCCGTCTTTTGGAGTACAAAGAATGGCTGAGACAGCAGTATGCAGTGAGCAGCGCCAACTCCATGCTGGCGGCAGTCAACTGTTTTTTAGATTATATGTGTTTTCCAGAATTGAAAGTGAAAAGTTATAAAGTACAGAAGCGTATGTTTTTGGATTCGGAAAAAGAAATGACAAAGAGGGAGTACCAAAAACTGGTAGAGACAGCAAGGAGAAAGGAGAAAAGCCAGCTTGCCCTGATACTGGAGTCAATCTGTGCTACCGGTGTCAGGGTAAGCGAACTGAAGTATCTGACAGTAAAGAACCTTCAGGGAGGTCGTCTGGAAGTGTCCAATAAAGGGAAAACACGTATTGTCCTGATTCCGGAGAGCCTGCGGAAAAAACTTTTATGTTATGCCGGAAAGCAGGGAATCAAATCAGGTCCTATTTTTGTCACCAGAAATGGGAAACCCAAAGACAGAAGCAATATATGGACAGAAATGAAACTATTGGCAGAGCAGGCAGGAATTAAACCGAAAAAAGTCTTCCCGCATAATCTGCGCCATCTTTTTGCCCGTTCTTTTTATAAGACAACAAATAATCTTGCTGCACTGGCAGACGTTCTGGGACACAGCAGTCTTGAGGTGACAAGGATCTACACAGCAGATACGCTGAAGAAATTTCAGGGAATGATAGAACAACTGGATTTGATCGTTCCATAAAAAACGAGACATTAACACTACATAATAAGAATTATGTAGTTAATCTGAACGTTAATGCATCTGGTTAATAGAAATTTTAATACATATGGCAAAAAATGTCAACAAAATATGCTCGGTTTGTCTTTTAAGGACAGCGGGGTAATGAAATTATCTGAGATTTCCAATTCTTATACATATCAAAAAGAAGCCTGCAGGCAGATAAAAGCAGGCTCAAAAGAAAAGACGGCATATTCTGCTGTACCTCTCATAAGATTCCTTTAGAAGATGATCTTTTATTACCACATAATTCTTATTATGTAGTTAGAAAACAGCCGCAGGAAGGACAGAAAGCCGGAGGGAGCAGGGTATGATTGAAACAGGTCGAAAAAAGTTCCTCAGAAAAAGTAAAGAAATTAAAAACAGAATGCCAAACCATGTGGAAGAGATGGGACTTGGCAGAAAACTGACAGATAAACTGAAGAGTCACAGGATTGAGTATGTCACGGATATCCTGTCATGCACAGAGAAGGAACTGCGGGAAACCGTAGTGCTGAATGACAAGGAGATGTCTTTGCTGCGGGAAAAGATGAGAGAATTCCAGCTTGATTTTTGGGATGAGCTGTTTTGAATTTGTATCTTGGTTGCGGCTTTGGGGATGAGCCGGTGATCTTCCTTTCATTCAAAAATTTTCCCTGGCAGAAATAGAAAAGGTACGGCTGTCCAGCCTGCCTGAAGGGTTATCGTTATTGCCAAAATTAGAATTAGTGGTAAGATTATAATATAGCCAAAGGAAAATGCAAGAAGAAAGGAATGGATAATATGGAATTCTCGGAACTGGTAAAAAGGAGATACTCTGTCCGCTCTTACAATGGAAAGAAGGTGGAGCAGGAAAAAGTAGAAAAAATACTGGAAGCCGCCCATGCGGCGCCTACAGCCGCAAATCTGCAGCCTGTTCGGCTGTTGGTGATCCGGCAGGAGGAAGGACTTAAAAAATTGGCAAAAGCGGCAAATATTTACCATGCGCCGCTTGCCATAGTGGTATGTGCGGACCACAGCAAAGCATGGGTACGTCCCTTTGACAAAAAGCAGACCTGTGACATTGATGCCTCCATCCTCACGGACCATATGATGCTGCAGGCCGCGAACCTGGGACTTGGCAGTGTCTGGATCTGTTATTTCAAACCTGATGTATTGCGGGAAGAATTCTGTATTCCAGAGAATCTGGAGCCTGTCAATATACTTGCAGTGGGTTATAGTGACGAGATGCCTTCATCACCGGACAGACATGAGCAAACCCGAATAACCATCAAAGAGCTGGCCTCATTTGAACATTTTAGTGATAGGGGAGAATTATAATATGACGGAAGACTTTGTTTTTAATGAGAAGGTACATGCATTTTTGATTGGATCATTTTACCAGGAGATGAAGGAAGCAGAAGGCCCGGCCGGAGTGGAATGTTTTAGGAAGGCTGTCCAGAAAACAGCGGAGCAGCGGGGACACCGTATGGCTTTGAGAGCCATGCGTGACAAAAAGCCATTGGATTATAATACATACATGGCATATGGGGAGATATATGCCACCCTGCCGGGTAAAATGGAGATGGCCGGGGAGTATCCTGATGCAGAGACACGGGTTTACAGCTGTGTATGGCATGATACCTTTCAAGAAATGGGACTTGCTGAATGCGGTCTTGTATACTGCAGAGAAATAGACAAGGGCATTGTCAGAGGATTTAATCCGGACCTGGTCTTTGAACAGAAAAGCGTGCTTCACAATGCACCCTGTTGTCGTCTTGTATTCAGGAATGCCGGGCTTGACAACAGTGTGCCGGTCTCAAAAGAAGCGAAAAAGGGCTGGGATTATCACTGCGGTCATTATTACAAAACCTTCAGTGAGTATGTGCGCACTGTTTTTTCAGATGGGGAAATTATTTTAAAAAGAGTTGATGAGAAATTCGCGGACAGATTCGGAGAAAAAAGCCTGGATATACTGCAGGAATATCTAAAAACGGATTTTAATCTCATAAGCGGTGACGCGTTTTAAAAATGCGGGTGCATTGAAAATCATGTTCAATGCATCCGCATAAATATTTATGTGAAGTAACGGGTATTTATACATCATAAACCGCCCAGTTCTGTTCTCCTTCCTCTCGGATACGGATTTCCGGAAAACTCTGTATATACTGCTTGAACTGGGAAAAACCGTAATCCCGCACTTTAAAATCGCCAAAACGGTTCCGGATCTTATTGCTGAGTGTACCCAGAGGAACACCCTGGCGGCCTGCATTTCTTACAAGCTGTATCACATATTCCTCCAGCATTTCTTTTTTGCTTTTGTCCTCATAGAGGGTGACGGATACCTGAGTCCCTTCCTGCTGCAGTTTTAATTTGGGGAAGGATTCCAAAAATTTTGACAGGAGGCTGTATCCGTACCGCCTCACATCAAAGTCAGGATATAACTTGACCAGGCGGCTTCCGACTTCACCCAGGCCTGTGATTTTATCGTTATTCTGATTCTCTGTGATGATCTTGACAACAGCCTCCTCGATCTGTGTCTTGGAAACCACGTCGGCATTGTCCTGCTTCGTGCCTTTTTCCATGGCATGGATCGTGGGCTTTTCCTCTTTTTCTATGGCATTGTCTTCAAGCAGAAGCTCCAGTACCGTAAAAATATCACAGGCTTTTCTGAAAGAGGAAGGTGTCTTGTCCTCCCCCATGCCGATGACATTTTTGCCGCTTTCCCTCAAACGGCTTGCCAGTTTTGTGAAATCACTGTCACTGGAAACCAGGCAGAATCCTTCTAATTCACTGGTATACAGCATGTCCATAGCGTCAATGATCATTGCGGAGTCCGTTGCGTTTTTTCCGTGTGTATAGCTGAACTGCTGAATCGGTGTGATGGAATTTTCCAGCAGAACTTCCTTCCAACTGGAATTATAAGTGCTGGTCCAGTCACCGTATATTCTCTTGTATGTAACATTTCCGTATTTGGAGAGTTCATCCAGAATTGGCTTGATGTATTTGGCTGAGACGTTGTCAGCGTCGATCAGCAGTGCGTATTTATCTTCCATATTTCCCTAACCTCTTATTCCGATGTTTTTTCACACATCATATCAAAAGTATAACATATAAAATTAGTTTCTGGTACAGAAAAAAAGCGCGTAATATGACAGAAGTTTTCATTTGTTACTGTTCAAAAAACCACGCTTTCAGACACGCTTCAGCATATTGTGGACTAATATCATTTGCTGTGAACAATAACATTAACTTTTTATACAGGTTCAGAAGGAAGATACCGCATAATATGTCTGCAAATGCCCATACTAAAAGGAAAAAAGAAAGAAGGGCATGGAACGTGGAAACACATACTAAGAAGCTTTTAGAGGAATGTAACTCAGGCTGCAAAATGGGTATTAACAGCATGAAGCAGATCAGAGAGTATATCAAAGATGAAAAACTCAGAGATCTGACTGATGAATATATCCGCAAACATCAGGATCTGGAACTGGAGACTTCCCGGCTGCTGGAACAGTCAGGGGAGGAGGAAAAAGCACCGAGTCCTATGGCCTCTGCATTTTCACGGGTGACGACTGAGGTGAAACTCATGATAAAAGATGACAGAGGACAGATCGCAAAACTTTTGACAGAGGGCTGCAGTATGGGAATACAGGGAATCAGTAAGGCCTTGAACCAATACTCTCATGCTTCCACAGACAGCACGGCGCTTGCAAAACGCCTTGTCAGATCAGAAGAAAATTTTATGAGAGATTTAAAGCCGTTTCTTTGAGCATTTGGAGCAGGTCCGGCATGCTTTGTCTGATAACAGGACTTTGGAGGTTTTGAGATGCTGAAAATGAAAGCCGGAAAATATTTGGCAGTTGCCCTGAAAACAGCCATAGGAAGCTGCACTGCCATACTTGCGGCAGAGCAGTTTCACCTGGATTTTGCAAGTTCAGCGGGTATTATTGCTCTGCTGACTTTGATCAATACAAGATGGGATACCCTCAGGCTTTCTGCTGTGAGGCTTATTTCCTTTTTTGCCACCGTGATCCTGGCCTGGATGATCTTCAGTCATATGAGCAGGGAGTGGATCACATATGGGGTGTTTGTATTTTTGTTGGTGGGGATCAGCTTGTTTGTGGGATGGCAGAATACCATGTCTGTCAATGCAGTTATCGGAACACATTTCTGGACCACGCATGACTTCGGGGCAGCTACCATATGGAATGAATTCTGTCTTGTTTTTATCGGTATAACAGTGGCTGTCCTGCTGAATCTGTTTCAGCGCAACCAGAGCAGAAAAAAGCAGATTTTGCAGGATATGCGGTATGTAGAGGCCAGACTCCAGGATATTCTTGAAATGTTGGCAGACTATCTTATGCAGAGGGAAAACGAGGCGGATGTATGGGAGGAGATCGCCCATCTGGAGGAACATCTCTCTCATTCTATGGAGCGGGCTTATGAGTATGACAGAAATACATTTCTTCCGCACACGGAGTATTACAATCATTATATTGAGATGCGGACCAGGCAGTGCAGTATGCTGCAGAGCCTTCACTGGGAAATACAGAAGATCCGTACTATGCCCAGCCAGGCAGAGACCATTGCAGAGTACATTACTTACATGAAAAAATATGTGGAGGAGAAAAATATTCCGAAAAAACAGATAGAACGGCTACGCCAGGTAGAAAATGCGTTCCACGAGGCACCCCTGCCCGTGACTAGAGAGGAATTTGAGGGAAGGGCTGTCTTATATCACATTATGATGGATCTGGAGGAATTTTTGCTCTATAAAAAGCGGTTTATCGAATCCCTGAGTGATAAACAGAAGAAAATCTATTGGGAAACTGAAAAAAAGCAGTGAATCATGGGCTTGCACTGGAGTTAAGCCCATGATTTATGATAGAATAGACATATGTATAAATATTCGCATAAATATACGCAGAAAGGATGGAAAAAGTGTGAAAAAAATTATAACCGCAGTCTTATGCTTACTGGCTGTTTCACTGTCCCTGTCCTCCTGCGGCAGGGAAAAAGCAGAAGGCGCAGCCGGGCGGCAGGCGGAAGAGGGGACAGGAAAAGTCCTGGTGGCTTTTTTCTCCTACGGCGGCAACACAAGAATGCTGGCAGAGACGGCTGCCCGGTATTCGGGCGGGGATCTGTTCCGGATAGAAACTGAAAAATCTTATTCGGAAGATTATGACACCTGTCTGGAAGAGACGGCCAGAGAGATGGAGGAGAACGCACGTCCGGCACTTGCTTCCCATGTGGTACATATGGAAGAGTATGATGTGGTGTTGCTGGGGTATCCCATATGGTGGGGCAGCATGCCCATGGCTGTAAATACCTTTCTGGAGGAATATGATTTTAAAGGTAAAGTTATTGCGCCCTTCTGTACCCACGGAGGCAGCGGGCTGGGCAGCAGTGTGGAGGATCTGAAAAAAATATGTCCGGAGGCAGAGGCAGCAGAGGGGCTGGCTGTTTATGGTTCCAAAGCGGACCAGTCAGAGGATCAGGTGAAAGAATGGCTGGACAAACTGGGACTGTATGGGGAGGAGCAGGACAGGGAATAGGAGATAGAGGAATAGGAAATAGAGGAATAAGAGATAGAGGATTAGGAGATAAAGGAATAGGGGGATATGAACTTATGAAATCAAATAGAGAAGCTGTGTGGGAGGTGCTCACACAGATCAATCAGGTAATCCTGGGAAAAGAGACATTGACGGCAGAGGTGCTGGCAGCTCTTCTGGCGGGAGGCCATGTGCTGTTGGAGGATCTGCCGGGTTCAGGGAAGACAACCCTGGCACTGGCATTGTCAAAGCTTTTGGGACTGGACTGGAAAAGAGTACAATTTACGCCCGATGTGCTGCCATCGGATCTGACCGGATTTTCCATATACAGAAAAGACCTGCAGAGATTCGTCTATCAGCCGGGTGCCGTGTTCTGTAATCTTCTTCTTGCAGATGAGATAAACCGTACGTCGCCGAAGACCCAGTCTGCCCTTTTGGAAGTCATGGAGGAAGAGCAGGTGACGGTGGAGGGAGTGACCAGGAAAGTACCTGCCCCGTTTTTTGTCATAGCCACTCAGAATCCCACAGGGACGGCAGGCACGCAGATGCTGCCCCCTGCGCAGATGGATCGTTTTATGATATGCACTACTATGGGGTATCCCGATTTTGCCAGTGAGGTGGAGATGGCAAAAGGAACCGGAATTGAACGAAGGACTGACCATCTGATGCCTATGCTGAATGCACAGGTGCTTCAGAATATCAGACAAGAGGTGGAACAGATATTTGTCCATGACTCTGTCTATCACTATATTGTGAAGCTAATCACTGCAACCAGGAGAAATCCTCATTTTGAAGCCGGCGCCAGTCCGAGAGGAACCATATCACTGGTGCGCATGGCTAAGGTCACAGCCTGGATAGCCGGGAATGACTTCGTATCCCCTGCAGATGTGTCTGCCCAGTTTATTCCTGTGGTCAATCACAGGGTAAGGCTGAGTACCAGAGCGCGGATGGACGGTGTGGAAAAAGAGAATGTGCTTGCCGGTATTCTGGAACATGAGGAGAGACCATTCTTTAAGGGGAGATGACAGATGAGAAAATTACTGGTAACGCTGGTACTGATTTTGTTTTTTTATCTGGCGGGGCTTTACCGTTCTTCCTCTGTTATGATATTTCTCTCGGCATCTCTGGTTTTTATGGCAATTTTGGGAATTTTATCTAAGTATCTGGTACGCAGACTGGAAATCGGGCTGGAGCCGGAAAGGAATACTGTGTCAAAGGAGAGTACGATGACAGTGACACTGGCAGCGGTCAATCATTCCCGGATACCTGTCATGAAGTTTGAAGTACGTCTTAAGATATGGAATCAGGGGACATCCAATGCCGAAACGAAAAAGATACAGGGGTATGTTCCGGGAAAAGGCACTGCGAGGATAGGAGTGGAAGTCTCTCCAAAGCACTGCGGGATCTTGGAAATCAGCGGAAAGAAGGCGAAAGTTTGGGACCCTCTGTGTCTCTTTTGCGGACAGAAAAAGACAGCGGCTTCCTTTCGGGCAGTGGTGCTTCCAAAGGGTTATGAGATGCAGTTTTCTATGGAAAGCCTGCTTTTTGGTATGGAATCAGAAAACGGAAACAGCAGGCCCGGAGCACAACCGCCTGAAATCTATCAGGTCCAGGCTTACCGCCCCGGTGACGGACTCAGGGATATTCATTGGAAACTGACTGCCAGAAGCGGTGAACTGCTCAGCAAGCAGTATTGTGCAGAGGTTCAGGCTCCGGTATTCGTATTCTGGGATATCAGGGAGGACAAGCCTTTAAGCACCGGGCAGATGGACGCATTCTGGGAGCTTTGTTATGGGGTGAGCGCAGGCCTTCTGAAGGAAAAAGTCAGCCATTCGGTAGGATACTGGGACAGGCAGACCGGGCTGATACAGGTGTATTCCATTGCGTGCCATGAAGATATTATGAACAATCTGTGTGAAATGATACGCAGGGACGCGCTTTTTGAGGAAAAGGGATATCCGGATGAATTGTATTTAAAAGAGATGTACCAAAGGCAGGAGGAAGGGGAAATGGTTCTTTCCATGGACACGTCCCTCAGATTACATTTATACAATAAACTGCTGTTTCAGTTTTCAGAGGAGGATTATGTGGAAGAGATCAAGAAAGAGAGATTTTTACTCAGCTGACAAAGGAAAAAAAGCGGGAAAAACCAGTGGACCGGTCAGCGGCCTGCTCTTTTTCGTCTGTTATTTTTGCGGGCTTTGGGGATATCTGCGGCTGTGTTCATTGATCTTCAGGCTGAATTACAGTTTGTGGCCGGTGGCCTTTGTCCTGGCTGGAGCCTGTGCGGGGCTTTGGCTTCTTCAGGATATTGTGAAGTGTAAACCGGTCTTTGTGATATTTGTGGGCATTGCCGCCGCCGGAGGCATGTTTTGGGCAAAGCGGAGTATGTATCTTACCAATATGAAAATGCTGTATGCGGCCGGAATGTGGAATATGAGAGCGATTTCTGTTATTAAAGTGACAGGTCTGTTGTGTATCTGCATGATTTTGGGTCTGCTTTTTATTTACCTGACAGCGAATCTGGCAAAACAGGGATGGATTTTTTACTTTATTACCTTTCCCCTTGTGTTTGCCGCAATGATGGCGCAGGCAGATTTGGATATATGGACCCTCTGTTTTCCGGCTGTTTTTCATTTGGGAAACCGTATGGCCGGTGTTGCGTCCAAGACCCGCCGGAAATCAGGACAGCCAAGGGAAGGCATTTATAAAAATGCGGGAAGGGCAGTTCTTGTGCTTGTGGTCTTCTTTTTAGCTGCTGTGGGTATTGCGGGAAGAGGAGTTTCAAAGCATATGGATACCCTGTATGAGGTCCCCTTAAAGACCGGTGAACGTGCCTGGCGCATGGCGGCAGGTCTGTGGCTTCCGGAATCCGTCAAGGGCCAGGTAAACCGGGGCGGACTTTATCCAAGCGGCAGAGAGCAGATGGAAGTCATTCTCCCGGAAAAACCCAAGGAGGATCTGTACCTTAAAAGCTTTGTGGGTGATGTGTATGAAAGCGGTGCCTGGAAGGCAGCCGACCGTGAGGCTTTTTATGAAAGCTTGGACGGAGAGTACGCGGCTCAGGAGGGCGCGGACGCCAGAAAATATTTTGAAAACAGGCAGTTTTATATGATCCGTTATATTCTCTCCGGTTTGGGAGGTACAGATGGCTATGAAAATGTGCCGGGTGAAAAGAATGTGGAATTGCGGTCTCTGGCTCTGGAGAACAGGACAGTATCGCTGCCCTATATTTATGGAGAAGAGTATGGGGATGATAAGGTGCACAGGGGAACCATGTACACAGAAGAGGACTTTAAAACGGTGCTGGCTATGGCGGACGCAGATATAAGACTCAGATTTGAGGAGGAGGAGCGTGCCTACAAAACCTTTGTGGAGCAGTCCTGTCTTGCAGTTCCTGAGGAACAGGTACCACAGCTTGTGAGCATCTGCAGGTCTTATGATAATTCAGGAACAGAAGAGGTTACCGGATTCATACAGGCCTGGCTCCAGTCAAATGCAGCCTACTCCTTGAATCCCGGCGTGGCGCCCATTGGAAGGGACCCGGCAGAATATTTTATATGTGAGCAGGGAAAAGGATACTGTCAGCATTTTGCCACTGCGGCGGCACTTATGTACCGGATCTACGGGATCCCATCCCGCTATGCCGTGGGATTTAGGGCAGCGCCGGATTTATTTGAGGAGCAGGAGGACGGCAGATATAAGGCGGTTATCACAGATGTGCAGGCTCATGCGTGGGCTGAGATTTATTTAGACGGTGAAGGATGGATCCCAGTGGAGACAACCCCGGCAGCGGGGGCACAGCAGGCAGGGAACGGCTTGGAAAACGGAGAATACATGCCAAATGCAGAGACTGCAGCCGAAGCTGCCGGAACGGAATATGAGACCAGCCGAGAGAATGGAGCAGAACAGAATGATCAGGCTGTTCCGGATGAGGAAGAAGGCCGGACGGAACCGGGGAAGGAAGAGACTGCTGATGGAACAGAAAACGGTCAGGAGGATGAGAACAGCACACAGAAGGAGCAGAAAGACAGCGGTTTAGATCAGAACCGTAGAAATAAACTACTGGGGAGTATTCGTTCCTTTTTTGTCAGGATGGCACCAATATTTGCTGCGGCAGCAGGGATTGTTTTTATATGGGGGATGATTTGCCTTCGGCGGTATGCCATTCTGCGCAGGCAGGAAAAATACGGCGCTGGTCAGATCATGGTCAGAATGCTGGAAGTTCTTGGGATGGCAGGGAAGATGAAGGACTGTGACGCAATGGAAGCGGATTTTTCAGAAAAGCTGTCCCATGCAGTTCCCTCTATCAGCAGGGCGGAAGCCGTACAGATACAGAGAGCAGCCCTTCAGGAGAGCTTTGGAAATGAAGAGCTTTCTAAAATGCAGGGAAGGGAAACGCGCCGTGTCTATAAGAAAGCATGTTCTTATGTCTATAAAAACCTGCCGTGGTATAAAAAAATGTATTTCCGGTATGGAAAGGTATATGGATAAACGCATTCGCAGCAGAGGGCAGGATATCCGGGCTGCTTCCTGCTTTTGCCCGTAACTGTTAGAAATTGAAAAGCTATAAAAAGACGAAAAAAGAGGCTGCGCATAGAAATGCGCGGCCTCTTTTTGGCAGTCAGGAATTATGCTGCACAAACATTAACTGCTTTCAGTTTTCTGCTGTCTTTCGGATCCTGCTCTGTATCAAATGTTACTCTCTGTCCTTCGTCAAGGCTTTTGAATCCATTGGAAACAATAGCGGAAAAATGTACGAATACATCCTCTCCTGTATTGGAATCAGTAATAAATCCGTATCCCTTCTGAGCGTTAAACCATTTCACTGTACCGTTATTCATAATCAGTACCTCCATATATAATATTTGGTCGTAATAAAATAGAAAAAAGCCAACTCAACAATGAATTAAATGGAATCATTGTCTGGTCGGCTCTAAATTCAAATTAATCACTTTTTGTATCATATCATGGAGAGAAAGGAATGTCAAGAATATTTTTAGAAAATACTTACAAAAGAAAATGGAAAAATTTCTGTGCAACAGAAGAGGTTTGAATACCCACTTATTTAAAAGTGAGGATATGAAGGCGCAGTTTGTTGCGTTAGGCAGGAAGTGAAGTTATAATGTTGGTAGACAGGATCAAGTTAAAAAAAATAAAATATGAAATGGAGGATTAGATATGTTGGAAATTGGAATAAAGGCACCGGAATTCAGACTGTTGGATCAGGATGGGAAGGAAGTGGCTCTGAGTGATTTTAGGGGGAAGAAAGTCGTGTTGTACTTTTATAGTAAGGATAATACGGCAGGGTGTACAAAGCAGGCCTGTAATTTTGGAGAGCTGTATCCGCAGTTTACGGAGAAAGGAGCTGTGGTGCTTGGTGTCAGTAAAGATACGGCAGCTTCCCATAAAAAATTTGCTGAGAAATATCATCTGCCCTTTCCTTTGCTTTCCGATACGGAGCTTAAGGTGATCCGGGAATATGATGTATGGAAAGAAAAAAATATGTATGGGAAAAAGGTTATGGGAGTGGTGCGGACCACCTACCTGATCAACGAGGATGGAATCATAGAAAAGGCCTTCGGCAAGGTCAAGGCAGCGGATAACCCGGCGCAGATGCTGGGAGAGATCTGAGAGGCATCAATGAGAAGGGACAGGGCTGTTTTAGGGGTTTTTTCGTGTATGCATTTTCTTGTGGATGCTGCCTGCGCGTTTGCCATGTATGGGGTATTTAAGGGGAGGGATGCCTGGTACTGGTATATACTTTTATATAATTTCTGTGCTTTTGCTCTGCAGATGCCGTTGGGGGTGGTGCTTGATGGAATCTGCAGAGGGAAGAATACAGTGGAAAAGTATAGATGCTCTGCTGTGTTTGCTGTTTTGGGAGTTGTGTTTACTTTGGCGGAGGGATTTACACATGTGATCGTTCTGGGCATTGGAAATGCACTGTTTCATGTAGGGGGCGGTGTAGGGACGATATGGACCAGTGAAGGAGAGCGCAGTGTGTGCACACGCCTGGGCATTTTTGTGGCACCCGGAGCCTTGGGGCTGTTTTTGGGAAATATGTGGAGCCGGTTTGCATATAAGACATGGATCGCCTTTACGGGGACATTTTTGTTGCTGTGTTTTGGGGGAATGCTCCTGTGGCTGGGACGAGGGAAAGGTTTTGGAAGCTCATGGGGCAGATTTGGTAAGCACAAGGCAGTGCCGGAAAGAAGTATGGTAGTTATCTGCTGTTTTCTGGTAGTGGTTCTGAGGTCTTATGTGGGGATGTCGGCTGCGTTTCCCTGGAAGAATACAGTTCTTATGGGAGCGGTATGTGCCGCGGCTGTCGCAGGCGGTAAGGCAGCGGGAGGATTTCTGGCTGACCGGATCGGGATATACAGGGCAGTGGTGGGTTCTCTTGCTTTAGCGGCTTTGATGTATGGATTTGGCAGATTTTGGGGAGCAGGGGTATTAGCCCTTTTATTTTTTAACATGACTATGCCTCTGACGCTGTATCTCATGTGGAATGCGATGCGGGAACAGCCGGGGCTGGCCTTTGGGATGCTGACATTTGCCTTGTTTTTGGGATTTTTACCGGTTTATTTTCCTTGTATGCCGCCATTGGATTATCGGGTGATCGGAAGTCTGGGAAGCTTAATCTCTCTTTTCCTGCTTGTTGTTGTGACAAGACGGAAACGGAAGGGGCTTGACTCGGGGAAAGGAGCGGCAGATGGTACTGTATCTGATTAAAATGTTTGGTATTTCGCTGGGGCTTACACTTGTTATCGAGGAAGCAGCCGCGTGGTTTTATGGGATAAGGCGCGGTAAGGATTTTCTGCTGGTCTGTCTGGTCAATATACTGACAAATCCGGCCGCTGTTTTCCTTGCATGGATTTGGAGGATGTATATGCCGTATGGAGGAAGATTCCTTTTCTATCTTGCGGTGGAGACAGCAGTGGTTATAACAGAAGGACTGATTTACAAAGCGTATCTGCAGGAGGGCAGACATCCAATGTGGTTTTCACTGGCGGCAAACGGATTCTCATTTCTTCTGGGATTTTGTATTTGAAAGTGTATTTGAAAGGGGAGGGATACATATGAAAAAGGGAGTTAGGGTATTTTTGATTCTGGTTGTCTGTTTGGGAATTCATGTTACGGATGTTTCAGCAGATTTGATCTTTGAACCGCAGAATGCCTTTTACAAGCTTCATGCAAATAAATGTGAATATGTGAACCACACTTATACTGTAAATGGCTATGGAGGGAAAACAGAACTTTATAAAAGTCCGTTGTCTGACAAAGTGATGGCAGTCATGAAAAATAATGAGGAACACTATATTTCTTATGTATATACAGACGAAAAGGGGAATAAGTGGGGACTTGTTGAGGATTCGGAGAATAAAGAGGGCTGGGTTCCCATGGTGTATATGTTTTCTCATTATGGAGGAGATTCCTTTCTGGAGGAATATAAATCACAGATAAAAAAAGAGGAAGGCAGTATTGATATTGACAGCGGAGAGAAGATCTATTACTTTGCATATCCCGGTTCCGGTGATCCTTATAATTTGAATAATGTGAAAACGGAAGGACATTCCCTCAATTATGACCGTGTTTTTATAGATGAGGAAGGGCTTAAATGGGCTTATGTAAATTATTATTATCAAGGATGGCATACATTTTGGATATGTATGGATGATCCGTCCAATTCAAATCTTCCTGTTCGGGAGGTTGACAATGAGATGCCGGAACCGCCGGAATCTATTGACCGGGTAGGCGGAGGGATCACAGTTTCTGTCTGGCTTGTGGCCGGACTTGTGGCAGTGGTCATGATGGTTACCGGATGTTTGATCTGGGGGACATACGGAAAAAAGAAGTGATCACCAGACTGCTAAAAAGGAGATTCAGATGAAAAAAGGAAAATATATGCTCCTGGCAATACTGCTCTGTTTAATTTTTCAGGCAGAAATTGTACGCGGAGATATTATTTATGAGCCTAGTGATTTTTTCTGGCACATCCATTCCGAACAGTGTGTCTATAGAAACCGCAGCTATATTGTCAATGGACGAGAAGGCAGGACAAGTCTCTACACCAGCCCCATCTCCTTTAAAAAGCCGTCTGTATTGAAAAATGGTGACTGTTACAATGTTACATATATCTATACGGATAAGAAGAATAATGATTGGGGATATATTGACGGCAATGGAAAAAAGGGATGGGTTCCGCTGGCGTATATGTATCCGGTATATGACAGCACGTCCTTTAAAGAGGAGTATGAGAGCCGGCTGACCAAGGAGAACGGTGAATTGGAAATGCAGGCGGGGGATGTTGTTTACGAATGGAACTATCCAGGCTCTGAGAACCCGTATAGTATGGAAATAGACAGTGAAACCACGGTTTACTATGGACCGGTTTTCAAAGACGAAGACGGGCATAGCTGGGGAAATGTAGGATACTTGTTCGGAAACAGGGACTTTTGGATTTGTATTGATGAGCCATGGAACGGAGATCTGCCGCGCAGGGAAATCAGCATTGAAATACCGGAACCACCGGAATCTATTCAGAGAGAGTATGGGATCTTCTATGTTATTGTTGTATTTGGAATGATCGCGGCGGTAATATATGCTACAAAAACCCTTATACAGAAATTTTATAGGAAGATTGAATAAATTATAATCCTATGATGAAGCCCTGGCAGGATGAATATACTCGCCCATTAAAAGCTGAGTATTAGAAATAGTGTTGGATGTGGGATTATACTTAAAATAAGTTTATAAGGAGAGATTAATATGGCTGATATGCTTGTCAAATTATACAATATCAACTCATTTTCTGAGCAGGAGGATAGGCTGTTAGAACATGGAGTTAGAATAAAAAGAGCTTTAGCACCTGATAAAAGTAAAATTATTAAATTTGCCCAGACATGTTCAAATGAAGATTACTCTGATGAGGTAGAAATTGCGTTTTCTAATCATCCCATTACCTGTTATATTGCAACAAAGGAGAAAAAAATCATAGGGTTTGCCTGTTTTGAGGTTACTGCAAAAGACTTTTTTGGACCTATGGCAGTGTTGGAGGAAGAGAGAAGAAAGGGAATTGGAAAGGCACTATTATTGAAATCACTTCATTCTATGGAGGAATTAGGATATGCATATGCAATAATCGGGTGGCCCACAAAATCAGCAATTCCTTTTTATGAAAAATGTGTAAATGCAAAAATGATTGAAGAGTGTTCTTCCGGTTTATACAAACGAATGATAGAAATCGATGAATGATTAAAGTTGGGGTGCGAAAAAATTACTGGTCATACAACCAAGATAGTAATTTCTCTGCACCCCGATTCTCTCGAAATATGTTTTTTACCAGTCTTTCATAACCTGAATGACCACATCCTCATAATCTCCGGTGATATCTTCATTATATCCCCCGTGTCTTACATTCGTCTCCACGCCCCAGCCGTTTTCCTGGTATTCCCAGATGTGATAAGGGACGCCTCTGTAATCAAAGTCCAGGCTGCCACAGCCGTCTACTTCGTTATATTGAAATTCCAGAGATTTTTCGTTCAGAAGATTTTGTATTTTTTCCAGGCGCATAAGCATTTCCTTCCTTTGTGTTTTCTATAAATAGTATTGTATCAAACAGAAAAGAAAATAGCCAGTATCCATGCGGAAAATGACAGCAGAAATTTTTTGACCGACCGGCCTAAGTCTGTGTGCCGTGTGTTTAGTTCTCAGCTAAAATACAGAATCTTCATATGCGGAAGCTTCCTGGCAAGCTCCGCCCGGAAAAACAGTTCTCCTTCCTGCCTGGCAGACGGATGATACCCATATTTACCCCGGCCCCGGACCTGCATCAGTTCTTTGTCGTAAAGTTCCGGGGCATCCGGGAATGCGTCCTCATTGATCTTACGATGGACAAAGCTGTAGCTCATAAAGATGATCTCGATAAACGCGGTTTTTTTCACTTTTTCAGAGAGTTTTTCCGAGAGGACAGTGATCAGTTCACGGTACAGATCCTGCCAACCGGGAAGGAAAATAACAGGGGCAATGAGGATACCGCAGGGATAACCCGCCTCGCACATTTGATTCAGGGCCTCGATTCGTTTGTTCAGCGGCGAGGTGCCCAGCTCGATTTGGCGGATGATTTTTTCCGGGTTTACGCTCATACGGAAAATGATCCTGCCGCCGTGCTGGAGGGGAAGAAGAGGAGCGATATTTGCAAATTTGGTTGGAAATGTAAGACGGCCTTTTTCATTTTTTGCAAAGCGCTCTATGGTCCATTCCAAATTATGTGTGATGGTATTTTCAAGGACCAGGTCACTGTTGCTGCCGATTTCAAAGGTGAGATTTTCCAAAGAGCGGTTTGCGGTTTTCATGATCTTATCAAGCATTTCTTCCCGGTTTACGAAGAGACGCAGATAGGAGCATTTATTGTAGTTGCAGACCAGATAGCAGTACAGACAGGCGGCAATGCAGCCGGATGAAGTGTAAGGTACCAAAAAGTCAGAGACTTTGGCATTGGGGACATGCCGATGGGTTTTGCGGATGCCGATAATGAGATACTGCTTCATTTCCCGGAAATCGGAATTTGGGCGTGTGCGCAGTTCATCTATTTTATTATGGCTGTCAATGGGAATCCAGGTTCTGTCCTGATATTTTTGCTTCAGGTAATGCCCAAGTTCATAGCCCATGGCTGCTTCTTCATAGTAAATTTTGTCTGGAAACATATATACGGACCTCCAAGTTAGTATAAACTTAGGATGGCAGTTCCGGTGAAAAATATTCTCTGATCCCGCTCCGTATCTTCTGAGGTGTATCGCCGTACAGCTTTTTAAATGTGCGCATAAAAACTTTGTAATTACTGATCCCGTTTTTTTCCATAAGCACAGTGATACTGTCGTCTGTGTTTTTCAGATCTTCATATAAATGCATTGTGCGGACAGAATTCAGATACTCCAGAAAAGTCTGTCCTGTGTATCTCTTAAACAGACGGCAGAAGTATTCGCGGCTTACAGCCAGGCTTGCGGCAGCGTCATCCAGAGTAAGCTGCTCTTGAAAATGGTTTCGCACCCAGTCCATAACCTGTGTGACACGTTCCAGGTCTCTGTTGGCCCTGGTCTCCGGTGCGGAGGGGAAAGCAGAACAGAAATTTTTATATAGGTGGTACAGAAATTCGTAGAGGTTGGCCGCAAAAAAGAACTGATAGCCACTTTCCTGACAGGTATAGGCATCCAGCATATGTTCCAGATTCCGGCGCAGACTGGAAAAAACATCTGCTTTCTCTGCAGGTGTGATCATGGTCTGAAAATGCAGGTTTGTGCCGGATGGCAGGAAATTTTGGAGCTGTCCGGCGGAAATCTGCAGCAGAATATAGCTGACAGAGCCATTGGCCCGGGTCATGTGGAGTTCTTTGCTGTTGATGACCATCAGACTGCCTGGGGTGAGCAGATAGGAACCGGCCTGTACAACTGCGGTCAGCTCTCCTTTCATCATATATAAAACTTCCAGATAATCATGCCAGTGGGCAGGAATAGTCAGGTCTTTGCACTGGGAGAGCATGAATTTTGCAGGCAGACCGTTTGTCTCACTGATCTTCTCGTAATGGTATGGCATGGACTTTTCTCCTTTTAGACAGTAACTGTGAGGGGACTGAACAGTTATCGTTTGATTTATCAATACTGACAGAGAACCTTCTGGGAATATTCTAGCAAACCGGGAGGAAAATATCAATATCGGCCTATAAATAGTTAAAAAGAGCCGTAGAAATTTCCCTATTTATTCGTCATAATAAAAGACAGATAGTAACTGGAAAGACACAGAACAGTTACGGTAAATACAGATAAGTGATCCGGGAGGAATACCATGAAATTAAAAAACAAGACATTTACAGGAACTACTTCAAATGAAGTGACGGCCAGAGAGACAGAAAACAGAAAGCTTGCACGTTTGGCAGCAGCAGAAGGCTTTGTGCTTTTGAAAAACCAGGACCATATCCTGCCTCTGAAAAAAGGGATAAAACTTGGCCTGTATGGTGCAGGTGCGGTGAAAACCATCAAGGGGGGAACTGGCTCCGGTGATGTAAACGAGAGAGAATGTGTCAATATCTGCCAGGGTTTAGAAAATGCCGGATATGAGATCACGAGCAGCGCCTGGCTGGAGGCCTATGCATCCCTCTATGAGGAAACACGGCTGAAATGGCGGGATGAGATACTGGGGAAATTAGAAGCATATGACAACAATTTCTTTGAAGCATATTCCACCACACCGTTTTTTATGCCCTGTGGGAATCCGGTTGATGTGGATAAGGCTTCAGCCGATGGCGCGGACACGGCAATCTATGTATTAAGCCGTATAGCAGGAGAGAACGCGGACCGTCACGACACAGAGGGAGATTATTATATTTCCGCAGAGGAAAAAGCGTTGATCGCCCAGCTTTCAAAAGCTTATGATTCTTTGGTGCTGGTCATCAATACAGGCGGCCTTGTGGATTTGGCCTTTGTGCAGGAATTTGACAATATAAAAGCTGTACTGCAGTTTGTACAGGCGGGACAGGAGGGCGGCAGTGCCTTCGCGGACGTGGTATCCGGAAAAGTGACACCAAGCGGTAAGCTGGCTGATACCTGGGCTTTCGATTATAAAGACTATCCGAACAGTGAAACCTTCAGTTTTAAAAACGGGGATGTGAATACAGAAAAGTATCAGGAAGGCATTTACGTGGGATACCGCTACTTTGACACATTTGATGTACCCGTGCTCTATCCGTTTGGTTTCGGCCTTTCCTATACAGACTTTATGATCTGTACGGAAGAGATTAAAACAGTAAATACAGAAAGCGGAAAGCCGGAGATCGCGGTAACTGTGAAGGTGACCAATACAGGAGATACATATTGCGGCAAAGAAGTCGTACAGATCTATGTTTCCTGTCCTCAGGGAAAACTGGCAAAAGAATACCGCCGTCTTGCCGGATTTGCCAAGACAGAGGAACTGAAGCCGGGAGAATCCTGCAGAATAACTATCACATTCCCGGTTTATCAGCTTGCCTCTTTTCATGAAGAAAATGCAGCCTGGGTTCTGGAGGAAGGAACCTATGGCGTCTGGAGCGGAAATTCCATTCAGGGCGCCAAGCTTGCAGGAAGTCTGTGCGTGGACAAGGATGCCATTTTAGTGCAGTGCGAACATATCTGCCCGGTAAAAGAGGAGCTGACAGAGCTGACACCGGACAGCAGCAGGATGAAGGAGAAGGAGGCAGCGTGGCTTGAAAAGGCGGCAGGGCTTCCCTCTGTACATATTGACGCGGAGAAAATAACAAAAGAGACAGTGGTTTACACAGAACTGCCGGAACGTTTTACCGGCAGGGCGGGAGAAATCGTGGAATCTCTTTCCGTAGAACAGCTTATTCAGATGTCTGCAGGCGATCCAGGGAAAGGCCAGGATGCAGTCCTTGGTTCTGCGGGGATCACTGTGCCCGGAGCAGCGGCTGAGACTTCCTCCGCGGCATCCGGTGAGCCATGGAATCTGCCCTCAATAGCTCTGGCAGACGGTCCTGCAGGACTGCGTCTGAACCAGAAGTATCAGGTTGTGGACGGGGAGATCGTGCGTGAAAACTTTATGAAATCCATTGAAAAAGGATTTTTTGCTGAGCCGTCACCGGAGGTGGGAACCGCGTACTATCAGTTCTGTACAGCCATCCCTGTGGGAACCCTCCTTGCACAGACCTGGAATGCAGAGCTTGTAAAAGAAGTGGGGGAAATGATAGGAAAAGAGATGGAGCTTTTCCAGGTGACTTTATGGCTTGCGCCGGGTATGAACATTCACAGAAACCCTCTCTGCGGAAGAAACTTTGAATATTATTCAGAGGACCCTCTGCTGTCAGGCATCATGGCTTCTTCCATGACTCTGGGTGTGCAGAAAGTGCCGGGATGCGGAACCACGATCAAGCATTTTGCCTGCAATAACCAGGAGGATAACCGTATGGGATCTGACTCCGTACTCTCCGAACGTGCACTGCGGGAAATCTACCTGAAGGGATTTGAGATCGCGGTGAAGAATTCCCAGCCAATGTCTATTATGACCTCCTACAATATGATCAACGGCGTACATGCCGCCAATTGCTATGATATCTGTACCAGGGCGGCCAGAGATGAGTGGGGATTTGCAGGAGCTGTTATGACAGACTGGACGACAACCTTTGCCTCACCGAGAGGTGAGTGTACAGCAGCAGGCTGTATGCGTGCGGGCAATGATATGGTAATGCCGGGTATACCAAAAGACCATGAAAATATCCGCCGGGAACTGGAAGAGGGAACTTTGGATATCCGTGAACTGAAACGCTGTATCTGCAATACGGTAAATCTGATCCTGCAGTCCAACCGGTATGAGGACGCGGTCAGCTATCTGGAACAGTTTGAAGGACTGGACGCATACCTGAGTGTAGAAAGATCAAATTAGGCTGTCAGAGTAAGATAGGGCTTGTGGTGAGGGCAAAGTAAAAAGAACGCCCGGTAAAAGGAACTTATAAAGAGGGAGCGGGAGCAATGAATGCCCGCTCCTTTCGTATTGCTATTTTTTTGCTCCTTTATTATAATAAAAACAGTTCCGAAACGGTTGTTGTCCGCTGACAAAGTCCTGTGGATCGTAACCGGTAACCGCGATATAGAAATGCTGAAAAAAGAGAAAGCAGGAGGTAGTCATGAAAAAATGGTATAATGAAGAATATGAGTGGGAAATTGAGGTGACAGGGTTCCTTCGCAGTGAACATACGGAGAGATACTGCAGAAACGGTGAAGAGATCGGGGACAAGTATACCTGTACCTATGGCTGTCCTGTAAATGCGGATGGGCAGGGAATCTGCTCCAAAGTAATGATGATGATGTTTCCTGTTATGGAGGCTGTCAGAAGCGGCGGAGATCTGGAGAACATCGGCGGGAACAGTAAATACAGCAAGGATATCGTATGTCCGGATGGCTGTGTTATGTTTAGAATGACAGCGAAAAAACTTGATAATGAAAATTTTTATAAGGGTAAATTTTTTGATTAGAATGTTTTTGGAAAATATTTTAAATTTTTGAAAGGATTCCTCCATTACGATCGTTTTATTAATAGAAAGAGGTTTTTCACACTCTTTGACCGGTAAATTCCGGAAAAGAAAAACTTATAAACCATATCATAAAAGAGAAAAATTGGAGGAATGAAAATGAAATTTCATAAAAGAAAAGTTTTGGCGGCAGCTGCAGCAGGTGTGATCCTGGCGGGTACTATGAGTACAGTGGTTATGGCAGGCGGCAAAGGGGAATACAGCCGTCTGTGGTGCCGGAATACGGTGTGCAGTGTGTATGGAGAGGATTGTCAGAATCCGGGGGAGTGTGTAAACGGAGCAGACTGCCGGAATCCGGGGGAGTGTGTAAACGGAGCGGACTGCAGGAACCAAGGTGATTGTGTAAATGGAACTGACTGCGGGAACCAGGGGGAGTGTGTAAATGGAGCAGACTGCCAGAATCAGAGGGAGTGTGTGAACGAATCAGACTCCCCAAACCAGAGTGACTTTACAGACAGTGCTGCTGGTCAGAGCCAGGTCAATGTAGTAAAGAATGTTTCCGGTCAGAATCAGACGAACACCCTTAGTAACACAGTTGGCCAGGAGCAGAGTGAAGGTGTGGATTCCACATACACTGAAACAGTTGTGGATGCTTCCGGGAGTTATGGAGAACACCATAGCGAAAATTACAGCGGTAGTAATGGGGAATACCACAACGGAAATCATAATGGAGATCACAGCGGAGACAACGGTGAATACCACGACGGAAACCATAATGGAGATCACAGCGGAGACAACAGTGAATACCACGACGGAAACCATAACGGAGACCACAGCGGAAATAACGGAGAACATCACGGCGGAAATCATGGAAACCACCACGGAGAATAAAACATTTTACTATATAAAGCCGAAAGGATTCTATTCACATGATGACAAAATGGGATATCAATTTAATTGTGGAAGAATATGCAGATACCATAACCCGTATCTGTTATTCTTATGGAAAGAATTATGATGATACCCAGGACATTATGCAGAATGTGTTCTTAAAGCTGATGCGTGCTGATCCGGAATTTGACACAAAAGAGCACGAAAAGGCCTGGATCATCCGGGTCACTATCAATGAGTGCAAGGATTTCCTGAAAAGTATTTTTCACAGGCATACTTCCCTGGAGGAAGTACAGGAAATCCCCATAGAGGAAAAGGAGGATTTATCCTACATCAGGGAGGCTGTCCGGAAGCTCCCGGACAAATACAAATCTGTTATCTACCTTTTTTATTACGAAGGTTATACAGCAGTGGAAATAGCGGGAATCCTGCATAAAAAAGAAAATACGATTTATACCTGGATGAACCGGGGCAGACAGATGTTGAAGGAAATGGTGGGAGGTGACCTAGAATGAGCAGAAAGATCAGAGATGCATTTGAACCTGTGAAAGCAGGAGAACAGATGAAGGAAAGAACAAAAGAAGTCCTGACCGCCCAACTGGAACACTGCTCAAAGCGTCGTTTCTACCAAAGACCAGTATTTTACCGGACGCTGGCCGGGGCCTTGCTGCTGACATTGGTATTTGTGGGGAGCATGAGAGCGTACGAAATCAAAGCCGAGGCGGCATATATCACCATGGAAGGTCCGGTTGAGATTGGTCTGTCCGTAAACGGCAAGGACATAGTGATCTCGGCAGAGGGACTGAACACAGACGGAGAAAACATCGTCTCCCAGGTAGACGTCACAGGAATGCACTACCAAGAAGCGCTGCAGGCAATTATGGAGAACGATTCCTACCAGGAGTGTCAGGGGGGAAAGGCAAAAGTGAAGGTTTCCTGTCATGACAATGAGCAGGAAACAGATATGCAGAAGAGTGCAGATGAGGCATGTCATTCTTACGGCCGGCAATACCGCCAACATCATGGCCAGGAACATGAGGAAGAGACGGAAGGACATGTGGAAAGACATAACGGACAGAGCAGCGGGAAACATGGAGAGGATATCCGGGAAGAACCGCAGGGAGAGATACAGGGAGATCAGGAAAATCAGCAGGACGGCCAGTCATCCGGTGATCCGGGATACCGGGATGGGGAACATGGGCATGGAAATAAACATCACGGGGAGTAAGGATACAACGCAGTTCGCTGCGTCTCCTTCATTCGAGAAAAATCTTCCACAAACTGTGCCCGTACATCTCACGGAAAGTATTTTCCAGACACGCTTTGTGGTTCAGGAATGAAATAGTATCGTGGTGAAATCTTATCACTGATTGCAGCATAGCCATTTCGGCTATGCTGTTTTGTATATTTATTACTGCCTCGGGAATGCCCTGCAAATGCAAGGCAGCACCAGGCGGGACAGAGGAGCTTAACGGTTACCAATTTTTTAATATACTTTGATTTCCTATTGACTCTCACGTCCCGTGATAGTGTAAGATAAAGCTATGGACAGAAGGGAGTGTATTCATATGAAAACAGTAAAACAGGTTTCTGAGCTTTCAGGGATCAGCGTAAGGACATTACAGTATTACCATGAGATAGGGCTTCTGGAACCAACGAAGCTGACAGATTCCGGCTACCGGTTATACGATGATGGAGCGCTGGAGACACTGCAGCAGATCCTCTTTTTCAAAGAACTGGATTTCTCTTTAAAGGAGATCAAAGGGATCATAGAGGATCCGGCCTACGATAAAACGGCAGCGTATAGACAGCAAAAACAATTGTTGGAGGCAAAAAGGAAGAGGCTGGACAAAATGATCTGTCTGCTGGAAAAACTGGAACAGGGGGAAAGGTGTATGAGCTTTGCGGAATTTGATACAAAAGAATATTTTGATATGCTGTCCGATTTCAGGAGAGAGCATGAAGATGCGGTTATAAAAAGCTTTGGAAGTATGGAGGCCTTCGATGAATGGGTGGATAAGTGGAAGGGAAAAGAGTCAATTCTGGTTGATGCGGCAATGGAACACTATGGCAGCATGGAGCAATTTGTAGCCGCCATGAAAAATAATATGGAACGTATGCCTGATTTGATGGAAAGAGGGCGAAAACTCAAAGAATCCGGTGGAATGGAACGGAATAAAGAGATGACCGAAGCGCTTGTATCTGACCTGACAAGGGATCCGGGGGCGGAGGAAGTGCAGGAGATCATAAAGGAATGTGTGGAAATGACAGAAAAACTGTACGAAGGGATGGAGATGGGAAAAGACTTTTGGGAAAGAACAGCGGACAGTTACCTGCATGAAAATGTATTAGTAAAGGCCATGGATAAGATGTATGGCAAAGGAGCTGCTGAATTTGTGGGAAGAGCTTATCAGTATTTTATTCAAAACAGAAAAGCATAGGATGCAGACAGTTGGGGAGGCCGGGTAAAACTGGCTTCCCCAAAGTTTGTTATTCTACATCAGGCATTTTTTGCGCTGACATGATATTCCGTTTGAATTCAATATAAGTAGCAATAAAGTAGATCAGATATACACCGCCAAACAACAGCAGGGCAAGCCCGAAATAAGACCAGGAAGGGGTCTGAATACCGGAGTATTTTACAAAGTTATGGCTGATGTAGCCTACAATGCCTCCGCTCAAAAGAACAGCACCTGCAAAGGGGCAGAGGTAGTAGATGACAAGCTGCCGGAAAACTATCTGGTTCAGCTCTTTTGAGCGCATACCAAGCTTTCCCAGAAGCTGATAACGGTACTTGTATTTTCCGGAATCTGAAAGCTGCTGAACGGCAAGGACCGTAAGGGCAACACAGAGAAATACAAGCCCCACATAAAATAGCGGGAAGATCAGGGTGGAGAGCAGGAATTTCATTTCTCTTGTATCATTTTCTTTTAAAAATACCAGCTTATCCGAGATATAGATGGCGTCCGATCCGGTTTCCCGGTCCAGGCTGTCTATATAATCATCAAGCTCTTCATAGGAGTCATTTGTCATGTGTATTCCCCGCATGGACAGCACCTGATCATAAAAATCATCTGGGAGGCTTCCCTTTATACTGGCTGCCATGAGAGAGTAATAAGGTGTCATGGATGCAGCCGTTTCGTCCGGGACGACCAGCAGATAATCAGCACCATTGTGACCGCTTTGCTCAAAGGGTTCCGTATAGATCCCGGCACAGGTATGATCTGTGTTTTGGATTTTTAAGGGCTTTGCACAAAAGGCAGCCATGGTCTTTTTAAGCCTCTTTTTTGTGTGTATCAGATACTGGTCAGGTTCCAGGGATACAGGTTCAAGACGCAGCATTTCCCGCAGGCGGTTATAATCGCTTAAACGGATATAGGTATCGTATTTGAAGTAATAGGAGCTGTCTGTCTGTGAGAGCTGTTCCACAAGATAGCGGCTGCAGGCATTGGTGTTGTTCTGATAAATGTCATAGGCCAGGAAATCTGTGATCCCGGCGTATTTTTCAGTGAGCGTTTTTTCTTTGGAGAAATCATAGCCGGGATGCTCACTGTAAATGCAGACATCAAAGGGGTACTTTTCCTCTGCCTGGGTATTTTGAAACTGGTTCAGCATCAGGGCATCGGATACTCCTACCAGAGCTGCCATGAAAAGAATGGTGAGTGTACCCAGTGTAAACTGCATGGTTTTCACTTTGGAGGCAAGCTGCCGGAGAAGAAAAATATTGGCTCCGCGGTATACCACTGACTTTCCCTTACGGATACAGCTGATAAGAAAAGCGGACAGTCCGATATAGAGAAAATAAACAGAGGCAATGAGTGCCCCGATCATGGGATAGACATTCCACTGGTTAAAGTGTCCGAAATACAACATCCACCCAAACAGGACAATAAGGATGAGAGATGCAAAAAACATCCATTGTTTTCCCGTATTGTTCCCGTTTTTCAGCTCTTCGTTCTGACGGTCCAGATACATCATTTCGCGGATATTCATCTTTTTAAACCGCCGGTTACTCCGGAACATTGCCAGTACATAAGAACCGAAGAAAATACCTGCTGTCATGAAAAAAGTCCCCATATTCCAACGGATACGGATCGTATAATCTGCCTGCACAATGGCATAGATCAGTGTGGTGATAACCTGCTGCAAAAAGAGGCCGGGAAGCAGGCCGATGAAAAAGGCAGCCAGACCGAGAAGCAGCATTTCCTTTAAAAACAGTCTTGCGATCTGCTTTTTATGAAAGCCGAGAAGCAGGTAGGTGGCAAATTCTCTGCTGCGTTTTTCAGCCATGAATTTCATCATATAGTGTACAAGCCATATCATGATCAATACAATAAAAAAGGTGGCAAGTCCCAGCATGGCCCCCATCATGCCGGCTTCAGAGCAGAGCTTTTTTACATCGTCTGAGAAGATCATGGAGTCAAAAGAGAACATCAGGGCAGCAGTAAATATCATGGTCAGAAGATAGATGAGATAGTCCCTAAAAGAGCGCTTGGCATTGCGGAGAGCCAGCTTATTCAGCATCCCCATCACCTCCTGTCAGAGAGAGCACATCTAGAATTTCATCCAGGAATTTTTTCCTGCTTTTGGAGCCTTTCTGCAGCTCATGAAAGATTTTCCCATCTTTCAGAAATAGAATGCGTTTGCAGTAACTTGCGGAAAAAGCATCGTGAGTGACCATCAGTATGGTGGCATTCATCTGTTCGTTCATATGTGTAAAGGTCTCTAAAAGCATTCTGGCAGACTTGGAATCCAAAGCCCCTGTGGGTTCATCAGCGTATACGATTTTCGGATGGTTGATCAGTGCCCTGGCGCAGGCGCAGCGCTGCTTTTGTCCGCCGGAGACCTGATAGGGGAATTTGTCGCAGAGGGGCAGAATATCCAGGCGTTCCATGATTTTTCTGGTCCGCTCCTGGATCTCCTTTTTGCTTTTTTTCGTCAGGGACATGGCAAGGGAAATATTCTCCTGAATGGTCAATGTGTCAAGCAGATTAAAGTCCTGGAAGACGAATCCCAGATTGTTTTTCCTGAAATCAGCCATTTTATCCTCATTGAGCTTTGTAATGTCCTCCTGATCATAATAAATATGGCCTGAGGTCACCATATCCACAGTTGCCAGCAGGTTTAAAAGGGTGGTCTTGCCGCTTCCGCTGGCCCCCATAATGCCGGTAAACTCTCCTCTGTTTACAGTAAATGAGATGCGGTCCACAGCTTTTGTAATATTATTTTTGCTTCCGTAGTATTTTTCAATATCTTCTACACGGATCAATTCTTCCATAATGCTATCCTTCCTTTCCGGTTGGTGTACAGGAATTCTCCTGTTCTGGTTTCTATGATACCGGAAAGTACACACGTTTCATATAAATGTAGTCTGCAGTAACCTTACAATTTTGAAAGATTGGTTCAGGCCTCTGCATTTTGCCCGTCTCTTGAAAAATGGCTGCTGCCGTCGGGAAAATGAAGAAGGATTTTTGTATATTCCCCTTCCTTTGACCGGGCCTCTATAGAGATCCCCAGTTTTCTGCACAGCTTTCTGCACAGATATAATCCGATACCCGTAGACTGCCGGTTATGTCTGCCATTGGTCCCGGTAAATCCCTTGTCAAAGATGCGTCCGATCTCGCTGTCCAGAATGCCGATGCCATTGTCTTCAACGGTAAGCGCAGTACAGTTATTCTCTCTGGATGTATCAATAGATATGCGGCATACATCCTCTTTTTTATACTTTACGGCATTGAGAAATATCTGATTCAGGATAAACTCCAGCCATTTATCATCACAGTATACGGATTCAGTGCAGCCATGCAGATCGATCTGCACATTGTTTTTGATCAGATAGGGACGGATGCGCTGTATGGCAGTCAAAACCACATCCTTCAGCAGAATTTTGTGTATGAAATAGTCCTGATACACCGTGTCGGATCTGGCATAAAAAAGTGCCTTTTCCACATCATTTTCCAGTTCTGCCAGCTGGGCTTTGATCTTCCTTGTCTCCGCTGTCCTGTTGTTGTCACAGATGAGATTCATGGAGGTGATAGGAAGCTTTACCTCGTGGATCCAGTTTTCTA
Source organism: Blautia coccoides (assembly GCF_034355335.1). NCBI lineage: Bacteria > Bacillati > Bacillota > Clostridia > Lachnospirales > Lachnospiraceae > Blautia > Blautia producta. The sequence goes on from NZ_CP136422.1 coordinate 2,816,512, forward strand.
TAAAGTCTTTATATTCTGTGCGCTCAGATTCCAGATGATGGACAGCGTCAATCACAGATTTGTTGGAGCTTCTGAGTACCCTTTTGTAAAGCCTGTCTTCCAGGCGGAAAGAGTCCGGCATAACTTCTGAGATGAGATAGGGCTTGTCCAGGGAATTTAAAATGTGGAACAGCTCCTTGAAATATCTGTTTTTCTTATACCAGTCAGTCACCAGGCAGACAGCCAGAAGAAAGAGCCAGGAGAGATAAAAAAGCAGAAGCTGGTTCTTTTTAAGACCGCAGGTGTATAAGTAAATAAAACTGCCTGTGATGCACAGGAAATGAAGCAGTATGGTGAGGGTTTTGTCTTTTATATAATCCGGAAAATTCATATGCAGTATCCCTGTCCTCTCCTTGTCTCGATCAGATGATCCACACCGATCTTGCGCAGCTTGCTGCGGATGCGGGTGATATTGACACTCAGCGTATTGTCATCTATAAATATCTGATTATCCCACAGATCATCAATGATATCTTCTCTCGGTACGATCTCTCCGCATCTGGAAAACAGATTCCAGCAGATGCGAAGTTCATTTCTGGTAAGCTCCGTTGTCTTTCCTTTGCAGGTCAGGGTGCTGTTTAAAAGGTTCAGCTCACATCCGCGGCAGGTCAGGATACAGGAGTCAGATGCTTTGTTTTGGCTGCCGGAGCGTTTCAGCACGGCTGCTATCCGGGCAAGCAGTACAGGGGCAACGTAGGGTTTTGTAATATAGTCATCCCCACCCATCATAATGCCGTTCAGTTCATCCATGGAGGAACTGCGGCTGGTCACAAAGATGACGGGTGTATTTTTGGTCCTGCGGATCTCCCTGCACAGGGACAGGCCGTCAATTCCCGGAAGCTGGATATCAAGCAGGATCAAATCGGGGGAAAGCTTATCTATCTGTGCGGGAATATGGGAAAAATCCTCAATGCTGTCTGCCTGATACAGGGCATTTTCCAGCATCAGCTTCAGTTCACTGCGGATATCGGTATCGTCCTCAATAATTAATATGTGATACAAATTCAGGCCTCCTGCTGTTTTTTATGTAACTATTTACCGGTAACAGTAAAGGTAAGGAACCGTTACATTTCTTATATTATAGTATTCCTTCCAAAGGTTTGCAATGAAAAGGAAAATTCATTGCGCTAATTGGGAAAAACAGGTATAATTTTTAGAAAAGAAAATGGAAAGAGGGGAGAATATGATGGATTTGCTGCTTGTCAGACATGGTGAGCCGGATTATTCGGATATTGATGAGAGAGGGTATATAGGGCATGGCCGTGATCTGGCTAAATTAACGGAAAAAGGAGTGCGGCAGGCAGAGCGGGCGGCTGAGGATACAAGGCTGCAGGGCGCAGAGCTGATCCTGTCCTCACCCTATACCAGGGCGCTTCAGACGGCGTCGATCATATCACGGATCACGCAGATTCCGCTTACAGTGGAGACGGATCTTCACGAGTGGATGCCTGATCTGTCTTTTATGTATGAAGGACCGGAAGAGATCCCGGCTGTATTAAGAGAAATGGAGATGTATAGAGGAGAGTGGTGCCGGGAATGCCGTTATCGGTGGGAAAGCCTCTCAAAGGTGGGAGAACGCGCCTTTTTTGCAGTGAAAAAATATTTACACTGCAAAAAAATAATCCTGGTTGCCCATGAGACGGTAATACAGCGGTTTGTGAAAATGGAATCTGTGCCCTGCGGCTCTGTGACAGAGATGGACTTTAGTCAGGAGAGCCGTTGGTTTGGGTATTATCAGGACATAAGAGGGATGGGGACAGCAAAATGACAGGAGTACGCAGGACAGAGACCACGAATATACATAGCAGGGTGAATAAAACCTTTTATTACAGCTTTTTTTCCATTTATGCGGCGCTGGTGCTGCAGAATGTTATCACACTCAGTGTTAATCTGGCGGATAATATGATGTTAGGTGCTTACAGTGAAACGTCACTGGCAGGTGTGGCAGCGGTGAATCAGATCCAGTTTGTCTTTCAGCAGATCCTTATGGCACTGGGGGACGGGCTGGTGATCTTCTGCAGCCAGTATTGGGGGAAAAAGCAGATCGAACCTATGAAAAAAATTGCCGCCGCAGCCATGCACGCGGGACTTGTGGTGGCCCTTCTTTTGTTTGTACTGGTCAGTTTATTTCCCTATCAGGTGGTCGGGGTTTTCACTACTGACAGGGACATCATTGAGGAGGGCGTACGGTATCTGAATCTTATACGGTTTACGTATTTATTCTTTGCGGTCACCCAGCTTTTGCTGGCAGCGCTCAGAAGCGTGGAGGTGGTAAAGATTGCATTCTGCCTCTCCATCATGACGTTTTTTATCAACTGCGGAATTAATTATGTGCTCATATACGGACATTTCGGTGCGCCGGAGATGGGAACAGCAGGTGCTGCGGTGGGCACGCTGACAGCCAGGATCGTGGAGTGCGCAGTGCTGATCGGATACATGATCAAAAAAGAGAAGAATCTGAATCTCAGATTGAAGGATTATCTCCGTTTTGACAGGGTCCTCTGCAGAGATTACTTTAAGATCACAGCTCCTATGGTGGTAGTACAGAGTCTCTGGGGAGTGAATACCGCTCTGCAGACGGTGATCCTGGGGCATATGACATCCGCGGCAATTGCTGCCAACAGTGCTGCCTCCACCTTGTTTTTGATGGTCAAGTCCACTGCAGTAGGGGCTGCATCCACTGCATCTATCATCATAGGAAAGACCATCGGAACAGGTGATATGGCATTGACAAAGGTCTATGCCAGGGTAATGCAGAGAATGTTCCTGGTGATAGGGATTCTTTCGGGCATCCTGCTGTTCTTTCTCCGCATTCCAATCCTAAGCCTTTACGATCTGTCGCCTGCCACAAAGGATATGGCGAATACATTTCTGATAATTTTAAGTGTGGTCTGTGTGGGAATGTCCTATCAGATGCCCACTAATAATGGAATTATCCGTGGCGGGGGAAATGCCATGTTTGTGGTAAAGATGGATTTGATCAGCATCTGGTGCATTGTACTTCCGCTGTCATTTTTTATGGCTTTCGTGGTGAAGGCATCTCCGGCAGTGGTGGTCTGCTGTCTGAATGCAGACCAGATATTTAAGTGCGTTCCGGCATTTTTGGAATCCCACTATGGGAACTGGATACGGAAGCTGACCAGGGATGAAAGTCCGGCCCTGTAGAATTCTGGAAGGGAAGACAGAACTTTTTTGATGGATACTTATAGATTATTAATAGAATTGTGAAATGAGGGAGGAGAAAGCATGAAATTTCAACCAAACAGTACATTCCTGTTTATTCTGGCAGGACTGGTGATCCTGTTCGTCATTGCCCAGTCCGTATTTTTTCTGATGAGGGCCTACAGACGCGGAAAAAGTCTGGGGATACAAACGGCACAGATGAGGAAAACCATACTGTCAACAGCCGTATTTACCCTGGCTCCTGCGGTGTCAATACTGCTGGGGGTCATCACCCTTTCAAAGTTTTTAGGGCTGCCGCTGCCATGGCTGCGGCTGAGCGTGATCGGAGCCATTACATATGAACTTCCGGCAGCTACGTCCACAGCAAATGCACTGCATATTTCCCTGTCGGAGACCGTGACAGACCCGAGGGTCTACACAGCGATCTGCTGGGTGATGACACTGGGTATCTTCCCGGGTCTTATATGGGTGCCGCTTTTTATCAAAAAGATCCAGGGCGGTCTTATGAAAATTAAAAACAAAGACAGCAAATGGGGCGATATCTTTATGACTGCCATGTTTTTAGGCATGATATCCGCATTTCTCGGAATGGTGTTCTCTGACATCCGCAGCGGACTGAAGGGATGGATCCCCATTTTTGTCCTGCTGTTTTCCGCGCTTCTTATGGGGATCTGCGGGATACTCATTAAAAAATGCGGCTGGAAATGGCTGGAGAATTATGCGCTTCCTGTCAGTATGCTGGGAGCTATGATATTCGCGGCGATGATCACACCTATGATAGGAGGCTGACAAGATGAAGAAAAACGGCAGAACATATGAAGATATGACACATATTTACGGACGGATCTGGATCCTCTGTGCCCTGGGCATGATTTTTGCGTATCCTATCGTCACCTGTATATATTATCAGGCCTGGCCGGGCTGGAAACCGGTGCTCACAGGCTTATTGGGGGTGGCGCCTATTTTCTGGACAGTGGGTCTGATAGAGGTACTGACCTTTGTTCCCATGCTGGGGACAGCCGGGTCTTATCTGGCCTTTGTCACAGGGAATTTGACGAATCTGAAAGTTCCTGCGGCGCTCACCGCTATGGATAATGCGGGAGTAAAGCCCGGTACAGAGAAAGGTGAGGTGATCTCCACCATCGCAGTGGCGACTTCCTCTATTGTCACTACCATAGTGATCGCCTTGGGCGTGGCGCTTCTTGTGCCGCTGACGCCGGTATTGAACAATCCGGCAGTGAAGCCGGCATTTGACAATATACTTCCATCCCTGTTTGGCGGCCTGGCGGTTGTGTATGTGAGCAAGAACTGGAAGATTTCAGTTACCCCGCTGCTGTTCATGGTCATACTGTTTCTTTTGGTGCCGTCCCTATCCGGGTCGGTAGGTGTGCTGGTCCCTGTGGGGGCACTGATCGCCATTGGTTCGGCGAGATTTTTATATAAAAACGGAAAGTTATAGGAGGGATTTGAAATGCTGCAGATCATATTATGGGTTCTTTTGGCAGCAGTCATTGGATTTTTGGCTGTTATATTTGTGCGGGCCGCTATGTTCAGTCCGAAACCGGAGCGGAAGCCTTCGGGGGAACAGGTGACAGTGCAAGAGGAAAAAGTAATACAGGATATGGCTGAAATGATACGCTGTAAAACCGTATCGTATAACGATGAAAGCCTGATAGACAAGGAAGAATTCCGGAAATTCCAGGAGCTGCTTCCGAAGGTCTATCCGGAGATCCACAGCCGTCTTTCCCGGCAGTTTATCGGGGTGAACGGTATGCTTTACCACTGGAAAGGAAAAAATGAAGGGCGTCCGGTTGTGCTTATGTCCCATTACGATGTGGTTCCTGTGGAAGAATCACAGTGGGAAAAGCCTGCGTTTGAGGGAATCGTGGAGGATGGTGTCCTATGGGGCAGAGGAACACTAGATACAAAAGGAACTCTCTGCGGGATCATGGAAGCAGCGGAACAGCTCCTGAAAGAGGGATATGTGCCGGAACATGATATTTACTTTGCCTTTTCCGGACAGGAGGAGATCAACGGACCAAGCTGCCCATCCATTGTGGATTGGTTTGAAAAAAAGGGCATTTCACCGGCAATGGTGGTAGATGAAGGCGGTGCAGTGGTGGAAAATGTATTTCCGGGTGTGTCGCGGGAGTGTGCCCTTATCGGCATTGCGGAGAAAGGGCTTACTAACATTGAATTCCATGCAAAAAGCAATGGAGGTCATATGCCTCTATGCCTCCGGTCCACACCATTGTGGGACAGTTAGCTCAGGCTGTGACAGAGGTAGAGAACCATCCGTTTCCGCGTCAGCTCACAAAGCCTGTGAGGGAGATGCTGGATATACTGGGACGTCATTCTACGTTTCTTTACAAAGTGATATTTGCAAATCTCTGGTGTTTTGAGGGCGTATTTGACAAGGTATGCAAAAAGTCGGGTGGTGAGCTGAACGCCATGATGCGCACTACCTGTGCCGTGACAAAAATGGAAGGCGGAAAAGCTTACAATGTCATTCCGCCCAAAGCCTCTGTGGGTATGAACCTCAGGCTGATCGGCAGGGATACTGTGGAATCCGCCAGGGATTATCTGGCACATATCATCCATGATCCCGATATAGAGGTGTCTGTGGTGGAGGGAAGAAATCCTTCAGCAGAATCCGATACCTCCTGCAGGGAGTGGGAACTTTTATCCCAGGCAGTGTGTGACACCTGGCCGGAGGCACTGGTTTCACCTTATCTCATGATGGCCTGCAGCGATTCCTGGCATTACTGCAGGATCACTGACAGGGTTTACAAATTTTCTGCCATGAAGCTGTCAAAAGAGGAGAGGGGAATGATTCACGGAAACAATGAGAGGGTTCCTGTGAAAACCCTGGTAAAGACTGTTGAATTTTATATCAGGCTTATGAAGAACTGTTGAGCAGCCGGCTGATCTGATTTCCTTTACCTGTGGCGAAGGCTGTTCTGCGCAGTCTTTGCCAACAGTTATGAAAGTGCTAAACGTTTACCGGAAAATAAATATCAATCTCGGAATTCTCATCATCCGGGCCTGTAAAACGTTCTGTATAGCATTCAAAGTCATCACGTCCGGCAAGTTCAAAACCGCTTTTGGGGAACCAGACAACCCAGATATAATGATATGTCCGGATCAGGGTGTCTACGGTTCCCTTATGGGTAAATTTTGCGTATGTTCCGCCGCACAGTTTTTTTATTTTCATATCTTTTGGAACCGGATAATTGTCGGGAATCTCAACACCTGCAAAGGCGGAAGATTCACTGTCTGTATGAAAGTCATCAGAAGAACAGGTGGATCCGGCTTCATAGACGCCATACCGCTTGTTTGCCAGCAGTTCGGCAGGAACCTTCGTGTTAAACTGCTGCCATGCGGCCACTGATTCATTGCCGCTGACCGTTGTATGGAACCGGATACCCATGATAGTCACGGCAGGTATGACCGTGATCTCAGGATGTAATCCCGCATGGGTGACAATGGATTGGTCGGGCATCTGTGCTGACTGCCGGTTTCCGATCAAAATATCAATTCCGCGTTTTCTGTATTCCGTAGGTGTCATGGCATATCTGTCTTTAAAAGCCCGGGTGAAGCTCTCTGCTGATTCAAAATACAGAGACAGCCCGATATCAATTATCTTTTTTTTGCTGTGAGTCAGTTCCCACGCCGCCTGTGTCAGGCGCCTGCCTCTTATATAGCTCCCGATGGTTTCACCCATAACTGCGCTGGTGGTTTGTGGAAGTGAGATACGTTTTGTCACTGCTTCCATCCAGGATTTCGTAAGATTTATGGCCGTCAATACATTGTAATAATGCTATTCTATCACAGCTGTCAGCTAACATCAAATTGATATTAAAACCAATCGGGGCATCCATAGCCCAATGGACCGCTTCATCCACAGTTTTGCAGTTTTCCAGTATACTGCGGACAACGATCCAAAGCTGAAAGCCTGTCACACCTGCTTTTTGTGCACCCTCGAAATTGCCCACGGGAAGTCCGTTGCCGGCCTGACAGACAGCAAGACCGTGTTCATTCATTCCGTCACCTCTGCCGAAGAGATGCAGAGTCGAGCCAATATAGCTGTATTTTCCTTCAATCGCCGTATAAGCAAAGCACATTTCTTCCAACTCATCATGAAAATCATAATTTCTTGCCATCATAGTATGGCCGTTTTCTGTTTTGGAGGGCAGCGCCGCCATCAGGCTGCACCCGCGCTCCAGATATGTCATTGCATAGAAAATGATCTGTTCTCCTCTCACACCGACTGTATCTGAAAATCCTCTGATCTCCTCATTGATACCGGGACAGTACCTGTCCAGAAGAGCAGTGATCTGTGCGTATTTATCCCGGGGATAAGTGTTTGGAGGAAGCAAAGCTTTCTGCAGCAGATCAGGGGCAGACAATATCCAGTTTCCTATCTGTGTTCCCACTTCATAGCTTGTTCCCGAAAAATTTTTCAAAAATACATTGGTTTTTTCCATATTTTTTACCATTCCTTTCTTTGATAAAAGGATTATAATTTGAAACAGAGATAGAAACTTGATATTTTTTGCGGTATGTACTGGAGAGCCGTTAGAGGTATTTCGGAGACGGGCATGGGAGATACCGTCAGAAGTATTTTCAAGGCAGACAAGCATTGCGCCGGCAACTTAGCTGCCGTATGGGGCAACTGGGTTTCCGGCCTGTTGCGCATTTGGACGGAGTCTGCTATGGTTGACACAGAAGGGAAAGGAGATGGCAGCGTGAAGATTACAGTGCACACGGACGCAGAAGAGAAAGAGATCAATATCCACGTGACCTGCCCAGGCATGACGCCGGAGATCGAGAGGATACTCTCCATGCTGCATATGCTGAATAAACAGCTTGTGGGACATAAGGAGGGGGAGATGCATCTGATCGAAGCGGCGGATGTGCTGTATATTGATACAGCAGATAAAAGAACATTTTTGTACACTAAAAATGAGATATATGAGACTGAGCTTAAACTCTATGAACTGGAAGAACAACTGAAGGACGCTGATTTTTTCAGGGCAAATAAGTCCTGCATTATAAACTTTAGACACATTGCGTCCTTGAAGTCAGAGCTGAACCGGCGTCTTCTTGTAACAATGACAAACGGAGAAAAACTGATCGTGTCCAGACAATATGCAGAGTATGTAAAAGAGAAACTGGAGGTGCGGTAGTGTATGGAAAAGAATAAGACGGTATTTGACTTTTTGGGAAATATGTTTTGCATTTACGGAATCACTGCGGCAATGCTCATACTGTTCGCTCTGGCCTTTGGTGAAACCGCCAAGGAAATCTCAGGTATGTTCCGCCTCGGAAAGCAGGGAATCCCTCTGGAAGTTATGGCAGAATTTCTGCTGACTTCTTTTTTGGTCACATGTATGCAGTATCTGTTTTTTTCGGAGAAGATTTTTAAGCATATGTCAGGAAACAGGCGGACAGTATACATGCTCCTGTCAATTTTTGTGATCACCAGTGCGGCAATATGGAAATTCAGATGGTTTCCTGTCAATATGTGGGAGCCGTGGGCGTGCTTCTTTCTAAGCTTTTTCGTCAGCGTTTTGGTGAGCATAGGTGTCATGAGACTGAAGATAAAGGCGGAGGACCGCAAGCTGGAAGAAGGACTGAAACGGATGAAGGAAAAATGGAAAGAGGAAGGGAAGGAATCATAATATGGGTTGTGAATGCAGCATCAAAATAATGGATATCACCCAAAGATTCGGGGATAAAACAGTTTTAAAAAGTATTGATCTGACACTCAGAAAAGGGGAAATCTTTGGCCTTTTGGGTCCGTCCGGAGCAGGGAAAACCACCCTCATCAAAATCCTTACAGGGCAGCTTGTGCAGACCGGAGGAAGGGCGGAAGTGCTGGGGACAGATACCAGAGCGCTTACCAGCAGTATTTACACAAAAATGGGGATGGTGCTTGACAACACAGGATTGTATGAACGGCTGAGCTGTCGTGACAATCTGGCACTGTTTGCACAGATTTACAGGATACCCAAGACGAAAATCCGGGAAATTTTAGGGGAAGTAGGTCTTTTGGAGGCAGAGAAACGTCCGGTCAGCAAACTTTCAAAGGGAATGCGGCAGCGCCTGGTCATGGCAAGGGCATTGATGCACAGTCCTGAAATCTTATTTCTGGACGAACCAGGAAGTGCCCTGGACCCTTCCACAGTAAATGAGATCCATGATCTGATCCGCAGAGAACAGACGAAAGGCGCGACGATCTTTTTGACCACACATAATATGGAGGAGGCGGCAAAGCTATGCGACCATGTAGCCCTTCTTCACGAGGGAAATATCGTGGAATACGGAAAACCGGAAGAAATCTGCAGGAAATATAATTACCAGAACAGGATTAAGATTCTGCTGAAAAACGGCAGGGAGATCATTCTTCAAAATGAGAAGAAAGAAGCCGGCAGGATCCAGGAGCTTTTTGCGTCGGAACAGGTGGAGAGCATCCATTCCACAGAGCCGAATCTGGAGACGGTCTTCCTGGAACTGACCGGAAGGAGGTTTGAATAGTATGGATGGGAGAAAGATATGTGCCGTGTGGAAAAAACAGGTAAAAGACACTTTGAAAAATAAGGTCATACTGATCCAGTTCATTATGTTTCCCATGCTGACTGCTGTGATGCAGAATGCCATGGACATACAGGGAATGCCGAAAAACTATTTTGTCACGCTCTTTGCCACCATGTACATTGGCATGGCACCGCTCACAGCCATGGCTGCCATTATCTCGGAAGAAAAAGAGTGCAATACACTGCGTGTGCTGCTTATGTCTAACGTTAAGGCCGGAGAATATTTATTGGGAACCGGAGGATATGTATTTATGATATGTACTCTGGGGGCCATATGCTTCGGGGTTATGGGGAATTTCCGGGGAAAGGAGCTGGCCGGTTTTGTGTTTGCCATGTGCGTTGGGATCATGATCTCCCTTCTCTTGGGAGCCGCGATCGGAGTCAGGAGCAAAGGCCAGATGGCGGCCACTTCCATATCGGTTCCGGTTATGATGATCCTCTCTTTTCTTCCCATGCTTGCCTCATTCAATGAGAAGATTGCCAAGGTGTCAAAATATATCTTCTCACAGCAGGTCAGCAGGATCATGGAGGATATGGGATCACATACAGCAGAGGCGGGCAGCATCATGATCATAGGCGTCAATTTCATTGTTGTGGTGCTGTTTTTTACATTTTGCTACAGGAGATATGGGCTTGAATAGGTATTGTGATAACACGGGTTTGAGAGTATAATAAATGAAAATGCCGGGACGTGTATGAAAATCCATTCCCGACAAGCTTCAGATATATTCCGGGGCAAACAGCGTGGGAATACAGAGGACGGAACAGGCAGAAGCTGTGCTTGTTCTGTCTTTTTTTGAAAAAAAGACAGGCAGGGATCTGCACAATTTGAGGAGGAAAAAGGTATGAAGCTGAATATGACGATTATTTTTGATCATCTGGACAGAGCAGAGGTGACAAAAAAGCGGATCAGCCGCCCCTTTGATTTTTATCTGGATAAGATAGAGATCTGTACAGGAAAAATGTGGCAGGTATCCAGCCTCTGCATAGCAGATGCCAAAAGTCTCCCCGGTGTTCCAGAGACAAAAGACAGCGTATCCCTTATCTGTATAGGACAGCTTCCGGATGCTTATACAGAGATTCCCTGTGAATATATCTGTATAAAGGAGGGGACGGACATCGCCAAGCTGTTCCAGGAAGCAGCAGAGGTTTTCCGGCTGTTTCAAGATATTGAGGTGAGGCTCTTAAGATGTCTTGTGGACCATGCACCTATGAACGAGATAGGAAGAATACTTTTTGAAATACTGGAGAATCCTGTTTCCTTTGCCACGCCTGTATTTCGCATCATGATGTATGTGCCCGGAAAGAACAGCAGTTATAAGAATTTTTCACTGGCTGAAAATACCTATCTTCCGGAAGATGAGTACATGGTGGTGGTCTCAGACCCTGAGTACAAGGCAACCTTAAAGACAAAGATACCCGGAATCTTTTCTGAGAAGATGTACGGGTTTCGGAAGATTTACTGCAACATTTTTCACAGGCAGGAGTATCTTGGGAGACTGGTTGCAGATGAAGTGTACCGTCCCTGCAGAGAAAGTGATCTGTCCTTTTTAATGCTCATATCTGACTATGTGAAAATGGCGTACCTCGACATTTGCCCGGTCAATCTGGGGGAGACAAAGGAGTTTGACCATATGGTGAGGGAACTCACACTTTCCCAGCGGCCTTATCTGGAGGCATATGATCCAATACTCCGGTCTTACGGATGGGAAAAGTCAGATACGTATCTCTATGTCTATCTTTCCAGCTTTTCAGAGAATAACCGTCATTCCAGGCTTGCCGAACACATGCTTTACCTGCATCGGATCCTGGACAGCAACTATACCTTTGTTCACGAAAACCACATTCATCTCATTCTTCGCTACCCAAACGGACAAAACAAAAAAATATATGAAATTTTGGAGAGCTTTGCCGGCCGTCACGATTTTTATATAGGCTGCAGCAGTTGGTTTCATGATTTTGAAAAAACAGGCATGTATTTTCATCAGGCTGTCATTGCTTTTGAGACAGGCAATCAGACGGAACCTTCAAAGAGAGTCTATTTATTTGAAAAATATATTCTGGAGTATATCGTAAAGACTGCCTGTCTGAAGCACAACAAAGAATTTTATATAGCTCCGCCCCTGTCCGCCCTTATGGATTATGACCGGAAGCATGGAACAGAGCTGCTGCACACCCTGAAAATCTGTCTTGAAAACAGCGGCAGGGCAGTCATTGCCCAGGATATTCTGCACGTGCACCGGACCACGTACCTGTACAGGATCAAAAGGATTGAAGAGATCACCGGCTGGCAGCTAAACGATTACAGGACGAGATTATATCTTATGATCCTATTTGAGATGATAGATGCGTGAGGCGGCTGGCATTGCTACAAAATATAGGAAAGAGCCGGAAAAGCTTTCGATGTTATGAGCATTTTATTTTACACTTGCCGATGCTATGATGTAAGCATAAAAAGAAGATCTTCTTTCGGGCCAAGAGATTAGAGGTAATAGAGAAAGGGAGGATTCATATGGTAAGTGTGATAGGAATAGTGGCGGCAATTGCTCTGCTAGTGTTCAAACAGTGGAATATGCTCCTTGTGAGCCTGATCTGTGCTGTCATCGTGGGGCTGACAAGCGGTATTGGATTGTGGGCGATCTTCAGTGATTACTATATGCCCGGGCTGGTGGGATTTTTCGGTTCGTGGTTTTTGATCTTCACCATCGGCGCGGTATATTCTGAGTTCATGTCACGTTCCGGTTCTGTTTCAGCCATTGCGTATAAGCTGGTGGATGTATTTGGAAAAGAAAAGATACTGCTGGTAATGTTTATTGTGTGCTGCCTGCTGAATCTGGGCGGGGTAAACCCTTATGTGCAGATATTTATTGTATGGCCTATGGCAGTGGTGCTGTCAAAGGAATTCAATATCAACAGAGGAATCTGGCTCTCTGTTTTTTATCTGGGATTGTTTACCGCACAGCTTTTTCCGGGAAATCCCAGTATGGTAAATACTGTGGTGTCCCAGATACTGGAAGTGTCCGCAGGGACAGTGCCGTTTATCTGTCTGGCAATGTTTCTGCTCTATGCGGCAGCAGGATATTTTATAATCAGAAGGACAGAAAAACGATGGGAGGAAAAAGGACGCAGATATGTGGAGACAGAGTCAGACAGGCAAATGGTGAAACCGGAACGTGATGATCTTCCGGGACTGGCGGCAGCGCTGACTCCTATGATTCTGGTGATCCTTTTGTATACCGGCCTGACGTCCGGATGGTTTGCTTTTGCCGGCATTCAGAGGCTTGCGTCCTCTAACAGTATCCTGGCATCCATGGGAACAGCCTGCATTGTGTGTTATCTGCTGAATCTGAAAAAGCTCAGGGGCAGTGAGAAGGATATTATATTTAAAGGTATGGCCGGTGGGCTGAGTCCCACCTTTGCCGCTGCGGTAATTGCCGGTTTTCTGGGCGTTATCACCGGCTCTCATGGATATCAGCTTTTTACCCAGGCTGTTCAGGATGTAGGAGGCAATCCGTATATGCAGTGTCTCATAGCGGGAAGTGTAACGGGATTTATTACAGGAGGAGGCGCTGTGACCGCTCAGACCGTTTTAGGAACCTTTGGCGCGGGATGGCTGGCAAATCCTTCTGTAAACACAGGTCTGCTGCGACAGATAACTGTGGCAAATACAGCGGGGGGCATCACATTATCCCCGCACTCAGGCGGACTGCACGGAGTTATGGGGTTTGCGGGAACGGATTTGAAAGAATCTTATCCGGCCTGCATAACCAGCGTTATCCTTCCGTCAATTGTCATTAATATTATTTTTTCGGCCATTGCGGTATTTATGTAAAAGGAGGAATGGAATATGGCAGAGAACATGGTACTGGACTGGATGAAATTCAGCAGCTCAGTAAGCGGCGAGGCAGCGGAGAAAGAGAACTATCTGAAAGTCATCCGGGGAGAAGAACCGGACTGGGTCCCTTTATATTTTGATGCCTGCGACTGGGTATTTACTGGGTTTATGCTGGACTATGTAAATAAAGAGAGAAAATTCGATATTTTCAATGTGGAGTGGGAAATACACGAGGCAGGCAAGATGCCAAAGCCAAACAGAAGGCTGCTGGAGGACGTGACAAAATGGAGAGATTTTGTGAATTTCCCGGACACATCAAAAATTGACTGGGAGCAGATGGCAGCAGAAGCCTTAAAAATACATGATCCCAACAAGGCCATGGGCTACAGGACAGACGGATGCGGGGGCAACTTTTTCATTCCTCTCATGAACATGATGGGATTTGAGGAGGGGCTATGCGCGCTTTTGGAGGAACCGGAGGCAGTGGATGAGCTGTTTGAAGCGGTTACTGTGCTGACGGAGGAGGCTATGCGGCATCTGATCCCCATTTATAAACCGGATGTGGTGATCATTGATGATGATATGGCTTCTGCCACCAATCTTTTTATCTCCCTGGAGACGTTCAGGGCCAGGTTCCGCCCCTTTTACCAGAGGCTCATAGATGTGGCAAAGGAATTTGAACTGCCTGTTGAACTTCATATGTGCGGGTGCTGTGAAAAGGTCATACCGGATTTTGTGGAAATGGGAGTTAATATCTGGCAGCCGGCTCAGGTTATGAACGATCTGAAAGGGATCAAAGCCAGGTATGGAAATCGTCTTGTCCTAAACGGCGGCTGGGATTCTCAGGGAAAGGCCGGAATGCCCGGGGCATCCCAGGAGACTGTACGGCAGTCCGCGAGAACGGCCATTGATCAATTTGCAGAGGGCGGCGGCTATGTGTTCTGGGATTTAAGCCCGGTGGGACAGTCAGAGGATATGCAGAAAAAAATCGCCTGGTTGGAGGATGAGGCCAGAACCTATGGCAGGAAGTATTATCATAAGGAAAAATAGAAAAGCTAAGACTGTTGTGAATAAGTAGAGATGGAGGCAGAACTCCATCTCTTTTTATAATGTGTGGATGCCGGAATCCGCGATTTTTAAAAATTCTTCCATAGCTCTTGTCACATACCGGGAGCGTTTGTGATAGAAGTAAATATTCCGCTGGGAAATTTCCGGTTCCAGTTTATAAAAGACGATCCTGGAGTCCTCAGGTACGTGTCTGATCAGAGTGTCTGTGACAAATGCGATTCCCATGCCGTAACAGGCCAGGTGGTAGGCAGTGACCTGCTGATCCAGCTTCAGAGGAACATTGGGTGTGAGACCCGCGTGCTTCAGGAGCAGATCAGAGCGCTCACGTGTGTCGTTTCCTGCCCGCAGAAGCAGGAAAGGGTCGGATGAAAAATGTTGTATGATATCAGGACAGGCGGCATTGTCCTGATAAGAGCCGCTTTTTATAGAGGCGGCATCCAGACAGAAGGCTTTCAGGCCTTTTTTATGGGCAAGCGCGGCGGGCACTGCCAAAAGGAGCTGTTCTTTGCAGAAAAAGTGGCGTTCATATATGGTGTCTGAGAACGTATAGTTGTCAATGACCAGATCCAGATTGCCGGAAAAGAGCTGCTTTTCCAGATCGTTGGTGGTGGATTCTGTCATTTTTACATCTATGGATGGATACTTTCCCATAAAACCGGAGAGCAGAGGCGGCAGGACATAGGAGGCAAATAGATTACTCCCGCCAACAGAGAGGTGTCCGGTACAGAGAGCCTCAAAGTCATTTAAATAATTCTCAAATTCGTTTTCCATATCCATGAGATGTTCCGCGTAATGTATGTATTTTTCCCCGCACTCTGTAAGTCGGACCGGGCTGGTGCTCCTGTCAAAAATAGGTGTCCCCAGACGGGTTTCAATCTTCTTTATGGTTGCACTCAGGGAGGGCTGGGAGATGTAGAGGTTGGCGGCAGCTTTTGAAAAGCTTCTGGTTTTATAAACCTCGTAAACGTATTTTTTTCCTTCAAACATAGATTCCACCTGCATTTTTTATTTACTGCAACGGTTCAGTGCCTTTACGGTTACGGGCAAAAATCCGTGTAGAATCGCCGTTGTCCATGGAAGCTCTGCATGGCTGCCGAACATTTTTTACAGTCAGCGCTGTAAACGCGCAGATCTGCGGAACCGTTACATTTTATTTTTTATTTTACCATGAATGTTCCGGTATATAAATAGTTATTTATAATAAATATATACATATATGTATTAGCTTCTAATAAAAGCCGAACGTATAATGTAGATAACAAAAGACTTCTGCTGAGGCCGCTGCTCTGAAATGGTAACAGTTCAGCCTTTCACTATTATGCGAGGTGTTGCTTTGCATTTGCGAGGTAATCTCGAGGCAGCCACGCGCCGGATTGCGGTTTTTGCAGTCTATGTGCATGCTTTTGTTGCTATGAAGCCGAAAGGCTGAATAGTAACCTGAAATGTGATCTCAGATATCCGTGCCGGGGATGCGGGTTGGCAATAGAAGTCTCACGAAAAAAACACCGCAGGCGAGAAAAACAGGTGAAGTCTGCCGAAAAAGAGGTAAGGAAGATATGGAAACAAAAGAGAAGATCATGAAGACAAGAGTGGAACACGATTCTATCGGAACAAAAGAAGTACCGGCAGAGGCCTACTACGGGGTACAGACCCTCCGCGCTGCCGAGAATTTTTACATAACGGGCATGAATATGCATCCGGAATTGATCAACAGTGTGGCGCAGATAAAAAAAGCGGCAGCGATCACCAACTTTGAAGTGGGGCGGCTGGACAAAAAAAGAACAGATGCCATCGTGCGGGCCTGTGATGAGATCATTGCCGGCAGGCTTCACGACCAGTTTATTGTGGATCCCATCCAGGGCGGGGCAGGGACATCCTTAAATATGAACGCCAATGAGGTGATCGCAAACAGAGCCATTGAAATCTTAGGCGGGAGAAAAGGAGATTATTCCATTGTCAATCCCAATGACCATGTAAATTACGGGCAGTCCACCAACGACGTATTTCCCTCCTGCGGAAGGATCACAGCACTGAAGCTTTTGAATCGGGCAAAAGAGCAGTTGGAACGGTTGTACGGTGCGCTTATGGAAAAAGCAGAGGAATTCGACGACGTGATCAAAATGGGCAGGACTCAGCTCCAGGATGCAGTACCGATTCGTCTGGGACAGGAGTTCAGGGCCTATGCCACGGCGATCCGCCGGGATATTACAAGATTTGAACATGCTAAGGAGGAGATGAGTTCCCTGAATCTGGGCGGTACAGCCATTGGAACGGGCTTGAATGCAGATGTGCAGTATCTTCAGAAGGTGGTGAAAAATATAGCACTGGTGTCCGGCTTGGACCTGGTTCAGTCCTATGACCTGATCGATGCCACACAGAATCTGGATGGATATACTTCCATATCCGGCGCAGTGAAGACATGTGCAGTAAACCTGTCAAAAATGTCCAATGACCTGCGTCTGATGTCCTCCGGTCCGAGAGCCGGCCTTGGGGAGATCAATCTTCCCGCCAGACAAAACGGTTCCTCTATCATGCCGGGCAAAGTCAATCCTGTTATCCCTGAAGTGGTCAATCAGGTGGCTTTTAATATCATTGGCAATGATATGACCATTGCCATGGCTACAGAGGCCGGACAGTTGGAACTGAATGCTTTTGAGCCTATCATATTCTACAATCTTTTCCAGTCTATTGAGACACTGACATTTGCGGTGCATACCTTGGTTGATAACTGTATTACGGGAATCACGGCAAACAGGGAGCACTGCAGAAATATGGTGGAGAACAGCGTGGGCATTATCACTGCCATATGTCCTCATGTGGGATATGAGAAAGCCGCAGTTCTTGCAAAAGAAGCTATCTTGACAGGTGCTTCTGTGCGGAGTCTTATTTTAAGAGACAAATTGCTGGGTGAGGAAGAGTTGAATGTGATCTTAAATCCTTACTCCATGACAGAACCGGGGATTTCCGGCGAAGAATTATTGGATAACATTTGACAAAATAGATAAAAAGTGATATGTTTTTCTTATGGATTTAGTGAAAATTACTATATTCCGGGTATTGCAGACGACATGACAATGATGACAGCAGCAGGTTTGCTGTCAGAAACGCAAGACCGCGCAGCCAGCCGGTTTGCCTGCGTATGAGGAAGGTCAGATTTCACCGTATGCGGACAGAGCATGGATACTGACAAACGGCGAAAGGAGGAAGCATGAACACGGAACAGTTGGATCGAATGCGTTGGGGCAAGGGGTTTATAGCAGCACTTGACCAGAGCGGCGGCAGTACACCAAAGGCGCTAAGGCTTTATGGTATCTCTGAGGACAGCTATCATGGGGATGAAGAGATGTTTGACCTGGTCCACGCCATGCGTACAAGGATCATGACCAGCCCGGCATTTACTTCAGAACATATCCTGGCAGCCATTTTATTTGAAAAAACCATGGAGCGGGAAGTTGAGGGAAAGCTGACGGCAGATTATCTGTGGGAAGAGAAGCATATCCTGCCAATCCTGAAAGTGGACAAAGGACTTGCACCTGCAAAGAACGGTGCGCAGTGCATGAAACCAATACCGGGACTGGACGAACTGCTGGAACGGGCAAAGGAACGTCATATCTTCGGAACAAAGATGCGCTCAGTCATTAAAGAAGCCAATGAAGCGGGAATACGCGCTGTTGTGGAACAGCAGTTTGAGCTGGGAGTTCGGATCGCGGAGGCGGGACTGGTACCGATCCTGGAACCTGAGATTGACATTTTCAGTGCAGACAAAGGGGAGTCCGAAAGGATCATGAAGGGATATCTGAAAGAACATCTGGCAAAACTGGATGACAGCATAAGGATCATGTTCAAGCTTTCTATCCCGGATGTGGACGGCTTCTATTCTGATATTATGGAAGACGCCCATGTGGTTCGTGTGGTGGCTCTCTCCGGTGGTTATAAAAGGGATGAGGCTAATGAAAAATTAGCCAGGAATCCGGGTCTGATCGCCAGCTTTTCCAGAGCGCTGACCCAGGGACTGAATGTGGATCAGACAGAGCAAGAGTTTAATAAGATGCTGGAGGAATCTATAGATTCCATCTACAGAGCTTCTGTTACCTGAGGGTAATTGATCAAATGACAATATTTCCTGCAGCTGCAGGGTATATTCTATGATGAGGTGCCGCATAGTCTGCGGCACCTTTTATAGTAAGCATAAAGGCGGAGATACGGATATGTTTCTTCCTTATATTTTAGAAAGAATCCCCGCCCCCATCACGATCTCAGGGCAGACATCCTCCCCGTTCTCCTGCGTATATAAAAAGATACTCTTTCGTCCGAGAAAAGGCTGCAGATTTTCTTTTATTTTCTCTTCATCCAATACCACGGTATCTGCTCCAAGCAGGCAGATGACCAGCTTAGACCTGGCATGAAAACGCTTGAGGGTGTTGGTCAGAGCGTCCAGAGATTTTTTTCCGGTCAGGGGTTCATAGTCCTCCAGCCCTCTTCCAAGCTGCAGCATGGAGATTGGAACTACCTGATTCGTAAGCAATCCGTCCTCCTTCCAGTGCAGCAGGTTGAGTCTGACATTCTGGAAAACCTGACTGTGAGAGCGGAGTAAAGCGGCAATCTCCTTTGTCATGGGCACCGCGATCTCTTTTGGAAGCCCATGATCTACCACAAATGTCATTTCCAGAATACCGCCTGTATAATTATGGGGAACGTGAAGGATACGTTCCACCGCATTTTTGAGATTTTTTCGGAATATCAGATTCATTGTCAAACGACCTCCCGTGTAAATGTTCATATAAGCTGCACCAATCAAAAGTGTGGTTCCCTATCATCTGCGTGTAGACTGCTTTTGTGTCTAAAGTGGGCACGGCCCGGACAGCCAGACACTAACATGCAGACTGCTTTTGTGTCCAAAGCGGGGTACGGCCCGACCGGAACAGCCAAACACTATTATACTACATTTTTTCCTGTCTGCAAGCGCTTCATTGCTGTCTTGAATAAAAGGATTGCGGTTTTGCACCCCTTACTTTATAATTGATTAAAAAGAATATGGTATTACTTAATGGTAAGGCCGATGAACAGTTACCCGGTATCCAAGTAGTGGATGACAATTGTAATACAGAAAGGTTTTACTGCCATGAAAAGCTGGAAAGAAGAAAACGGTGAGATCTTCCTTTGGGGAGAGGAGACAAAAGAAGCGGTACCTGTAATCTGGTGCCATATTTTTTCTCGGGAGGAAGGGGAGAAAATATGGGGGCAGATCACAGAGCCATGCGTCCTTGCGGGGGTATCAGGAAGAGACTGGAACCGCGACTTTTCTCCCTGGAGGGCGGAGAAGGTTTTTGCAAAGAGCACAGATTTTTCAGGGGGAGCCGGGGAATACCTGCTGTATTTTGAAAATGATATCCTTCCCCGTATAGAACAGACTCTTTCCTTTGAAGTAAGAGACAGAGGGATAGCGGGCTATTCCATGGCGGGGTTGTTTGCCGTATATGCCATGTATCATTCTGACAAATTCAACAGGATCGGTACTATGTCAGGTTCTCTTTGGTTTGACGGCTGGGAGGATTATGCAGTGTCCCATACTATCAAGGCAATAAATCCGGTCATCTATGTGTCGCTTGGCAGAAGGGAGCATAAAGTACGCAATGACCGCATGGCTTCAGTGAAAGCGTGCACGGAACGTCTGGCCGCTTACTGGGAGAAGTCGTGGCCGGTTATCCGTGAGAGTGAGCCGGGCGGGCATTTTGACGACCCGGAGGGACGGGTGGCAAGAGGGATTTCCAGGCTTTTGGCCTTTGGCAGTCCATAAAGAAAATATATAAGACAGAGAGGATTTACATATGGAGAGAGAAGTTCCGGCAGAGGACTTAAAGAAATTATACAAAGCAGGGGATCTGGTGAAGGCTGACTGTGGAGGCTGTCAGGGCTGTTTTGAGTGTTGTCAGGGGATGGGGGATTCTATTAAACTGGATCCACTGGATGTATACAGGCTGGAGACGAACCTGGGGCTTACCTTTGAAGGCCTGATGAACAGTCATATAGAGCTGCACGCGGCAGAGAACAGCATTCTGCCGAATTTGAAAATGTCAGGTACAAAAGAGCGCTGTACATTCTTGAATGAGAAGGGAAGATGCACTGTCCATGCTTTCCGTCCGGGGCTTTGCCGGCTGTTTCCTTTAGGAAGGTATTACCGGGACGGAGATTTTTCCTATTACCTGCAGAATCAGGAATGTCCAAAGAAAAACAAGACTAAAATAAAGGTGAGTAAATGGCTGGATCTGCCGGATTTGAAAAAATATGAGGATTTTGCCGCCAAATGGCACTTTCTGCTGAAAGATGTCGGGAATCTTTTGGAAGAAAAAGAAGATGAACAGCTCACAAAAGAGCTGAACATGTATGTGTTGAATCTTTTTTATACAAAACCCTATGAAAGCGGCAAAGATTTCTATGAACAGTTTGAGGAGCGTTTGGGACAGATGAGAAAATTGCTGTCCGTGCTGCAGCAGAATTGATACTGCACAGACAACGCAGCAGATACGTACAGGTAAAATATTTCGTTTTTAGGGCTTGTGAAGCCTGGCGGCTGCCGGGCTTTTTCCTCTTCTATGCAGGGAAATCTGCCGGTCAGAGGGCAGCGGGCTTTTGCAGGGAACAGCCCATCGTGACAGAGAGATTCAGGGAGGGATGTCAGTATGAATGATGAGCTTCAAAAATGGATACCTACAGATGAGGTGGCGGGGTTTCAGGTATGTCCCGGTCTGTACAGCGTTTACGGCACCACAGTCTTTCAGTCTGCCGTTAATTTTACTGTGCATTCAAAGGGCGCCGCGTTCTGCGAGCTGCTGCTTTTTCACAGGACAGAGGAGGAGCCGTATGCAGTCCTCAGGTTCCCGGAGCATTTTAAGATCGGCGACGTGTACTCCATGATGGTGTTCGGACTGGATATCGGTGAATTTGAGTATGCTTACCGACTGGGAGGGGTCTGGGACAGGGAACATGGCCTTCTATTTGATGAAAACCACATACTCCTTGATCCCTATGCAAAGGCAGTGACAGGCCAGAGCGTATGGGGAAAAAAGGTGAATGAAAAGGGATACCGGGCCAGAGTGGTGAGGAACGATTTCTTCTGGGGAAAAGAACGGCGGCCCATGGTTCCCATGGATGAACTGATCATCTATGAAATGCATGTCCGCGGTTTTACAAAAATGGCAGGGGATGTGAAGAATCCCGGGACGTTTGCAGGTATTAAAGAAAAAATCCCGTATCTGAAGGATTTGGGTGTCAATGCGGTGGAGCTTATGCCCATCTTTGAATTTGATGAACTGCGTGAGCGCAGGATCGTGGATGGAAGGCAGGTTATCAATTACTGGGGATATAATACGGTGGCTTTTTTTGCCCCAAACACCAGCTATGCGGCGACAAAAGAGTACAATCGGGAAGGTTTGGAACTGAAAGAACTGGTGCACGCACTACATGAAAACGGGATAGAAGTCATCCTGGACGTGGTGTTTAACCATACCGCCGAGGGGAATGAAGACGGCCCCTTTATCTCGTTCAAAGGATTTGACAACAATATTTATTATCTTCTGACACCTGACGGCCATTACTATAATTTCAGCGGGTGCGGCAATACACTGAACTGCAATCATCCGGTGGTGAGGAGAATGATCCAGGAATGTCTCAGATACTGGGTTTCGGATTATCATATTGATGGTTTCCGGTTTGATCTGGCATCCATTCTGGGGCGGAATGAAGACGGCTCCCCCATGGAACGGCCGCCTCTTGTGGAAGCTTTGGCTTACGATTCCCTTCTGAGCAGTACAAGGCTTATTGCGGAGGCATGGGATGCCGGCGGTCTGTATCAGGTGGGACAGTTCCCGGCCTTCTGCCGCTGGTCGGAGTGGAACGGAAAGTACAGGGATGATCTGAGGGAATATTTAAAAGGCGGACTCTGGGCAGCTCAGGCGGCAGCTATGCGCATGGCCGGCTCCACGGATATTTACAGACCAGAGATACGCGGGAAAAACGCTTCCGTTAATTTCCTGACCTGTCATGACGGGTTTACTCTCTATGATCTGTATTCCTATAACTGGAAACACAATGAGGCCAACGGATGGGAAAACCGGGACGGCTCGGATGACAACAGGAGTTGGAACTGCGGTGTGGAAGGAGATACAGAGGACCGGGAGGTCAATACCCTTAGGATGCGCCTGATCAAAAATGCCTGCGCGGTTCTCATGTGCAGCAGAGGTACGCCTATGTTTTATGCCGGGGATGAATTCTGCAACACCCAGTACGGGAATAATAACGCCTATTGTCAGGACAATGAAATTTCCTGGATAGACTGGAGCAGATTGGGGACCCACAGGGATGTGTACGAATTCTTCCGGTTTATGATACAGTTCAGAAAAAGTCATAAGAGCATCAGCGGCAATCTGGGCAGCAACCGCTTCGGACTGCCGGAGATCAGCTTCCATAGGGAAAATCCATGGGTGGAGAACTTCGGTCAGGAGTCCAGGGTTACGGCGGTGATGTTCGCAGGCTATGATGAGGAGAAGGGGAAGGATGATATTGTCTATCTCCTGGTGAATGCCTATTGGGAGCCGGTTCAGGTCAGGCTGCCAGAGCTTCCCAGGCCTCTGCTCTGGCATATGGCCGTCAATACCGGGGATACCGGATCTGAGACAAAAAAGCAGCCTGTCCGTCTGGACAGCCAAAACCTGTCAGCCGGTCCAAGGAGTGTAATAGTGCTGACAGGGTGTGAGTTCTGCACACTTTAGTAAGAGGAGATACAATATGAGATATGTAAAACCCGGCTATTATGACAAGTTTGTCTGTATTGCCGGCGAATGCCCGGCCACCTGCTGTGCCGGATGGCAGATTGTGATCGACGAGGAATCACTGCAGAAGTATGGAAATGTAAAGGGGGATTTCGGCAGAAGACTGAGAAATTCCATTGATTGGATGGAAGAGAGCTTTTATCAGTATGACAAAAGATGTGCGTTTCTGAACCGGGAAAATCTCTGCGACCTTTATACAGAGCTGGGACCCCAGGGGCTCTGTACTACCTGCAGAATGTATCCGCGGCATGTGGAGGAGTTTGAGGATCTGCGGGAGCTTTCCCTTACCCTCTCCTGCCCGGAGGCTGCCAGGATGATCCTGTCGTGCAGGGATAAGGCGGAGTTTATCACATGGGAGACAGAGGAGGAAGATGACTTTGAAGACTTTGATTTCCTTCTCTTTACCCAGTTGGAGGATGCCCGGGATGTGATATTTGAAATTCTAACAGACAGAAAGAAGGATTTGAGGGCCAGAACGCAGGAGGCGCTTTCTCTGGCAGAGGAATTCCAGGCGTGTATAGACCGGGAGGAATTTTACGCCATAGATGAAGTGATCGGAAAATACCCGCATCCATCCGGGGCAGAGAAGAAAAAAGAGAGCCGGTATACCAGGAAAAAACGGGAATTTTCTGTGTTTCAAAAACTGGAACAGCTCAGAGATGAATGGGGCGGTTTACTTGCAGAGGCCTGGGAAGATCTCTATGAAATCGAAGAAGAGCATTATATGGAGCTGTGCGGGGAATTTGAGCGCACATACGGATATGAAAGCAGCAGACGCGGAGAATGGGAGTGTATGGGGGAACAGCTCATGGTGTTTTTTGTATACACCTATTTCTGCGGAGCAGTGTATGACGACGCGGTCTATTCTAAAATGGCTTTGGCTGTTTTTTCAACAGAATGGATCCAGGAATTTGTCATGCTGATATGGCTGAAGAATGGGAAGAAGATAGGGTTTGAGGATATGGTGGAGACAGCTTACCGCTACGCCAGGGAAGTGGAGCATTCAGATTTGAACCTGGAAGTGCTGGAGCGGTGGCTGGAGAAAAATAAAAGGGAGAGATAACACATTATGAAATTTTATCTGGCGCCAATGGAGGGAATTACCGGATATATTTACCGCAATGCTCTGTATTCATGTTATAATAATATAGATAAATATTTTACCCCGTTTATCATGCCGAATCAGAACCGCTGTTTTAATACCAGGGAGCTGAATGATGTCCTTCCTGAGCATAACAGGGGAATGTACACAGTGCCTCAGATCCTCACGAACAGTGCGGAAGATTTTGTGAAGACAGCCCTTGCGGTTCAAAGGATGGGATATGATGAGGTCAACTTGAATCTGGGATGTCCGTCCCGGACTGTTGTGACGAAAATGAGAGGCGCGGGATTTTTGGCAGAACAGCAGCTGTTGAGAAAATTTCTGGATGAGATTTTTGACAAGCTGGATATGAAACTTTCAATAAAGACCAGGATTGGGATGGAGGATCCGGAGGAGTTTTATGAGCTGATAGAGATTTACAACAGATATCCCATGGAGGAACTGATCATCCATCCGAGACTCCAGACGGATTACTATAAAAACAAACCGAATTTGGATGTTTTTGCAGATGCCCTGTCTCTGAGCAGGAACAAGGTCTGCTACAACGGGGATATTTTTACAAGGGAAGAGTACCGGACATTTACGGCCGGGTTCCCCCAGGTGGAGGCAGTGATGCTGGGCAGAGGGATACTGACAGACCCGGACCTTATAGGGCATATCACCAGGGATACTGTTTTGGATAAAGAGATGTTTGAGAAATTCCACAATATACTCTGCGAAGAATACGAGAAAGTTATGTCAGGAGACAGAAATGTACTGTTTAAAATGAAAGAACTCTGGTTTTACATGATACATCTGTTTCCCGACAGCGCTAAATACGCAAAGAAAATAAAAAAAGCACAGCATCTGAAGGAATACAGGGCAGCAGTGGATGCCCTGCTTCGTGACAGAGAACTACAGATGCCGGGCAGAAATGAGGGATGATCATGAGGTTGAGACTGCAGCAGGCGGTACAGGAAAATGACTATTATTTCAGAGGGTTTGTCACCATGACAGATCTGGCAGAGCTTTTCCGGGCGTATCCTTTTCGGGAGGAGACGCTTGAGAAGGCGGCCATACACAGGCGGAATATGGAGCAGGGGATATCACCTTTTTCTGTGACACTTCGCGCTGCGCCGGATACAGAAAGAGATGCAGAGGGGGATGATCTGATCTTTCAGGACGCGCAGTGGGAGATCAGAGACGGAAAAAGCCGGGTGGCTGCTGTAACTGAAATGACGGAGGAGGAATTGGCTGATTGCGAGGCAGAGGTGAAGATTTTTCTGCTTACAGAAGAGAAAATGGAAAAAATGGAACAGAACCGCTTCTGACAGATAAAAATACATAAGAAAAATATGGAATACGCGTAGTTGTACAAGGAAATGTGAGCGGAGGAAAGAGTATGGTACATGTATGACGAAAAAAAGGAAACATACCCGGGCAGAGCTGACGCTGTGTGTGTTTGTTGTATTGGCAGTTTTTCTTGCAGTGGTAGTGATGTATTATAATCAGAAGACAAATCTCCGAGTGAACAGAGAGATTCACGCAACTCTGGAGAGCTATGCGCAGCAGCAGGCGGATTATGTGGGGACTGTGCTTACAGGCCAGTTTAATTCCCTTGGTGCTTTTGCAAGCTATCTGGGACAGGCGGGAATAGAGGACACAGATACCTTTCTGAGCGCAGCCAATGCCATCAGGCAGACTCAGGAATTTTACCGCATTACCATGGCCGATCCGGATGGCAATGGAATGACGGATGATGGTATTCAGAAGAATATCAAAGACTTGAAGGAATTTAGGGAAGCGCTGCAGGGGGAACAGACCATATCAGAGCCGTTTATATCCAGTATGGAAGACGGATATCTGTGTGTTCTTCTGGCTGTTCCCATTAAAAATCCCCAGGGAGAGATCACGGGAGTGCTCTGCGGATCTTATACGGCAGAGCAGTTCGGAACCTTGTTTCTGCATGATATTTTTAAGCGGAACGATGCCAGTGTGCTCATCAATGGGAAGGGTGAGGTCATAGTGGCGTCAAAAGACGGACGGATCACGGTAGGGGATAAGAGCCAGGAGAATGTATTTGAGAAGACACAGAAGGAAGCTTTTCTGGATGGGCATTCCGTAGAGGATATGAAACAGGCAGCCCGGGACGGAAAAAAAATGGTCTCCCTGCTTCAGGAAAAATCGCAGCAGTATTATGTGACCCAGACCCCGTTTGGATATAACGGGTGGACGCTTTTGTCTGCCATGAAGCGAAGTGAGGTGGATTCCTCCTATTCATTTGTGAGAGCCTATTCAGTAAGGCTGAATATTGCATTTGCAGCTTCTTTTTTACTGAGCTTTTTACTTTTGTTTTATCTCTTCAGGACAGAGAGAAAGAT
Organism: Blautia coccoides; assembly: GCF_034355335.1. NCBI lineage: Bacteria > Bacillati > Bacillota > Clostridia > Lachnospirales > Lachnospiraceae > Blautia > Blautia producta. The sequence continues at coordinate 2,843,526 of NZ_CP136422.1, forward strand.
TTTAAAGGCACAGACTCGGAAGCTTATGGAGGAAAAAGAAAAGCTGGAGGTCTCTGAGGAGAGATTCAGGCTTTTGGCCAGAGATTCGGATGTGTTGGTATTCGAGATCAATTATCTGGAACACACACTGGAATTCAATGAAAACTTTGAAAAGATACTGGGTATAAAACCGGATTACCAGTCTTTTTTAGACGGGAAATGGGTATATCCTGATGATGTGACCTCGTTTTCCAGGATACTGCCCCAGTCCAGCAGCAAAAAGGGTGTTATGACCCGGAATATACGTTTCTGCAATTCTGCCGGTGTCTATATCTGGTTTTCACTCCTTACCAGTATTTTTGCGGATGACAGGGGAAGAGTCGTGCGTATTCTGGGAAAGATGATGAATATTGATGAAAGTATGAGGGAGAAAGAGGCTCTCAGACTGCGTGCCGAGACAGATTCCATGACAGGACTCTATAATAAAATGGCCACAGAGGAACTGATCACCCATGCCCTCAGAAAATACAGGGGCAGTGTCTGCGCGCTTCTCGTTGTGGATATGGACAACCTGAAACGGATCAATGATACACTTGGACATGCCCAGGGAGACCGAGCGATTGTCCGCTTTGCGGATGTTCTGCACCGGACATTCCGCTCTACGGATATTGTGGGCAGGATCGGCGGAGATGAATTTATGGTGTTTCTCATTAACGTTCAGAGGAATCAGCAGCTAACCATGATCCTGGACGCAATTGTAAAGAAATGGGAAACCCTCTATACAGGTGAAAAAGAGGACTACCCGGTGCACGGGAGTATGGGAGCGGTCATGACAGAAGGCTGCGAGAATTTCCAAGAGCTGTACCGCAGAGCTGATATTGCTCTTTATAAAGCAAAAAGGAGTGGAAAAGGCGGGTATGCCGTCTATGTTCCTGAGATGGAAGAAACATAAATAAGGGGCAGACGCACGTTGTTTCATGCGGCTGCCCCCTTTTCATGCCGGGCACGGTGTCCTGACCGGATGGCGGTCACAGACTCCGGTATTCTGGTTTACTGTTTTTTTCTGCTGTCAAAATAGATGAAATGGTCAACCGCGTCCAGGATATCTCTGAAATCCTCCCTGGGAGCCAGGTCGATATAACGCTTTAGAAGTTCCTGCTCCTCTGCTTTATAGGGACCGTAGAAGATATCAAACAGATTGTGGCCCCGCATATAAATCTTAAATTCTTCCATATGGTTTTTGAGGTCTTCCTCGGTCTGGATTTCAAAACCCAGAATCTCTGTCAGATGGCGTCCGCTCCTGAGTTTATAGAGATATGCCTTCCACTTTTCCAGGAGGATCCTGTAGAAATCCTCTTCTTTTTCCAATACCCCAATCTGTACCATAACAGAAGGGTTGAGAAAATAGTTTTCAAAGGAATAGTATTTCAGGATCAGCACATTTTTCGGGGCAACTCTGGGGAGATGGTCCACATCTTCCAAATTCCTTGCCTCATAGTAGCGGCAGAGCTGTGAAGCCAGTTCGCTTCTGCTTTTGCCGTCCCCGTCCCGGATCATCAAAAACTGGTCACGCAGGTAGATCTGGTTCATGTACTTTAAATTGGCGTAAGTTTTGATGTTGGTGCAGCTGTTGGTGGTGATAATGGCGATCCGGAAAAGGCTGCCGTCCGGAGCTGTGATTTCCGAGTAGTATTTCCTCAGGAGCAGAGGAAGGCGGCTCTTATCCTGCTTACCCTCCACAATAAAGACAAAGCTTACATTCAAAAGGTCACTGGCGTTGAAGCCCAGATCGTCTAAAATACGGTTCATATCTGTCCGTTCCCGTAAAATGGTATAGTATTGCTCATCCAGAACTACCTGCCGTATCTGGTGGCTGCTGAAATTGAAGATCATATCCGGGGAATGGGTGGAAAACAAAATCTGATTCTTTTTGGACAGCCGGTACAGAATTTCTCCGGCCTTTTTCTGCAGCTCCGGATGGAGGAAGGTCTCAGGGTCTTTGACCAGAATGACGCTGGGGATCCGGTTGTTGTCCTGGGTGTAGGCCTCCAGAAGAGAGAGCATATAGATACTGCGCATGCCTTCTCCCATGTGTTCCACCGGGGTTGCGGTACGGCGTTTGGTGTTGTAAGCTTCTGCGGTTACGGAACACATTTCGTCAATGTTGCAGCGCATGGTATAGCGGATCTCATCAAAACCGCCGTTTCGGTGGAAGCTGGCATTAACTTGTCTGGCAAAATCTGTCAAGTTCATCTGGCAGAGCTTGTATTCCAGCAGTTTAGCGGTCTCAAAGGCAGTCAGCTCTTCAGGGCGTTTCTGATCGATCAGGCCGATGCACTGGAAGCAGCGGCTGCAGTGCTTGCTGCTCTCAAACAGGCAGACGTCGGAGCGCATTCTCTTTAACTGTTCATCCTCCTCAAAGGCCAGCAGGTCCTTCTGAAGATGTTCCAGCCGTCTGTCCGTTCCGATGTAGTAAATCTGCGGAAGCACCTGCCGGATATACTTGTTGTGCTTTTCGTGACCATCGCTCAATCGTTCCTGCCCAAGTACATTGACGGTGTAGGTAAAGGTCAGGCTTCCGTTCTGGTAGGAGGGCAGCTTTTTGCAGAAATCCTCATACCAGGCGGTATATCTTCGGTAGACACTCACACGCCCATGGTGGTGCAGCATCTGCAGGTCTTCCCTGGAGATGGACAAGGTCATGGAGATCTCGATCCGCTGCTTTTTTTCATTGAAGTCACTTTCTCGCACCTGGTAAGAACCGTTCACCGCACGCACAGCATCCAGCACGGAGGTTTTTCCTGTATTGTTTTTCCCCACCAGGATCAGGGCGTTTTCGATGTCACGGATTTCCATGTCCCGTATGTATTTAAAATTCTTTATGTGTAGGCTGCTGATCTGCATAATATATCCCCCTTTATGCCCGGATTGATATAACCCCATTCTATCACGGGAAGAAGGGTTCTGAAAGAGGTTTTCTTTTATTTTCTTTACGCATTTGGCGGACTCTGTTAGAATGAAAAAAGATAGAAAAGGAAGAATCAGAACACGCACAGGGATGAGGATATGGAAAAGATATGGAGTAAAACAGCAGGAAGGGACTGTACGCTTTCAGACTTTCTGCTTCACGATATGGGTCTTACAAAACGGCAGATAAAACAGGCAAAGTTCAGGGAGAACGGAATCTGTGTGGGCGGCGTGAAAGCGAGGATCACATATGCCTTGAAAGCGGGAGAGAGGGTGGATGTAAAACTGGAGGAGCAGCACACTGCCTCCCCGCAACTTGTGCCGACACAGGGAAAACTGGATATTTTATACGAGGATGAAGATCTGCTTTGTGTAAACAAACCATCAGGTCTGGTGGTGCACCCTTCCCACGGGCATTACACGGATTCCTTATCCAATATGCTGGCCTATTATTTTCAAAAAAGAGGGGAGCATGTCAGGATCCGGAGTATAGGGCGGCTTGATAAGGACACCTCAGGTATTGTGGTTTTTGCCAAGAATCAGGCTGCAGCGGGAAGACTGGCAGAACAGAAACAGCAGGGGAAATTCAGGAAAGAATACCTGGCTATCGTGGAGGGCTGTCCCGAAAAAGATGAGGGGATCATCCGGGGGAAGATAGACAAAATGCAGGGGGAACTGATGAAGATGTGTGTGTCCCCCCAGGGTAAAACTGCTGTAACCAGGTATCAGGTTCTTAAAAGAATGGAGAATAGTTCCCTGGTAAAGCTCAGTCTTTCTTCAGGGAGGACGCATCAGATCCGGGTGCATATGGCATGGACCGGTCATCCTCTTTTGGGGGATAGTCTGTACGGAGGCAGTATGGAGAAAATCAGGCGGGCTGCCCTGCACGCATTTTGTGTCACCCTTTTTCAGCCCTTTACAGGAGAGAAGATACGGGTACAGGCGCCGCTTCCCGGGGATATGCAGAAGTGCCTTGAAGCAGAGAGGAGTGAGATAAGATGAGTATCACAGTTGAAGATCTGCTGAAGCTTCCCTCCCTTGGAGACGCCTGGGTGGCAGCGGGGAGATCAGGGCTTAAAAAAGTAGTCACATCCATATCTGTTCTGGAATATGCGGATCCCCAGATGTTAAACGACGATCTGTTCCCCGGTGATTTTTACGGAGGGGAGATTACCATAACGGGATTTATCAATGCAAGGGAGGATGTGCCCCTGCAGCTTGCCACCATACGCAGACTCTATGAGGGCGGGGAAGTGGGTCTGATCCTGTACTATGTGGGAATCTTTTTAAAGAGCATTGCCCCGGAAGTCATATCCCTTGCGGATGAATTGGGCTTTGTCCTTATCTGTATGCCTGAAAACCGTATGGACCTGCGCTATAGTGAGGTGATCACAGAGGTTATGCATGCCATAATCAGTGAGCAGAAGCGGGATACCTATCTGGTGGGGGAGATGCTGGAGCGGTTCGGCTACCTTCCCGAGAGCCAGAGAACCGTGGAGGCTGTGGTCAGGATGCTGAGTGACAGGCTGCGCTGTTCCCTTTTTCTGGTTGACGGCAGCTTCCGTCCTGTGAATCTGGCCGTGTGGCCCCAGGCGGGAAAATCCTCCCTGGAGGAACTGGAGCAGTTTTACCACGGGGAGGCTCCGGAGTCGTCAAAGGAGATGGAACGTCTTCCCTCCGGGCGCTGGGTGTTCTGCGCGCCGGTTAGGGACGCTGACAATGCGGGACTTACCCTGTTTCTTGTCCGTGAGGACCAAAAGCTCCATGCCCAGCTCTGCCTGCAGGCCGCTGAGGCGGTAAGGCTGTTCATCGGTGTCTGGAGCAGGGGATACGGCAATGTGGGAATCGGGGAGCTTTTGAAGGCAATCTTAAATGACGAACCGGTGAAAATGCGCAGGCTTGCGGAAATCTTCCGGATCGATGTAACATCCATTCATCATATGCTCCTTCTGCTGCCGGGAAAAAGAAACGGACAGAAGGAGAACAGAAGCCTGGAAAAAGAGGTGAGGCACGCCAGTACATTTCTGGATCAGTATTACGATATCTGCATATCGGGCATCCATCAGGGGCTGGGAGTTGTCTTTACCGGCCGGGAACGCACAAAAACGGAACAGGAACAGATCCTGGAGGGATTCTATGAGGAGGCGGATAAAGATATCCTTTTCATAAGCTGTCCGGGACTTGAAAATACGGCACAGGTGCGCAGCGCCTTTCTCCTCTGTACGGAATACGCGGAGGAGGCCAGATGTATCTATCCCTGCCGCCATATTCTGACGGGAAGTGAACTGGAGTTTGCAGATGCCTGCAGACAAACCCTGGAAGCAGGGGAAAAAGCGATCCTGGAAAAGACAGCCTGTCTCAAAGGGCTGGAGGAGCAGGATCAAGAGCTGTACAAGACCCTGGAAACCTTCCTTTTGGACGCGGACAGCAATATTGCCCGCACCGCAGAGCTTCTGTATGTACATAAAAATACGATCAAATACCGGGTGGGAAAGCTCCATGAGTTTTTCCGATACAGGATACAAAAAATGCCGGAGGCCGGGCGTCTCTATGAAGCCGCGGCTGTTCTCCGCCTGTTCAGAGACTCAGCTTTGTCCAAAAGGACAAAAGACAGTGAAAAAGTTTAACCCAATCCATAATTACAGCGGCAGAAAAAGCGTTTATAATAGAAAAAAACAAAATGCGCGGTCAAGAAGTCTCAGACAGACTCTGAGCCGCTGGATGGGAGATGGGATTTTGAGGAAGATAGGATTAGAAGAAATTGAAGATATCGCCTTGGGAGCTGCCCTTTTGGGTGCGGGTGGGGGCGGAGACCCTTATATTGGCAAGCTGGTGGCTATGGGAGCTGTCAGGGAATGCGGTCCGGTCACACTTCTGGACCCGGAGGAAGTGCCGGATGATGCACTTATAGTGCCTATCGCCATGATGGGCGCGCCTACGATTTTGGGGGAGAAGGGAATCGGAGGAAATGAGTACCGGGTGCTCTATGACATGGTCTCCAAGTTTTTTGGAAAAGAGGTCTATGCCTTTATGCCCATTGAGGCGGGCGGTGTGAACAGTATGCTCCCCATCGCGGCATCTGCCAGGATAGGACTTCCCATGGTGGACGCGGATGGCATGGGGCGGGCCTTTCCTGAACTGCAGATGGTGACATTTACCATGGGCGGCATGAGTGCAAGCCCTATGGCTCTCACAGATGAGAAGGGCAATTCCGCCATATTCAACACCATAACTAATAAATGGACAGAGGAACTGGCCAGATCAGTGACTATGAGCTGCGGCGGCTCTGTTTCTGTGGCGCTGTACTGTATGAGCGGTGCGGAGCTGAAGAAATACGCTGTGAAAAATATTGTCACCAGGAGCCAGAAGCTGGGTCAAGTGATCCGCAGTGTCAAAGAGATGGAGGAGGGAACACCGGAAGAAAATTTCCTGAAGCTTTCAGAGGGATTTAAGCTCTTTAAAGGAAAAATCGGTGATGTGCTCCGGGAGACCAGAGGGGCATTTAATTTCGGAAAAGTATGTCTGGAGGGCATTGGGGAATATAAAGGAAGACAGGCCTATGTGGAATTTCAGAATGAAAATCTGACCGCAGTGGTGGATGGAGAAATTTTAGCCACTGTGCCGGATCTTATCTGTCTTGTGGATACGGAAACCTTTGTTCCGGTCACCACGGATGCTCTCAAATACGGCAAGAGGATCATGCTGGTGGGGCTGAAATGCTTTGAGATGTGGAGAAGCCAGGCAGGACTGGATCTGGTGGGACCACGGTATTTTGGCTGTGATACGGATTATATTCCGCTGGAAGAACGCTGCAAAGGAGGACGTACAGATGTATAAGCTGGGAATTGACGTAGGAGGAACCAATACGGACGCGGTCCTGATCAATGAACATTTAGAGGTGATGGCAGAGATTAAGCATCCCACTTCAGAGGATATCTATGACGGCATCGTATGTGCCGTGCGTGAAGTTTTACAGGTCTCCGGTGTAAATAAAGAGGAGATTTCCATGGCTATGCTGGGCACTACCCAGTGTACCAATGCCATTGTGGAGAGAAAACAACTGGCGGACATTGGCGTTCTGCGCATCGGAGCGCCGGCTGCCCTTGGGATACCTCCCATGGTGGACTGGGCGGAGGATATCAGGGCCGCAGCAAAGGCCGTGGCTGTGATCGGCGGTGGTTTTGAGTATGACGGAAAAGAACTGGCTCCTTTTGATGAGGAGGCAGCAGCGGAATTTTTCCGGGAGATCAAAGGAAAGGTGGAATCCGTTGCCATTTCCTGTGTGTTCTCTACAGTGCGCAATGACCATGAGCTGCGGGCAGCACAGCTTTGCAGAGAGATCCTGGGACCGGATGTGCGGATCTCCATATCCAGTGAGATTGGATCTATGGGATTGATCGAGAGGGAAAATGCCACTATTTTAAACGCGGCTCTGTGCAGAGTCGCGGAGCGGTTTACCGATGGATTTGCCAAAAGTCTGAAAGAGGAAGGCGTGACTAATGCAGCGCTGTACCTGTCACAGAACGATGGCACCTTGATGACCATGGAATACGCAAAGAAGTATCCGATCCTCACTGTGGCCTGCGGACCTACCAATTCGATCCGGGGAGCCAGCTATCTGAGCAGAATACAGAACGCGGTGGTTATCGATGTGGGAGGCACCACCACGGATCTGGGCGTTATCCAGAACGGATTTCCTCGGGAATCCAGTGTTGCCGTCACCATCGGCGGTGTGCGCACCAATTTCCGTATGCCGGACGTATTTTCCATCGGTCTTGGAGGCGGTTCTATTGTTCATCAGAAGGAGGACGGCACAGTGACGGTGGGGCCTGACAGTGTAGGATACCGCATCACGGAGAAAGCCCTGGTGTTCGGCGGTGATGTGATGACTGCCACAGACATTGCTGTCCGCCTGGGAATGGCACAGATCGGAGACAGAGAGAAGGTCTCTCATATAGACCCGGATTTTGCAAAGCGGGTCATGGATGTTATAAAGGCAATGGTGGAGGAAGGCATTGACGCCATGAAGGTTTCCAGTCAGGACGTGGAGGTCATCATGGTAGGAGGAGGTTCCCTTATCCTTCCCAAGGAGCTTGAGGGAACCAGCCGCAGCGTGGTCCCGGAACATGCCCAGACAGCCAACGCCATCGGTTCTGCCATCTCCAAGGTGAGCGGAACTTATGAAAAGCTTTTGGACTTTGACGTGGTTCCCAGAGAGGATGCCCTGGCTCAGGCCAGAAAAGAGGCCATAGCCATGGCTGTGGAGGCCGGAGCCATAGAGGAGACCGTGGAGATCATTGATATGGAGGATGTTCCCCTTGCCTACTACCCAGGCAATACAAACCGGGTAAAGATAAAGGCGGCAGGAGATTTGGGCTAAAGCCTGTTTGAAAAATCATTCCCGCGATCTGCACGCTCTAGAGTGTGTTTGAAAATTCATTCCCGCGATCTGCACGCTCTAGAGTGTGTTTGAAAATTCATTCCGACAATCTGCACGCCCCACTTTGCGGTATATTTGCCCCCAATTCGGTCAACGTAGCCCGCTACGCCTCCCTCATCAGGGTCAAATCTCCCACAAAGTGTGACGCACAGCTTGCCGAAAGCAATTTTCAAACACACTCTAGTCCATCGTAAAGCTTGAAGTAATGCTGTATGAAAGGATGTTTACAGCCATGTTATATCTGCGGCTGTGAATATTCTTTCATAATATGTATAAAACTGCGCAGCACCGGATTATTATGGAGGGTTTTGTAATAAAGCCCAAAGGATGCCGGTGCTGCATTTTTTACGGGTATATAGCGCAGGCTGCTGTCCTTCATGAGAGGCATATCCGGCAAAATGGTAAACCCCAGGCCTGCTTTTACAAAAGCAAGAGCGCATTCAATATTTTCACAGAAGAACATCCGGGAGGGCGGACGTGTGCTGATGAGCTTTCCCTGCATTTCTGTGATCACAGGAGGGGACTTATGGGGATCACACAGAACCAGGCGGCCTTCATACAGTTCCTCAAAAGTGACTGCGCTTTTGGAGGACAGAGGATGATCCGGGGCAGTCACACATACGACAGGCGCTTTGGTCAGTTCCACATAAGTGCCTGTCTTTTTCTTTTCTTTTTCCTCACCGAATCCCAGCATCACATCTAAAGTTTCCTCCTGCAGAAGATTGCGCAGAGCCTGGAAAGGCACCATTTTAATATCAGGGTGCACCTGGGGATAGGACTCGACCAGCATCCGCAGTACCTCCGGCAGCAGTGTCAGCTCAAAGGGGCTGTGGCATCCTATGACAAAAGGCTGCATCTGGTCTTCAAAATGTCCCGCCAGTCTGTTTTTCGCCTGGGCTGTCTTGGCCAGAATATCCTTGGCATAGCCGAAGAAGACCCATCCCTGGGCGGTCAGCTCCACCGTTCTGGTGGTGCGTTTGAACAGCTTGACATCCAATTCGGCTTCCAGGGAATTGATCTGATGGGTAACGGCGGGCTGGGTGATATGAAGCTGTTCCGCAGCCCGGGCAAAGCTCAGATTCTCAGCCACTGCCATATAACATTCCAACTGTACGGTATTCATAGAAACTCCTTTTTATAAAAATAAATCAGTGATATTAATTAATGTTCTTTATCAATGATAACATTTTTCTAATTCACATACAAGGAAAAATGGTGTAAAACTAGTTTGTAAGGAAACAGTCAGCAAGCGAACTTGTTTCAGATAAGGAGATGAAATATGCAGAATGTAAAAGATGAAAATGTGATGCGTCTGCTGAAAAAGCTAAATCTGGCCATGGAGTCCCTGGGCAATGCCATGATGGTGAAACACGGCATGTCCGCTGCCCAGTGTAATGTGCTGGGATATCTGACGGACCATGAGGAACAGAACATATGCGCCAGAGACCTTCATATATCCCTGGGGCTTTCCAAAGCCAATGTGTCATCTCTTCTGAAAAAACTGAAGAACGGAGGCTATATAGATTTCATGCCGGACCCATCGGATGAACGGCTGAAGCATATCTGTCTTACGGAACGGGCAGATGAGCTGAAGGATGAGATAGAGCAGGGCTTTAAAAATCTGGAAGGCTGTATGTATCAGGGGTTTACAGAGGGAGAAAAGCTTCTTTTGTCAGAACTTCTGGGAAGGATGCTGAGTAATCTGAAACAATGAGATTCCGTGAATGGAAGGTTCGCAGTGCGCGGTTTCTATCGTAGAATGAACAGGAGGCTTACAATATGATCAAGACATTACTTGCGCAGGTGAAGCAGTATAAAAAGGCTTCCCTGCTGACACCCCTATATGCTGCCCTGGAGGTGGTGATGGAGGTTCTGATCCCATTTATCACGGCGGCGATCATTGATAAGGGAATTGAGGCCGGCAGCATTTCCAAGGTGTACCAGTACGGTGCCCTGATGCTGGTATTTGCCATGCTCAGCCTGCTTTTCGGAGTTCTGGCAGGCCGCTATGCAGCCAGTGCTTCCTCAGGACTGGCGTGTAATCTGAGGGAAGCGATGTATGACAATATACAGACATTTTCTTTTTCCAACATTGACAAATACAGTACCGCGGGTCTGGTGACCCGTATGACCACAGATGTGACAAATGTACAGAATGCATACCAGATGATCTTAAGGATCGCGGTCCGTGCTCCGTTTACTCTGATCTGCAGTATGTTTATGTGCTTTTTTATCAACGTGAAGTTGAGCCTTATTTTCGTGGTGGCTATCGTAGTTCTGGCTGCTGTCCTGATATTTGTTATGAGCAGGACGACAAAAATATTTGATGTGGTGTTTAAAAAGTATGATGAATTAAATGCCAGTGTCCAGGAAAATGTTTCCGCTATCCGAGTGGTCAAAGCCTATGTGCGGGAAGATCATGAGAATGAGAAATTCACCAAAGCGGCAAACAATCTGTACAGTCTTTTTGTGAAGGCAGAGAAGTTTCTCTCCCTGAATGGCCCTGTGATGATGTTTGTCATCTATTTCTGTGTTGTTGCCCTTTCCTGGTTCGGAGCAAAATTCATCGTTGTGGGAGACCTGACCACAGGTGAGCTGACTTCCATGTTCAGCTACATTATGGGAATCCTCATGTCTTTGATGATGCTGTCCATGATATTCGTCATGGTGACCATGAGTGCGGCAAGCGGCAGACGTATTGCCGAGGTTCTGAACGACAAAGCAGATCTGGTCAATCCGGAGAATCCGGATAAAGTGATACCGGACGGCAGGATTGACTTTGACCACGTGAATTTTTCCTATAAACACGGCAGCGGCAAGGAGACGCTGACAGACATTGATCTGCACATCAAAGCCGGGGAGACCATAGGCATCATAGGCGGAACGGGATGCGGAAAATCAAGTCTTGTGAATCTCATAAGCCGTCTGTACGATGTGACGGGAGGCTCTGTATCCGTAGGCGGCAAGGATGTGAGAAACTATGACATGGAGGAACTGAGAAACCAGGTTGCCGTAGTGCTTCAGAAGAATGTGCTCTTTTCAGGAACCATTTTGGATAACTTAAGATGGGGAAATGAACAGGCTGATAGGGAGGAATGCATAGAGGCGTGCCGGCAGGCCTGCGCAGATGAATTTATCGAACAGTTTCCAGACAAATATGATACGTACATTGAGCAGGGGGGAACCAACGTATCCGGGGGTCAGAAACAGAGGCTCTGTATTGCAAGGGCACTGCTTAAAAATCCCAAGATATTGATCCTGGATGACTCCACCAGCGCGGTTGATACTGCCACAGATGCGAAGATCAGAAATGCGTTTACAAAAGCTATTCCGGGAACCACTAAGCTTATCATTGCCCAGAGGATTTCCAGTGTACAGGACGCAGACAGGATTCTGGTGCTGGATGAGGGTAGAGTGAACGGATTTGACACACATACGAATCTGCTGGCTAATAATAAAATTTATAAAGAAATTTACGATACACAGATCAGGGGCGGTGGTGATTTTGACCAGGCCGGAAATAAGACAGGAGGTGCAGCATAATGGCAGAAAATGTAAAAGCTGTAAAAGGCCCGGGCATGAACGCGCATGGGCCAAGACCAAAAGTGGATAATGCGGGGAAAATCCTGAAACGGACACTTGGATATATGATGAAGAATTATAAAGGGCTTTTTGCCGTGGTAGTAGTCTGTATTGTGGCTACGGCACTGGCTACCCTGTCCGGGACCCTGTTTATGCAGAAATTGATCGATGACTATATTATCCCTATGACAAAAATGTCTGATCCGGATTTCGGGCCGCTCAAAAAGGCACTGCTCATGCTGATCGGAATTTATGCAGTCGGTGTTTTATGTGCCTTTGCCTATAACAGGATCATGGTGTACATCAGCCAGGGAACGCTCAGATATCTGCGTGTGGATCTGTTTACCCACATGGAATCCCTGCCCATTAAGTTTTTTGATACCCATGCCCATGGGGACATTATGTCTGTCTATACAAACGATGTGGATACCCTCCGCCAGTTGATCAGCCAGAGCATTCCCCAGGTTGTAAATTCAGCGGTGACCATTGTGATCACATTTGTGAGCATGATCGTGCTGGATATTCCTCTGACGCTACTGACACTGGTAATGATCGGCATTATGATGATCACCACGAAACAGTTAAGCGGAAAATCCGGCAGGTACTTTGGAGAACAGCAGAAAAATCTGGGCCGGGTAAATGGTTATATTGAGGAAATGATGGAGGGACAAAAGGTAGTAAAGGTGTTCTGCCATGAAGAGAAGAGTGTGAAGGACTTCAGAAAGCTGAACGAGGAGCTTCGTGACAGTGCCGATAAGGCCAATACCTTTGCCAATATCATGATGCCGGTGAACGGCAACCTGGGAAATATCAGTTATGTGCTCTGTGCTGTGCTGGGGGCGGTTCTGGCCTTAAAGGGATTCGGAGGGCTGACGCTGGGAACGCTGGTATCCTTCCTGACACTGAACAAGAATTTCACTCAGCCCGTGACACAGATCAGTCAGCAGATGAACAGCATTGTTATGGCAATGGCCGGTGCGGACCGTGTCTTCAAGCTTCTGGACGCGGAGCCTGAGGTGGACAATGGCTATGTGGAACTGGTCAACGCAAAAGAACAGCCGGACGGCAGCCTTGCGGAAAGCGAAGAAAGAACCGGTGTGTGGGCTTGGAGACATCCCCATAAAGCGGAGGGGACAGTCACCTATCAGAGACTTGAGGGAGATGTCACTTTCAACGATGTGGATTTCGGGTATAATGATGATAAGATCGTGCTTCACAATATAAAATTATTTGCCACACCGGGACAGAAGATTGCGTTTGTGGGAAGCACCGGTGCGGGTAAGACTACCATCACCAATCTGATCAATCGTTTCTATGATATCCAGGACGGCAAAATAAGATATGACAATATTAATATCAATAAGATCAGGAAATCAGATCTGCGCCGTTCTCTGGGCATGGTGCTTCAGGATACCCATCTATTCACGGGAACCGTTATGGAGAATATCCGTTACGGCAGACTGAACGCTTCGGATGAGGAGTGCAGGGCAGCGGCAAAGCTGGCAAATGCAGATGGATTTATCCGCCGCCTGCCGGATGGATATGACACTATGCTTACCGGAGACGGTTCTAATTTAAGTCAGGGACAGAGGCAGCTTCTGGCCATTGCAAGGGCTGCTGTAGCTGACCCGCCGGTCCTGATCCTGGATGAGGCAACATCCTCCATTGATACCAGGACAGAGACACTGGTACAGCAGGGCATGGACCGGCTGATGAAGGGAAGGACTACCTTTGTCATTGCTCACAGGCTGTCAACGGTACGGAATTCGGACTGCATTATGGTCCTGGAACAGGGGCGTATCATTGAGCGTGGAACTCATGACCAGCTCATGGAGGAGAAAGGAAAGTATTACCAGTTGTATACAGGAAATTTTGCGGAGGAACCTGCGTAGGCAGTATAAAGAGATGCCCCGCCTTGTGGTAGCCGGAAGTGAGAGTGTGCGGTATATATTCTCACTTCCGCTGTCATCAGGCGGGGCTTAAATGATCCTAGATATGTTTGATACAGACAGCGGAGCCTGTTGGGTTTATAGGGGCATACCAGTCAGTTGAAGTTGAAGGTGTCTGGAATGACCTGCGCTCTTTTCCGGGAAAAATCCAGTCTGCTGTATGCGTCATTCATCTCCGGTGTTTCTTCGTGAGTGACGCCCTGTGTTATATAAAAGTAATAATACATTCCGTCAGGACCTTGTCCGAGATACTGGAGATCATCAGGAAGGTCATTAGTTTCATGCTTTGATATAGTAAAAATATTTCCGTAAAGGTCAGACTGGCCGCTCTGGCGCAGTTCATACTGTTCCTTTAAAACACCTTCGACTCCAACTTGGGTTGGCTCAAAAACAAGTTTATCCTGCCAATCTGCCGGATATTCAAAAGAATATCCATCCCCCTGATAAAGAGCCAGTCCATCTCCGGCATTTTCCTGTGACAGCAGGAACTGTATATTTTGTACTTCTGTTGTATTAAAAAGTGTATCAGAAAACTGCTCTTTGGTATATTTCGGTTTATACCAGGATTTCCTTTCAAAATAGCTTTTGATATCAGGGTCAGTAAAAATATAACCGTGGCGGGCATAGATTTCGTTCCTGGCATACATCAGTTCTTCCGTGGAAAGATTGGCTGTGTCCTGCTGGGTAAGCACTTTTGTGCCGCTGTCAAATATTACAAATTCTTCCGGATTTAATTCTGCTTCAGGCTCTGTATTTTCAGGCGCTACACTTTCAGGCTCTGTATTTTTAGGATTCGTGTCTTTAAGATTCGTAATATTCAGGTCTGTGTCTTTAGAATCCTGATTTTCGGGGGTATCTGTTTTCAAAGCTGTTTTTATCGGCTCGTTTTTCGTTTCGGAGAGGTTTTCCTCTTTTTCTGCAGAACTGTCCTGGGAAATTGTGTTTTCTTTTTTGGCGCTGCCGGAAGCAGCAGATGCTTCATCCGGCCGGTCCTGCTCTGCGGCAGATGGATTTTCGGAAGACGTATCACCGGTTTTCAGGGAACAGCCGATAAAAAGCACAGAGCTTAAGAAGATCAGCACAAGGAACAGGGCGGGAATACGGCCTTTTTTCCGTTTTCCGGCATCCATTACATTGTGTACTCTTTCTTTAAAACCAGAGAGACTGTCATTCAGCCCGGCAGTCAGGCGGGAAAGCTTTTTGTCAGAATGGGCGGCTGTTCTCAGAAGCAGTTCATTGTATCGTAGGCGGGAGGTTTGAGGAAAGTCCCGGATCACATGTTCGTCACAGGTGAATTCCAGATCCTTCTCAGCTTCTCTCTGCATATATAAAAGAGACGGGTTAAACCAGTATAGACTGCGTACCACAAATAAAAGCCCTTTGAACCACAGGTCTCTGCGCTGATAATGACATAACTCGTGCCGGAAGATAAAATCCAGCTCCTGGGGAGAGTAATCCTGATCTGGCAGATACAGACAGGTATCCAGAAATCCCGCCAGCAAAGGTGTGGACAGATCACTGCTTTTTAAAAGACGTGGTTTTTTGTCAACTTTAAGCAGTTTACATCTGGAACGGTAGAGGTCCAGCGTGATCTCATCCAGCATGGGAGAACTCCAGCGTCTCAGTTTACGGAGTGCATTGGCGTAATTAAAAGCATGAAAAGTAAAAAGAAGCAGTGCTCCGGTCAGCCATATAAAGACAATGATCCGGTCGAGATCCGCTGCCTTGATACTGTCAAAAATCTGCAAACTCTGCTGCTGTGAATATGCGGATTGGTACGCAAAGGTCTGCTTTGATGACCGCATATGAGATGCAGTATCGGCATTGGCCGTATTTCCGCCGATATCAGTTCCATGGGCATAAGCAGTATTCCCATTGATATCAGTGCTATCGGCAGCAGAAACCCCTTCATTCATAACAGCGCTGCCGGCAGAGGCAGTTTCAGGATCATCATTTTTCCAGTTAGAAAAGGCAGTGCCGTGCAGCTGCGGAAGCGGAACTTCCATCTGCACCAGTGAGGTATGCCCGGTTAGATTTATAGGGAACAGCAATGCAATGGATAAAAGCAGCCATATGGCACATTTCCACCGGGCGGAATATTTATGGCCTAAAAACCTGGCAGTGACTGCGGTGATAAGAATACAGAACGCCGCCATAATATTTATTCTGAGTATATTGATAATAAATTCCTGCATACACAAAACCCCCTTGAAAAGCAGACATGACTATGGTTTTTCTTTTGTGACATCTTATATGTATTGTATGGAAATATAAAATTCTACAAATGTAGTTGTTAAGTATATTCTACAATTATAGTAGATAAATGTCAAGGGGATTTGGAAATAATATCAAAATTAAAATCGGCAGCAGCAGTTTATCCTGTCTAAGCGGTGTGGAACCAGATGGGTCTAGCTTTTGGCGTAAAATAAAAGTATAATGTAAAGCATAAGAAAGTATTACGAATATCATTGATGATCAGGAGGAAAAATATGTACAAGGCATTTAAAATGAAATTATATCCGGGCTGTGAGGCAGAATATGAAAGGCGACACAATGAGCTTTGGCCTGAGATGAAGGAGATGATCCATGCCCATGGAGGAAAGAATTACTCTATCTTTCTGGACCGGGAGACACTGACCTTATTCGGCTGTATAGAGATTGAAAATGAGGAGCTGTGGGCAAAAGGGGCTGACACGGCGGTCAACCGGAAATGGTGGGATCATATGGCGGATATTATGGAGACAAACCCTGACAACAGCCCTGTTTCAGTGGATCTGAAACCTATGTTCCATCTGGACTGACAGGGGCTGATCTTATTACAGATCCGGCGTGCAGAAACGGCTGTCATCTGCCAGGTATGAAAGAATCAATAAAGTAACTGTGAAGGTACTGAGCAGTTACAATTCAGGAAATCATAAAGTCAATGGAGATTAAGTTTTCGAGTGTGTTTAAAATGTGGAGGACAGACCAATGAATCATGATAAAGTATATCAGATGAGCTTTTCAAAAATTTATCCGCTCCTGGTCAATAAGGCGCTGAAAAAGGGGCGGCAGCAGGAAGAGGTAGATGAGATCATCTGCTGGCTTACGGGATACAATAAGAATGAGATCCGGTCAATGGCTGAAAAGACCATATCCTATGCAGATTTCTTTGGGAATGCACCGAAGATGAATCCCAACAGAAAACAAATAAAAGGAAAGATATGCGGGATCAAGGTGGAGGATATTGAAGAGCCGCTCATGCAGGAGATCCGATATCTGGATAAGTTGATCGACGAACTTGCCAAGGGAAAAGCCATGGGAAAAATATTGAGAGACTGAGAGAAACCGGCATGGATTTTTCTGCCGGTTTCCCGTTTTTGTTTATAGTAAAAAGACGTGGATTCAGACTTGTTTGTTCCACAGATCCCGGCGGGTCAGACCATTGTTTTTTACTGCCTGCCGCCAGCCCATCTCCCCTGCCATTTTATAAAGAAAGCGTGGAAAATTAGGTGAGAAGCAGATGTTTTCTCCGGTTTCCTGACGCAGTATCCTGTCAGACAGTGTGTTGAATGCACCGGAAAAGTTCTTCTTGGGTCCTTTTCCGGTAGCCATACCGCTTATTACAGGCATCATTCCTCCGGCGCCGATCCCAAGACCGCCGCCCCAGATGACTCCGGCTTTGGAGCACCAATTTTCCATGATATCCAGAGCAAGGGCATTCTGACTTCCCTCATAAAATCCGCAGTTTGCAATAGCATAAACAGTACAGTCCTTTGAAAAGGCAGCGTGTTTAAGATATTCCTCTAATCGGACCAGACATGACAACAGATGTGAGGGAAGAGAATCAACATAAAGGGGAAATGCAAAGACCATTATACTGCAGTCCTGCAGGAGTTCCAAATCACTGCTGCCGGGCTGTTTTTTTGTAAAGTGAAGGTTTATGATCTCATTTTCAGAGGGGATAAGCCCCTGCAGTTCTTTTAATATAAGGCCGGAAGCACTGTCTTTCCTCTTAGGGCTTCCGTTTATCAGGGCAATTTTCATATTTTCAGTGCCTCCATTTCTTGAATGGAATCCAGAAAGGTGACAGATTCCACGGTACAGTAAAGATTGACTGCATTTGCCTTTACCAATTTTTGCGCGGTTTCCTTTTCCTTGGCGGTTATGCCATTGCCATAGAAAACGACTTTTAACCGGAAGTCCCTTTTATAGCGCTGCTGGTGATGCATTTCCCCGTTTTTGACCGTAAAGTAGGGATGGATATAGGAGATGCTTCTGTCCAGCACGTTTTTTACAAAGGGGCTGTAGCTGCCATAAGCACATTTACTGATGATCAGCATTTCACTGCACATGGCAATGTTTTTTCCCATCTGTTCATAGGTGTCTTTGAGGATACAGGCCCCCGGTGTTTTTAGCCAGCATCCGAAACAGCCGATACAGGGGCGTATGCTGCCGCTGTCCGTAATGACCATATCGTTGGGGGCAATCTGCGGATAAACCTTCTGCAGTGTATCTTCTGTCAAATCGTGGATAATTAATTTCATTTAGACTGTTCCTCCGTCCTTATTTGGTTGAGAAATGCATGGAATGCGGAATCGGTGAGAACCCGGATCTCCTCGTTTGGGATGTGGGCGGCTTTGGTGGCTATCATGGAGGCAATGCCGTGTGTGTACAGCATCATATGCAGGTAGAGCCGCTTGGCGGCAGTTTCGCTGATAGAAAGTGTTCTCATGATATCCCTGGTGACATCCTGCCTGGCACACTGTCTGTATATATCTTCCAGGCTGTTGATATTCATATACCTGGGTAAGAACAGGAAACAGAACAGATACCTTTCTTCCCTGGCAAATCCAATATGGCACCGTCCGATGGACGCAAAATAATAATTTCTGTCAGCGTTCTTTTCCACATATTCTGTCAGATACCGCTGGGTGTAGACAAACAGTTCCTCCATCAGCTCCGGCATATTAGAATAGCAACTGTATATGGGCTGAACGGAACAGCCGGCCTGACTGGCAATGCTTCTGGCATTTACGGCTTCATGTCCCTTTGTGCGCAGCAGTGTAAAGGCTGCATCCAGTATCATTTCTTTTGTGATCTTTTGTTTTGGCATTTTCTTACCTCTAATATTACGAATGTTATATAACTCTTGTTATACAGTGTGTATGCGGATTTGTCAAGAGATTTTTACTTCTGAGAAGACTGTGAGTAACGGTAAAGCCTTCCGTTGTCCCGCCAGGTGATGCCTTGCATTTGCAGGGCAATCCCGAGGAAGCCACGCGTCAGATGGCAGACAAAAAGAAATGGGAGGATCCCATTGATTTATGAAATACTATGAGGTACAATAACATTTAATTTAGGCATCTTTACTGTTTGTCAACAAATGTTGATGCTGAGTTGAGAGAATATTGATGCAGAGAGAGTAGCATATTAAGAGACTATAAAGTTATGGGAGGTAAGCATGTTCAGAATATTGATCGTAGAAGATGACACAGAACTCCGCCAGCTTTTCCAGAGGGTACTGGTGAAAAACGGATATTCCGTCAAAGGTGTTGCCAATGGACGTGAAGCTCTGGATGCCATGGAGCAGGAATATGTGGATTTGATCATTTCGGATATCATGATGCCGGTAATGGATGGATATGAGCTGGTACAGGCCCTTCGTGACGCCGGATATCAGAACCCGGTTCTGATGATCACAGCCAAGGATGCCTTTGATGACATGAAGCTGGGATTCCTGTCCGGAACAGATGACTATATGGTAAAGCCCGTCAATGTAAATGAAATGGTGTTGAGAGTAGGCGCGTTGCTGCGGCGTGCTCAAATGGCCAGCAGCCGCAGGCAGGTCATAGGCAGTACAGAACTGAATTACGATTCTATGACAGTTATTACCGATGGAAAATCTTATGTTCTTCCGCAGAAGGAATTCATGCTGCTGTATAAAATGGTCTCTTTTCCGGGACGTATTTTCACCAGACAGCAGATCATGGATGAGATATGGGGATATTATGCGGATACAGATACTCATACAGTAGATGTACATATTGCAAGACTTCGGGAGCGTTTTAGAGATAACCCTGATTTTCAGATCATTACGCTCCGCGGTGTGGGATATAAGGTGATGAAGAAATGAAAATATTCAAAGGCAAAAAATCAAGGATCAATATGCGCAGATATTTTATGTTCATCATATTAGGTATTCTTATCAGTGCATATATTCTGTCTTTGGTCATTATAATGTTTCTGAACAAAGTTTTTGAATCTTCAACTGCTTTACCGGAGACAACAGCTCAGATTCTGCTCAGCATCCTGGTGGGCGGTATTCTGGCGTCTCTTCTCAGTAAGATCATACTTTCCCCCATCGAGAAGCTGAATCAGAAAATGGGAAAGGTGGCGGAAGGAGATTTTAACCTAAAGCTTGAGACAGAAAGCAAGATAGACGAGATACAGGATCTGTACAGTAACTTCAATCAAATGGTAAAAGAACTGGAATCCACAGAGATGCTGCAGATGGATTTTATATCCAATGTATCCCATGAATTTAAAACTCCCATCAATGCTATCGAGGGGTATGCCATGCTGCTGCAGGACAATCCCCAGTTTTCAAAAGAGCAGGCAGAGTATGTCAATAAAATCCTATTTAATACAATGCGCCTTTCAAAACTTACCAGCAATATATTATTACTGGCAAAAATAGACAACCAGACGCTTTTCTCAAGATTTGAAAGATACCGGCTGGATGAGCAGATCCGCCAGGCTATCGTGGTTTTGGAATCGAAATGGACAGACAAGGAGATCGAGCTGGATGTGGAGATGGAAGAGGTATTTTATACGGGAAATGAAGCCCTGTTGTTTCATGCGTGGAGAAATCTCATTGATAACGCGGTTAAGTTTAATCCCATAGGCGGCAGTGTTGTGATCAGGCTGAAGGTGATCTGCGCAAGTGTTGTCTTTACGATCCGGGATTTTGGACCGGGAATCCGGGAAGAAGAAGCAAGGCGTATATTTGATAAATTCTATCAGGCAGACAGCTTTCATATGGATGAAGGCAACGGACTGGGGCTTGCATTGGTTAAAAAGATCATCTCCGTTCACAGCGGAACGATCAGGGTTGAGAACAGGGAGGATGGAGGATGTGAATTCACAGTCACGCTTCCGGTCACAGAGAAATTTTGACGGCGGAGAGAAATCTCCGCCGTTTTTCTGCTTTCTACCTTTCTCAACGATTGTTGATATTCAGTTGACGAAAAATTGTACTTGAAATTGTACAATATAACAAACCGGAAAATCCGGCCGCCGGGTATCAAAACGACAAGAAAGGAGATTTTTATGCCAAAAGAAAAAAAGTTAATGCAGGAAAAGATACCTCTTTCCAAAGGTGTGATACATGTCAATGAGAGGTTATGCGGTGCGTGTAAAGTTTGCATGTTTGCCTGTTCCTTGGCAAATGACGGGGCAGCGGCGCTGGATCTGGCAAGGATACAGGTGAATTCTGATGATATTGATGAATTCGATACCTTTGCGGAGCCTTGTCTCCAGTGTGTCGACCCTCAATGTATGAGACATTGTCCTGTGGGTGCCATATATGCAGACGAAACCACCGGTGCCAGAGTTATCAACCAGGAAATTTGTATCGGTTGTAAATTATGTATCAAACACTGCCCCTATGAACTGCCGCGGATCCGTTTTGATGCGGTCAAGAAAAAAGCCACCAAGTGCAATCTGTGCAATGGAGATCCCCAGTGCGTAAAACTCTGTCCCACCGGTGCTCTAACTTACGTTACGGATCCCGAAGGTGTGCAAACTGGCTACGGCGCTGAAAAGGAGGTATCAAAGGGATGAAGGAATTAAACGGATATGCAGGAAAAATGTTGAGAGTGGATCTTTCTTCCGGAGAAGTGACGGAATTTTCAAGTTCTCCGTATCTGCCCAAGTATCTGGGCGGCAGAGGTCTGGCCGCAAGACTTTACTGGGATGAGATCAAACGGGAAACAGAACCTTTTGACCCGGACAATAAACTTATTTTTGTACCCGGCGGATTGAACAGCACCGGAGCTGTGGGAGCATCGAAAAGTTATCTTACATCAAAGTCTCCTTATCAGTATCCCTGCCATTCTTTCCACTGTACAGAAGCGTCTAATGTGGGGCCTCAGATCAAACGCGCTGGATATGACGCGCTTATCATTGAGGGAAAAGCCCATAAACCGGTCTATTTACATATTTATAACGGCAAGGTGGAGATACTGGATGCTCAGGAATATTGGGGACAGGGGACATGTGCTGTGCGAAACGCCCTGCTTGAAAAACATGGCGGCAATGTTGTGGTGTCCTGTATTGGCCCGGCAGGGGAAAATCTTGCTGTTCAGGCCGGAATCTTCAACTCCTGTTCCTCTGTCTTTGCCAGAGGCGGATTCGGGGCGGTTTTTGGTTCCAAAAATCTGAAGGCGATCGTTATCGGCGGCACTGGCAGGATAAAGGTGTCGGATCCATTCAAACTTTTAGAGGTCAACAAAAAAAGAGCGAGTATTACTGAAATAAAGGTGGGCGAAGAAAAGGTGGTTGATGGCCGGAAGATCAAAGGTGAGATGGACCCGCCATGGCAGTCCAGAGGACTGCTGCCATTTTTATCCGGAAGCATGGTAGAAGCCGCTAAAAGAGGAGAGATCACATTCAAAAAGCAGGGGTGTGAGGGCTGTCCCTACCACTGCCGTACCATGATAAAATTTGCGGATGGTTCTTCCACTCTCGTTGTCAAATGCGCAGGCGCGTTTGGCGGCGCCCATGAAATCTCTGCCGCCGCCGCAGCCAACAATACAAAGGAACATCTGAACATGCAGGCAGCAGCCATGAACATCATGGATGCAGTCAACCAGGATGTAGTCGACTTCTGGAGGGTTTTGATCGATCTCGGCTTTGATATCATGCAGCTCATCTGTATCAACGGCCAGACAGAACCGATCACGCTGGAAGATAATACCCATGAGCACGGTCTCGACGGAGGAGACTGGCTTTCCATGCTGCATGAAGCCGGCATCCTCAATGAGGAGAACACGGGACTGCCTTACAATAACGGCAAATATCACACAAAAGAATGGTTGATCAAATTATGTGAGATCATTGCTTACCGGAAGGGCTTCGGGGATATTCTGGCCCAGGGACCGGGACCTGCCACGGAATACATTGTTTCACATGAAGAATTTGGCCCTGACAGAGCCAAGGCTGTTGATATTTACCACAGGTGTTGTCCGAAAGCTGGACCTATATGCAGCCATGATTTTAAACATGCTATGTATACCCCGAATCCTGTGAGGAGCATCTATGCCGCGGTAAGTGACAGAGTGGGCAATAACCCGGAGCCGTATTGGTTCGGCACTCATAATGAGGTGCCCAGTGAGTCTCCGGAAGTGATCGAGAAATGGTTTGGGGGCAGCCGTGATATTCTGGATTATTATGCCTGGAACATAGAGCAGGTAAAAGCAGCTATCGCCCATGAGGACAATGCCATGCTGACAGACAGTATCGGTACCTGTACCTACATTGACCACATGCAGCGCAAGGTGCTGCGCATGTCTATGGCACGTGAACCGATCAATACCGTTCAGGAACTTCTTGAGAATTCCCCCAATGGAGGCCCGGAATATTTAAGCGCTGTGACCGGCGAAACCGTCACCTATGAGGAACTGATCGAACAGGCGAAAGCCTCTGTAAATATGGTAAGGGCCTGCTGGGTGAGAGACGGTTATACGGAGACCGGTGTTTTCGATACATTTTGGGATATTCAGTTTGAGGTGAGGAACAGAGAGACAGGCGCCCTTGGACTGCCGAAAGAAAAATTTGAAAAAGCCATTCAGGATTACTATGGCCTGAGAGGATGGATAAACGGGGTTCCCACAAGAGATACACTGGAGCATTACGGCCTTCAGGATGTTGCGGATGAGTTGGAGGAAAGAGGCTTACTGCAGGGATAGCAGGTGAACAGGAAAAGCTTTGGCCAGATTTTTGTACCACATGTTTCATTCCGGTTATAATGTCATAAAAATATTGCCATACAAACAAATGTTTGGTAAGATAATAACAGAGACTCAGACAGGTCTGTGTATATCTGAACGGATCATATTTATATATGGCAGAAGTACGGATTCCGGGAGGATAATGGGAGGTACGGATATGGAACAGATGACATTATTTGACGACCGGGGGCAGACGGCTCCTCTGGCCAGCCGGCTGAGGCCTAAGCGCCTGGAAGACTTTGTGGGACAGGAGCATTTGCTGGGAAAAGGGAAGATGCTGCGCCAGCTCATTGAGCGGGATCAGATTTCTTCCATGATCTTCTGGGGGCCTCCCGGAGTTGGGAAAACTACGCTGGCCAGTATTATTGCAGGCAGAACAAAAGCTGATTTTATCAATTTCAGCGCAGTGACCAGCGGGATCAAAGAAATCAAAGATGTGATGAGCCATGCGGAGACCAGCCGAAGAATGGGAATCCGCACGGTTCTCTTTGTGGATGAGATCCACCGTTTCAACAAAGCCCAGCAGGACGCGTTTCTTCCCTATGTGGAGAAGGGCAGCATCACTCTGATCGGAGCTACCACGGAGAACCCTTCCTTTGAGATCAATGCAGCGCTTTTGTCACGGTGCAAGGTGTTTGTTCTGAAGGCATTGGAGGAAAAAGATCTGGTGAAGCTTTTACAACATGCATTGGAGAACCCGGCAGGGTTTGGGGGACAGAATGTCCACATCACGGAGGAACAGCTCACAGCCATCGCTGCTTTTGCGAACGGAGATGCCAGGACTGCGCTCAACACTCTGGAGATGGCAGTCTTGAACGGGGAGATCACAGAGAATGGCATCACAGTGACAAAAGAGGGGATGGAGCAGTGTATCAGCAGAAAGTCCCTGCTGTATGACAAAACAGGGGAGGAGCACTACAACCTCATATCTGCTCTTCACAAATCCATGAGGAACAGTGATCCGGATGCGGCTATTTACTGGATGTGCCGTATGCTGGAGGGAGGGGAAAACCCGCTTTACATTGCCAGAAGGCTGGTCCGCTTTGCCAGTGAAGATGTGGGGATGGCAGACAGCAATGCCCTGCAGGTGGCCGTGGCCGTGTACCAGGCCTGTCATTTTCTGGGAATGCCTGAGTGTGATGTGCACCTGACTCATGCAGTTACATACCTTGCCATGGCTCCAAAATCAAATGCCTTATATACTGCCTGTGAGCACTGCAAAGAGGATGTGAAGAACAAAAGGGCAGAACCCGTTCCCCTGCAGCTTCGCAATGCCCCCACAAAGCTTATGAAAGAGCTTGACTACGGACAGGGATATGTATATGCCCACGATACCAGGGAGAAGCTAAGTGCCATGCAGTGTATGCCTGACTCCTTGAAGGACAGACGGTATTATCACCCTACAGAGCAGGGGGAGGAGAAAAAGGTCAGGGAACACCTGGAGTCTGTTCTTCAGTGGAAGAAAGAACACGCCAAAGAATAAAAGAAAAAACTGAAAAATCAAAAAGAAGCTTTGTAAAAATCAGGAAATTCGTTTATAATAAAAGTATATAAGTAACTGTTTGGGCAGGACTGCGCATTTACTGTGCTGACTGAGTATAAGAGCAGTTACGTATGAAAACCGTGAATACAAGGAGGTAATTGTGTATGAAACATTATGAACTGATCCATGAGATTTATAATCTGTGTGACGGACATCCTGATTCCCAGATCAAAGAAGTGGATGTGGATGATCTGGATGTTTACATGAAAAGCTTGACCAGCAAGGTTTCCACCTGTGAGAAAACAGAGCGTGAGGACGGCTCCGTTGTGTACGAGGTTGTGACCAATGGCGTGAAAGAGAGATATACCTTTACAGAGGCGTGAGAACAGGGGAGATGCGGTATTCCGCATCTCCTTTTCGCACGGGGAATAAAGAGAAATACAGATGGACATCCTTACAGGCAGGAAAGAAAAGTAAAAAGGAGGGCTTATGTGCGGCAGATATTATATTGATGATGATACCATCAGAGAGATGGAAAAGCTGGTGCGCCAGATTGATAAAAAACTGCTGGAGGAAAAGAGCCGGGATGTGTTTCCATCCCAGAACGCTCCGGCCGTTACGGGAAGGGACGGGGTGCTGTGCGGAGAAGAGCTTGTCTGGGGATTTCCCGGATTTGAAAAAAGCCGGGTGATCTTTAACGCAAGGCAGGAGACGGCGCTGGAAAAGAGAACCTTTCGTGACAGTCTTCTTCTCCGCAGATGTGTGATCCCGGCCAAAAACTTCTATGAGTGGAACAGGAAAAAAGAAAAATATACATTTGCAAGATCCGACGGCAGGATTCTATTTTTGGCGGGTATTTACGATCAGTATGGGGAGGAGGAGCGGTTTGTGATCCTGACAACCGAGGCCAATGACTCCATGAGCCGGGTCCATGACAGGATGCCCTTGATACTGGAGGAGCGGCAGATCAAGGACTGGATTTTCAGCAGGGAGAAGGCAGAGGAAATGCTTGGTCAGACACCGGTTATGCTGAATGGCAGCACAGAATATGAACAACAGACACTGGACCTGCAGTAGCGGGTCCTTTTTCCATGAATCGCCTATTTAAAACAGAACATATGTTCTGATATAATTTTTACATGAATACAATGTAATGAGGTGATAAAAATGGAGAAGGTCATTTTTCATGTGGACGTAAATTGTGCCTACTTATCCTGGGAGGCGGTATACAGGAGAAAATACAGGGGAGAGGCTCTGGATCTGCGGGATATTCCTTCCGCAGTGGGAGGAGATGTAAACCAGAGACATGGGATCATCCTGGCAAAATCCATGCCTGCCAAGGCGTATGGGATCCGCACCGGTGACTCTGTCTGGGAGGCGCGGCAGAAGTACGGCTCACTCACCATCGTACCTCCGGACTACAGTCTCTATGACAGAAGCTCCCATGCCCTGTTGGACATTTTAAGGGAATATTCTCCCAGTGTGGAGCAGTATTCCATTGATGAGGCGTATATGGATATGAGCGGCACAGAAAGGCTTTTCGGAACCCCTGAGAAAGCTGCGGACAGTATCCGCCAAAGAATCCAGAAAGAACTGGGCTTTACAGTCAATATAGGCATATCTGAGAATAAACTGCTGGCAAAGATGGCCTCTGATTTCAAAAAGCCAGACAGGACGCACACGCTTTTCACAAGAGAGATTCCACAGAAGCTGTGGCCTCTTCCGGCAGGCGAACTGTTTTTTGTGGGAAGAGCCTCAGCAAAAAAGCTCTATGATCTGGGAATCTATACCATAGGGGAGCTGGCCAAGACAGATGTGGAAATTCTGAAACGGCATATGAAGAAACAGGGAGAGCTGATCTGGAATTTTGCCAATGGAAGAGATTTTTCCCTGGTGGAGGCTGTACCGCCGCCGAATAAGGGATATGGAAATTCTACAACCATTCCTGTGGATGTGACCACCGCTTCCCAGGCTTCCCTGGTGCTTCTGGCTCTGGCGGAAACGGTGGGTGCCAGGCTTAGAAAGGACGGAAAGAAAGCGGAGGTGATCTCTGTGAGTATCAAGGATTATCTTTTCCGGACATCCTCCCATCAGTGCAGGCTTCCTGCCCCCACAAACATTACAGAGGAGCTGCACCGCCATGCCTGCCGCCTTTTCCCGGAGCTTTGGGACGGACTTCCCATCCGGCATCTGGGCATACACACGGGCAGGATCCAGGACGGAAATGTTATGCGGCAGATGGAACTTTTTGACACAAGGGATTACGGGAAACTGGAGCGCCTGGATCGGGCTGTGGATACCATACGGAGACGGTACGGCATAGACGCGGTAAAGCGCGCCGTGTTTCTGGAATCCCCCATTGACCATATGAGCGGCGGGATGTCCAGAGAGAAACGTTACCGCTGTGAACACTGAAAGGAGAGAAGAGCATGGCATTCGGTACAGATATCCATATGGAGAAGGCGGACGCGGGCAGCATCCGTGGGGAGCAAGAGCGCATTGCTGTGAGCTGCTGGTTCACCAGCAAGGGGGATACCAGTCTGCAGCTTTTAAAATATCAGGATGAGGAAGGGCAGATCCACACGGTCCGCAGCATCCGGGTCCTTTGCAGGGAGGAAAAACATTACAATGGTATTCCCACGCTGGAATATGTCTGTAGAATAGAAGAAGGGGGATATGAGACGGAAATAAAACTCATCTTTTTTCTGGAGGAGCATCGCTGGGCAATGATAAAAAACTCCCCGTCTGCAGGATATCAGCCGGCAGAAGGGGAGTTTAGTACCAAAGATCAGGAGATATGGAGATGAAAATACTGTTCCAGGATCGGAAGAAATTCCTCCTCTGTTATCTGCCGGATCGTCTTTTCACCCTTTTCCGAGAGGGTGAAAATATCTCCCATTAAAGACACACTTCCTCCGGGTGTCCGCAGATTTACCATGCGCAGACGCGGGAAAACAGACTGTTCATGGGTGGAGGCAAAGGCATTGAGAGCTATAAAATCCACAGGTTCGCAGGGAACAGGGGTGAAACTCATGACAGTGGAAAAGGTATCCTTGGAGCAATAGGAAAGCTTCCACCAGTAGGTATCTGTCTGGTCAAGACGGAAGGTCTGGCCTTTGATGCATTCCTCCCAGCCGTCAATCAGGGGCATGGAGGCAGCGGGCATGGGACCGCCGTATCCCACGTCACAGAAATACTGTTGTCCGTCTATGCGGACAAGGTTGATGCGGTGGGAGATGGGGGGAATGAACTCATCACCACAATCCCGGATGATCCTGGCCATACAGGGTGTGACCTCATACCCGCAGGCAGTGAGCAGGGAGGCAAAGAGAGCATTCAGTTCGTAACAGTATCCACCCCGTTTCTTCCATACGATCTTTTCATACAGGGAGGAAATGGAGAGGGAGGCAGTCCTCTTGAATTCACACACATCAAGGTCCTCAAAGGGGACATGGAGCTGGTGCGCATAGATGAGCCGGTCCAGATTTTTTTTGTCGGCAGCCGGCACTGTGTCAAGTCCCAGGCGTTTCAGATAAGGCTCTGTCTGGGGAAGAGGTTCATACAATTCTTCGTACATAGTATTAGATCCTTTTCTCTTTTTGTAATTTCGTACCGCTGCCGCAGGCTTTTGACAGCGGAAAATCCATAAAACAAGTATAGCATATGCAGGGGAATTATGATACTATTTATTCAACCTTTGGACTTCATAGCAGCAAAAGCATGCACAAAGACTGTACAAACCCCAGTCTGGCGCGTGGCTGCCCAAGGATTGCCATGCAATGCAAAGCAGCACCTGGCGGGAGGGTAAAAGGCTGAACTGTTACGAAAAATCTCCCTGTTTTCTAAGGGAAACAGGAGAAAAAGGAGCCGGCAGAGAAATGGAAAATAATGAGATTCTGATGATACATGGAAAAGATTATAAAGAGATGACAAAGCGCCTTTTGAAAGAGGCGGGATTGGACACGCGGATACCTGACAGAAGGTGTCGCATCGGCATAAAGCCCAATCTGGTATCTCCCACGGCGGCCTCCTACGGAGCCACCACACACCCGGAGATCATTGCCGGGATCGTGGAATATTTGCAGGAGAGAAACTATGAAAATCTGGTGATCCTGGAGGGGTCCTGGGTGGGTGACCGGACTGCGGAGGCTTTCCGGGTGTGCGGATATGAAAGCCTGGCAGAGCAATACGGTGTGGAGCTTCTGGATACCCAGAAGGACAGTACCACATCCTGTGACTGTGAGGGAATGGAGCTGCAGATCTGTGACAGCGCCCTGGCCCTTGATTTTCTCATCAATGTGCCTGTGCTGAAGGGACACTGCCAGACAAAGATCACCTGTGCCCTGAAAAATATGAAGGGGCTGATACCAAATAAGGAGAAACGGCATTTTCACGCCATAGGGCTGCACAAGCCCATTGCCCATCTGAACACAGTGCTGCACCAGGATTTTATTGTGGTGGACAACATCTGCGGGGACCTGGACTTTGAGGACGGGGGCAATCCTGTGGTGATGGACAGGATCTTAGCGGCGGCTGACCCGGTGCTCTGTGATGCCTATGTATGTCATCTTCTGAAGTATGAAACAGAGGAGGTGCCATATATAAAAATGGCGGAGAAACTGGGAGTGGGGAGTGCTGATCTTTCCGGGATCGTGCTTCGTACCTGCAATGAACAGGAGCATTCCGTTCACGTGCCTGCCGGTAGAAAAATTGTGGAGCTTCAGGATGCTGTGGAGGAGGTGGAATCCTGCAGTGCCTGCTACGGCTATCTGATCCCTGCGCTTGATAAACTAAAGGAGGAGGGGCTTTTCGGAAAACTGAAGACAAAGATCTGTATCGGACAGGGATTCCAAGGGAAAGAAGGAGAACTGGGTATCGGCAGTTGTACCCGATGCTTCCGGCACACCCTGAAAGGGTGTCCACCTACGGAAAACCAGATATATGAGTTTTTGAAAAATTATATAGAGGAACAAGAATAGAAGGAAGGGCGCCCCGGCAGACAAAGCTAGGGACGCCCTTTTTATGGGTATTAATCAAAGACCACGTTACTGTATTTTTTGATCTCTTCGGTGACTGTCTCATAGACACCGGGAAAAGTGCTCATGGGAAGACCCTGTGAAGTGTTGGGTATGAAATACAGTCTGCCGTTTTCATCGCAGGCACGCCGTACTTCTTTTGCAATCACTTCTCTGCTCCAGCCCTCATAATCCACCTTTGCACTGTCTATGCCGCCCATGAAAGAAATCTTCCCGCCGTATTTTGTGATCAGATCCGGAATATTGTTGGAGCACATAACTCCCTGCCATACGTCAATGCCCATTTCAATCATATAGGGGACCAGTGTGGCAGCATAGGAATCCGAGTGGTGGACGATCACATCCACACCCATGGATCTGTACAGTCCATAAATTTTCTTATAAGATGGAAGATAGAACTCTTCAAACATCTCCGGAGAGATGAACGTAGATGTCTGGCTGCCCCAGTCATCATGGTGAAAGAGAGCGTCCGGTTTTAAACGTCTGCAGACCTCCTCCCCAAGGGACAATTCATATTCGGTCAGATAATTGATCAGCTCGTGCATGTATTCAGGTTCCTCATAAAAGTTAATAAGGGTGTTCTGAATTTCTCCCAGGTGATGACACTGTTCAAAGAGTCCGGGAGCGGCAAAGGGAGTAACAAAATATTCTTTTCTGTCTGTTTCCTCTGCCTGCCTGATAAACGGCTCCCACTCAGCATCGGAATATCTGGTATTCGGAGCATGGACATAATCTCTCCAGTGGGTGATATCTTTGATGACAATAGTATCCGGCCTGTGTACCGGAAAAGGCCCCGGTGTTCCTGCTGGCCAGGAATTCACCACGCCCCAGTCATTCACCACATCCAAATCACCGGGACCCGGCATAGGACTGTGCATCATGATGGGATTGTAAAGAATCCGGAAAGCCTCAAATTGATTGACAAAACGGTCCGGTCTGCCGCCGCGGATGGTCTCCAGGAAATTCTCTCTTTTGGTCAGCATATGGAATCCTCCTGTAAAGGGGCATTTTACTGCTCTGCCTGTTTCGGGAATGGGTTGTAGATCAGGAAGACAACTCCGAGAACAGCGATGATGACAGTTTCTACCAAAAGCGGAGAATAAATATTTTCACCACAGATAGTTTTCAGCAGAGACAGCCAGAAGCTGCTGAGGAAGCCGCCAAGGTTCATAAGTGCCATGATAATGGAGGTTCCGATCGCCACGGTAGACGGCGGAGTGCGCATACCTACCAGTGTGAAAGCAGCAGGCATAATAACAGAGAATGCAAAGCCGATCAGGATCGTACCTGCTGACATCACTGCCATAGTCTTGCCTATATAGATGCAGTAAGCGCCGATCGCCCACAGGAAGAAGGCAATGGGGAGGCAGAAACGTTTCATCATCTTGAAGATCGTACCGAACAGGAAACCTGCCACACATCCGGCAACTGTATAGAGAGACAGAGCTGTTGCAGCCATGGTTGCACCGCCGGCGCCCTTCATTTCAAACATCAGGGACATATTCAGCATTACAGGATAGTTTAGTACATTAAACAGCAGGAATAGAATGGCAATGGCATATACAAAAGGTGATATTTTGTCTTTTGCCGCCGGTTTTCCATTGGTCTCGGGCTGTACAGGGGCTTTGGCGGGTTCCGGCAGGAAGATCAGACATACAATGGAGATGATACCCAGAAGATGTCCGAAGAAGGTGGTCTTCCAGCCAACATCAGCCAATGCACCGCCAAGCATCTGCAGGATAATGCCGCCGCCGTTCATGAGCAGTGTGCCGTATCCCAGGTAAGCTGCCTGTTTCTGGCCTTCATACAGGCCGATGATCAGGGCGTTTCCAAGAGGTGCCATAAGGCCCAGACCGATGCCTACCAGTGCACGTGTCACTAAGATAAAGGCGAAGGAGCCGCCCACGATAGCGGGAAGTGTACCGGATACAGTGAAAATGATACATCCAGTCAATGCCAGGGTACGGTATTTTATCTTTTTCCCGGCCACGGTGCCTGCCCATAAGGTGGCAAATACCACGAAGAGGGTGGGAAGGGTGGAGATCAGGGAAAAGTTATTGTCAGGAAACGCCGCCGCCAATTTTGCCATGGCAGGCGTCACCACAGTGAATCCCATGGAAATAAAATACAAAGACAATATGGCTATGGTCTCTTTGAGGCCAACCTGGTTTTTAGAAGTGCTCATACAAAATCCTCCTTTTTCTTTTCAAGTCCTTTTTTGCGCTGTGGTCAGTTGGTTTCGCATTTTCCGGAAATTACAGCAAAAATCAATTTTTTCTGCAGATACTGTGTGAAAGTTTTGCAGAATTACTGTACAACAACTATAGTTAGATTATAAGAAAAAGGGAAAAAGAAAACTATGGTTGGAAAATACGAAATTTTACGAAAAAGGAGAGCATTATTCGTACTGCATAAGAAAAAAGCGGATGTGTATAAAATACTCAAAAAATTACAGGAACCTGTGCGGGTTTTTCGCACAGATTCCTGCAAAATGTCAGTACATACGAAGCATGGGCATTCAGTCAAAAAGCTTTAGAATGCGGATAGAAAGCTTCATGTAATCACGGGTGTAGCCCTCCTCCAGATTACAGCTCAATTCCTCTGTCATCTTTTTTATCCGGTAAACCAGTGTGTTCCTGTGGACAAACAGTTCCTCGGACGTGTGCAGCAGAGAGCGCTCATTGTTCAGATAGGCTTCCATGGTGCGCACCCGCTCTGTGGGCTGTTTTAAATCCAGGCGGTGAAACCGGAGGATATCCGGATGGCAGGCGGCCAGAAGTACATCAGGGGAGCTGTTTTTGATAATGTAATCAATGGCCCTGGGATAGAAGTCATAGTAATGCTTGTCCGGCAGTCTTTCTTCCAGGGCAAAGAGGGCCTGCCTGTAATGATATTGAATGTCTGTTAAAAAACAGGACGGCAGGCTGATGCCTGCTGCCATGCGGTTATGGCGTACAAAACGGCTCAGACGGTGCTTTAAGGTATCGGAAGTTTCCTTTTTTTCATTATAGAGAAGCACTACCCCGCCGTCCAGACAGAAGATCTCACAGTGGGGAAGCTGCTGGGATATCATATGGGCAGTCAGAAGAAGCACCTGTTCTTCCAGGATTCCGTTCTCCCCTTGAAAGACCCAGAGACCATAAGTATCCTCTGTGGACCAGTCATTGACCTCTAACTGCCGGTCAAGTTCCCTGTCACTGACAGGGATTCCCTTGATGAGATCCCTGAACACACTGTAATGGTCACCGTCCGGAGGCGCTGCAGGGCCTGTTTTACCCATGGAGACAGCCAGGAGGCGCGTGATCCGGTCCAGAAGCTGGCTGTCCCCTGTATTGAGCCTGCGGTTCCGCTCCACCAGCGTAATCCGGCCGCACTGGGCGCGGTTATAGTAGATGAAAGAGGAGAGACAGTCAGAGAGCGCTTTTCTTTCAAAATGGTATTTGGTGGCACCTACATTAAAAAAATTTTGGTCTGTGCAGTCACGTCTCATAAAACGGATACTGTCAATGGAGCTGCAGCCATATTCCATAAGATGTGCCCATTCCTCGTCCACATAGACCTCCTTATACTGCTTGCT
Source organism: Blautia coccoides (assembly GCF_034355335.1). Classification (NCBI taxonomy): domain Bacteria; kingdom Bacillati; phylum Bacillota; class Clostridia; order Lachnospirales; family Lachnospiraceae; genus Blautia; species Blautia producta. The sequence continues at coordinate 2,877,531 of NZ_CP136422.1, forward strand.
GTATGCAAGAACATTGCAGTTGGCGTCAAGCAGAACCATGGGATTGTGAAAACAGTGCCAGCTCTCATCCAGGATCTTTTGGTAGTCGCCCTGTTCGGCAGCGGCGGTAATAGAGGCATCCCAGTCCTCATAAAAATCAAAGATACCCTGTATGATTTCAAACGCCTCATCAAATTGGATATCCTTTAGTCTGATCGTGTCATTTTCCCATTGGCAGAGAACATCGCTTCCACGGGGAAACACATAAATACAGTTGGTGGCATAAGCACGCCGGGCACTTTTTAATACAGCAGGCGAGTCGTCGCTGATCTGAAATTCCGGATTCAGCGGTTTTAGCCTGTTGGCGATCATCCACATACTCAGTTTCATAATAAAAATCCCCCTGTTCTGCATAAGTAAATCCTGCCTGCTTTTATTTTTTTGGCGAAATGAAAGCAGAGAAATTTCCTGATGTTAAAATGCAGCTTTGTATCAAAGTATAATACAAACCGGGAAAAAAGTCGAGAGCTGTCCATAGAGAAAAGCTGAACTGTTGTTACTATTCAGCCTTTCGGCTTCATAGCAACAAAAGAATGCACACAGACTGCAAAAATTGCAGTCTGGCGCGTGGCTGCCTCGGGATTGCCTTGCAAATGCAAGGCAACACCTCGCGGGACAGTGGAAGGCTGAACTGTTACGAACTGTTACGGAAAACAGCCTGCCGGAAAAGAAAAGTCCGGCAGGCCGTTGTGTCAGGTAAAATCAGAGATGAATCTGCTGTGGGTCACGCTTTCCATTCCATCCAGAATAATCTTGTATGCCCTTTGCGCATCCTCTTTTGTAAGCTGTTCTGTTTCACCCAGGGGATATGCAAGCCCCAGATTCTCGTATTTGACTTTCCCCATGGAGTGATAAGGGAGTACCTCCACAGCTCTCAGATTATGAAGAGAACCAAGAAATTTTCCAAGGGAATAGAGTGGCTCCGGGGCAAAGGTGATACCCGGGACTGCCACGTGACGGACCCAGAGGGGAATCCGGTGTTTGTCCAGATATTTGGCAAATTCCAGAATATTGTGATTGGCATGTCCCGTTAGCTTTTGGTGTTCTTCACTGTGGATATGCTTAATATCCAGCATGATAAGGCTCGTGGACGCGAGAAGACGGTCCAGCTTCTCAAGATATCCGGGACTGCTTCCTCTAAAGGTGATCCCGGAGGTGTCCAGACAGGTGTGGATACCCTGGGCCTTTGCCTTTTCAAACAGTTCTGTCAGGAAGGGAAGCTGAAGAAGTGGTTCTCCTCCCGTAGCGGTAAGCCCGCCTGTTTTATAGAAAGCCCGGTTCCGGTTTACAGACGCTATGATCTCATCTGTATCTATGAGCCGGCCTTCCTCTGTCTTCCAGGTGTCAGGATTGTGGCAGTAAAGGCAGCGCATGGGACAGCCCTGGAAAAACACCACATAGCGGACACCCGGGCCGTCTACGGTTCCGAAGCTTTCCAGAGAGTGGATATATCCTTTCATGTGGACACCTGCCTTTCCCTTAAATATTTTGATGGAAGGTTCTGGAGATCACTTCGTCCTGCTGTTCTTTGGTAAGCTTGATAAAGTTTACGGCATAACCGGATACGCGGATGGTAAGCTGAGGATATTTTTCCGGATGTTTCTGCGCATCCAGAAGAGTGTCCCTGTTGAATACATTCACATTCAGGTGATGACCGCCTTTTGCGGCATAGCCGTCTAACAGTGCTACCAGATTTTTTTCGGCACTTCCATTTTTGCCCAGGGCATCCGGAACGATGGAGAACGTGTTGGAGATACCGTCCTGGGCATCCATAAACGGCATTTTGGCAACTGTAGCCATGGAGGCAACAGCACCATGGGTATCACGTCCGTGCATGGGATTGGCTCCCGGAGCGAAGGCTTCTCCGGCTTTTCTTCCGTCAGGGGTGGAGCCGGTGTTTTTGCCGTAGGACACATTCGAGGTAATGGTCAGAATAGAGGTGGTCGGAACCCCTCCCCTGTACGTGTGGTTTCCCTTGATATACTGCATAAAGGTGTGGAGCACCTCCTGGGCAATCTCGTCTGCGCGGTCGTCGTCGTTTCCGTATTTGGGAAAATCCCCTTCAATCTCAAAATCCACGGCAATTCCTTGTTCGTTGCGGATCGGTTTTACTTTTGCGTATTTTATGGCTGAGAGAGAATCCGCAACAACAGAAAATCCGGCTATTCCGGTGGCAAACCAGCGGCGGACCTCCTTGTCATGAAGCGCCATCTGCAGGCGCTCATAGCTGTATTTGTCGTGCATGTAATGGATGATGTTCAGCGCGTTTACATACACGCCGGCCAGCCATTTCATCATGTCTCTGTATTTTTCCATGACCTCCTCATAGTCAAGATATTCCGATGTGACAGGACGGAATTTGGGTCCCACCTGCTGCCCGGAAATCTCATCCACACCTCCGTTGATGGCATAGAGCAGACATTTAGCCAGGTTGGCACGGGCGCCGAAGAACTGCATTTCTTTGCCGATACGCATGGAGGATACACAGCAGGCAATACCATAGTCGTCGCCGTGAACCGGACGCATGATATCATCATTTTCATACTGGATGGCAGAGTGGCGGATAGAGATTCCGGCACAGTATTCCTTAAAGTTTTCCGGAAGTGCAGAGGACCATAAAACGGTCAGGTTCGGTTCCGGAGCGGCGCCCAGGTTGTCCAGTGTGTGAAGGTAACGGTAAGACATTTTTGTCACCAGAGGACGGCCGTCCAGCCCCATGCCTCCGATGGATTCTGTGACCCAGGTTGGATCCCCTGCAAAAATCTGATTATAGTCAGGTGTCCTGGCAAAACAGACAAGACGGAGCTTCATGATAAACTGGTCAATGATCTCCTGTATCTGGCTCTCTGTGAAGGTTCCTTCTCTCAGATCCCTTTCCGCATAGATGTCTAAGAAAGTGGAAGTGCGGCCAAGGCTCATGGCAGCTCCGTTTTGCTCCTTTACCGCAGCCAGGTAAGCAAAATAGAGTGCCTGTGTTGCCTCCAGAATGTTTTTGGCGGGCTTTGAGATGTCATAGCCGTAAATGCGGGCCAGTTCCTTTAGCATTTTAAGAGCGCGGATCTGTTCGGAAAGCTCCTCACGTTCACGAATGACATCAGAATACATGATGCTTCGGGTGGTGGCTTTTTCTTCCTCTTTCTCCTCGATCAGACGGTCTGCCCCATAGAGTGCTGCTCTTCTGTAGTCACCTATGATACGTCCTCTGCCATAGGCATCCGGAAGCCCGGTGATGATATGATTGGAACGGCAGACACGCATTTCAGGGGTATAAGCGTCAAATACACCGGCATTGTGTGTCTTTCTGTGAGTGGTGAAATATTCCACAACCTCAGGGTCCACATGATAGCCATTATCCTCACAGGCCTTAACAGCCATCCGGATGCCGCCATATGGCTGCATGGAGCGTTTTAAAGGCTTGTCTGTCTGCAGACCGACGATTTTTTCCTTGTCCTTATTGAGATATCCCGGACCGTGGGAAGTGATGGTGGATACGGTTTTAGTATCCATGTCCAGAACCCCGCCCTTTTCCCGTTCTTCTTTGGTAAGGGAAAGAACCTGCTTCCATAAGTCCTTTGTGTCCTCTGTGGCTTCCTCCAAAAAGGTGCCATCGCCCTCATATGGTGTATAATTTTGCTGGATAAAATCCCGCACGTTGATTTCTTTTTCCCAGGCACCGCCTGTAAAGGATTTCCATTCTGTTCTCATAAAGTAATTACCTCCTGCTGTGATCATGGATCAATGCTGACAAAATTATGTGCAGACAGTCTTAAAAAACAAGTTTCCAGATATTTCCAAATTGTATATTGTATACAAAAAACTACCTGTGCTATATAAATATCACAGTCGAAAGCCTTTTGTCAATCTGGATTAAAAAAGTATTGAATAAAATACAATAAGAGGAGGCAAAGAAGGCTTTTGGCAGTTGAAAGCGTCAAAGTATAATGTTAAACTAGAACTATGAAAAGGAGGCATGAAATATATGTTATTTATAGAGTATCCAAAATGCAGCACCTGCCAGAAGGCAAAAAAATGGCTTACAGAAAAGGGAATAGCGTTTGAGGACCGCCATATTATAGAAGAAAACCCTACCAGGGAGGAACTGGAAATCTGGTATCACGCAAGCGGTCTTCCCCTGAAACGTTTTTTCAATACCAGTGGTATGAAATACAAAGAGCTGAATCTGAAAGAGAAACTGCCGGATATGAGCGAGGAGCAACAGCTTGACCTGCTTGCCACAGACGGTATGCTGGTGAAACGACCGGTACTGGTGGGAGAATCCTTTGTTGTTACAGGATTTAAGGAAAAAGAGTGGATGGAGAAGCTCGGTCTGTAAAAAAGAGGTGCAGAGATGGCGTTTGAAAAAGTAAAGGAGTATTTCAGAGGTTTTGGCATAGAGGACCGGATCATGGAGTTTTCACAGTCCTCAGCCACCGTGGAGCTGGCGGCTGAGGCTGCCGGGTGCGGACCGGAACGCATTGCAAAAACCCTGTCTTTTTTGGTTGACGGCACAGCTGTCCTTGTAGTGATGGCCGGAGATGCCAGGGTAGACAACAAAAAGTACAAGGAGCATTTCCACACAAAGGCAAAAATGCTTTCTCCCCAGGAGGCAGAAGCCAGGACTGGACATGCAGTGGGCGGTGTATGCCCATTCGGGATACCTGAGGATGTGCAAGTGTTTTTAGATATTTCCATGAAGCGGTTTGAGACGATATTTCCGGCCTGTGGAAGTGCCAACAGTGCCATAGAACTGACACCGGAGGAGATGGAAAAGTATTCAAAAAGCAGGGGATGGATCGACGTATGCCGGGGATGGCAGCCGGAAATGCCGTCTGTGCCGGAACTGCCGAAAAAATACCTTTCCCGTATGCCGGGAGGCTTCTTTATCTATGAGGCAGACGGTGATGAGAGGATCACTTATGTCAATGAGAATGTATTAAAGCTTTACCGGTGCAGGGATATGGAGGCCTTCTGGTCACTCACCAACGGTTCCTTTAAGGGAATGGTGCACCCGGAGGATCTGGAGCGGGTGGAAGATGAGATCAAAGAGCAGATCGCATCAAACACGTATGACTATGTAGAATATAGGATCTGTTGTCAAGACGGAACTATTTTGTGGGTTGAAGATTACGGACGTCTGGTGGAGGAAGAGAACGGCAAGCTTTATTTTTATGTCTTTCTTGTAGATGCCACAGAAAAAATCCAATTGAGAAAGCTTTTAAACCGAAGGGACCATCTGCAGAGAGTTCTCACCACACTGGCCAATGATGTGGACTTTGACATTCACTGTAAGGACTGTACCATTGATGTCTACGGCAGCTTTGAGCAGCGTTTCGGAAGACCGCCGGGGAAGAAGGATTTCATCCCGTTTATGTGTGAAAATTGTGAGAAAAAGGGAGAATTGAAACTTTTTGTGCACAGTTATTCCATGGAAGAACAGAATTTTGACAAGGAAGATCAGGATGTGGTTGTGGTGGACGGGGAAGGCAATAATCTGTGGACCAGATGCCAGATCGCCCATTTTAAGGGCAGTGACAGCGGATATGACAGAAAAATCGGCCGTATGCTTGATACCCATGAACAGACCATGCGTGAAATCTATTACCGCCAGGGTGCGGAAAAAGACTGCCTGACAGGGATATACAACCGAAGATCCGGGGAACGGTTTATCAAACGGCGGCTGAAGGGCATAGGACAGAATACCTCATGCATGATGATCATGCTGGATGTGGATGGATTTAAAATGCTCAATGACACATATGGGCATCCGTTTGGTGATAACGTTCTGCTGCAGGTGGCCTGTGCTCTGCAGTCTACTTTCCGGAAAAATGATATCTGTGCCCGTATAGGCGGAGATGAATTTATGGTGTTTTTGGAGGATGTAAGGGACAAGGGAATATGTCTGAAAAGGCTGCAACAGCTTGTCTCCTATACCCTGCAGGATGAGAGTGTGGGGCAGTATAATGTGACACTGTCCGCAGGTGTATCTTATCAGACAGGGAATAAGCTCTCCTATGAAGAGATGTACCGGCGTGCGGATGAGGCTCTTTATCAGGCAAAGCGGGCAGGAAAACGTTCCTTCCGGGTATATAGTGAAAACGATGCATAGATCACAGAACATTTTTTGCTGCTATGAAGCCGTAAGGCTGAATAGTAACCTGTACAAGGCGATATTTTTTTATCAGATTTGACAGTAAGAGACGAGTGTGGTATCCTTGTAGCAGTTAAATCATCAGGGGAGCCTGTAGCGGCAGGCTGAGAGGAAGTAATCAACTTCGACCCTTTAACCTGATATGGGTAATGCCAGCGTAGGGAGAGAAGGACAATTCCGGGAGACGTGTTGGCGTCTCCCTTTTTGCAGCGTAAAAAGTTCTTTAAACCTCCTTTCATTCGGAAGCCTTGTCAGTAAATACAGAGAGGAGAATAGAAATGTTGGGAGAAATACTGGAAAATGTCAGAAGCAGATCGCCTTTGATCCAGAACATCACCAATTATGTCACTGCAAACGACTGTGCCAATATTACTTTGGCCTGCGGTGCTTCCCCAACCATGTCAGACGGGGAGGAGGAAGCAGAAGAGATGGGACGTCTCTGTGACGGCCTCAATATTAATATGGGAACTCTGCATCCGCGGTCTGTAAAGGCTATACTTTTGGCGGGAAAAAGTGCGGGAAGCTGCGGCCATCCCATTGTACTAGACCCTGTGGGAGCAGGGGCATCCACGTACCGCAGAGAGACGGCAGAACAACTGCTCAGAGAAATTCCTTTTACAGCCATTCGGGGAAATATTTCTGAGATCAAGACCATTGCCGGAGGAAAAAACCGCTCTAGAGGTGTAGACGCAGATGCGTCAGATGCGGTAAACAGCGGGAATCTGGAAGAAACCATAAGATTTGCCGCAGAATTTTCCAAAAGAAGCGGTGCTGTGATCGCCGTCAGCGGAGCCATTGACATCGTGACAGACGGAACCCGCACGTACATAATAAGGAATGGACATCCTATCATGACAAGGATCACAGGCTGCGGCTGTATGCTAAGCTCCCTCACCGCGGCATATCTGGCAGCCAATCCAAAGAGAAGACTGGAGGCTGTGGCAGCCGCTGTTATCTCCATGGGTCTGTGCGGGGAAAAGGCATATGAGAGGATGAAAAAAGAGAACAGCGGCAATGCGGGATGCAGAAATCATTTGATCGATGAGGTCTACAAACTGACCGGCAGCGAGCTGGAGAGAGGAGCAAGATATGAACTGCGGTGAGAAGAGAGAATGGGTGAGGCGTGCCCTGCTGTTATATGCTGTCACGGATCGTTCCTGGGTGGGAGAAATGACATTTTGTGAACAGGTGAAAGCGTCTCTGGACGGAGGAATCACCCTTCTGCAGCTCAGGGAAAAGGGTATGGCGTATGATGAATTTCTGAGAGAGGCAAAGGATGTAAAAGCTCTTGCAGACAGCTATCACGTGCCGTTTATCATCAATGACAATGTAGAGATCGCTCTGGAAGCGGACGCAGACGGCGTGCATGTGGGGCAAAGCGACATGGAAGCGGGAAGGGTCAGACAGAAACTGGGGCCGGACAAGATACTGGGCGTCTCTGCAAGGACTGTGGAACAGGCTCTTCAGGCGGAGAAAATGGGGGCAGATTATCTGGGTGTGGGTGCAGTCTTCGCCACCTCCACCAAAGAGGACGCGGATGTGATATCCCGGGACACCCTAAAGGAAATCTGTCAGGCTGTATCCATTCCTGTTGTGGCGATCGGAGGGATCAGGAGAGACAATATGATGCAGCTCACCGGAAGCGGAGCCGCAGGGGTATCTGTCATATCCGGTATTTACGGGCAGCCGGATATCAGAAAAGCCTGTGAAGAACTGCTGGTGCTGGCAAGGGAGATGACAGAAAAATGAGAGAGATAAAAGGGATCATATTTGACGCGGACGGCACGCTCTTTGACTCTATGGGATTATGGGATCAGGCAGGGGAGATATATCTGCGGAGAAAGGGAATCCGGCCCGGAAAAGACATCCGTGAGAGGCTGGAAACCATGACAATGGAAGAGTCCGCGGCATATTTTCGCAGCAGTTACGGGATTGAACTTGAACAGGAAGATATCATTAAAGAGATCAATTCTATGATATTCGACTGCTATGAGAAGGAAATCCGGATAAAGCCGGGGCTTCTGCCGGTATTGGAGGGTTTAAAGAGACGCAGTGTCAGGATGTGCATCGCCACTTCAACGGAGAGACCACTGATAGAAGCAGCGCTTAGGCATAATGGGATCAACTGGTATTTTGATGGGATACTTACCTGTACAGAAGCAGGAGCCGGCAAAAGATATCCGCGTATTTACCAGATGGCAATGAAACTTTTAGATACAAAAAAAGAAGAGACTTTGGTGGTGGAAGATGCATATTTTGCGGCAGAAACCGCGAAAAAAGCCGGATTTTTATTGGCAGTCATACGTGATTTTTATTCGGAAAAAGACAGAGATAAACTGCTTAAACTGGCAGATATTTACCTTGAAAGTTGGGAAGATTGGGAGCGGAAAACATGAAAAAAGTATTGGCGATTGCCGGTTCGGACTGCAGCGGAGGTGCTGGGATACAGGCAGATATTAAAACAATAACTGTTCATAAAATGTATGCAATGAGTGTGATCACAGCGCTGACGGCGCAGAATACAACAGGTGTATATGGAATCCGGGAAGCAGACGCAGAATTTGTGGGAGATCAGATGGACTGTATCTTCACAGACATACGTCCTGACGCAGTAAAGATCGGTATGGTACCCAATGAAAAAATCATTCGGGTGATCGCTGAAAAACTGAGGAGATATCAGGCAGAAGATGTGGTTTTAGACCCGGTGATGATATCAACAAGCGGCAGCAGACTTATGTCCGAGGATGCAGCAGAGGCATTGAAAGAGGAGCTTTTCCCTCTGGCAGCAGTGGTGACACCAAATCTTATGGAAGCGGCTGCGCTCTGTGGATTTTCTGTCTCTGTCCGGCAGGAAATGGAAGGCGCAGCAGAAAAAATAGCAAAATACGGTTCCGGTGCGGTCCTTTTAAAAGGCGGGCATCTGGCAGAAGGAGCAGATGATCTCCTGTACGAGAAGGGAAAATATACCTGGTTTTCTTCAAAGAGGATAGAAAATCCTAACACACACGGAACAGGATGTACCCTGTCCTCAGCCATTGCCTGCAGTCTTGCCGCTGGATATTCTCTGGAAAGAGGAATCAGGAATGCTAAAAAGTATCTGACCGGTGCGCTGCAGGACGGACTTGATCTGGGGCATGGCAGAGGTCCCTTGAATCATATGTACAGATTACCACCTTTTGCCAATGGTTATCCGTTTCGGTAATATGTAATTATTTCTGAGGCCATACATAGCTGCTGTTCACAGAACTGTGCTTTTTTGAGGGCTGTGAACAGTACCAATGTATACTAAAAAGAACATAAAATTCCATTCCTTTTATTGACAATCCTTAAAAAAATGCTTTATACTACAAGTGTTATATGACTGACGGAAGTGGAATGAACCACAGGGAGTATAACATTGATTTAGCCGACCGTCTGGGCAGAAGCTGTCTGGAGAGGACCGGCTTTTTTTAATGAATCCGGTCACATTACAGGACAGTTTCCGACACAATTATTGTCTTAGAAGGAGGACTTGCAAAGATGAATAACTTCAAACAATGGGATGGATTTAAAGGTAGAATCTGGAAAGAAGAAGTCAACACACGTGACTTTATCCAGCATAACTATGTACCCTATGAAGGGGATCAGGAGTTCCTGGAAGGACCTACCGAAGCCACGGAAAAACTCTGGTCTGCACTTTCAAAACTGCAGAAAGAGGAGCGTGCGAAAGGCGGCGTTCTGGATATGGATACTGAAATTGTATCCTCACTGACTTCCCATGGGCCGGGCTACATCAGTGAAGAATTAAAAGACCTGGAAAAGGTGGTAGGATTACAGACCGATAAGCCGCTGAAGAGAGCATTTATGCCTTTTGGCGGTATCAAAATGGCAGAGGATTCCTGTACATCCAATGGCTACACACCTGCTCCGGAACTTCATAAAATCTTTACAGAATATCACAAAACGCACAATCAGGGTGTTTTCGATGCCTACACACCGGAGATGAAAAAAGCCCGTCATAACAAAATTATCACAGGACTTCCGGATACCTACGGCCGTGGCCGTATTGTGGGCGATTACAGGAGAGTGGCTCTCTACGGAATTGATTTCCTGATGGAAAAGAAAAAAGAAGATTACGATAACTGCGGCTGCGGTATCATGACAGATGAGATCATTCGTCAGAGAGAAGAGATCAGCATGCAGTACAGAGCTTTGGCCGATATGAAGAAGATGGCTGAGAGCTACGGATATGATATTTCCAAACCGGCTGTGGATGCCAAGGAAGCCGTTCAGTGGCTGTATTTTGGATACCTGGCTGCTATCAAGACACAGAATGGCGCTGCCATGAGTGTTGGCCGTGTGGGAACTTTCCTGGATATTTATATTCAGAGGGATCTGGAAAACGGCACTTTGACAGAAAAAGAGGCACAGGAGCTGGTTGACCACTTTATCATGAAACTGAGAATGGTCAAATTCGCCCGTGTACCTTCTTACAATCAGTTGTTCTCCGGAGACCCGGTATGGGCTACTGTGGAGGTGGCCGGTATGGGACAGGATGGCCGTTCCATGGTGACAAAGACAGACTACAGGATTCTCCACACACTAGAGAACATGGGACCGGCTCCGGAACCGAATCTGACTGTTCTTTACTCCTCAAGGCTGCCTGAGAACTTTAAGAAATATGCTGCGTATATCTCTGTTGAGACCAGCTCCATTCAGTATGAAAATGACGATGTGATGCGCCCTGTATGGGGAGATGACTATTCCATCTGCTGCTGTGTATCAGCTACCCAGACAGGAAAAGAGATGCAGTTCTTCGGAGCACGCGCAAACCTGGCAAAATGTCTCTTATACGCAGTCAACGGCGGTATGGATGAAAAATCAAGAGTGCAGGTGGGACCTGAGTATAAACCCATTACCTCCGAGTATCTGGAGTACGATGAGCTTGTCCGTAAATATGAGATCATGATGGACTGGCTGGCAGGACTGTATGTAAATACCCTTAATCTGATACAGTACATGCACGACAAATATTACTATGAGGCTGCGGAGATGGCACTGATAGACACAGATGTCCGCAGAACTTTCGCAACAGGAATCGCAGGATTTTCCCATGTGGTGGATTCCTTGTCTGCTGTAAAATATGCCAAAGTGAAGGTTATAAGGGATGAAGAAGGCATGGCAGTGGATTTTGAGACAGAAGGTGATTTCCCGCGTTATGGAAATGACGATGACAGAGCCGATGATATTGCAGTATGGCTGCTCCACACGTTCCTGGAAAAACTGAAAAGATATCCGACTTACCGCAATTCAGAGCCTACAACCTCAATCCTGACCATTACATCCAATGTGGTTTACGGAAAAGCGACAGGTGCGCTGCCGGACGGCAGAAAAGCAGGGGAACCTCTTTCACCGGGAGCAAACCCAAGCTACGGCGCAGAGAAAAACGGTCTTCTGGCTTCCCTGAACTCCGTTGCGAAGCTTCCGTATGAGTGGGCACTTGACGGAATCTCCAATACACAGACCATTAATCCCGGTGCCATCGGACATTCCGAGGAAGAGAGAATCAACAATCTGGTGCACATCCTGGATGGATATTTTGATCAGGGTGCACATCACTTAAATGTAAATGTATTCGGCATAGAAAAGCTGGTGGATGCCATGGAACATCCGGAAAAAGAAGAGTATGCAAACTTTACCATCCGTGTATCCGGTTATGCGGTAAAATTCATTGATCTGACACGCGAGCAGCAGTTGGATGTGATCGCTCGTTCTGCACATGAGCGCATATAGTTCCAGAAAAGGCTCCATCCATTCTATAGAAAGCTTCGGCTCTGTGGACGGACCCGGTGTCCGGTTTGTGATTTTTCTGCAGGGCTGCAGAATGCGCTGCCAGTTCTGCCACAACCCTGATACCTGGAGCACCAGCTCCATGGATATGATGTCAGCCGATGAGCTTTTAAGCCAGGCTCTGCGTTATAAGGCATACTGGGGAGACAAAGGAGGAATCACCGTCAGCGGCGGTGAGCCTCTGCTCCAGATGGATTTCTTACTGGAGCTGTTTACTAAGGCAAAGGAGAATGGAGTGCATACAGTTTTGGATACTTCGGGCAATCCATTTTCCAGACATGACCCGTTTTTTCATAAATTCAACCGCCTTATGGAAGTTACAGATCTGCTGCTCCTTGATATAAAGCAGATTGACAGTAAAAAACACAAAATTCTGACAGGATGCGGAAATGAAAACATTCTTGATATGGCCAAGTATCTGGCTGAAATCAGGAAGCCTGTATGGATCCGCCACGTTCTCGTACCGGAACGGAACGATTATGACGAAGACCTTATGAAACTGGATGCATTTGTTAAAGGCCTGGGCAATGTACAGCGCTTTGAGGTGCTGCCATATCACACACTGGGAATTTTCAAATGGCAGGATATGCGTATCCCGTATCCCCTGCAGGGAATCGAACCTCCCACAAAAGAGCGGGTGGAGAACGCGAACAGACTACTTCATACAAATGAATATACAGGTTATTTGAACGCATAGACTGTGCGGCAGCAGAAATACGAAAAACTTCTGCTGCCGTTTTGCGTTTTGGACAGTCAGTGCAAATATTGCAATCCGCCGTTGAGTTTATTGCGGTTTTGTGCTATCATTAGAAACTGGCGCAGAACTTTGCAGGCGTCGGTAATTTTAAGCAGAGAAAGTAATGGGTTCTGCTGCGGAAGGGAGTTGTGTTAATGATACTTGATGTGATTTCAGATGCTTTGCTGGATACGGCGAAGCTGATCCCTTTCCTGTTCCTGACCTATCTGGTCATGGAATATCTGGAACACAAGACAAAGAATAAATCAAAACAGATCATGCAGAAGTCAGGGCATTTAGGCCCTCTTATAGGCGGCGTTGCAGGTGCGTTTCCTCAGTGCGGGTTTTCTGCCGCTGCGGCAAGCCTCTATTCCGGCGGAGTTATATCCGCGGGTACCCTGTTGGCCATTTTTCTCTCCACCTCTGATGAGATGATTCCTATCTTTATCTCCGAATCTGTAGCTTTGGGAACAATTTTGCGGATCCTGGGACTGAAAATAGTGTTGGGAGCTGTCTCTGGTTTTGTCATAGATATATTATGGCGCTTCAGCAGCAGGAAGAGAAGAGAACGGGAGGAACACAGGCATATACACAGGGAACACCATGAGAAAGATATCCACGATCTGTGTGAATCCGAACATTGCCACTGTGAGAACGGGAGCATTATCAAATCTGCTTTTCTGCACACCCTGCAGATCACCGTTTTTATATTTTTAGTATCTCTGGCTATTGGATTCTGCGTGGAGCTGGTTGGAAGTGATAATATCGGATATTTTATCAGCAGCAAGCCCTTTATCGGAGTATTTTTGGCGGCATTGGTCGGCCTTATTCCAAACTGCGCGTCCTCCGTTGTTATAACTCAGCTCTATCTCACAGGCATTCTGGGAGCCGGGCAGATGATGGCGGGACTATTGGTAGGAGCCGGTGTGGGTATCCTGGTACTTTGCAGAACCAATAAGGGAATGAAAGAAAATCTGGGACTCATTGGGATTCTTTACGGAACAGGCGTGTTCTGGGGAATTCTGATAGAAGTGTTGGGAATTGTTCTTTGATAAAAAGAATCTGGTTTGCGGACAGTGGAAAGCTGGCATTTCTGTGTGAAATGCCAGCTTTTTTGTCAGTGACAAGGCTTCTGAGAAGATGACAGTGTTCGTTATATAATCTGTATTCGGTATGCAGCGGTCTGAGGCGGTATGCTGGCTGTCTGGAAGTCTGCATGGGTGATCCTGACCATCTGCCCGGGGCGGAGCGCACGCAGGGGGATAGGGTTTCCGAAACGGTTTAATATAACGGTGTCATCTGAAATTGTATATCGTATCTGGCTGTTGATATCATCCGGATTTCCTGTGATCAGGAATCTGTTTCGAGGGTCAACGGACGCGATCCTTCCATCTGTGGTGTTGTTCTGCGGGCGTGGATTTCTTTTGACAATAATGAGAAAAGCATTTGCCTGGGGAGGTATGCTCCTGGTCATTCGGGAAGAGAATACAGCATTTATCCACATGCCTTTTCTGAGCTGACATGCGTTGATGCGCCTGCCGAACATATTCAGAATAACTGTATTTCTGCCTGTATTCAGACGTAAGGTCTGTATAGAGGTGACTTGATCAGCATCGCGAACAGCATAAGAAATCAGAATATGTCCGACAGAATTGTCATAACAAAAAACTTCTTCCACCAGGGCATTGTCAATGCGCATGATATTACCCTGCTGAATGATCGTACCACGTGGGTCATTACTCATAATATGTGTACCTGAACATTATTTGTTGGTCTTATTATATGCGGACTTTTAAAAAATGCCAGTGTATCTTTGGGTTATTGGGGGGAATAAAGAAAAATTTTGGTTTAAAGAATTGTTTAAGTGTAAGATTTTATATAAACGATCTGTATAAATGATACGTTTGAGTTTAACTGTAAATTTAGGTTGAGCCAGCAAGGAATAATAAGATAAACCCCGCCGACTTAGCTGTAATGATTAATCATAGCTCTGACTAATTAATATACAGGTTCTCAATACCTGCTTCAACGGTTCAGTACCCTCACAGTTATAAGCAAAAATCCATGCAGAATTGCTTTTGACCATGGATTTTTGCCTGGCTGATGAGCGTTTTTACTTTTCACAGGGGAGCACAGTAAATGTACAGACCTGCGGAACAGTTATTTCCTGTCACCGAGGATTACAGGTATTAAGAAAATAGTGAAATGATTATTCTGGTTTAAGCTGCACACACATTAACGGCCTGCATACCGCGGTTTCCTCTTGTTAAATCATAAGTTACGCTCTGACCGTCTTCAAGAGATTTGTAGCCGTCACAACTGATTCCTGAGAAATGTACGAATACATCAGATCCGTCTTCTCCTGTGATAAATCCAAATCCTTTTTCTGAGTTAAACCATTTTACTGTACCTTTATTCATGAAAGATACCTCCTAATTTTTATATGCATTTTACAAAACAAAAAAAGCATATAGCAGTAAATCATTAATAAAAGAATGACTTACGGATATATGCGAAATCAAGGCTTTATCAAAACACTTCCTGTATCCTATCACATGAAATTCAGAATGTCAAGAAGAAATTGAAAATTTTTGTTGTGGTAAAATTTACAATAATAAAGTAAAATCGATTATAAGGGGAAATCGGCTATAAGGGATAATTTTAACAGGAGAGGGGAATGAGCTTGTAAAATAATGAAAAAATCGTTATACTACATACTTGCAGGAGCTCTAAAATGTGAGGGTTCTCACTGTGCAGCGATGTTCTTTTAGTTAGTGAACTGTTGCGAAGTGAAATATATGGATCACAAAAGAAATTTGCTCCGGAAAATTAAAAAATAGTATTTGATTTTGCGGTATCGAAAAATTTTTTAGAACAACAAAGACTTTTGATGCTTTGGTGCCCGAAGGGAGTCCGGATTTTCTAAGACGATATGGGCAGATATAAGGGAACATATACTCGACAAATCGGAATCTCATGGAGGTCAAATCATGCAATATGCAATAGAATTATATTATGATAAAGATACTGAAAAAAAATTATTTCAGTTATCCGAAGGGATTGCAGATAAGAAAATCAGCACAAAGTTTTTGGAGTGGAAGACAAGGCCGCATCTTACTTTGGCCTGTTTCAATGATGTAGATGAGTTATTATGTATAGAAAAAATAAAAAAATTTGCAGTTTGCTACGGAACTTTTGCAGTCCTTTTTCTCAGCGGCGGATTTTAGGTAAGGAATGGAAAAACTGTCCAACAATGAATAGCAGATTTATGATATTTGGAATGTTATGCAGTTAAAGGTTGATTTCAAGTGCCAAGGTATAATTCCCTTGCTATTTGAAAATCAAGCCGGTAAAGCTCTTATTTTCAATGCTTATTCTACTTCTACCCCGTAGTTGTGCCACAGCCTGGGAAGGCCATCATGCAGCGACTTTGTTCAATAGGCATTTATGGAGGACAATATATGGATAAGAAAGTATTAAAGAAAATTCTTTTTTTGTTAAGTATCCTTTTCACAATTTTAACTTTTTTGGGAACTGTATATGTATTGCTAAACAAAGGGCAGGTCAGTGCGGGATATGCAGTAGTTCCTATGCTTTGGGCTGTATTGTTCATAACAACCTATAACAAAGTAAAAAAGGATTTGAAAAGCGAGTAATAAACTAAGGGTGCCGGGCCGATTTAAGTATGCCTTATTTGTAAAAATGACAGGGCGGCTGCGTTTGTTTTTCAGGAGTTAAGATAATAGGAGCATTTATTTGTGGTTTAGGTTCGGATATTTTGAACTCCTGAAAGGAATCTAAAAAGAGGTTAGTAATAGCAATAAAAAAATAAAAGGAGTATGCAATTATGCCAGTATTTGATTTCAGCAACAGTTCAGATGAGAAAAAGAATAATGAATTTCAGTGCACGTACACCGTATTCCGTTCTAATGAGAACGCAGCCTCGCCGGAAAAACCCATCCTGCTTTTGGACAATCATAAGCGGACATGGAAACATCATTCCTGTGGTGTTTTTGCCAATCAGGACAAGCAGACGGCTTTTGAGTTTAAGGAAGAGGATGGGACATTTAGCGCGGATATTCTGCAGATAGATGCCCGTTTTGTCAGCCTTCTTCACTGGCTGGGCGAAAACCATATTAATGTGCGTCT
Organism: Blautia coccoides; assembly: GCF_034355335.1. Taxonomy (NCBI): domain Bacteria; kingdom Bacillati; phylum Bacillota; class Clostridia; order Lachnospirales; family Lachnospiraceae; genus Blautia; species Blautia producta. The sequence goes on from NZ_CP136422.1 coordinate 2,894,432, forward strand.
GTCCGGCAAAAACAGGGAAGAGGGCTATGCAGTATACAAGATTCGGGAAACCGCTTTTGGAGGGGGAACGAAGCTGTCCGCCGAGGACGGTTTCCTTCAGTTTATGATAGAAAGACTTTTGTCAGGCAGTGCGCCTGCAGAGGAAAATGAGGACGAGGATCAGGATGAAGCCGGTGACAGCATGAAACTCACAAGTCTGCAGAGCATTACAGACTTTATGACCTGCGCGGGTAAAACAATGCCTGACAATATCCGCCTTTGGGCAAGAAGGAATCTGGCAGTTGCCCGTTCTCATGAGGTTTCTCCTGAAGAGAGGCGCCACGCCCAGCGCGCGCTTTCTATTATGATGAACATCCAATGGAAAAATAATTATTTTGAAGCCATTGACCCTCAGGAAGCACGCAGGATTCTGGATGAAGAACTTTACGGTATGGAACGGGTGAAACAGCGCATCATGGAAACTATCATACAGATCAACCGTACTCATACCCTTCCGGCATATGGCATTCTGTTGGTGGGGCCTGCCGGAACTGGAAAGTCTCAGATCGCATATGCGGTTGCCCGTATTTTAAAACTGCCATGGACAACATTGGATATGAGCTCCATCAATGATCCGGAACAGTTGACAGGCAGTTCCCGGATCTATGCCAATGCAAAACCGGGAATCATTATGGAAGCATTCTCAATGGCAGGAGAGTCCAATCTTGTATTTATCATCAATGAGCTGGACAAAGCGTCCGCAGGAAAAGGCAATGGAAATCCCGCAGATGTCCTTCTGACTCTCCTTGACAATCTGGGCTTTACAGATAACTATATTGAATGTATGGTTCCGACTGTGGGTGTGTATCCCATAGCTACAGCCAATGATAAAGATCAGATCAGCGCGCCCCTCATGTCAAGATTTGCCGTCATTGATATACCGGATTACACAGCAAAGGAAAAGAAAATCATATTTTCACGGTATGCTCTGCCTAAGGTCCTGAGGCGTATGGGTCTGCAGGAGAATGAATGTGTCATAACTTCGGAGGCCGTTGACGCAGTTGTGGAAAAATATGCGGACACAACCGGAATCCGTGATCTGGAGCAGGCAGCAGAACATATGGCAGCCAATGCGCTGTATCAGATAGAAGTAAATCGCGTGTCAGAAGTGGTTTTTGATGCGGAAATGGTAGAAAATCTGCTGGCATAAATATAAATATTTTAAGAATGTAAGGCATCATTTTAGAGTTCAAAATGATGCCTTACATTCTGTCTATTATCCCCAAACTGCCCTTAAGCACCTGTGCAGCCGGCAATATCTCTTGGTTGTAAAGAAAATGTAACTGTTTTGCAGATCTGCGCATTTGTTATGCGGACTGTAAGAAAATAGTACCCTTACAGTTACGAGCAGAAATCCATGCAAATCGTCGTTGGCGATGGGATTTTTGCCTGGCTGCTGAACGTTTTCTTACGGTCAGCGAGGGTATGAAGAAAAGTCTGTAAATAGGATTCTTCTATGATAAGACTTGGTGGAATGCTTAGAAATTAGGTATTCCACCTTTGTTTTATATATACCATCCAGAGGATGGCATGTCAATAGCAGGCGGCTTTTCCGCCTGTTTTAACCAAACTGTTTTTTATTCTGGAAGCCGTCCCTCATACATAATACTCAGTTCACCGTAGACCTGGCCCCAGTTCCGGATGGTGGTAGTCCACCTTTTTGTTGCTTCAAAAGTGGCTAGATACAGGGCTTTCAGCAGCGCTGTATCGCTCGGAAATACACTTCTCTGCTGGTTTAATTTCCGATACGTGGAATTCAGGGATTCTATGGCATTGGTCGTGTATATGACCTTCCGGACATCTGCTGAAAACTTGAAGATCGGAGAAATAGAATCCCAGTTATCCTTCCAGCGTTTCATGGAATTCGGATATTTTGGTGTCCATTTCTCTGTTACCCTCTCAAGGGCTGCCAGAGCTTTCTTTTCGTCTGGCGCCTGATAGATTGTCTTCAGATCCGTTGCAAAAGCCTTCCTGTCTTTATCCGGAACATATTTCAGGGTATTTCTTACTTGATGGACAATACAGCGTTGATATTCTGTTTTGGGGAAGGCAGCCGCAATGGCTTCTTTGATCCCGGCCAGACCGTCGGCACAAAGGATCAGGATGTCTTTTACACCCCGGTTTTTTAATTCATTCAGAACAGAAAGCCAATATTTAGAGCTTTCATTATCTCCAACCTGAATGGTAAGGACTTCCTTTTTTCCTTCCGTATTGATCCCCAGGATCACATATGCCGCTAGTTTGCGGATCACCCCGTTATCCCGGACAGAATAGTGGATCGCATCGATAAAAAGGATCGGATATATTTCATCTAAGGGTCGGTTCTGCCAGTCTTCGATCTGAGGAAGGATCTTATCTGTTACATCAGAAATAAATCCTTCCGAAGTTTCAAAGCCGTAAATATCTTCGATCGTTTCAGAAATCTGTCTGGTGGTCATCCCTTTGGCGTACATAGAAATGATCTTCTGATCAATATCTGAAATATCTTTCTGACGTTTTTTTACGACCTGAGGCTGAAAAGTGGATTTGCGATCCTGAGGGACCTCAATCTCCATGGTGCCATAACTGCTGTTTACGCGTTTGCGTTTGTAGCCATTTCTGTAATCCTCGTTATCAGAGCGTTCAGATTTTTCATATCCCAGATGATCCTCCATTTCTGCTTCCATCATTTCTTTGATCGTTCCACCCAGAAGATCTTTCAGAGCATCCTGAATATCTTCAGCTGTCTTAATATCGTATTCTTCCAGGAGCTGATGGATAATGTTACGTTTTCCTTCTGTCATTTGTACCCGATGTACAGGTTTCTTCTCTCTTGCCATAATAAAAGGCCCTCCTATGATTATTTTGATTTTATCATAGAAGAACCCTTCAATCACATATTTACAGAAAAAGTTTCACACTCCCCGGTCAGCGCAGTAAATGCGCAGACCTACTTAATAGTCACAAACATAAATTATTTATCATATATTTTATATCCGTTTCTATTCTGATTCTTTACTTCGTAGAGCATGGTGTCAGCCTGAACATACAACTCCTCAAAGCTTGTGCATTCCCGGCAGAGTGAAATCCCAATGCTGACAGTAAGGTGCAGGTTTTTATTGAACGAGAAGGAGCCTTCCCGTACATTTTGGTTCAGACTTTCCGCATACGTCTGTATCCGGGCAGTATCCTCCACATTTTTCATGAAAACCAGAAATTCATCGCCGCCCAGTCTTGCCTTGCAGTCTGTCTCAGGAAAGCTGTCCCTGATAATGTGTGCGACTTCGATCAGGATGTGATCCCCTTCCAGATGCCCATAGGTATCATTAATATCCTTAAAATGGTCAATATCTATGATAAATAATGCACCAATACCGGAACTTGGGGAGCGATAGTATTTTTCAATCTCTCTTATAGCAGCATTTCTGCTCATAAGCCCTGTGAGGGAATCGGTCTCTAACTGTTCCAGGATCATATACTTTGTCCGGATATCTAAGAACTTTAACTGTATAGTATACATTCCGATCAAACAGGAAATGAAGCAGAAACTAAATGCATTGACGCAGTCGATCAAAGCAACGGAAGAATCCTTGGCCATAAAGGAAAAAATAATAAACAATGAGCAGATACTGATGTCAAAGAGACAGAAGCGCCATTGTTTGTCAAACAGCAGGATAGGCATGCACGCAATGCATCCGATCATGACAGCGGAAGCACTGTCTCTGTAAAAATAGGTGCCGGAAATGATCATGGAAATCATAATGCCGGCTAAATATATGTATAATACGGCAATGGCGTGATTGAGTATCCATTGCTTCTTCCAGAGACAGAGCAGGAACATACAGCAGGAGGAACCCACCCAGTAAAGATAGATGTATTTTGTAACGCTGTTAAATATGTGGAAAAATGAATTGACAGTTAAAAATAATATTCCTAAAAACAGCAGACTGAAGCTTACATAAAACAACATTTTATAGTTGCGTTTTTGAATGTCTGTTTTATACAAAGTATATGTATTTTTGTCTTTAATAAACCCGGCCTTACCGTCGGTGTCTTTTTCACAATCAGTATTCATAAGGGCAGCAGAGTCCTTTCTCATTACAAGTATTATTTGATTATATCACATTTTATGACATTAATGTTTTTTCATTATGAAAAAAATATCCAGTAGTTAAAAGAAATACAGGGATAAGCAATGATTTGAAATTTTCCGTATTCCAAGCCATATAGTGCGTTTGATCCATGACGTATAATTGAATAGGCCAAGTAAAAGCTTATTAAAAAATGGTTTCAATGAAACTTAGGTTGAAGATGGATATTAGCTGATTTGAGCAGATGATAAATCAGGATAGTCCGAATCGTCAGGGTAAACAGCAGAAAAAGATAGTTGACTATCCAACTGATTTGTGTTATATTTTATTTCGTTGACTATCCAACTAATTACACGGTGAATGGTGGAACATAATGAAAGAGTATACCATAATGAGCCATATATCTATGATGTATCGGCAGGTGCACAGGTTTTATGACAGAAAGCTGGCAGAATACCATATCGGCAGCGGGCAGCTTTCTTTTCTCGTATGTATTCATGAACATGAGGGGATCAGTATGTATGAGGTGGCACGTCTGGGCCATTTTGACAAGGCAACTGTGACAAAAGGAATGCGGAAGCTGGAAGAACAGGAATATATCCGAGTGGAGACAGACAAGGCAGACAAGCGGCTCCGGCGTTTATATACTACCAAGAAAGCTGTCTTGATCATAGAACAGCTCTATGACATCCGTCAGGAGTGGAATGAGATTCTGGTGAATGGCCTGACACCGGATGAATGCACAGAAGCAGAGCGTTTACTTGACAAAATGGCACAAAATGCGTGGAGGTATATGAATGAAAGGAGTTAGATAAGAATGAGTGACAATACAATAGTACATAAAAATAATCCGTTGGGTACAGAACCGATCGGCAAACTATTGCTGTCTTTCTCTGTACCCTCGATCATTGCTTGTCTGGTCAATTCTGTGTATAACATTGTGGATAAGATTTTTATTGGACAGGGGGTAGGATATCTGGGAAACGCCGCAACGACGGTTTCTTTCCCGATGATGACCATTGTGATGGCATTTGCCACACTGGCAGGTTCTGGAGGCGGTGCCTACGCAGCAATCAAGCTGGGAGAAAAGGATGACCGGGAAGCCAACCTGACCTTGAACAATTTATTTACCATGTCTCTTATCATGGGGATTTCCATCGCTGCACTGGGATTGATCTTTTTGGAGCCGCTTCTCAAAATGTTTGGTGCTACGGAGACAGTCATGCCCTATGCAAAGGATTACGCCTCTATTGTACTGGCAGGGGTACCTTTCAGTGTATTGGGAATCACCATGTCAAATATGGCCAGGACCGACGGGAATCCCCGTCTATCCATGTACGGAATCCTGATTGGCGCAGTTTTAAACACGATTCTGGATCCGCTCTATATATTTGTCTTCCATTGGGGTGTGAAAGGCGCAGCCATTGCAACTATAACGTCCCAGATCTTGTCAGCCGGTATTCTCTGCCACTATTTCTGGAAGCGGGGGAATATGCGCTTTCAGTTAAAGCTCATGAAGCTGGTCCCGCGTGTCTGCAAGAAATCCCTTACCCTGGGAGCCTCCTCAGGTATTTCCCAGTTGGTTGCCTGTGCAATGCAGGTGGTGATGAATAATTCCCTGGTTTATTACGGAAATCAGAGCGAAGTGACCGGGGATGTGGCGCTCAGCGCAATGGGTATCGTCATGAAGATCGTGATGATCCTGGGTTCCTTCTGTATTGGTATTGGTGTTGGTTCCCAGCCTATTCTGGGATTCAACTATGGAGCGGGAAATTATAAACGTATACGCACCACTTATTTCAAGGCCATCGTTTATGCAACGGTGTCCATCTCTGTGGGGTGGCTGATCTGCCAGACAATGCCTCATCTGATCCTGAAACTGTTTGGAAGCGGCAACGTACAGTTTACGCAGTTTGCTGTGAAGTGCATGAGAATTTATCTGGGCGGACTTTTCTATGCCGGCTTCCAGATCGTGTCAACTAATTACTTCCAGGCAACAGGACAGCCGTTTAAAGCATCCATTCTTTCTATGATGCGTCAGTTGATCCTTTTGATTCCGCTGTTACTTATCCTGCCCAGATTTTTCGGATTGGATGGCATTCTCTATGCCGGACCTGTGGCAGATATTGGATCTGCGGTCATTGTAGCCTGCTTTGTCATTCCTTCCGTAAAAAAATTGAATCGGAAGATACGGGAAGCACAGGAACATGAGAACAGAGGGTTGTTGTTGGAGAACTGTCAGCCGGCGGATGCAGCACACTGATTTTTTTATGGGCTGTGGAGAATTCGTTTAAAATGGCGTGTCAGTTATAGCGGGACAGGATAGTCCGGCAATTTCCGGTATCTTTATAGTGGATGGTATGTGAATTGGATAGGTTGTAATTGAGCAGTCTGTGGATTGAGCAACCAGCGGATTGAGCAGTCTGTGAATTGAACAGCTTTAAAATTAAACCATCTAAGAAATTAAATGGGAAAGTTTTATTTATGGCGCCTTGCATATGCAGGGCGCCCTTTTTATAATACTGAAAAGTGTATCACATCGTTTTGAAAGATAGATGGTACGTGATTAGGTGGTTTATAATTTGATGACTTATTATAAGCAGGATTGTTTAAGAATTAAGAGAATTGTCTTTGGCTGAAAGAATTGTTTTAAATGGCTTAAGGGCAATAGGGGCAGCAACAGAAATAAACACACTCTGCCTCAATAATATTGTTTTGGAGATAACATGGAAGATTTCGTATTCCATGTCATTTTTATATTTACAATTAATATATAAAAAATAATAAATGCCTGTTTTTGCTAAAGTAACGGGTAAAGGTCAATATGCCGGAGCATAACAAGATACTTTTAAATTGAAGATTGCAATTTTCAATTATTTGATTGTCTTTAACAGTGCAAGATGCTAAAATACTAGTAATGACTTGTTGGTTACACAGAAAATATGGGGTGGTGGATCAATGGCTGTTAGTTACAATAAATTATGGGGAATCCTTGAAGAACGCAAAATGTTAAAAACAGATTTGATCAAGGCTGCAAAAATCAGTACCAATGCTATGGCAAAGCTCGGGAAAAATGAGGACGTACGTGTGGGTGTTTTAGTTAAGATATGTGAGGCCTTGAATTGTAAATTGGACGATATCATGGACATTCTTTGACTGCATGGAAAGGATCATATAAAGTGCTCAGTGTGAAAAGGTACTTACCGAAAGGTGATACAGTTATCTGTCTATACCTGATTGGAATGGTAAAAGAAATACTCTGGATTATGATTCTGAAATTTAATTGAATAGTTTTAGTTTAATAGAACATGAATTAGTGTGACAAATTATGAGAGAAATACCGGATACTGCAGATATGCATATCAAACGAAGATTCGGATTTGATAAAAATCAATCATTATTTGAAGGAAGATTAACATGTTTAAAATTACAGAAGGTGACTTTAAAAACCAGAAATACGGAGAGGAAAGCTATCTGTCAAATTGGCCAATGCTTTATATACTAGATAATGGTAAGCAAGCTTATATTGGAGAGTCTAACCATGTTAAAAACCGAATGTCTCAGCACCATGGTTCTTTGGATAAGAGGATTTTTGACAAGGTGCATTTTATTTATTCATCCAAATTTAATCAATCGGTTACGTTTGATTATGAGTCAAAACTTATTCAGTATATTGTAGCAGATGAACTTTACGAAGTTCGTAATAAGAATGCCGGAATGGCTGAAAAAGAATATTATGGCAAAAAAGAATATGACGAAAAATTCCAAGTCCTCTGGAGAAGATTACAACGTGAAAAAATAGTAAAACATTCTCTGGAAGAATTGGAGAATTCTGATTTATTTAAGTATTCGCCGTATAAGGAGCTGAATAATGATCAAAGGACCGCTGTAGAAGAGATCATTACTTCACTAAAGCAAGATGAGAATCAGACAGTCATTGTAAATGGCTGGCCGGGAAGCGGAAAGACGATTGTTGCAATCTTTTTACTTAAGTATTTGCGGGACAGTGAAGAGTTTCAGGATAAAAAGATTGGTTTTGTTGTTCCGCAGACTTCTCTAAGAAAGACGCTAAAAGGAATTTTCAGGAGCATTTACGGACTCAAATCTTCGGATGTATTATCCCCATCGGATGTGACAAAACAATTTTATGACATTTTGCTTGTGGATGAAGCGCATAGACTGCACCAATATAAAAATATTTCATATATGGGTGCTTTTAAAAAGAACTGTGAAAAGATTGGATTGACAATAGAAAGTGATGAATTAGCCTGCAAATAAAAAGTCAAGGCTAAATTGAAGAACATTGAAAATTTTATACAGGTTGAAAATTAGGTATCAAAATAAGACCACCACACCAGTGCTGGTCTGAGAATTATAATGATGATTAGGATTCTGGAAGAGATGAAAGATATTCTTTCACTCGTCCGTAATAGATTCTTAGAAACTTGTTGGCACCTGCAGTCATATAGACATAATAAGGCTTGCCTTGTGCCCGTTTCTTATCTATGAACTGATACACAGGATCATCCTGTGGGTGTGTTTTTATTAAGACATCCATTACCTGAAATAAAGTCTTTCTAAGATCAGATGAGCCTCGTTTTGAAGTTGGAACACTTTTTTGTTCATAACTTCCCGATTCATTAACACCGGGATCTACACCGGCAAAAGCAGTAATAGCACCTTTATGGGTAAAACGGGAAACATCACCAATCTCAGCCATCAATTGAGGACCAAGCGAAGCACCAACCCCTTTCATCGCCATAACAATAGGATACTCTGGGAGTTTGGATGCAGTTTCATTCATAAGTGTGCGTAGTGATTCAACGGTTGTAGAAGCACTGTTAAGCTGGTTTACAGCCTGCTTGATAATAAGCTTTGTAATGTCATCCTTAGGAAGTACAGGAACAAGTTCCTTTGCTTTTCCATAGATTTCCTCAGCTTTGGATTGGCTGAAGTTGTACTTCTTACGTTTGCACCAGTTTTGATAATGGTCGATAAAGGCATTCAGAGACATTTTACGGACACAGTCCACATGCCAGTATGTAGATGCAAAATCAACCCATTTCTGGCTGCCGTCACTGCGTGCAGGACTGTCAAAGTAAGTATTAACACCAGGATAGGTTTGGTCAAGGATGCCGATAAGATTATTTTTCATAGCCGTCTTGTGCTTCATGTAAAAGCCGAACTGACGGTTCATGGTTTTGAGCTGATTGCGTAATTCATCCATAACATTATACTGTTTAAGATTTTGCCATTTGTCAAGAGCATATCGGGCAATCTTAACAGCATCCGCTTTATCAGATTTCACTTTACGAAGAGAATCATTATCAAAGTCTTTGATAAGTTTTGGGTTAATGGCACTGACGAAAAGATTTGCCTTTGAAAGCTGATGGGCGAGGACTTCATAATAACGTCCTGTGTGCTCCATCACGATTCGGGACTCCCCTTCAACAGAGTTGATGAGTTCTACAAGTGAATGGATATCACTGGCTGTGTGTTTGATTTCGAAAGGTGCGGAAACAATTTCACCGAAAGGTCGCATGATAGCAACCATACTCTTACCTTTTGAAACATCGATACCTACTGCGTTCATAAATTGTCACTCCTTAAGATTATTGCAATGGATAAATACCAGTTTTACTCATTGCCTATTCAATCTACTGTGGTGTGACGCGAATGCACCTATGGCGATTCAACCTGCATAAAACGAACGCTGCGAATGAGGAGCTGGTTATCAGTCTAATTTACGGACGCGAAGTCCAAGATTGGAAGACGATATACCGATTGCTCCATCATTATACAGCTTAAGCAACAAGATGGATAATTCCTTACTGGCTGTAAGGGATATTAACCATAAACATATTGTAGTAGATTGGATACTTCATCAATGTAAATGCCCTGTACTGTTTTATGATGAGATGCAGGTGGTTGGCCCGTCCGGAATTGATGTGAGTAGATTTCATAAGAAGATGGAAATTGAACAGGCTAAACGTATGATAACTTACTATAATTTATTTACACAGATGCGGGTAAATGGCGGCAATGATTATATTGAATATGTGAAAAATATTTTGTCAGGAACAGTCAGAGAAAAGAAAAACTTTGAAAATTATGAATTTAGGTTGATGACGGATTTTAAGGCATTTAATGATCTGATGTACCAAAAGGAAGAAGAGGTGCAGCTTGTAAGAATGGTGGCTGGATATGCCTGGGAGTGGATCAGTAAGAACGATAAAACCGTTTTTGATATTGAAATTCAGGGCATAAAGAAACAATGGAATCATTGCACGGAGGGCTGGGTCCATTCAAAAGAAGCAATTAACGAGGTGGGATGTATTCATTCTACGCAGGGTTATGATTTGAATTATGCCTTTATCATTCTGGGCGATGAAATCGGATATGACCCGGTCAAGAAAAAAATAATGATCCGGCCTGAAAACTATTATGATCAAAACGGTAAAAAGACAGTAGGGTATGAAGAACTTAAGGAATACATACAGCACATATATTATGTTCTTATGACCAGAGGAATACGAGGGTCTTATTTATATGTATGTGACCAGGAGTTACGAAAATATATTTCACAGTATGTAGATACAGTATAATTTGAAAAGAGGTATAGCAAAATGACTCAGGATACTATAAACAAAGTGTTGAAATTCCGGGATGATAGAGATTGGAAACAATTCCATAATCCCAAGGATCTGGCAATTTCCATCAGCCTGGAGGCTGCTGAATTGTTGGAGGTGTTCCAGTGGAGTGCTGAGGATGTAGTGTGCGAAAATAAGATTGATAAGATAAGAGAAGAACTTGCAGATGTAGTGAATTACTGTATCCTTATGGCAGATAGCTGTGGATTGGATTTGGATGAGATCGTTCAAGAAAAAGTGAAATTGAATAGTGAAAAATATCCGGTGGAAAAGGCGTTTGGGAGTAAGGAGAAGTATACGGAATTAAAGGATAAATAAAGTTATAAAATAAAAGCTTTTATTGGGCTTTATTGTGAGAGATAAAGAAAGAAGAAAAAGTTGTTGAGTTTATTTCCATGAAATTGGCTTCCGGTAAGTGAATGCATGAGCTTGAAATGCCGAATCGTCTATTGTCATATCGGCATGGGATTTATAAAAGCTTTGGTGAGATGTTGAAAAAAGAGGAATTTTATGCAATTATAAAAGAACTGGTTGAATTTGGTATATCTAGATATAAGACATATTTCAGTAAGAGGTATCAGGATACGATTTTTGTTTTATATCAAAAATATACTTACGAGGATGCATGTCAACTTACAACTGGGAAAATAGTGAAGTGCCCTTGAATATGGGTGGATATAAATACGATGAAAAGACGAAAACTTTCCCAGTGTTTATAAATTATGACAAATCTGATGATATTAGTGAAACGACGAAGTATGGGGATCAATTTGCTGAAGGATATTTACGGAAAGGAAGAGATCGTGAAAAAAGTAAAGGTGGTTGCGGCAATCATACGAAATAATAACAAAATATTTGCAACTCAGCGAGGTTATGGTGAATTTAAAGATGGTTGGGAATTTCCGGGAGGTAAGGTGGAGGTAGGTGAAACACCAGAATGCGCATTGATTAGAGAAATTCAGGAAGAACTTGACACAAAGATTTCCGTAGGAGAAAAATTGGATTGTGTCGAATATGATTATCCGACTTTTCATCTATCCATGGAATGTTTTTGGGCTGAAATAATTTCCGGAGATTTGGTTTTGAAAGAACATGAAGCTGCGAAATGGCTTTCAAAAGATGAATTGGATAGTGTGGAATGGTTGCCTGCGGATTTGGAATTGATTGAAAAGATTAAAGTGGAAATGTAGCATGTTGGCAAGCGAATAATAAAATATATGCATAATGCGAATCTTTGTATAGGACTTTGATTTTTGAATAAAGAAAAGTTCTATAAAGCTAGAAGTAGAGTGCGTGACAGAAAAAATGAAAGTGACGCGTAGGCAGAAGAGTGGGACAATGAAAACGGATATCTGATAGATACATGCCTGACGGCACAGGATAAGTATAAAGCTTATTTGGAGCATTTCAGGATTTGGTATGAAAGAATTATTTTTGATTTGTAAAAATAAGAATATGTGGGGAATTGGCAAAAATAGGTGATATGGATGGTGGTATGCGGATTTCGTTACCTGGTGTTTCATATAAAAAAGGTAATAATTGAAATTAGGAGAGGAATATGAATATACAGATTTTCGGAAGTAAGAAAGACTTTGATACCAAGAAAGCAGAGCGCTATTTTAAAGAGCGTGGAATCAAAGTACAGTTTATCGATATGAAGGAAAAGGGAATGAGCAAAGGTGAGTTCAACTCGGTTTGCCAGGTTGTGGGTGGATATCAGAATCTGATCGATCAGAATTGTAAGGACAAGGATCTTCTTGCATTGATCACCTACATTGCTGAAGAGGACAAGGTGGAAAAGATCCTGGAGAATCAGAAAATTATCAAGCTTCCTGTTGTTAGAAATGGAGGACAGGCGACGGTAGGGTATCAGCCGGATGTCTGGAAAGGATGGAATTTGTAGACGGAAACCATGAGAATTTTGACCGTCTTTATGAATATCCGGTAGAGGAATGGCACGGGTGTAAGGTTCATAAGATACGACCGTTAGTTATTCATATGATGCGTGGGCAGGTGTTTGAAATTGAAGGACAGAACATATTCACATTTGGTGGCCCAAGCAGCCGGTATTTGATAGAACACATCTTTTATATGTGTATGCTAATGGAGCGGAAGAGAAACTCGTATTAAACAGACATTTGTAGGAGGAGTAATCTGTGAGCCATACATTAGATTATTATAATCATAACGCGGCTTCTTACGTAGAAAACACCAGACAGGCAGATATACATCTACTGCAGGAAAAGTTTCTTGCATTGCTGAATGAAGGGAATACCATTCTGGATTTTGGCTGTGGGTCAGGACGAGATACAAAGTATTTTCTTGAGAAAGGATATTGTGTTATTGCAACGGATGGATCGGAGGAGTGCGTTCGATTGGCCCGCGCATACACAGGAATAGAAGTGCGTGAGATGCTGTTTCAGGAGTTGAGGGATATGCAGACATATGACGGAATCTGGGCCTGTTCCTCGATTCTGCATTTGCCAAAAGAGGAATTGTTATCGGTCTTTCAAAAAATGTGCAATGCATTGAAAATGTCCGGTGTGATTTATACATCCTTTAAATACGGTAGGTTTGAAGGAGAGAGAAATGGCAGGTTTTTTACAGATTTTACAGAAGAATCGTTTCGAAATTTCATCAAAGAAGTTCCGGGTCTGATTGTGGAAGAGTACTGGATTACCGGTGATGTAAGACCTGAAAGGGGTGAAGAGAAATGGCTCAATATCATACTTCGAAAGAAGGATATTCGCTGATTCTTGAGGGAGAATATCATAATACACTGGATATAGAAGGATTTTCTCAGATGATGAAAGATCCATCCTATTGCTATAAATTCTATTGGCTGGAAGCCATTGTAGATCTTATCTCAGAAGGAATACAGAATACAACCTTTGACGCAATTATTGATGAAATGATCTGCAATGCATGGTATTCGGTACGGGAATACCATATTCATTTAAGCGGCTTACTAGCAGACGGAGTGGTAAGAGATGGTCTGGAGAAGGTGATTTTGCGGTTGACGGAGCTGAGCGGCCTTTCTGCCAATGCTTCTAAAGTTGAAATTAAGAATGAGATTACAAAATACAATCAGGAGTTAAAGGAATGTAAGGAACAGCTCACCAATATGGTTCCGGGGCGTGCCCTGGCAGGATTTTTTGCAAAGAGCCATGAAGAAGTACCGTGGGGAAGTATTCGCAGACTGACAGAATACATTCGCCGTATAGACAGCACACTGACCCGGCTTCCCTATATCTTCGGAGACAGCAGTAAGTTGAAAAAAGAAGTCTATTTCAATGAGGAATGGATGCGGATGATTCAGGATAATACGGTAAACATACTAGGGTGGATCCAGTTCGAAAAGGTAAAATGGCTGCAGAACAATAATCCAGAAGTCCCGGGCCTGATCTATAAGCTGGCGCCAATGGATGAGAAGGTGCGTAAGCTGAGCCGTGTCCGCAGACTCTGGGAAGGGATCCTGGATATTCGAGAGGTGAGAGATGTATTCACCGATCGCCCAATCGCTGCAAAAAAGTACGATGTAGATCATTTTATCCCATGGTCTTTTGTAATGAATGATGAGCTGTGGAACCTGATGCCGATGGAATCTTCTCTAAATTCAGTAAAAAGCAATAAGCTGCCCAAATGGGATCCATTCTTTGGAGTGTTTTGGGAAAATCAATATCTGATGTACCAGGTGATTCAGGAAAAGGAAGAACTGCATAAGAGATTTGAAGCATGTTACCGGGATAATCTACATTCTATCTGGGCGGGACAGGAGTTGTACCGGCCGGGGAATACAAGAGAAGAGTTCTGTAATATCCTGTGGAAAAATATGCGGCCGGTTTATGATTCGGCAAGACGGCAGGGGTATGAGGTTTGGGATTATATTTGCCATGGCGAGCGAGTCGGCGTTGGCGCATAATGCAGAATTATCGCAGTAAAATGGGGCAATTTGTGTCAGAGGAAAATCAACAAGTGTAAAAAATAAGTTTGATTCTGCCAGAGTATTATGGTGGGTTAATGCAGATAATGAAAAGCATACCCTAAATTATCTACGTGTAGATTCGATGTTGGATTCACATCAAGAAGACTCGTGATGATGATGAATTTATTGATAAAGCATATCCTAAGGGATTAGATATGTCAGATGAATTTGAAATGTGTGACTCCAAATGACAATGGAAGAATGGTTCTTCTTTGTAAAGGAGCAATACCCAGAGGTGATAAAGAAGATGCAAAAAATAGATATAGATTATACAGGTGTGTTGGATTACTTGGCTAATAACCAGGAAGTTCCATACTCAAATCCGGAAGCACCTAGTTTAGCACAGGATGTTAAGGCTAAACTGTTAAAGGTTAAGGAAAAAGGACAAGCGGCAGCTGCAGAAATGAAAAAGATTGCAGCACGTTGCGAGGAATTATATGGCCTTGATAAGTGCTTACCTATTGCATGGTTGGATGGTTCAAATACAAAAACGAGAAAGTATCTCTGGGCACAGATGAAATATAAGGATTATGCAGCTAATCCTACTAGCGTATCTTTATTCGTTGAGAAAAACGGTGATGCGGCCAGATATCGCATCAGTTTGGAAATAAAGAATGATGGTACTGATAAGAAGACAATGGCTATTTACCATTCTCATTTGGATATTCCGAAGGAAGATGGAATGATATATGTGTCTGGTAGTAATGAATGGGGGAACCCAGATGTTATTACAGAAACAGTAGACAAGATCAAAAAGAAGATTGATTCTGGAGAAATACGAAAAGTTCAGCTTTGTATTTATGTTGAATCGTCAGCAGATAAAACAAATGAACAGTATGATGCTGATGTGATGGACGCAGTAAAAAGGATTATTCCATATTACGAGCATGTTATTGGAAAAACATTAAAGATGCCAGCAACAGGACGAGCATGGCTTTTGACATGGAATCCTGCAAGTTGGTATTGGGCGGATTATAAAGAGTGGTGTGCAGATACAAAACTTGGTAATAAACACACAGAACCTTGGACTTGTTCCAGCAAGCAGCCAGCGGTAGGCGATGAGATTTTCTTAATTAAGACTGGTGCTAAGCCTAGAGGTATTCTTGCTCATGGATACGTATCGAAGGAAGCCTATGAATCTGATCACTATGATCCAGCAAAAGTGGCACAGGGTGTTAAGTCAAATCATATTGATGCAGAATACGATTGGATTCAGGACTACAACTCAGAACCAATGTTAATGCAGGATGACTTAAAAGATAAACTTCCAGATCAGCAATGGAGTCCGATGGGATCTGGTATTGAAATTAAATCAAGCGTCTTACCAGAACTGAAAAAGATGTGGCTTGAGCTTATTGGAAAGAAAGCAGACGAAGTAACATATTGGCCTAGTTTAGAAGAATATGATCCAGGTATCACAAAAGAAAGATGGACCGAGTTATTAAGTGATTCTGAGGTTGCCGCTGTGGAGAATCTTGGAATGTTTAAGATGATGCTTGAATTAGGTGGTGAATCTACTTGTGCGAACTTGGCTGAAACATACGGAGGTACCGCAGGTTTTTATAACGGCTTAGGCAGAGCATTTAGTGAAAGAGTGCATAAAAAGACAGAATGTCCATTATACGTTGATGAAGATCGCGAGCGTTATTACACAATACCGTTTGTAGGTAGAAACGTTATAGAAAAAGGGAAAACAAGATATTCATGGAAGTTTAGAACTGAGCTAAAGGAGGCGTTGAAAGAGATGGACTTATCCTCAATAGACATTGAAAAGAAAAAAGACGTGACCACAGAATTTGATAAGAACATAATTCTC
The DNA here is from genome assembly GCF_034355335.1 of Blautia coccoides. Classification (NCBI taxonomy): domain Bacteria; kingdom Bacillati; phylum Bacillota; class Clostridia; order Lachnospirales; family Lachnospiraceae; genus Blautia; species Blautia producta. The sequence goes on from NZ_CP136422.1 coordinate 2,910,992, forward strand.
TATGGCCCTCCTGGAACTGGAAAGACATATAATACTGCTATTTATGCAGTTGCTATTTGTACAGGTAGAACTATTTCGGATGTTGCAAGCGAACCATACAGTCATATCATGGATACATACGATAGATTGAAGAAAGAAAATAGGGTGGCCTTTACCACTTTCCATCAGTCATATGGATATGAGGAATTCATCGAAGGAATAAAACCAGTTGTAGATCAAACAAAGAACGAAATTGGGTATACAGTAGAACCAGGTGTTTTCAAGAAATTCTGTGATGATGCAAGGTCAATTGATAGTAATGAAACTGGCACATTAATAAATGCTCATGCTCAGATTTGGAAGTTAACAATTATGAGCGGGGAGATGAATCAGATAAAGCAGGAATGCTTCAAGGAAGGAAATGCCAGAATGGGATTCGATTATGATGCTCCAGATGCTAGAGCTTTCGTTGAAGATGTGGCACTTGGTGATATTATTCTGTCATTTAAAACTAGAAAGACAATTGATGGCATTGGTGTTGTAACTGGTGAAATTGAAGAGTTGACTACAAAGGATACTTATCAACTTTCTCGTAAAGTAACTTGGCTTGCAATAAATATCGATGAGGATATAACAAACATTAATGCAGATAAACTTCTTCATAGAATGACATTTGCAAAAGTACCTAATATGCAGTTGAAGGATATTCTTGAAGTGGCAAAGAAGTATTCTTTAAGTGATAATACAACAGAGGTTGTAGAAAACGTAAAACCATATGTTTTTATTATTGATGAAATTAACAGAGGTAATATTTCAAAAATATTCGGTGAGCTTATCACGTTAATTGAGGGAACGAAGCGTGCTGGTATGCAGGAAACAACCTCTGCTATACTTCCTTATTCTGGTGAGCCATTCAGTGTTCCATCTAATGTATATATTCTTGGAACAATGAATACTGCAGACCGTTCAATTGCATTGATGGATACAGCGCTTCGCAGAAGATTCCAGTTTGTTGAAATGATGCCAGATGCAAATGTTCTTAGGGATATCGGCGCTGATTTTGTAGAGGATATTGATGTAGCTGCAATGCTTGAGAAGATCAATGAGAGAATTACCTTCCTATACGACAGAGAACATACAATAGGTCATGCATTCTTTACAAAGCTTGCAGGCAATAATGATTTAGTAACTTTGAAATCTATCTTTGAAAAATCAGTAATTCCTTTACTTCAGGAATACTTTTATGAAGACTACCAGAAGATTCAATTGGTTCTTGGAGATAATGGAAAAACTGACCCTTCAACAAAGTTCATTCTTGATGAAGTGGTAAAGGTAAAAAATATATTCAAGGGTAATGCAGATGACGTGGTTGATCTGCCAGAAAAGAAATACACCATCAATACAGAAGCATTTGGTAACCTTGAAAGCTATAAGCAGATTATTTAAAGCGTGGTGAGAAAATGGATAAATTGCTAGAGGTGAGAGAGTTCGATACGATTACCGGAAACGCTGACTTTAAAAGTGATGAAAAATATAAATATCTTGATACAGCAGCTTTTCATGACCTTGTAGAATTTATCCATGAATTCTCAGGAGATGAAGAAAATGCTGATGCATTGGATTTCATGCGCATCTCTTATAAACGTAATGTTGGTGATGTTGTAACCATTAAGAATTATGTTGGCTTGATTCAAATGAGGAATGGATATCAAGTACAAGTGCTTCCAAAGATCAGTTTTGATTCTGTTGATGATACAGGAAACAAAGATACAAAAAGAGTATTCCTAAAAATGCTAAAAAGCATGAAAGATTTTCCAAGTAAGGTGTTTAATGATGCGAGTCTAAAAGTGGATCGCATGAATCTCTATGAGATTTTTATTAACATGTATCTTCAGGAAGTAAGGCAGTTGGTAAAGCGTGGAATTAAGTCTGCGTATGTTAGACAGGAGGATAATCTGAAATTTTATAAAGGAAAGCTTTTGACTAGTCAGCATATAAAAACGAATATGACACATAAAGAAAGATTCTATGCTGCCTATGATGAGTTTCATCCAAATAGACCAGAGAATAAATTGGTTAAAGCGACATTGCTTAAATTGCAGCAATTAACCACAAGTGCAGAAAATTCAAAAGAGATCAGACAACTTTTAACCGCATTTGGAATGGTGGAACCTTCAACAAATCATATGAAGGAATTTTCCCAGATAAAAATAGATAGAAATACAAAAGACTATGAGATGTTAATGCAATGGTCAAAGATATTTCTGATGAATAAATCATTTACAACATTCTCCGGTAAGAATACATCTAGAGCGCTTCTTTTCCCGATGGAGAGTGTGTATGAAAGTTACGTTGCACAGCAGATGAAGAAGGTTTTAGGACTGGCGGGATGGGAGGTTTCAAGTCAGGACAAGGGTTACTACTTGTTTACGGAACCGAGACGTCAGTTTGCGCTTAGACCAGATATCGTTTGTAAACGTGGTGATAGAACGGTCATCATGGATACAAAATGGAAAAGTCTTATCAGTAGCGAACGTGCTAACTATGGTATCTCTCAGAGTGACATGTATCAGATGTATGCTTACTCAAAGAAATATGAAACATCAGAGATTTGGCTTCTTTATCCGTTAAACGATGAAATGCGCGGACATTCAGAGATTAAATTTGAATCTGGTGATGGAACAACAGTGAGATTACATTTTGTCGATGTTGCTCATATTGAAGAAACGCTGGAAGAATTGAAAAAGAAACTGGAGGTGACTGAGTATGAAAATAGAAGAAAAAGTAACAGAGGTCATCAACGACTATGTCAGCTCTAATGGAACATCGTCTGAAATGAATCGAGAACAGCTGTACCAATTAGTAACAGCGAATTATCCGATGAATAAGAACAGTTTTTTACCAGCTGATTATTGCTATAACAGAACTAATGAAGGTATTGATTTCGAGAAGCATGTTCATCTTTTTGCAAGAACTGATGAAGGTAACTATCTCATTTTAGGAGAAGATTATTCTTATTCTGGGCCTGTGTATTATAGGAGAAGAGGAGAAACTGAAGATAGTGTTTGCGGCATTTGGACCAATGGCGTATATGAAGCAGGTATACCAATTGCTGGTACAACGGAATTGCGTTTGAATGATTTGTTGAGTGGGGTGAAAACAGCTCTTAAAACAATTCCTGTTACAGTAGCTACATCTGGAAAAGCCGTTCTAGTTCGTTTTCAGGAGCTGTTTGTTTGCGGGGTAAATGTTGAGGAGGAAGTTTACAAAATCTATAGTGTTACTTCCGATTGGGTGGATTGTACATCATATCATTGTGATTCTGCTGAAGATGGAACTTGGTACTACTACCTAGAAACAATAGATGAATGTATTGGTGAGGTACAACGACTTGTAATGTTCGTGGCACAGAAGAACAACATACAAGTGAATTAAGCCGAATGGTAACAGATGAGGTATTTGAAAAAGCATATGCACATTTCATTGAGAATGTTGATGCTGAATATACAAAGATGATGGCTGATGCAAAGAATAAAGAAACCTGTATATGTTGCGCTGGTTATACCAAAGCTAGAACCTAAGTCTTTGGTAGTGATACCGACAAATATTGTAGGTAAACAGGCGAAGTTTAAGTCACTTGGTGTTGGCGCGATTACGGCTATTAAAGGTACTTCAATTGAGGTGGTGTTTGAAAATGGATTATGTGCGTAAAACAGTATTTGAGCTATTAGAAATAAATACTCATCAAAGGGTTGTAGATTTTATCAGAGAACTCATTAAACATTCTGAAAAGAGATTGATAATTCAGGATAGTGTTCTTTGGGATTTGGTACAAACGTATTATAAAAATCAGCGAGTAACCTATGCTGCGAACACATCTGATGAAAAGAAAAAGGTAATGTCTTGGATAGACTGCCTGGAGTTTTTACAGAGATTTTTTGCTGGAAAATCGGAACTGTATGGTGTGAAATTATGCTTTGAGTATCATACACCAGATAATGCCTGGTTTGATGTTGTTGTTCTAGATAATAATAGAATCACGATTCTTGAGTTTAAGAGTGGTGAAAGTACAAATGAAGATAATTTAAGCGACTATGAGGAACAACTTGATGCATACTGTAATAAAATGTCGCATGCAAATGTAAGAGTATGGCAGCAATTTGAAAAAGGTCTTCAAGCAAGAGGCTTTCTGGTATATACAAGTGAGAAAATGAAAAACATAGGTTTTCAAGAAAAAATAGTTAAGGTCTGTGAAGAATTTGCTGAGGTTGTTGATGGCTTGAGCGGAACTATGGATGACGTTTTGGAAACAGCCGTGATGAATTTTGATCCTGATCTTGATTCATCAACTCTAAGTGCTTTTATAAATGTTTTAGATGAAAAAGTGCTTGATGGAATTTATATTCCCGATATTTGCAAAGATAGATGTATAGATATCATCGATGAAGACAAAGATGCTCAAGTCAAGAACATTTCTGTTCCAAAAGTTAATATCATCTTTGTTAATGGAAAACCAGGTTCTGGAAAAACTGGTGTTGCATTATCGCTTGTTTCTGAATATTGCAAACGAAGGAAAGATGGAAAATCATCGAAGCGAATAAGATACGCGACAGGGAATGGTAATTTATATTCCTTGTTTAATCAAGCTGCTAAGAACAAGAAAACGGCTGGAACAACGGCATTTGTTTTTTCGAGAATACGAGAACTATATAAGATAGATGACATTATCAATAATCCGTCAGGCCATTTAGAGTACCGTGCAAAAACAAAAGAGGATATTATTATAATTGATGAAGCGCAGCGTATGTGGTCTTCAGAGAAAATAGCCTTTGATCATAGCTCTAAAAAGGTCGGGGATCAGTATATTAACACGTACCACTATGACCGAAGAACCGTTTTAGCTAATGGGTTGTCTGAACCCGTAATGGTACTTAGAGATATTTATAAAGGGGCGTTAGAAAGTAATAAAACAAAAACAGTGCTTTTTCTAATTGGTAATGGACAAGAAATCTATACTGGGGAGGAACTCGGAGAAGATCAAATTGTTCAGGCCATTGATGTAGTGAGCAAGTTATTTGAGAATAAAGTAATTACAAGAGTTTACTCTTCGAAACAATATGAAGCTCTTGGTGCAAATATTCAAGATAGCTCAGAAGAAAACAGGGGGCTATTCTTACATTCTGAAAAAAGGAACAAGATGTGCTGTGAAGCAGGTGCCATGGTTGATGCTCTTTTAAATAATGAAAAAATTACAACATCAGGAAACATTCCATTTGTAGTATTAGGTACGAAGAAAGACTTAAATACTAAATACTTCTCTATTAAAAAAGCTGACCCGAAAGCAAAGCAAAGACTTTTTATTGATTCATATGATCAGAAAGATATTTGCACGTATTTCGAGACTCCAAAGGTAGCAATAAAAAACACACAATTGTTTGATTTTTTCATGAATGACTTAGGAGCGAAAATGGACTACTTTGCAACAGAGTTTAATGCACAAGGTCTAGAAACTGACTATGTATATTTTGTTTGGGGTAGAAGAATTAAAAGAATTGATAATGGCTGGGACGTTAATACCAGAAATGCGGGGCAGATATATTACTATTACAAAGAGATAGAAGAATTTAGAAGAGCTAATCCGGATCTAAATATCAAAGCGCATAACATTAATGAAGAAATACATAAGATGATCATTAATGCTTTTAGAGTTTTACTGACAAGAGCACAGAAAAAGACATTTATTTATGTGGAGGATGAAGTTACGCGTAAATATTTGTTGAATTATTTTTCGGGAAAATAAAACAAGGAAGTATACATAAATGAAACATGTAGCAGAGAAAATCGAAATAGAAGAAACTACGGAATAAGTGAAGAAAATGCTGAAGACGAATCAGAAAGGATAAGTTGCCAACATTCAAGGAAATTACAAAATTATTTTTCTGCATGATCCTGAACTGAAAGGAGCATTCAGCATTAATCTTCTGACGGTGCTGAGATCAGTGATTATAATTACGAGGTGACTTTACTTTTTGCGTTGGGGGCAATCTCAAGAGTCTTTCATCCGGGTGTCAAATTTGATGTTATGCTTTGCCTGACAGGAGGACAGTGAGTTGGGGAATCTACGTCTTTTTTTGCTTTCTGGCAGTGAAGAAGGACTGGTTTTCCGATGATATGTAAACATTGGATGATGAGAATATTTTTCAAAAATTGCAAGGCCACTGGATTATTAAAATACCGGAAATAATTGCATCTGAAAGACCACAAGAGACAATTCGTATTTGGTGGTTCTTCTAATTCTCTTGACTTACAAAGAAACAGGAAAAAGATTTTCTGGAATTTATAAAAAATGATAATCATTTCGGCAAATATTATGAAGGCATTTATATTTTTTCCATACAAGTCTTCGAATCCTTGAGTTTGCAGGACCCACTATAAAAAATATTGATACGGGAAACAAAAGAATTGTTGTGGACCATCAGCACCAGAGGAGAAGGGACATGATGTATGTGATCGAAACAAAAGCGATATGCGTATTGTGCCAATAACACCGGAAGTAAAAGAGTGTTTCCGGCATATTTTTGCCAGAAGAAGGAAGCCAAAGTAAGTATTTCTGTTATGGAAATGCCGGAAAGTGGCGTAAAATCAAGAGAAATCAGTATTTTAAAGGAGTTTTTTAAGTATGATTAGAGTATTATTCGTCTGCCACGGCAACATCTGCCGTTCCCCCATGGCCGAATTTGTCCTAAAAGACATAACCCAAAAAGAAAACCTATCGAACAAGTTCTACATCGCATCCGCTGCCACCAGTACAGAAGAAATCGGCAACCCGGTACATCACGGAACCCGAAATAAACTGCGCGAGGTAGGCATTTCCACAGCGGGTAAATATGCAGTACAGATGAAAAAATCGGATTATGCAAAATACGATTATCTTATAGGTATGGATGAGTGGAATATCCGCAATATGAATCGTATTACAGGCCATGATCCGGATCATAAGATCTGTCGTTTGTTGGATTTTTCTGCGCATCCAAGAGACATTGCAGACCCATGGTATACAGGCAATTTCGAGGTGACCTATTCCGACGTTGTAGAAGGCTGTCAGGCATTTCTTGAGACTTTGCGGCGTCAAAAGAAAATCTAGCTCTAGTACAGGCGGCGGAAAAACCATCAGCAAAATAAATACCAAAAGAAGGTCTGATACTATGCGGAAAAGTCAATCAAAAAATAAACAAAAATAAAAACACCCCCACGCATTTTCATCAAGGGAATACTGTGCGATGCGCAGCGCCCCCGAGTTCGTCAACGCCAAAATGCAGTTCACTGCATTTTCCCCCAAAAAAGGACAGAACTGTGCGCCTCGAAGCGTATTACTATATAAAAACTATATTTTTAGCATACTGTGAACAGCAATGAAAAAGCGGTTAATTGAAAAAGCAGTTAATTGAAAAATCACAAACAGAACAATCAAAAATATTCCGGACTGGAATAACTTCCGGATATATGGTATATTGATGATAATAAGAGGAGACAGCGTAATACCCCAAAGCCTTAATACCCCAAAGTCTTCAGTGACCCATAAACGGTCTGAGCAATGGCTTCTGCTCCCAGTTCGTTGGGATGGACACCGTCTTGGAGGAAGAATTCGGGATGTTTGGCAGTCACCTCATGAATATCGATAAAAGGCAGTCCTAGCTCTTCTGCAAGCTCACGGACTGCTTTTGCCGCTTCACAGGCTGTGTCAGCTTGTATCTTATAAGGCTTTGCGGGATTGAAATTCTCCGGGAACACAGATGCGGGTGACATGAGGATCACGTCCGGTCTGGAAGACAGCTCCTGGTAGGAGCGGATCAACTGCCGGTAGTCATCCTGAAAGGCTTCTGTGCTGATCCAGTTGTAAGGCTTTGTATCGTTGGTCCCCAGCATGATCAGGACCACATTAGGTTTAAAATCCAGGCTCTTTTTGTAGCGTTTATGGCTCGTATAAGGTCTGTCACAGCTTTCCTGAAGTGTGTATCCGCTGGCACCAAAATTTTTCACAGTATATTTGCGGCCAAGCAGACTTCCAAGCTGCGCAGGATAACTGTCATGGCTTTTATCTTTGATCGTGGCACCGTATGTGATACTGTCCCCCACACAGGCGATTCGTGTCTGGGAGGAATGGTCCAGCCAGAGAGCGGAGAGTATGACTGCCAAAAGAACGGCAATGCACAGCAGGCGATAAGAGAATTTTTTTTGTCTCATAAAGGAATTTTTCTCCTTTTTTCATATTTCGCAGGCATATTTCACAGACATATCTTATTGTAAGGGCTAAAAAATGGAATTGCAAGGGAAGGATATAAAAATGGAAAATAGAATAAAAGAAGTTCTGGTGCGGACACCCTTCTGGGAACATTTGACAAAAGAACAGCAGGAGAGGGTGTGCCGGGATTCCAGAGTAGTGCAGTATCCCGCGGGAAGTCTGATCTATTCCCCTACCAGGGAATGTCTGGGAACCGTATTTATTTTAAAAGGTGTCATCCGTGCGTATCTCTTGTCTGACGAGGGAAAAGAGGTGACAATATATCGGATCAGGGAAGGGGATACCTGTGTACTCACAGCATCCTGCGCCCTGTCGGCCATTACCTTTGATGTGGAGATAGAGGCGGAAGCTGACTGCGAAGTCCTGCTGATACCTGCACCTGTATTTTCCGCTCTTGCGGCAGATAATATCTATGTGGAGAACTTTGCCTACAAGATTGCCACGGAGCGTTTTTCAAGCGTTGTGGAGGCTTTGCAGCAGATCATGTTCCTGAGCCTGACCCAGAGGATCGCGGCTTTTCTCATCGACGAATCCGCCCAGAGGAAGGATGACAGCATCCGTATGACTCATGAGGAAATCGCGAAAGCTATCGGAAGCGCCAGGGAAGCGGTGAGCAGAACCTTGAAACAGATGGTTAAAAAGGGGGATATCTCCCTGTTCCGCGGCGGGATCAGGATTGAAAATAAGAGCAGTCTTTATGAAATGCTGCCTTAAAACAGACACTGCGGACAGTGATCTGATGTCTGCTATACACAGCCACTGTCCCGCGAGACATTTTTATGTGCCAGTGCATGATAATCCCGAGGCAGCCAGCGCGAAATGGAGCAGAATGCTCTATTTCTGTACATCGCGAAGCGTGTTGCTGTCCACAGAACTGCATTTTTTGCGGAGCTGTGAACAGCAAAATCTGACGGCTTCCTGCCATATACAAAAGGGTGCGGCACTCAGCCACACCCTTTTGTCATATTCTCACTGCTCTTATTTCAGCAGATTTACAAGCTGTGATTTGGGAACAACACCCACGGATTTTTCAGCAACCTTTCCGTTTTTGAACACCAGCACGGTTGGAATGTTCATAACACCGTAGGAGGAAGCAAGCCCCGGATTCTCATCCACGTTTACTTTGCCTACTTTGTACGCACCCTCGGATTCCGCTGCGATTTCTTCGATAACCGGTCCGAGCATACGGCAGGGCATACACCAGGTGGCCCAGAAATCCACCATTACAGGGACATCAGATTCCAGAACTTCACTTTTAAAATTTTTCTCATTAAATACCATTGCCATAATTATACACTCCTTATTTTCTATGATTGATCTTGGTTACTCGTCTTTATGGGCATATTCTATCAGATGCCGGTTTGTTTTTCTGTGACTGTGTCACACTGTGCTGGTATGTTTTTTTAAGTATTTCACAGCTCTGGTTCCTGCAAGCGCCCCTTCATAGACCGCTTTGGATACCTGGAGCAGGCCTCCGGTACAGTCGCCTGCGGCAAAAAGTCCGGGAAGGGCAGTGCTGGTGTCAGTCTCTACCATGATATGATTGTTTTCAATCATTAATCCCAATTTTCTCGCAATATCTGTACTCCCTGCGGTTCCCAGCGCCACGAAAAGTCCGTCCAGAGGAAACTTTTCATGATCCTCCAGCTCCAGCCATTTCAGAGTGGGATCTCCTCCGGCAGAAATGATCTTTCTTGTCTCAACCTGGATCGTTCCTAAGGCTTCTTTTTCAAAAGTCGGCTCCATACCGTTGGTGAGGATGGTGACTTTTGCTGCCAGAGGTTCCAGAACCTTTGCTTCATGCAGGGCATATTCACCGTTGCCGATCACGGCCACATCTTTCTGACGGTAGAAAAAACCGTCACAGATGGCACAGTAGCTGATGCCGCTGCCCTCATATCTACGGGCTTCCTTCAGGGCAAGGGTGTTTCGCTTTGTTCCTGTGGCCAGGATCAATGCCTTTGTCTGATAAGTGGATAGAATCGTGTGGACTGTGTAGTCGCCGTCATACTCCACAGACAGCATTTCATCCTCTACAACCGGGACACCTAAAGCCTTGATCTGCTTTAGTCCGTTTTCATACAGCTCCTGCCCGGAAACAGGGTCGGGCAGTCCGTAATAGTTTTCAATCTTTGCGGCTTTTTCCAGGGCACCGATACCCTTGTGTATGATGAGCGGCGTGATGCCGGAGCGTACTGCGTATAATGCGGCGGAGATACCGGCGGGACCTGCGCCGGCGATGATCAGTTTTTCCATATATTCAGGCACTTCCTTTCTTTCTACTCTTATCTTATCACAGATTTTACCAAAAGACACAGATTTTGTTGGTGACCTGGTTACATAAGAAAAAATCCTTTATAAAAACAGAGAAAAATGGTACAATATAGACATCAAGAAACGCCGGGAGGAGGAAAAATTGATGGAAGAGGAAAAAAAGATTGAAAGACTGAGGGCAATCATTGATGAAAGCGCCTATACAGTTATTTTAAGCGGTTCCGGCATGATGGCAGAGTGTGGATACATGGGAATGAAGACGCCGGAAAAGGCATATGAGATTGAAAAGACATACGGCGTGTCACCGGAGGATATTTTTACCAGTGTGTATTACAATAACAGGCCGGCAGAGTTTTTTAAATTTTACAGGAATGAGGTCCTTCAGGGAGATGTGGATACCAGTGAAACCTTTCGGACAGCCGCCAGAATGGAGCAGAAGGGAAGACTTAAGTGTATCATTACCGGAAATATATATGAGTATCCGCAGAAGGCAGGCTGCCGCAATGTGATCAACCTGCACGGAAGTATTTATGAGAATATCTGTCCCCACTGCGGAAGAAAATATCCGCTGAAATATATAAAGGCATCAAAGAAAGTACCTCTGTGTGAGGACTGCAGCCGTGTTATCCGCCCGCAGGTAGCTCTATTTGGCGAGATGATGGACAGCCGGCTCATGACAAAGGCAACCTGGGAGATTGAGAATGCGGATACACTGATCCTCCTTGGGACGACACTGGATTCAGAGGTGTTTTCCAAGTATATCAAATACTTTGAGGGAAGGAATCTTGTCATTATCCATAAAGAGCACCACCACTCAGACAGCAGGGCAGACCTTGTGATCTGGGATGAGCCGAGAAATATTTTTACTAAACTAGGCTATTAATATGAAAACCTAACAAAAAAGCGCCCTGTTTTTCGTGAATGGGGCGCTTTTTAGATGTGGGTTTTGAGAAAATGCCCACATTATTCACAAAAATTAAACGAAAATACAACTTGTATTTGTGAAATAAAGCAGTTGTATTTTTCTGTATACCGATTGGTACACGAAAACCTTCCAAAAACGGAGAGAAAACCATAAAAGAAATTGAAAAAATGTCTGAAAAAATGTCTCGAAAATCATAAGAAAGCCACATCTAAAAAAATATAAAGAAAGATTGACAAATGAAAAAATTAGCTGTAATGTTTTCTGGAATCATAAATAAATAAGAAAGGAGAAGTTAAAAAATCATAAAATAGAAAGGGAGGATGTCCTACGGGAACTATAGCGGATAGGATTACGGAAGAGCTGAACTGCGAGACCGTATTTACCATCCCAATTTTTGGCGGGATACCAGTCACGGAGTCTGTGGTGGTCACCTGGATCATTATGGCAGCATTGACGATAATATCGATCGTTCTTGTCAGAAATCTGAAGGTGGAAAATCCCGGTAAGAAACAGTTGGCTCTGGAATCAGCTATTGGATTTCTGAATGACTTTTTCGCAGATATTCTGGGCGAGAGAGGAAAACAGTATATTCCTTACTTGATTACCGCTGCCATCTATATTGGCGTGGCTAACTTAATTGGTCTTCTGGGCTTCAAACCGCCCACAAAGGACTTAAACGTGACAGCAGGGCTGGCGATCATAAGCATCTTCCTGATTGAATATTCAGGATGGAAGCAGAAAGGGTTTAAGCGGTTCATGCACAGTTTTGCAGAACCCATGGCCATTGTTACGCCGATCAACATTATGGAGATATTCATCCGTCCGGTGTCGCTGTGTATGCGACTGTTCGGCAATGTGATCGGATCATTTGTTGTAATGGAATTGATCAAAATGATCTTACCGGTTGTTTTACCCATTCCGTTCAGCTTTTATTTTGACATTTTCGATGGTCTGATCCAGGCCTACGTATTTGTTTTTTTAACTTCGCTCTTTATAAAGGAGCAGATAGAGGAGTGACCGCAACTGTGAAAACAGCGAACAGCTGCGGGTGATTATTAAAAATATATTTGGAAAAGGAGAACAGAGATATGTTAACAGCAATTGGTGCAGGTATGGCAGTTTTAACAGGTTTAGGAGCAGGTTTAGGTATCGGTCTTGCAACATCTAAGGCAACAGAAGCGATCGCAAGGCAGCCGGAGGCAGAGGGAAAGATCAGCAAAGCACTGCTGCTTGGATGTGCACTGGCAGAGGCAACTGCTATTTACGGTTTCGTAATCGCTTTATTACTCTTATTCGTAAAATAAGGAAGGCAGGTGAAGACAGGTGCTGAGTTTAGGCTGGGGCCTTATCTGGACCATAATTAACCTGATAGTTCTTTATCTCTTACTGAAAAAATTCCTGATCGGACCGTTACTGGGAATCATGGAAAAAAGAAAGACACTCATCGCACAGCAGCTTGAAAATGCCAGAACGACAGAAGGAAAGGCGAATGAGCTGAAAGGCCAGTATGAAATGGCAATAAGCGGTGCAAAATCCGAGTCCGCACAGATCATCGAGGAAGCAAAAGCCGATGCAAGGACCCTGACAGAGCGTACCGTTCGGGAAGCTAATGAGCAGGCGGCAAGAATCCTGGAAAGTGCCAGAAAGACGGCAGAACAGGAAAAGGAAAATGCCCTGGCAGGCGCAAAATCCGAGATTGCAGGTCTTGCTGTGGAAGCAGCTAAGAAGATGCTTGCAGGCGGAAGCGAAGCGGGAAGCAGAATGCTCTACGATACATTTTTAGCAGAAGCGGGTGATGCAGATGACAGAGAGTCTGAATAATTACGGGAAAGTGCTGTATGAGCTGAATATTTCACCGGAATCTGCAGCCGGCGCACGAGAACTTTTAGAGAAAGTTCCCCAGGTGTCGGAAGTGCTTTCAAGCCCTGTTGTATCCCTGGCGGCGAAGCAGAGAGTGGTAGACCGGATTTTTCCGAGAGAGATACATAATTTTATGAAAATACTGTGCAGATACCACAAAGCTGGTGAGGCACAGGAGATTTTTAAGGCATATCAGGAATATTACAACGAAAAAAACAATATTTTAAATGCAACTCTGTCTTATGTGGTACTTCCTACAGAGGAGCAGCTTACAGGAATCAAAAGATTTCTCTGCAGGCAATACCACGTAAAGGATGTAGCATTTCAGTTACAGGAAGAAAAAGACCTGGTGGGCGGATTTACCCTCCGCGTAGGTGACCAGGAGATTGATTACAGCCTGAAAGGCAAGATCAATGCACTACAACAAAAATTGACCTGGAGGTGAACGCTTTGAGTTCAATCAATTCAGAGGAGATTATTTCCATTCTGAAAGAAGAAATAGAGAATTTCGATATGACAACGGGTGTCCGTGAAGTGGGAAACGTAATCTGGGTCGGTGACGGAATTGCGACTGTTTATGGAATAGACCATGCGATGTACGGAGAAATCGTGACGTTTGAGAACGGTGTCAAAGGTATGGTGCAGGATATCAAGAGAAATGAAATTGGTGTCATCATATTCGGAAAAGACATGGGGATCAAAGAGGGCACAAAAGTGGTCCGCACAAAGAAAAGAGCAGGTATCCCGGTTGGTGAAGGCTATATCGGAAGGATCGTGGATGCCCTGGGCGCGCCCATTGATGGAAAAGGCGGGATCGAAGCAAAAGATTACCGTCCCATTGAGCAGGAGGCACCCGGTATCATTGACCGTAAATCCGTCTCTGTTCCCATGGAGACAGGTATTCTGGCCATTGACTCCATGTTTCCTATCGGCCGGGGACAGCGTGAGCTGATCATCGGTGACCGTCAGACAGGTAAGACCTCGATCGCCATTGATGCCATCCTGAACCAGAAGGGCAAGGATGTCATGTGTATTTATGTGGCGATCGGACAGAAAGCGTCTACAGTTGCAAAACTGACCGGCACTCTGGAGAAATACGGAGCTATGGACTATACCACAGTTTTTGCCGCAACGGCCAGCGACTGTGCACCCCTTCAGTATATTGTTCCTTACTCGGGAACAGCTCTGGCAGAGTATTTTATGCATCAGGGTAAGGATGTGCTCATCGTATATGACGACCTGTCAAAACACGCGGTGGCTTACCGAGCCCTTTCCCTGCTTCTGGAGCGTTCTCCGGGACGTGAGGCATATCCGGGTGACGTATTCTACCTGCATTCCAGACTGCTGGAGCGTTCCAGCCGTTTGAGCGACGAGGCAGGCGGCGGTTCCATCACAGCACTGCCCATCATTGAAACCCAGGCAGGCGATGTTTCCGCGTATATACCGACCAATGTAATTTCCATTACAGACGGACAGATCTTCCTGGAGAGCGACTTGTTTTTTGCCGGCAACCGTCCGGCGGTCAATGTGGGTCTCTCCGTATCACGTGTAGGCGGTGCAGCCCAGACAAAAGCTATGAAAAAGGCTTCCGGAAGCATGCGTATCGACCTGGCACAGTACAGGGAAATGGAAGTGTTTACACAGTTTGCGTCTGACCTGGATGATGCCACGAAAGAGCAGCTCTCCTATGGAAAGACGCTGATGGAGCTTTTGAAACAGCCTCTGTGCCATCCGCTTTCCAACCATGAGCAGGTTATCACCCTCTGGACTGCAACACATAAGGTATTTTCCGATGTGGAAATTAAGAACGTGAAGGCATTCCAGGCAGATATGCTTGCATACTTCGAGAAAAACCATCCGGAAGTCGGTCAGGAGATTGAGGAGAAAAAAGTCCTCTCTGACGAGCTGGGTGAGAAGATTTTAAAAGTGGCAGAGGAATTTAAGAATAAGAGCAGGTGATGAGATGGCAAGTGCAAAAGAGATACAAAGCCGTATAAATAGTATCCAGGACACGATGAAGATCACCAACGCCATGTATATGATATCCTCCTCCAAATTAAAGAGAGCCAGGAAGGTGCTGGCAGATACAGAACCGTATTTTTACGCTCTGCAGTCTGCGATCGGCAGGGTCCTTCGTCATATGCCTCCCGATACGGAGGGAAACCGCTACTTTGATGAGCGGTCATCCGTACCAAAAGAGGAACGCAGAACAGGCTACATCGTAGTTTCTGCAGACAAAGGTCTTGCCGGCGCTTATAATCACAATGTGTTTAAGATAGCGGAAGAATGTATGGAAAAAGACGCGCATCCCCAGCTCTTTGTATTGGGCGAGGTGGGAAGGCAGTATTTCTACAAGAAAAATGTGGATGTGGATACCAATTTCCGGTTCACGGTACAGAAGCCCACAATGCACCGGGCCAGGGTGATCTCAGAGAAGATGATCGCCAGCTATCTGACCGGCGAATTGGATGAAGTGTATATTATCTACACGAGAATGGCCAATGCCGCCAATATGGTGGCAGAGATGCAGCAGCTTCTTCCCCTTAAAAAGGCAAGCTTCCATACACCGGCACAGGTGATGGTGGATATTCATCAGGAGGAGATCGAGATGGTTCCCTCCGCAGAAGAAGTCCTGAACAGCATTGTTCCCAATTACCTGCACGGTATCATTTACGGCTGTCTGGTGGAGTCTTATGCCAGTGAGCATAATTCCCGTATGATGGCCATGGATGCAGCTACCAGCAGCGCAAAAGACATGCTGAAAGATTTATCAATAAAATATAATCGTGTGCGTCAGGCTGCGATCACCCAGGAGATCACTGAGGTCATCAGCGGCGCTAAGGCGCAGAAGAATAAAAACTAGCGAACAGGAAGGAGGTT
Organism: Blautia coccoides; assembly: GCF_034355335.1. Lineage (NCBI taxonomy): Bacteria > Bacillati > Bacillota > Clostridia > Lachnospirales > Lachnospiraceae > Blautia > Blautia producta. Next base: position 2,927,212 of record NZ_CP136422.1, read on the forward strand.
TCCTCACGACTGTGAGATGCAATCGTTATGGAAAAAGGAAAAATCGTACAGGTCATGGGACCTGTTGTAGACGTAGAATTTGAAGACCAGAACCTTCCGTATATCAAAGATGCCCTTACTGTGGAAAATAATGGAAAGAAGCTTGTGATGGAGGTTGCACAGCACATCGGAAATAATACGGTGCGCTGTATCATGCTGGCTTCCAGCGACGGCCTCTGCAAAGATATGGAGGTCACAGCTACAGGAGCAGGTATTTCCGTACCGGTGGGAAAAGAGACACTGGGACGTCTGTTCAATGTGCTGGGCGAAACCATTGACAACGGAGAACAGCTTGAGAATGCGGAGCACTGGGTAATCCACAGAGATCCACCAAGCTTTGAGGAACAAAGCCCGGTAGTTGAGATCCTGGAGACCGGCATCAAGGTCATTGACCTTTTGGCACCATATGCGAAGGGCGGTAAGATCGGTCTGTTCGGCGGTGCCGGTGTAGGCAAGACCGTTCTGATCCAGGAGCTGATCAGCAATATTGCCACAGAGCACGGCGGATACTCCATTTTCACCGGTGTAGGTGAGCGTTCCCGTGAGGGAAATGACCTTTGGACAGAGATGAAGGAGTCAGGTGTTCTGGAGAAAACTGCCCTGGTATTCGGTCAGATGAATGAGCCGCCTGGAGCGCGTATGCGTGTGGCAGAGACCGGACTGACCATGGCAGAGTATTTCCGTGACCAGGAGCACCAGAACGTGCTGCTGTTCATTGATAATATTTTCCGTTTTACCCAGGCAGGTTCTGAGGTGTCAGCACTTCTGGGACGTATGCCTTCAGCCGTTGGTTATCAGCCCACTCTGGCTACTGAGATGGGTGAGCTTCAGGAGAGGATCGCTTCCACGAAGAACGGTTCTGTTACCAGTGTGCAGGCTGTTTATGTGCCTGCCGATGACCTGACTGACCCGGCTCCGGCTACCACATTTGCCCATCTGGACGCTACTACGGTTCTGTCCAGAAAGATCGTGGAGCAGGGTATCTATCCGGCTGTTGACCCGCTGGAATCCACCTCCCGTATCCTGGAGGCTGACGTGGTGGGAGAAGAACACTACGAAGTGGCCAGAAGGGTGCAGGAGTATCTGCAGAAGTACAAAGAGCTGCAGGATATCATTGCGATCCTCGGTATGGAAGAGCTTTCTGAGGAGGACAAAAAAGTGGTTGCCCGTGCCAGAAAGATCCAGAAATTCCTGTCACAGCCATTCCATGTGGCTGAGGTATTTACCGGTATTGCCGGAAAATATGTACCACTCAAAGAGACGATCCGCGGCTTCAAGATGATCGTGGACGGTGAGATGGATCAATATCCGGAGAATGCATTCTTTAATGTGGGCAGCATTGACGAGGTGGTGGAGAAGGCAAAAGCCGAGCAGTAATGCCGGGCGGAAAAGGAGTGCATGTATATGAATACATTCGGACTGAATATCGTTTCCAGTGATAAAGATTTTTATCACGGCAGAGGAACCAGTATCATGCTTCCTGCAAAGGACGGACAGATTTCCATTCTGGCCCACCATGCGGATATGATGGTCGCCATTGTACCCGGTGAAATGCGTTTTAAACCCGCTGACAGCCAGGAGTGGAAGACAGCGATCGTGGGAAACGGGTTTGCGCAGATCATCAATAACCGTGTGACAGTTTTGGTAGACAGCTGTGAATACCCTGAAAATATTGACCTGAAGCGTGCCCAGGATGCGCTGGACCGCGCTGAGGAACAGCTCAGGCAGCAGCAAAGTCTGCAGGAATACTATGTATCCAAGGCATCCCTTGCAAGAGCCATGGCCCGTATGAAAGCGGCGAAAAAGCATGATATATAAGTTGTTTTAACAGGAGATGAGGAAATGTTCCTCGTCTCTTTTTTTAACCGCTGCCGGGAATGCAGCGGACGAATGTTTACATTCACCCACCGCACTCCCGGCAGCATAGGATCCTTTGATATCATAAGGACTTTTTATTAAAAATGAGAATGGATAGCAGCAGATTCACCACTGAGAGAATGGCAGTAACTATCACTGCATAAGTAAAATCAGAGATATCCGCTGTCTTCGGAAGCAGACTGTAAGAGGCCATTAACTGTGCAGGCAGATATTTTTTCAGAGCAGGGATAAATGCCAGAAGATAGAAAACAAAAAAGGTGCCTCCGGTACCGGCCAATACCATATAGTTGGTACTGCACAGGGCGGACATGAGCATTATAAGCGTGATCAGCCATATTCCTGTCATATAGAGACAGAAGGCCCCGAAAAATATATGGGATGCCATGCTGTTGTCCCAGAAATACATATTGTAGGCATAGGTGACTCCGAAAGAGATCCAGTAGCAGCCGGTCCAGAGAAGAAAGGCGGCGATGGATTTTGAGAGGAGCAGTTTCCACCTATGCATGCCTTTGGTGAGAATATTGATCAGAGTGCCCTTCTGATATTCTGTAGTTAAGATCCCACTGGTGATGACAATAAAAATGATCAGAAACAGCGGAATATTTTTGTAAAACTGCGTCCAGGATGTAAAGACATCCACCTTGATTTCAGTCAATACCATGCCGCTTTCTTCCAGGGAACCGGTAAAGGTTTTAAGCATCCAGGGCAGCAGCTTGGCAGTCAGAGGATTCATGATCCCAAATAAAACAGACAGGATCACAAGCAGAGGCATTCGGCCGGTGCGCAGAGATTCCAGAAATTCTTTTTTGGTAAATGCTGTGAGCTGTCTCATATTCCAACCACCTCCATAAACAGATTTTCCAGAGTGGCTTCCCGCATTTCCACCTTCTGGACACAGATTTCATTGTCCGCCAGAAGCCTCATGGCATTTGTCATATCTCTTTCACTTTTTCCGGGGAAAAACAGGTGGACAGCGCCAATCCTCTCGCTGCCGGGCATGGATGCCGCTATGGCATCGGCATCCTGTGGATTGAAAAACTCCATATCAAATCCTGTGCCTTTTCGTTTGTTTTTTATTTCTTCCAGGGTACCCTGCAGGGCAGTACATCCGTTGTGAAGAAGAGCGATCTCATCACAGATCCGCTCCACATCTGAGAGGATATGTGTGGAGAAGACAACTGTGGTATGGTCCTTCACAGAGAGGAGGATGTCCAGGATCTCTTTTCTGCCCAGGGGATCCAGGGCGGATGTGGGCTCATCGCAGATCAGCAGCCGGGGTTCGTTTAAAAGTGCTTGAGCGATTCCGAGACGCTGTTTCATTCCCCTTGAGAAGCCATGGATACGCTTATTTTCTTTGTCCAGCCCCACCAGATCCAGCAGCTCATGGGAATTTCGGCGGATTCTGTCTGAGGGCATTCCTGTAATCTCTCCGCAGAGCCGGAGATACTCAGAAGGGGTCATGTATCCGTAAAATTCGGGGACATCTGGAAGATAGCCGATAAAACGGTTGGTCCTGTTTTGACCGTAGCGGACGGTTTCCCCGTTTACCGTGATCTTTCCGCTGTCTGCCTGCAGAAGTCCCAGGATCATCTTCATAGTGGTGGTTTTCCCCGCTCCGTTTTGCCCGATAAATCCAAAAATAGAGTGTTCCGGTACGGTAAAGCTCAGGTCATCTATGATTTTTTTGCTCCCGAAGGATTTTGATAAATGGGAGAGGGTCAGCATATCCATTTAGCTGTCCTCCCTTCCCAGCAGAAGGTACAGTACCGGACCGATAAATTCCATACCGATGATGGTAATGACCAGCCACAAGGCCCGTGAGCCTCTCTTGTAATTTTTATGGGTGAGTATGTGCCGCAGGGTTATAAAAAGCAGAAGGAACTGCACAACGGCCAATGGAATGAGAAACGGTAAAAGGTCAGAAAATATCATAGGGATTCTCCTTTCGCTGTAAAAATGTTTTTGATCTTTCGGAATTCTTCTTTGTCTTTTATGGAGTCAAACACAGGATTTTCCAGAGCTTGAACCACGCTTCCGGAGATGACTTTTTTATCCCGGACCAGGTTCCCGCCCAGATCCAACTGTTCAAAATAATCGTCAATGGAATCGAAATAACTGTCCCCCTGTAAGTAAATCTTATCCCGCCCCAGAAGGGCTTTTGTTATGGATGCAAACTTCTGTATACGTTCCAGAGCCATCTTTGGTTTCTGATGTATGCAGTAAACGACAGCAGCCTGATAGTGGAACTGGGCGGCTGTGTTCTGGTGCAGGTTCTCCAGATCATAAATTTCCATCACACGGTTTATGCGGTCAATGGTCTTTTCGCAGGTGTCCAGATTGTCTGCGTGGAGGGACAGATACTGCACAGCTCCGAATATGAGGGCAAGCAGGTGAGTGTACATGCCGTACTGGCTGTACTTGTTGGCTTTTTCCCTCTGGCCGGACATCTCATAAGCCTGAACCAGGATTGTTTCTCCCTGGAAAGAATAATGGTAAGGATTCAGAAGTTCCTCCAGCGTGTCGATCACTTCAGGAACCTTGCCGCACAAAAGGTCAATACTGGCTTTTAAAAGAACAGCATCGTTGCATAGACCAATATCTCTGCTGTCGGTGATAATGCGGGTACACAGGCCGGATGCCTCCTCCAGAATTTCCGTCTGTCTCGCAGGGTCAGGGGTAAGCGAAACATGGTTCAGCCAGAGTATGCAAATCTGAAAAAGGAAGGAGTGGCAGGCGTAATACTTTTTTGCCATCTGCCGGCTCTTGGCTATCACCTCCTCAAAGGGCTGTTTTGCGAACTCAGCCATGAGATCAAAATAAATTTTCCGGATCTGTTCTCTGCTGAGATTTGGTTCATACCCCAGAAGTTCATCCACAGTCACATCGAAAAAAGCGGCAAGCTGGGGCAGCAGCGTAATATCCGGCATACTCTGCTTTGTCTCCCATTTTGAAACAGAGGCTTTGGTGACACCGATGAAATCAGCCAGTGCTTCCTGGGTGATCCCTTTTTTATGACGTAAATTTACAATATTATTGGAAAAATTTAGAATACTCATCTTTTTAACCTCCTTATATGGTGATTATAAGCAGGTAACAGAAAATTATCAATGGATTCCGGCGATACTTTGGGAAACAAAATCAACTAACAAGAAACATTCTGAAACTCCTGTTTTTCAGGTGCGAAAAAGTGTATTCTATGCAAATGAATTTCAATCTTTTTTTATTCTGTTATAATATTTTTAAAGGAAAGTACAGATATACAGAGAGTATAAAGTTTTTTCAGAAAAGGGGGATTTCTATGTTGATCATTTGGGGTATTGCGGTGTTCATGGGTATATTGACAGTGGTTCTGCTGATGGGAAAAGGAAGCTTTTTGATCGCGGGATATAATACTTCAAGCAAAGAAGAGAAACAAGAATATGATGAAAAAAAGCTGTGCCGGGTCGTGGGTGGAGGCATGGGAGTTATCACTCTTATGCTGATCGGCTGGGGATTTATGGGAGAAAAATTCCCCGTATCCGTTTTTCTTATTGTCACGATCGTCACAGTGATCATCATACAGATATTGAGCAATACCATCTGCCGCGCGCAGGCAAATGACGGAAGTGTTCAAAAGAAAAAAACAGCCGGAGACAAGATTTACATGTATGGTTCTTTTCTGTTCACCGCAGTCATTTTGGCAGGAGTTACTTTTATGCTTTTTACCGGTCATGTAACCCCGGTCATGCATGAGGATTCCATTGAGATCCAGGTATCCTATTGGGCGGATAAAGAAGTGCCTTATAATTCCATCAGATCCGTTAAGTTAGCAGAAGATTTACAGCGCGGCAGCAGGAAAAACGGTGTGGGAGGCCCAACGCTGCAGGCAGGCCATTATAAAAACGGAGAGTTTGGCGATTATATGTTGTATTCTTATACATCGTGTGATACGTTTGTGGTGCTGGACACAGAGCAGGGGATCGTGGTGCTGAACGGAAAAGATGACGCGGCGACCAGAAAACTTTACAGTGACATTCAGACAGCAGTTGACAGAGGGTTTTCTCTCCCTATACAATAAGAGTATCACGGGAGAAAAGGCAGGCGAACACATGAATACAAAAGATTTAAAATGTTTTGAGGCCGTCTATCAGGAAAATAGTATCAGCAGGGCTGCCAGACGTCTCTATATCACACCTCAGGGATTGGGAAAAAATATCAGAAATTTGGAGGCAGAACTGGAAACCGTTCTTTTTGAGCGCACCAAACAGGGTGTGTGCCCAACAGAGAGCGCGGATTTTCTCTATGGAAGAACAAAGAAGATCATACAGGAGCTGGAGGAACTGGAAAACGGCTTAAGACAGCTGGAGAACAGAAAGATAGTCCTTCGTATCGGATGCGCCTGTGGTGTCTTTAATGTTCTTCCTTTTCAGTTGATCTTGAATTTCATAGAGGAGAACCCCAATATTCGGGCAGAGTGGAATGAATATTCCAATGAGGAAGTCAAGGCTATGCTGGCGGATTCCAAACTGGAATACGGCTTCATTGTGGGAAGACATGAGGGGGAAGGCATGATACAGCATAAACTGGAGGGAAGGGAAATTCTTCTGCTGGTCTATGAAGGCCATCCTCTGTACGAAAGAGAAAAGGTAAACGCGGAGCTGCTCAGAGACGAAAACATGATTCTCATGAATGAACATTTCCATATGTTCCACGATTTTACCGCTGTCTGTCGTGCGAAGGGGTTTTCTCCAAACATCACTGCAAAGACCTCCGACGGAGCTGTACTTTACAAGCTCTGCCGTCAGAAAGTCGGACTGGCAGTTATACCGGAATTTATGCTGGAGGATTTCCGAATGGAGCATATGCGCGCCATCCCCTTTGAAGAGCACCTGACCTGGGATGTGTTCGGTGTTTATAAGGAAGATACGAAAAATTATGAGACCATACGGCGGTTTGACAGCTTTCTAAAACAAAAAGTTTCTACCTGACAAACAAAGGTTGCTGGCAGGATGCGGTTGTCCTTTTGTATACTGGTGTTAAAAGATAAAGAATCAAGTAAAAAAGGAGGACACAATGAAGTACAAAAACTTATATACCCCTGTCAGCATAGGCAAGGTTACTCTTAAGAACCGCTTTGCGCTGGCGCCTATGGGACCCTTAGGTCTGGCAGATGCTCAGGGAGGATTTAACCAGAGAGGGATTGATTACTACACAGAGAGGGCAAAAGGAGGCGCCGGCCTGATCATCACAGGTGTCACTTTCTCAGACTGCCAGGTAGAGACGCAGAGTATGCCAAACTGTCCAAACTCTACATACAATCCCGTTCATTTTATCCGTACCAGCAGGGAGATGACAGAGCGGATCCATGCATACGGCAGCAAAATATTTCTTATGATGTCCGGTGGTTTCGGACGTGTGACGATTCCGACCAATTTGGGAGAGTTCCCGCCGGTAGCGCCCTCCGCCATTCCCCACAGATGGCTGGACAAGATCTGCCGTCCCCTGACAAAAGAGGAGATACGCAGCATTGTAAAATCTTTCGGTGACGGGGCTTACAATGCCAAGCGCGGAGGCTTTGACGGCATTGAGGTGCACGCCGTACATGAGGGATATCTGCTTGACCAGTTTGCTATCTCCATGTTTAACCAGAGAGAGGATGAGTACGGCGGATCTCTTAAGAACCGCCTTCGCTTCGCAAGAGAAGTGGTGGAGGAGATCAAATCCCGCTGTGGAGAGGATTTTCCGGTTGTCCTGCGCTACAGCGTAAAAAGCATGATAAAAGACTGGAGAGAGGGCGCCCTTCCCGGTGAGGATTTTGAGGAAAAGGGCCGTGATATAGAGGAAGGCCTGGAGGCCGCAAAACTGCTTGTCAGTTATGGCTACGACGCTCTTGACACTGACGTTGGAACCTATGATGCCTGGTGGTGGAATCATCCCCCTATGTATCAGGAGAAAGGCCTGTTCCGTCCTTACTGTAAAATGGTAAAGGAAGTGGTGGACGTGCCTGTACTCTGTGCGGGGCGTATGGATGATCCGGATATGGCTTCTGAGGCTGTGGAAAATGGAACCTGTGACATTGTTAGTCTTGGCCGCCCTCTTCTGGCTGACCCCGACTATGTGAATAAACTCCGGGCGGGACGCAGAGAGGATATCCGTCCCTGTATCTCCTGCCAGGAAGGGTGTATGGGAAGAGTACAGGAATATTCCATGATCAACTGTGCAGTGAATCCCCAGGCTGCCCGTGAGAGGGTGACTGCCTACGAGCCTATATTAAAAAGTAAAAAGGTAATGATTGTAGGCGGCGGCGTGGCAGGCTGTGAAGCGGCCAGAGTGCTGTCAGTCAGGGGACACAGGCCGGAGCTGTTTGAGAAGTCCGGATGTCTCGGCGGCAATCTGATCCCGGGCGGTGCCCCTGAGTTTAAAGAAGACGACCTGGCACTGGCAAAATGGTATGAAACTGCATTGAAAAAGTTGGAAGTTCCGGTGCATCTCCATACAGAGGTTAAAAAAGAGGATGTACTGCAGGCAGACTATGACGCAGTGATCGTTGCCACCGGCTCCAGTCCTAAGGTGTTCCCTCTGGGTGATGATGCACATGTATACACTGCGGCGCAGGTGCTCACAAAAGAGAAGGACTGCGGCAGCAGTACAGTGATAGTGGGCGGCGGTCTGGTGGGCTGTGAGACGGCTCTATGGCTTGCGCAGCACGGAAAAAAAGTGACGATCGTGGAGGCGCTGGATAAGCTGATGGCAGTCAACGGCCCTCTGTGCCATGCCAACAAGGATATGCTGGAACGCCTGATCCCCTACAACGGTGTGGATGTGGTGACCGGCGCAAAAGTGACAGGATTTCAGAATGAAGAATTGTCATATCTTGTACAGAATGAAACGAGGACAATTTCCTGTGACAGTGTCATTTTATCTGTGGGTTACAGAGAAGAAAATACACTCTACAATGACCTCCAATTTGATATTCCGGAAATTTATCTCCTGGGAGACGCCAAAAAGGTCTCCAATATTATGTATGCAATCTGGGATGCCTTTGAAGTGGCAAACCATATCTGATCATAGTTATCAAAATTTGAATTTATATCCCCCCACGTGGCTTGTGGGGGGATTTTTTGTCTGCTATACTATGGATAGTCAAAAAAATAACAGAAACTTACCGGATAAGAGGAAACTACATTGAATACACCACAGAAGTTTGAATTTTTACTGAAAAAGCTCATACAGATCCTGTTGTCTATGCTGGTTCTGTCCATATTGGTATTTTTTATTGCCCGCCTTTCTCCCGGGGATCCTTTGAAATCCTATTACGGAGAGAGTGTGGAGCGGATGAATGAGGGCCAGAAGGAGAAAGCCAGAGAACGTCTGGGCCTGGATGCGCCTATGACGGTACAGTATGTGCGCTGGGTGGAAAATGCCCTGCACGGGGATTTCGGGATTTCCTATAAATATAAGCAGGATGTGGGGGCAGTCATAGAGAAGGTATATGCCAATACTCTGATATTGGGGGGATTATCCTATGTGCTCACCTTTGTTTTCGCTGTTTTGCTGGGTGTTTTCTGCGCCATGCGGGAGAATACCTTTATTGACAGGTGCATATGTAAGATTGGGACAGTGACCAACTGTATCCCTTCCTTTTTTGTGGCGCTTGTGCTGATCTTAATCTTCGGTGTGAATCTGGCCGTGCTTCCCACAAGCGGGGCTTATGCCCTGGGAGGAGAGCATTCCCTGGGTGACAGGCTGGTGCATCTGATCCTGCCTGTAACGGTTATGGTGTTATCCCATCTGTGGTATTACACATATATGGTAAGGAACAAACTTTTGGAGGAGATCCGCGAGGACTATGTGCTTCTGTGTAAGGTAAAGGGCATGGGAAAATGCCGCATCATGTTCACCCACTGCCTGAGAAAAATACTGCCTTCTCTGATCAGTATCATGGCCATATCCGTTCCCCATATTATCGGCGGAACCTACATTGCAGAGAGTGTCTTTTCCTATCCGGGGCTGGGAACTCTTAGTATGGAAAGCGCCCAGTACCATGACTATAACATGCTGATGGTATTAAGTCTTATCACAGGTTTTGCAGTCATTGTGGCAAATGTGGCGGGGCAGATCATCAGTGAATGGATAGACCCGAGAATGAAACAGGAAAGAGGGGAAAAGGCAGTATGAAAAAGAAAAAATTCCCTGTTTTCTCCCTGGTGATCCTGGGGCTTATTATCCTTGGGTGTCTGTTTGGAAAGCTTTTGGCAACAGGAGACCCTTTTTATATGAACCTGACAGAGGTCAGCCTGCCGCCCGGCGGTGCGCATTATTTTGGCACAGATACCATGGGGAGGGATATCTACTCCATGATATGGGAGGGCGGAAGGGTATCCTTGTATATAGGGATACTGGCAACTGTGATCTCCTCCGGGATCGCCATTGTATACGGCTGCGTCAGCGGCCTTGTGCCGGATCCGCTGGATGATCTGCTCATGCGTTTCACGGAGATCATTCTAAGTATTCCATCCATTCTGCTTGTGATCTTCCTGCAGGCACTTCTCGGGAAGGCCACAGCTACCAGTATCGCTGTGGTGATAGGACTTACAAGCTGGATGAACATTTCCAAAGTGATCAGAAGTGAGGTGCGGCAGATACGGAGCAGTGATTTCGTCCTGGCGTCCAGACTGGCCGGAGGAAAATTTTTCTACATACTGCGGAAACATCTGTTTCCCAATTTTATCTCCTCCACCATGTTCATGATCGTCACAAATGTAAGCGCGGCGATCGGAACGGAAGCGACCCTGAGCTTTTTGGGAATCGGTCTTCCCATGGAGATCATCTCCTGGGGAAGTATGATGTCTCTGTCCCAAAAGGCGCTGTTGTCCAATTCTTGGTGGATCATTCTGATCCCCGGAATCTTCCTGGTGACGACCCTTGTGTGTATCACCAATGTGGGCGAGTATATCCGCCTGAGAAATAACAGAGAACACAGCAATCTATAAAAAAAGCCGCTGCCGGTTATCCGGCAGTAAACGAAAAGGAGAACAGACATGAAGAAGAAAATACTGACATTATTTCTGGCAGCATCTATGACAGCCGCATTGCTGGCGGGCTGCGGAAGCGGGGATAATAAAGCAAAAGGTGACACTGAGACAAAGTCAGAGTCCGCGGAAAAGAGTACGGATGAGAAAACTCTTGTCTACGGAAGCGGAGACTACACTAACATCAATCCTGCGCTCTACGAGCATGGAGAGATCAATTCCCTGATATTTGCAGGCCTGACCGCCCACGATGAAGAGGATAAAGTGGTGCCTGCCCTTGCAGAGAGCTGGGAGTGGGATGAGGCTTCAAAGTCCTACACCTTTCATCTGAGAAAAGATGTAAAATTCCATGACGGTGAGGCCTTTACCTCCGCAGATGTGAAGTTTACACTGGATACGATCATGGATCCTGACAATGCCTCTGAGATCGCATCCAACTATGAGGATATCACAGGGATCGAGACTCCGGATGACAGCACAGTGAAGATCACTCTGAAAGCGCCCAATGTTGCCATGCTGGATTATCTGACTATCGGAATCCTGCCAAAACATCTGTTGGAGGGAAAGGACGTTGTGACAGATGACTTCAACAGAAACCCTGTGGGCTGCGGTCCTTACAAGCTGGTTTCCTGGGATGAAGGACAGAGCATCACCCTTGAAAAATTCGATGACTTTTATCTCGGAGCCCCCAAGATTGATAAAGTGGTATTTAAAATCGTGGAGGATACACAGGCAAGAGCCCTTCAGCTAAAATCAGGGGAGCTGGACCTGGCTCAGGTAACGCCCAAGGACGCAGAGCAGTTTGAGAACGCGGATGGATTTGTTGTGGATATTATGAAAACAGCAGATTACAGAGGTATTCTTTATAATTTTGGAAGTGAGTTCTTTGGCAAACACAGGGAACTGCCCAATATTTTAAGCTATGCCATTGACCGCCAGTCTATTGTGGACAGCGTGCTGTTAGGCCATGGTCAGGCAGCATACTCTCCTCTGCAGATGGGGCCTTATAATAACCCTGACATTGAAAAATATGAGTATGATCCGGAAAAAGCCAAACAGCTTCTGGAAGAGAATGGCTGGACGATGGGTGATGACGGATATTATGAAAAAGACGGGGACCAGCTCGCGTTTACCATCTCCAACGGTCAGGCAGACCAGGTTCGTATTGATATGTCCAATATCTGCGCGCAGAACCTGCAGGACATTGGTGTGAACTGCAAAGTGGAAGTGGTGGCAGAGACAGACTGGGCAAACCAGGACGCGTACCTGATCGGATGGGGAAGCCCCTTTGACCCGGATGACCATACCTATAAGGTGTTCGGTACAGACAAAGGAGCCAATTACAGCAGCTATTCCAATGCAAAAGTAGATGAACTGCTGCAGCAGGCAAGGGAACTGGAAACCCAGGAGGAAAGACTTCCTCTGTATAAGGAATTCCAGGTGGAACTGTCAAAAGACCTTCCTTATACTTTTATCGCATACATTGACGCCATGTATGTCTCAAAGGACAATATTACCGGGCTGACAAAAGATACCGTACTCGGTCATCACGGCGTAGGCATCTTCTGGAATATATATGACTGGGATATGTAACAGTTACCTTTACTACATTATTAGATAAAGAGAGAATATTATGGAGACATTATTGGAGATTCGTGACCTGTCTGTTACCTTTCAGGATGTGGAGGGAACACGTGCCGCAAGGCACGTGAACCTTCAGCTTAAAAAGGGAGAACTGGCCGCCCTTGTGGGGGAGTCCGGTTCAGGAAAGACTGTGCTGTGCAAAACCATATTACAGCTTCTCGGAAAAAAGACCCGTGTGGAAAGCGGTCAGATTCTGTACCGGGACAGCAATATTTTAGAATACACGGAAAAGCAGATGCAGAAGTTCCGCGGCAAGGAAATTTCCATGGTGTTTCAGGACCCATATCTGTCTTTGAATCCAACGATCTCTATCGGAAAGCAGATCATGGAGACGATCCTTCTTCACGAAAAGATTTCAAAAAAAGAGGCAAAAGCCAGAACTCTGGAGCTTTTGGAACTCACCGGATTTGACCAATGTGAAAAACGGTTTTTCCAGTATCCCCACCAGTTTTCAGGGGGGATGCGGCAGAGGGCGGCCATCGCCATAGCCCTTGCCTGCAGTCCGGGCCTTTTGCTGGCGGACGAGCCTACCACTGCGCTGGACGTGGATACTCAGCAGCAGATTATGGAGCTTTTGGCAAAGATAAGAAAAGAGACAGGAGTTGCCATTTTATTCATCACCCATGACCTGGGTCTGGTAGAAAATGTGGCGGACAGTGTCTATGTCATGTATCAGGGAGAAATCGTGGAAAGCGGCAGTGTCGGTGATATTTTTAAACACGCACAGAATCCCTATACCATAAAACTGCTGGGATACCGGAATTACGGAAAGGGCATCGGACACACCCATGGCAGGATACACTTCCACGATGGTATGCCCCATACCCATGGCGGCACGCACGATCACATGCATCCCCGGGTGGAGGGGGATATTTCCCATCCGGCTGTCCAGGTAGAGGAGAAGACAGTCCGGGATGACCGGGTAGTGCTGTTAAAGGAGCCGGAACCGGAAAAACTGATCGAGATCCAGCACTTGTCCAAGAATTTCCGTTTGGATAGACATACGGTTTCCCGTGTCCTTGAAGATTTTTCCTTGGATGTATACAGAGGGGAGATCCTGGGGGTGGTAGGGCCTTCCGGCTGTGGAAAATCCACGCTTGCCAGATGTATAGTAGGGCTTTATGAGCCGGACGGGGGAAAGATCCTCTACCATGGGGATACTGCCCGTATCTACAGACGACAGATGATTTTCCAGGACAGTTCCTCGGCTTTTAATCCTCATATGACACTGGAAGAGATCATCGGGGAACCGCTTAGAATACAGAAGCTGTGCAGAGGCAGGCAGGAGCTTAAGGAGCGGGTGCGTTCCTTGATGGAGCAGGTGGAGCTTGACCCGGCTCTTGGAGGACGTCATCCTTATGACGTATCAGGAGGCCAGCGCCAGAGAGCTGCCATTGCCAGAGCCTTGACTGTGGAGCCGGAGTTTATTGTGGCGGATGAGCCTATTTCCTCCCTGGACATTTCCATTCAGGCACAGATCATGCACCTTTTCAGAAAGCTCCAGGAAGAACACCATCTGACCATTATGCTCATTGCCCATGACCTCCCTATGGTCATGCATGTCAGTGACCGTATCATCAAAATGGATCAGGAAAAATAAAGAAATCGGAAAGCTGTTACAAAAATCAGGCGATTTTGTGACAGCTTTTTTAAATATAAAAAAGATGGGATAATCAACTTGAACTTTCAGTTTTCAGCGTCTATAATTTATTAAACGACAGGAATCGGGGAATCTGTCGAATAGGGGAAAAGGACATAGGATTTGAAGGGAAAATGAAAAAAATCAAAGAGTACATATCTGAAACCCGTTTTTGGGTTCTCCTGGCAGTGGTGCTGATAGTCATCATTGCCGTTGTTGTTATCTTCAAAAAGGTTGAAAACGCTGAAGAAATTCCATATGAAAAAAACAGAAAGACCGTAGCCGCATTGGAAAAAGCGGATATCTCTGAGACGGAGCGTGCGTTAAAGGAGCTGAATGGCGGGGAGGATTCCCAAAACAGTCAGGGCGAGGAGCGGGATACGGCAGAATTAAAAAGGGCATTTCAAAATGCCGTGATACTGGGAGATTCTTTTTCGGAATCTATAGTAGAGTATGGTTTCCTGGATACAGATGTTGTCCTTTTCAAACGGGGACTCAGTGTGAGCCAGGCAGATGAACTTGTGGACAAGGCCATTTCTCTGCGCCCCTCGGCAGTGTTCTTTGTCTTCGGAACAAATGACATGGAAATCTGTGAGGGGGACAGTGCAAAGTTTATTGAGGCATACAGGCGTCAGATCGAACGGCTGAAAGCAGGACTTCCGGATGCTGCAGTCTATATCAACAGTATTTTGCCTGCCACAAAAGAGGCAGTGGAAGAGACCCCTAGCTATGCGTACTGCGGGCAGTTCAATGAAGCGCTTCAGGCTATGTGCAAAGAGGATGGGTATACCTATGCGGACTGTTCTTTTTTAATAGAAGGAAAAGACGGAATCTATGAGCCAGACGGCATCCATGTGGTTAAGAGTTATTATCCGGCATGGCTGTCTTATCTGGCGGATACGGCAGGATTATAAGAGGATGAAAATAAGATGGGTGAAAGCGGGAACCCTTGTGTTTTTGACGGTCTATCTTGGCTTTTTATGTACAAGAGGCTGGGCGAGGGATATTCCTATAGATAAAATAGCTTCAGAGTTGGAGCGGGATGAGACGATCACCTCCATGGAAAAGTGCGGGGCAAGAGAACTGAGCAGATTCTATGGATTGGAGACAGGTGATCTTGAAGGGTATTTTTTTTACAAGGCAGAATCCCCCATGTCTGTGGATGAATTTCTGGTTGTGAAGGCAGAGAGTCCCCAGGGAGCAGAAGAGATATTGGACAGTGCGGAAAAGCGTCTGGAGGAACAGAAAAAAAGCTTTGAGGGATATGGGGTGTCGCAGACGAAGCTCCTCTCGGAGGCAGTAGTGGAAATAAGGGGAAATTATGTTCTGTACGCGTCCGGAAATTATGCACAGCAGTGGAGAAAGGAATTTCTGGATTTGATCAAATAGCGGAAAAGGCAGGATATGGTCCTGCCCACATCAGGGGAGAATAGATATGTTGCTGAACAGCTTATTTTTTATTTTTGCATTTTTACCGGTTGTATTGTTTCTGTACTATGTGCTGCCTGCCGGGGGAAGGAACCTTTTTCTTCTGGCAGCCAGCCTTATGTTTTATGCCTGGGGAGACCCGGTTTATCTTATCCTGCTGATTTTCTCCACGGTCTTCCATTACGTTATGGGACAGCAGATTGGAAGGGAAGCACAGGAAAAAAGGCGGCAGAAATTGGATCTTCTGTTTGCCGCAGGAGTAGATGTGTTCCTGCTTTGCTTTTTTAAGTATTTCGGACCTGCAGCAGAACTGTTAGGAAGCCTTTTGCATACACAGCTTCCTGTCAGGGAACTGGCGCTTCCCATAGGGCTGTCCTTTTATACTTTTAAGAATATGTCCTACCTTTTCGACATCTATTACGGCAGAACGGAGGCAGAGAAGAATTTTACGGATTTTGCCGCCTACGGGGTATTTTTCCCTGTCATGACTGCCGGGCCTATTGTGCGGTACGAGGATGTGAAGAGGCAGATAAAAAAGCGCAGGGTAAATGCGCTGCAGCTTGGTTACGGAGCAAGAAGGTTTATCCTGGGTCTGGCAAAAAAAGTGCTTCTGGCCGATACACTGGCGTCCCTCTATGGAGAGATCAGTGCCGGAGCAGGGGACATTTCCGTGCTCACCGCGTGGATCGGTATGTTTGCCTTTACTATGGAAATATATTTTGATTTTTCCGGGTATTCCGATATGGCGATTGGGATCAGCAGGATGCTGGGATTTACGGTCAAGGAGAATTTCGACTATCCGTATACATCTAAAAGTATTACTGAGTTCTGGCGGAGATGGCATATTTCCCTGGGGAGCTGGTTCAGGGATTACATCTATATACCCTTGGGCGGCAACCGCGCAGGCATTGGAAAGCATATACGCAATATCCTTATTGTCTGGTGCCTTACAGGAATGTGGCACGGAGCGTCGCTGAATTTTCCTGTATGGGGGCTTTATTACGGCATACTTCTGATTGGGGAAAAATATTTTCTGGGAAGCAGACTGAAAAAACTTCCCGGCTGGATATCCGGGGCTTACACTATGCTGTTCGTGATGGTGGGCTGGATGCTGTTCTCCCATGAGTCTCTGGGAGACGCGGGTATTTATCTGAAGCGTCTGGCAGGGATCGGGGCTGCGGGCTTTGCGGACGGGATGGCACTGTACTATCTGAAGACAAACTTTTTGATCTTCCTGTTTTGCATACCTGCCTGCAGACCTGGTTTTTTCCGGTGGGTGGAGAGCAGGATCCATGATTCCGCTGTGGGTTCTGCGCTTTTGTACGGAGCGTTGTTCCTTCTGAGCACAGCCAGCCTTGTCTTCAGTTCCTATCATCCTTTTTTATATCTGCGTTTTTAGACAGGTCCCGGAGAGATAGGTGACGTGGAATGTGTTATTAGATGATAACTGTTAAGCAGTCTATAGTTACGTTACTTTTGAGGTAAAATAGAGATCATAAAAGATGCCGCAGGCGCACTGCGGCCATGGAACGGAGAAGCTCATGAGCGAAAGAAATAAAAACTTACACAGGAGGGCGGCAATCATCACAGGCTGGGTTTTTATAGCTGTCATAGCCTTTTTCTTTCTGGGCAGCCTGGCCGCAAAAGACAGGACCTTTTCTGAAAAAGAGAACAGAATGCTTGAAAAAGCACCGAAGATAAATGCGGGACAGATCGTGTCCGGTAGATATGAGGAGAAATTTGAGACATATTTCAGTGACCAGTTCCTGCTGCGGGATATGTGGATCGAGATAAAGGCCGGTTTTGACCGGCTGACCGGCAAAGTGGAATCTAACGGTGTCTATCTGGGGAAGGATGGATATTTGATCGAAAGCTTTACAGAACCGGATAAAAAAAATCTGGAGAAAACCTGCCGTGCCATGGGGGATTTTGCAGAAAGACATAAGGATATAAAACAATATGCCATGGTGGTTCCAAATGCGGTGGAGATCCTTTCCGACAAACTTCCTGCATTCGCACCTGGGGCAGACCAGGGAGAATATCTGGATGAGCTTGGAACAACTTTAGAAAAGCAGGGGATTTCTTTTCTGGATATGCGCAGTGTTCTGGAAAAGAACAGGGATAAAAAGTTGTATTACAAGACCGATCATCACTGGACCACAGAAGCGGCATATCTGGCATTTTTGGAGGCTGGGAAGACCATGGGATATCAGGGGACCCAGACAGAGTACAGCGTACTGCCTGTGACCGGGCGGTTCCAGGGGACATTGTCTGCAAAGAGCGGGTTTCGTTTGGGGGAGAAAGAAGAGCTGGAGGTGTTTCTTCCAAAAGACGGGGCTGCGGGCTCTGTTGTCAATTATGTGGATGAACAGAAAAAGACAGCCAGTTTTTATGACACGAAAAAGCTGGACACCAGAGATGGATATGCCTGTTTTTTGGGCGGCAACCATCCCCTGATCCGCATTGAGACGCCTACGCAGTCAGATAAGACGCTTCTGGTCCTGAAAGATTCCTATGCCAACTGTTACCTGCCTTTTTTGGCAGCTTCGTACAGGAAGATCGTAGTAGTGGACCCCAGGTATTACTACGGGGATCTGGAAGAACTGATACAGGCGGAGGAGATAGAGGAAGTATTGTATCTTTATAATGCCAATACCTTCTTTTCCGACACCGCTCTGCAGATGGTTCTGCCGGTATAGCTTTCGGTTATGATTTACATACTAATTAGTTATAACGCTTTAAATGCATTGACAAAAATTTGAATAGTTGATAGAATTACAAGAAAAGTTAAGCTGTTTCGTTAAAACGAAGGAGCATGGGAGAAGGTGCTGTATGAACAAAAGAATTTTGTCTATTCTGGTTGAAAATACGGCCGGTGTTCTGAGCCGGGTATCCGGTTTGTTCAGCCGACGCGGTTATAATATTGACAGCGTTTCCGTAGGCATCACGACAGATCCGAATTATTCCCGTATGACTGTTGTCTGCAGCGGGGACGAACTGATCTTAGAGCAGATCACCAAACAGGTGGAAAAGCTTGAGGATGTACTTACAGTAAAAGTCCTGAGGGATGGACAGAGTGTCAACAGAGAGCTGATTCTGGTGAAGGTCCGCGTGGAGCCTGAGCAGAGACCGAGTATTTCTTCTATCGTGGATATTTTCCGGGCCAATATCATTGATGTGGGCAAGGAATCCATGATCATTGAACTGACAGGTACCAAGTCAAAGCTGGAAGCGTTTATTGACCTGCTGGACGGCTATGAGATCCTGGAACTGGCAAGAACGGGTATCACCGGACTTTCCAGAGGAATTGATGATGTCTTCTACTTAGAAGAGGACGAAGAGTAATTTTACATACGTTAGCTAGAGAATGATTTTTTATTCCCTAAGATAAAACAATATGCTAGGAGGAAATTAAAATGGCAGTAAAAATTTATTATCAGGAAGATTGCAACATGGCACTTTTGGAAGGGAAAAAAGTTGCGATCATCGGTTACGGCAGCCAGGGACATGCACATGCTCTGAACTTAAAAGAGTCAGGCGTGGATGTTATTGTGGGACTTTATGAAGGCAGCAAATCCTGGGCAAAAGCAGAAGCACAGGGATTAAAAGTTTATACAGCAGCAGAAGCTGCAAAACAGGCTGATGTCATCATGATTCTGATCAACGATGAGAAACAGGCAGCTATGTACAAAAACGACGTTGAGCCGAACCTGGAAGAGGGTAATATGCTCATGTTCGCACACGGTTTTGCTATCCACTTCGGACAGATCAAACCGCCGGCAAACATTGACGTTACCATGATCGCTCCGAAAGGACCGGGTCATACTGTAAGAAGTGAATACCAGGTAGGTAAAGGTGTTCCGTGTCTGGTTGCTGTACAGCAGGATTACACAGGAAAAGCAAAAGACAGAGCACTGGCTTATGCTGCAGCACTGGGCGGAGCAAGAGCAGGTGTACTGGAGACTACTTTCAAAGTTGAGACTGAGACAGACCTGTTCGGCGAGCAGGCAGTTCTCTGCGGCGGTGTATGCGCACTGATGAAAGCCGGATTCGAGACATTAGTAGAGGCAGGATATGCACCGGAGAATGCTTACTTTGAGTGTATCCATGAGATGAAACTGATCGTTGACCTGATCTACGAAAGCGGATTCCAGGGCATGCGTTATTCTATCTCCAATACTGCTGAGTATGGTGATTACATCACTGGACCGAAGATCATCACTGATGATACAAAGAAAGCCATGAAGAAGATCCTGTCCGATATCCAGGACGGTACTTTTGCAAAAGACTGGATCTCAGAGAACCAGACAGGCTGTATGCACTTCGGCGCTATGAGAAGAAGAGAGACAGAACATCAGTTAGAGGAAGTCGGAGCAGAGCTGCGTAAATTATACAGCTGGAATGACACAGGCAAACTGATCGAGAACTAAGAGCACATTTGTGAACATTATGTGGTAAGAAAAGTCCGCCGGGAGCAGGAGAAATCCTTTTCCCGGCGGTTTTTATGAGCTGGACAGGCAGTTTCGTATTTACGGCCGCTTGCTGTTGTAAAAGTCAATGAAATCTTTGACAGCGGTGGTCTGCTGCAGGTTATCCAGGAAGGCGAAACCGATATTCCGCTTGTGGATCGGGAAGGGCAGGGGAATCTCCACCAGGGTTTTGTCATTCAGTTCTTTTTCCACGAACTGACGGATAACGCAGGCCACTCCTAAACCGATCTTGGCAAATTCGATCAGCAGATCCATAGTGGACACTTCCAGAAGATTGTTTGTCTCAATATGGTGCATGGAGAGGTAGTCATCAATATACTGCCGGGTCATATTTTCCTTGTCAAGCAGCATCAGAGTGGCTGTGTGGAAGATATCGTCCTTGCGGTTGGTGCGCAGGGAAAGATTATCCAGATAGGAACTGGTACTGACAAAGATATCCTCAATCTCTCCAAGAGAATCAAAATGTATATGGTGCAGCCGTTCCGGTTCTCCGATAAGTCCCAGGTCAATTTTGTTCTCTTTTAAAAGCTGCAGGGTGTGGTTGGTGGACTGGCATTCTATGGTGATCTTCACGTGGGGATGCAGCTTGATAAACTCCTGCAGATAGGGAAGCAGCATGTATTTGCAGAGGGTGGTGCTGACACCGATATGTAAATGTCCGATCCCCAGGTCGTTTATTTTTTTAATGCGGGATTCTCCCATCTGCAGGGAATAGAATGCTTTCTGCACGTAGTCATAGAGGATTTCCCCTTCTTCGGTGAGCTGTACACCTCTGGAATTTCTGGAAAATAAAGTGACATCCAGACTCTGCTCCAATTTGCGGATAGATTTGCTTATGGCCGGCTGGCTGATGTAGAGCTGTTCAGCGGCTTTGGAAATATTGCCCGCGTTGGCAACTGTATAGAAAACGCGGTACAGGGATAAGTTTTGCTCCATTGTAGAACCTCATTTCTGTTTTGCATTTGACTCCATATACAGTTGCAGTTTTCTCTGTGATCGGCAACTATATAAATTGGAGTTATGGTAGATATATTTAATATGTATTTCTATTATAACAAAAGATATGCTATGATAGCAATAGATGAAATCAAGGTGGCTGTGAAGAGTTACAAACAGTCACAAATTAAGAAAACAAGGAGGAATACCCATGGGAATGACAATGACACAGAAAATTCTGGCTGCAGCAGCCGGACTTGATAAAGTGGAAGCCGGACAGTTGATCGAGGCTGATCTGGATCTGGTGCTGGGTAATGATATTACATCTCCTGTAGCAATTCACGAGATGGATAAAATGACGGTTAAAAATGTATTTGATAAAGACAAGATCGCGCTGGTTATGGACCACTTTATTCCGAACAAGGATATCAAATCAGCAGAGCACTGCAAATGCGTGCGTGAATTCGCATGTAAGAATGAGATCACCAATTATTTCGATGTGGGTGAGATGGGTATAGAGCACGCGCTGCTTCCGGAGAAAGGCCTGACAGTGGCAGGAGATGTGGTGATCGGAGCGGATTCCCATACATGCACTTACGGAGCGCTGGGCGCTTTTTCCACAGGTGTGGGCAGTACAGATATGGCGGCAGGCATGGCGACAGGAAAAGCATGGTTTAAAGTGCCCTCAGCCATCAAATTCAATATTGTGGGCAAGCCGGCCAAATGGGTCAGTGGAAAAGACGTGATCTTACATATCATCGGCATGATCGGCGTGGACGGTGCTCTTTACAAATCCATGGAGTTTGTGGGAGAGGGCATCAAAAATTTGAGTATGGATGACCGTTTTACCATTGCCAACATGGCTATTGAGGCAGGCGGAAAGAACGGGATCTTCCCGGTTGATGAGCTGGCTGTAGAATACATGAAAGAACATTCCAAACGCCCGTATAAAGTTTACGAGGCAGATGCGGATGCGGTTTATGATGAAGAATATACCATTGATCTGAGCCAGCTTAAACCGACCATCGCATTCCCGCATTTGCCGGAAAATACAAAGACAATGGATGAGATCACAGAGGATGTTGTGATCGACCAGTCTGTGATCGGTTCCTGTACCAACGGCAGGATCGAGGACCTTCGCTGTGCAGCAGAGATCTTAAAGGGCCGCAAAGTGAAAAAAGGTGTGCGCTGTATCATTATACCTGCAACACAAAACATCTATCTTCAGGCAATGGAGGAAGGGCTTCTGAAAATCTTTATCGAAGCAGGCGCTGTTGTCAGCACTCCTACCTGCGGACCATGCCTGGGCGGATATATGGGAATCCTGGCAGAAGGAGAGCGCTGTATCTCCACCACAAACAGAAACTTTGTGGGACGTATGGGACACGTGGACTCTGAAGTATATCTGGCAAGCCCGGCCGTAGCAGCAGCAAGCGCAGTGACCGGCAAAATTTCCGTGCCGGAAGAACTTGGATTATAGGAGGGAAGGAAGACATGAAAGCAAACGGAACAGTTTTTAAATACGGCGACAATGTGGATACGGATGTTATCATTCCGGCAAGATATCTGAATTCTTCTGATCCTGCGGAACTGGCACAGCACTGTATGGAAGACATTGACAAGGAATTTGTGAAAAAGGTTAATAAAGGCGATATTATTGTGGCGAACAAGAACTTTGGCTGCGGCTCCTCCCGTGAGCATGCGCCCATTGCTATCAAGGCGGCAGGGGTGAGCTGTGTCATAGCAGAGACGTTTGCCCGCATTTTTTACCGAAACTCCATCAATATTGGTCTGCCTATCATTGAATGTCCGGAGGCGGCACAGAACATTGAGGCAGGAGATGAGGTGGAAGTGGATTTCGACAGCGGGATCATTACCAACAAGACAAAGGGAACCAGCTTCAAAGGCCAGGCGTTCCCGGAATTCATGCAGAAGATCATCAAGGCTGAAGGTCTAATCAACTATATTAATAGCCAGCAGTAAAAAGCAGGACAAAGAACGGTTCATTTTGCAAAAAAAGAGCAGAATGGGCCGTTTTTCCAGTCCAGCGGGAAGGGGATACGTATGAAAAGACAGACAAAGTTTTACAATTCTCCCAATGCTCCAAAACCCAATCGGCCCATACATATGGGAGCGGTAGGTATTATAAGAAAGAATGAAAAGGTACTTCTGGAACGACGCACAGATTCTGAGAGGTGGGCTTTCATCGGCGGCGGGTTGAAAATGGAAGAGTCATTGGAGGAGTGCGTACAGAGAGAAATCAGAGAAGAGACAGGTCTGGTAGTGGAAGATTTAAAATTATTGGATGTATTTTCCTATCCTTACAGAATTGCCGCGTACCCTGATGGAAACATTGTGCGTATCATCACAGCGGTATATGAGGTTTTCGTAAAGGATTTCAAGGAACTGAAATGCAGTGAAGAATCCATAGAACTGCGTTTTTTGAGTATGAGCGAATTGTCCGGTCTGAATATCGCAGAGACGCATCAGGATATCCTGCGGTTTATTATGGAACATAAAATTTAGGCAATCCCGTAGAATAAGGCGCTATATCATACTGCTGATAATAAATGACCACCCTTCCCGGCTGTATATAAAAACTATTTGCATTGAAGGTGTCTTGCAGAAGCTTTCTGTAATCTTCAAAATAAATACCCGGGTCTGTCTTTAGCCTTTCTGCCGTCTGTTCCGCCATGGAATTTTGAAGCTGATACAAGGAGGCTGGGGTAAAGGGATAGAAGTCTGTGAGGCGCAGTTTTTTTCCTGTGTTAAAGTCCCAGGTGTCAGAGGTGCGCAGCGTTTGGCCGTGAGCGCCGCCCGCATAGGTATAAGTATCTGTGTATAAACTGACGAGGCATCCTGTATTATAAGTGATCTGATAAACGACATCCAGCGTATAAATAGGAAATGGCCGGGGGCTTTTGGGGTATTTAGCATCTGCTGCGGCCTGCGTGTAGAGTTCTTTTCTGCCGTATTCCTCGGTCTTCCGCGCCAGTTGGGCATAATGAGCGTTTATGGATTTACCGGCATTATCACTGCATGTTGTGGTGAAGGAAGGGTAATTGATCTTGTAGGTGAATACGGGTATCTCATTATAGTACATGGTATCACTCAAGGTATTTGTAGTGACTGTCTGCATTTTGGTTCCTCCGTTTATTTATTCATAATATATATCATAAAATTTAGATATGCCGCAAATATGCACCAGACAATATAAGGTATTTGTAAATAGGCAGCAGCAGGGCTGATCTGGTAGAACTGATAAATCATAACGGCAATAAGGATGATTAAGGCCAATAGCCAAAAAAAAGCAAACAGATATTGTGATAAACCAAAGAATATGATGCTCCAGAAGAAATTAAAGAACAGTTGTACTGCATATGTCCTGAGTGCATTGGATTTATCCGGTGACTTTGATTCATAAATGATATAGGAAGAAATACCCATGAAAACATAAAGTATTGTCCATACAACCGGAAAAATAAAAGCCGGAGGACTAAGCGCGGGCTTATTTATTGAAAAATACATAGACCTGTTTTTGCTGATCACTGTGGACAAAGATCCAATGGCAAGTGGAATAAGAATGGAGATCACCAAAGCGCTTCTATTATTTTTATTCATGTCCGTAATATACTCCATACACCGGCAATTATTTAATACTATGCAGTTTTATAACTGCTTATGAGAACAGATTGAAGGCTGGAAGGTGTCTTTAGCTGATTCTTCTTCCGAACAGATGCCGGAGAGGACACGATCTATATAGTTATTTTACGTCTCGTTCTTCAATCAGATAGGAAAGTAACAGATGCAGACGGATTTCTTCATTCTCCAGGTCAATGTCCGTCAGTTCTTCGATTCTTTTCAGTCTGTATAGAAGGGAATTCCTGTGGATATACAGACGGGCTGCGGTCTTTACATAATTTCGTTCACAGTTCAGATATTCTTTCAGGGTTTTTTTGAGTTCTGTATGGTTTTTACGGTCATATCTGCCAAGGACCGATAGTGCTGGATGGGAAATGTTTACATGGGCATGATTCCGTATCAGTTCTATTGTATAAGAGACAGCACAGGACTCAAAGTCATTGATGCAGCCGGGTGTTTTATCACCATATGCAGCAGATATTTCTGCCATTTTAAAATATTCCTGCAGGCTTAAGATATCTGTAAATTCCGGACTTGTGCCGCAGTAAGTCTTTGTCTGGAGCATAAAATCCTTTAGTTTCAGGAGAAAATCCCGGTATAGAACGATCTTTCTATTGACGATCAGTGCCGTTTTATTCTCCCAGCAAATGGTGAAGCACCCGTCAGCAAGGCGTTCCAGTTTGTGATGAAAAAAATCCTGCATATTGGCACCTGTATGGACGCCATTTAAGATGTATATCTGTTTTTCATCTTCAGGATACCAGCCTATAGAACGAAGCCGTGTATCCTGCTGCCTTTTGTCTTTCTCTTCACCCGAGAGGATTTTTTGGAAAATATCAGTATAGGACAAAAGCTGGAGCCTGTCTTCATGCATATCTGACCAGTATTCTATTATGTTTCCAAGTTCATCCAGCAAATGCTTTGTTCCTTCTGTCGCAGGATGTTCTTCCAGGATCACCAGAACCCAGCCGATATGATGGTTTCTGGAAAATAGATTTCGGCAGAAACAAGGAGCGCCTAATTCGCCGTAATCCATGATATAGGAATGGGGATTCTTTTCACGTATCCGTGGATCATTGTTGATTGCCATAATAGTTTTCAGGGGCATGATTCCGGTCTGCTTCATGGCATCTAAATTTTTATTAGGCAGCCCTCCTTCTAGATTTGTATGTGCAATTACCAGATATCCGGGATCCGTGATGATCAGTTTCTGACCAAAAATTTCATAACTGGATCCAAGCAGATCATCCAGGGATGACCCGTTTCGGATCATTTCTCTCAGTCTGTCTGACCAGCCATTGTAGTAGTCAAAAGCGTCCAGGATCTCATTGAAGATCTGATCTGTGTCTTCCGTATCCAGCAGTATCATGTCGTGGCCCTGAACACAGATCACCTGAGCGCTGTTTCCGTCCACAAAATTTTTCATGGCTCCCATATAGACGTCCATGGATTCCATTTTCACATTTTCTGAGAGCAGACGGACATTTCTCAGAGTACGTCTGCCATCTTTGATATTAATCTGAGGATTATATTTCTTCAGCCAGTCGGCCAGTATCCACATAGATAGTTTCATTGCTGCACCTCCGGATTTCTGATTTGTACTTTTCATACAAATCAGAAATGACTTTATCTTCTTCTATTTTAGCACATCATACATAGATTGTATTGCAAAAAATACATATAATGAAGAAGAAAACAGTAAGTGGTTTTGAAATGGGAGGTTTTATTTATGACGAACAGAGAGAACTGCCTTTTGGCATATCAACACAAGACACCTGCTTATATTCCCTGCTTCTTTACAGATATCGCTTTGATACAGGCCTGTCCGCAGATGGAGAGGTATACGGGGCTTTCACGGGGGGAAGATTACTGGGGATGTGAATGGATCTATGAAGACAATATCCATGCCTGTATTACCACACCGGGAAAGTATCTCTTTACAGATATTGCAGACTGGAAAGAAAATATGAAGTTTCCGGATCTGGAAGCCATAGACTGGGAAAAACAGGCGGATATTGATATACATTCAGATTTTTTTGCGTTTGTTATGGGATACGGTCTGCATCCAAGAGCGGATGGAAAGTCCATATATGATGATGACAGAGCGAGAGTGTGTATGGTTTTAAACGGCATGTTCGAGCGTATGCATGCGTGCATGGGATTTGAAAACGCGCTGATGGCACTGATTGAAGACCCTGACTCCTGCAGAGAATATTTTCACGCCATGGCGGACTGGAAGATTGAATATTTTAAGAAAATAGGAAAATATTATGATATGGATATTCTGAATGCCCATGATGATTATGGCAGCAATGACCGTATGTTCATGTCTCCGGATCTGTGGCGAAGTCTGATCAAACCGGAGCTGGCGAGAATGGTAGAGGCCTGTCATGATGCGGGAATGCTTTATCAGCATCACAGCTGTGGCTTTATTGAGCCAATAGTACCTGATTTGGTGGAAATCGGCTGTGACGCCATTGATACCTTTCAGGCATGTAATAAAAATACAGCAGAACTAAAGAAAAAATATGGAGATAAGATTACATTCTGCGGCGGTTTTAACAATATGAATGTTCTGGATGTGCCGGGTGTTTCACCAGAAGCAGTTAAAAAGGAATACCGAAGAGTGATTGATTCCCTGGCGCCGGGAGGAAGCTATGTCATTTACCCTATTGGCGGAACATTTGAGTTTGTGGAACCCTTTTTAGAGGAACACTTTTCCTACGGGATGCAGTTTTACGCGAATCTCCAGAATAGGTAAAATCAGTCTATACACGGATACATATTGTTTAATCTGAATATTTAGAAATGAAAGCTGCCGGTGAATAAATCCGGTGGCTTTTTTGACGGGAGGCTGGTAAAATAAAATGTATAAAGCGGACTGCCGTGGGAATTGTGCTGGGAAAAATGCACCTCCACAGAGAAAGCGTTATTCGATCAAAAATACCAAAGGGTTAATTGGTATTATTGAGAAGAAGGGATTTAGCAATAAATACATCCTGAATGA
Organism: Blautia coccoides; assembly: GCF_034355335.1. Lineage (NCBI taxonomy): Bacteria > Bacillati > Bacillota > Clostridia > Lachnospirales > Lachnospiraceae > Blautia > Blautia producta. The sequence continues at coordinate 2,954,926 of NZ_CP136422.1, forward strand.
ATAGTAATGAAAAATTTTATTAAATGAGGTACAATATGTTGAGCAATATCCAAAGAGCAATATGCGGCATGGGCGCAAAGCTGATGCTCTAACTGGAAAAGGATAGTATTATGAGGGGGTGATATATTGAAAAGTAAAAAAATGAGGAAAGCTATGGCGGAATCTGTTCTGGTTCTTGCAATGGGCGGCATTTTAGCAGGATGTGCTGTAAATCCGGAATCGTTTGATAAGCAGGTATCTGAAGAGAAAGTTCAGAAAGAAAGTCCGCAAAAGCCGGATGTAGAATTGACTGGTCAACAATTGATATTTAAATCAGACATGGAAGAGCTGACTGAAAAGACTGTTCCGGACTATGCACTGGAGAAAATCTTAAAACATTATGAAGGAAACAAAGAAGTAGGAGGTAGAATTTATACAGAAAGCGAAGGTCTGACCAGTATATCATATGGTGAGATAGGAGACAAAGCTGTCAGTATGAATGAAAACCAGGCTGTTGCAAAGGCGGATGAATGGATCGGTACAGCATTTATAGGGTTTGATATAAGTCTGTTGGATAATATAAAGCCTATAGTGGGGGATATGCGTAAAACACAGTTGGGGGATGAATCTGAGGAATCCGTTATCGGATACAGAATTGAATACCCAAACGAGTATAACGGTGTTAGAATACAATATGAGGGCGTCAGTGTATTGCTTGATGATTCCGGCGTACTGCACGGACGGATAGAATGGAATCAATACAAAAAAATAGATTTGCCGGAAAATACAAAAACTGCTCAAATAGTTGATTTTGAGCAATCAAAAATATTATTGGCAAATGCAATAACCAAGGAAAATAAAGAATTGGGATTAGATGAAAATAGTGAGGAGGCAAGATCCGTCTATAAGATTGAGTTGGTTTTTGCAGATAATGGTGAAGAAGAGTATATACCGGTTTGGTACTATGAAATGGAAGATGGGAGAACCTATTACGTAAATTGTATTGATGGTCTGGTTACCGGATTATGATTTATATATGATCAGAAGAAGGGCTCGTTTGGGGGAAGGTCATCATTTCTTGATTCTTACTTCAAATGAGCATTTATTATGATGGTAAATATTAATTTATTATATTGTAGAGTGTTTTCGTTTCATGGATGGGTTTTAAATCTTACTAAATGATAAAAAGTATCTTTAACTGTCTTTAAGAGAATCAGTTAACAAATACAAAAAATGCCGGAACCTATTCTTCATAAGCTTCCAGCATCTTAATTCTAATCGGGGCAACAGGATTTGAACCTGCGACCTCACGGCCCCCAGCCGTGCGCGCTACCAAGCTACGCCATACCCCGTAACGATTATTAATTATAACAGAATTTTTGGAAAATGCAAGAAAAAATAGAAAAAAAGTTTAATTTTTTTTGTTTAAAATATATTTAGGGGAAAAAACGTACATTTTGCTCTGATATACAGGGGGTAAATGCACCGATATATGGGTAGTATAGGCGGCAAATAGGCAGTTTCCTGTTCGGAGGACTGCAGATTCTCACTTTAACAGTCCTCCAAATTAACGTGAAGTAAAATCATTGAGAATCACTTCAGAAGTGGATCACTCTCGGTTCATCCGTAAAGGACGCAAATGTGGCAGTGGCATTTTTCAGATAGAACACCTGGGTATTTCCGTCACCGGGCTGATACATGGACTGTAAGTTAGGATAGCCGTCCAGCATGTGCTTCTGTGCCTCTATTCTGTCATCCAACACGGCAGTGGCTTCGATCCGCAGCCAATGTCCGCCGTCAAATGCACAGATTTCTATTTGAGGGTTAGCAAGGATCTGCCTGGAAACATTTTTGACCTTTCCTGTCTGGATGTAGAGTTTGTCTTCAAAGATGTCAACAGTTCCAAAAGGACGAACTCTGGGCTGAGTGCCTTCTGTGGTTGCCAGATAATAAGTTCCGCATTTCTTTAGAAAATCATAGATTTCCTGCATAAAACAGACCTCCTTTGTGAGAGTGACATTTTTTACACCTATACCAGTATTATAGCAAATGCTCAGAAAAAAGGAAGTGAACTTGTTAAAGACAGAAGATTTGAACGGCGATTTTAGACGGACACGGTGTCATTGTCAAATGTTTATGCGAAAATATCAGAAAATGCCAGTACCACTACAAATGGATTGAAGTTTAACGGGCACTGTCTGCAGAACTGCTTTTTGCAGGGGTGTGAAACATGGTGTTTTACCTGTCAGTTCAATGAGTTTTTGGAAAATACATACGTTTATCACTTGACATTTTCTGTAAGGAATGGTATCGTAACTTTAACACAACAGTAATTAACTGTTGCAATAGGATAAATGCAAAGATAAGGATTAGTATAGATTCATATCGGATTTCAGAGAGCCGCTGGCTGGTGTGAAGCGGCAGACGCAGAATCTGGAACTGCCCTTGGAGCAGCTGCCCGAACTTTCTTAAGGAAATAGTAGACGCAGACGGAACCCTGCCGTTATCAGAAGGGAAAGATATAAGGTGTACATATCTGTATCTTATTAAGCGTATGAAGTATATTCATAAAGTAGAGTGGTACCGCGCAGGACAGTAGTCTTTCGTCTCTATTACAAGCATATTGTAATAAGGATGGAGGGCTTTTTTTGTACCGTTTGGGAAGCTCCAAAATCCCCGAAGGTCTGTGCAGACTACCTGTTATAAAAGCTTAGATATAGGTATCCAAAAAAGTCAGGAGGAAAAAAGAATGAAAAATTGCAGTAAGTACAAGAGACAGTATTTCATGCCGCCGGTAAAATGCATGAAGTGGGCGGAAAAAGAGTATGTGGATAAAGCTCCCGTTTGGTGCAGCGTTGACCTGCGTGACGGCAACCAGGCACTTGTTATCCCTATGAATCTGGAACAGAAAGTGGAGTTTTTCAAACTTCTGGTGGAAATTGGATTTAAAGAGATAGAAGTGGGATTCCCGGCAGCTTCAGAGACAGAGTATACGTTCCTCAGAAAGCTGATCGAGGAGGATTTGATCCCGGATGATGTGACCATTCAGGTTCTGACTCAGGCCAGAGAACATATTATCAAAAAGACATTTGAAGCAGTAAAAGGGGCTAAGAATGTAATCGTCCATGTATACAATTCCACATCTGTTGCTCAGCGTGAGCAGGTGTTTAAGAAGTCAAGGGAAGAGATTCTGCAGATTGCAGTGGAAGGTGCAAAGCTGTTAAAGCAGCTCACAGAGGAAGCAGGAGAAAATTACAGGTTTGAGTACAGCCCGGAGAGCTTTACAGGAACAGAGCCGGAATATGCACTTGAGGTATGTAATGCAGTGCTTGACATCTGGCAGCCTGAAGCAGACAGAAAGCCGATCATCAACCTTCCTGTAACCGTAGAACATTCCATGCCTCATGTATATGCGAGCCAGGTGGAATATATCTGTGAAAACTTAAAATACAGAGAAAATGTTATCGTATCCCTTCATCCCCATAACGACAGAGGATGTGGTGTTGCAGATTCTGAGATGGGGCTTCTGGCAGGGGCAGACCGTATTGAGGGAACACTTTTTGGAAATGGTGAGAGAACCGGTAATGTAGATATTATCACTTTGGCACTGAACATGTATTCACAGGGTGTTGAGCCGAATCTGGATTTCACTAATATGGGCGCTATCTGTGAGAAATACGAGGAGTTCACCGGCATGAAGATCGGTGAGAGAAGTCCATACTGTGGCGCGCTGGTATTTGCGGCCTTCTCCGGATCCCATCAGGATGCCATCGCAAAAGGCATGCACTGGCTGGATGAAAAGAAACCGGAACACTGGACGGTTCCTTATCTGCCCATTGATCCGAAAGATGTGGGTAGAAATTATGATGCCGATGTTATCCGTATTAACAGCCAGTCAGGAAAAGGCGGTGTCGGATATATTCTGGAAACGAAATATGGTTTAAATCTGCCGGCAAAGATGCGGGAGGCTATGGGATATACAGCAAAAGCTGTCTCAGACCATACACAGAAAGAATTGCTGCCTGAACAGATTTTCGAGCTGTTTAAAAAGACATTTGAGAATGTTACCTCCCCGCTTGTGATCCAAAGTGTTCATTTCCAGCAGAAGGATGGCGGAATCACCACACAGGTGACGTCCAGCTTTAACGGGCGTGAAGTGACGACAGAGGCAGCAGGAAACGGACGTCTTAATGCGGTCAGCAATGCGCTGAAAAAGGAATACGGTTTCCAGTATGACCTGGTGACTTACCAGGAACACGCTTTAGAGCAGAGTTCCAGTTCAAAAGCCATTGCCTATGTGGGAATCCGCAAACCGGATGGCAGCCTGGCTTGGGGAGCAGGCGTTGATTCCGATATCATACGGGCATCCATTGACGCACTGGTGACAGCCATTAATAACAGATAAGATAAAATATAACAATTAAAAAGTAATAATTAAAAAGTAATAATAACTAAAGAGTAATAATAGCTAAAGAGCAATAGGTAGATGAGAAGTAACAGGGCTGAATGAATATCACAGAGTATTCCTTCAGCCCTGTTTGCTTATAAATATACTGAGATACAGCAGATGTTGTAAAAAGGGGTGAGAAAGATAAGAAAATGGATATTCCTACTGATAACTTGTTCCATATGTCTTACAGGCTGCGGCAGCATCAGAAGGGTAAAGATAAATGCAGATGAAATTACGGAAGATACGGTTGTATCCTTTGACAATGAAATGTTCTATGAATATATGTATTCTTATCCTGATATTGGGGCACTGGCCGGCGACAGCGAAGAGATTATTTATGGTGAAACAACAAAGCTGCGCTATTATATCGACTGGTTTGGCATGTGCCATACAAAAGCGGATATTAAAGTCCTGCGCTCCTTCAAAGGGGATCTTAAAGAAGGGAAAATAATGAAATTAGTAAAAGACCAGGGATATGTATCGGTAAAGGATTATATAGATTCTCTGTATTTCAGGGAGGAAAAGAAAGATTGGCGCCAGAAATATAAACAGTACAGCGCTGAAGAGCAAAAGCATATTTACATACAGCAAAAAGAGAAAAATGATATCATGCTGGAAATCGGCCAGAAAAGTATCTATTTTCTACAGAAGTCTAACTATTACAATACAGATGGTACATATGCAAGACTGAATGGACCTGAGGGGGAGTATGTAGAGATTGAAGGTGATCATTTTATGCAGGCGGCAGCATTTACTGATTACTGGAATAATACTGAAATACAGGAAAATGCCCATTTACCGGGTGCAGAAGATGAATGCTTTACTTTAGATGAAATAGCGTCTCAGATATATATGACAGAATAAGAAGACTTGCTGTACTTCATGGTCCAAAGCTGTCCAATGGTTCCGATCGTATGGTCCATGTCCGGGTGTCATGAGCAGATAGAATAAAAGTGAGAGCCGATAATTATTGATTTTAGTGAAATAGAGGAAAAAAGCACAAAAAATTAGATAAAATATCTTTCTTTAAACAAGATAATATTGTGAAGATTAGCTAAAAGAGGCCCCGGCTTATTGACTTCCATTGCCCAAATATTTTATAATCCATATAATTCATGACATCAGAAATTGAACTATGTGTTATAACTGATGTCTATTCGATTTAAGAAAACAGGCAAAGGAAAAAGGTATGGACATTATTCGTACGATTGCGGCCGGATTTTTATTCTTGATCCGGAAGATATCTAAAAAGAGCCGGAGGACCTGTGCGTTGGTTGTGACAGGGGCAGTGGTGATCGCTGCCGTGGCATTTACCTTTCACGGGCTTCATGCTGGCGGAAAAAATAATGTATATGCATCTGTGAGTGACGACAAAGATCCGCCGAAAGAGAAAGATGAGCCGGAGGAGGAACAACTGTACGGCTTGGACGCAATTATTTCAGGCGTACTGATAAGTCAGGATACCCAGAGCGAAGTACATCGGCTTGGCACCTCCTGTGAGGCAGTGCTGGTAGGACAGAGAACAGGAAAAAAGGTGCAGGAATCACGTTTCGATTTTAGCGAGGAGACAGCCAGCAGTGTGGCTGAACTGGAGAATCACTCCATCGGCGCTTCTGAGAGTCTTCTAAGGATGACGGATCAGGATTATGAGACGCTTCTGAAAATTGTGGAGGCGGAGGCCGGAGGTGAAGATATCAAGGGCCGCATTTTGGTGGCTAACGTGATCTTCAACCGGGTGAAAAGCCCTGATTTCCCCAACAGCATTCACGATGTAGTGTGGGAGAATTCGGACGGAAGTCCCCAGTTTTCACCTACCGTTGACGGCAGAATCGATACGGTTACCGTTTCAGAGGGGACCAGAGAGGCAGTCAACCGGGCCATTGACGGGGAGGATTACTCCCAGGGCGCGCTGTTCTTCATGGAAGAGGCTTATGCTGAACAGCATAATATTAAATGGTTTAAAGAGGATTTAAAATTTTTATTCCAATATGGGGTACATGACTTTTTCACGTATCCGTAAAGAAGAAAGGACATAGAAAGATGGAGATTTTGTACAAAAGCACAAGAGGAACAGGGGAATGCGTAAAGGCATCTGAAGCAATTTTAAAAGGGCTTTCAAAAGACGGAGGATTGTTTGTGCCCACAGCGATTCCCAAACTGGACATTTCCATGGACAGACTGGCAGAGATGTCTTATCAGGAAATCGCGTATGAGGTCATGAGCCGTTTTCTGACAGATTTTACAGAGGAAGAGTTAAAGGCATGTATCGCCAAAGCTTATGATTCAAAATTTGATACCCAGGAGATCGCACCTTTGGTAAAAGCAGGAGGCGCGTATTATCTGGAGCTGTTCCACGGAGCAACCATTGCGTTTAAAGATATGGCGCTTTCTATTCTGCCTCATCTTCTGACCACCTCCGCAAAGAAAAACCATGTGAAAAATGAAATCGTCATCCTCACCGCCACATCAGGCGATACAGGAAAAGCAGCCATGGCCGGTTTTGCAGACGTGCCGGGTACAAGGATCATTGTCTTTTATCCCAAGAACGGTGTCAGCCCCATCCAGGAAAAACAGATGGTGACACAGAAGGGAAATAATACATATGTAGTGGGTATCACGGGCAATTTTGATGATGCCCAGACCGCAGTGAAAAAAATGTTCAATGACAAGGCAATGGAGGAGGAGCTTGACAAGGCAGGCTTCCAGTTCTCCTCTGCCAACTCCATCAATATCGGCCGTCTGGTGCCTCAGATAGTGTACTATGTTTACGCCTATGTGAATCTTTTCAAGAATGGTGAGATAAAAGATGGTGAAAAAATTAACGTAACTGTGCCCACCGGCAACTTCGGAAACATCCTGGCAGCCTATTATGCAAAAAATATGGGTCTGCCCATTGATAAACTGATCTGCGCCTCCAATGAGAACAAAGTTCTCTTTGACTTTTTCTCCACGGGAAGCTATGACAGGAACCGTGATTTCATCCTGACCTCTTCCCCATCTATGGATATCCTTATATCCAGCAACCTGGAAAGGCTTATTTACCGCATTGTAGGGGAAAATGCAGACAAAAACCGTGAGATGATGGAGCAGCTTTCCAAGGGTGGAATCTATCAGATAACAGAGGAAATGCGCAGCCAGCTCGCAGATTTCTACGGCAATTTTGCCACAGAGAAGGAGACTGCCGATGCTATAAAAGCTCTTTATCAGAATACCGGCTATGTCATTGATACCCACACAGCCGTAGCGGCTTGTGTCTATGAAAAATACGTGAAAGACACAAAAGACAGTACCAAAACAGTTATTGCATCTACAGCCAGCCCCTTTAAATTCACAAGAAGTGTTATGGATGCCATTGACAGCAAATACGATTCCATGGGTGATTTCGAGCTGGTGGATGAATTGTCCAAAATTGCAAATGTGAAGGTGCCCAATGCCATCGAGGAAATCCGTACAGCACCTGTTCTGCACGATACAGTTGTGGATGTTCCGGATATGCCGGCAGCGGTAAAAAATGTTCTTGGAATTTGAAAATATAAAAATTCTATTAAATGTAAAAAAAACGTCAAGAAAATACATTGTTAAAGTATTGACTTTTAAAAACTAACATGAGATAATGAATTGACTTTGAGATAAGATTAAGGAGGAAACCATATGTCAACAAAAGCATATTACCCAATCAACGAGATTGGAGCAGGCAAAACTGGCTTCAGCAAAACTCGTTCCATTATTGAAGCAGCGTTCTATGGCAACAATGTTGTTAAGGTTAACACATTAAAAGAGGCATATGAATTAGCGAAAAACTCACCTGGAACAGTCGTTACAGATATGCCTGTTTATAGAGGCGAAGAGTTTGGTCTTGAGAGAGATGCTAAAGTTTTATTATTTAACGATGGTGCTATCACAGGACGTTACGCAGCTGCACGCCGCATTGCCGGAGAACCAGGTGTTGACTGCGCAGCTCTTGACAAAGTGGCTATGGATGCTATTTATGAAGCTCGCTGGAAAACCATGTACCACGCAGAGGTATATGTAGGACTGGATCCTGAATTCATGGTAAAAGCTCACCTGCTGATTCCGGAAGGTGAAGAGAACATCATGTACTCCTGGATGCTGAACTTCCAGTATATGTCTGATGACTATGTTAAAATGTATAAAAATTCTCAGCCTGTAGGCGAAGGAAAAGAGGCAGATGTTTACATCTTCTCAGATCCTCAGTGGTCACCGGCAAGCACTCCGGGTGTTGACTACAGCTGCTTAAGCGATCCGCAGACTCTGTGCTACTTCAACACAGACCAGAACTGTGCTTGTATCCTTGGTATGAGATACTTCGGTGAGCACAAAAAAGGTACTCTGACTATGGCTTGGGCAATTGCCAACAGAAACGGCTATGCAGCATGCCACGGCGGACAGAAAGAATACACACTGGCTGATGGTTCCAAATACGTTGCATCTGTATACGGTCTGTCAGGATCAGGTAAATCCACCATCACACACGCAAAACACAATGGCAAATACGAAATCAAAGTTCTGCATGATGACGCTTTCATCATCAACACAGATACTTGTGCTTCCGTAGCATTAGAGCCTACATACTTCGATAAAACACAGGATTATCCGGCAGGATGTGATGACAACAAATTCCTCCTGACATCCATGAATAACTCTGCTACATTAGATGAGGATGGAAACATCCAGCTTGTAACAGAAGATATCAGAAATGGTAACGGACGTGCAATCAAATCCAAACTGTGGGCACCGAACCGTGTTGATAAGATCGACGAGCCGGTTAACGCTATCTTCTGGATCATGAAAGACCCGACCATTCCGCCAGTAGTTAAATTAAAAGGTGCTTCCTTAGCATCCGTAATGGGCGCTACTCTGGCTACAAAACGTTCTACAGCAGAGCGTCTGGCACCAGGTGTTGACCCGAATAAGCTGGTTGTTGTTCCTTACGCTAACCCGTTCAGAACATATCCGTTAGCTGATGACTACGAGAAATTCAAAAAACTGGTTGAAGAGAAAAATGTAGACTGCTACATCATCAACACAGGCGATTTCATGGGCAAGAAAGTTCAGCCGAAAGATACTTTAGGTATCCTGGAAGCAATCGTAGAGAAAAAAGCAGAGTTCAAACCTTGGGGACCGTTCTCCGATATCGAAATCTTCGATTGGGAAGGATTCGTTCCGGATATGAATGATGCTGACTACGTTGATCAGCTCAAAGCTCGTATGAATGACCGCGTAAATGAGATCAAAGCATTCGAGACCAAGAAAGATGGATATGACAAACTTCCTGCTGATGCTTTAGAGGCAATCCAGAAAGTTGTTGATGAGCTGAAATAATTCAGACATTTTATAGAAATCTTGCGGACCGTCAGTATAGACGGTCCGTTTTCTTTACTTGGAGAGCATTTGAATTGTTTTCGGCAAGCTATGTGTTACATTTTGCCGGAATGGGTTTTCTTACACACTTTATGGCCTACTAGGACAGCGGAGATGAGAATATGATTGATTTGGAATATGCAAAAGAGAGTTTCCGGCAATATCTCAGCAACTACGACAGAAGCGATGACAAGATCCTGCTGAAGGAAGTCCATACGTTCTGTGTCCTGGACGCGGCGGACCTTATCTGCAGACAGGAGAACATTTCCGGGGAAGATCATGAACTGGCGCTTCTCATTGCACTGCTTCATGACATCGGAAGATTTGAGCAGTTGAAAACCTTCCACAGCTATGACGATGATCTGTTTGACCATGCCCAATTTGGTGTGAAAGTCCTTTTTGAAGAGGGTATGATCAGAAGCTTTATAGAAGAAGACAGGTATGACAGTATTATCAGGACAGCCATCGCCTGTCATTCCCTCTATGAGATACCAAAAGAAATTGAGGGAAGAGAGCTTTTTCACTGCAAGATCATCAGGGACGCGGATAAACTGGATAATTTCAGAGTAAAAGATACAGAGAATACGGAAGCCATCTTTGGAATTTCGGCAGAAGAGGTAGGTCTTGAACCTGTCTCGGAAAATATCCTGAATGCAGTGAGAGAGCACCGGTGCATCCGGCGCGGGGACAGGACCACGCATATGGATATGTGGATTTCTTATCTGGCGTTTATCTTTGATCTCAACTTCCGTTCCAGTTTCCTGTACATTAAAGAACAGGATTACATGAACCGGAACATAGACCGCATCCCATATGGGAATGCAAAGACAAAGGCAGATATGGAAGAAGTGCGTTCTATCTGTAATATTTATATTGAAGAAAAAATTTATTAAGTGTGTGCATTTTTGTTGAAAAAGTTCATATACTAGAGTATAATAAAGATACGAAGTAATCCTGGGGTGTGCGATGCTCCTACAGTTTTTGAACCTACATTTCTTTAAACGGGATTCCTATATTTCTGTTCAGATGTCAGGCCGTCATTGCGCAGCGGAAGGCAGAAGAACAGTTGCGGTTGCCCACCTGGCTTAGGCTAGGAGTCAGAAAGTAGGAAACGGCATCCTGGGATTATAAATATAACAGCAGTCAGGCTGTATATATGATTGAATAGTGGACATTTGCAGCAGGAACGCCGCATTTGGTGCGAGAGTCTGAAAAATCAGACTCTTTTTGTTTACAACAATAGGAACACAGTAAAACATGAAAACAGGAGATGAAGACATGGGAGTGACAAAAAAAAGCTTTGGAAAAAGCCCTGAAGGAAAAGATGTATTTTTGTATGAACTGAGTAATGAAAATGGGATGTCTGTTTCTGTGACAGATTTCGGTGCCATACTGGTCCGTGTGATGGTTCCGGATAAGGATAAGAATCTGACAGATGTGGTTCTCGGTTATGATAATGTAGAGGGATACTACGAGAATAAACCTCATTTTGGTTCTCCTATCGGTAGAAACGGAAACCGTATCGGCGGAGCTAAATTCACCATAAACGGCAAAGAGTATGTGCTGGCTCAGAATGATAACAAAAATAATTTACATAGCGGCCCGGACTTCTACCGCATCCGTGTATGGGATGTGGAGAGAGTGGAGGAACAGGAAAACAGTATTACCTTCCGTATCTTCAGCCCGGACGGTGACCAGGGATTCCCGGGAAACTTTACAGGATATGTGACGTATAAGCTCACACAGGACAATGAACTTGTAATGCATTACACCGGCAGCGCAGACGCTGACACCGTTGTGAATATGACCAACCATTCCTATTTCAATCTGGCAGGCCATAATGCGGGGGCAGAGAGCATGCTGAACCATGTAGTTCAGATCCATGCACCGGAGTTTACGCCGGTATCAGACTCAGAAGCTATCCCAACAGGGGAAATTTTAAAAGTAGAGGGCACTCCTATGGACTTTACTTCTCCAAAGAAGATAGGACAGGATGTGGAGGACAGCTATGAACAACTTGTTTTCGGAGGCGGCTATGACCACAATTACGCACTCTCCAGAGAAAAGGGTGATGTAAAAGAGGCTGCGTCAGTTCACAGCCATGAGACAGGCATTACCATGAAGGTATTTACAGATCTTCCGGGAATGCAGTTTTATATCGGCAATTTCATCAATAATGAGAATGGAAAGGGCGGCAGTGTCTATACAAAGCGTGCCGGTTTCTGTATGGAGACACAGTATTATCCCAATGCCTGCAATGAGGCAAACTTCCAGTCCTCTGTTCTGAAAGCCGGAGAGGAATACGATACTACCACAATTTATCAGTTTATGACAGAAGCATAGGCATAAAAGAAAAGGGCTGCCTTGGGCAGGTACGCCGGCGCCGGATCGCGGCGCGGACGGCCTTGGGGCAGTCTGTTTTTTTGCCGCATAAGAAGGTGGGGTAAATCAAGAGACAACAGGAGGCAAAAATGGAGTCCAGATTATTAAAAAACAAATATTTTTTGTATGTAACTGAGTTTTTTTCCGGTATGTCGGTGATGGCTGTGGAGCTGGGAGCCAGCAGGCTGATGGCGCCTTATTTCAGTTCCTCCCAGATTGTATGGACCGTGATCATCGGTGTGATCATGATCGCCATGGCTATGGGAAATGTATGGGGCGGGCGCTCTGCAGATAAGCGTCATGATCCGGACAGGCTCTACCGCAGGCTTTTGATCGCGGCAGTGTGGATCGCGCTGATACCCTTTGTGGGCAGATATCTGATCGCGGGAATCTCCCTTCTTTTGGCAATTTTTATCAAGTCAAATTTTCTTGTGTGGGCAGCGCTTTTTACCTGTCTGGCAATTTTTGCGTTTCCCTGTGTACTGTTGGGAACTGTGACACCGTCCCTTGTGAAATTTTCTGTGAGCAATCTGGATGACAACGGAAAAACGGTGGGAGAATTGGGGGCATTAAATACCATTGGTAGTATTATCGGCACTTTTCTTCCAACATTTGTCACCATTCCGGCAGTTGGAACAGCGGCTACCTTCCTGATATTTTCAGCGGTTCTGGCAGCAATAGCAGTGGTTTATTTTGTGACAGTCAAGAGAAAAAGAGGGCTTTGCATCGGAACAGCAGCGGTACTTCTCATTTTGGCCCTGCTGACACCCGGTTTCAGCTTTGCCTTCTGGGAAAAGGATGTGACACTGGAAGACGAATCCATCTATAATTATCTGCAGGTCAAAGACAGTGAGGAACAGACCATCCTGTCCACCAACGTGCTTTTCGGCGTGCAGTCCATAAAGACAAAGAACCAGGAGCTGACTGGAATGTATTATGACTATGCGCTGGCAGCTCCGGTCATGGCTGGTATTAACACGAAAGAGGACAACCAGGTGATGATACTGGGCCTTGGAAGCGGTACCTTTGCCGACTACTGTGACCGGTATTTCCCGGGAACAAAAATCCAGGGGGCAGAGATTGATAAAAAGATTGCTGATATTGCCACAGACTATTTCGGGCTGCCCGAGAGTGTGGAGGTGGCAGTGGAGGACGGAAGAGCCTATTTGACAGCCTCTGAGGATTCTTATGACGTGATCATGGTGGATGCCTATCAGGATATCACCATACCCTTTCAGATGTCTTCCGTGGAATTTTTCAGTCAGGTTAAAAACCATTTAAAGGATAACGGAGTGATGGTGGTCAACATGAATATGAAATCCAGTTCTGAGGATTCCATCAATGATTATCTCTGTGATACCATAGCCTCCGTGTTCAAATATGTGTACACTGTACCGGTGGACGGTGGTACCAATATGGAGGTTTTTGCCTCCAATGAAGCAGGGCTTCCCGCAATGCTTGAGAAAAATACGGAAAAACTTCCAAAGGGGGAGTTGAAGAGCATGATGGAGACAGTTTCAGCAGAAATTTCCGATTATGAAGGGAAAGACAGGATCCTGACAGATGATAAGGCTCCTGTGGAGCTTTTGGGTATGAAGGTTCTGGATGAGATCATCGGGGAAGAACTGGATTATTATCGGGAACTGTATCTGGGTTAATTTAAAATATGCATGGAAAACGCTCTCCAGGGTATGAAATCTTTTCTTCTTTCATATATTAATATATGGACTGGAAACAAAAACTAAAATGGAAAATGCTGATCATACTGCTTGCCGTGATCGGTATCCTGATCGTATGGCAGGCGAACAGGGCTGGAGTGAGAAGACAGGAAGTTTACCGGACACAGAGCCTGCAGGAGAATATGATAAAAGAAAATGAGCGGGCCAGTGCCGGCGTGACATTGCCGGCTTCCTCCACCGATGACACAGAGGAAAAAGGACAAAAGAGTGCGGAAGCTTCTGGGGATACAGAGGCCCAAGCTGATGATACAGCTGATGATACAGCTCAGGACAGCAGCAAAGGCGCCGAGGATACAGAGAGTGAAGCGGCAGCAGCAAAAGTGCAGGAGCCTGAGATTTCGGTACTTCTTATGACAGACGGATATAAAGGATATACACACCAGAGCGTAAAGTTACAGTTTCATGGAAGTTATCATCTTCTGGGCAGCCAGGAGATGGACTATGCAGACGGCGAGACATTGGAGCTGACTGCAGACAGTCCCCTTTTTGGGGATGGAAAGCTGGAACTTCAGGCAAGTGGAGCGGAAAACAGGGCGACCCTGCTGTCAGTGGAAAGGCAGCAGGGCAATCCTGCTTATAGGGGCAATTTTACTGTCTATCAGGAGGCGGGAGGTCTGCGTATCGTAAATACACTGCCTCTGGAAGCGTATCTGTACGGTGTGGTACCCAGTGAAATGCCTGCGTCTTACCATATAGAAGCTCTGAAAGCCCAGGCCGTCTGTGCCAGAACGTACGCCTGTGTACAGATGCAGAAGAGTGCCTTGTCTGATCTCGGTGCGGATGTGGATGACAGTGTGGCCTATCAGGTCTATCAAAACGGCGGAGAGGCTGCCCAGGCCAATGATGCTGTGGATGAGACAAAAGGAGAAATCCTGGAGAGCGGAGGCCAGCCTATCACCGCATACTACTTTTCTACTTCCAGCGGAAAGACCAGTACAGATGAAGTGTGGGAGGTTTCAGCTCCGGCTTCTTATCTGAAAAGTGTGGACTGCAGTTATGACGCGCAGGAACCATGGCATCAGTGGAGTATTGCTTTTTCGGCGGAACGTATGCTGACAGCCATACAGGCTAAATATGCGGGGGTACAGGAAATCCATGATATTGACGCGTCAAAGACAAGTGACAGCGGTGCTGTCATGAATCTGACTCTTGATACAGACCAAGGAGTTTACAATATCAGTAATGAGTACGATATACGTGCCTTGTTGTCTCCGGACGGACTTTCCATAACGAGACAGGATGGTTCCGTGGTGAAAGGGTCAACGCTTCTTCCAAGCGCTTATTTTACACTGGAAGAACAGCGGGATGAAAATAATGTCCTCACAGGCTATGTGATAAGCGGCGGCGGTTACGGCCACGGCGTGGGTCTGAGCCAGAATGGTGCAAAAGGAATGGCAGAAGCGGGGATGAGTTACCAGGAGATACTTGCCTATTTTTATAAGGATGTAGAGCTGGCTGATATAGCGGATTAGCCGTTACTGTCCATATGGTGCGTGGCTGCCTTGGGACTGCATTGCATTTGCAAGGCAACACCTCGCGGGACACTTGTCATCCGAAGGGGCACATGCTATAATGGGAAAATAATGCGTAAATTACATGCGGGTACAGATAAAATGAAAATTATAAAAAGTATGGTGAACACAGTCACCGGATTTATGGAAAAAATGAATAAGAATCACGTGTCAGCCTATTCTGCACAGGCTGCCTATTTCATCATACTTTCTTTTATCCCATTTATGCTCCTTCTCATGACTTCCGTGCGGTATACCCCCCTTAACAGGCAGGAAGTGATCAATGCAGTGATGCAGATCTGTCCTGAGAGCTTTGAGACCTTTATCCAGGGAATTGTCAATGAAGTGTATGAGAAATCCCTGACGGTTGTGCCGCTTTCCGGTTTTATTGCTCTGTGGTCGGCAGGAAAGGGAATCCAGTCACTGACCAATGGCTTTAACTGTATTTATCAGGTAAAAGAGACCAGGAATTACATTGTGACAAGGATCCGGTCTGTATTTTACACCTTTGTCTTTGTCATTGCCATTGTACTGACTCTGATCCTTCAGGTATTCGGCAACAGCCTGCAGAGGGAACTGAGCAAGCGCCTGCCGTTTCTCGATAAGCTGGTGTCCATGATCATCAGTATGAGAGTGACCATCACTTTGCTGGCCCTGTGTGTGGTGTTCCTGTTTCTATATAAATTTGTGCCCAACAGGAAAGCAACCTTCAGAAGCCAGATGCCCGGTGCTGTGTTTACAGCGGTGAGCTGGTCTGCTTTTTCTTTTGGATTTTCTCTCTACTTTGACTATTATGAGGGAGCGTCCAATATGTACGGAAGCATGACCACCATTATATTGATTCTCCTGTGGATGTACTTCTGTATGAATATCATGATGATAGGCGCACAGATCAACTGCTATTTTGAGGAGAAATTCAAATGGGTACACCAGGTGGCAACCGAAACCCTCAAGAGAGAATATCAGCAGCTCATCGGGAGAGACGATGAGGAAGACGATGAAGATGAGGAGGATATGGGAGATTTTTCAAAAAAATCGGAAGAAAAAGAAATAAAAGCTGACAAACCTTCTTGACAGAATGCGAATTAATGGCTAAAATGGGTTACAGACAATACATGAAAAAGCTATGAAGGTGTCAGTAGATGTTTATCTTCTGCCAGAGATGAGGAGTCACCGGCTGCAAGCTCCTCTCAGTTCAGATAACCGTTGAGATTCCCACCGGAGCTGCATTTCTGAAACAGCAGTAGGAAATGACGTCACTGTGCGTTAAACAGATACGAGTGCCCTCTGTATTTTTACAGATGGGAACAAGGGTGGTACCGCGGACTTAACAGGCTTCGTCCCTTTTGGGGTGAGGTCTTTTTTTATTGTCAAAAACAGTAACTGTGAGGGTAATGAACAGTTACCGGAAATAAAAGTATAAGGAGATAGCCATGAAAGAAAAATTACAGCGAATTCAGGAAGAAGCGGCAAAGCGCATCCAGGAGTCGGATTCCCTGGACAAATTAAATGATGTACGTGTTGCTTTTCTTGGAAAAAAAGGAGAACTGACAGCAGTTTTAAAGGGCATGAAAGAGGTAGCCGCTGAGGACAGACCAAAGGTTGGTCAGTGGGTAAATGAAACCCGTGCCCAGATCGAAAAGTATCTGGAAGATACAAAAGGAAAGCTGGAAGCTGCCCTTATGGAGGAAAAACTGAAAACAGAAGTGATCGACGTTACACTTCCTGCAAAAAAAATGGAAATCGGCCACAGACATCCCAACACCATAGCACTGGAGGAAGTGGAGCGTATCTTCATCGGTATGGGTTATGAGGTTGTGGAAGGCCCGGAAGTGGAGTACATGGATTACAACTTCACAAAACTGAATATCCCGGAGGGACATCCTGCCAGAGATGAACAGGATACTTTCTTCATTGACGATAAGATCTGTCTGCGTTCCCAGACTTCCCCGGTACAGGCCCGTACCATGGAACAGGGCAAACTGCCGATCCGTATGATCGCACCGGGACGCGTGTTCCGTTCTGATGAGGTGGATGCCACCCATTCTCCTTCTTTCCACCAGATCGAAGGCCTTGTCATTGATAAACATATTACATTTGCCGACTTAAAAGGAACTCTGGAAGAGTTCGCGAAAGAGCTGTTCGGACCGGAGACAAAGACAAAATTCCGTCCCCATCACTTCCCGTTCACAGAGCCAAGCGCAGAGGTGGATGTTTCCTGCTTCAAATGCGGCGGCAAGGGCTGCCGTTTCTGTAAAGGTTCCGGCTGGATCGAGATCCTGGGCTGTGGTATGGTACATCCCCATGTTCTTGAAATGTGCGGCATTGATCCCGAGGAATATACAGGCTTTGCCTTTGGTGTGGGACTGGAGCGTATCGCTTTGCTGAAATATGAGATTGATGATATGAGACTTCTGTACGAAAACGACACCAGATTCCTGAAACAGTTCTGATCAAAGAGAAATGACTCGTCGGGAAATCCTGAGGCAGAATATTAATTATAGAGGAGAACAACAATGAATACATCTTTATCATGGATTAAAATGTATGTGCCGGATCTGGACGTCACGGCACAGGAATATACAGATGCAATGACTTTATCCGGAACGAAAGTGGAAGGCTTTGAGGAGCTGGATGCGGATTTGGAAAAAATCGTTATCGGACAGATTGAGAAGATTGAACGCCATCCGGACGCTGATAAGCTGATCATCTGCCAGGTCAATGTGGGGACCGAGACAGTTCAGATCGTGACCGGCGCGCCCAATGTAAAAGAGGGAGACAAAATTCCGGTGGTTCTGGACGGAGGCCGTGTTGCAGGCGGTCACGACGGCAAAAAGACACCGGGAGGTGTCAGCATCAAAAAAGGCAAGCTGCGCGGCATTGAATCCTGCGGCATGATGTGCTCCATTGAGGAACTGGGTTCCACCAGGGAGTTTTACCCGGAAGCTCCGGAATACGGCATTTATATATTCCCGGAGGACGCAGTGGTTGGTGAGAGTGCCATCCATGCACTTGGACTGGATGACGTGGTATTTGAATATGAGATCACCTCAAACCGTGTGGACTGTTACAGTGTGATCGGTATTGCAAGGGAAGCTGCGGCAACCTTCAATAAGAAGTTTATCCCCCCTACAGTGGAGGTAAAGGGAAATCAGGAGGATGCCCATGATTACGTCAAGGTGACCGTGGAGGATACAGACCTCTGCCCGCGCTACTGTGCAAGGGTTGTAAAAAATGTAAAAATCGGACCTTCACCCAAATGGATGCAGCGCTGTTTGGCTGCCAACGGCATCCGTCCTATCAACAACCTGGTGGACATCACCAACTATGTGATGGAAGAATACGGACAGCCCATGCACGCCTATGATATGGACACCATCGAAGGACAGGAGATCATTGTGCGCCGTGCCTCAAAAGGAGAAAAATTTGTGACACTGGATGGACAGGAACGTGATCTGGATGATTCTGTGCTGATGATCTGCGATGGTAAAAAGCCTGTAGGACTTGCAGGTATCATGGGAGGAGAGAATTCCATGATCACAGATACCGTGAGCACGGTGTTATTCGAGGCCGCTTGCTTTGACGGTGTAAATATCCGTCTCTCCAGCAAGAAAGTAGGACTCAGAACCGATGCCTCCGGCAAGTTCGAGAAGGGACTTGATCCCAACAATGCCCAGGCAGCCATTGACAGAGCCTGCCAGCTCATCGAAGAATTCGGCTGCGGTGAAGTCGTAGGCGGAATGGTTGATGTGTATTCAAAAGTGAAAGAGCCGGTTCGTGTAGCTTTTGAGCCGGAGAAGATAAACGATTTGCTGGGTACAGAACTCTCCAAAGAGGAAATGCTCTCTTATCTCGCAAAAGTAGAGTTGGCATATGATGAGAAGACAAATGAGATCGTAGCACCTACCTTCCGCGCAGATATTTTCCGTACTGCGGATATTGCAGAGGAAGTGGCACGTTTCTACGGATATGACAATATTCCTACAACTCTTCCTAAGGGAGAGGCTACCACAGGAAAGCTGCCGTTTAAGCTGCGCATTGAGCAGGCGGCAAGAGATATGGCGGAATGCAACGGATTTTCACAGGGATACTGCTATTCCTTTGAAAGCCCCAAAGTATTTGACAAGCTGCTGATCCCGGCAGAGGATGAACTGCGAAGGGTGATCACTATTTCCAATCCTTTGGGTGAGGATTTCAGCATTATGAGGACAACTCCCCTAAACGGTATGTTGCAGTCTCTTGGAACCAACTACAAGAGAAGAAATAAAGATGTCCGTCTCTATGAGCTGGGCAATGTATATCTGCCGAAAGAACTGCCGCTGAAGGATCTGCCGGAGGAGAGAATGATGTTTACTCTGGGCATGTACGGTGCCGGTGATTTCTTTGTCATGAAAGGCGTTGTTGAGGAGTTCCTGGATAAGATCGGAATGCATGAGAAAGAGGAGTATGATCCGAAATCAGGCAAACCTTTCCTGCATCCCGGACGCCAGGCTGATATTATATACAAGGGAACCGTGATCGGTTATCTGGGAGAGGTACACCCGGCTGTGGCAGACACTTACGGCATTGGTGAGAGAGCTTATGTGGCTGTGCTGGAGATTCCGGCCATCCTGGAGTTCGCTACCTTTGATAGAAAATACGAAGGGATCGCAAAATTCCCCGCAGTGAGCCGTGACATCAGTATGGTAGTGTCGAAAGATGTACTGGCAGGAGAGATAGAGCGCGTTCTTGTACAGCGCGGCGGCAAGATCCTGGAGAGCTATAATCTTTTCGATATCTATGAGGGAAGCCAGATCAAAGACGGGTTCAAGTCCCTGGCATACTCCATCACCTTCCGGGCAAAGGACAAGACACTGGAGGAAAATGAGATCACAGCTGCTATGAAGAAAATCTTAAACGGGCTGGAAAGCCTTGGTATAGAGCTGCGTAAATAAAAAGTACGCGGTTTGCAGAAATTTTGGGAGAGCAGGTATTATGAAGCTTTATATTATCCGTCATGGGGAAACCTCCTGGAATGTCCAGAGAAGGCTTCAGGGGGCCTCGGATACGGATCTGAATGAAAACGGTATTACTCTGGCAAAGCGGACCGGGGAAGCATTAAAAGAAATCCCTTTTGATCTCTGCTTTACCAGCCCGTTAAAACGGGCGAAAATGACTGCAGAACTGATACTGGCAGGAAGAGATATCTCTATATATGACGATGAACGTCTCAGGGAGATTTCCTTCGGCGAATGGGAAGGGCGGGATTCCGCCCTTTTGCCTGCCCATATGCTGGACAACTTTTTCCATCATACAGAGGTCTACGAACCTCCGAAAGGCGGGGAGAGTATCAGGGAAATCTGCACAAGGACAAAGGATTTTTTCCAGGAGCTTATATGCAGGGAAAAGCTGCAGGATAAAACCCTGCTCATTGCATCCCACGGCTGTGCTGTGCGGGCACTTCTGCAGAATGTTTACTCCGACGCGGCGATTCAAAATTTCTGGCACGGCTGTGTGCCGCCAAACTGCGGTGTGAATATTGTGGAAGTTGCAGATGGAAGGGCAGAACTTTTGGAAGAGGATGTAGTATTTGGCTGAGAAAGCCGTTTACTTAAAAGCTGCCGGCGGACATGTCCGGTTCGTCTGCTGTTGGCAGAAATAAAGGAGAAAAAATGAAGACATCAGATTTTTATTACGATTTGCCGGAAGAACTGATCGCGCAGGACCCCCTTGCCGACCGTTCCGCTTCCAGGCTGCTGCATCTGGACCGGGAAACAGGAGAAATCCAACATACTGATTTTAAACATATCACTAGATATCTGAACCCGGGGGACTGCCTTGTCATCAATGACACGAAGGTCATTCCGGCCCGCCTGTACGGAAGTAAGGTGGGAACAGATGCAGGGATTGAGATACTGCTTCTGAAAAGAAAAGGTGACAATGTGTGGGAGACACTGGTAAAGCCGGGAAAAAAGGCAAAACCGGGAACGGTCATCAGCTTCGGGGACGGACTTCTCACAGGTGAGGTCATTGATGTGGTGGAAGAGGGAAACCGCCTGATCAGATTCCATTATGAAGGGATATTTGAGGAGATCCTGGATAAACTGGGCGAAATGCCTCTGCCTCCGTATATCACCCACAAACTGGAAGACAAGAACAGATACCAGACCGTTTACGCGAAGAATGAAGGCAGTGCCGCGGCGCCTACGGCAGGTCTGCATTTTACGGAGGAGCTGTTGGAGGAGATACGTCAAATGGGTGTCAATATCGCCCATGTTACGCTGCATGTGGGGCTTGGAACCTTCCGCCCGGTCAAGGTAGATGACGTGGAGAAGCATCATATGCATTCTGAGTTCTATGTGGTGGAGGAAGACCAGGCAAAACTGATCAATGACACCAAAAAGAACGGCGGCAGGATCATCTCTGTGGGGACTACAAGCTGCCGTACCCTGGAATCCGCTGCGGACGAGGATGGAAACCTTCAGGCGAAAAGTGGATGGACAGAGATCTTTATCTATCCGGGATATCAGTTTAAGATCATTGACGGACTGATCACGAATTTTCATCTGCCGGAATCTACACTGCTGATGCTTGTCTCGGCTTTGGCGGGGAAAGAGAATATTATGAAGGCGTATGAGGAGGCAGTGAGGGAGAGATATCGGTTCTTTTCCTTTGGGGATGCCATGCTGATCCAGTAACAGCGGTTCACTGAAAATACCGTCAAACACTTTCAAAATAAAATAACAGGAAATAGAGAAGCCAGGGGTTTATGCCTCCGGCTTCTTTTTATACATGGAAATATTGTCATTCATGTTAAAACGCAGGCAGTTTGTATTATAATAACATGGATTAGGTTCCAAGTGCGATTTACAGAAGCCATCAACAATTTGAAAGGAAAGTCGGTAAGCAATATGAAACGAAATAAAAAAGAGAAAAAAGGCAGCCAATGGGAGGTATCATTCTCCCCCATCATCCGATACAGCCTGGTGTTTTGTGCGTTTGTCACAGCGTTCATTTTGCTTGGAGGAGCGCTGCTCTCGGTAAGCCGGATGAGATCGGACGCCAAGGCTTCTCTGAACAGCAGTCAGGCGCAGATCTCACAACGGGTCACCGGAGCCATAAATCTCCTGGAATCTCTGGCAAGTTTACCGGACTACTATGACCCGGAGATTCCGCCAATTGATAAGGTAAAAAGGCTGGATCGGCTTAGTCCATACTTTGGATACATGATGATATGCTATGTGGATAAAAATATTATAGTTTATTCGGACGGTGCCGAGCCGGCCAGTCTTGCAAGCCGCGACTATATGCAGCAGCTTTTTGCCACTGGTCAGAGACAGGTCACGGATAGTTTTGCCGCAGGTGCAGACGGCACAACTTTGAATTATACGGTGGCTGTTCCCCTAAAAGACCAGCAGGAGAATATCACAGGCGCTCTTTTCTGCGCTATTTACTTTGATGAGGCTGTGCAGATCCTGAAGGAGTCAGTGGGCAGCCTGCGTGCGGATGCCACCCTGATCGGCTCCAAGGGGCAGATCATGTCCTCCACTGCAGGATTGACTTACGGCGACTCAGTGATGGAGGCACTGAGGGATGACACACTATTTGGTGTCACTTCAGACCGGCTGGAGGAACTGATGCTTGCCGCTCAGCCCGGTACTTACTGGAGCATTCAAGACGGAAGTCTTTGCTATACTGCTTATCGGCGTGTAGACAATACCAACTGGGATATCCTGTGTACGGTCAGATTTGAAACTGCTTTTTCCCAGGTGTTTCCATTTTTGTGCATTGTGGCCAGTATGACCATGCTGGCATGTATCGGCCTGATGGTATTTATTAGAAAATACATGGCGAAACAGATGGTGGTTGTGGATACCCTGGTGCAGTCCATGGGAGAACTGGAAAAACGAGTCTATCAGAGTGAGCGCCCTGAAAGTGTAGATTTTCAGGAAATCCTGCGCCTGACCAGCGATGGCCTCTCTGATGGCTTGACTGGCGTAGTCACCCGGACCGTATTTCTCAATAAAGCGGAAGCCCACCTAAAAAAAGCAGATCCGGAAAAGGTTAAGGCACTGCTTTTTGTGGATATGGATAATCTGAAATACATCAACGACAGTTGCGGGTATGACGGCGGGGATATCGCTTTAAAAAGTGTAGGATATATTCTCAGGGAATATGAAAAGAAATATGACGGTGTGGTAGGGCGGTACGGCGGCCAGAACATTCCGGTACAGTGCAGTATCGGTGTGTCCATTTACCAGCCGGGAATGAAACTGGAGGAAATGATTTCCAATGCGGATGAGGCGCTCTATTATGTGAAACAGAATGGAAAAGGATATTACCATATCCATCAGAATTGAGGAATGGAATGAAAAAAAGAAACAGACGTACAATTTTCCTCTATGCCGGTGTGATACTGTCCATTTTCGCTGTGGTTACAGCCATAGGAATAGGTTTGCGCAGCGAAATGATACGGATACGGCAAAGAGAAGCCAAGAATGTTTTATTCTATTATAATGAAAAAATTGTGCTGCAGCTCCAGGGCACTATGAATGATGCCGGTGCTTTGGCGGAGACTGCCCTGGTGGCAGGACAGAGCGGGCCGGAATGGTTTAAGCATGCGGCCGAACCCCTTTTGGCACGGGAAGAAGTACATTTTGCCGGCCTTTTTGAGGGAGATAAATTGGTGAGTGCACAGCCCGAAGAAAAATATAAAGACCTGAAAGGGAGGGAGCTGCAGGAGTTTTCCTATGCATTTACACTGGCGAAGGTTGTGGGTGAACTGGTCGTGGAAGGGCCGTGTATACTGGATGTTGATCCGGAACAGTCCAAAGTTTTTGTGTTTCTGCAGCCTGTTATGAAGGACGAAACCTATTTAGGCGTGGTAGCTGTGGCTGTGGATTGGGAATATGTTCTGAAACAGCTTGGTTTGGAGGATTTAAGTGCTCGGGGGTATGATTATGAGCTTTGGCGGGTAGAACCCCAGGAAGGCGCAAAGGAGGTTATTGCCAGAACCGTGGAGAATGTAGACTTCTCCACGGCCGAAAAAACCATTTTCTATCTGCCGAGCCAATGGAATCTCAGTATCCAGCCAACAGATGGCTGGCTCAGTCCGTCGCAGAGAAGAGGGCTTACCCTGACCTGTCTGCTGCTCACCGGCCTGCTGGCAGTGTTGGCCTATTATGTGTGCCGGCATTACCATTGCAGACGCAGCGTCAAGGCGCTCAAAACAACAGATGAGGCTACCGGTCTCTATAACCGCAGGGGCTTTACAGAGGAATTGGAACGGCGGCTTTCCGAAAACAGGAAGTCTGTCATGCTGTTTTATTTTTCCATAGAGGGCTATAGCAAGGCAGCCAGAATGATCGGCCCAAAACAGGAGGAGGCCTTTTTAAAAAGCATTCCAGGACACCTGAAAGAGTATATTCACAGCCCGTTTTTTGCAGGATACCTGGGAGCGGGGAACTTTCTTCTTGCTCTCTTTGACGACATGAACGAGCTCCAGCGTCTGGAGTTTGCAAAAGGCTTGTCGCTGGAGATGATGCTGAAGGTACGTATCAACAATGAGAAGCAATTCCTTTTGGCACACTATCAATGCGTGAAATGCCAGCCGGGCAGCGGGCGTGCAGAGGAGGAAATCAATTCGCTGATCCAGGATTACTATAACAGGATCATGCAGGAATCCCCGGTACGTACAATGAGGGAGAAATGCGAACAGCTCATTGAGGGTAAAAACGACGTTGCATTTGACGAATATACCGATCTTGAGATGACAGAGCTATCCAAGACCTTTAACCGTTACCGGAAACAGGTGGAACAGCTAGCCTACTTTGACCCGGTATTTAATGTGGGAAACCGGCCAAAATACCTCAGGGATACAGATATGCTGATCTCTTATGACCACAAGAGACGGTTTAGTCTTTTTTGCGTTGATATCTGCGGCTTCAGTCAGTATAATGAACTGTTTAACGCCGATGTGGGTGACGAGATCATCCATGAGATGCTGCGGCGCCTTGCGAGGCCTTTCGGCTCCTATCTGTATCGTATCAACGGCGATGTATTTCTGGGGATATCATTGTCAGAAGAGAATCCGGAGAGTTTTGCAGAACGCCTCCGACAATTATTCACAACACCTGTCATGGTGGGGAATTTTACGATTCCTCTGCAGGTTCGCCTTGTGTCATGCAGTTATCCGGAACATGGAAACACACCTGGTGAATTGCTTGAGCGCGTTCAATCGGCCATGAACTTTTCCAAGACGTCAGGCAGAAACCTTGTTATTTACAACGATGCGCTGGATGAACTGCTGCGTACAGAAGCTGATATTCTGCATCGTCTGAACGACGCGATCAAGCAGCATACCCTGGAGGTGTGGTATCAGCCGTTAATGCATATGACAACAGGACGTTATGAGGCAGCAGAAGCGCTGGTTCGTCTGCCAAACGGAAAAGGCGGCTATTTCTCTGCCGGTCAGGTCATATCACTGGCCGAGCGCAATGGAAGAGTGGAAGCGCTTGGCGACTATGTGCTGATCCATTCCTGTACGTTTATGAAAAAATATGGGGATTTGCTGGGACTGCAGCGCATATGTATCAATCTTTCCGTACAGCAGCTTTTGGTCGGGAACAGTGCGGAACATCTGCTGAATCTGATTTCAGATACAGGGGTCAGTCCTCATCGGATCACTCTTGAGATCACGGAGAGAATTTTGATCCAGTCTATAGATCATGCGGCTGAGACACTTCAGAAGCTGCGTCAGACAGGTATCCATATTGCGCTGGATGATTTCGGTGTGGGCTACAGCAGTTTGAATTATTTATCCAATCTGCCAGTAGATATCATCAAGATCGACCGTTCTCTGACCACACAGATACTGACTAATGAAAAGCAGTATGCTCTGTTGGAGTCCATTGTGGGCATGTCTTTGGTCAATGACTTGATCGTTGTGGTGGAAGGGGTAGAGAGAGGAGCCGAGAAAGAGATCATTGCCTCTTCCGGTGTGCAGTTTATACAGGGCTATTACTATGCCCGCCCTATGCCGGGAGCTAAATTAATTTCCTTTTTGGGCGGAGAAGGAGCATGAGAGAAAGAAACATATTGTGAGAGCTTGCCGCCGCATCATTGAATTTTCTTGTTTTTATAACCTGGGCGTGTATAATATATATTGAGGTACCAAGAAATGCTTTGGAAAAAGAAGCAGCAGAGCAGGAAAGGTAAAGACAGGTTAGAATTACGATATGATGATGTATGAGCGGGTATTTCAGATTATAAAAAATAAAATTGAATGCGGACTACTGCCGGCGGGGTCAAGCCTTCCGTCACGCAGTAATTTATGTGAGGAGTTCGGAACTTCTGAAAAGACAATAAGACGTGTATTGAAGATGTTGGAAGAAAATGGTCTCATCAAAACGCAGCAGAGACGACGTCCTGTTGTACGATATACATTTAATGAAGACACACAGATAACTGCGCTTGCACCGGAGAAAATAGATACTAAGATCACAAAGGATGTGCTGAAAGCCGGCGAAATATTGTGTTATCCATTGATCCAAAACGGGATTTCCCTTTGCGGCAAAGAGGATCTGAAAATACCTCGCAGAATTTTGGACAATATGCGGATCAGGAATGCAGATGAATTTTGGAAATTGTCAAAACTTTTCTGGAGATTTTTCGTTGCAAGAAATGAGAATGATCTGAGTTTCTGGGTAGCGCGTAATATGGGACTTTCGGATATCAGGCCGTTACGGGATGGGATGGAGAGCAGAACCAGGTATTATGAACAGCTTCAGGAGTTCATGGGAGTGGTAGAAAGCGGAGGCGTTCCGGAAAGTGTTCCTTTTGATGATATGTCTGTGTTATATGGACTCACGTGTGGGACACAACCCGGATTTCACGCGCCCTCTGATTCTCCTGTGGTCCTTGGGAGAAAACAACTGGAAAAACTCCTGACAGATGCTGAGGTCAGATATGCGGCAGTGTATATGGATATTCTGGGACTGATCGCGGCGGGGCGTTATAAGTTAGGGGATAAGCTCCCTTCCCACAAAGAACTACAGGAGATATACCATGTCAGTGTGGATACGACGAGAAAGGCCATCCAACTGATGCAGGAATGGGGTGTCGTAAAAACAGTCAGAGGGAACGGCATTTTCGTTGTGATGGATTCAGCCGGATTGCAGAAGATTCAAATACCCTCACATCTGATCGCAAATCAGGTCAGGCGATATCTGGACAGCCTGGATTTGCTGGCTTTGACCATTGAGGGAACGTCCGCCTGTGCCGCGCCCCATGTTACACAGGAAAAAATCCAAGCAGCAAAAACAAAGATCCATCTGCTGTGGGACGAAGAATACTTATATGGACGTACGCCTGCTGTGCTTCTGGATCTCATAATCGAACATACAGGGATTGAGGCACTGAACGCAGTCTATGCGCTCCTGCAAAGAAATCTTCGGATCGGCCGCAGTATTCCGGGTTTGCTCAATACAGATAAGACCGATGCCAACTGTAATATCCATGAGCAATGTATAGAAGCGGTAGATCTGCTGTGCGCAGGAAAGCATGAAGAATTCTCTAAAAAGACTGCGGAAGCATTTCAGAGTATATATCATTTGGTAATTAGGGAGTGTAAGCGTCTGGATTACTTTGAGGCCGCCATGGGGGCCTATGATGGAAGTGCTTTGTGGAAATAAATATGGTAACATTTTGCCGGTGAAAGACAGCCAGAAGAATTAATCTTTTGGCTGTTTGTGTCTTCGGAATAGATCATTGGTGTAAATATTTACGTTTGTATCTTTACCGCATTTGTCTATTATTGGTGTTTACAACATGGGCAGGGCAGTTTTGGCAGGCAGGGAAAGCATTGCTTCGGAGGACAGGGAGGCTCCGGAGGGCAAGGAGGCATTGGAGGGCAGGGAGGCTCTGGGCAGCAAGGAGGCATTGGGGGGCAGGGAGGCTCCGGGCAGCAAGGAGGTTTTGGAGGGCAAGGAGGCTCTGGGCAGCAAGGAGGTTTTGGAGGGCAGGGAGGCTCTGGGCAGCAAGGAGGTTTTGGAGGGCAGGAAGGCTCCGGACAGCAGGGTGGTTTCGGAGGACAAGGCGGTATTGGAAGACAGGGAGGCTCCGGGTAGCAGGGCGGTATTGATGGATAAGGTGGTTCCGGACAGCAGGGTCTTATGGGGAGACAGGGCTGCCCTGGTCTGCAAGGCGATACCGGCGGATAGGGCGGTGTCGGCGGGTATGGCGGTATCGGTGGGTATGGCCACTGCGGCGGGTATATAGGCATGCAATTGAAGCAGGGTATACATCCAAACCCGGGAAATCCGCCGTTATTAGCATTATTGTTGTTATTGCTGCTGTTATTATCGTTGTTATTATTGTTATTATTATTGTTGTTATTATTGTTGTTATTATTAGTGCTATTATTACTGTTGTTTGACTGGCTGCTGTTGTTGATGGATATACTCTGACAGGAATGAGAGGTACCTGCCGAAGGCTCGGGGACAGCGACGCATAAGCAGATAGAGGTCGTGACAGTGGTATTTGTGTTTTCAAAAGTGGCCCCTATAGGCTGATAGTTCTGTGCATTTGGCTCCATAGTTACAACGCGTGTTACATTTCCGGTAACAGAGACGTTTATCTGGAAGCACATAAATTTGCGTACTGCGCGTACTACCAGATAAAATTCATCACCTATTTTGGGTGAGGAGACTGCATTTCCACAGAAGTCTGCGAAGGAAGCAGAGAATCCATTTTCACAGGAGCAGAGCGGCTCAACGGTGATGGATGGAGTTCCTGTGAAAGAGGACTGAAGGCAGAACGGACCGATCAAAAGGCGCCCGCAGATGGTACGGACTTCGTCCGGACAACCATGAAAAACAACATAGGGAATGCTGGGGTCACCAGGGATCACACCTTTGTTGCAGCACTGAAGAAAGTCCTGAGTACAACAGTTCCTGCTGCCAAAGGAGTTGGCTGAGAGAGAGACAGAGGGTGCACTGGAGGCTTCATCGGCAAATCTGCCTGCCATTTCCAACAGCCGTAGTACGGCGGCACGCATACGCTGTGATTTCGGATGTTCCGCGTCGGAGCCGCAGTCTAAAAATTCCACTTCGGACGGGGCGATTTGACCCAAAAGAACCCAAAGTGCCACCTGAACAGCAGCATAGGCATCGTTATCATCCAGAACAGGACTCTCCTGGCTGTCTACACCTACAAGGGAAAAGGTCTGGTCTGCTGTGACGGTTGGAAAAGCGTTGGCCATGATCCAGGCCAGCATTTTTTTCTGACGGGCTGTGGCTGTAGGAAATAAAGACTCAAATGATGTGCTCTGATAGGGGATATCCCCGTAAGGGCCATCGGCAAATTTGTCCAGACAGTATGCCATACGCGTACTTCCCTGGGAAGTGAGAAAAAACTGAAAGATTTGATTGTGATCATCACGATTCAGCCGATATCTGGAATTTTCTGTTGTATCCAGGGCACAATAGCTCTCCACACCGGGATTGCCGGTTGCCGTGCCGCTGATATCTGTTCCCGGATATATAATAAATGGCCGTGTTGGCGGCATATCTGCCTTTGTCTGTACAGAGGCAGCAACAAATTCTATTTTAGACATAAACATAACTCCTTTTATATAGAAATGGCAGCAGGAATTAACCCTTTGCCTATAAATAAAGTATGCGGGAAAAGCTTAAAGGTACTGTCCAAAAGAATGTTGTCTGTAAAAAGCATGCACACAGACTGCAAAAATCGCAGTCTGGCGCGTGGCTGCCTCTGTATTGCCTTGCAAATGCAGGATATAGAAAATCAACAATCCTGCTCAATGGAGAATCCCAAAACACCATTTGCGACCAAACCCTGTGCCAGTTTAAAAAATTCATCATCAGTTAGGTTATTCCCATTTTCATACCACTTGGTCATTAAACCAACCATGGCCGAGTAGGTATATTCCATCAGATAATCCAGGTATTTTGTCTGAGTAGGCAAATTCCAGAACTGGATCAGCATAGACTGAAAACTTTCTCGGAATCTGCTTGTGAATTTAGGATCACCGTTTTTTCCGATCAATGTAAAAAGTTTCTCCTCATGTTTTTTGAAAATCGGCATACTGATGGAATAAAGCAGATTCAAATCTTTTAAACTCGTTTCAAAGGAATTGATGCGAAAAGCATTACTCACTTCCATGTGCACTTCTTTTATCAGATCGCCTTCAATCTGCTCTAAAACCCCATAGACGTCTTTAAAATAGTGATAAAAAGTCCCTCTGTTATTTCCCGTAATATTTGTGATCTCAGCGATTGATATTTTGTCAATTGCTTTTTCCTTGTAGAGAGTCCAGAATGCATCCATCAATTTTTGTCTTGTAGCTGCTGTTACTTCCGGTTGTTTTTTCATAGAACCAGCTCCTTTTTCATAATAATTTTGAAAAATATCACGCATTATCAGGCAACAATGCGTTCAACATTGTTGCTTGATAAACCATATCATCTTATATATAATCACATCATACAACGCATTGTTGCATAAATCAAGAAAAAGGAGAGATATGAATGTCAGTTATAGAAGTCGATCATTTGACAAAGGACTACGGACATGGCAGAGGCGTGTTCGATGTATCTGCTCATGTGGACGAGGGAGAGTGCTTTGGATTTCTTGGCCCAAACGGGGCAGGCAAGAGCACGACCATCAGACATTTGATGGGGTTTTCAAAGCCGCAGAGCGGAACTACTGTCATAGATGGAAAGAACTGCTGGGAATATTCAGCAGAGCTTCAGCATGAAATCGGGTATTTGCCGGGAGAGATTGCTCTGCCTGCCGGAATGACGGGCACACAGTTTTTGAAAATGCAGAAGAAAATGAGAGGTGTCACTGACGCGTCCTATTTAGATAAACTGCTGAAAAAGTTTGAACTGAACCCCAACATCGGATTAAAGCAGATGAGCCTGGGAACCAAGCGAAAGTTGGCGGTGGTCACCGCGTTTATGCATGATCCTAAAATCCTGGTCCTGGATGAGCCGACTTCCGGGCTTGATCCCATTATGCAGGAAATCTTTATCGAATATATTCTCGAGGAAAAGAAACGGGGAAAAACCATATTCCTGTCCTCCCATATCTTCCATGAAGTAGACGCCTCCTGCGACAGGATCGCCATAATCAGAGACGGAAAGATCGTGTCGGAATTTGATCCGGAAGTGTTAAAAAAAGAGAGTGACAAGATCTACAGAGTTGCCTTCCGAGAGAAAAAACAGTGGCAGGAATTCACCTCGCACAACTATCATTTTACGTCCGTAAATGAAAGAAAACTGCGGGCCAGAATCCAATTAAAAAACAGCGAGATCACATCCTTTCTTGCAGATATTGCCCAATATCATATCTGTGATTTTACAGAGTTTCCCTTTTCTTTGGAGGATTATTTTATGCAGTTTTATCATGAGGATAAGATCTTTGAGGGGGTGAAGTGATGCGTGATGTCATAATAGAGACAAAAGGACTGACCAAAGACTATGGTCAAGGCCGTGGAATTTTCGATATAGATTTAGAGATCCACAGAGGAGAAGTCTTTGGCTTTGTGGGAACAAATGGTTTAGGAAAGACCACAACCATCCGTAATAAGTCAGATGTTGATGTTACATCGTACCAGGAAGATTTTTACACATATCTGGGTGCGCTGGCTGCTTATGACACAATGGCACAGCAGGAGCTGTCCTACGATGACTTTGTAAATGGGAACAATGAGGCTGCGTATGAAGCTGCTTTTGAGATGCTCAATGCCCAGTCTGATATGAACCTCAGCACAGAGGGCTTTCAGGCATCCATCGACGGATTGTCTAAGTCTGATATCAGCCTTGATAAATATGTAAAGCAGTTTGAATATGTATATGCTTTGAAGCAGTCGGAAGGTGTGTTTGACAAAGAGGAGCTGACGATTTCGGAAATGCTCACGACTACGCTTGATATGATGGGAGTTTCATCGGAAATGGTTGAGAAGATGAGCGAAATGAATCCAGCCTCTATGATGAATCAGATGTATTATACCGCAATGGGTCTGCTCCCCATCTTTATCCTTATTGTCATTCTGGCAAATTCCCTGATCTCAAGCCAGGTGGACCGGGGCTCCATGGCATATGTGCTTTCTACGCCCACAAAGCGCTCGGCTGTTGCCATAACACAGATGGTATTTATGCTTGTTGTACCGTTTTTAATGATTGCCGTTGTATGTGCGACACGAATAGGAACCACCTTTATGTTTTATGATGAAGTGAATGTACCGGGAATACTGGCTTTGTTTGGCGGAATGTATATTCTGGTGGAAGCAGTATGCGGGCTGTGTTATATGGGAAGCTGCCTGTTCTCACAGAGCAAAAAGTCAATGGCCTTTGGCGGCGGACTTGCGGTTTGGTTTTTCCTGGCGTCCATGATCGGCCTGTTCGGGTCAGAGAATATGGTCAATACCGGTATGGGTGTAGAAGAACTCAGTATATTTAACAAACTCACATTGGTGGGATTATATGATGTAGATGCCTTGGCAACCGTGGGAACAAGTAATGTGGACACTGCTTTTGTATGGAAGCTTTTGATCTTGCTTGCAGTGGCAGTTGTTTGTTATACCATCGGAGCGGTCAGATTTTCTAAAAAAGATTTGCCGCTGTGAGATAGCAGCTTAATTTTCTTTATCCCCTTTTTTAGATGATCCGGTAATACGGCAGACGAGCAGCGCCAGATCTTGGGCGCTCAGTCTGCTTTCGGCGCCTTCCCGAATCCATTGTTCCAGCATTGCCACCATGCCGCATATGACAAAGGCAGCGGCATATTCCTGCTCCTGCTCTGTGCGGGTTTCACGGAGAGCGTAATGCACAAATTTTTCTCTTTGCAGATACTCCCGGCATTTGCTTTGCAGTACACTGTTATTTCCGCTGCGGATGATAACTCCCAGAGAATCCTTGTATTCCTCAAAAAAACCAAAGAACAGCCTGGCCGCATCACAAAGATTATGAACCGTGTTTATCCTGTAGTGAGCGGTGAATTTTCCGAATACAGAATCCAGATAATATTCCAGGATTTCTTCTTTGGAAGAAAAAATCTGGTAAAAGGTCTGCCGTGAAAGACCGGCGGTATCCATGATCTGTTTAATGGTGATCCGGTCAATGGAAGAATGCTGCAGAAGCGTCATAAAAGCGTTCACGATTTCTTCTCGTGAGCGCAGAGCGGATGGATTATTTCCCTGGTACATATATTTTCTCCTTTTCCAAAAATCAGACATTTATACGGATATGTCAAACTTGCCATGGATGGATTGACAATCCCATATTACGTGTTTATACTATATCAAAAAGACATACACGTGTCAAAGTTTTAATGCGGGTATACACTGTTTTGAAGAATGGTATTCTGCACGTTATTTTGAGCGTATTCAAAGGGAGGAAATGATCATGAAGATTGGAATTATCCGCTGTATGCAGACAGAGGACTTTTGCCCGGGAACTGCTGATTTTAAAATGATCCAGGACCATAAGGGGGTATTTGCTGGAATAGAGGAGGATATTGAGATCGTTGGTTTTATAAACTGCGGCGGATGTCCCGGAAAAAAGGCTGTCCTGCGGGCAAAAGAACTGGTGAAGCGGGGGGCGGATACCATAGCCTTTGCGTCCTGCATCAAAAAAGGGACGCCTATAGGATTTCCGTGTCCCACAGCTTCCGCAATGATGGAGGCAGTGAAAAAAGCAGTGGGAGATGATGTTCGGATACTGGATCATACCCACTGATCTATGAAAATAGGCGGATGTGTACGTCTATGTGAAAAACGGGAATCATTTCTCTGATATTCCCTGACATTACCGTGCTCATGATCGCCGCTTTGATACACAGGCGAAAAAAAGAACCGGGAGGGCCGTATGGTCTTTCCGGTTCTTTTTTTGAGAGAAGGTTTCATTGTCAGCACAGATAGGGAGTAAAAACATTGCGTATTTGATAGCTCTGAATTATAATAAGATGAAAAGGATTAATATGAACAAGATTACGTGGATACGGAGAACTTAGAGAAGGTAAAGGGATAAAATATATGTGGGAAAATGAGGAAAAAGACGGCGCGCAGGTGAAACGACAGACAGCAGAAGATTACGAATACAGTACACTGATGCAGCTTTTGGGGGTAAGTGTGAGCAAACATCTGCTGGATGAGCATTTTACTCTCATCTGGGCCAATGATTTTTATTACCAGTTGATCGGATGGCCAAAAGAAGAATATGAAAAGGTGTTCCATAACAGACCTGATCTGTATTATGCAAATGACCGGGAGGAGTGGAAACGGATCACAGAAGTAGTCATGGAAACAATGAGAAGAGGGGAAAAAGGCTACAAGCTCGCAACACGTATGAGGAGAAAAAATGGAGAGCATATCTGGGTTCAGTTCTCTGTCAGGTTTGCCGATGAATATGTGGACGGTTATCAGGTAGGATATACAGTGATAACAAATATTGATGACCTGGTCCAGATCCAAAAGGAACAGTCTGTCACTTATGAAAGCCTTCCCGGTTTTGTGGCAAAATACCGGATCGACCAAGAGATGAACATGAATCTTCTAGAGGCAAATGCCCGCTTTACAGAATATTTTGGATGTGAAGCGGAACGAGGTGAAAACAGCCTGTATAAGAGAAATATTAAGGACAATATGGAAAGCATCACGAGACAGCGGGAGAATATCCTGAGTGGAAAGCCGCTTCATTTCACTATGCATGTGAAGAACCGAGAGGGCCAGATGCTCTGGCTGCAGGTTAATGCCGCCTGCGTGGACTGGCAGAAGGGGTGTCCCGTTTATCTGGCAATCTTTATTGATGTCACGGATATCACAGAGCTTAGGGAAATGCAGAAGAAACTGACCGAACAGACAGAGGCACTTAAAAAAGCCCTGGAGGAAGCTGAGAAAGCAAACAGTGCAAAGTCAGACTTCCTGTCCAGAATGAGCCATGATATCCGTACCCCTATGAATGCCATACTGGGTATGACTACCATAGCGGAGTCCCATATCCATGATCCGGAAAGGATTCAGGACTGTCTGGGAAAGATCACGGTTTCCTCTAAGCTGCTGCTGAGCCTGATCAATGAAGTGCTGGATATGTCGAAAATAGAGAGTGGGCGCATTGTATTGGCGGAGGAGGAAGTGAACCTGGCTGAGCTGGTACACGGCGTTGTGACAATGGTACAGCCCCAGATCCACAGCAAAGACATTACCTTCAAAACCTATGTGGATCACCTCTCCCATGAGATCGTGATCAGTGACATGCAGCGTCTGCAGCAGCTTATCCTGAATCTGCTGTCTAATGCGGTAAAATATACACCCTCCAAGGGCAGTATATGCATGGAGATCAAAGAGACGCCTTCACCCAAAAAGGATATGGCCTATTATGAATTTGTGGTGTCAGATACGGGAATCGGAATGAAGCCTGAATTTTTAAATCGTATTTTTGAACCTTTTGAGCGGGCAGATGATGAGCAGATCCAATCCATCCAGGGCACGGGCCTTGGACTTTCCATCTGTAAGAGTATTGCAGAACTCATGGGAGGAACCATTCAGGTGGAGAGCACTTATGAAAAAGGAAGCCGGTTTACTGTATCGGTTTGCCTCCAGATCCAGGAAGAGCCTATGGATGAGCGCGCGCTGGAAGGATTTTCCGTGCTGATCGTGGACGATGATGAATTTATCTGCCAAAATACCTGTGAACGTCTGGCAGAATTCGGACTTAAAACAGAATGGGCATCCAAGGGTGAGGAGGCCATTGAAAAGATAGAAAAGGCACAAAAGTTGGGGGAGGACTACTTTGCTGTGATCATAGATTATAAGATGCCTGACATGGATGGGATAGAGACCACACGGCGGATTCGTGAGAAAGTCGGAAATGAGCTTCCTATCATCATGATCTCTGCCTATGATCTGTCTGAACAGATGGATGAGGCGAAACAGGCGGGTGCAAATGGATTCATCACAAAACCTTTGTTTTGTTCCCGGCTGATCTATAAACTGAAGAAGTTTGCGGACGGCAGTTTTAAGGAGGTGGATTCCCGTCCGGTGATCCGGGGATCCTACAGTGGGAAAAGGGTGCTTCTGGCAGAGGATAACCAATTGAACCGGGAGATCGTGGTAGAAATCCTGTCAGACGCAGGTGTGGCTGTGGAGACTGCTGAAAACGGAAAAGCCGCTGTTGCGAAAATGACAGAATCCCCTGAAGGTACCTATGACCTGATTTTTATGGATATGCAGATGCCGGTCATGGATGGTTGTACAGCGGCTGAAAAAATCCGCATGCTTCCCCGGAAAGATGTGAAGTCGGTCCCTATCATTGCCATGACTGCCAATGCCTTTGCGGATGACCGCCAAAAAACCAGAAAGGCCGGGATGAATGGACACCTTGCAAAGCCCATTGACATGGAACAGTTGCAGATGGTACTGGATAAATGGCTTTGATGGAAAAAATACTTTTAAAAGTGCCGGAAGAAAGATATAATGGACAGAGGATATGAAAAGCTTTCATCCCGGACAGAAAGACAGAATGCGGTATTTTGGCAGAAGAATATACAGCCGGAAACAGGAAAAAAGGGCGGAGAGGATGTCAGAATGAAGAAAAATGTTTTAGTGCGGACGAATTTTCTGGTTTGTATTGTAATCGTCATTGGATTTGTGGTCACATCAGTTATCAGTTACCAGTCAAATCAGGGAATCTTCAGAAAAGATATGGAAAGTGTATCAAGACTGACATCAGAGGATATCTACCATCAGATCGACTCCATTTTTACGAAGCCCATCAATATCTCGCTGACCATGGCAAATGACAGCCTGTTGAAAGATTTCCTGGAAGGGGAAGAACAGCATATAGGAGATCAGGAATTCATTGACACCATGCGGGATTATCTGAATACCTATCGGGATAAGTATGGATATGACTCTGTGTTCCTGGCTTCCGTAAAAACAAAAAATTACTATTATTATAATGGCTTTGACCGGATCCTGGATGAAGAAGATCCAGAAAACCTATGGTTTTACAACTTTCTCAAACAAGAGAAAGATTATGGGATCCAGATTGACAATGATCAGGTGGAGGGTGCCGGGAATGAGGTCACTGTTTTTATCAACTGCCGGATAACCGACCAGGACGGGGCAGCAATGGGGGTGGTAGGCGTAGGGTTCCGGGTGGATTCTCTCCAGTCTCTGCTTCAGACGTATGAGGATGATTTTGGCGTCAACGCCTATCTGGTGGATGAATCCGGAAATGTGGAGATCTCCGGCGCTTATACCAGGTTTGAGGGCGACCGCAGTCTGTTTGACACCTGTGCTTTTTCAGAGCTTAGAGATACCATACTGGGCAGCCGTGAAGGAATACAGGACCTGTGGTATTCCTCCAAAAAAAGTGATGGATATGTTGTCAGCCGTTTTATTGAAAATCTCAACTGGTATTTGATCATAGACAACGATACAACCCTGCTCAATAAGAGGCTTGCGCTGCAGCTTTTAAGAGAAATCCTGATCGTGGCAGCCACGATCCTTTTGGTGCTGATAACCATCACATCTGTAATACGCAGATATAATAAAAAGATCATTGAGCTGACTGTGGCTACAGAGAAGGTGCACCAGGCAGTGTTCCAGGAGGCAACAGAACAACTCTATGAAAATATATATGAGATTGACATTACCCATAACCGGGCAGCAAGTGAATCCACGGCAGGGTATTTTGAAAGTCTTGGTTCACCACCGGATATTCCTTTTGATGAAGCCCTGCGCATTATCGCGCAAAAACAGATCAAGGAGGAATACCGGGAGGGATATATCCATACCTTTCATCCGGAAAGAGTGTTGGAAGCCTTTGAAAGCGGGAAGGAAAATCTGCAGTATGATTTCATGATCACCTCAGATGGTCAGACGTATTACTGGATGCGCATTACGGCTCATATTTTCCGCTGGCAGGAAGATGGCTCTGTGCGGATGCTGGTATACCGCCAGAATATAGATGAGCAGAAACGCCATGAACTGTACATGATGGAACAGATGCAGAGGGATTCTCTTACCGGGCTGTACAACAAGGTAGCTGCGCAGGAGCATGTCCGTCAAATGCTGGAACAGAGGCCGGAGCGTTTATATGCCTTTTTTATCCTGGATATTGATCATTTCAAGGAGGTCAATGATCAGCTGGGACATGCGGCAGGCGACCAGGTGCTTGTGGAATTTTCCCGGGCGCTGGCAGGTGCATTTGAGAAGGATGCGGTTGTGGGCCGGATCGGCGGGGATGAGTTTATAGGCTTTTTGGCCGTCAAAGATATGGCAGCAGCAGAGGAGCAGGCGGAGAAATTGCTGACAGCACTCAGAAGGAGAACAGAGGAGGGCGTCAATATCACAGCCAGTATAGGGGTGGCTGTTGCTAAGGGACAGGGGACAGATTTTGAGACTTTTTACAAAAAGGCGGATTTTGCTTTGTATAAGGCAAAAAAACAAGGCAGAAGCAGATATGTGACTACAACAGTTGACTAAGGAGATAAGGAACAGATATCATATGGGAACTCATTCCAAAAAAAATATATTGATCGTAGAAGATGATCTGAAACTGAACAACGGTATCCGGCTGGCCCTGAAAGGTCCGGAGTATGACTGCATCCAGTGTGACTGTGTCTCTTCCGGAAGAGAAGCAGTCCAAAAAGAGAACATACATCTGATCTTGCTGGACATTAACCTGCCGGATGGAAACGGACTGGACTGGCTGACGGAAATCCGGCAAAAAAGCGCGGTGCCGGTGATCCTGATCTCGGCAAATAATATGGAGATGGATATTGTCACTGGCCTGAAGCTGGGGGCAAATGATTATATCACCAAGCCTTTCAGCCTGATGGTGCTTCGCGCAAGAATAGAAGTACAGCTCAGAGAAAATGAGACAGCAAGTGCAGAAATATTTCAGACCGAAAACTATTCATTTGATTTCCGCAAAATGGATTTCCGGGTAGACGGAACCGGTGTGGAATTGAGCCGGACGGAACAGAGGCTTTTGAGAAAGCTGGTGGAGAATCCCGGTGTGGTCTTGACCAGGGAGGTCCTCACAGATGAGATATGGTCCGGTGACTCCGAATATGTGGAAGAACACGCGTTGACTGTGGTGATAAAGAGGCTGCGGGGCAAACTGCAGGAAACGGAGCATAAGGCAGCCTATATCAAGACCGTTTACGGCATCGGCTATGTGTGGGAACGGCAGGAAAAGGGAACGCAGGTATGAAAACAAATATTATGACAGGAATCTGTGTGTTCGTGATCCTCTGTCTTCTGGCAGCGCTTCTCATAGTTCTTGCAGCGGGCAGGGCACGGGAGAAAAAATTGCTGAGGCGTCTTCAGGAGATGCTGGAGGATGCCTCTGCGGGCACTTTTTTAGAGGGAAAGCTTGAGGATACCAAAATCTCAGAGCTGGAGAGCGCCATGTGGCGTTTTTTAAATGACAGCCGCCTATCCTCTGTACAGCAGGCGGAGCAGAAGCAGCGGATACAGTCTTTGATCTCTGATATCTCCCATCAGACGGTTACACCCATCGCAAACATTAAAATCTATGCGGAGCTTTTGAAGGAGCAGCAGGAAAAATGGAAGGCAGGAGACTGTTCTGTAAAGGAAGATATCGCTGAGGAAATTGACGCTGTCATAGACCAGGTGGATAAGCTGGATTTTCTCATTGGATCTTTGGTGAAGCTGTCACGGCTGGAGAACGGGATCCTGGAGCTGGAGCCGCACAATTGTTGTATCCGGGAGGTTTTGACTGCCATTCGCAGACAGTTTACAAAAAAAGCACAGCAGAAGGGTGTCACTCTTATAGTAGAAGATTCTGTGGAAGAGGCAGTGTTTGATCTGAAGTGGACCACAGAAGCGGTGGGAAATATTGTAGATAATGCTTTAAAATATACACCGGAGGGCGGAACGGTATGGCTGCGCGTGATCTTGTATTCCCTGTTCCTGCGCCTGGATGTGACGGATACGGGGATCGGAATTCCAGAGCAGGAACAGGCATCTGTCTTTACACGGTTTTACCGTTCCAGGACAGTATCCGGACAGCCGGGGGTGGGGATTGGGTTGTATTTTGCAAGAGAAGTGGTAAGAAGGGAAAAAGGGTATATCAAGTTGGCTTCAGAACCGGAAAAAGGGTCAACATTTTCGATTTTTTTGTACAGGGGATAATGTGTCAGAACTGATATATTCCTGACACCGGGTGGAAATATTTCTATGATATAGTCTGTATTGTAATAATACAGGCTATTTTGCGTGAAGGAGATCATTATGGTAATTTTACAGGCAAAAGATTTAAGAAAAGTGTACGGCAGCGGGGAGTCGGAGGTGACAGCCCTGGACGGCGTAAACCTCTCCGTGGAAAAAGGAGAATTTGCAGCCATCGTAGGAACTTCCGGCAGCGGCAAGTCCACCCTTCTGCATCTGCTCGGCGGTCTGGATGTCCCCACAAGCGGAAGTGTGATCATGGATATGAAACAATTGGAACAACTCAGTGATGATGAACTGACAATCTTCCGAAGAAGAAAGATAGGATTTATTTTCCAGCAGTTTAATCTGATCCCTATGCTGAATGTATGGGAGAATATTATCCTGCCCCTGAAGCTGGATAATAAAAGAGTGGATCAAAGATATATCCAGGAGATCATTGAAATATTGGGATTGGAGAAGAAGTGTGACAGTCTGCCGGGACAGCTTTCAGGAGGGCAGCAGCAGAGGGTTTCAATCGCAAGGGCAATGGCGATCAAGCCTTCTGTTATTCTGGCAGATGAACCAACCGGAAACCTCGACTCCAAGACCAGTCAGGATGTGCTCGGAATCCTGAAGGTGACCAGTGAACGGTACTGTCAGACCATTGTCATGATCACACACAATGAAGAGATCGCACAGATGGCTGACCGCATTGTCCGTATTGAGGATGGGAAAATAGTTATGTGATGGGAGGATACCGATGGAAATAAGAGAAAAAGCGGACAGCAGGCTCGGTCTGCGGCATCGCTTTATGAAAAGCTATAAAAAAAATACGCTTGCGCTGTTTTCCTGCTTTGTGTTCAGTATAACGCTCATCACATCCCTGCTGATCCTGGTCCATACGAACCACAGGATGGAAAATATCCAGGCAAAGATGCTTTTTACGGATTCTGACTGCAGCATCAATGAAATCGACAGCAGCAAAGTGAAAAAACTGGCTTCTGATCAGGACCTTGTGTGGTATGCCGTGACACAGCTTGATAATTTTGAATACGCAAAAAATTCAGCGGATGTTCGTCTGGAGCGGGGGGATAACCAGTATATAACACTGACGACTGTGGTAGAAAAAGGAAGGCTTCCAAAGTCAGAAAATGAGATCGTAGCGGAACGCTGGACACTTTTGAATATGG
Organism: Blautia coccoides; assembly: GCF_034355335.1. Classification (NCBI taxonomy): domain Bacteria; kingdom Bacillati; phylum Bacillota; class Clostridia; order Lachnospirales; family Lachnospiraceae; genus Blautia; species Blautia producta. Next base: position 2,996,745 of record NZ_CP136422.1, read on the forward strand.
GGGTCGAACCGGTATGCGGACAGGAAATCGAGATATACGACGAGAATGCCGGCCATACGGAGATGCATCAATTAGTGGGAATCCTGTCGGATGTGCCGAGCAACAAAAAATACGGTCTTAAAACACTCTATGCGCCTGTAAAATCAGGGGAAGAGGATAACTATTCCGTATTTGTCCGTTTTCAGGACAAAACGGATTATGAAAAGAAAGTCAGTGCTGTCTGCAGGAATCTGGATATAGAGAAAAAGCAGGTAAAGAAATGTCCGGGCAGGGAAGATTTCCAGGGACTATGGCTGACGGATCTGAAGTTTTCCAGTGTTCTGCTGATGATCACTATGATCGTTTTTTATGGGATTTTTCAGATCACTATGATGTCACGGAGAAGTCCATACGGCATCCTAAGGGCCATAGGCATGCAGTCCGGGCAGCTTCGGCGGCTGATCCTGTCCGAATTATATGAAATTTTTCTGTTCAGTATACCCGCAGGGGGAATCCTGGGCTTTGCGATTGCGCTGCTCATTTCCTATTTGTCGGGAGACAGCAGCCAGGAAATCTATCTGAACAATAAAAGAGTATCCTTTGCGCCGGTGATCCCTGTTCTTCCCATTGGCATCTGTATGATCGTCATTGGGCTGCTGATCGGCCTTGTGGGGTATTTTACAGGGAAGAAGATGGTGCGGGAACCGGTGACGGATCTGATCGCCAATTACGGAAACAAGGAGAATAAAAATTCTTTTCCCATGGGGCATTTTCATTGGAAAAAGAATGATAACAGGCATGGAAGAGCATATACACTGTTCTCTCTTGGAAACAAATATATCTTCAAGGAGAAAAAGACCTCTGTTTTTGTTGTGCTTACCATTTGTGCCGGAGTTACCCTGTTTACCGGTCTGGCCTATCAAAAGAAAATAGCTGAAAATTACAGGGAAGATACTGCGGAAATGTATTATCTGAATGGGGAGTATGATATGGGAACGCTCCGGTTAGACAGTACATCTGACGGCATATCCAGGGAGGCTGCCGGGGAGATTGCTTCCCTTAAGGAGGTCCGTAATCTGAAGACGCAGTCAGGGATTCCTGTCCGTGTGATCGATGATAAAGAGGTAGGGCGGAATGAGGCATATTATGAGGAGATGAACGAGGGGTACCTCACACATCAGGGATATCCTCTTGCGGGGAATGATGGAAAGGATCAGATTTATAAATCCCTCATCTACGGGTATAATAAAAATGCACTGGCGGAATTAAAAAAATATATCATAGAGGGAGACTTTGATGAAAATGGGCTGAAAGACGATGAGATCATACTCTCCGTGCTGCGCATGGATGATGCCAGGAAGAAGAACCCGTATCCCGGCAGCTTTAAAGAGGGAACTCCGCTTATGGAATATCGGGCGGGAGACCGGATCCAGGTCAAGTACCGTCAGGATTTTGACACCGGGAATCTATCGTATGAGCAATTGTCAGATACGGATGCCCAGTATTGCTACAAAACATATAAAGTGGCGGCGATCGTTTCTTTCGCATATATGTATGACTGCAATATTACGGTGTATCCGCTTTTGATCACCAGTGATGACCAGGTGGAAAAGCTGTGCCCGGACAGCAACATACAGCGTTTGAACATGGACGGGGATGAGAATCTGACGGAAGAAGGCAGGGAGAAGCTGGAGAGAAAGCTGATCCGGCTGGGCAGCCAGTTTCAGGGAATCTCCACCCGCAGTATGCTGTCAGACATCCAAAAAAATGAGACGCTTTTCAGGAAACAGATGGTATATGTGGTGGGAATCGCGGTGATCTCTTTTATCTTGGTACTGATCAATGTGATAAACAATCTGAGCTATCGGATGCAGATAAGGACCCAGGAGATCTGTATGTTCCGCGCCATAGGCATGAGTGTAAAAATGATCCGCCGGATGATGATATTTGAAAATACTGTGCTGGGACTTTGTGGTGTGGCTCTGGCATATCTTTGCTCCATTCCTGTACTGAAGTATCTGTATGAGCAGTCGGATATGAGGGCATTCGGCCATAAATACCATTTTGACTATCCTGCATTTTTCATGATCTCTGCCATGGCAGTTCTTTTGTGTATCCTGTTGGCAGGCCATCTGTCAAAGGACTGGAAGACAAAAAAGATCATGGAGCAGATGAATAAGGTGGAATAGATTCCGAAAAAAACATCCGGCATCCTGTCAGAAAACAGGGTGCCGGATGTTTTTTGTTTATAGGGAAACGTTTTGGAGGGATTCCAGAATGCTGTTTTTCAGTTCGTTCAGACGTTCCATGGAATCTCCCTTCAGAGCGGATTTGATGGTGACCGCCGGTTCCAGGATCTGCATATTTTTCATTTCTTCCAGCAGTGTTCTCACCTGCTTTGTGCTGGTTGGCGCCCAGGTGCCGTTTTCGATCAGTCCGATGGTCCGGTTCTGAAGATTCAGCGCTTTCATATCATGCAGCAGAGTGAGTGTGGCCGGATATATGCCGCCGTTGTAAGTGGGGGAGGCAATGACCAGATGGCTGCAGCGGAAGGACTCTGCGATCAGTGTGGAAACATGCGTATTGGATATATCGTAGACGGCAACGTTTTTTACGCCTGCTTCAGCCAGACCAGCAGCCAGAATATCGGCAGCGTTCTCTGTATCTCCGTACATGGAGGCGTAAAACAGTGCGACAGCCTTTTCTTCCGGCTGATAGCTGCTCCAATGTGAATATTTATCCAGAAGATAATCCAGGTTTTCTCTCCAGACTGGGCCGTGCAGAGGGCAGATCATGCGGATGTCAAGCGCGGACAGCTTTTTCAGTGCGGATGTGACCTGAACGCCGTATTTTCCCACAATATTGCTGTAATACCGGCGTGCATCGGACAGCCAGTCTCTGTCAAAGTCAACCTCATCGCTGAAGAGATGACCGTTCAGTGCCCCGAAGCTTCCAAAGGCATCTGCGGAGAAGAGGATTTTTTCGCTCTCCTCATAAGTCACCATAACCTCCGGCCAGTGTACCATAGGTGCAAAATAAAAACGAAGTGTATGTGACCCAAGAAAGATGGAATCATTTTCCTTGACAGTTATGGTCTTGCCCTCCATATCCATATCATAAAACTGTTTTGCGAATGTCAGAGTTTTGGCATTTCCTACAATTTTCAGATCCGGGAAGCGAAGCAAAAGCTCTTCGATATTGGCACAGTGATCCGGCTCCATGTGATTGATGACCAGATAGTCAAGAGAACGTCCGTCCAGAACTGAGTAAATATTTTCCAGGAACTGGTGGGAGATAGAGGCATCCACAGTGTCGATCAAGGCAGTTTTTTCATCTGTGATCAGGTAGGAGTTGTAAGAGACACCCCGCGGTATAGGAAATAAGTTTTCAAAAAGTGCCAGTCTGCGGTCATTGCCGCCCACCCAGCTAATCGAGTCATTGAGTTTTCGCGTGCAGTGCATAAATGATTGCTCCTTTCATAAGAGAAACAGCCCGCCGCCATATGTCTAAAGTCAGCAAAAAAATGCCGGTGGTTTTGAAATGAAATGTGCAGAAAGGCTGCTCTGTTAGTTGGTAAAATATGTATTATGTTTGTGAATATTAGAATTTGCTAACCTATAAAAGAATATAACATTTTATTGAAAAAATCAATAGAACCGGGAGAACAACTTTTGCTTTTCGTAACTTTTATTTTTAAATATTTCATTGCTGCACATGATATCAGATTTCTTTGGAGCCGATGGCTGCTGAAATGTGATATACTGGAAATAACAGGTACAGACATTACAGCACACCACAGAAAATATTCTGTATATGTGCAGGAAAAGAGGAGGGTGATCAAGCTTGGGACTGATCAGTTATGAAACGTATTTGAGACAAATATTATTTGGGAATGTTCTGTTGATAGTCTGCTGTATATTCTATCTGGCGTGGTGGCTGCTGGCATTTAGGCCAAAGAATGCTGTCAAGGGAATGAAGACGGGGTGGCTGCTCATACCAGCGGCAGTATCCGGTATCGCAGCCATTCTTTTGATCCTTAGAGGCATAAAAGTTTCCCAGTGCTGCAGAGAACCATTTTCAGACAGCGTTGTGCTGTGGGGCGGTATCGCGGTGTATGCTCTGTTAGTGGCAGTCACCCTGTTTTTCTTTAAAAGACCGGTGACCACAGAGCTGATGCTTATCGTAGGCTGGGCTATGCTTACATTAGCGGAGATCAACGCACTGTATTTTTATCAGTGCTTTTCCTGGGGAACGGCGGCTTTTTTTATTGCGGCAGCCGTGGCCGCGGCAGTTATCAGTCTGGTCTGCTATGTACTCTATTACCGCCTGGACAGCCGGGCCGGTTATTATGACGGTATGGTGCCCTTAGTCTTAGCAGCACTGGTGATGCTGGGAATTTCCGTTGTCATGGTGCTGTGCAGGTAAATGCAGCAGACAGCAGTTTTGGTTTTGTATTTCCTGTTTTTTCTACTTGATTTTTTTATGGAAGTCTGTTATATTGAGAATAGTTAGTGATAACTAACTATGTAAAATTCAAGCAGGTATCATCCATTTGGCATTATTGCCGCTGAGGCTGAACAGCTTATGCGGAAAGAAAATAAGAATGGATTAAGAGACAGCGGGAATGATTTGACACCATGCAGACAATAATAAGGCTATAGTGTGTCTCCAGATTCAACACGGCAGATTGTAACGTACAGCATGCCGAAAATAATAATAAGACACACGCCGGTACATTACAAGGAGGTAATAGATATGTCATTGATAAACAAAGAAATTGGAGATTTTACAGTTCAGGCCTATGCAGGCGGAGAGTTTAAAACAGTAACAAAAGCAGATGTGCTTGGAAAGTGGAGTGTGTTCTTCTTCTATCCTGCGGATTTTACTTTTGTGTGCCCCACAGAACTGGAAGATCTGGCTGATAAATACCAGGAATTCAAAGGTATCGGATGCGAGATTTACAGTGTATCCTGTGATTCACATTTTGTGCACAAAGCATGGCACGATGCATCCAAGACCATTAAAAAAATCACCTATCCCATGCTGGCAGACCCCACCGGCGCTCTGGCAAGGGATTTTGAAGTGATGATCGAAGCCGATGGTATGGCTGAGCGGGGGAGCTTCATTGTGAACCCGGAAGGAAAAATCGTGGCCTATGAAGTGATCGCGGGCAATGTGGGAAGGAATGCGGATGAACTGTTCCGCCGCGTTCAGGCATCCCAGTTTGTAGCAGAACACGGAGACCAGGTTTGCCCGGCAAAGTGGAAGCCGGGAGCAGAGACGCTGAAGCCAAGCCTTGATCTGGTTGGCTTGATTTAGGAATTATAATGAAAAGGAACCCTCCCATCTCCCTTTGAGATGCGGAGGGTTTTCAAAAGAAAGGAGATGTCATGGATACAGAAAAGAATCTATATGATCTTGTGATCATAGGCGGCGGCCCGGCGGGTCTTTCAGCAGCCCTTTACATGGCACGTGCAAAGTACAGGGTCTTGGTTCTGGAAAAGGCAGAGATCGGCGGACAGATCACCATAACCTCAGAGATTGTAAATTATCCGGGAGTGGAGAAGACCAGCGGAAAAGAGCTGACAGAGAATATGTTCCGTCAGGCCCAGAATTTCGGTGCCGAGTTCGCACCCGCAGAGGTGCTGGATATGAAGCTTGACAGTGAGATCAAGACTCTCTATACCACAAAAGGAGAATATAGGTCTCTGGGAGTGCTGCTGGCAACCGGCGCAAATCCCCGTAAATTGGGATTTAAGGGTGAGCGGGAGTTTCAGGGAAGAGGTGTCGCCTACTGTGCCACCTGCGACGGGGAATTCTTTTCCGGGCTGGAGGTCTTTGTCATCGGAGGCGGATTTGCCGCTGTGGAGGAAGCTATGTTTCTGACAAAATACGCCAGGAAGGTGACCATAGTTGTGCGGAAGAAAGAATTTTCCTGTGCCAGGACAGTCTCTGACCGGCTGAAAGAATTCGGGACGATCCGGGTACTTTTCGAGACGGAGCTTTTGGAGGTGGGCGGTCAGGATATGGTGTCTTATGCCAGATTCAGAAATAACCGTACACAGGAAGAGTGGGTTCATGAAGCAGGGGAGGATCCGGGCTTCGGTGTTTTTGTGTTTGCCGGGTATGTGCCCAATACGGACTGGATCGGGGATGAAGTGGAAAAGGACGCTAAGGGTTATCTGATCACAGACCACGACCAGAAGACAAATCTGGACGGAATCTACGCGGCAGGAGACGTGTGTGTGAAAAATCTACGTCAGGTTGTGACCGCTGTTTCGGACGGAGCTGCCGCGGCAACTGCCCTTGAAAAAGCAGTGTCTGAGCTTCACACAAAGTTGGGAATCCCTGAATTGGTATCAGAGAGAAGGCTGCACCAGGCAAAAAAGGCGGAGCCTTCGGCAGAGACGAAGAAAAGAACGGAGGGAAAGGCGGAAGGATTTTTAAGCGATACCGTCAGGGAACAGCTCGAGGGTATATTTGCAAAATTCAGTCAGCCTGTGATGCTAAAGGCTTGGCTGAATGAAGAGCCTTTGTCCGGAGAGATCACCGGATTTTTGCGGGAATTAGAAGGAATGACGGATATGCTGACCTGGGAAGAAGCAAAAGATGTGGAAAACGCAGAAAGCCGCATTCTGCCATCTATTGAAGTGTGTTATCCTGACGGTGTAAGCAGCGGCATAGAGTTTCATGGGGTGCCGGGAGGACATGAGTTTAATTCCTTTATCATAGCCCTTTACAATGTGGCCGGACCGGGACAGGAGATCCGGCAGGAGATCAGAGAGCAGTTGGAAGCCCTGGATCATCCGGTCAATCTAAAGGTATTGGTTTCCCTGTCCTGTACCATGTGCCCGGAAACGGTCATGTCTGCACAGAAGGCAGCCGCCGTTTCCAAATACGTGGAGGCGGAAATGTTTGATCTTGCCCATTTCCCGCAGTTGAAAGAAAAGTATAAAGTGATGAGTGTTCCCTGTTTGATCCTCAATGATGAGAAGGTGTTTTTCGGCAAAAAAGGAATTGGGGATATCGCCGAAATCCTGAACAGTAATTAAGTTTATGATTTTTTAGAAAGAGCAGAAAATGGCTGACAAGTGTTTTCTGCTCTTTTTTGTACGCGAAAGGGCAAAATATTACACAAAACCACCTGGTAATGACATTTAAATTAAGCTATAATATATCTATCAAGGTACACAGGAGGTTGGTATGCCTAATTTGATCAAAGAAGCAATGTTTTCTGCCGGTGTATTTCTGGACCTGCTGTCTGAGACAACGGATGATTACCTTTATATGTGGGACATTCAGAACGGGACTTTTTACGTATCGGAAAACGCTTATGATGATTTTGGTATTGACCGCAGCATAGAGAACGATGTGCTGACCATATGGGGAAGTGTTATGGTGGCCGAAGACTTGAAGCTCTGGCTTGAAGATCTGCAGCTAATCCAGGCCGGCGTCAAGGATTATCATGATATGGAGTACAGAGTCTACAGAAAGACAGGCCAGATCATATGGGTGTCCTGCAGGGGCAAGGTGAAGACCGATGAACAGAACCGTCCCCTTTTTATGATAGGCAGGATTTCCAATATTGGCAAGCAGAACAAATTTGATAACGTCACTGGGCTGATGAACAGAAACCAGTTTGAGCATGATGTCTGCCAGATCCTGAAATGCGGAAAGCGTATGCAGGGTGTTATGGTGGTACTGGATATTGACAATTTTAAAAATATCAATGAGAAGTACAGCTATGCCTTTGGAGACAGGGCTTTGAATATGATTTCCACACGAATCCAAGAGCTGCTCCCTCCGGGATGTCAGATGTATCGTCTGGACGGTGATGAGTTTGCCTTTCTGATGGAGGGCGGTACCAGAGAGATCATTCAGGAGATCTATGAAAATATACAGATGTTTGTGGCCAATCATTTCACAGTGGATGAGCAGTCGCTGCTGATATCCATCTCAGCAGGTGCCTGTGTGATCCCGGAAGACGGAAGAACTTATCAGAAATTATTCAGACATGCGGAAAATGCAGTGGAGATCGCAAAGATGAACGGAAAGAACCAGCTTGTGTTCTTTTCCAGAGAAATGTACAACAGAAGGCGGAAGATCATGGAGCTGCAGGAGAGCCTGCACGCCTGTGTGAATAACGGGTGCAGTGAATTTGAGCTGTTCTATCAACCCCAGATCGACACTTCTACCCAGAAGGTTATCGGGGCGGAGGCTCTGCTGCGCTGGCATTCTCCAAAGCATGGGGAGGTTTCTCCTATTGAATTTATTCCTCTTTTGGAGGAGAATCACCTGATCATCCAGGTTGGAAAATGGGTTCTGGAGGAGGGCGCCAAGCAATGTCTGGAGTGGCAGAAATATGACCCTGATTTTACTATGAGCATCAATGTTTCCTATGTCCAGTTAAAAGAAAATGCCCTGTTGGAATATCTTAAAAATGAGCACGTGCCAAAAGTGTCCGCAAAGAATCTCATTCTGGAACTGACAGAGAGCTGCTGGGTGCCAAATCTTCATTTTCTGAACCAGGAGTTTAGGGATATGCATGAGATGGGGTACGGAATTGCCATAGATGATTTTGGAACCGGGTATTCCTCCCTGAGCCATCTAAAGGAACTCCCTGCAAATGTCATCAAGATAGACCGCAGTTTTATCAAGGGACTCAGCAAAGGCAGCTATGAGTACATATTTCTGGAATATATTGTAAAACTGGCGCATATCATTCACCTAAAAGTCTGTGTGGAGGGTGTGGAGACGAAAGAGGAATTTGATACGGTTATGCAGGCTTCCCCGGACTATATACAGGGGTATTTATTCGGACGGCCGGTATGTGCCCGTGAATTTGAACGCCTTTATTTTGCCCCGACTCAAGAGAGATGAGCACAGAGAGCAGCAGAGCCGCGATTGCACATTCCTTCTTCTTATGTTAAGATAGAACGAGTGTGAACAAGGTTTGCAGAAACTTGAAAATTGCCGTGCATATACAGGGTATATGGGGCAGAGGAGTACCGACAAGATGAAAAAAAGAAAACAGCCGCTGCTACTGGCAGTGACTTTGATGGGTAGCTGTACGCTTGTGGGATGCGGTGAGAGGAATACAGTGACAAACTATCAGGATCTGCCGGAGGATATCACTTCCATAACCTTTTTCGGCAACAAATACGAACCTGAAAATGTCACTGTGATCGAAGAGATAATATCCGGATTCATGGATGAGAATCCGGATATTCGTGTGTCCTATGAGAGCCTGAAGGGAAATGAATATTTCGAGGCTCTCCGTAAGAGAATGGATGCCGGTAAAGGTGATGATGTCTTTATGGTGAATCACGATATTGTGCTGGAACTGGAAGAAGAGGGGAAACTGGCGGAGCTTTCAGAGTTGGATATTATTACGGACTATACAGATACCATGCTGAGTCAGATGGAGGATCAGGGGGATATTTACTGGGTGCCCACCACAGTGTCCGCCTTTGGTCTGTATTGCAATCAGACACTGCTGAGAGATCATGAGCAGGAGATTCCCGAGAACCTGGCCCAGTGGGAACAGATCTGTGAGCATTTTGTAGAAGAGGGAATCACCCCTGTGATAGCCAATAATGATATTTCGCTGAAAACATTGGCAATCGGAAAAGGGTTCTATTATACATATCAGGAGGATAGTCAGAGGGAAGTGTTTGCACAGCTCAATGAGGGACAAGAAATGCTGAGCAAATATCTGTACCCCGGTTTTTCTCTGGCTGAGGAGTTTATCGAAAAGGGATATGTCAGCGCCGCGGACACATTAAAAACGAATAAGACCTCAGATGATTTAGATGAATTTGCCAGGGGAGAGTCCCCTTTTATGCTGACCGGAGCCTGGGCTGCGGGAAGGGTAAAGAGTATGGTGCCGGATCTTGAGTTTGAGGTGGTTCCGTATCCGGTGCTGGAAGACGGTTCCCTTTTGGTCATCAATGCAGATACCAGGCTGAGTGTAAACGCTGACAGTGAACACATGGCAGCATCATTAAAATTCGTGGAATACTTCACCAGACCTGATAACGTCCAGAAATTCGCGGACCAGCAGTCTTCCTTTAATCCTCTGAACAACGGAAGCCCTTCTTCTGTCCAGGAAATCCAACCGTTGGTATCCTGTTACCAGTCAGGAAGAACTGTGATCGGAACGGACGGCCTGCTGGAACTTCCCATATGGGAATGGACAAAAGAGGTTTCAGTTAAACTGCTTTCCGGTGAGAAACTGGATTCTGCAATGGAATGGCTGGATGAAGAAAATAAAAAGGAAAGGGGTATGCGGTGAGTCAGAATAAAGAAACTTCCGGCATAAAGAGAAAGACAGCCTTGGCTGCAGTGATCGTAGGGAGCGTCCTTTTCCTCTTTACCTTTCTTTTTGTGCAGGGGGTCAGAAAACAGCTCTGGGAACAATCCATCAATACGATCATGGAAAGTACCCGGCAGGGATGCAGCACTCTTAAAGTGCAGCTACGTAAAAATTTTGAATCTATGGATACCGTAGCCGGTTATGCGGAGGGATTTACAAAAGAACAGAAAAAAGAGCTGGGCAGACTGATAGAAAATTACAGTGATATAGAAGACGGTGTGTATCTCTATCTGTCGGACGGCACCTGTATCCCGGAGGCATCACAGAAGGATAAGGGCGTGGAGGATGCACTTAAGAATATAGACAAGGATTCCGGCATACTGGATCCCCATATCAGCAGTGCCACCGGCGTCAATGTCTTTGATCTTTTTGTCAGGACAGAGCTTAAAGATGGGACCACAGGATATCTCATTAAGCAGTATGAGGTGGAGAGTATTGTGGACAGCTTCAGCCTGTCCTTTTACAACAATGCGGGATTTTCCTATGTTGTAAATACAAAGGGAAATGTACTTATACGTTCCCCTCACCCAAACAGCAATAAGACCGTGCAGAATTTGTTCGATATGCTGCCTTTGACCAGAAATGAGGAGGTCGGCATAACCAGCTTCAGGCAGTCTCTGAAGGAACTGCGCACGGGATGGGCGGTCTTTTATTATCAGGGTGAGGATACGGTATTCAGCTATACACCTCTGAAGCTGGATACAGACTGGTATCTGATCTCTATCATACCGAAGCGTGTGGTGAACGCGCAGACAAATGTGATCCTGATGCGTTCCATGGCGTTGATCGTGAGTATACTGGCTGGTATTTTCCTGTTGGTGGCTTTCTATCTGTACTATGTGAACAAAGTCAATAAAAGACTGAGAAGCCAGGCGAATTACATCGGCCACCTATATAACGCCATACCCGAGGGGGTTGCCCTTATGACAGTGGAACAGCCGTATCATCTGCTTCAGCTCAACCGGGAAGGGCTGCGCCTTTTGTCCTATCCTGAAAGTGCGTCCAATGATGCGCCAAAGGGTATCAGCCTTCATGACATTATCCATCCGGATGAACTGGAACAGGTAATGCGGATCTCGGAAGAGAAACCGGACAGGGATAACAAGCATGTTTTTGAAAACAGGGTGATGAAAAGGGACGGCAGTTATTTCTGGGCAGCCGGAATTGTGGAGAAAACCTTGGATGAAAATGATTCTCCGGTTTTGATCGCTGCCTTCCGCGATGTGACAGAAGAAAAGGCAAGGGCAGAGGCAGAAGAGCGGGCAAAACTGCAGGAGCGCCTCACCTTGGTAGGAGCAATTTCTAATGCATATCCTGTGATCATCAGCATCAATCTTACAAAAGATACTCTGGGTTTTATCTATATCGATCCGGATCTAATGCTGGGCATAGGAAGACAGAAAACATACAGTGAGCTTTTTGAAGACATGCGCCATACCATCCATGGAGACAATATGGAGGATTATATGGAGCGGTTTGCCCTTGATAACATCAGGGAGATACTGGAGGAGAAAAAAGAGATATTCCTGGAAGCAAAGCAGAAGCTTACGGATAATATTTATCACTGGACCTCCACGCAGATCATCCATGTGGATAATCCCTATTCAGAGGATAGGTTGGCAATCCTCATTTCCCGCCGTATTGATGAACAGCGCCACGAGGAGGAGCAGCAGCGCCAGGCACTTCAGAGTGCCCTTGATAATGCCATGGCCGCCAGCAGCGCCAAGAGCCGGTTTTTGTCTAATATGAGCCATGATATCCGTACACCTATGAATGCCATTGTAGGAATGGCGGCCATAGCTGCGGCCCATATCAACGACAGGGACAGGGTGTCTGAATGTCTGAAAAAAATCGGTCTTTCCAGCAAACATCTTCTCAGTCTGATCAACGATGTGCTGGATATGTCAATGATCGAGAGCGGCAAGCTCTCCCTGAGATATGAGCCGTTTAATTTCGCGGAGCTTATTTCTGATCTGACAGAGCTTTTGAAGCCTCAGGCAGATGCAGGAAGACTGAATCTGGAGGTCAGCCTTGCCGGGCTGAAAAACGAAAAAGTCATTGGAGACCCTCTGCGTGTTCAGCAGGTGTGTATTAATATTATGAGCAATGCCATAAAATATACTTCCGCAGGGGGAAGTATCCGGGTATCTGTGACGCAGAAAGCAGGAGGCCGGAAGGGATATCTGAACTATGTGTTTTGCTGCAGGGACACGGGGATCGGCATGAGCGAGGCGTTTATCGAACGGCTCTTTCAGCCCTTTGAACGCGCCCAGGATTCCACAAAGAGCAAAGTTACTGGAACTGGTCTGGGCATGGCTATCACAAAAAATGTGGTTGATCTGATGAACGGCAGCATCCAGGTGGAAAGTACACCCGGAGCAGGTTCTGAATTTACAGTGACCTTCCCCTTAAAACTGCAGGATACCGGGGGAGATGAAGTGCCTCATGAGTGGCTGGGGGTACGCTGCCTCATGGTCGATGATGACAGGAAGATCTGCGAAAACGCGGCAGAACTTCTGGACGACATGGGCCTTCGGGCTGAGTTTGTCACAGATGGGAGAACAGCAGTTAAAAATGTCCTACAGGCAGAGAAAGACGCGGATCCCTTTGGTCTGGTGATCGTGGATTGGAAGATGCCGGATATGGACGGCGTAGAAGTGACACGCCGCATCCGAAAGGTCATAGGGGCAGATACGCCGGTGATCGTGCTGACTGCCTACGACTGGTCAGAGATAGAAAGTGAAGCAAAGGCCGCGGGTGTAACAGCATTCCTGGCAAAACCATTCTATCATGCTAAGTTCTGTAATCTCCTGGGTGAGCTGAGCGGCAAAACCGTACAGGAAGAGATAAGACGTCCTTCTGACAGAATGGATTATTCGGATAAACGGATCCTTCTTGTGGAAGACAATGAGATCAACAGGGAGATAGCCCGGGAACTGATCGGCGAGTCAGGGGCAGAAATAGAGGAAGCCTGTGACGGTGTGGAAGCTGTGAAGATGGTTATGGATTCCCGGGAAGGGTATTATGATATGATCCTGATGGATATTCAGATGCCGCGTATGGATGGGTATGAAGCTGCGAAAGCGATCCGAAGAATGGACCGGAGGGATGTGAAGAAAATACCCATTATAGCCATGACAGCCAATGCCCTCGCTGAGGATGCCCAGGCCGCTGTGCATGCAGGAATGGATGCGCATTTTCCAAAGCCCATAGATATCAATGCGCTGGATAAATTGTTGTATCAGTTCCTGGGAGCAGAATCTTAAATTGCCGTGTACAGTCATTGGCGGTTTATTATCTGCGAGTTACGTGGAAATGGAAAGCCCGGTATCCGGTTTACGGATATGGGGCTTTCCTTTATGGGAATCTTATAAACTCAAGGTTTCCTGGGCATTTGGAATCCCTCCAATGCAGTGTTTAAAAAGCGGTTAAAGGGCTGCATCTTCGTAAATACATCCTCCGCCAGATCCAGAAAATCATCTGCAGATCTGATGAGTTCATCACTTACCGGATATTCCAGGTACCAGCTCTTATATTTTAGATATTCAGCCTGGGGATGTGTCTTGTCGTAGCCGGCGGGAACATTTTTAAGGGAAGTTCCGCTGACGGTAAAATATTTAGTAAAGTCCCGATCCGTGATGAGGGCTTCCCATTGTTCCGGGTGATCCGCTATGTACTCTCTTATCATAGAAGTGGCCTCTTTGAACATATCCGCGAACAGTCCGCCGCCTAAAAAGGAGCTTCCTCCCGGTTTTATCATGAGATAATACCCTACAGGTACAGGCAGCTTTCCCATAGGGGCAATATGTGCCCGGAACGCAGGGTTATAGGGGGATTTATCATGGCTGAAACGGGTGTCCCTTGTAAGTCTGAAGGTCAGATCCTTCGGTTCATTGTGGAGGATACTGGTGTCAGTGGAGCCGATCCTGAGGATCAGTTCTCTGATCAGTTCTTCAAACTCCGCGCCGGCGGCTTTGTATTCCTCCTTGTGGGCGTGATACCATTCCCGGCAGTTATTTTGTTCCAGATCGGTAAGATAAGTCAATATTCGTTCTGTATTCATCTATACATTCTCCGTTTCGTTATTTATAATGGTGGATATCTGCGTGGATTTTAAGAAATCCTGAATAAAGCGTTTTGTATGGTCAGGGGTCCTGTAGGCTTTACAGAACTGAAAACTCCCTGACAGTCCGTCTATATCCTCCATGGCATTTTTAACCTCCATAAGTGTATCCGGTGGGATTTCTGCATAAGAGGTATATTCTGTTTTTGACGGATCGATTCGGTGGTTTTGAATGGCATAGCTGACCCTGTTTTTGCATCGGCATGTTCCACGGCCATATTCTCCGCAGTATTCTTCCAGGAAATCAGCCATTTTCTTACGCACACGTCTGAGCCTCTGCCGGTATGCCTCCGGGCTGATACCTAGAATTTCCCCTGCAATACGGCTGTCTGCCCTAAACATAGTGCCCAGAATGAAAATACAGCGGCTCTCAGTGTCGAGACACTGGAGCATGACATTGGTGCATGACAGTTTCAGCTCCTCAGCCAGCACGGCCTTTTCTATGTCCTGAGCCGGATCCGGGATATCCAGGGCTTTGCCATGTTCAATGTCATATCCGTAGAATTCAAAACTGAGCGGATGACGGGAAAACATACTTTTTTTATAGTTTTTCAGATGGTTGGACGCAATGCTGAAAACCCATGTGGTAAATGAACTCTCTCTTCGGAAGGAGGAGAGATGAGTGATGAGCTTCAGGAGTATTTCCTGGGTGGCGTCCTCAGCGTCGGGGAAACTTCCCAGCATCCGGAGAGACAGATTGAACACCAGATCCTGTACGCTTAAAATAATGGTTTCCAGGGATTTTTCGTGACCGGCAGTTGCCTTCTCAATCAGTACGGTCAGTTCTTCGTTATTTTTTATATTCATTATAATTACCTCCTATTAAGTTAGACAGGAAATTTACATGTTTGTGACACATAAAATGCGCTGAGGCGCTGATCATTTACATCATAAAAGATGGGACCCCAAAAAGCAATGGAAGATCGTGAAAGAAAATAGTCTGTTGAAGGGCTATGCGTAGTTTACATTATTTTCGATAAGTGTTAAGATAAAATGAACAGGCAAAAAAGAGAAACAGCGGGAATGCTGCTGTAATGAGAGGATTGAACGAATGGGAAAGACAATGGATGCCGGGCGTGCTGTCAAAGAATTCTGCAATACCTGTTTTATGCTTAGGAAACCGGAGCTGGCTGCAGAATTTCTGGACAGTGATGTACGCTTTGCAGGGGCAGGAGACAGGGAATATGCGTGTGGAAAACAGAAGGTGGTGGATTATTTCTGTAAGGACATACATAATATAAGGGATGCATTTTATCCGGAAGTTTCTGTTATCGATGAACAGCCTCTGAGCGAAGAGATCATAAGCCTTTCCTGCAGGGTGGATTTAAAAAACGAGACGTACGCCTGGCAGATGCGGGTGCATTTCACCCTGGCGCTGCAGAGCGAAGGGTGGCGGATCAAAAGCATTTGCCTTTTAGATACCAAGAGTGGCCAGGAGGAGCAGCTACATATCTATAACAATATTCCTGGAGCTGTATTTTGCTGTAGATTTGATGACTCCTTTTCCGTCATTGAAGCGAATGACGGCCTTTTTGAATTTCTGGGATACACCAGAGAGGAGTTCGCCGCCATGGGCAATAAGATGTCTTCTGTTATCTATCCGGAAGACCTGGCAGTCATGACGGAGAAACTGAAGGAGCAGTTAAAGTACGGCAATACCATACATAACCAAAACCGGCTGGTCTGCAGGGATGGTTCCGTCAAATGGATTTCCATAAAGGCCCAGCTCTTTACTGAAAAATCAGGAGAACAGTATTTTTATTGTGTTTTTGTGGATGTCACTGAGGAAAAGCAGATCCAGGAGAAATCCAGGGAATTATTTGAAAAAGAGATGGCTTACTTTGCGGAGCTGTCCTCTTCCGAGAAAAATTTCCGCGGCCGGATGAACGTGACGAAAAACTGCGTGGAGAGCTACGTATCTGCCCTTGACGACGCCATAACCCATGTGGGAGCCACCTATGAGGAGACGGTGCGGAATATGTCCCAGTCCGCTGTGGACTGGCAGTATGGAGAAAAGATCAGCAGTGCCCTAGACAGGGAGAAGGTATTAGCGGATTACAGTGCAGGAAAAGTGGATCACAGGTTTGAATTTTTGAGAAGGAGAAAAGACGGAAGTGTGTTCTGGAGTAATACCAACTTTCGTTTCCAGCAGAATCCCCAGACCGGTGATATTATGGTTTTCTTCTATACATTTGATGTGACGGAGCAGAAAACCCAGGAACAGATCTTAAAAAAGATAACGGATCTTGGCTTTGAGTTTATCGCTGACATTGATATCCGCCGCGATACCTATCAACTGATATCCTTTGACGAAGATGCATACGGAATCCTGCCAAAGAGCGGGCACTTCCAAAAGGAGGTCAGGGAGATAGCAGAGAGCACAATGGAGGGAGCAGCCCGTGAATCGTATCTGAAGTACCTGGAATACAGTTATATGGAGGAACGGCTGGAGGAATGTGAATCCTATTCCTTTATTGTAGAGATGAAAAATGAGGCCAAGGAGCCGCGGGTCAAGCGCTGCGAGGTCTTCTACATAGATCGGGAACTGGGACGGGCCTGCCTGGCAAGAACGGATGTGACAGATGTGGTCCGTCAGGAGCAGCGCCAGAAGGAAGAAATGGCAGCAGCTCTGGTGGCGGCAGAGCAGGCAAACGCGGCAAAGTCAGATTTTCTTTCCCGTATGAGCCATGAAATCCGTACGCCTATGAATGCCATTATCGGTATGAGTGCCATAGCGGCCCAGTCCATAGGAGACGATGAGCAGGTGGCAGACTGTATTGCCAAGATAGGAATCTCATCGCGCTTTCTTTTGTCACTGATCAACGATATTCTGGATATGAGCAGGATCGAGAGCGGCAAGATGCTGCTGAAGAATGAAAAGATCCCCATGGAAGAATTTTTAAATGGGGTCAATTCTATCTGCAATGCCCAGGCCGCGTCAAAGTGTGTGGATTACGAGTGTATTGTGGACCCCGTGCTGGATGATTACTACATGGGGGATGCCATGAAGCTGCAGCAGGTGCTCATCAACATTTTGTCCAATGCCATTAAATTCACCCGTGAGGGCGGCAAAGTAAATTTTTCTGTTGCCCAGATGCGCAGAACAAAAAATGATGCGGTTCTCCGGTTTGTCATCAATGATACCGGTGTAGGCATGAATGAGGAGTTTATTCCTCATATATTTGAACCTTTTTCCCAGGAGAGCACAGGTACTACAGCCCTCTACGGAGGTACCGGCCTTGGGCTTGCCATTTCCAAAAACATTGTGGACATGATGGACGGGCGCATTATTGTGCGCTCTATCAAAGGAATCGGTTCTGAGTTCACTGTGGATGTGAAGCTTGGCATCACAGAGGAGGAAAAGCTGCATCACAGCCAGAAAAAACAGAATTATAATTTTTCAAATCTCAAGACATTGGTTGTGGATGATGACGTGGCTGTCTGTGAGAGTGCCATGGTCACCCTGAAAGAGATGGGAATATCTGCAGAGTGGGTGGACAGCGGTCCAAAAGCCGTAACCCGGGTACGGAATCTGTGGAACAACGGAAAATATTTTGATATGATACTGATCGACTGGAAGATGCCGGAGATGGACGGCATAGAGACTGCACGGCGCATCCGCAGCATTGTGGGGGCTGAGGTGACGATCATTATTGTGACAGCATATGATTGGAGTTCCATTGAGCATGAGGCAAAGATGGCCGGTGTCAATCTGCTGATCAGCAAGCCTATGTTTAAGTCCTCCCTCATATTCGCCTTTTCCAAAGCCCTTGGTAAAAAGGAAGAGGAAAAGGAAAAGAAAAAAGATGCGGAAATGGACTATGATTTCACAGGGAAACGTGTGCTTTTGGCAGAGGATCATCCTCTGAATACGGAAATCGCGGTTATGCTTTTGGAGGGGAAAGGCTTTACTGTGGAGACTGCGGAGAACGGTCTGCGTGCCCTGGAGCTGTTCAGCAAATCAGAGGAGGGATATTACGATGCTGTATTGATGGATATCCGTATGCCTCTCATGGATGGACTGACAACGGCTACCAACATCCGTCATCTCAGCAATTTAGACGCGAAGACTATTCCGATCATTGCCATGACTGCGAATGCCTTTGATGATGATATTGAAAAAAGTAAGGCGGCAGGGATGAACGCTCACCTGGCAAAGCCCATAGATCCGGCAAGACTGTTTCAGACCTTGTATGACTTTATTTTCAGAAAGGAAGACTGAATGAGCGCGGAATAATACTTCTGTCCAAGGGGCAGGCTCAAAGAGAGAGCCTGCCCCTTGTCCGGGAAGGCGGGACTGTAAGGAGGAATTACATGGATAAGATATTTGTGGTGGAAGATGAACGGAAGCTTTGCAGGGAGCTTATGGCAGTTCTTGAAAAAAACGGATATAGCTGTGTCAGCTCTGAAAATTTTGAGCATATGGCAAAAGAGATCCTGGATGCGGAGCCAGATCTGGTCCTTCTTGACATAAATCTTCCGGGCTGTGACGGCTTCAGCATCTGCAGAGAAGTGCGGCAGTCCTCCCAGGTGCCTATCCTCATTGTCACAAGCCGGGATACCAATATGGATGAAGTGTTCGGGTTCCATGTGGGAGCAGATGATTTTATTACAAAGCCTTATAACATCCATGTGCTTCTTGCACGTATGGAGAGACTTCTCAAACGCTGGGGCGGCCAGCAAAAGCCTGATCTGCGTCTGACCCACAAAGGTGTTGTCCTGGATATTTTGAAATCCCGTATAGAGTATGACGGCAAACAGGCTGACCTTACTAAAAACGAGCTGGGTATCATGCGGATCCTCATGGAAAATAAGGGGAATGTAATCCCCAGGAATGAAATCATCAAAGCCCTGTGGGAACAGGACGAGTTTGTGGAGGACAGCACCCTTACGGTGAACATTAACAGAATCCGAAAGAAACTGGAGAATATGGGGGTTACTGATTTTTTGGTTACCAGAAGAGGGCATGGCTATCAAGTGTAAAGGAGTATGGAGCATGAAGTTTTCCCAATATCTGAGAGATAAGAGCATGGAGTGTATCCTATTTACAGGGACAGGTATCGCGACCGGTATGTTTCTTCTGGTACTCTCCGCAGAGCTGCCTGTGATCCTTATGTGTGAGCTGCCGTTTTTCTTTGTGTTTTTCTTGTGCCTGTATCTGGATCACAGCAGGAAAAAGGAATATTATGAATCCCTGTTACAGGTATTTGAAGATTTGGATGAAAAAAGATATTTATCTGAAACGGTGGAAAGGCCGTCTTTTTTGGAGGGAAAGATATGCCACTCCATTTTAAGGCAAATGGAAAAGGACATGAATGACCAGGCCATTAAGCAGGAAATGGAATTCAGGGTATACAAAAATTACATTGAATCCTGGGTGCATGAGGTAAAGCTTCCCATTGCCTCCTCCAAACTGCTGATTGAAAACCACAAAAATGAAGTGACTCTGAGTCTGGAGGAGGAGCTGGACAGGATTGACAATTATGTGGAACAGGTCCTCTATTATGCCAGGAGTGAGAACGTGGAGGAGGATTATCACCTGGAATGGACAAATCTGGAGCCGGTGATCCGGCAGACGGTAAAGCGTTTTGCCAGAGACCTTATCAGCCACAAGGTTATGCCCTCCATAGAGGTCCAAGAGTGCACTGTGATGACGGATGAAAAATGGCTTTCCTTTATCCTGGGACAGCTCATACAAAACGCAGTAAAATACTGCGGCCCTGATGCCAAACTCCGCTTTTACGTGCGGCAGAAGGAGGGAGAGACTTTTTTATATGTGGAGGACAACGGCATAGGTATTGCCGCCAGGGATCTGCCCAGAGTCTTCGACCGGGGGTATACGGGAGAGAATATCAGAAAAACCTCAAATGCCACAGGCATGGGACTGTATCTGTGCAGACAGCTTTGTCTTAAAATGGGTCTGAGCCTTGCCATTGATTCACAACAGGGCCGTGGGACCAGTATCTGCATTGGTTTTCCAAACTGTGGGCCAAAGGAAACATAACAAAAATGTAATATAAATGTTAGACATATCTGTGGATGTCCCGGAAAAACTAAAGTATCATAGGTGTAGAGTAAGGAGGTACAGATATGCAGACAATATTAAAAGCAGAAAATATTCAAAAATATTATAAAAATAAAGGCAGTATTACCAAGGCGGTAGACAACATCAGCTTTGAGGTGGAAAAAGGTGATTATGTGGGGATCATGGGAGCTTCCGGCAGCGGAAAATCCACCCTGTTAAACTGCATTGCCACCATAGACAACGTTACCGCGGGTAAGCTCTATGTGGGAGGAAAGGAGATCACAAAGCTGAAAGAAGAACAGCTCTCCGCCTTCAGAAGAGAACAGTTGGGATTCGTTTTTCAGGACTTTAATCTTCTGGATACCCTTAACGCCCACGATAACATTGCGCTGGCGCTGGCTATTCTTGGGGAAAAGCCCCGAAAGATAGAGGCCAGGGTTGCATCCATAGCGGATATTCTTGGGATCAGCGATATACTTGAAAAATACCCCTATGAAATATCAGGGGGACAGAAGCAGCGTATAGCCTGCGCAAGAGCAGTCATAACAAATCCGTCCCTGATACTGGCAGATGAGCCGACAGGCGCTCTGGATTCCAAGTCCTCCGGCATGCTGCTGGAAAATTTCAGAAAGCTGAATGAGGAACTGGAAGCCACTATTTTAATGGTTACCCATGATGCGTTTACAGCCAGCTACTGCAAACGGATCCTGTTTATCAAGGACGGAAAGATTTTTAATCAGATAACAAGAGGGAATGACAGCAGAAAGCAGTTCTTTGAAAGGATAATCGATGTGGTGACATTCCTGGGAGGTGACCATGGCAATGTTATCTGAGAAGAACAACGTATCGGATGTTATGTTCCAAAGGCTGGCAAGGAATAATGTAAAAAAGAATATGCGCCATTATCTCATATACTTTATCACGCTTCTGTTCAGCGTTTCCATGCTCTATACGTTTAATTCTATCGGCGCACAGTTTTCCATGCTGAATATGTCGGACAGAGGAAGCTACCTGGCCTTTTCTTCGGGTATGATGGCAAGCGTCTCCGTGTTTATCAGTCTGATCTTAGGTTTTTTGGTGGTCTATGCCAATAAATTCCTGATGCGCAGAAGAAAAAAAGAGCTGGGAATATATATCACTCTTGGGATGAGACAGAAGGATATATCCAGGATGCTGGTAAAGGAGACCGTGATCATAGGCGGGCTGTCTCTTATATGGGGGATACTGCTGGGGATTTTTCTCTCCCAGGGACTATCCCTTATCACCATAAAATTTTTACAGATAGAAGGGGCACAGTACAGGTTTGTCATCTCTCCTCTGGCTGTGGTGGAATGCCTTGTGTTTTACTCTCTGATCTTCTTTTTTATGAATTGGAGAAATAAAAAAATGCTGGCAAAGCACAGTCTGGTAGAATTCCTCTACGCAGATAAGAAAAATGAGGAGGCTCCGGATGAGAAGCTGGCCGAGAAATTCTTCATGCTGACAGCCTCTGTGATCTGTATGGCGGTAAGCTCCGTTATCTCTGTCATAGACGGATTCAATATGAAGTATATCTCTGCCAGTGTGGTGGTGCTTTTTATCGGAACCTTTTTATTCTTCCGCTCGGTAGCAGGGATCTTTTTGTTTTTGCTGCACAAAAAGAAGAGGCTGTATTACAAGGATTTGAATATGTTCTCCATCCATCAGGTGAGCAGCAAGATCAATTCCACCAACAAAGTGCTGTCCGTGATCTGCCTTCTTCTGTTTCTGTCATTTACCACTATTTCTGTAGGACTGGGAATAAGTGTTTCCGTGTCCAAAGGACTTTCTAAAATGACATCTGCAGATGCAGTGATAGAAAGCTATCGTGAAAATTCGGGGCAGGAGATATCTGTCAAGGATAAGCTGGAACAGCTTGGATTTCCCCTTGAAAAACTGACATCCAGCACTGTGGAAGTGGATCTGTATGAGCAGTCTGACATCTCTATCAGCAGCTTTTTCCTTCCGGGAACACCGGGGAAAGAAAAGCTTTTGAAGGACAGATACAAAAATATGGATCAGCCGCTTTATGTGATGAAGATTTCCGCGTTCAATGATCTGCGCAGGCAGCAAGGCCTTGAACCTATAAACATGGATGGACAGGAATTTTTAATCAACTGTGATGTATCTGAGATCAGTAAGGCATATGAGTATTATGCGGAGCATGGGGAGGCGCCCATAGAGATCAACGGACATTCCCTCTCTCTTATGAAAAATGGTGTCTATCAGATGCCTTATCAGAATGTAAATGTGCTTTCAGACATGGGAACTCTGATCGTGCCCGATGAGGCGGCAGAGGGATTGGAATCTTTTCGTTCCCTTTTAAACTGCATGTATACGGAAAATTCAGAGCAGATGGAAGAGGCTTTTATGGATGCCTGGATGGAACTGAATGATACAGGACTTCGCATTGCTACAAAGAGACTGATCATCACAGAGATCACATCCACCAGCATGACGCTTTCCTATATTGCCGTGTATCTCGGCATTATTTTTCTGATATGTGCCTGCGCGGTTCTGGCACTGCAGCAGACAGCCAATGCCATTGACAATACAGCCCGTTATGAAACCCTGAAAAGGCTGGGAGCCAAAGAATCGTCCATGAGAAAAACACTGCGGACTCAGATTCTGGTATATTTCGGTGTGCCCCTTGTGCTGGGACTTCTCTACTCTGTTGTGGGAATCCGTGTCATGTACACGGAGCTGGGAAATGTTCCTGCAGATGTGATCGCCCAGAATGTATTGTTTGCGTCTGTTATGTTTATATTGGTGTATGGTTCTTATTTCTTTATTACGTATAACAATACAAAAAATATATTAAAATTGGACAGAGATTAGAAAATTTAGGAGGCAGGTGATCCATCACCTGCCTCCTAGTCTCTGTATCAGATTACCTTATATTCTTTCAGAAGATCTTCGATCAGGGTCCCGGAGATTTTCCGCAGAGCCTGTTTCTCAACCAGTTTCATGATCCAGGGCACTTTCATGTCAATGGCTTTCTTGCCGTCCAGCATTTTTGAGGTGGCATCCAAAAGGGCGCGGATATCGTAACAGGAGGCATAGACTTCAGGAACACCGCGGTCCACTTGGAGGAGGGTATAAACAGCCTCCATAGCGGTTCTGACAGAGTATTCTGTGGTGAATACCGTGTCCCGGACCGTATCTGCGAACTGACCGATAAATGCGAAGTTCACACAGGAATCAGGTACCACTTTGGGTCTGTCGCCTGCAGTCCTGGGCATGAAAAATGCAGTGATATAAGGCATCATACAGGGGATGCACCGGGCGGAATGAGCGGCCATATCCGGGATTTCCTCCACGGGAACACCCAGATGATACAGCCATTCCTCTGTGATCTCACGTCCTGTGCACTCACGCATCGGCTTTTTCACATAGTCTCCGGGGACATCCGTGAACAGGCCGTACACCCAGACTACAAGCTGGTCTTTGGGCTGCTCCTTAAAGTGGGGCTGGCGGTTCAGGGTGTAGCTCATCAGCCAGGAGGAATCTTTGCAGGTCACAATACCGCCGGTAACTACTTTTCCGCTGAAAGGATCTCTTTTACAGACTTTTTGGATATAGGGCGGAATCCTGTCATCCAAGGTGGTAACGGTAGCGGATTCCCAGGTGGTTTTATCCGTCTCACTGCAGAATTTGTCAGGATTTCCGAAGGAAGGGTCCTGTGCCGCAATATTTTTCCACAGCTCCCAGCACCCGCCGGGAGTGTCGTTGAACACAGGCGCGTGTTCATCATCTCCCAGACTGGAGTTCTCCGTACAGCTTCCGTTGGTGACAAAGACAAGATCGTCATCCAGAAGATCGATACATTCCTCCTGACCATTGTGGATCATCATGATCTTCCGGGCAGCTTTTTTCTTGGGTGTGATATCAAAAATCACATTGGTGACTCTGGTGTCATACTGGAACTGGACGCCGTGGGCCTCCAGGTACTTCACCATTGGAAGGATCAGGGACTCGTACTGGTTATATTTTGTGAACTTAAGCGCAGACAGATCCGGGAGTCCGCCGATGTGATGGATGAAACGCTGGATATAAAGCTTCATCTCCAGAGCGCTGTGCCAATCCTCAAAGGCGAACATGGTTCTCCAGTAGAGCCAGAAATTGGATCTGAAAAATTCCTCTGTGAAGACGTCGTTTATCTTTTTGTCATACAGATCCTCATCCTTTGTGAAGAAGAGCTGCATGATCTCCATAGCGGCTTTGTCGCTGAGAGCGAATTTATTATCCGTGTGGGCATCCTGGCCTCTGTTCTCTGTCACACGCATGAGAGAGTAATTGGGGTCTTTTTTATTCAGCCAGTAAAATTCGTCCAGGACTGAGGCGTCTTCCACCTCCAGAGAGGGGATGGAGCGGAAGAGATCCCAGAGACATTCAAAATGATCCTCCATCTCACGACCGCCCCGGATGATAAAGCCCTTCTGTGCATCCTTTATGCCGTCACAGGCACCGCCGGGCAGGGACAGCTCCTCCAGAATGTGGATATGTTCCCCTTTCATCTGCCCGTCTCTCACCAGGAAACAGGCGGCTGCCAGGGAAGCCAGACCGGAACCTACCAGATATGCGGATTTGCGGTCAACACCTTCGGGTTTTACGGGACGTGCGAATGCTTCATAATTGCCATTGCTGTAATACATATGAATACCTCCTTGTCTATAGGAATCATTATTTGCTTTTTTATCTGTCTTTACTATAAACGGGGAGAGAAAAGATTGCTATACACAGAAAACGCGCAGTGTCAAAAGTTTAGACACTGCGCGTAAAATGTATAAAAAGATATGGGGGCACTTGTGTTTCCGGCAGAAGGCTTCTCATGGGTAAGCGTAAAACGCCTGCTCAATGCCTTTTATCTGTCCGAAAACGTTCCAATGCCCCGGTAATGGTGCCGTGCACAAGAAGACTCAGACGGTCTGTCATGGCTTCCGGTTTTTCCTTCATGCCGCTTTCAATCCATTCACAGATCAGACCCACAAAAGCGTACTTATAAAAATTGGCAATAAACTGTTTGTCTGTGTCACGGACAGACATACCCTCTGATTTTTCTTCAATGACGCCCAGCAGGAGGCGGTACATCTGCTGAAAGAGAAAATGCTCCAGATATTCCCGGCTGACAGAGTGGTATGTGTTTTTGACAAAATTCCGGTTGCTTAAAATGTAAGAGAGGATCTGGAGAAATCCCTCCTGCCAGGTGTCATAAGTGGTCTTTTCCCCCAGTCTCTTTTCCGCCTCGTTGATGTAGATCCATTCGATCAGATCATAAATATCCTGGAAGTGATAGTAAAAGGTCTGCCGGTTCACACCGCAGTCTTCCGAGATATCCACCACCGTTATCTTTTCCAGGGGTTTTTGTTCCATCAGATGTTTCAGAGACTGGGCCAGTGCCCGTTTTGTGGTCTGCGACATATTCCGCTCCTTTCCGCAGCAGCAGTTATCTCTTCAGTAAATCCCTGTAAAAGCCAGGGTAGGAGATGTCCACACAGTCTGCCTGCAGTATCTCTGTCTCGCCCTGTGCGGCAATGCCGGCCACGGCGAAGGACATGGCGATCCTGTGATCCAGGTGGCTTTCTAGTACAGCACCGTGCAGTGGTCTGCCTCCGTTTATCACCATACCGTCCTCTGTGCCTGTGATGTCGGCACCCATTGCGCTTAAATGATGTACCAGGATATCAAGCCGGTTGGATTCCTTGACTTTAAGCTCCTGTGCGTCCCGGATGACAGTGCTGCCTTCGGCGAAGGCTGCCATTACGGCCAGGATGGGAAGTTCGTCGATGAGTGTGGGAATGACGGCCCCTTCAATGACGGTTCCCTTCAGGGGACTGTGTTTCACCAGCAGATCAGCCACAGGCTCCCTGCCGTGTTCCCTTCGGTTCAGGATTGTAATGTCAGCACCCATTCGGCGGCATATGCGGAGAATACCGTCTCTTGTGGGATTGATGCCCACATTTTTGATCAGCAGTTCGGAGCCGGGAACTAAAAGGGCAGCGGCGATAAAATAAGCAGCAGAGGAGATATCTCCCGGTACAGCTACTTCCTGCCCCATAAGCCGCGGCTCCGGCTGTATGGACACAGTACAGCCGTCTGTCTTAAGGGCAGCACCGAAGCTTGACAGCATACGCTCTGAGTGGTCCCTGGAGACATAAGGCTCTGTGACACTGGTTACGCTGTCCGTGTACAGCCCGGCCAGCAAAATGCAGGACTTCACCTGGGCGGATGCCACAGGGGAGTGATAGTCGATCCCTTTCAGATGACTGCCGCGGATCCTCAGGGGAGCACAGCCGTCACCTGAAAGGCTTTCCACATCAGCTCCCATCATGGTGAGAGGAGTGATGATCCGTTTCATAGGGCGCTTCTGAATGGAAGCATCTCCGGTCAGGGTACTTTCAAAGGACTGTCCTGCCAGGATACCGGATATGAGTCTTGTAGTGGTTCCGCTGTTGCCCGCGTCCAGAATGTCCGCAGGCGCCTGAAGGCCGTGCAGGCCTTTTCCGTGCACCAGGATCTGATCCGGGGACTCCTCAATGTCAATTCCCATTTTCCTGAAGCACGCAATGGTGGAGAGACAGTCGGCGCCTCTCAAAAAATTTGTGATCCGGGTGGTGCCTTCGGAGATGGCTCCCAGCATAACTGCACGGTGGGAGATTGATTTATCTCCGGGAATGGTAACTTCGCCTCTCAGGGCATTTATTTTTTTGAATTTCATGAATGGCTCCTAACGTTCATATATGATGTAGTTCCGCTTTCCAAGCTGTTCTGCTGCTTCCTGCTGGGCTGTCTGATCATAGAAGTCTATTTTCAGTACGCCCTCATCGAACTCCCGGTTGTGGATAATGCCGATGTTTTTTATGCTGATATTGTTCATGGACAGTATGGTGGCAATGGTGGCAATGGCACCTGTCTCGTCAATGATATCGCAGTAGAGGGCATACTCCTTTTTGATGGGGCCGCTGGAGGTGTCGCTGATGGAATCCCTGTACTCTCTGGAATCTGAGAACATCTGATAAAGACCGTCCCCGTCGCGCTGGTCCACCAGGTATTTTGCCTGTACGATCAGGCGGATGAATTCATCCAGGACCTGGGAAATATTCTCCGGGTTTTCCATACAGATCTGCTGCCACATGTAAGGGGAAGAGGAGGCAATCCTGGTAATATCCTTAAAACCGCCGGCGGCAATGGATTTCATATGCTGTGAGGGGGAATCCAGCTTGTTGACCAGATTCACAAGGGCGGCTGCAACCACGTGGGGAAGATGGCTTACGGCAGCGGTAATGTAGTCGTGCTCCTCCCAGGTAAGTATCATGGGCAGGGCACCGATGGAGGTTACAAGCTCTGTGTAAACTCCTATCTTATCAAGCCCTACTTCCTCTGAGGGTGTCAGGATATAGTAAGCATTTTCAATCAGATGGTCCGTGGAATGTTCATAACCGGTCTTTTCACTGCCTGCCATAGGATGACCGCCGATGAAATTAGGGGCCATGGAGAGAGCGGTGATCTCTCTGTGTATCTCTCCCTTTACACTTCCCACATCTGTCAGAATGCAGCCGGGCCTTATGATCTGTTTCAGCCAGGGAAGACATTCTATATTATAGTCCACGGTGGCGCATAGGAAAATAAAATCACAGAGGGCAAATTTGGAATCATGCTCATCACAGGCAATATCCACAATACCGTCAAAGACGGCGTCCTCTAAAGTGTCCCTGGTCCGGTTATAAGCGAGGATCTGGTATTCCGGATGAAATTTCCGGATGGCTTTGGCTATGGAGCCGCCGATCAAACCGAGACCAATAAAGCCAATCGTAGTTGTTTCCATTGAAATATGCTCCTTCTTCTTTTTGTGACAGCAAAAAAGTCTGTATCAGAAGCTTTTGCTGTAATAAACGGCGGATCTTATGTCCGCCAAACAGTATTATTTTATGACAAGGAGCGCCAATTGTCAACGATTTTGCACTTTAAAGCGATAAAACGTAATTTTGACCAATAAAAAAGAAAAATTTCTTGTCTAATTTGAATAAAATACTTGAATTGTTGCTTCCTTTTTAGTAAAATATATACATATCAAAAATTGGGAGGTATTACATATGGACGTTTTCAGAAGCGACAGAATTAGAAATGTGGTCCTGCTCGGTCATGGCGGTGCCGGAAAGACAAGTCTGGTGGAGGCAATGGCTTACTTGTCAGGTATTACGAACCGCTTGGGAAAGGTAACAGATGGTAACACGGTAAGTGATTATGATAAAGAGGAGATCAAAAGAAAATTCTCAATTTCGACATCTGTGGTTCCGATTCAATGGGGAAAAGTAAAAATCAATGTACTGGACACCCCGGGCTATTTCGACTTTGTAGGGGAAGTGGAGGAAGCAGTAGCAGCGGCCGATGCAGCGATCATTGTGGTTTCAGGAAAATCAGGGGTACAGGTGGGAACACAGAAAGCCTGGGAGATGTGTGAAAAGTACAATCTGCCCCGCATGTTCTTTGTGACCGAGATGGATGTGGACAATGTAAGCTACAGGAAAGTAGTGGAAAGCCTGACTGAGCTGTACGGAAAGAAAATTGCGCCGATCCATATGCCGATCCGTGAAAATGAAGAATTCGTAGGCTATGTCAATATTGTAAAACAAGCCGGAAGAAGATACATCGACAGAGGCCAGAAGAAGGAATGCCCGGTTCCCGATTATCTGCAGGAATATCTGGAGCAGTACCATGACATCCTGATGGAGTCCGTAGCAGAGATCAGTGAAGAGTTTATGGACCGTTACTTTGCGGGAGAAGAGTTCTCCGTGGCAGAAGTTTCCGCGGCTCTTAAGATGAACATCTCAGACGGCAGCATCATTCCCGTATGTATGGGCTCTACTGTGAATGTTCAGGGTGTTGCCAACCTGTTGGATGATATCTGCGGCTATTTCCCAAGCCCGGACCAGAAAACATGTGCCGGCATGAATGCCAAGACAAATGAGATCTATCAGGCCAATTATGATTTCGCCAAAGCCAAATCCGCATATGTGTTTAAGACCATCGTTGACCCGTTTTTGGGCAAATATTCTCTGGTCAAGGTTTGTTCCGGCGTTATCAAAGGTGATGACACTTTATATAACGCAACAAAAGATTCCGAGGAAAAATTAAATAAACTGTATGTGCTGGAAGGCTCCAAACCCATCGAAGTGCCGGAGCTTCATGCCGGCGATATCGGTGCCATTGCCAAACTGAACACCGTAGCCACAGGCGATACTCTGTCCACTAAGAGCACACCACTTGTATTCGGCAAGACCGAGATTTCCGTTCCGTATACATACAAACGATATAAGACCGTGAACAAGGGCGATGACGACAAAGTTTCCCAGGCACTGTCCAAGATGATGCAGGAAGATCTGACACTGCGTGTGGAGAATGATTCCGCCAACCGTCAGACACTGATCTATGGTATCGGTGAACAGCATCTTGACATTGTGGTGAGCAAGTTAAAAGAGCGCTACAAAGTAGATATTGAACTTTCAAAACCAAAGGTTCCGTTCCGTGAGACCATCCGCAAAAAAGCGGACGTGGAGGCCAAATATAAGAAACAGTCCGGTGGACATGGACAGTACGGTCATGTTAAGATGACCTTTGAGCCGTCAGGTGATCTGGAGAAGCCCTACGTATTCGAGCAGATCGTAGTGGGCGGCGCGGTTCCTAAGAACTACTTCCCGGCAGTGGAAAAGGGTGTTCAGGATTCTGTGGTGAAAGGACCTCTGGCTGCCTATCCGGTAGTAGGTGTGAAGGCAGTGCTCTACGATGGCTCCTACCATCCGGTAGACTCCTCCGAGATGGCATTTAAGACAGCGGCTGTCCAGGCATTTAAGAAGGGCTTCATGGAAGCTTCTCCGGTTCTGCTGGAGCCGATCGTCTCCATGAAAGTAATGGTTCCTGACAAATATACCGGCGATGTTATGGGCGACCTGAACAAACGCCGCGGCCGTGTGTTGGGCATGAATCCGGATCCTGACCATAAAGGATGCACGGTAGTGGAAGCAGATGTACCTATGCTTTCTATCTACGGATATTCTACAGATCTGCGCTCCATGACAGGCGGAAGCGGAAACTTCTCCTTTGAGTTCTCACGCTACGAGCAGGCTCCTTCCGATATCCAGGAAAAAGAGATTGCAGCCCGCGCAAGTGCGGAAGAGAATGAATAATCAGATATTTTTACCCCGGAGACCGATCAATTCGGTTTTCCGGGGCTTTTTTATGAAAAAACTTGTAACCCGTCTTTTCTCATGGTAAACTGTACCCTAAACAGACAGAAAGGATTTGGTAAAAGTATGAAGAAAAAAATTGCAGCAGGTTTTGCTGTGGTGATCCTGGCATTCCTCTATTACTATTTTACGCTGCCGGCCATTAATATCCACGAGAGTGGTTTCTGGTTCTTCCTGGCAGCTATTGTAGTGGTGATCTTGGCAGTGTACGGAATCAGAAAACGCTTCCACAGTTTGGGGGATGTGAAAGAGAATAAAGTCATGAAAGGCGGAATTCTGGTGATCGCAGCCATCGTTGTTGTGTATGCCATCGGAAGCCTTCTTTCTTCCCCTATCATTAACGCCAACAAGTATCAGCAGCTTGCAACACCTGAAGAAAGGGATTTTACAGAAGATATTGAGGAGATCAGCTACAATCAGATTCCTCTTCTTGATAAAGATTCCGCGGAGCTTCTGGGAAACAGAAAGATGGGAAGCATGGTGGATATGGTTTCCCAGTTTGAGGTCAGCAACATCTATTCACAGATCAACTATCAGGGACAGCCTTACAGAGTGACGCCTCTTGTCTATGCCAGTCCCATTAAGTGGCTGACAAACCAGAAGGAAGGAATTCCGGCCTATATCCGGATTGACATGGCAACACAGAATACAGAGCTTGTGAAGCTGGAAAAAGGGATTAGATATTCCGAATCCGAATATTTCAACAGAAATATCTACAGGCATCTGCGGTTCAATTATCCAACCTACATGTTTGACCAGTTGAGCTTTGAGATCAACGACGAGGGAGTTCCCTATTGGATCTGTCCTGTTAAGAAGTTTAACATCGGTCTTTTTGGCGGCCAGACCATCGGAAAGGTGGTTCTCTGCAACGCTGTCACAGGCGAAACAGAAGAATACAAGATAGAGGACTGTCCCCAGTGGGTAGACCGTGCCTATCCGGCAGATCTTCTGATCCAGCTCTACAATTATCACGGAATGCTGAAAAACGGATTCTTCAACAGTATTCTGGGACAGAAGGGCTGTCTTAAGACAACAGACGGCTATAATTATCTGGCACTGGAGGATGACGTATGGGTATACACAGGCATCACCTCTGTCAGCGGCGACCGTTCCAACGTGGGATTTGTCCTGATGAACCAGCGTACCATGGAGACAAGATATTATTCCTGTGCCGGTGCTGAGGAGTATTCCGCTATGGAATCGGCAGAAGGGCAGGTACAGAACTTAAAATACACGGCAGCCTTCCCTCTGCTTTTGAACATTTCCGGAGAGCCAACATATTTTATGGCGCTGAAGGACGGCGCGGGCCTGGTGAAAAAATACGCCATGGTCAATATACAAAAGTATCAGAATGTGGCCATCGGAGATACTGTGGCAGAATGTGAGAAGGCCTATGTGAAGCTGCTGTCAGCAAATGGCATTTCCTCCGAAGGCGGAGAGCTTACGATGGAGACCGTATCCGGTAAGATCAAGCGTGTGGCACAGGCAGTCATTGACGGGAATTCCCACTTCTATGTGGTGCTGGAGAACAAGGATCTGGTATTTGACATACCGGTCACAGAGTATCCGGAGATCGTAAAATATGACGTGGGAGATACCCTTACCATTGAATATACCGAGGGTGAGCCGGTCTGCACGGTGATTTCCCTGCAGGAATAGGATTTTTTTGGGAAGAAACAACTTAGAGTCTTGACAAAATCTGGCGATATCGGTAGAATAACAGGTAGTCTATGAACAAATAGCCAATATTGAAGAGACTGTGAAGAGGAGTAGTAAAGAGCATCCTCTATTCCAGAGAGCTGCCGGCTGGTGTGAGGCAGTATAGAGAAGCTTTTGAACTGGCCTCGGAGTCCCCGTACTGATAGCCGTATGCAGGTAGGTGCGGGCGGGAGTTCCCGTTACAGAACCTGAATGAGTGCATCCGGCATTGCGGATGAATTAGAGTGGTACCACGGAAAAATAAGCCCTTTCGTCTCTAAATATAGTGACTAAAGGGCTTTTTCTATGCTTATGCATATATTCAGAAGGTGCCCGGCGGGGTATTGAGAAATGAAAACCAGGAGGAATGAAATTATGGCAGTACCTTATAATCATAAGGCGATCGAACAGAAATGGAGAAAAAACTGGGAAGAAAAACCGGTGAACACAGATGACGGCCAAAAGCCAAAATACTACTGTCTGGATATGTTTCCGTATCCGTCAGGAAACGGTCTTCACGTAGGCCATTGGAGAGGTTATGTGATCTCTGATGTGTGGAGCCGCTATAAGATGATGCAGGGTTATTATCTGATCCACCCTATGGGATGGGATGCCTTCGGCCTTCCGGCTGAGAACTACGCTATCAAGATGGGGGTTCATCCCGCAAAATCCACAGCACAGAATGTGGCAAATATCAAAAAACAGATCAATGATATTGCAGCCATTTATGACTGGGACAGAGAAGTCAACACTACAGACCCGGGCTTCTACAAATGGACACAGTGGATTTTCGTAAAAATGTTCAAAGAGGGTCTTGCGTATGAGAAGGAGTTCCCCATCAACTGGTGTCCTTCCTGTAAGACTGGTCTTGCCAACGAGGAAGTAGTAAACGGATGCTGTGAGCGCTGCGGTTCCACTGTGACCAAGAAGAACCTGCGCCAGTGGATGCTCCGCATCACAAAATACGCAGACCGTCTGTTAAGTGATCTGGACAAGCTGGACTGGCCGGAGAAAGTGAAAAAGATGCAGTCTGACTGGATCGGAAAGTCCTACGGAGCTGAGGTGGATTTCCCAGTTGAGGGAAGAGATGAGAAGATCACGGTCTACACCACTAGACCGGATACCCTTCACGGCGCAACCTTTATGGTACTGGCACCGGAGCATAAGCTGGCCGCTTCTCTGGCAACACCGGAGACAAAGGAGGCTGTGGAGAAGTATATCTATGATGCTTCCATGAAGTCCAATGTAGACCGTCTCCAGGACAAGGAAAAGACAGGCGTGTTCACAGGAACTTACGCTGTCAATCCGTTAAACGGAGCGAAGGTTCCCATCTGGCTGTCCGACTATGTACTGGCTGACTACGGCACAGGTGCCATTATGTGCGTGCCTGCCCATGATGACCGTGACTTTGAGTTCGCTGTAAAATTCAATATTCCGATCATCCAGGTTATCGCCAAAGACGGAAAAGAGATTGAGAATATGACAGAGGCCTACACAGAGGCAAGCGGAACCATGATCAATTCCGGGGAATGGAACGGCATGGAGTCCTCTGTCCTGAAAAAAGAAGCGCCGGTCATGATCGAAAAAATGGGTATCGGCAAGAAAACCGTCAATTATAAACTGCGTGACTGGGTCTTCTCCCGTCAGCGTTACTGGGGAGAGCCGATCCCCATTATCCACTGCCCGCACTGTGGCAATGTTCCGGTTCCGGAAGACCAGCTTCCCCTGACACTGCCGGAGGTGGAATCCTATGAGCCTACAGGTACCGGTGAATCACCCCTTGCGGCCATTGACGAGTGGGTCAATACCACCTGTCCGGTCTGCAAAGCAGCGGCAAAGCGTGAGACGAATACCATGCCTCAGTGGGCAGGCTCCTCCTGGTATTTCCTCCGTTACGTGGATAATAAAAATGACGAAGCCCTTGTTTCAAAAGAAAAAGCAGATAAATATCTGCCGGTGGATATGTATATCGGCGGAGTAGAGCATGCGGTTCTCCATCTTCTGTACTCCCGTTTCTATACCAAGTTTTTATATGATATCGGGGCCATTGACTTTGATGAGCCGTTTCAGAAGCTGTTCAACCAGGGTATGATCACCGGAAAGAACGGTATTAAGATGAGCAAATCAAAAGGAAATGTGGTTTCTCCGGATGATCTGGTAAGAGATTACGGCTGTGACTCCCTGCGACTCTACGAACTGTTCGTAGGCCCGCCGGAACTGGATGCAGAGTGGGATGACAGAGGTATTGACGGTGTGTACCGTTTCCTGAACCGTTTCTGGAAGCTGGCTATGGACAGTCTGGAGGCAGGGGTATCTGAGACAAAAGAGATGGTGAAGCTTCGCCATAAGCTTGTCTTCGACATTACCCAGCGTCTGGAGAGCTTCAGCCTGAATACGGTTATCTCCGGATTCATGGAATACAACAATAAACTCATCGAGCTTGCCAAGAAGACAGGCGGCATTGACAAAGAGACCATAGAAACCTTCGTTAAGCTGCTGGCGCCTTTTGCGCCCCATCTGACAGAGGAGATATGGGAGGCATACGGACATGGAGATTCCGTATTCCATACCGAATGGCCAAAAGCAGATGAGGAGGCCATGAAGGATGATGAGATCGAAGTGCCGGTTCAGATCAACGGCAAGACGAGAGCTGTCATCAGCATCAGCGCGGAGGCATCCAAGGAGGAGGCTATCGTCGCAGGAAAAGAGGCAATTGCAGATAAACTGACTGGAACCATTGTAAAAGAGATCTATGTTCCTCGAAAGATAATCAATATAGTGCAAAAATAAAGCGTTTCATGATTTGGGACGGCCGGAAGTGATTCCGGGCCGTCCCGTTTTTTATATCATAAAAAGCCTATTTGGCAGGATTCTTTTGGTATTTATATTGTGTTTTAGGTCAGTTTACAAGAGACTACACGCAGACCGTGAAACGGGCTGCTGACAACAAACGGCGGTATGCTCCCGGAGAGGGCAGCATACCGCCTGTTTTGTTGTCTGGGGAATCCAAAGGGGCTTGCCCCTTGGCACACGACTTTGCGAAGCAAAGTGTAGTGTGTTATACGCTCTGTCGGCGTTGCCGTGAAAATGCCGTTGCCGCCGTGGAGGGCAACGGCATTTGAAGCGGCAGGAAAACAGGCTGTGCTTGCGGGGCGGGATGCCACAAGCGCAGGACTGTTTTCGCCAGCAAACAGGGCGTATATGAAGCCCCCGGCCCTCGCCCCCGCTTGGACATCGGGTCAAGTTAGCCCGATGTTGTGTATAGACACTCGGCAAAAATAGCAGAACGGACGGCAACCGTCAAGGCTGAAATGAACGGGCTTACGCCCGACCTTGACCGCCGCCGCCCGTCCCGCTGAATGGGTAGACAAGACGGACAATCCCATACTGTGCTTGTCCGCCGTCAAAGTTATTTTGAGGCTGTCCGTTCTCTCAAAATTAGAGTGGGGGGGAAAGCCATTTTAGGGCTTTCCCGCCTTGATTACTCATAAGCAAAGACGTGCGAGGCTGTCAACGGCGGCGCTGTAAGCGCCGTTCATCTTGACCGTTGACTGGCTCGGCTGGCTTTGCTATCTCCCAGACGAGGAATTGTTGAAAGATGTTATAATGAAATCCAATATCTTTGTATTATTCCACTTTTACTTAAACCTACTGTATCAGAAATTTCGTTCTCCAACATCCCACCATTTTTAATAATCGTTCTTTGTGAAGCTACATTTCCTTTATCGCAGGTTAATAAAACCTTACTTTCTCCGAAGTCGCGACAAATGGGCAAAACCAGTTTTAGCATTTCAGACGCGTACCCTTTTTGCCTTTCTGATGGACGAATACTATATCCAATATTGCCCCCATAATTTTTAAGAAAATCCGATAATGGGTGACGAAAATCAATCATTCCGACAAGAAATTTGTCACTTTGTCTTACCGCTAAAAACACTTCTGATGGAACATATCCAGTTTTATACTTTTTTCTTAATCTTCCTTCAAAATCAATCCATTCATCAAATGAATAGACATCTTCAAGTCCTGCACAACCGTCAAAGCTATCCCCATTTTGTGACATTTCTTCTTTGTATGACATTACTTGTTCTGCATAAAGTTTACATGGCCTAACTAACATCAATCCACACATTACTTTTTACCTCGCAATTTCTCGATTGTCGCTCGCTATTTCCGTTTTCCCCGTTGCGGCACATAGCTTTTCGTCAACTCGGATTTTTGTACAATCCGGGTCAGCCATTGTTTTTCTTCCTCCGTCAGCTTGGTGTAGCGCAGTTTTGTCTGCTTACACAACACCATCAACAGGTGTTCCGCCCGACTGCCTTTGAAGTTCGCCACTTCCTCCAAATCCCGCTTGAGTTCGTCCACAATGGTATTCTCCGGGGCGCTGTCGCTCCTGCCCCTGTGTGCTTCCCGTATGTCCTCCATAATAGCGTCTATGTCGTGATGTACCCGGCTGCTGAAATAGTCGCCCTCCCGCACATGGGCGGCTTGCAGGACACCAGCGGTCTTGTCATGCTCCCCCGGCTGGTACTTCTCCATAATTTCGGCCCTCGCCACATCTACCCATGCGTTCAAGTTCTGTATCTGTGTTGCGGCGATACCCTCAACATAAATCTGTATATCGGCCAGCAGCTTGACAAAATCCGGGTGCGCCGCCAGTTCACAAAGCAAGGCGGTATCAATTCGCCCACTTTTCAGCAGGTCAATCATTTCATCACTCAAACGCAGGTCTGCAAGATCGGCGTTTGGGTGACTTTTTGTTTCGGTCAGCCCTAACAGATAATCAGCGGTCACGCCGTAAAACTTCGCCAGCTTGATAAGGGCATAGTGGCTGATGTCCTTGAAGTCGTCCGCTTCATAGCTGCCCAGCGCAGACTTGGAGAGTTGTGTCTGCTCCGCAAGCTGTTCCAGCGTCAGCCCACGCTCCACACGCAGGTCTTTCAAGCGTTCCTGTATTGTCAACGCCAATCTACACACCCCCTCTTATGCTTATTTCATGCTTTCTTGACACTCGCTGCACTCTCTGTCATGGATAGAAATGATACCTCCGCATTTGGGACAAGTATATTTCCCTTTCTGCTGTTCCATGAACCTTTCCAAACCGTGCTGACGAACAAACTCGCTGTTCTCCATAAGGCTCGCCTGATACCTTTTGTTGTAACTTTTTTCAAGGTTTTTAATCAGCTTGCAAGGATAATCGGGACATTCAAAACAATAGGACAGCCCTTTGCCCTTGATACAATCTTTTATCTTGCATTTGCGGCAGTGTTCCGGTTTGCCCATGTCGCTGTTCAAGCAACCGGCACACGGCTTTTTATGATAACAATGCTTATAGCAGACCAAACAGTTCATGCCGCAGGGGGCAAACATAGCCGTATCCATTTTTTCTGTTGGCATTTTCATGGCTCGCCCTCCTTGTCAGCTTACGGTTTCTTTCATTCTACCACAATTCCGAGAGCGTGGAAATAGTGTGTTTTCCAGCGGGATTTCCAACCTTTCGGATATACGGGACGGGCGGTCAAAAAAGTGTAGACTTGTGTTAGTTCATCGATGGACAAGCACAAGTGAATGACCGTCCGAAAGAGATATTACCAGCTGGGGAAGTACGCCGTGACCCCGCTTCTGGCCACTGTCCCGAAGTAGGGAGAGCGTACCAATGCCGGGATACGCCGCAGGAATGGGGTAGGAACGGCTTTCGGGGAAAACGGCAGTAAAGCGAAAATGGAGGAACGCATGAGCAAAAAAATACCAGGGATAGAGCGCACACCGGGCGGCGGCTTGCCCCGCATGACCCCGGCGCAGCGCAGACGGGCAAACGCCCTCATTCGCAAAACCTGCTGCAACTACGATAACGGCAACTGCCTGTTGCTGGACGATGGGGAGGAATGTGTCTGCCCCCAGTCTATCTCCTATTCCGTCTGCTGCAAGTGGTTCCGCTGGGCAGTGCTGCCACAGGACAAGGCGCTGGAGGCGGAGATATTCCGCAGCGCCAGCGTGAAGCGGTGCGCCGAATGCGGGGCGGCTTTCGTCCCCCGTTCCAACCGGGCAAAATATTGTGAAGCCTGCGCCAGACGGGTACATAGGCGGCAGAAGAACGCCAGCGACCGGAAACGGCGCAGGGAAACGGACAAATAGGGGCTGACAAAAGTCCGTAAATCAAGGACTTTTCCGGGCTGTTCGGGGCGGGGCTGTGTGTTTGTACGCCCCGCCCCCGAAACAGCCCCCAAACTGTCCGCAGGAGGGAGGATTGATAGATTGCCGCAATACGCAATCCTGCGATTTGCAAAGCACAAGGGCAACCCGGCAAGGCCGCTGGAAGCCCATCACGAACGGCAGAAAGAAAAGTATGCCAGCAACCCGGATATTGACACAGCAAAGAGCAAGTACAATTTCCATATCGTTAAGCCGGAGGGACGCTATTACCACTTCATTCAGAGCCGCATTGAACAGGCCGGGTGCAGGACACGCAAGGACAGCACCCGGTTTGTCGATACGCTGATAACCGCCAGCCCAGAGTTTTTCAAGGACAAGCCCCCAAAGGAGATACAAGCCTTTTCCAGCGGACGGCTGACTTTCTTATCCAGCGGGTAGGCCGGGAGAATATCGTGTCGGCGGTGGTACACATGGACGAGAAAACGCCCCACCTGCATTTGACCTTCGTTCCTCTGACACAGGACAACCGCCTGTGCGCCAAAGAGATTATCGGGAACAGAGCCAACCTCACAAAGTGGCAGGACGATTTTCACGCCTACATGGTAGAGAAATATCCTGACTTGGAGCGTGGGGAGAGTGCCAGCAAGACAGGCAGAAAGCATATCCCCACCCGCCTTTTCAAACAGGCGGTTTCCCTCTCCAAACAGGCAAGGGCGATTGAAGCGGCGCTGGATGGCATCAACCCGCTGAACGCAGGGAAGAAGAAAGAGGAAGCACAATCTCAAAGACCAGATGTTAGTGCTTGCGCCCCATGAGGGGATTGTCCCGTCGGAAACATGGCTGGCCTGCCGCAAGAAGCTGATGAACAACATGAAAATCCAGTCCGCCCGAAAAGCCACCCACACATTGCTGGCAGGAAAAATCAAGTGCGGTAACTGCGGCTATGCGCTTATGAGTATCGTCAACCGGGTAGGCCGTCAATATCTCCGCTGTACGAAACGGCTGGACAACAAAAGCTGCGTCGGGTGCGGCAAGATTTACACCGCCGAACTGGAAACGGTAGTCTATCAGCAGATGGTAAAAAAGCTGGAAAGCCACAAGATGCTGACGGGCAGGAAGAAAGCGGCAACGGCTAATCCTAAAATCCGCCGCCCTGCAAGTGGAACTTGCCCATGTGGACGGCGAGATTGAAAAGCTGGTGGACAGCCTGACGGGGGCGAACAATGTCCTGCTCTCCTATGTGAATGTGAAGATAGCGGAACTGGACGGGCGCAAGCAGGAACTTGTGAAGCGGATAGCGGACTTGACCGTGGAAGCCATCAGCCCGGAACAGGTCAGCCAGATTTCCGGCTACCTCGACACTTGGGACAGCGTATCCTTTGACGACAAGCGGCGGGTGGTGGATTTGATGATTACCACCATAGCCGCCACAAGCGAAGCCATCAACATTACATGGAAAATCTGACGGGCAGCACACCTCCCGTCAGACCGTTACCCTGTGTAGTCCCTTGTAAACTGTACTTTTTGTGACAATAAAGTATTATAGAAGTAATAGGAATTTAATTTGAAAGGCGGAAATGTAATGGGAGACCAGCAGCAGGAATATCTTGTATTTCTTGCGGATGAGGTGCATTATCTCATTCCACTGTCCTGGGTGGACAGGATCAGTGAGAGAAAGGAAAAAAAAGGGAGAACCGCCCTCATAGATTTTGCAGGACTCACAGGCAGCGGTCAGGAGCGAAAGCAGCAGGAATATCTGATTCTTGCAGATGAAGAGCGGGCTGCATTTTCGGCGGACAAGGTGCTAGGGATACAGACCCTTGATAAAAGGGCGTTCCTCTCTCTGAAGGAGCCGGTATTAAATGAGACTAACCGTTATCTGGAAGCGGCCGTTATACTGCAGACAGAGCAGGGGGATGAGGTGCTGGCCTATGTGCTGAAGCCGGAAATTCTGAAGGAGAGACAATGGAAGTTATAACAGTAAAGACCAGGAGCGGGGTTCTGTATATAGAGAAAGAAAAGACAGAAACCATTTTTATGAACCCGAAAATATGGAAAATCCCCGGAGCCGGTGAAGAGATACTGGGAGTCTCTGTCTATAAAGGACGTCTTGCTGTGTACTACCGGCTGGGCAGCGAAAGAGATGCAAAGTGCGGGATCCTTATGAAAACACAGGGTGACATGGCTGTGGGGGTGGCTGCCGAAGAAGTGGCCGGAGAAGAAGAGATTGACCGGGAAGAGCTGACAGAAGTGGTACCAGGGATATGGGAGAGAAGAAGTGATCAGGCTTAAGGAAGAAGAATTTACAGAGATAGTTGAATATATGCGTCAGAATTACGGCATCAATCTGGAGAAGAAGAGGACACTGATCGAATGCCGTATGTCCAAAGAACTGGAAAGACAGGGGGCGGACTCCTTTGGCAGGTATATGGAGCTTTTAAAAAGGGACAGGTCAGGGATGACTGCCGCCAATATGGTGAACCGGCTGACCACCAATTATACGTACTTTATGAGGGAGCCGGCACATTTCACTATCCTGCGTGAACGTATCCTGCCGGACCTCCTGGATAACCGCAGCGGAGGTTTTCTGAATGTATGGTGTGCGGGGTGTTCTACTGGGGAAGAATGTTATACCATTGCCATGATCCTGCAGGATTATAAGGAGCGTACCGGGAATCTGATGAATTACAGGATACTGGCAACGGATATTTCCAATCAGGTGCTGGAAAAAGCCCGAAAAGGCATTTACACAGAAAAAGAAACAGAGGGGCTTCCAGCCGAGTGGAGGAATAAGTATTTCCAGGCAACAGACGCAAAAACATATTGTGCGGCGGACAGGCTGAAGCAGAACATTCGTTTTCAGAATCAGAATCTGTTATCGCCTTATACGGGGACGGAACAGTTTGATCTAATCTTCTGTCGGAATGTCATGATATATTTTGACAAGAAAGCAAAAGAAACCCTGGTGAAGAAACTGGAGGCCGGTCTGAAAACAGGAGGCTATCTGGTGATAGGGCACGCTGAACTTCTGAACCGAGGCGAGATCGAGCTGGAACCGGTCTTTCCGGCTGTATATAAAAAATATAGAGAAAAGCAAAGGTGAGTATATGGAAAAGAAAATTTTGATCGTGGATGACGCATTGTTTATGAGGAAATCCATCCGAAAAATCTTGTCTGAAGGGGGATATACGAATGTGGAGGAAGCCAGAGACGGGGAGGAGGCCATTGCCCTGTACGGGGAATACAGCCCGGATCTTGTGCTTTTGGATATCACCATGCCAGGGAAATCAGGCCTGGAGGTACTGGAGGAGCTTTTAGAACAGGATGAAAAGGCTTCTGTTGTCATGTGTTCCGCTATGGGACAGGAATCGGTAATACAAAAAGCCGTAGTAATGGGGGCAAGGGACTTTATCGTAAAGCCGTTCAGGAAGGATGAATTCTTAAGGATCGTGGACAGCTGTTTTCCAATAGAGGAATGAAAGGACAAGTGCAATGAAAAAGTATTTCTCAAACTTAAAGATAGGAACAAAGCTGATAGCTGCATTTGCCTCTATTCTGGTTTTATACATAATCACAGTTTTGGTTGCTGTACATACTATACAGAACATGTCGGAAAAGATGGACAATCTATATAATCAGCCTTTTTCTAATGTGGAAGCATCTATGGATATGGTATCCAATCTTCATTTGGTAGGGAAAAATATGATCCTCATGGCAGCCACGGATGATGTGATGGATGAGGATGCCCTTCTGGTACAGACGAAAGCAGCGATCCAGAAGGAGTTCAATGATCTGGAATTCCTTCAGACGGGATACGGAAGTGAAACCGCGCAGATAAAAAAACTGGGTGAACAGTTTGCGGAGATGGGAATCCCGAGAGACCAGATCGTATCATTGCTGGAGAACAATAAAGGAAAAGAGGCACTTGACCTGTACATAAATGAATACAGACCAAAAATGCAAAATTTGAACGATACTCTCTCCAAGGTCATAGGCGAGTGCGTAGATGATGCGGAGAATATGCTGGACACTTCCCTGACCTTTAACAGCAATGTCAGGATCATGATCTTGGTACTGGCTCTTGTCTGTATTTTGATCACCTGCATTTTGTGGATCACCATAACCAGAAGTATTCTGAGACCAGTAAACGAGATAAAAAAAGCAGCGCAGGCTGTGGCAGAGGGAAAACTCAAGTCAGATCTGTCCTATGTGTCCAATAATGAACTGGGACAGCTTGCCCAGAGTATCCGGGAGACCACAAAGGCGCTGAATGTCTATGTGACAGAGATCAGGGCAGGAATGACAGCCCTTGGAAATGGAAAATTGAACTACCGCACCAAAGTGAAGTTTAAAGGTGACTTTGTAGCTCTGGGAGAAGCGCTGGATGAGATCGGCGGTCTTCTACGCAATGCCATACAGCAGATCAACAGCAGTGCGGAGCAGGTGGCAGGAGGCGCAGAGCAGGTGTCTAATGCTGCCCAGGCCCTGGCCCAGGGTACTTCCCAGCAGGCAGGATCTATCGAAGAACTGGCTGTCAGCATCAACGAGATCACGGAAAGTATCAGCGGCAATGCGGATAAGGCAGTGAAATCCAGCACGCTGGCAAATAATGTGGGATGCAGCCTGGAAAGTAATGACCAGCAGATGCGTAGGCTGCTGTCAGCCATAAAAGAGATCAAAAACAATTCCCAGGAAATCACCGGTATCGTAAAAGAAATTGAGGATATCGCCTTCCAGACCAATATCCTGGCACTTAACGCGTCGGTGGAGGCTGCCAGGGCCGGAGAAGCCGGCAGAGGCTTTTCCGTGGTGGCAGGAGAGGTACGCCGCCTGGCATCCAAGACAGCGGAGGCATCCAAACTTACTGCCGGCTTGGTAGATAAAAATACAGAGGCAGTCAATGTGGGAATGGATACCGTCCATACAACAGCCGAGTCTTTACAGACATCTGTGGAGAAGGCCCAGGAGGTCAATCAGATGATGGATGAAATTTCAGAAGTGTCTGTACAGCAGGCAGATGCCATCATGCAGGTGCGCAGAAGCATGGATCTGATCTCTGATATTGTACAGGGAAATTCCGCGTCCTCTGAGGAGAGTGCTGCTGCCAGTGAGGAACTGTCCGCGCAGGCACAGATGCTGAAGGAACTGGTGGAACAATTTGAGATTTAGCCAGGGTGCCGGACAGTTACAAGATTTCAAAGACAAAGGGGAACACAATGGATCGTGAAGTGGAATTGGATGAAATGTTTAAAGATTTTATGAGGGAGCTTGGGAACATTGGAACCGGAAACGCGGTCAATGCCCTGTCGCAGCTTCTGAACTGTCCGCTGGAAATTGATACGCCCAATCTGCGTATACTGCCTTTTCAGCAGCTGACAGAAATTCTTACCGAGGCGGAAACCCCGCTGGCAGGAATTATGGTGGAAGTTTTCAAAGAAGTGGAGGGCATGTTTCTCTTTTTGTTAGATGAGACGTTCACGAGACAGATCGTACATCTTGCACTGGGTGTGGAGATGTGTGACTTTATGAGCCTTACAGAGATGGAAGAATCCCTGCTCCTGGAGTTGGGGAATATCATGTGCGGCGCTTATATCAGAGCATTGTCCCAGCTTTTGGATGTAGAGATGGATGTGTCCGTCCCTCAGATCAAGATAGATATGGGCGGGGCAATCCTAACGGACGCCGCGCTGCGTTTTCTAAGAACAGGTGATGAGTTATTAATGATAGACAATTTGTTCCGTATGGACATAGGTACTTTTTCGGGGCGCATCCTGTTCCTTCCGGAAATGGATTCTCTGCAGGTACTGCTTAGGAAGCTTGAGGAGTTGTGAGATGGATAAGATCACAGTAGGAATTGCGGAAGGCAGAATAGCTGTTGGAGGACAGGTGCTGGTCACCTATGCATTAGGCTCCTGTGTAGGTATCTGCCTGTACGACAGCAAAATAAAAATAGCCGGAATGGCTCATATCGTGCTGCCGGACGAGAGCAGCGCTGCCGTAAAGAGCAATCCCTATAAGTTTGCAAAAAGCGGGGTTTCTGCACTGGTCATGGAGATGCAGAGGCATGGTGCTGATAAGAGAAGAATAACAGCAAAGATAGCCGGGGGAGCAAAAATGTTCAGCACAAGCCATTTAGCCTGGGATATCGGTGAAAAGAACACCGCCGCTGTGAGGCATGCGCTGCGTTCGGCAGGGATCCATATTATAGCTGAGGACACAGGAGCTAATTATGGCAGAACACTTGAATTTTGCGCAGAAAACGGCAAAGTAGAAGTAAAAACAGTGAAAAGAAAAACAGTGATATTATA
Source organism: Blautia coccoides (assembly GCF_034355335.1). Classification (NCBI taxonomy): domain Bacteria; kingdom Bacillati; phylum Bacillota; class Clostridia; order Lachnospirales; family Lachnospiraceae; genus Blautia; species Blautia producta. The sequence continues at coordinate 3,041,671 of NZ_CP136422.1, forward strand.
ATATAGATAGAAGCATGGGAGGCAAATATGGATTTTAATGGTAAGAATATCGTTCTGGCTGTAGACGACAGTCTGATGGTATGTAAACAGATTCAGACAGCGCTGAAAGAAGAGCCTGTTTTTCTCTGTGAGGCACACAATGGGCAGGAGGCAGTGGATATGGCTATGCAGTATCAGCCGGATTTGATCCTTTTGGATGTGGTACTGCCCGATATAGAAGGATATGAGCTGATCGGGAAACTAAAGGAGGTGGGGCAGAAGGACGCGGCAGTCCTGTTCCTCACCTCAAAAGACAGGGACGAGGATGTGGTAAAGGGGTTTTCCATGGGGGCATGTGACTATATCAAGAAGCCCTTCGCCACAGCAGAGCTTCGTTCCAGGGTACACGCTCATCTTGAAATGAAAAAGCAGAAGGACATCCTGAACAGACAGAATAAAGAACTGCTTACCAATATGGAAAAGCTGAACTTTATGGCTTTCAGAGACGGTCTTACCGGTCTGTATAACAGGCGGTACGTGGTGGGGAACCTGATGGATGACATGAAAGACCATAATGCGGAAAAGGCTACAGAAGTGCTCATTATGGCGGATATTGATGACTTTAAGAAGATCAATGATACATATGGCCACGATGCCGGAGACGCGGCTTTGGTGTGCATTGCCAATATTTTAGAGGAACAGTGCAGGGAACACAGAGTCATCCGCTGGGGCGGAGAGGAATTTCTTATCGTACTCTTTGCCGTTACGGAGGAGGAGGCGTTTGAGATCAGTGAGCGCATCAGGAAAGAAGTGGAGGCGTTCCGCATTTATCATCCGGACGGGGAATTTTCCTGTACTCTGACCATGGGGCTTCATACCTACCATGAGCCTGACAGGATAGAGGACAGCGTCAACTGTGCGGATAAGGCACTTTACTATGGGAAACGAAACGGAAAGAACTGCAGTGTCTGGTATAAGGACATACGGTGAGCGGTGAGCAGATATGGGATATTTCGATGCGGATGCAGAAGAAATGCTGGAGGTGTATCTTTTAGAGACACGCCAGCTTATGGAACAGCTGAACGGGGTTTTGTTGGAAGCTGACAGGAATAAGACATTTTCAGAGGACGATATCAATACGGTTTTCAGGATCATGCACACGATCAAAAGCTCTTCTGCCATGATGGGGCTTCACGCCCTGTCCGGCATGGCACATAAGCTGGAAGATCTGTTTTCCTATTACAGGGAGCAGAAAGGGGAGATCAGCCGTATAAAACCGGAGCTGTTTGACCTGCTTTTTAAGGTGTCTGACTTTGTGGAGAGTGAACTGACGCAGATGCCGGAGGAGAGCTATGCGCCAAAGGATACAAAAGAGATAGAGAATAAAATACAGAAGTATCTGCAAAGTCTGGAGGAGAATACAGATGTAGATCAGGAGCTTCCGGCCCAGGAACAGGTTTTGGGAGAGAATTCCCCTTTACAGACAGAAAAAGAAGAGAAGAAAACGGAGCCTGTTCAGGCAGGAATTCCGGAGAGCTTTTTGAAAAAAAGCGGTGTTGTCATACGGGTCCGCTTTGAGGAAGGCTGCCGTATGGAGAATATCCGCGCGTTTATGATCTTCAGACAGATTGGAAATCTCTGCAGCAGTGTGGAGAGCTATCCGAAAGATTTGGAAAAATCCCAGCAGGGAGCGGAATATATCAATAAAAACGGAGTTTTTATCCGCTTTGAGAGTGAAAAAAAAGAACAAGTCCTGGAAACCGTCAAACGCGGGCTTTTTGTAAAGGATTATGAGGTTCTGAGGGATGAGGAGAAGAAGCCGGAACCACAGGTCATAGAGAACAAGAAAAAAGCAGACAACCATGCCGAGACAAAGGAGGCAGAATTCCTCAATGTACGGACGGACCGTCTGGACCGTCTTCAAAATCTTTCCGGAGAGCTGTTGATCCTGATGCTCACACTGGATGAGGAATTGAAAAGCCAGGGGATGGATGACGTCAGGGAAGGAACCGCTTATCAGGTCAACCGCCTGATCGAGGAGATGGAGCGCACCGTTATGGAGATGCGCATGGTTCCCGTGTCAAAGGTCATCCCAAAGCTTAAGAGAATTCTCCGGGATATCTGCAGGGATCAAGGAAAAGAAGCGGAGCTGATCGTGAACTGCGGAGACATTGAGGCGGATAAGAGCGTGGTGGACTATGTCTCGGAGTCCCTGCTCCACATTATCAGAAACGCAGTAGATCATGGCCTGGAGCTTCCGAAAGAGCGCACAGAAGCGGGCAAGGATCCCAAGGGAAGCATAACATTCAGCGCGGAAAATACCATAGGCGAGCTGATGATCTCTGTCACAGATGACGGAAGAGGCATAGACCTGGACAAAATACTGGAGAAGGCAAGAGAAAAGCACCTCATGACAAAACCGGAGGAGGAATACGATCCCCAGGAGATCCTGGAGCTGATCTTATCTCCGGGATTTACCACCAATGAGGAGGTCACAGAGTATTCCGGCCGCGGCGTAGGCCTGGATGTGGTGAAGAATATTCTGGAGGAGGCAGGGGGCCATCTGTATATCCAGAGCGAGGCGGGTAAGGGAAGTACCTTTACCATCACGCTCCCCCTCTCCCTGGCGACCATTGAGTGTACCAGATTCCGGGTGGGCGAATGCCGTTTTTCTGTTCCTTCCAGATATGTACAGCGCTTTTTAAGCTATGAGGAGAACAGGAATTTTGTACACCGAAGAAACGACAGGAAATATATCCTGTACGACAGCAGGATGCTCCCTCTGGTGGATCTAAGGGAAGCTTATCAGATAGAGGGAGATTATCCCGACACGGCCCTTCTGGTCTATGTAAAAAGTGCCAAGCGGGAGGGTGTCATTATCATTGACTCCATGTATGAGCAGAAGAGGATTGTGGTAAAGCAGCTTCCGGCGCTGTTTGGCCCCGGCTTTCGGAGGCACACAGGCATCAGTGGATGCAGTATCATGGGAAATGGCAAAATCTGCGCGGCTCTTGATATTGAAACCATGATTGAAAAATTCACGAAGGAGGCAGTCCATGAGCGAGAATGAGATAAATGAAATTCTGTGTTTTCCCGGTATCAGGAAAAATTATGCGGTGGATTTCTCCTGTGTGGTGGAAATCAGCTATGACTTTAAGATATCAAAAATCCCCTGCATGCCTCCGGATTTTGAGGGTGTGTGCAGCTATAAGGGAGTTATGATCCCTGTCATAAGGATAGAAGAGGAACAGGAGATACAGGAGACGGAGGACGGGGACCAAAGCCGTGTGATCGTGGTCATCGTAAAACATCAGAAGTATCTTCTGGGTATCCGTCTTTCCGGGGAACCCTATATTATCTCCTATACCGCTGCCGACAAGATAACAAATCCTCTGGGGGCGGCAGCTTCTGACCGCTGGAAAGAGAAAGGGCTTTACCGATATGGGGAGAAATTATTTTCCGTTATTGATGTGGCCAGGACACTTGAGAGTATGGTCTTTTACCCCTGACATTGATGCACCAACAGAGAAAAAACTGACTCTGTTGGTGTTTTTTTATATTTTTCCTTATGATATAATGTATAAGAAAAGCCCAGACGGCGTTAAGAAATAAACTGTGTAAACGGCAGCGGAAGGAGCAGCCTATGAGGAATCTGCAGAACAGGAAAGAACCGGCAGAAGAATTGAAGGAGAAGAGCAAAGAAAGACTGAGGGTGTTTGCCCTTTATCTCATACTAGCCATGGTTATTGTGCTCCTTTTCTGGATGAATGGGGAAACCGCGGCAAACAATATTGGATTTGACAATGAGAATGTATATGTACTGGATGAGGGATGGACCATGGAACGGGGGCAGGAGACGAAGCCCGTAACCCTGCCTGTGGACGACAGTGCGGCAGCAGGAGAGGCGGTATCCTACACAAAAATACTGGAAAAGCAGGATTCCTACTGCAATATGATCATGTTCCACTCCTCCCATCAGCGGATCAAGATATATCTGGATGAGGAATTGCTCTATACGTTTGGGTATGGGCAGAGTACGCCTGTCCGCGCCTCTGTGGGTAGTGCGTGGCAGTATACCCGTCTTCCCGAGGACTGGGAGGGGAAAGAACTGCGTATTGAAACCAAGGGGGTATATGATTCCTATTCTGGCAACCAGGAGACAGTGTATCTGGGAACCAAAACATCCCTTGTTTTTATGGTGGCAAAGCAGAAGCTGATCTCTCTGCTGGTGGATCTGTTTTTATTTATTATGGGGGTACTTTTGATCATAAGCAGCTTTTTTTTCAGGGCAGCCCATACGGAAGGCAGGATCCGGTATCTCGGAATCTTTGCCATTGTGACCAGCACCTGGATATTGCTGAAGTCAGGAGTGGGGCAGATTTTTACGGGAAATATATTAATGAGTATGAATATACTCTATCTGCTGTTTGGTCTGATGCCCATTCTCACCATCAGCTTTCTTCTGACCTTTGACAGCTTTTCAAAGAACAAGTTTATGAGGGGACTTTACTGGTTTACCATTGCAAGTTATTTCGCCATGCAGTTTCTGCAGCTTTCAGATGTGATGGATTATACACAGACGGTATCTCTGAACCATATAAATTTTCTGTTGATCGTGATCGGAATGGCAGGAATCTGCATCAGGAATAAGCTAAAAGGAGAAAAGATCCAGGATATTCCTGTCTTTGTGGCCTGCTTTACCTTTGCCGGGTTTGGTGCTGTGGATATTTACCGGTTTTATTTTGAAAAGACCATGCAGAGCAATGTGGGATTTACACAGGCAGGACTGATCTGCTTTGTCTGTTCTCTGGGATATTCCGTTGTCAAACAGTCCTCGGAAGAACAGACTCAGATGATCGAAAACAAGACGCTGAAAAAAATAGCCTATATGGATATCCTTACAAAGCTTCCGAATAGAACGGCGTTTGAGAATCGGATGGAGTATTACAGAACGGAGAAGCCGGATCAGGAACCTATGGTTATGATCGTAGACTTAAATGGTTTAAAAGAGATCAATGATACATATGGACATAAAGCGGGAGATCTGGCGATCATCCGCATAGCGCAGCTTTTGGACCGGCATTTCGGGCTGCCGCTTCGCACGTACCGTATCGGTGGGGATGAGTTCTGTGTATTGGCAGAAGGAGAGACGGATGAGACCTTTGAAAAGCGTGTCCAGCATTTCCTCAGAGAGGTGGAAGACGCGGACAAGGAATATGAGTTTTCCTTTTCTGCTGCCTACGGATATGTGAGAAGCAAAGAGGAAGGCATAGACAAGGCCTTCATATATGCAGATAAAAAAATGTACGCATGTAAGATGCAGATGAAGCAGGAACTGGCAAGAGAAGGATCATGGTAACTGTGAAGGTTTGGAACCGTTACGAATCATAAGAGACAGCAGGAGAGACATATGGATTATAAACAGGCATTTCACATATTGGGTACAGAGCCTTCCGGGGATGAGACAGACATCCGGCAGGCTTACAGGAAGCTTCTTACAAAAAATAACCCGGAAGACGACCCGGAAGGATTTAAACGGCTTCGCCGGGCCTATGAGACGGCACTGCAGTATGTACGCACAGAAAAGAGTGCACCGACGCAGGAGACAAAGTCAGAGACAGATGTCTGGATGGAGCAGGTGGAGGCGGTTTACCGCTCTTTTTCCAGGAGAATGGATCCTGCGTGCTGGCGGGAACTTCTTCGGGCAGATGTGTGTCAAAGTCTGGCAGATGAGGAAGAAGTAAGGGCAAAGCTCTTTGGATTTCTGTCAGGGCATTTTCGGCTTTTGCCGGATATCTGGAAGATACTGGATGAGCATTTCCTCATTGAGGAGGAGAAGGCGGACTTTGAGGAGCATCTGCCCGCCGAATTTGTCCGTTATATGCTGAGTCAGATACACGGGGAGATACATTTTCCGTATGAATATTTTGAGGGCAGGGATGACGGGGACTATGACACCTGGACTGCCACTTATTTTCAGCTCTATGAGGCTGTGGAGAAGAAGGATCCGGTCCGCGCAAAAGAGCTGTTAAGGAGTATGGAGGATCTGGAAATCCATCATCCTTTGGCGGATATGGAAAAAGCCAGGATTCTGCTGCTTGAGGAGGAAAAAGAACAGTCCTGTGAGATGGCATCTCTTCTCCTTAAAAAGTATCCGGACGAAATCAGGATCCTGATACCGGGAGGGCAGATCCTGTGGGAATGTGGGGATTTGGACAGGGCAGCGTCCTGCTATGAAAAGATTCACAGCCTTTTCCCCCAGCACTTTGTGACAAATCTGCGGCTGGGGAAATATTATGCCGGAAAAGAAGAATACAAAAAGGCAAAAGAGTTTATCACCGATGCCAGCCGTGTCAACGCCCAGGATAAAGAAATGCTGGAATGCCTAAGGGAAATCAACAGTCGTCTGATAGAGGAGTATAGAGAAAAGATAAGCCTTCAGGCAGCGGATACAGAGGATTACATTGAACTGGGATGGTGCTGTCTGCAAAATGAAGAGAGTCAGACCGGGATAGACTATCTCACCAGTATCGTGCCGGATGAGAAGAATGCGGTGGGATACCACAGTGTGATGGAACGGCTGTATTTCGCTGCCGGTATGCCGGAGAAGTCTGAGGAGGAGGGGAATGCCTGGATACAGAGTATCCGAAGAGAGGAGCCTTCTCTTTCCCGGGAGGAAAAGCAGCATGTACCGGAACGGATCGCAGCCGCTTATTATATCATGGGAAGAGCATGGATGCAGACCATGGAACAGGATGACCACGCATTGAAGCTTCTGGATACCTCCATTTCTTTTTATGACAAGAATGGGGATACCTTTCTGCAGAAAGCGCTTCTTCTGAACAGAATGAAGCGGAGCCGGGATGCGCGGGAAGCCTGTGACCGGCTTCTGGAGCTGGAACCGGGGAATTTCTGGGGATACGTGAACCGGATGGAGGCCTGTCTGGCTTTAAAGGAAGGGCAGGGGGTTATCGACGACTTTTACCGGGCTAAAAAAATATTTGTGTCCTATCCTCCCTTATACGAAATGACAGCAGAGGTCTTTGACAGTGCCGGACAGTACGAGGATGTGCTGGATATCATAAAACAGGCAGAGAATGAGAAGATATCTACGCCCAGGCTGTCTCTGTTTCGTCTGCGCGCATGCAGCAGACAGGCAAAGACTATAGGGGAAGCGGAAAAAGTTCTGGATGACGCCTCCCGGGTGCTCGCAGACCTGGAAGATACCCGAAAAAATGCTGAAATCCGGGGGGAAATCTATGCCGAGGCTGCCAGGATACAGAACAATATGGGTGACGGCAAAGCGGCACTTGCGTATATTAACAGAGCTTTGGCCCAGGACGGCAGACCCATTTTTAAATGGATGAAAGGAAACATTTTGTTCGATCTGGAAAGATTTCAGGAGGCACTGCAGGTGTTGGTCTCCTGCGAAAAAGATTTTCCTGAGGGTGATATGGTCATGTTCCGGATCGGGGAATGTTATCAGAGGGTGGGCGGGATGGAAGAGGCCGCGGAATATTTTAAAAGGACTCTGGAGATCGATCCCCAAAACCGACGGGCCAACAGCAAGCTGGCAGAGATCTACAGGGACCTCCTAGATGAGAAGGAGGATATGGATTTCTACGAGAAGGGTCTTTTTTATGCAGACAGACAGATACAGCTTCAGCCTGAGGCATATTATTATGTGGAGCGGGGGCTGCTTCATATGGCTGCTGCATGTTACGGCAGGGCTGTGCAGGACTTTGAGGAGGCATCACGTCTGGAACCTGAGAATGTGTATGCGTATAACAATGCCTGTATCTGTTTTAGAATGATGGGCGAGTATGAGAAAGCCATTGCAGCCGGAAAAAAGGCAGAGGCTGTACTGGGAGAACAGGATACGGTCCGGGTATACGGCAGCCTCGGGGACTGCTGTATGGAGAACGGACGTCTTACACAGGCAGAGGAATACTACCGTAAACACCAGAAACAGTTTCCAAACGGCCGTTCCCCGAAAGAATCCCTCACGGAGGTATATATAAGACTGGGAGATTTGAATTCGGCCTTTTACTGGATCGGACAGGCCTATGAAAAGGAAGGGGAGGTTCTCTACAGGAAAGCCCAGGTGTATTACAGAATGGGAGAGGGGGAGAAAGCCCGGCTCTGCCTTCAGGACCTTTTAAAAGACAGGGAGAGCCTGTACAGGACCAGGCTTTTGGCTGCGTATAACGCCTGCTATCTTCTCAATAAGGAGAGGGCGGCTCTTAAAATGGCCAAAAGTGTTCTGAAGGAGACAAAGACAGGTTCTGAAGAATATTTCCGGGCAGGTTTTCTGATGGCTGAAATATATATGAGAAACGGGAAACAAGCAAAAGCGAAAAAGATAGCAGAGGGACTCCTGTCTGTATGGCAGAGCCGGTATGGAGATGACAGCCTAAAAAAATGGAAGTACCGCAGAAAGCGCTTGTATGAGCTGGGACTTCTGCATCTCTTTGCAGGCAGGTCGCAGGAGGCTTTGGAGCAGGTACATTTTATGATGGAGGCCCCAAAGTGTGAGGGTATCTGCTGCGGACAACAGGGAGGAACCTGCGCGGAAGCCCTTCATCTTCTGGCTCTTATCTGTGAATGCACAGGAAAGAGACAGGAGGCGTTGGACTATTATACAAAGCTTATACAGAGCGGCTTTTTAAACATACCGGCAGATTACGGGCGCAGAAGACTACAGTGACAGAAAGGAACAGATAAGTGATCATAGGAATAGATTTGGGTACAACAAACAGTCTGGCAGCATATTTTTCGGAGGACGGGCCGAAGGTCATCCCCAACCGTCTGGGACGGCATCTGACGCCATCGGTGGTGAGCGTGGATGAAAATGATCAGGTTTACGTAGGAGAGACAGCAAAAGAACGGGGGTTTTTATATCCTCAGATGACCGCCTCTGTATTTAAGCGCCATATGGGAAGTGACAGGAAGTACCCCTTGGGTGAGAAGGAATTCACGGCCCAGGATCTGTCATCTTTTGTTCTGCGAACTTTGAAGGAGGATGCGGAGGCATATCTGGGACAGACTGTGGAGGAGGCAGTCATCAGTGTACCGGCATACTTTGACGATAAGCGCCGGAAAGCCACAAAAAGGGCCGGGGAACTGGCAGGGCTTAAAGTGGAGAGGATCATCAGTGAACCCACAGCGGCAGCCATTGCCTACGGGCTATACGAGAAGCAGAAAAATACAAAATTCCTGGTTTTTGACCTGGGCGGCGGAACCTTTGATGTGTCTGTTCTGGAACTTTTTGAGAATATTCTGGAAGTTCGGGCAGTGGCCGGGGACAATTATCTGGGCGGCGAGGATTTCACGGAGCTGTTGGTCCAGCATTATATGGACAGGATGAATCTAAAATCCGCAGAGCTTACACAGAAGACACTTGGGCAGATACGAAAACAGGCGGAGGCGTGCAAACGATCCTACAGCCAGGCGGCATGCGGCATCATGAACTGCAGGATAGACGGGGAGGAGAAGAAACTGGAGATCTCCCTGAAAGAGTATGAAAGAATGTGTGAACCGCTGCTTACAAAGATCAGGAGACCGGTACAGAGAAGTTTATCGGATGCCCATGTGAAACTTTCGGATATTGATGAGATCGTACTGGTAGGCGGGGCGACCAGACTTCCTGTCATAAGAGACTTTATCATCCGCATGTTCAAAAAATTTCCAGACACAGCTATGGATCCTGACGAGGCCGTCGCTCTGGGAGCTGCTGTCCAGGGAGCCATGAAAGAGAGGCGGGAAGCAGTTCGTGAAGTTATCCTGACAGATGTGTGTGCCTTTACTCTGGGAACAGAGGTCTCTGTGCGCTTGGAGAACGGGAAAATGGACGAGGGACATTTCTGCCCTATCATAGAGAGGAATACCGTTATTCCGGCCAGCCGTACAGAACGGTTTTACACCATGCACGACGATCAGGAGCGTGTCCGTATCTGCGTCCTGCAGGGAGAGAGCCGATATGCGGAAAATAATCTTTTGCTGGGGGAACTGAATATCCAGGTGCCCAAGAACAAAGCGGGGGAAGAAAGTATTGATGTTACCTATACGTATGATATTAACTCGATCCTGGAGGTGGAGGTATGTGTGACATCCAGCGGGCAGAGACAGCGGCAGATCATAAAGGGCCGCGAAAATGAGATGACGGACAGGGAGATCGAGGAGCGGATGAGAGAGCTGTCCTATCTGAAGATCCATCCCAGGGAGCAGGAAGAAAACAGGCTGCTGCTTTTGAGAGGAGAACGTCTCTACGAGGAGACTGTGGGAGACAACCGGCGCCGGATGGAACATGAGCTGCAGAAATTTGAAATGGTGTTAAATACCAGAGACCGGGGTAAAATAGAAGAAGCGGCAAAACATCTTTCCCAGGTAATGGAAGAGGTAGAAGAGGACAATCTATAATAACCCGGAGGTATGAAAATGGGAGAAAAATTATATGTAAACGGTACAATCCTGACAATGGAAAAGCAGATGTATGCCGAAGCGGTGCTTGTCAGAGAGGGCAGGATCGCAGCGGTCGGAAGAAAAGAGGCAGTGGAGGCCTTTGCTTCCCGGAATGCGGAGAGAGTGGATCTAGAGGGGCGGACCATGATGCCTTCCTTTTTAGATGCTCACAGTCATTTTATGGCCTGTGCCAGCGGAGAGCTGCAGATTTCCCTGGACGGCGCCAAAAGCTTCAGGGAGATAGCAGACCGGGTGAGGAAATATATAGGCAGCAGACATGTAAAAAAAGGAGTATGGCTGACAGGAAAAGGATATGACCATAATTTCCTGGAGGAGAAAGCTCATCCCGACAGGCATCTGCTGGATGAGGCCGCGCCTGACAACCCTCTGGTCATACAGCATCAGTCCGGTCATATGGGCGTCTTTAACACAGAGGCTCTGATTCGTCTGGGCATACCCATGGACAGGAACGGAACGGTTCCGAATATATCAGGTGGAAAGATCGCGGTGCGGGATCATATCCCTACGGGCTACATGGAAGAGAATGCGTTTGCGGCGTTTCAAAAGAAGATTCCGCTGCCATCTCCGGAAGAATTTCTGGGTGCTGTAAAAAAAGCCCAGGAGAAATACGCGTCCCATGGGATCACTCTGGTCCAGGAGGGAATGGTGGTAGATGAAATGCTCCCTCTCTATCAGGGAATCCTGGAGGCGGGAATTCTGAAGCTGGATGTGGTGGGATATCTGGACATGGCAGGTGCCGGAAGATTTTCGGCTGCTATGAAGAGACACAGGGAAGGCTTTTACCGGCATTTTAAAATCGGAGGATACAAAATCTTTCTGGACGGTTCGCCTCAGGGGAGGACTGCCTGGATGAGAGAACCCTACACCTTTGGACCGGAAGGGGAGGGATACCGGGGGTATCCGACGCACTCAGATGAGGAGGTCTGCGCATTTGTGCGGCGTGCTATGGAAGAGCGCATGCAGCTTCTGGCCCACTGCAACGGGGATGCGGCCTGCGGGCAGTATATCGGAGCTTTTAGGAAAGCCGTTTCCATGGGAGACGGCGTGCTTCCCGCAGATATCCGCCCGGTAATGATACACGCCCAGCTTCTGGGCCTTGACCAGATACCAAAAGTCAAAGCCATGGGAATGATCCCCTCCTTCTTTGCAGGTCATGTATACCACTGGGGAGATATCCACGCAGACAATTTCGGCATGGAGCGGGCGTCCCATATAAGCCCGGCGGCTTCCGCTCTGAAGGAAGGCATTGTCTACACATTTCACCAGGATTCCCCTGTGACAGAGCCGGATATGTTAGAGACCGTGTGGTGTGCGGTAAACCGGTATACAAAGAGCGGAAAAATACTTGGCAGTAAGGAGCGCATATCTGCAGCGGATGCCCTTAAGGCAGTCACTCTGCATACGGCATACCAGTATTTTGAGGAGCGGGAGAGAGGCAGCATTGCCCCGGGGAAGAGAGCTGATCTTGTGATCCTGTCAGAGAATCCCCTTGAGAAAGAAAAGATGCAGATAAGAGACATCAGGGTACTGTCCACCATAAAAGACGGTGAGGTCATTTACCGCAGGGACAGCCTTTGACACAGACAGGAGAGTCCGGTACAAACATACCGGACTCTCCTGTTTTTAGTCATCTGCCAGTCTTATCCCTGTGATATCAGGTTCTATGATCAGGGAGTAGTTTGTGTAATATACCACAAAGCCGGGCTTGGAGCCATTGGGCTTTTTCACATGTTTTTTCTGGATATAGTCAATCTCCACTTTGGGTGCAGTGCGTCCGCTGGAATAATATCCTGCCAGGCGGCCGGCCTCCTCAAAGGTGCGGTCAGGCAGCTCTTCATTGTTGGATTTTACGATCACGTGGGAACCTGCCATTTTTTTAGCGTGGAACCACCAGTCATTGCCTGTGGCAAATTTGAAGGTCAGCTCCTCATTCTGGTAATTGTTCTTTCCCACATATATGTGGTAACCGTCACTGGAGATATAATGCAGGGGTTTTGCCTTGGACTGCATTTTCTTTTTACCCCCGGTGTAGTGCTTTTTAATATATCCGTATTCGGTCAGCTCTTCTTTGATCTGGGAGAGATCACTTTCCTGCTGAGCAATATCCAAAGCGGCCTGAATGGATTCCAGATGGCGGATCTCGCTTTCCGTATCCTCCAGTTGTTCTTTTAAGGCCTGGGCGGTACGTTTCAGCTTGTTGTACCTGTCAAAGTATTTTTTGGAGTTCTCCTGCGGTGTCATGGTGGGGTCAAGAGGGATGGTGATCTCCTCATTGGTATAGTAGTTCAGCGCCCGGAAGGATTTACAGCCATCCTCTAGATTATATCCATAGGTGTTGATCAGCTCCCCGTAGACTTTGTATTTGTCCATTTTTTTTGTGTCCTGCATCTGCTTTGTCTGCAGGTCAAACTTTTTCCAGTTGCGGTCCAGGGCTGTCTGGACGATCTTGCGCAGATCAGCGGATTTCTGGCGCATGCGGGTGATGATATTTTTCTGGGCATAATACTGTTCCAGTACCTGGGATATGGAATCATATTCTTTAACTGCAAAATCTGTGTACTGGGTGAGAGGAACCGCTCCGAATTCTACGGGTTCCCCGGATTCACTGTATACAATATTAGGTGTGAAGTGTCCTTTTCGGATATCTTCCATAAAGCCCGCAAATGCCCGGTAGACCCGTTCTTTTTCCTGATCGGACAATTCTTCAGTGGGACTGCTCCCGTGAACCAGTGCCCGGGTGCAGATCTCCTCAGCGGCGATGGGACTCAGCCCTGTAAGCGAACTATAGATGGCTTTTGCTGTGCCTACCGGTTTTTGGTATACCGTCCGGTAAAATTCTTCCTCTGTGATGGTCAGAGGATCTTTTTTGTCCTGGGTCTGCGGAATAAAATAATCTCTTCCGGGAAGAACCTCCCTGACAGAACTCATATTCAGGGACACGTGCTTGATGCTGTCCAGGATCATGCGCTCCTCATTGAGGAAAATAATATTGCTGTGCTTGCCCATGATCTCTACCACCAGGGTTTTAAAGCACAGATCGCCCAGTTCATTTAAATGTTCGATCTTGATCTCAATGACACGCTCCAGCCCCGGCTGGGTCACTGCGGTGATCTTGCCGCTTCCCACATGCTTGCGCAGCAGCATACAGAAATTAGGAGCGGTGAGGGGACTCACTTTGTTTTTATCTGTAAAATAGATCAAGGGCAGGGAAGCGCTGGCCGATATGAGAAGCCTGTACTGTGTCCTGTTGTTTTTTATAGTGAGGATCAGCTCGTCCGCCTCTGGCTGTGCGATCTTGTTGATCTTGCCGCCCACAATGGTATCATTTAATTCTTTGACTATATTTGCAATGGTAACTCCGTCAAATGCCATATAAATTCTCCTTCCGATTCCGTTATCACGATTATATACGAAATAGAAACACAAAGCAAATGAAAAAAAGATTTGACTGGTAATTGTGATTGCTTTATAATAACCATGTATGTTTATGTCACTATTCATGAAGTTGTCAGGGACAGCATCTGTGGATGGTAACATTTTTGTCCGTAACTGTGAGGATACCGGACAGTTACACATTATTATGCTATGTGCAAATAAACAGCAGAAAAGAGAAAGACATGATCAAGAGCATGACAGGCTTTGGAAGAGCCGAGGTGATTGACGAAGAAAAGAAAGTTACGGTTGAGATGAAATCCGTAAACCACCGCTATTTGGATATCAATATGCGCATGCCCAAGAAGCTGAGCAGTTTTGAGGCTTCCATACGTGCCGTATTGAAAGAATACCTCCAGCGCGGCAAGGTAGATCTCTTCATCGCCTATGAGGACTACACCCAGTCCCGTGTTTCCGTGAAATACAACAGGGAGATCGCAGGACAGTATTTAGAATACTTACAGCAGATGAGTGAAGAATTTCATCTGGAAAATGACATAAGAGCGTCCAGGCTTCTGGGATGTCCGGAGGTGTTCACCATGGAAGAACAGACTGTGGATGAGAAAGAACTCTGGAGTTCTCTGGAGGAAGTGTTAAGAGAAGCAGCCCGTCAGTTTGTGGATACCAGGATCAAAGAGGGCGGCCATCTGAAGAACGATATTCTGGAAAAGCTGGACGGCATGTACAAAAAAGTAGAACAGGTGGAGGAGCGTTCCCCTGAGATTCTCCGTGAATACAGGGAAAAGCTGGAGAATAAAGTGGCTGAACTTCTTCAGGATGCACAGATCGAGGAGAGCCGCATTGCCGCGGAAGTGATCCTTTTTGCAGATAAAATGTGCACGGACGAGGAGACCGTACGCCTGAAAAGCCACATCTCCCATATGAGAGATGTGTTGGAGCAGGAGGAGGGCATTGGCAGAAAGCTTGATTTTATCGCTCAGGAGATGAACCGCGAGGCCAATACCATTTTATCCAAGGCCAATGACCTGGAGACCTCCAATCTTGCCATTGACCTGAAGACAGAGATAGAGAAGATCCGCGAACAGATTCAGAACATTGAATAAAGGCAGGAAGAATATGTCTAAATTGATCAATATTGGTTTCGGCAATGTAGTGAACACAGATAAAGTTGTGGCAGTTGTCAGCCCGGACGCCGCGCCCATCAAGCGCATGGTACAGTCTGCAAAGGAGTCCGGCAGATGCATTGATGCCACCCAGGGCCGAAAGACAAAGGCAGTGCTCATCACCAACAGTGATATGCTGATCTTATCCGCGCTGCAGCCGGAAACCATTGCAAAGCGTTTTGGCACGTTTTACGAAAATGATTTAAAAGGGGAACAGGATGGATAACAGAGGAATTTTAACCGTAGTCTCCGGATTTTCCGGTGCGGGAAAAGGGACGCTGATGAAGCGTCTTCTGGAGAAATATGATAATTACTCTCTTTCCATTTCCGCAACCACCAGGGCACCGCGGGATGGAGAAGAACATGGAAGAGAATACTTTTTCCATTCAAAAGAGGAGTTTGAGGAGCTGATCTCCCAGGATGCGTTGATTGAATATGCTCAGTATGTGGAAAACTATTACGGTACACCAAAGGCATATGTTGAGAAGCAGCTGGAAGCGGGCAGGGATGTGATCCTGGAAATCGAGATCCAGGGTGCTCTTAAGGTAAAAGAAAAAATGCCGGATACCCTCTTGATGTTTGTAACACCGCCTACGGCGGCGGAGCTGAAACGCCGTCTGACAGACAGAGGAACGGAGACACCGGAGGTTATAGAATCCAGGCTTCGCAGAGCCTCTGAGGAGGCAGAGGGGATGCCCCTTTATGATTATGTGCTCATCAATGACGATTTGGAAGAATGCGTTGACAGACTGCACGGTATTATTCAGAGCCAGCACAACACTGTGAAAAACAGTGCGCCTTTTATAGAAAAAATAACAAGTGAAGTAGCAGTATTTGCGAAAGGAGAATGAGATATGATACATCCGTCTTACACAGAATTAATGGACGCAATCAACGAGGAGGGCAATATAGAGGACGAACCTTTAGTGACCAGCCGTTACTCTGTAGTGCTTGCCACCAGCAAGAGGGCCAGACAGCTCATTGCAGGCCGTGAGGCTATGGTTCACTCTTCAGGAAAGAAGCCTCTGTCCACAGCAGTGGAAGAAATCTATCAGGGCAAAGTGCGAATTCTGCCTGAAGACTTCCAGGAGGAAGAGGAGACAACAGAAAACTAAAAATGTTTACAGGGACTGCCGCCAGATGCGGGCAGTCCCTTCTACCATTACTGACAAGGAGTATACATGAGGAAAGTTTTATTTATATCTCTTGGATGTGACAAGAATCTGGCAGATTCTGAGGAAATGCTGGGTATGCTTGTGGAGCACGGCTATACCATCGTAAATGATGAGACAGAAGCTGATGTGGCTGTTGTCAACACCTGCGCCTTCATCCATGACGCCAAAGAGGAGAGCATTTCCAACATTCTGGAGATGGCAAAGTATAAGGAGACAGGTTCTTTGAAGGTGCTGCTGGTGACAGGATGTCTGGCACAGCGGTACAAGGAGGAGATCATTGAGGAGATCCCGGAGGTGGATGCCGTTCTGGGAACCACCAGCTTTGACGATATTATCGAAGCCCTTGATAAAGCTTTTGGAGGAGAAAAATATCTGGAGTTCAAGGACACCTCCTATCTGCCGGAGGTAGAGACAAAGAGAATGATCACTACAGGCGGTTACTATGAATATCTGAAGATCGCGGAGGGCTGTGATAAGCACTGTACCTACTGTATCATTCCAAAGCTCAGAGGCAGGTACCGCAGCGTAGCCATGGAAAAGCTGGTGGAACAGGCCCGCTACATGGCAGAGCAGGGTGTGAAGGAGCTGATCATTGTGGCGCAGGAGACTACTATATACGGCTGTGACCTGTACGGGGAGAAATCCCTGCACAAGCTCTTAAAAGAGCTGTGCCGCATCCCCGGTATTGCCTGGATCCGTGTTTTGTATTGTTATCCGGAAGAAATCTATCCGGAACTGATCCAGGTGATGAAAGAGGAGCCGAAGATCTGTCACTACCTGGATCTGCCCATACAGCACTGCAATGACAGGATCCTGAAACGGATGGGAAGACGCACCACCAGACAGGAGCTTGTGGACATTATCTGCTCACTCCGCAGAGAAATCCCTGACATTGTACTGCGTACGACCCTGATCACCGGATTCCCGGGTGAGACGCAGGAGGAGCATGAAGAACTGATGAACTTTATCGACGAGATGGAGTTTGACAGGCTCGGCGTCTTTACCTATTCTCCTGAGGAGGATACCCCTGCCGCTGTCATGCCGGATCAGATAGATGAGGAAGTGAAGAAGGAGCGCCAGGCAGAGCTTATGGAGCTTCAGCAGGAGATTTCCCTGGATAAGGGCCAGGAGAAGATCCACTCGGAAGTGCTCGTCATGATCGAAGGGAAAGTTGCGGATGAGAATGCCTATGTGGGACGCACATACGGAGATGCGCCGGGTGTGGACGGATATATTTTTGTGAATACGGACAGGGAACTTATCTCAGGAGATTTATGCATGGTGCATATAACCGGCGCTCTGGAATATGATTTGATAGGAGAGTTAAAAGATGAATACACCGAATAAACTGACGATCGCAAGAATCGTTATGATTCCGTTCTTTGTGGCTTTTTTAATGTATGATATTGCGGGCAGTGCCGGTAAGTGGATCGCTCTGGCTGTCTTTATCATTGCCAGCCTGACAGATACCCTGGATGGATATCTGGCCAGGAGAGATAACCTGGTGACAAATTTCGGTAAGTTTATGGACCCGCTGGCAGACAAGCTGTTAGTCTGCTCCGCACTGATCTGCTTTACCGGTTTAGGCGAACTTCCGGCATGGATCACCATTATTATTATCGCCCGTGAGTTTATCATCAGCGGTTTCCGCCTGGTGGCTGCGGACAACGGTATCGTCATCGCCGCCAGCTACTGGGGCAAATTCAAGACCGTATCACAGATGATAATGATCATTCTGATGATCATGGACATCCAGAATCAGGCATTCCAGATCCTGATCCAGATTTTTGTGGTAATTGCAGTTGCACTTACCCTGATTTCTCTTGTGGATTACATTGCCAAGAATAAAAGTGTATTGAGCATGCAGGACTAAAGAAAGAGAAAGTATGGCTATGCTGCCTGGGAAGGAGAGAAACTTATGACAGCGGAATTGATATGTGTGGGAACAGAGTTGCTTCTGGGCAATATTGTGAATACAAACGGGGCCTATCTGGCGAAGAAATGTGCCGCCCTTGGGCTTTCCATGTATCATCAGAGTATTGTAGGTGACAATGACAAACGTTTGGAGGAGACCATTCGTACAGCGGTAAAACGCTCAGATGTGGTGATACTCTGCGGCGGCCTTGGACCTACCAAGGATGATCTGACAAAAGAAGCGGCCGCAAAAGTTATGGGAAGAGAGCTGAAAGAGGATGAGCATACCAGAGAGCGGATCCAGGCCTATATGGATAACTATGTAAAGAGCCATCCGGGCACTAAGATCACAGACAACAACTGGAAACAGGCACTTTTGCCCGAGGGTGCCGTTGCTGTGGACAATGAAAACGGAACTGCTCCCGGAATCATAATGGAGGAGAACAAAACCATTATGATCCTGCTTCCCGGCCCGCCAAATGAACTGATTCCTATGTTTGAAGAGAAGATATATCCCTATCTCAGGAAAAAACAGCCGGAGGTCATAGCCTCTGAGATGGTGAAGGTGTGCGGCATCGGAGAGAGCCAGGTGGAGACTGACATTTCCGATCTGATTGAAAAGCAGTCCAACCCTACGATTGCCACTTATGCAAAGACCGGGGAAGTTCACCTGCGTGTAACTGCCAAGGCAGAGAACGAAAAGGCAGCCAGAAAGCTGATCAAGCCCTATGTGCGTGAACTGAAGGTACGTTTCGGGGCCAATATCTATACAACAGATGAGGACAAATCTTTGGAGAGCGCTGTGGTAGACCTGCTCAGAAATCAGGATATCTCCCTTACTACAGTGGAGTCCTGTACAGGAGGTGCTCTGTCAGCCAGGATCGTGGATGTTCCCGGTGCTTCTGATGTGTTGAAGCAGGGATTCGTCACATATACCAACCGTGCCAAGAGAAAATACGTCATGGTAAAGAAGAGTACCCTGAAAGAATACGGAGCCGTCAGTGAGAAATGTGCAAAGGAAATGGCAAAAGGCGGATGCTTTGTCACAGGTTCCGACGCTGCCATTTCGATCACAGGGTTTGCCGGACCGGACGGTGGTACGGAACAGGCCCCTGTGGGCACTGTATTTATCGGGTGCTGCTTAAAGGGAAAAACGGCAGTGCGGGAATTCCACTTTGGCGGAGACCGCAGCAAGATCAGGGAACAGGCAGTAACCTATGCGCTGATCCTGTTAAGAGAATGTATTTTGGAGAATTTTGAGCGCCGCAATGAGGAAAACACAAAATAATGTCATACAAATAATGTCATACAGACAGCCGCCCGGTATTCTATGCCGGACGGCTGTCTGCTGTCTAATGCATCATTTTGACGATCTGCATCATACGGTTGATGCGGGCCACCTCCTCCGGTGACTTTCCCATTTTCAGCACTTCGATTATGGTGTCCATCTCCTGACGCGAAAAATCAAGTCCCCCGGATTGACTTTTGTTCTGAGAGACTGCTGACATGAGAAAGGGCAGCAGTTCATTCATGCCCTTTTGGCTTCCCTGGCTGGCTATATTGTTGAGCATTTTCAGCTTTTCAGGGTCCATGCCTTTCAAATTGGGGTTATTCATCCAGTTCTCCTGAGGATTTCCCTGCTGCTGTGTATCCTGCCGGGGTCCGCTTTGATAGGAACCGGTCCCCTGCTGAGCATTATTCTGATAAGGGCCGGCTCCTTGCTGGGGGGTGTTCTGATAGGGTCCCGGTCCCTGCTGAGGGCCGTTCTGATAAGTTCCTGAGCCCTGCTGCGAGTTATTCTGATATGGTCCTGGTCCTTGCTGAGAGTTGTTCTGAAAAGTTCCCGGTCCCTGCTGCGAGTTGTTCTGAAAAGTTCCCGGTCCCTGCTGAGGGCTGTTCTGAAAAGTTCCCGGTCCTTGCTGAGGTCTGTTCTGAAAAGTCCCTGGTCCCTGCTGCGAGTTATTCTGAAAAGTCCCTGGTCCCTGCTGAGAGTTGTTCTGATAATTCCCTGGTCCCTGCTGAGTGTTATTTTGATAAGTCCCGGCTCTCTGTTGCGTATTATTCTGATAAGGCTGGGATTCCGTCTGTGAACCGGGCTGCGGTCCGGCGTGATATGGCTGCTGAACCCCCTGGGGATATCTGGGACCGCCTGCACGCGTTTTCGCCTGCTCGTCTGTTCCCGGCTTTCCGGCAGAATTTTTGAAGTTCTGCCTGTAATTCTGATTATTCATACTTACCTCCGTTTTTACTGTTTTGGCACATCCTGGGACAGCTCAAAGAGCTGCAGCATGGCCATGGTGTTGATGAGAGTCTCAATTCGCTCCTTGGCAGGCCCGCGGCATACTTTGCTGCAGGCAGACAGCATTTCAAGAGGATCTGCAGTAAACTGTTCCTGGGCATGCATCTGCATATCTGCCTGCGGCCGTGAGAAGAGACGTATGGTATTGGATAATTCCAGAAATTTGGCATATACGGATATGAATCTCTGACCCTGCGCCGGAAGATAAGGCATGGCTGCTTTCAGAATTTCCACCTGATCCTCCGATATCATTTCGTCCAGTATATTATGTTCTTCCATTCTGGCTCCTTCCAAAACTTCCGCTTTCTAAACCATATGTTTCCTCTGTACAGGATATGACGAAAAAGCGGTTCTGCCATAGTATAATAAGGAAAGGGGTGTATAAAAATGGAACAGCATGAAATTAAACTGGTGGAAGAAGACAACACCATTTATGAGATAGATATGGACTGTGTCAGGAGAAAACAACTGGCAGCAAAAAGGGCAATGGAGGCAGATGAGAAGAGAAGGCTGGCATTTGAAAAGAACAGGACAAAAGAGAACTAGAAAATATGGTAAAGAGCAATAAAAAGCAATAAAAAGCCGGGGCTTATCACCCCGGCTCTTTTAGATGAGGCTGCCAAAAGGCAGCCTCTCTTCCGTTTATTCATTTTCTGTTGATTAGCAGAATCCGTGTCCGCCGCATCCGCAGAGGAGCAGCAGGATAATGATAATGCAGCTGCAGTCGCCGCCGAATCCACCGCCGCATCCACAGTCATTTCCACAGCCGCCGCAGCCGCCGTTTCCATTTCCACCACAGCAAAGAAGAAGAAGAATCCAGATAATACAGCTGCAGTCGCCGCCGAATCCACGGGAAACTCCACATCCTCCTCCACAGTTATCCTCGCATCCACAACCACAGTTTGTAGCAGCTAAATCACTCATTTTGTATCCTCCAAAGAATTTTGATTACACTTACATGATATGTGCCGGGGAGGAATTGGTGCAGCTTTTGGCAAAAAATTTTAAATATCCGTGAAAACTGAAAAGATTCTGTACACGTCCAAGGCACCGTATCCCCATTCCCGATTGGGATAGAGCTGTGCCTGGCTTCTTCTGGCCCCGCGGATAAAGAGGGATTTCAGTTCCGCGTTATTGAATATCTTAGGCGGATTTCTTTTCGCGCCCCATTCGATCACCAGTGCACAGGCTCCCGCAGTGAGGGCCGCAGATACAGAAGTACCTGTCATGGTTGTAAAGCGTCCCCCCGGAGCCGGGCCGAAGACATTTACACCGGGAGCGGCGATATCGGGCTTTATGAGACCAGTGCGCGTAAATCCTCTGCTGGAATTGACAAACAGGCTGTTGTTGTATCCGTTATAGGCAGCAGTGGAGAGTGAGACCTCTGCCGCTGAAGGAGCAGTGATGGTAGTGTTGGGATCCGGTCTTAAAAATGTGACATCAGGTTTCATAAAACCGGAGACAGGAAGCCAGATATGGAAATTCCCTGCATTGTTGGAGCTGGAATATATATTGATCTTCCATGAACCGGGTGTGGGATTGGAAAAACGAAAGAAAATAAGCTGATCCCCGGATATGGTCTGGATCAGTTCCGAAGCGACAAAGATTTCTGTTTCTTCCAATACAAACTGTATGGTGTCGGAGTAATTAATGCGGGTGGGCAGCCGCTGTATGACTTCACCAAGAGGAGACTCAAATCCTACAGAGTAAATTTCAGGAGGCGCCCCCCACAATTCCGCAGTAAATCCTCTTGTGTTTTCCGGTACCAGGATTTCCACTACAGTGCTGGTATTGGGCGCAGGGGCATCCGCAAAGAAATGATGAGCCTTGCCCGCCTCATTTCCCACGGCCGTAACGGAATACACGCCCCAGTAATTGGCAGATACGGTGAGGAATACTGACAGAGCGGATTGTCCTGAATGTGCCCCCTGGTTTGACCCTAAACCAATACAGATAACAAGGGGAGCCTGCAGTTCATTGGAGAGGAGCAGGAGATAGCGGATACCCATCATAATATCCGATTCCTGGTAAACAGGATCATCACTGGTGTGATAGAAAAGCTCTTTCAGATAATTTTTCGCCTCTTTCAGCTTTACAACTGCCAGCATACTGGACGGGGCTGCCCCGATAAAGTCATTGTCCGGCAGGCTGCTTCCCGCGGCAGCACCTGCCAGAAAGGTACCGTGGCCAATGGTGTCCCGTGACGGAATAAGATCCAATGGATTTTCTGCTGCCAGTGCATTTTCCAGGTCTTCATGGGTATATCCGGTTCCATACTGCATGTCAAAAGGCGGCGGGCCGCTCTGGATGGTCTGATCCCACAGGCCGTAGATCCGGCTGCCTCCGTCGGAACGTCTGAATGCAGGGTGGGTGTAATCAATTCCCGTGTCAATGAATCCGATGAGGATGCCGCGTCCTCTCAGATTAAGGGCCGGCTGGTTCTGAACCGCAGTGATTCCCGAAACCTCCAAGCTGACTGTATCCAGGAGCGAGTAGAGATTCGGTATCGTATTATAGAAGAGTCCGTTAGCTAAATAATCCCTGATATCAGAAGAGGGGAGAAGTCCGTGTATCATTCCATAATAATTGTTGAAGAGCTGAGCCCCAAAATCCCGGTAGTCTTCCAGAAACTGGGGATATATGGGGAGGATGTAATCGGCATAATCCTCAGACAAGATCATTTCGTTTATTGTAGCCATAAAAAATTATCCATACTGTCTGTTTTAATAAGTCTATGAGGAAGTCAGGGAAAATATTGGCAGCAAAGATGTTTTCTGAATACCATAAAGAAGAACGATCACACGGAGCTTTGGGAAATGATGCAGAAATGGCTTACCGGAAAAAATATCGGTGTCGCTGTCCTGGACACCGGGATTTATCCTCATATAGATTTTGACTGCCGAATCCGTGCTTTTCTGGATATGGTACACGGGAAAACTTTCCCCTATGATGACAATGGACACGGTACTCACGTGGCCGGCATACTGGCTGGCAGCGGGACTGCCCTGAACGGAAAATACAAAGGTGTGGCGCCGGGGTGTGATATCATCGCCATAAAGGTGCTTGATGAGTGCGGCAACGGCAACAAGGAACAGGTCATCGAAGCACTGGACTGGATCAAAGCCAACAGAATAAAATACAACATCAGGGTCATCAATATCTCCGTGGGCACTACCCAGAAGGAAGCACACCGGGATCTGATTTGCGCCGTGGAATCTGCCTGGGACGACGGCTTTATTGTTGTGGCCGCAGCGGGAAATATGGGACCGGGCCAGGGCAGTATCACAGCGCCGGGAAGCAGCCGGAAGGTCATCACTGTGGGATCTGCCGACATGCTGGTGCGTCATCAGGGGATTTCGGGGAGAGGGCCTACCGGCGACTGTATCATCAAGCCTGATATTGTGGCACCGGGCAATGCAATCGTCTCCTGCGCCAACAGAAGCGGCACTATGCCCTATGCGGTAAAAAGCGGCACCTCCATGTCAACGCCTATGGTGTCAGGGGGCATTGCTCTGCTTCTGGAAAAAGATCCATCCCTGTCAAATCTGGAAATAAAAAAAAGACTGATGAAGACGGCAAAGGATTTAGGCTATCCCCACAACCTGCAGGGTTGGGGGCTTTTTCAATTAGAGCATTTTTTGTACGATGAAAAGAATTGGAATTTATAGTTGACAAACAATGTATCATTGTATACAATAATACAAGAAATTCATTGAGATAAAGTGATAGCATATTGAAAAAATGTGATGCCGGGATATCCCGGAAGTTAAGATGAGGAGTGACGAAAATGATAAACAGAGCTGTCAGAATGAATTACCATACAAATTTACTGGAACTGGAAGAGCATATGTATCCGCTGGTGGATGTGCAGACCCCCAATGTGTTTCACAATCTTTTTCCCTACACAGAGGTACCGAAGATCGCGTTTAACGACAGGATCGTGCCCCACCATATGCCGGATGACATCTGGATCACCGACACCACGTTCCGTGACGGGCAGCAGTCAAGGGCTCCTTACAGCACAGAACAGATTGTAACTATCTTCGATTACTTACACAAATTAGGCGGTCCAAACGGCAGGATCCGTCAGAGTGAATTTTTCCTCTACAGCAAAAAAGACAGAGATGCCGTATATAAATGTCTGGAACGAGGATATAAATTCCCGGAAGTCACAAGCTGGATCCGCGCCAGCAAAAAGGATTTTGAGCTTGTAAAGGACATCGGACTGAAAGAGACAGGTATCCTGGTAAGCTGTTCGGATTACCACATTTTCTATAAAATGAAAATGACAAGAAAACAGGCCATGGAGCACTATTTAAGCGTGATCCGGGAATGCCTGGAGACAGGGATCAGCCCCAGATGTCATCTGGAGGATATTACCAGAGCGGATATCTACGGCTATGTGATCCCGTTCTGCCTGGAACTGAATAAATTGATGGAAGAGTATTCCATACCCATCAAGGTGCGCTGCTGCGATACTATGGGTTATGGGGTGAACTATCCCGGTGCCGTGATCCCGCGTTCCATTCCGGGTATCATCTATGGAATCCTGACACATGCCGGAATTCCCTCAGAACTGATCGAGTTCCACGGCCACAACGATTTTTATAAGGCTGTGAGCAACTCCACCACCGCATGGCTCTATGGCGCAAGTGGTGTAAACTGCTCCCTGTTCGGTATTGGCGAGAGAACAGGTAATACACCTCTTGAAGCAATGGTGTTTGAGTATGCACAGATCAAAGGATCTCTGGACGGTATGGACACAAGGGTTATCACAGAGCTTGCAGAATACTACGAAAAAGAGATCGGATATAAGGTTCCGTCAACTACGCCATTTGTGGGAAGCGCTTTCAATGTGACGAGAGCCGGTATCCATGCAGACGGCCTGCTGAAGAACGAAGAGATTTACAATATCTTTGACACAGATAAGTTCCTGGGCCGTCCCCCTCAGGTGGCTGTCTCCAACACCTCTGGTCTGGCAGGCATTGCCCACTGGATCAACAATCACTACCGTCTGGCCGGTGACAAACAGGTGCAGAAGAACAGTGAACTGGTACAGATGGTAAAGGCCTGGGTAGATGCCCAGTATGAGGAGGGACGCGTTACGGTCCTGACAGATGAGGAACTGATATCTGTCATTGAGGAGAGCTGCACAAGGCTGAACATAACTTTATAAGGCGATAACATGTGAGGAAGGAAGTAAAATGGCAGTTAGAGAAAAGTCCCTGCGGGGCCAGGTGTTTGACAAGATCCGCTCAGATATTCTGAAAGGCCGTTACCAGCAGGGAGACGAACTGGTGGAATGTACCATAGGAAAAGAATTGGGAGTCAGCAGAACTCCGGTGCGGGAGGCCATACGGCAGCTCGAACTGGAGGGGCTGGTGCGCCTGGTTCCAAACAAAGGCGCCTTTGTCAACGGAATATCCGCAAGGGATGTAACGGATATTTATTTGATCCGTTCCCGGCTGGAAGGGCTCTGTGCCCGGATGGCCGTGGAAAATATAACACCGGAACAGCTGGAAGCCATGGAGGAAGCCATCGTATTGTCAGACTACCACGCGAAAAAAGAACATTATGAGCAGGTCTGTGAGATGGACGGCAAATTCCACAAGCTTCTATACGAAGCCTCCGGCAGCCGGATGCTTTCCCACACACTGTCTGATTTCCATCAGTATGTACAGCGTGTGCGGCAGGTATCCATCATGAACCGTATGCGTCTGAACAAATCAGGCAATGAGCATACGGAAATATTGGAAGCCATAAAAAACAAGGATGCAGATTTGGCGGAACAGGTGGCGGCGAGGCATATTTTTAATACGGTTGAGAATCTGAAACATTATGATCTGGAAGAAATTCTGCGGGAAGAATACGGAAAGGAGAATAACAACAATGGAAAGAATTAAGATGACAACACCTTTAGTGGAGATGGATGGAGACGAGATGACACGAATCCTCTGGAAAATGATCAAAGAGGATTTGCTGGAGCCCTATGTGGAACTCAATACAGAGTATTATGACTTGGGCCTGGAATACAGAAATGAGACAAATGACCAGGTTACCGTGGATGCGGCCAATGCCACAAAGAAGTATAAGGTAGCCGTTAAATGTGCAACTATCACGCCCAATGCGGCGCGTATGGATGAGTACCACTTAAAAGAAATGTATAAAAGCCCCAATGGCACCATCCGTTCCATGCTGGACGGTACCGTCTTCCGTGCTCCTATTGTAGTAAAGGGGATTGAACCCTGTGTAAAAAACTGGAAGAAACCCATCACTCTGGCAAGACATGCCTATGGAGATGTCTATAAAAATACGGAGATGGTCATTCCGGGACCGGGAAAAGTGGAGCTGGTTTATACCTCCGCTGACGGCACGGAAACAAGGGAACTGGTGCACAATTTCAAAGGTGCCGGTGTGGCACAGGGGATGCACAACTTAAATGATTCGATTGAAAGTTTTGCGAGAAGCTGTTTTGAGTATGCGCTCTCCA
Organism: Blautia coccoides; assembly: GCF_034355335.1. Classification (NCBI taxonomy): domain Bacteria; kingdom Bacillati; phylum Bacillota; class Clostridia; order Lachnospirales; family Lachnospiraceae; genus Blautia; species Blautia producta. The sequence goes on from NZ_CP136422.1 coordinate 3,068,566, forward strand.
CAAAACAGGATGTATGGTTTTCCACCAAGGATACCATCTCCAAAAAGTATGACCATACCTTTAAGGATATTTTCCAGGATATTTACGATAAGGAATACAAAGAAGCTTTTGAGAAGGCCGGCATTACATATTTCTATACACTGATCGACGATGCCGTGGCACGTGTGATGAAAGCAGAGGGCGGTTTTATCTGGGCCTGCAAGAACTATGACGGGGATGTTATGAGTGATATGGTATCCTCTGCCTTCGGTTCTCTGGCCATGATGACTTCTGTTCTGGTATCTCCCCACGGATATTTTGAATATGAAGCAGCACACGGAACCGTGCAGCGCCACTATTACAAGCATCTGAAAGGTGAGGAAACTTCCACGAACTCCGTGGCAACTATTTTTGCCTGGTCCGGCGCGCTCAGAAAGAGGGGCGAACTGGACAACAACAGCAGTCTGTGCCGGTTTGCAGACCTTCTGGAAAAGGCTACGCTTACCGCGATCGAAAACGGCCAAATGACAAAAGATCTGGCGCTCATCACATCGCATCAGGATCCCACTGTGCTCAACAGCCGCGAATTTATCCTGGCTGTCAGAAAAAACCTGGAATCCTTGTACGAATAGGGGCATGTCTGATCCGGCAGTTCCATACCGCAAGAGCTTTCTTCCGCTTGGTGTTTTTCATGCGCAGGCGCATAAAAATACCCGGCGGGATTCGCCGTGAATGGCAGCGGTTTGCCCTATACTCTATAAGAACATGGATGAGAGAGGAAACGGAACTTTATGATAAACCTATTTAAAAACCGTTATGGACTCCTTCGCTCCGGCTGGATTGTTTTGATCAGTATATTTTTGTATTATTTTCTCATATATGTGACGGGTGACTTGTGCGTGTATTTATTAAGCACGATCTTAATGATGACCGGCAACCTTAATGACACCACAGGATACGTGAGTCCACTTGCTGAAACGCTGTATCATGCACTGCCTCTTGCACTGCAGATATTAATGGAGATCGTAACCATTCTCCTGTCATTAGGTATTTGGAAAATTTTGAAGTACCAGTTGAAAGATTTAGGTCTTAGAGATTTTAAGACCGGATTTAAAAAGGATGGCGTTATTGGTCTGCTGCTTGGATTCGGAATGTGTACCTTGATATTTATGATCCTGCTTCTGACAGACAGCGTCCGTATTGATTCTGTCAATCTGACGCTGTCTCCTTCCTGGATCGGCTTGATCCCCACCGTACTGCTGGTTGGTTTTGCGGAAGAGCTGTTTTGCCGGGGACTGCTTATGTCCGTACTGCGCAGGTCCCAAAACAAATACCTTATCATGCTGCTGCCTTCCGTGATCTTTGGTGCGATTCATATTATCAGCCCAAATGTAACGGCTATGTCCTTGATCAACATTATTCTGATTGGCTTTGTGTTATCTTACATGTATTACAGATCCGGCAGTCTGTGGATGTGCATAGGTTTCCACATTACATGGAACCTGTTTCAATCCATTATTTATGGGATGCCGGTCAGCGGTTTGAATTTCAACAGCCTTATGACCACCCATTATCCAACTGCAAATCTGTTGAACGGAGGCGCTTTCGGTATCGAAGGCGGGATTCTTACAACGGCTGCAAATGTGCTGCTGTTGGTGTTTCTCTTCTTTTATTACAGAACTTCCACTTTCCGGTTTTTGGAAGACCCGCATATAGGAACTCCGTAGGAAAAAGCAGCCTGACAGGTTTTAAGCCTGCCAGGCTTTTTTATTACCCGAAACGTATCTCTAAAAAGTATCCTCTAAAAGTTTTCAGACAGGGGGTTGAAAATCTGAGTCAATTTCTTATAATGGGTATTAACCGAATCGGTAAAGTACAAAAAGGGGGCTCAATATGGAGGACAAACTTAGCAGTCTTTCGGAGGAAAAAAAGAATGCGATCGTCAATGCGGCACTGGAGGTTTTCGGCACCTGTGAATATAAACGTGCATCAACAGATTTGATCGCCGCCAAAGCCGGAATCTCAAAGGGACTGCTGTTTTATTATTTTAAGAACAAAAAAGAGCTGTATATGTATCTGTTTGAGTACGTCTTTGAAAAGGTGGGTTCACGTCTTTTGGATTCGCATTTTTTTGAAATCACGGATTTCTTCGAGTTGTTGGCTTACACAACCGAAAAGAAAGCCCGCATTCTCTCTGATTTTCCCTATCTTATGGAATACAGCGTCCGGGCATTTTTTACATCCGGGGAGGATGTATCGGAGGAAATGAATTCCTTTATGAAAAACCAGATTGCAAATATGTTTGAGGACTATTTCAAAAATGTAGATATGACAAAGTTCCGGGAGGATGCAGAACCCAGGGAAATCCTGCATATGCTTCTCTGGCTTACAGACGGATATATGCATCAGAGAATGTTCTGTACCGATACGGTGGATGCGGATTTATTGATGCAGCAATTCAGAAAATGGTCAGAAATGCTGAAGCGGATCGCATACAAAGAGGAGTATCTGACAGAAATGGTTGGAAGGAGGCAAGAAATATGAACGTAATAGAGATCAGCCATATAACAAAAGACTATGGACAGAACCGCGGTGTTTTTGACGTGAGTTTTTCGGTGAAACAAGGAGAGGTGCTTGGATTTTTAGGTCCAAACGGAGCAGGAAAGACCACAACGATCCGTCAGATCATGGGCTTTATCAAGCCTGACAGCGGCAGCCTGTCTATCCTGGATATGGATTGTTTTAAGGAGTCGGATAAGATCCAGACATCCCTTGGATATCTTCCCGGAGAGATTGCATTTATTGACTCCATGACAGGAATGGAATTTATCCGTTTTGTGGCAAAGATGAAGAAAATGAGAGATTTGGGCCGGGCTCAGGAACTAATGAAAATGTTTGAACTGAATCCCTCCGGCAAGCTGAAGAAAATGTCAAAAGGCATGAAGCAGAAGATAGGGATTGTCTGTGCATTCATGAATCCGCTGGCGAGCATCCTGATCCTGGATGAGCCCACCAGCGGACTGGACCCTTTGATGCAGAACCGGTTTGTAGAACTGATCCTTTCGGAGAAGAAAAAAGGAAAAACCATACTTATGTCTTCCCATATGTTTGAGGAGATTGAACGAACCTGTGACCGTGCCGCGATCATCCGTGACGGTCGCCTGGTTGCAGTGGAGGAGATAGAAAGATTAAAAGAGGGTAGGCAGAAAGTGATAGAGATCACTTTCCGGGAGCCGGCTATGGCGGAAGCGTTCGCTGGCGCATTTCCTGAGGCCTCTTATCAGGCAGGGGAAAAAGCAGTGACTGCCAAAGTGGGAAAAAATATTGATCTTTTCCTGAAAAAGGCCAGCGCGTATACGATCACAGATTTAGATGTGCGCACACAGAGTCTGGAAGAGTTTTTCATGCATTTTTACGGAGAGGAGGCAGCACGATCATGAATGCTACGTTATTTAAAAAAGAGATCAAATCAAACTGGCTGCTGCTCGTCATCTTTCTTGCAGTCCTCAGTGTCTATGGCAGTATGATCACTATGATGTTCAATCCTGAAATGGGAGACAGCCTGAAAATGATGGCTGACAGCATGCCGGATCTGTTCGCGGCATTTGGCATGGCTGATGTGGGCCAGACATTGCTGGAATTTGTATCGGGATACCTGTACGGAATGCTGTATGTGGCTTTCCCGGCGGTATTCATCATAATTCTCTCAAACAGACTGGCAGCAAGATACGTGGACAACGGCTCCATGGCTTACCTGTTGGCGGTACCTGCCAAACGCTGGAAGATCATGATGACACAGTGCGTTTTCATGCTGGTGTCCCTGCTTGTCATTGTCATTTATGTGACCTGCCTGGTATTGGTTGTCAGTGAAGTGCTTTTTCCAGGTGAAATGGAGACAGCGGCATTTATTCGGATCAATGTGGGCCTGCTGGGGATCCTTGTGTTTTTCGGAGGCGCATGTTTCTGCGCGTCCTGCTTCAGCAATGAGTCAAAAATCTCCTCCGCAGTTAGTACGGCAGTGGTGGTATATTCCATTCTCATACAGATGATATCACAGGTGGGGGATAAGTTCGAGAAAATAAAATATGCCACGCCTATGACCCTGTTTGACATTGAAGGACTCAGCGCAGGAGACGGGAAAGCGTGGATAATGTGCGGAATACTGTATATAGCGGGTATTCTCTTCATGGGGATCGGGATCGTACGGTTCAGCAAACGGGACCTGCCCTTATAACAAAAATGGGAGGAACTGGCACTATGCCAGCTCTTCCCATTTTTCATAAAGTTCTTCCAGTTTTTCCGCTATTTCCGCTTTTTCATTGGCAAGCCGGACACACTCTGCTACATTGACGGCAATTTCCGGCTTTTCCATCTCACATTCGATCTCTTTGTCTCTGCTTTCCAGGCGTTCGATGGCTTCCTCTGTCTTTTTCAGTTCATTTTCACGCTTTCTCTGACGTGCCTGTTCCTCTTTCTGCTGCTTCCAGTCCAATTTGGTGGCGGAGACGGCTTCTTCCGCCTGTTCCTCCGCCTCTTTCGGGGCATAGATGCGGGTCAGTTCTTCCCTTTTTTCCATATAGTAATCATAGTTGCCGATATAGTTTACCATGCTTTGGTTGGTCAGCTCCAGGATCCTGGTGGCAGTCCGGTTAATAAAATACCTGTCATGAGACACATACAGTACAGTTCCCGTGTAATTGCGGAGCGCCTCCTCCAAGATTTCTTTTGACAAAATGTCGAGGTGGTTAGTCGGCTCATCCAGGATCAAAAAGTTGGCTTCTGAGAGCATGAGCTTTGCCAGGGATACACGTCCCCGCTCACCGCCGCTCAGAGAGGATATCTTCTTAAATACATCATCTCCGGTAAAGAGAAACGCTGCCAGCAGATTGCGGATCTCTGTGTTGGTGAGCTTTGGAAAGTCATCAGAGATTTCCTCAAATATTGTTTTCTCCATATGCAGCACGTGATGTTCCTGGTCATAGTAGCCGATATGGACCTTGCTACCCAGATGAAAAACACCGGCATCAGCGGGAACCAGTTCATTTAAAATTTTAAGGATAGTGGTTTTTCCGGTTCCGTTGTTTCCGATGATGGCCACCCGCTCACCCCGCTTGATGGAAAAGTTCAGATCAGAGAACAGCGGGAGTGAGGGGAAAGATTTGGTGAGATGTTCCACGGCAAGCACATCTGTACCGCTCTCCACACGAGGTTTCAGATAAATGCGCATGGAGGCGTTCACCTCTGCGGGCTTTTCCAAAACATCGATCTTATCCAGCATTTTCTCCCGGCTCTCTGCCCGTCTGATGGACTTTTCCCGGTTGAACTGTTTCAGCTTGGCAATGACTTCTTCCTGATGTTTGATCTCCTGCTGTTGATTGAGATAGGCCTGATAAGCGTCCCTGCGAAGCTGTGCCTTTTTCTCGCTGTAGGCAGAATAATTCCCTGTAAAGGTGCTGACTTTCCCGTTGTCAATGTCAATGACCTTTGTCACGATCCTGTCCAGAAAATACCGGTCATGGGAGACGATCAGCACAGCTCCCGGATAGTTCAGCAGATAGGTCTCCAGCCAGGAGATAGAATCCATATCCAGATGGTTAGTAGGCTCGTCCAGAAGAATGATATCCGGCTTTGACAGGAGAAGACGACCTAGGGCAACCCGTGTTTTCTGTCCTCCCGACAGAGTGGAGATTTCTTTTTCAAAGTCACTTTCAGGAAAGCCAAGGCCTTTCAGAACCCCCACAAGTTCACTCTTATATGCGTAGCCGTTCTCCATTTCAAATTCATGGGTCAGACGGGAATAGGTCTCCATAAGGCGTTCCAGCTCTTCCCCGGAAGCGTGCTTCATCTGTTTTTCAATCTCTCTCATGTGAAGCTCCATATCCAGAATATGCTGTTTGACCTGGAGCAGAGAGTCATAGATGGTAAGGGCACTGTCCAGTTCCTGGTGCTGGGCCAGATAACCGATGGACTTGCCCCTTGATAAAATGATCTCGCCGCTGTCAGCAGGTATCTCCTGCATGATAATGCGCAGCATGGTGGATTTTCCGGCACCGTTGATGCCTACTAGGGCGGCTTTTTCGCGTTCTTCTATATGGAAGGAGGCATCATGGATCAAATTTATGCCCCCGAATGATTTTTCAATGTTTTGACATGCCAGTATCATTTTTTACGAGTCTCCTTTATCTTTAGGCTGTAACTGGCCGGATATCCGGTCAGTTACTTTAGGTTCACCCTTCCTATTATATCGGAAATTCAGAATTTGACAACAGATAAAAACAACAATAACTGGAATTGTATTTGACTTTATTTTAACAATTATATATAATATTCCTATATGAAACAGAAAATTTAGACATAAGGAGGGTAAAGTCGTGGACGAAAAATGCATATCAAAAGCAGTCATCAGAAGACTTCCCCGATATTACAGATATTTAGGAGAACTTTTGGAGGATGGAGTGGAGCGTATCTCCTCAAATGAGCTCAGCTCCAAAATGCGCGTGACAGCATCCCAGATTCGCCAGGACCTGAATAATTTCGGAGGGTTTGGGCAGCAGGGATACGGATATAATGTACAGTACCTGTACACAGAGATCGGTAAGATCCTGGGGCTTGACCGGACTCACAACATGATCATCATAGGGGCCGGTAATCTGGGACAGGCACTTGCAAATTACGTACAGTTTGAAAAGCGCGGGTTTAAAGTGGTAGGCATTTTTGATGTGAATCCGGTTCTGAAAGGCATCTCCATCCGTGGGAATGAAATCCTTATGATGGATGAGCTTCCCCAGTATCTGAAGGATAATGATGTTCAGATAGCAGCGCTTACTCTGCCGAAGAACAACGCAGAGGAGACAGCTAATCTACTGGTAGAAAACGGAATCAAGGCCATCTGGAATTTCGCACATCTGGATCTGGAGGTTCCGGAGGATGTCATTGTGGAAAATGTACACCTCTCTGAAAGCCTCATGCGATTGTCTTATAATCTGAATTGTTATGTGACGGAACATAAAAAGTAAGAAAGGGCTGCTGCGGAACTTTTGCGGCGGCCTTTTGCTCTGTAATACGCAAAAAGAGAGGAGTGTATGACATGAAACAAATCGTAACCGGCGGACAGATGAAGCTATTGGACAGTTACACCATTGAAAAAATGGGGATTCCGTCTCTGGTACTCATGGAGCGGGCTGCCCTGAGTGTCTGTCAGGCGCTTCGGGAGGAAGAATTTCCCCTGGAAAAAGTTTTGGTCCTCTGCGGTACCGGCAATAACGGCGCGGATGGCGTGGCAGTGGCACGGATGCTTCATGCGGCAGGGGTTTCCGTTGATATCTGTATACTTGGGAAAAAGGATCATTATACAGAAGAAATGAGAAAACAAGTGGATATTGCAGAAAATTATCACATATCCTTTGTCAAGAATGCCGTACCTGTTGAATATACTACTATAGTAGATGCTGTCTTTGGCGTAGGCCTGTCCAGAGAAGTGGGCGGGGTTTACAGAGACACCATCGAAGCTCTGAACCGGTCAGATGCCAAGGTCATGGCAGTGGATATTCCCTCCGGAATCAGTGCAGACACGGGAAAAGTGCTGGGCTGCGCAGTGAAAGCTGATGTGACCGTAACCTTTGCCTATGAGAAAGCAGGCCTTTTATTTTATCCGGGTGCTTCTTACGCGAGAAAGATAAAAACAGCCGATATCGGGATCTATATGCCGCCTCAGAATGATTTTGAACTGTCCATCCAAAGTTGTGAGGATAAGGATTTGTTCCGGATCCCCGTCAGAAAGCCGGATGGGAATAAGGGAACCTTCGGAAAGATATTCCTGGCTGCCGGAAGCCGTGATATCAGCGGTGCGGCATACCTCTCTGCCTGTGCAGCACTCAGGACAGGCGCGGGTATGATCAAGGTACATACCAGGCAGGAAAACAGACAGGCACTGACCACAATGCTGCCGGAGGCCATGTACAGTTTCTATGATGATGAGGAGATAGAAAAAGAACAGATCCTGGAAGGACTTGCCTGGGCTGATGTCATCGGAGTGGGGCCTGGAATGGGCACGGGACAGCAGGCGGAAGATATCCTGTACACCATTTTGGCAGAGGGCAGAAAACCTTTGCTCATCGATGCTGACGGTCTGAATCTTTTAGCGGGCAGAATGGAGGTGCTGGCCCAGTATCCGGCACCGGTCATTGTGACACCGCATCTTGGGGAGTTTAGCAGGATTTCAGGAGTGTCAGTGGAGGAGTGGAAGGAAGCCCCTCTTTATCTTACAAAGCGCTTTGCCCATAAATACCATCTGACCGTTGTGTGTAAAGATTCGCGAACGGTCATTTCCGACGGCAGTGAAGAGATCTTTATAAACACCTCCGGCAACAGCGGTATGGCAACAGCAGGAAGCGGGGATGTACTCTCGGGAATCCTTATGGGACTTCTCGCCCAAGGACTTTCCGCCATAGATGCGGCGTCTTTGGGGGTCTATTTTCACGGCGCTGCGGGAGATATGGCTGCTGCCCAAAAGGGAGAATACAGCATGATAGCCGGTGATATCATTACACAGACAGCGGAAATCTTGAAGAAAAGAGGAGCAGTTTTATGAATACACCAAGCAGGATCTACGTCTCCGTAGATTTGGATGCGGTTTCCTATAATCTGGAAAGTATGAAGAGAAATATCCATAAAGATACCAAGATCATAGCAGTGCTGAAAGCGGACGGTTATGGACACGGAGCGCTTCCCATTGCGGAGCATATAGAGCCGCTTCCCTATATTTGGGGATTTGCTGTAGCCTGTGTGGAAGAGGGCGCTGCGCTCAGAAAAGGGGGTATCAAAAAACCGATTCTGATTCTGGGATATACCTTTAAGGAAGACTATGAGACGATCATCGAAAATGATTTCCGGCCTACTGTTTTTACAGGGAAGATGGCTGAGGAGTTATCAGATACAGCAAGACGGCTGAACAAGACAGTAAAGGTACATATCAAGCTGGATACAGGTATGACGCGTATCGGCTTCCGCAATCTGCAGCACGATGTGCCGGAGATCCTGAGGATCTCCAAAATGCCGGGCCTTGAAGTGGAGGGCCTGTTCACGCATTTTGCCAGAGCGGATGAAAGCGACAGGGAACCGGCGTATGTACAGCTCGAAAGATATCTGGAATTTGTCCGCGCCCTGGAGGAGAAGGGGCTTCATGTGCCCATAAAGCACTGTTCCAACAGTGCGGGTATCATCCGTATTCCCGAGGCGAATATGGATGCGGTGAGGGCAGGTATCATTTTGTATGGCCTGTACCCATCTGATCAGGTGGAAAAGGAGCCGGTGCCTTTAAAACCGGTTATGGCTCTCAAAAGCAGAGTTGTATACATAAAGACAGTGGAACCCGGTGTGGAGATAAGCTACGGCGGCACATTTGTCACAAAGCGGCCTACCAGGGTTGCCACCATACCTGTGGGCTATGCGGACGGATATGCCAGAGCGCTGTCAGGGAAAGGCAGTGTGCTGATCCGCGGCAAACGTGCGCCTATCATAGGACGGGTCTGTATGGATCAGTTCATGGTGGATGTGACGGATATTCCGGAAGCAGAAGAGCTGGACGAAGTGACGCTGATCGGAAGAGACGGGGAGGACTGCATCACCTTGGAGGAGCTGGGGGATATCTCCGGCCGCTTCAACTATGAGTTTGCCTGCTGTATAAATAAACGTGTGCCGCGCCTTTATATTTCTGGTCAGGAGCCGGTCAGGTGGACGTGCCTTAACGAAGATCCGACGGTTATTTCCGGGGATTGGGCTTCAGAAAAGTAAAAAACAAGAAAAACCATGGAATACACACGAGAGAATTGGGAAGAATTATATCTGAACAGAAAAAAATCGGAGTGTGAAATGTGTGGTTATCAAACGAGGTGATATTTTTTACGCGGATTTAAGGCCGGTAGTCGGCAGCGAACAGGGCGGGATTCGTCCGGTACTGATCATTCAAAATGACATCGGCAATAAACACAGCCCCACAGTTATCTGTGCGGCCATAACATCGAAGATGAATAAGGCGAAGCTGCCCACCCATATAGAGATTGACGCGTCCTCTTACGCCATTGTAAAGGACTCTGTCATTTTGCTGGAGCAGCTTCGCACGATTGATAAACGAAGATTAAAAGACAAGGTATGCCATCTGGATGCGGAAATACTGAAGAAAGTCAATCATGCCCTGTGCGTGAGCCTGGAACTTCCCACTACATAGTGAAAATTTCCTTTTCGCAGGCTTTCGCCTCCTGCATGGCGATGGGGAACCACCAGGTCTTTACCGGGACGAAGGCAGTTGTATAGATACCGTTTTTCGCACAGGATAAAACTTCTTCCCGGATACGGCTTCTTACTTCCTCTTCTGTCAGGGTTTCTGCCGCTGCTGCGGCTTCCAAATCCTGATATTTTGGTGTGATGTTATAGGACAGGCTTCTGCCTGTCTTTTTCATTGCCCCCACAATGTCATTGATCCCCTGTCCCTGGAAGGAATCTATGCCGATTTCCGGGAACTCCGCAATGATCTGATCCATCTTGCCGCAGGAATGCATATCAAAAAACATACCGAGGCTGTGACAGTGGGCAGTGATTTTTTTGATCTGCGGTTTTATGAGGCTGCGCCAGATGTCAGGAGAAAAGAACATATTTTTCTGGGTGCCCCAGTCATCATGGAAGCATACGGCCTCTGTGTGGTAATATTTTTTCAGGATTTCCAGTTCTTTGCACTTTAAATCCGTCAGCCGGTCGAAAAAGGCACCAACCTCCTCCGGGTCTGTCAGCATGGCACAGAGTGCATTTTCAAACCCCATGAGTGTGTGCAGACGCTCAAACGGGCCTTCCAGCAGCATGGTGTAATTAAATTTATCCGGGTCATACTGGTCCACCTTGTCTGCCTTTGCGCTTTCTTCCCAATCTACAGCATCCAGATCAGGAAATACCACCTTTTCCCGCCAGTCACAGATGTCATCCAGAATCGGGGGTACACTGGTGTCGGGAACTGCCGCGTTACCCACCGGATCAAACACCCATGTACATCCAAAGAAATCCTTGCCTGACTGGTTGCGGGGTGCACGCTCATCCATTCCCGTTATAAACACCGCCAGATTGGCGTCTGTGAAAAAACTGGGAAACCATTCCCCCCGTTCGTGTTGGAAAAATTTTCTGAAATTTTCTTTTGGTGTCATATAAAAACCTCCCATCCAATAGTAGTTACTTTCATTATACACCAGAATTTTATAAAAACAATGATTTATTCAAAATTTGATTTTGGAATTTCCGGGCTGTCACACACAGGCTGCTGCCCATATGCCCCTAGCCTGCCGGGTACCTCTTTTTTTCTTGACTGCTGAGCACGAAAATGGTATCTTATTATAGGACAGCCCTGCAAACAGGGCAAATATGAGGGAAGAAAGAAGGAATTTTTTAATCATATGGATGACGGGAGTAGTCCTTTATGGGCGGTAATGGTTTTTCTATTATTCATCATCATTAACGGGATTTTATATGGATTTGGCTCTGCCATACAGAAAGTAAGCGAAAGTGAAGTGGAGAAGCGGCAGCAGGAAGGCGACAAAAGGTCCCGCTGGCTTCTGAAAGTGGTAAATGATCCGATCATGGTGGTCAATACCATCCTCACAGTAGGTACACTTCTCAGTATCCTGGCCGGATATGTGGGAATCCGTGAAATCGTGCCTCACATGTATGGAGCATTGAATAAGGTTTCCTCATTCTCTTACATACCGGACGCTTTGCTGCACGGAATCTGTGTTGTGATCGTGGTGCTGCTGGTGCTGATACTGTTGGTTGCTGTGGGCGTGATTTCCGCCAAAAAACTGTTTACCTGTAATCCCCATCAATGGGTTTATCGTACAGCAGGACTGGTACGGCTGATCGTGAAGCTGTTTTATCCTATTACGTTTTTGATCATGAAGCTGTCCAACGGACTGGTTCGCCTGCTGGGTGTGGATCCCCATCACAACGAAGAGGATGTGACGGAGGAAGAGATAATTTCTATGGTGGATGATGCCCATGAGCAGGGCGTGATCGAGGAAAATGAGGCAGAAATGATCCAGAATATCATGGAGTTTTCTGACAAGGAAGCCCAGGATATCATGACTCACCGGAAAAACGTCAGCGCCATTGAGGTGAACACGCCTCTGGCGGAAGCTCTTTCCTATATGTTGAACGGAAGTAATTCCAGATACCCGGTATACAGGGAAGATATGGATGACATTATCGGCATTCTGCATCTGAAGGATGCCATGAAACAGATGACCTTTGAGAACAACGGGGATGTCCCTGTGGGCCAGATCCCAGATCTGATCCGTGAGGCCTCCTATATACCGGAGACCAGAAGCATCAATGATTTGTTCAAGCGGATGCAGGCCAAGAAGATCCACATGGCTGTGGTGGTGGATGAATATGGACAGACTTCAGGCATTGTGACCATGGAGGATATACTGGAAGAGATCGTAGGCAATATTCTGGACGAATATGATGAAGATGACCATTTTATTGTGGAACAGCTTGATGACTCTTATCTGATGAAAGGGCTCACCCCTCTGGAAGAGGTGGGGGAAGTGCTGGATATTGATTTTGAGGATGAAGACTATGAGACTTTAAATGGATATCTGACCTCTTTGCTGGGACATATTCCCAATATTCAGGAAGATAAAGAAGTCAGAGCAAATGGATATTTATTTACCATCCTTGGGGTGGGAAATAATACAATACAAAAAGTAAGGGTGGAAAAACTCCCCCAGGAAGAAGGAGAAGAGAGATGTCAGGACATTCAAAATTCGCAAACATAAAGCATAAAAAAGAAAAAAATGATGCTAAAAAAGGTAAGATATTTACTGTGATCGGCAGGGAAATCGTGGTAGCCGTTAAAGAGGGCGGCCCGGATCCTGCCAACAACAGCAAACTGCGTGATGTGATCGCCAAGGCAAAAGCCAACAACATGCCAAATGATACCATTGACCGCGGTATCAAGAAAGCGGCAGGGGATGCCAATGCAGACAATTACGAATATATCACCTATGAAGGTTACGGTCCAAGCGGTGTGGCTGTTATTGTGGAGACATTGACGGACAACAAGAACCGTACAGCCAGCAATGTGAGAAGCGCATTTACAAAAGGAAGCGGTAATATCGGAACACCGGGATGTGTATCCTTTATGTTCGATAAGAAAGGACAGATCATCATCGACAAGGAAGAGTGCGAGATGGAAGCAGACGACCTGATGATGATCGCCCTGGATGCAGGGGCAGAAGATTTCTCTGAGGAGGAGGACAGCTTCGAGGTTCTCACGGCTCCTGACGATTTCAGCGCTGTCCGTGAAGCCCTGGAAAAGGAGGGTATCCCTATGGCAGAGGCGGATGTGGCCATGATTCCTCAGACATATGTAGAGCTTTCCGATGAGCAGGATGTGAAGAACCTGCAGAGAACACTGGATCTGCTCGAGGATGACGATGACGTGCAGTATGTATGGCATAACTGGGACGAGTAAGATACGTTCCGAACAATAAAAACAGGTATCTCTTTGCATGCAGAGCCGTGCAGGGAGGTATCTTTTTTTATATCCATTGGACGTGATTCCGGATAAATGGTATTATAAAAGCAGGTATCCGAGTTATTGAAAAGAAGTATTTTATTTTCCGCGGGAGGATAAGAATGGGGGGATGAAATGGCGGATGATAAGAAACAAATGGAACCTGAAGACCGACTTACATATGAACCGGAAGAAATTAAGCGCATGGTAGATGAGTATAATAAACAGAAACAAATAGAATTTATTGATCTTCATACGGAAAAGACCTGTAAGATCATTTCTGCATTTAATGCCTTTCAGAATATAGCACTGATATCCTGGTGTATCAGTCTGGTAATAAGTGTGATAGAAGCTGCTATTCATTATCCGATCACGGAACGCACAGCCCAATTAGGCAGAGAAACATATCCTCTCACCCCGCTTGTTCTGCCTGTTTTGGTTATGATAGGGGAATATATCGGGGGATTGAGTAAAATAGGAGGCACAGTTTTCACTTCATTAGGTGGTGCACTAGCGCTTTGGCTGACAGACGCATATATAAAAGAATTTGATAAAATGCAGCTTTCCCCATGGCTCACTATAACTTATATTATATTGGCATATTTGTGCTGTATATTCATGAATTTTCATCCTGCTGTCAACCGCTATTTAAAGCGTTTTCCTTCCAAATTATGGTTTGATCCGGGCCGTGACAAGAAAAAAAAGAAGAGATGATTTTACAATATCCCGCAAAACCGGCAGAATAAAATGCAGCCTATGTCTCTGACCCGGACTATGCATAATAATCACCAAATTACGCATCCTACCTCCAGGAATAAATTCTTGGAGGTAGTTTTATGTCTGAAGAAAAGAGAAAAGAACTGGAAAAAACAGAAAAACAAAATGAACAGATAGAAGATATGGGGCAGTTAGATTTATCCGACAATGAAAAACAGTATCATATCCATCTTCTGTCCATCATTGGAGAGGTGGAAGGCCATGAATCCCTGCCGAACAACAGCAAGACCACAAAATACGAGCATGTCCTTCCAAAGCTTGCCGTGATCGAGGACAGCAAGGATGTGGACGGCCTTCTGATCCTGCTCAACACTGTGGGCGGAGATGTGGAGGCAGGACTTGCTATCGCGGAGATGATCGCATCCCTGAGCAAGCCAACTGTTTCCCTGGTACTGGGCGGCGGCCACTCCATCGGTGTGCCTATGGCTGTCTCCGCTGACTATTCTTTTATTGTCCCATCTGCAACCATGGTGATTCATCCGGTACGGAGCAACGGCATGTTCATTGGAGTCATGCAGTCTTATAAAAATATTGAAAAAATACAGGACCGCATTACAGGATTTGTATCCTCTCATTCAAAAATGTCCCAGGAGCGTATCGAAGAGCTGATGCTGGACCCTACCCAGCTTGTAAAAGATGTGGGAACTATGCTGGAGGGGGAAGAAGCAGTTAAGGAAGGCCTGATCGACGAAGTCGGCGGTATATCCCAGTCACTGGAAAAACTGTATGAACTAATAGAAGAAAGCAGAAAAAAAGAGGAACAATAGAAATTTCTTAAATTTTGTAAAGACTTTTAAGTTGTATGAAATGCAATTTTATGATAGAATAAACATTTGATAAAGTTTATTACTCCATCTGCTGTCTGTATACAGAAATCAGATGGAGAAAATACATATGAAGAGGTTGACCACATGTCATTATTACAGGCACTTCTGCTTGGACTGGTGCAGGGAATCACAGAATTCCTTCCGGTGAGCAGTTCCGGGCATCTGGCTATTATGCAGAATCTATTAAACATCAATACCGATACAGGCGTGTTGTTCGATGTGATTTTACATTTGGGAACGCTGACTGCTATTTTTATCGCGTTCTGGAAAGACATTAAGAAGCTGATTCTGGACGGCTGTGGAATGATCTATGACATCATTCAGAATTGTAAGATATGGTCACATAACAGAAGGGAACACGATGCCAGACGTTATAAAAAAATCGTGTCCACCAATTACCGTAAATTTATCCTGCTTATTGTTGTCTCTACCATTCCTACCGCGGTTGTAGGTCTGCTTTTGCAGAATGTGGTGGTGACGGCCAGCGCCAATCTGCTGGCACCCGGGGTTGGACTATTTATCACAGGCATTCTGCTTTTGGTGGTGGATTTCTTCCCGGCAGGTAATAAGATTCCAAAAGACGTATCATTTTGGATCGCACTGGCTATCGGCTTTTTCCAGGGAATCGCAGTTTTCCCCGGAATTTCACGGTCCGGTATGACCATAGCAGCCTGCCTGCTCTGCGGTCTCAACAGAAAATTTGCAGTGAAATATTCATTTATCATGTCCATTCCGGCTGTATTGGGGGCTGCAGTCCTGGAACTTAAGGACATACCCGGCTCAGGAGTCACACTTCCTGTGTTTGGGGAATATCTGGCAGCAGCAGCTCTTGCAGGAGCAGCGGGGTACTTCTGTATCAAGACAATGCTGCGGCTTATACAGCGAAAGAAATTCCGGTATTTCAGTATTTACTGTTTTATTATGGGAATTGCTGCTGTAACGTGTAATTTTGTCCTGTAGGTACAGACCGCAGGAACTTTAAGGGGAGTCAAGAAAATGGCAGCGACGAAAAAAAACAACACAAGAAAAAAGACGGGCACCCGCTCTGGAAGCAGAAATAAGAAAAAACAGGACGAGGGTATCGGCCTGTATACTGAGATCATATTATGGATAACACTGGCAGGTTCTATCCTGCTGTTACTGAGCAATTTTGGCATGGGAGGCCTGGTAGGAAAGACCGTCAGCGGAGTGTTTTTCGGTCTGTTTGGCCTGGTGGCATACATATTTCCTATCTTTTTATTCCTGGCCGTATCCTTTGTCATATCAAATAACAGGAATCCGAAAGCTTACCGGAAAATGGCAGGCTTTCTTTTGCTGTTCCTTTCTGCCTGCGCTTTGATGCAGCTTTTGACAGACGGTTATTTTGACGGGACTTCCATTATGGATTACTACAAAAACTCCTCCGCGTACCAGACCGGCGGCGGTATCCTAGGCGGTCTCCTCTGCAATATCTTCGGGAAAGCCTTCGGCATCATTGGAACATATGTGATCGTTGTCATTGCAATGGTCATCGCTTTGATCCTGATCACACAGAAATCCATGTTTGCGCTTCTCAAAAAGGGCAGTACCCGTGTATACGGAAGTGCAAAAGCAGGACATGCCCGCAGAAAACAATACGCGGCAGAACAAAAAGATAGACCTGTCTCAGGAAGAAGAGCAAAACACGGAGAGAAAACCGAAGAATCCGAACCTTTAAAATTGAAAACAAGAAGAAATAAGAACGAAGACAATGCTGCAGCGAATCCGGCTGCTGAAAATATAAGTGATATCAAGAAGGAAGCGGCTGCGGCGGAGGCTGCTGTTATAGAACCTGCCGAAGAGATCCCGGCAGAGGATATCCTTCTGAAACCTGAAAATGCTTTCCCTATCCACCGTTCCGACACGGCGCCGGCAGAGGTGGAAGAAATCGTGGAAGAGATACCGGAAGAACCGGCTGTGGAGGAAAAGCCCCACAAAACAGGTTCTTCAAAGAAAACGCGTTCCTCAAAGGATGAGATCGCGGACGGTATTGAAAATATAAAGGATGAGATCGCAGACAAAGAACAGGAGATAAAAAAGGAATATGAAATCCCTCCTGTCTCACTGCTGAAAAAAGGAAGCGGCGGAAAAGGTGATTCTGATACCCATCTTCGCAGCACAGCGAAAAAGCTGCAGGAGACACTGCACAATTTCGGTGTCAATGTCACAGTGACGAATGTAAGCTGCGGTCCAACGGTCACACGCTATGAGCTTCAGCCGGAACAAGGCGTAAAGGTCAGCAAAATTGTCAGCCTGACAGATGACATTAAATTGAATCTGGCGGCAACGGATATCCGTATTGAGGCACCTATTCCAGGTAAGGCCGCTGTGGGAATAGAGGTACCCAATGCCACAAACAGTGCAGTTATGCTTCGTGAACTGATACAGTCCGAAGCCTTTTCCGCGTGCGGATCAAAACTGGCGTTTGCAGCGGGAAAAGATATTGCGGGACAGCCGGTCATTGCGGATATTGCCAAGATGCCCCATCTGCTCATAGCAGGTGCCACAGGCTCCGGTAAGTCTGTGTGTATCAATACATTGATCATGAGTATCCTTTACAAAGCCACCCCGGAAGAGGTCCGGCTGATCATGATAGATCCAAAGGTTGTGGAGCTGAGTGTCTATAACGGTATTCCCCATCTCCTGATCCCTGTGGTCACAGACCCCAAGAAGGCAGCAGGCGCTCTGAACTGGGCGGTTGCGGAGATGTCAGACCGTTACAACAAATTCGCAGAGTACAACGTCAGGGATTTAAAAGGATACAATGCTAAGGTTGATAAGATCAAGGACATTGAAGAGGAAGGAAAGCCGGAAAAGATGCCGCAGATCGTTATCATTGTGGACGAGCTGGCAGACCTTATGATGGTGGCTCCAGGTGAGGTGGAAGATGCGATCTGCCGCCTGGCTCAGCTTGCCCGTGCAGCGGGAATCCATCTGATCATTGCCACACAGCGTCCATCCGTCAATGTCATCACCGGTCTGATCAAGGCAAATATGCCTTCCAGGATCGCGTTCTCCGTATCCTCCGGTGTAGACTCCCGGACCATCATAGACATGAATGGCGCGGAAAAGCTGCTGGGAAAAGGCGACATGTTATTTTACCCACAGGGTTATCAGAAGCCTGCCCGTGTTCAGGGGGCTTTTGTCAGTGACCAGGAAGTGGGGGCTGTGGTGAAATTTTTATCTGAGCAGAATCCTGCCCATGCCTACAGCCAGGAAATCCAGGACAAAATCGAAGCGGCGAAAGACGCTTCTGTCAATCAGGCAGGCGCGGCATCCGGCGGCAATGACCGGGATGCCTACTTTACCGACGCCGGCAAGTTCATCATCGAGAAGGACAAAGCCTCCATCGGTATGCTACAGCGTGTGTTTAAGATTGGTTTTAACCGTGCTGCCAGGATCATGGACCAGCTCTGTGAGGCCGGTGTTGTGGGTGAGGAGGAAGGTACCAAACCCAGAAAGGTAATTATGTCCATGGAAGAATTTGAACAATATATAGAAGAGTGTTTGTAAAATGTTGATATAGATGAGAAATGAGGTATTTACATGAAATGTGCGAACTGCGGTACAGAATTTGAAGATGGCATATTGTTCTGCCCCGTATGCGGCAAAGAAGTTCAATGGGTGCCGGAATATAATACGCTGGAGACGATCATCCAGCAGCGTGAAATACAGGAAAAAGAGAAGAAGAAAAAGGAGGAGCATGCGCTCCGAGAAAAAAGACGACAGGAACAGGAATTAAAACGCAGAAAGAAAAGACGTATGGCCGTGGGCCTGACAGCGGCAGGCGTATGTGTGCTGGCTGTTGGGGCCGGTGTTGTCTTTTATCAAAAGCAGTACAATTCTTTTGATTTCCAGATGGCGCAGGCCGAATCTGAGTTCAGCAATAAGGACTATGACACTGCCCTGAAATATCTGGAACGCGCTTTGAACCTTCAGCCTGACAGTACAGAAGCCAACATTCTGCAGGCCAAGATATATCTGAAAGACGGGGAAGAGGAAAAGGCTCTTGCGATCCTTATCACTGCAATCGCCAAGGCTCCTGACAGTGTCAGTGCCTATGGAGAATTGCTGCGCCTCTATGAAAAACAGGGCGAAGTCAAGAAGATCAAGGAGCTTATGGATGACTGCGAGAGTGCTGAAGTCAAAGAGCGCTATTCCTCATATATAAGTACCCTTCCGGTCATTTCCCTGGATGGTGGGACTTATAACAGCAAAGAGGAAGTGGATTTCAGCGCCATAGAAGACGGAACCAAGGTATATTACACTCTGGATGGGAAAGACCCGGATAATACCAGCAGTCTGTATGATTCCTCCAGAGGGATCATGCTGGATAAGGAGGGGGACTATACCCTGAAGTATGTGGCATATAATGCCAAAGGGATCCCAAGTGATATCGGCCTTATGTCCTATACCATAGAATTCAAGGCGCCGGACGCTCCCAGGATCACACCTGCCTCCGGACAGTATGAGGATTCCATGACAATTAAAGTATATGTGCCCAGCGGGTGCACCGCATATTATGAATTTAACGGAACGCCCACCACAGACAGCACAGAATATACAGGCCCGGTTTCCATGCCGGTGGGAGAGAATATCTTTTCCGCTATTATAGTGGATGAAAACGGAAAGATAAGCAGTCCGGCAAGTGCAACTTATGTCATTTATCAATGATTTATAAAGTAAATTGGAAATTTTTCTAAAATTCAGATTGAATTTTTGTTAATTTTGCTCTATACTAAAAAGAGCGACTATAGCAATAGAATTACCATATTTGGAGTTGTGAGGAGGACATTATGTACAAGATTCTGAAAGCAGAAAAGCTTAATGAGATAGTATATCTCATGGTTGTTGACGCACCAAGGGTTGCAAAACACTGTGAACCCGGACAGTTCGTTATCGTAAAAAAAGACGATGCAGGGGAGAGAATTCCGCTTACCATCTGTGATTATGACAGAGAGGCAGGAACTGTTACGATCGTGTTCCAGCCGGTAGGTGCTTCCACCGAAAAATTCGCTAAAATGCAGACAGGAGATTTCTTTGAAGATTTCGTAGGTCCGTTGGGATGTCCATCTGAATTTGTTAATGAAGATCTGGAAGAGTTAAAAAAAGAAAAACTTTTATTTGTAGCCGGCGGCGTTGGTACTGCACCGGTATATCCTCAGGTGAAATGGCTGCATGAGCATGGCATTGATGCAGATGTCATTGTAGGTGCCAAGACAAAGGACCTGATCATCCTGGAAAAAGAAATGGAAGAAGTAGCTGGAAATTTATACATCACCACAGATGATGGTACATATGGACGTCACGGAATGGTAACAAAGGTGATTGAGGACTTAACCGCAGAAGGCAAGACTTATACAAAATGTGTTGCGATCGGTCCAATGATCATGATGAAATTCTGCTGCCTGACAACTAAGAAACTGAACCTGCCAACTATCGTTTCCATGAATCCGATCATGGTTGACGGAACCGGTATGTGCGGTGCCTGCCGTGTTATCGTCGGCGGCGAAGTGAAATTCGCATGCGTGGACGGTCCTGAATTTGACGGTCATCTGATTGACTGGGATCTGGCAATGAAGAGACAGCAGATGTACAAGACAGAAGAAGGAAGAGCATTATTAAAACTTCGTGAGGGGGATACTCATCACGGCGGATGCGGAAACTGCGGAGGTGACGAATAATGGGTGACGTATTAAAGAAAGTTCCTGTAAGAGAGCAGGACCCAAAGGTGAGAGCAACAAACTTTGAAGAAGTTTGCTATGGATATAATAAAGAAGAGGCAATGGAAGAAGCAGCACGCTGCTTAACCTGTAAGAACGCAAAATGTGTCAAAGGATGTCCTGTAAATATTGATATCCCCGGATTTATCAAAGAAGTAAAAGAAGGCAATTTTGAAGAGGCCTTTAAAGTGATCGGCCAGTCCAGCGCCCTTCCGGCAGTCTGCGGCCGTGTATGCCCTCAGGAAACACAGTGTGAAGGTCTGTGTATCCGCGGTATCAAAGGCGAGCCTGTTTCTATCGGTAAACTGGAACGTTTTGTTGCCGACTGGGCAAAAGAAAACGGCATCAAACCGGAGCCTCCGAAGGAGAAAAACGGACATAAAGTAGCTGTTATCGGTGCCGGCCCTGCAGGTCTTACCTGTGCCGGGGATCTGGCTAAGATGGGTTACGATGTGACTATTTTTGAGGCCCTTCATCAGCCGGGCGGTGTTTTAGTATATGGTATTCCTGAATTCCGTCTTCCAAAAGATAAAGTGGTGAAGATGGAAGTTGAAAATGTAAAAGCCTTAGGTGTTAAAATTGAGACAAACGTGATCATCGGTAAGTCTACCACCATTGATGAGCTTATGGAAAAAGAAGGCTTTGAAGCTGTATTCATCGGTTCCGGTGCAGGTCTTCCTATGTTTATGGGAATTCCGGGTGAGATAAGCAACGGTGTGTTCTCTGCCAACGAGTATCTGACAAGAAGCAACCTGATGAAGGCATTCCGTGACGATCACGACACCCCGATCAAAATGGGCAAAAAAGTAGCTGTTGTGGGCGGCGGCAATGTGGCAATGGATGCTGCCAGAACCGCGCTCCGTCTTGGCGCTGAGGTACATATCGTATATAGAAGAAGTGAAGCAGAACTTCCCGCGAGAGCAGAAGAAGTACATCACGCAAAAGAAGAAGGTATTATTTTTGATCTTCTGTGCAATCCTACAGAGATCCTTGCAGATGAAAACGGCTGGGTAAAAGGCATGAAATGCGTCCGCATGGAACTGGGCGAACCTGATGCATCAGGAAGAAGACGTCCTGTAGAAATTCCGGATTCTGAGTTCGAGATAGAACTGGATACTGTTATCATGTCCCTGGGAACTTCCCCGAATCCGCTGATTTCTTCCACAACCATCGGTCTTGATACAAACAAGAGAAAATGTATTATCGCTGACGAAGAAAACGGCAAGACTACAAAAGACGGTGTTTACGCCGGCGGTGACGCTGTAACAGGCGCTGCAACGGTTATCCTTGCCATGGGCGCAGGAAAATCTGCCGCACAGGGAATTGATGAATTCATCAAAGGAAAAAATAATTAATTAAACATACAAAAGGCCGCCACCGGATGTGGCGGCTCTTTTTGCAGTTGCAGGAAGGAAAATGTAAAACACGAGGGAAATCATGATAGAAGCGATTAGAGAAGAGCTGAGACAATCAGCCGATAAGGAGTACAAAAGATTTCAGGAATCCCTGATCCCGGGCCTGACGACTATGATGGGAGTCCGAATGCCGCAGCTCCGGAAAATGGCAAAGAAGATCGCAGGGGGTGACTATGCCGCTTTTTTGGAAAAAGCGGATGACACCTGTTATGAAGAGCTGATGCTCCAGGGTATTGTGATCGGGTATGCAAAAATGGAGAGAGAGGAGCAGACCCGGGCACTAGAGCATTTTGTGCCTAAAATTAATAACTGGGCCATTTGTGACTGCAGCTGCATCACCTATAAGTTTATGAGAAAGGATACTTCCTATTGGTTTGCCTTTTTGGAACGTTATCTCAACTCGGAAAGAGAATATGAGATCCGTTTTGCCCTGGTATCCATGCTGGATCATTTTGTGACAGAGGAGTATATAGACCGACTGCTGAACATTTTCAACCATATAGACAGCCATGCCTATTATGTACAGATGGCTGCGGCCTGGGC
This sequence comes from Blautia coccoides, assembly GCF_034355335.1. Classification (NCBI taxonomy): domain Bacteria; kingdom Bacillati; phylum Bacillota; class Clostridia; order Lachnospirales; family Lachnospiraceae; genus Blautia; species Blautia producta. The sequence goes on from NZ_CP136422.1 coordinate 3,091,403, forward strand.
TGTTTCCGTCTGTTATGTAAAATTCCCGGAGAAGACTGCCGCATTTCTGCAGACAGACACTATGGACACCTTTACACATAATAAATCCATTCAAAAAATCAGAGAATCCTACAAGGTGTCAAAAGAGGAAAAAGACAGACTCTTGAAATGGAAACGGGAGGAAACAGGAAAATGAAGCTCACAATACTTACCGTGGGAAAAATCAAAGAAAAATTTTATCGAGATGCCATCTCAGAGTATACAAAACGTCTGAGTAAATACTGTAAATTGGAAATTCTGGAAGTGGCAGACGAAAAAACTCCTGATGCGGCAAGTGAGACAGTGGAGGAGAATATCCGTCAGAAAGAGGGAGAGCGTATTCTGAAATACATCAGAGAGGATGCCTATGTCATTACACTGGAGATAAACGGGAAAATGCTGGACTCTGTGGAACTCTCACAAAAGATAGAGAGCCTTGGGATACAGGGAAAAAGCCATATTATCTTTGTCATAGGCGGTTCTATCGGGCTTGGAAAAGAGGTACTGAAACGCTCGGATTTTGCCCTCAGCTTTTCCAAAATGACATTTCCCCATCAACTGATGCGGGTGATACTGCTGGAACAGATTTACAGGAGCTACCGGATCATGAGCGGGCAGCCTTATCATAAATAATGGAGGCTGAAGTATGAGAAAAAAGAAAAAGATGTTACTATGCACTCTGGTATTCTGCTGTATCTTATCAGCCTGCGGACAGAAAAAAGAAGAAAAACCGGAGAAACCCCATCCTGCTGCAGAGGCACCCGAAAAAGAGAAAGACAAGGATGCTGATAAGAAGGAGAAGGGGGACAAGGATACCGATAAAACAGAAAAGAAAAAGACAGAGGAGAAACAAGAAGTAAAAACTGCTCCCAAGGCCGAAAAAACGGAAGTAGAGCGTCTGATTCAGGACCAGACCTTTGATACGGAACTGACACCACTGGGAAATGTGAGATTTGCCTCCTATGCGCCTGATACAACACAGTCGCCATATGGAGATGCTGAATTTAAGCTATTACAAAATCAGCAGGTGATTACTGTACTTTCGGGAATGAACCAGTCTAATACCAGAAAAGAGGAAACTTTTCATAAAGTAGAGGCAGTTTCCTTCCGGGATTATAACCAAGATGGTTATACGGATATTATTATTATCTGCAGTTATATACCGGACGACAGGACAAAAAGCGTGTATTCGGAAGCGAGATTGTATTTCGGGAGCGCAGAGGGCAGCTTCACTCTGGATGTTGATCTGTCAGAACAGGTCAATGGGGAGGTCGTAGAAAAGACGATCCAGAGCATACTAGATTCCATTTATCAGGACGCAGATTCCACAGCAAATGCCCAGACAGATGTGCCGGAGGATTCCCAGACGGATACAGCCTGGAAACAGGCATATGCTGATTATATAAAAAATTCCTATGATCAAGGCGTGGCTGGCTATCAGCTCATATATGTGGATGATGATGACATCCCTGAATTGGCGGTCATAGGAATCTGTGAGGCAGCGGGCAGCAGGATTATCACCTATGCCAATGGACAGATTTATGAGAAGCAGCTTTGCAGGACATATTTTACGTATATTGAAAGAGAAAATCTGCTCTGTAATTCTGACGGAGTGATGGACGGATATTATGACCTGGTATATTGTATCATAGATGGTCAGTTGACGCTGATCGCAGAGGGAAACTATGGAGCTGAGGATCATACCAACCTCCAACAGGATGAAAACGGGAATCTCATCTACAAATACTTTTGGAATGGCATTGAAATGACAGAGGAAGATTATAACAGCGCGCTGAATGAGGTGTATGATACCTCCAAAGCAAAACAGGGATATGAATTGGGGGCTTATGATACGGTTGAGGAGATTCTTGAAAAGCTGGAAAGTTGATCGGCAAGGCAAGCCCGAGGCAGCCATACGCCGGGCAGCAGTTTTTGCAGTCTGTATACATGCTTTTGTTGCTATGAGGCGAAAGGCTGAATAGTAAGGTTCTTTTTAGAAAAGGGGTATAAACATGTTTAAAGTAATATTATGGGATGTAGACGGAACACTTCTCAATTTTGACAAGGCGGAGAAATATGCTCTGCGGCAGTGCTTTATAAAATTCAATCTGGAAGAATGTACAGATGCCATGATTTCCAGATATGCAGAAATAAACAAACGTTATTGGAAACGTCTTGAAGCGGGAGAAATCACAAAAGAGCAGGTACTGCTGGATCGGTTCTCAGAATTTTTCCAAAAGGAAGATATCTGTTGTGATCATGTGAAAGAATTCAATGCTGAGTACCAGGTACGTCTGGGAGATAAAATATTTTTCAATGACAACAGTAAAGACCTTCTGGAAAGACTGAACGGAAGAGTAAAGCAATATGCGGTCACAAACGGGACTTATATTGCGCAGAAACGCAAACTTGAAAATTCGGGTCTTGATGTCCTGTTTGACGATGTTTTCATTTCTGACCAAATAGGATTTGAAAAGCCGGATATCCGTTTTTTTGAATATGTATGGAAAAAGACAGGCATTTATGATAAAAAGGATATTCTGATCGTAGGTGATTCCCTGACAAGCGATATGCAGGGAGGTAATAATGCCGGGATACACTGCTGCTGGTATAATCCTGAGAACCTGGAAAACAATACGAACATAAAGATTGATTATCTGATACATGATTTAAATGAAGTTGAATTTCTTTAATGAGACGCAGCCGGTCAGCGTCTGTGTGAATAGCCGTATATAGAAATAGCCGCATATGGAAATAGCCGTATATAGAAATAGCTATATATAGAAATAGCCGTTCAGAGATGAACGGCTAAAAACAGTAATTCTAGTGTGGGTGTCTTGATCAACCTTCCGCGTGAACAGGCTCCAGAATATTTCTGAACAGGTACAGATGCTTTTTCCGCAGACAATATATGATCCAGTATACACTGCCTGACTCTTCTTTTTCTTCGTGGACATCCACGGTATATATTTCCCCTTCAATATTCACTGTCAAAGAATCTGTATTTGCGGGTTCGGAATAATGCAGATCATGTTTTTGGCAAAATTCTTTGATCAGGGCAAGAACTTCTCGCCTGGTCTGTGGATACTGATTTCTGAATATGATATATGCGTCCTTCATATGGAATCTCCTTCTTGTATTTAAAAATATCATGCAGAACCGCCTTTAGGGATGGGATCAGGGTAATCTCTTACAGCCACCCGCAGGAAATAAGATTATACATTGTGTTTGAGAACAGTACCTGTGTTCCCCGGCATGTGAACAGTTACAGAACTTTTGCGCCTGGCCGGTTCTGTCAGACTGAATTTTTCCAGTACCGCATACAGTTTTTCTGCCAGGGTATTGTCCATGTCGCAGAGCGGCAGCCTGCATGGACCTACATCGTATCCCATGGCACGCATTGCCTGTTTTACAGGGATAGGATTCACATCTAAAAACAGCGCTTCGATCAGCTCCAGATATTTTAGCTGCAGATTGTCGCTCTCCTGGCTGTCTCCCCGGAAGTAGGAGGCACAGATAGCATGTGTCTCATTTGGGAGAATATTGGACAGAACGGAGATCACACCTTTTCCTCCAAGTGCCATGGAAGATGTGATCTGGTCATCATTGCCGGAATAGATGGTCAGATCCTCTTTGCATAGGTTGGCAATCTTGGCCATCTGGGAAAAATTACCGCTGGCTTCTTTTACCGCTGCTATATTTTCTATTTCACTGAGCCGTTTATAGGTGGCCGGATAGATGTTCACTCCTGTACGGGATGGCACATTGTATAAAATAATAGGCAGACCGGTTGAACCGGCGCATTTGGAAAAGTGCAGAAATAATCCCTGCTGTGAGGCTTTATTATAATATGGTGTAACATGGAGAAGCGCGTCGGCGCCTGCTTTTTCACATTCTTTTGACAGATATACAGCGTGTGCGGTGTTGTTGCTTCCGGCTCCGGCGATTACTGGGATACGTCCATTTACATATTTGACAGCGTGTCTTACCAGTTCTATATGCTCATCATCTGTAAGGGTAGAACTTTCTCCTGTTGTGCCTGCCACTACGACTGCATCTGCGTTTCCGGCAATCTGCATATCCAGCAAATTATCAAAAACAGAATAATTAATAGAAAAATCCTCCTTCATAGGAGTGACAATAGCAGTTCCCACACCTTTAAAAATTATCTTTTTCAAAATTTATGACCTCCTGAACCTTTGTAATTTAGATTATGGAAATTATAGCAGTTTGGTCATTAAATAGGAGTGAAGTTCCGGGCTGGGATGTTAAGTTTCGATTAAAGAAGAGTGAGGCTGAGATGTTATAATGATTGTCAGATATTTCAATATACTATATAATAAGTCTGTGATAAGTGTTACAGCCGCATGAAACAGAGCGGGTATCAAAGGATCAGAAGTCTTGAGGTGAAAGGAAGATGTCATATGGCAAAATTTGAAAAAGTAGTTCACGGTGATTTTGATGAGATCATAACCAAGCTGCATGACGCTGTGATGAATGGAAGCATGTCTGCCTCATATGAAGACGGCAGTAATTTCAGCAGCGGAGATTTTCAGTGTGCTGTGAGAATTTATGAACGTTACAGTGCTATGGGAAGCAACAGGGTGAGCCTGTCCATTACCTTAGTCGGAGGAAGAGGCGAATACTATTTGTCTGCCATCACTTCCGGCGGAAGCCAGGCGTTGTTTTTTAAAGTGAATACAATTGGGGAAGAAAATTTTTTGGCGACTATATCAGATGTGGTGGACAGTCTGTAGAACATGCAGATCACAAAAGCATTTGCAGGGAACGTACCCCATGTCTATGTAACCTTTGAATGTGCGTCTTATATCGGAGAAAAGGAGCATACCGTATGGACTTAAAAAGAAACCTTTTTGATAATATTAAAGAGTGTGAAATGAAAATCGGATATCGGGAAGAGGATATGAATCTGTATTATCCCCGGGAATCTTTAATGGAACTGCTTTTGGCGGATCAGGAACACCTGTCAGAGGAGATTGCAGCATTTTGCAGATTGGCAGCGCAGGAGTTAGGTGACGTGACCATTAAGGAGACAGAGGAAAAGGGACGGTACTGTATTCATATTCCGTCTGCGGGAGTAAAATATGTCCATGAAAATGTGAAGGACAGTCCATTTCTAAAAGTCTTTTTAAATGAAATATTCAAACCCGGAAATACTGTGGCTGATATTGTGAACATTTTCAGAACCTTTTCCCGGGATGTGACCGTCGAAAAAATAAATGAAGAAGAATGGGGAATTTCCTTTCAGGATCCGGAAATTGACCCCTACGTCTATTATCTGGAGCAGGATGCGTTTGGCCTGCAGTATCACCGCTTTACAAAACAGGCCTATGATGCTTTGAAAGGCAGTATTTGATCTGTTTTTAACCATAACACAGTAAAAATTAATGCCTATCGTGATGAAAAATTAGGAGATATCATTATGCAGGAAAAATATAAATGCCCTTGGTGCGGTTCTGATAAAATGGTATATGGGGTACAAACAGACCGCGGTCGAGTAAAGCCAGCTAAAAAAGTTACTTTATCAGCTGGAGAAAACGTTATCCATGTGATTTGTAAAGAATGTGGAACTATTGTTCGTTCTTATGTAGAACATCCAGAAAAACTTGTCTGAAAGACGACTTCCAGTTTGTCCGAAAAATCGGAATTTGACAAAGGCGGTGATCAAATGAAATGTCCGTATTGCGGCAAGGAAATGATAAGTGGAGTAGTGTGTCCTGACAATTGGATCGCTCCAATTTCTACTGCTGCCTATCATTGTTCAGACTGTAAGAAAGTGGTTATTGATTATTCGGAAGAATAAAATTCAGTTTATCCGGTAGAAAAATCTGAAGTTATAGAAGAGGATTTAAGTATGGAAGATGTTTATAAAAATTGTCCTAAATATGAGAATGAGAACTATATTTTGAGAATGGTCAGGAAAGAAGATAAACTGGATTTACTTAAAGTTTATTCGGACAAAAAGGCTGTGGCTTTTATGAATAGTGATAATTGCGGCGGTGATGATTTCTATTACACAACTGAAAGCAGAATGGAGCAAGCGATTGATTATTGGCTTTTTGAGTATAACAGAGAAGGATTTGTCCGATGGACTATCATATCAAAAATACTTAAGGAGGCCATAGGGACAATAGAACTTTTTCACAGAAACGCCGGGGATTATTTTACGAACTGTGGTTTGCTTAGAATGGATATTCGGAGCGATCATGAAATAGCAAGTGAGATTATCAAAATATTAGGATTAATAATTGAACCTGCATATACTCTGTTTCATTGTGACAAAATTGCTACGAAAGCAATTCCCTCCGCGACAGAACGTATCACGGCATTGAACTATTTAGGATTTGAACTTATAGCAGAAAAACTTATTGGGCATGATGGAACAAAGTACAATTCATATTTTGTATTGAAGCAAAACAGGTAAAATTGCAGCGTTCTTACCGGACAAGGTTACTGAGAACGGGGGAAATTATTATCAAAGTAAAGATTAGAAAAGCAGTAAGTATGCGTGAAAGGCGCACGTACGGATCTGTGAGGGGCTTGCGGCGTGAGCCGCTTGTCTACTCGACTACGGGGGAACTATGGAATTCATTTTTGATTATATGGAAAATCACATATTGCGGCATAAGTTAAATACTTTAACGCAGAAGATTTATGGGTTTGATTTTGAAAATTGGATGGCCGGAGGATATTTTGAAGGTGACTATATTCCGTATTCATTTATGCAGGATGGAAAAATCCTGGCAAATGTTTCAGTAAACAGAATGCACTTTATTCAAGAAGGAGTCCCCAAGTATTACATACAGCTTGGAACCGTTATGACTGACGAGGCATTTAGAAAACAGGGACTTGCAAAAAAGCTGGTCGAATACATATTAAAGGAATATGAAGACAAATGCCATGGAGTCTACTTGTTCAGTAATCCGGACGCTTTAGGCTTCTATCGGAGAATGGGATTTAAAGAAAGTGATCAATATCAATACTCATTAAAAAAGGATTGGTCATGCAGTGTGAAAAAAGACGCTGCTTTCAGAAAAATCTCAGAGCAGGACGAACAGTTAAGGCAGAAATATATGGATGCTGTAAGAAACAGTGCCGTAAATTCAGCTTTGGAACACATCAACAAATTTGGTCTGCAGATGTTCTACACTGCTGATCTGCACGATGTATATTATGCAGACGATATGGACTGTTTTGCCGTCATAGAAAAATGGAAAGATACGCTTATCCTCAAAAGCATTATAAGTAAACAGCATATCTCAATGAAAGATGCTGTGTCACATATGGATATCCCGTATAATTCTCTGATACTTGGTTTCCCGCCTGCTTTTGGAGAGCGTGATATGTTTGAAATATCTGTCTGCGATGACAGAAACGATACACGCCTGTTCTATCGTGGAAAAGATTTGGAAAGTATTGAGAAAGAAAAGTTGTGCTTTCCCCAATTGTCACACGCCTAGATTCCGGCTTGTAAAATAGAAAATAAGCTCTGTTTTCAAAATAAGACCAACAAGTTTCTGCACAATGCAGATGCCTGTTGGTCTTTTGGTATATTATTGTTCTTCCGGTACGTCATCTCTGCAGGACTGATAGAAGTTGGATGTTTATATTACATCGTGTACAAGAGAAAAACAATCAACTATTAATGATATTTGAATATAATTTAACGATAATCATTAAATGTCATTGACGATATTTCCGGTATATGGTATAAAGGAACTAGAAACTGAGAACGGAAAAGAATCAGGATCCATTGTAAAAGGAGAGGGTGAAGGTATGGAGAAAAATGATTTTATAACGGATGTCAATGTAACGAAAAAGAAGTTTTCAAAAAAAATGAAATTTCTTTTGATTCTTGCCATATTATTTACGGGTATATTTGCATTAACGGGGACAGCTAATGTGTTTAAAATGTTAGAGGAGGAAACATGGAAAAGTAAGGATATTAGAATTGTGGCCTATAACCTGATCGCATATCTGTTTAATATCATGATTTTCATTTCCATGATACGAATTTATGCCAGCAGGCAATTTTTTATCCGTACACTGAGCAGATATTTTATGTGTATCGGTTGGATAGCGGTAGGAGCGGCGTTTACGATCACACATTTTCCAACCTATCACATAGGTGGTTTTGTCATTATGCAGTTCGGCGATTTTGTGCTGATAGATGGAAATATGCTTGGCATAGGCATATTGTTTCTCGTATTTACCAGTCTGATCAAAGAAGGTATACAAATGCAGAAAGAAATGGATGAAATCCTTTAGGAGCAGATATTATGGCGATTATATTAAGATTAGACCGGGTTATGGCCGATAGAAAAATATCTCTGAATGAATTATCAGAAAAAGTGGGAATCTCAAATGTAAACCTGTCCAACCTGAAGACAGGCAAAGTAAAGGCCATACGTTTTTCCACATTGGAGGCAATCTGTGACGTACTGGACTGTCAGCCGGGAGATATTATAGAATATCATAGAACTTCGGATGTCAAGATCCGAAAGGAGGATACTACAAATAATCCTGCTGACAATCCAGACATTGTGAATTCCGGCTGCAGTGAAAGTTTAGAATAATATTATCTACACGAGTGCAGGTGGCTTTTTTATATGTTATAGTATGTATAGAATCTCCACTGTCCTTTGGACATTTTATCTGACTGACAACCGTATAGGTTTGAACATCATTTTTTACTTGTTTTTCCATAACAACACTCCTAAATGAGGTATCAATTCACAGGTACATTATCATTATATCGAAAACAAATCAGAAATAAAAGGGCGGATTTGTTTTTTGCATTACACATAAAAGCAGAAGAGAGGATATCAAAATGAAATTTGTCATGTCATATAGCTGCGGCAAGGACAGTACCCTTGCGCTTCACAGACTGATAAAAGCCGGCCACGAGCCGGCAGGTCTGCTGGTCATGGTCAATAGAGATATAAATCGTTCCTGGTTTCACGGAGCAGACGATATGCTGTTGGAGAAGTTTTCAAAATCCTTGGAGATCCCCTTGCTCCTCTGCCCGTCAAAAGGAGAGGACTATCATCTGGAATTTGAAAAAGGACTGCTAAGGGCCATGGAACTGGGGGCGCAGATGGCCGGATTTGGTGATATAGACATTGAAAACAACCGCAGATGGTGCCAGGAGCGATGCGATGCAGCAGGATTGAAGGCAGAATTCCCTCTGTGGCAGCAGGGGCGCAAAAAGATAGTAGAAGAAATTATCACAGAAGGTTACCGCTGTATCATTAAGTCCATAAATAACCGGCTCCTGCCAAGAGATATCTTAGGCAAACCATTAGACTCGGAAACCGTGGCGGTCATGGCCGCCAGAGGAATTGATATCTGCGGGGAAAACGGAGAATACCATACAATAGCCGTGGATGGGCCTATTTTTAAACATAAGCTGGAAATACAGATGGGAGAGATCCTCGACTTTGGAGACAGGTCAGTGATCGATATAAAAGTCTGATGTGGTACGAAAAGCCAGCTTCCTTAAAACCGTTAAAAATATCACAACTTTTACTCCGGAAACTACCGAAAACATGACCGATACAGACTGAAAAAGAGATGATTCCGGGAAAATACCGGAAATTCCTTATAGCATCTTCTGATTTACCTGGGAATTCCATGATGTATCTCATTAAATACAATCTAAAATCCTTTTATTATTGATTAATTTACTCAAATAAGTTATAATGACATTGTCAATAAATTAACGATAATACATATAAGGAGATGCATACTATGAGTAGATTTACATTACCGAGAGACATTTATCATGGAAAAGGCTGCCTGGAAGAACTGAAAAATCTGAAGGGCAAAAAAGCATTTCTTGTAGTAGGAGGCGGCGCCATGAAGCGCCAGGGCTTTTTAGATAAAGCAGCCGGATATCTGAGAGAAGCGGGTATGGAAGTACAGCTTTTTGAAGGGGTTGAGCCGGATCCGTCTGTAGAAACAGTTATGAAGGGAGCAAAGGCCATGCAGGAATTTGAGCCGGATTGGATCGTGGCCATGGGCGGCGGTTCTCCCATTGATGCGGCAAAGGCAATGTGGGCTTTTTATGAATATCCTGATACAACCTTTGAAGCGCTTTGTATCCCCTTTAATTTTCCGGAACTTCGTCAGAAAGCAAAATTTGCGGCGATTCCGTCTACATCCGGCACTGCCACAGAGGTAACTGCATTTTCTGTTATCACGGATTACAAAAGCGGCGTGAAATATCCTCTGGCGGATTTCAACATTACCCCGGATGTAGCCATTGTGGATCCCGAACTGGTGGAGGCGCTTCCGATAAAGCAGGTTGCCTATACAGGAATGGACGCGCTGACTCATGCCATTGAAGCTTATGTCTCCACACTGAACAGCCCGTTTACAGACCCCCTTGCACTTCAGGCCATTGAGATGGTGCTGGATCATCTGCTTGCGTCCTACAACTGCAACATGGAAGCAAGAGAGCAGATGCACTACGCACAGTGCCTGGCAGGAATGGCCTTTTCCAATGCGCTGCTGGGAATCGTGCACTCCATGGCTCACAAGACAGGAGCAGCCTTCTCCACCGGTCATATCACACACGGCTGCGCCAATGCCATGTATCTTCCCTATGTGATCAAATATAACGCAAAAGATTCTACAGCAGCAAAGCGTTATGCGGAGATCGCCAGGAGAATGGGACTTTCCGGTACATCTGAGAAAGCTCTGATCAACAGCCTGTGCACTAAGATCGATGAACTGAATAAACAGTTCAGTATTCCAAAGACTTTAAAAGAATTCGGCATTATAGAGGAAGAATTTAAAGAAAAGATCAAAAAAATCGCGTGCCTTGCAGTGGGTGATGCCTGCACAGGTTCCAATCCCCGGGAGATCAACCCGGAAACAATGGAAAAATTGTTCACCTGTATTTACTATGGTACAGAAGTGGACTTTTAACAGACATTCACAGCAGACGAAGGCGGGGAGCATTCCCCGCTTTTGTTTTACTCTCATAGACTGTCAAAAGCGCAGGCACATAAAAACGCCTCACGGGACACCGGCTGTGAATAGTGACGAACTGCTGCAAATATATCCGAGAATTTCCATAAAGGCATTGACATTCATCTACTACTAATGTAAAATGACAGTAGGTACTACAATTGTAGAAAAATACTCTGTAACCTAACCTGAATATGTAAATTCGGTATCTGCAGACAGTACAGGAGGTGATAAGATGAAAAAGCGTATTCAAAAACTACCTGATTCAGAGCTGGATGTGATGCTGGCTTTATGGAACGGTCATCCGGATATGACCAGGCTTGAGGTGGAAGATTTTGTGAATCAAAAAAAGGAACTGGCACCTACCACCATCCTATCCATGCTCACCCGGCTTGAAAACAAGAATTTTGTCTCTGTAAAAAGAGAGGGAAAGACAAATCTCTACAGCCCTGTTGTGACACAGAGCGAATACCAGCAGCAGGAGGGGAAAAGCGTGCTGGAGAAACTGTATGGAAATTCATTGAAGAACTTTGTCGCGTCTCTTTATCAGGGAAAACAGATTCACGAGGAAGATATACAGGAATTGGAAGAGTTTTTGAAGGAATTGGAACAGAAGGGGGAATAGTTTATGGCAGAGTTTATGCTGCACATAATTAAAGTGAATGTTTTGTCGGCTGTCATCATTTTTATTGTGCTGGCAGTATCAAAACTGTTGGACAAGAAATATTCCTCCAGATGGAAATACCTCATATGGCTGTTTGTTTCCGTATTTCTTCTCATTCCGGTCAAGTTTCCATCCCATGCCGGTGGGCTGAACATTGAGGTGCCAAAACAAATCGTACGGGCAGAGGTCAACAGAAGTACGGCTGTGCCCAATACGGAGAATCTGCAGATTCCGGCAAATGCCAAAGAAAACGGCAGTGAGCCGCTAAAGGATACAGACAAAAAAGCAGACATGCAGGACAGCGCGGGGCAGAGAAACATCAAAGTGGATACCATTGCATGGATCGCGGCAATTATCTGGGGAGCGGGTATTTGCGCAGCAGCGGTATATAAAGTGTTTGTTTTAAGAGCAGGAAGACGTGAACTGCGCCGTTGGAGGATTCCTTTCACGGATCGTGAGAGGCTTGCTGAATATGATAAACTGTGTAAAGAGCTGCATATGAAAAAAGCGCCTAAGCTTGTGGCAGACAGCAGACTGTCAGGGCCGCTTTTGGCAGGGATCAGGAACACATATCTCTATCTTCCTGTACGGGAGTATTCCAAGGAGGAATGTGAGCTGATCTTCAGGCATGAATTGTGCCATTACCGCAGCAGGGATCTGTGGTATAAACTGCTCATGATATGCGTAACAACTGTTTATTGGTTTAACCCTGCAGTTTACTTTATGAAAAAAGAGGCGGAGCGTGATATAGAGTTTATATGTGATGAGAAAGTCATGAAGGGCAGGAACCAGGAGGATAAACTTCGGTACAACCAGCTCATTTTGAAAACGGCAGCACTGGGCAGACCCTCCTATGAGTTGTCTACCAGCCTGAATGACGGTCTCCTCACATTCAAAAAAAGAATGGTAAATATTATGAAGGCAGGAAAAATGAAACGCGGCATCCTTCCTGTTATCTGTTTTACCATCATTTTAGTTACATCAAATATATTTACCGGCTGTTCCCTGAAAGACTCCGGTGAAAAGAAGAACGATACAGATACGGAAACTATGACAGACAGCGGTGATTCCAAGGAGGAGGAAGATCCATCCGGCAAAGAGGAAAAGGACAGCAAAGAGACAGTTATCAAGGGAAAGAGTAATACAACTCCTGTGGCGGAGGATAAGAAGACAGATCCCACTGCCGGATCGGAGCAGACAGAAAGTCCGGTTGAAACACCGACGCCAGAACCGGTTCCGGCAAAAGAGGAGCGTACAGAGTTAAGCGGATTTATGAATCAGGATTCTCTGCCTGCCATGGCTCAGAGCCTGGGGCTTCAGAAAACAGAAGGGGTTTTGTTTGGCGAAGTCGGGCAGCGGTATGAAGGCGGCGGGATTCAAGTAGAATGGCATCCTGAAACAGAGGGAATCGGGGGCCGTACTCCCATTACTATAGAATGTGAGAATAACAGCAGTGTCAGTATGGAAGGCTTTTACTGCGGACAGCCGTACAAAGAAGCAGAGAGCAGTCTTTTGCAGAGCGGTTACCGAAACATGGGTGACAGCAATCCGGACCACAAAGAATATATCTCGGATTCAGAAAATAAAATTATAGGATTTGATATATCAGGGGATTCCATAAGTTCCTGGTTCTGGCTGAACTGGCCTCAGGGTGACTTCGCGCCTGTTACCACCCAATATATGCCCGCTGATGGGAATTACAGAAACTCCAATGATGGAGAATACTCCACTATAAGGATCACAGGGATCAATGACTACAGCTTTTATTTTTCCATTTACAGATATACGGAAGGCGAAGGTGACCGGCAGATCTTTATGGACAATATAGCCGTTTTTGAAGATGCGGATTCTACAACTGCAGTATTTCGCGGACAGCAGTATACATTGACCTTTGACTGTTCTCAAAACGGGCTTATAGTTTTGTCGGGCTTTGATGATGCTACGGCTTTGGGCGATACTTTCTGGGCATTTTAAGCCCTTCATATCATCAGACTTTAGGGAATTAAAGGATAGAGAAAAACAGTGGCATTTTACAAAAATGCCCTGTTTTTTTTGTCCGTATTTTGAGCGCGTATCCAGGCCGGATTCTTTTTACTATTGGAAATCCCCATACAATAGGGTATAATGAAAACGTATATTGAGAAAAAACAATAAGCATCACACTCTGTAAACAGAAACGGAGATACTATGAAAATATCTACTAACGTAAAGCTAAGCGCCCAATGTATGAGCTGTCTGATCACCCGTCAGATGGAAGGTTTAAAAGACACAGCCTCAGAGGAAATGAAATCCGCCTACATGCGGGAAGTATTTCAGATCATCGGCGCAGCCCTGCCGGAGGATACCGCGCCGGTCCTCATAGCCAAAATAAATGTGCTGCATGAGAAATATTTCGGCCATGCCTACAGCTTTGAGCAGTTGAAAAAGGATTACAACCATATGATGCTGGAGGCAGAGGACAGAATAGGCGCCCGTATCGCCCGGGCAGAGGACCCTGTGTACCATGGGATTTTATATGCGCGTGTGGGAAATTATATTGATTTTGGGGCCATGGGAAGTGTCAGTGATGAAAAGCTGCGGGAACTGATAGAAAAAGCCGAGGAGGAGACTCTGGACCCGGCAGAATACAGACGGTTCACAGAGCAGATGGAGACTGCCAAAAGCCTGGTGTACCTTACCGATAACTGCGGCGAGATCGTTCTTGACAAACTTTTGATCGAGCAGCTCAGTAAGAAGTATCCGCAGGTACATATCACAGTCATTGTACGGGGAGAGCCGGTCATCAACGACGCCACCATAGAGGACGCCAAAATGATCGGTCTTACAGACCTGGTGCCTGTGATCGGCAATGGCACGAAAATTGCAGGCACAAGCCTGAAGGATATCTCAGAGGAGGCCAGGGATCTGATCAGCCATGCAGATGTGATCCTTTCAAAAGGCCAGGGCAATTTTGAGACGCTGAATAACAGCGGACTGAATATCTACTACATGTTTCTCTGCAAATGTTCCTGGTTTGTGAACAGATTCGGTCTGGAGCAGTATAAAGGTGTTTTTGTAAACGACAGAAGTCTTGGGAGGGATGGAATATGAGAGAAGAGCTGAGAAGACGATGTGAATTATTTGTGGAAAACAGGGATATCATAAAATCTGCATTTGGCTGGGAGAGCGCCTATGTCTATCCCATGTGTTCAGGAATACTGACAGCGCGGGGTGTCCATGCAGATGCGCAGCGCCTGCTCGAATGCCGTGATATTTTAAAGGCCGGTACCGGAATCTTTTCCAATTTCAGGGGTGTCTCCAAACTGGCCACCATAGCCATGCTTTCTCTGCGCACAGATTCAGAGATCATGATGGAGCAGATGCTGGAACTTTACGGCAAGCTAAAAGAATGCTTCTGGGGTTCGGAATACCTGACCGTGGCGGCAGCTACCATTGCGGAGATGGCAGAGCCGTCTGAATATGAGGAGATCATAGACAAAACAGGCCGCATTTACAGCCGCATGAAAAATGCCCATCCCTTCCTTACTTCCGGGGAGGACAGTGCCTTTGCAGCGCTTCTTGCCATGTCGGGCCTGAACGATTCCTGTATTGAAAGAGAGATGGAACAGTGCTACACCTTATTGAAGCCCTACTTTTACTCCGGAAATTCAGTGCAGTCCCTGAGCCATATTCTGGCACTTGGGGAGGCCTCCGCGGAACAAAAGTGCAGAAAAGCCCTGGATATATTTAATGCCCTGAAATCATGCGGATTGAAATACGGCACAGGCTATGAACTGGCAACACTGGGGGTGCTGACGCTTCTTGATGTGGACAAAAATATACTGGTACAGGATATCACAGATGCGGAATCCTTCCTGAAATCCCAGAAAGGGTTCGGAGCTTTCGGCGTGGGCTCTAAGCAGAGACTGATGTATGCCGGGATGATGGCATCCTGTGACTATGTTCCTGACCTGCATTCCATGCAGACAGCAGCGTTAAACGGTGTAGTCGCACTGGTCATTGCCCAGCAGGCCGCTATCTGCGCCGCCGCTGCCGCCAGTGCCGCTGCGGCTGCTTCCTCATCCTCCAGCTCCTGATCATGCTGTATGACAGAGATATCCGGGAACCGCTCTTCGATTTCCTGGAAGAACGGTATGGAAAGATCAGGATCATAGAAGAAAAACAAATGGGAAAGTCCCGCGCGGATATCGTGATGGTTCTGCCGGACGCCGTTGCCGGCATAGAGATAAAAAGTGACGCGGACACATATGTCAGGCTGAAAAGACAGGTGAGCGATTATAACCGTTATTATGACACGAACCTTGTGGTGGTGGGTTCCACCCATGCGCTCCACATTGCGGATCACGTGCCTGCGTGGTGGGGAATCCTGACTGCTGAGAAAGCGGGCAGTACGGTGGATTTTTATACTCTGCGTGAACCGGCACCCAATCCCAAAGTGGATATAAAAAGAAAGCTCAGCATTTTATGGCGCCCTGAGCTGGCACATATACAGGAGCTGAACAAAATGCCGAAATACAGGGAAAAGAGCAAAGCCTTCGTGATAGACAAGATACTGCTGAAGGTTCCCAAGGAAACTCTGACGCTGCAGATCAGCGAGGAACTGTTTCAGCGGGACTATACCTCTATAGAAGAGACAATAACGGAGTATAAGAAAAAGAAAAAGCACCTTTGCAGTTATGATCTGTAAGATATCAAGGGGAGAGATTTTGCTGATAACTATGAGGGTACGGACTTATCAGGGGAGATAAACAGAGTTTATACAGGTGAAAGGAGTAAGGGGTTATATGACAAGATACGAGAAAATGAGCCAGCTTTTTAATGAAGATTACCGGGTGATCGATTTTCTGCCCGGAAGGGCCTCTGACGATGCTGAAACATTATATGAAGAAGTAGAACAGTATTATCTGCAGGATAAACAGCTTCAGAACTTCTGTGATAAGGTGATCTCCATTGTGCTGAAGCTGTTATGCTATTATCCTTTTGAAATGTATGTGCAGGAACATATTCCGCTTATCCGTACAAGGGAAGGCTGGCTGAAGGATAAGCGCTGCGACACCATAGTAAAGCTTATTAAAAAGACAATCCTGAAAAGGAAAGGACAGATTGATATTCTCCTGACCAGGGAGAACTCCATGCTCAGCATCAGCGGCGGAACTCTGAGCATTGCCGTCTATAATGAGAGTGAGTCCCTGCGGGCGATGCTTCAGTCCATGGTGCGTGCAGAAGGCCTTTATGACTGGACATTCAGGGCCTGATGACAGCCCGTGACCCAAAAAAACTTAAGAGAAAGTGAGGAAGACACAGAGCGACATGTTGAAATCATACATAGCTTTTGACATTGAAACCACCGGTCTAAGTCCAGAAGAAAATGAAATCATAGAGATAGGCGCACTCAAGGTGCGTGACGGAAAAGTGCAGGAGCGTTTTATGGAATTTATAAAACCAAAACTGCCTATTCCTGCCAATATTACCGGCATTACGGGCATCACCAATGATATGGTGGAAGAGGCAAGAGGCCGGGAGGAAGTGATCCCTGATTTCCTGCAGTTTTGTGAGCAGGATATCCTGATCGGGCACAATGTGCTCTTTGACTTCAGTTTTGTCAAATTGAGTGCGGAATCCCTGGGATACACCTTTGAAAGGGACGGCATTGACACTCTGAAAATTGCCAGAACAGTCCACAGAGATCTG
Organism: Blautia coccoides; assembly: GCF_034355335.1. Classification (NCBI taxonomy): domain Bacteria; kingdom Bacillati; phylum Bacillota; class Clostridia; order Lachnospirales; family Lachnospiraceae; genus Blautia; species Blautia producta. The sequence goes on from NZ_CP136422.1 coordinate 3,108,771, forward strand.
CCGTCCAAAAGTCTGGGAGAGCTGTGCAGTCATTACCAGATCAACAATACGGCAGCCCACAGAGCTTATCATGACGCACTGGCTACTGCCAAGCTGTATCAGACCATGGCACATTATTTTGAGGAGAAAGAACCTCAGATCTTTCAGCCCTGTCCCCTGGTCTGCACGGCAAAAAAATACCCGCCTGCCACGAAAAAACAACTGGATTTTCTCATGCGCCTGGTAAAGCAGAAGGGATTGCAGCCGGCTTTTGATCCGGAGACCCTGACCAGAAATGAGGCTTCCCGGTTAATTGACAATATCCTGTCTGGTCAGGCAGTTTAAAGATAGAAGGGAGCAGAAATGGAAAACAGAGAAGAACTGATAAACCTAAAACCCGATAACCACGATATGCGCCTGAAATATTATGAGCTGATTCTGGAGCGCAGCAGTCTGGATGATCTTCCCTGTTATCCTCTGCCGGAGGGATACCGCTATGTGTATTACAGGGAGGGGGATAAAAAGGACTGGATCGCCATTGAGACCTCCGCCAGAGAATTTATCCTTCCCGAAGAGGGGGAATCTGCCTGGAAGAGATATTATGCCGGAAAGGAAAAAGAACTGGAGGAGAGAATGTTTTTTGTGGAGACTTCAGACGGGGAAAAAGCCGCCACGGCAACTGCCTTCTACGATCCACAGGATCTCTTTGGTGCCGGATGGCTGCACTGGGTTGCAGTAAAAAGGGAATACCAGGGAAAGGGGATTGCAAAAGCCCTCATCTCCCACACACTGCACCGCTTAAAGGAACTGGGATATCCCTCCATCAGGATACCCACGCAGACAAATACCTGGGTTGCTGCCAGACTCTATCTGGATTTTGGATTTCGCCCTGCTGTAAAAAATGCGTTGGCCAGCCAAAAGGGGTATGGAATCCTCAGAACCTTGACCGGACATCCGGCCCTAGAGGGATTTGAACCGGTGCCCTATGAAGAAATCTGGGATTCCCGTATGGTTAAAATTGAGAAAATGCTGAGAGAACAGTATGCCGATCTGGTCCATTTCAGGGTTTTGGAGGAAGATGGGCAGGAGAGGATCCTGTACTGTACAGAGTCCGGGACCGGGGAATGGAAAGGCACGCTTTAGAGATAAGACAAAAGGGCCGGAGGCATGTCCTGCAGTGATGCAGACAGCCTTCGGCCCTTTTGTTGTTCAGCTTGTTGTATAGGCAAGAAAAATCTGGTGAATGGCTTTGTGAAGGTATGGCAGGTATTGGTCCATGGTCACAGGCTGTTCAAATAAAATACAGCTGTAACAGGTGGACCCCACCAGTTCAATAAAGGTAAAAAGCATAAGTTCAGGTTCCTGACAGTCCACCGCGTTTTTTTTCATCATTTCCAGATAGTATTCGTAAAATTTCTGTGATTCCTCCGGTACGGTTCTTTCAAAAGCATTTTTGAAGATTCCCCAGGAGAGATTCTTTGCAATGAACTGCAGAAGTGTATGTTCTCTTTGAAACCGTTCAATGATATAGTCCATCATCCACATCATCTGATCCTCAAAGCCTGCAACCTCCCTGGCTGACAGAGCTTTATGCGCATCTGCAAACAACTGTCCGGCTTTATAGGCGATCAGCTTATCCCTAAGATCATATTTGTCCTTAAAATACAGATAGAACGTTCCCTTTGCCAGACCGGCCTGATTTACAATATCAGAGATGGTTGTTTTGGCAAAACCTTTTTTCGTAAACAGATCAAATGCCGTCTGGAAGAGGGCATTCTTTTTCTGTTTTTTGTTTATCTCCAGTTTTCCCATGGCTTTCTCACCTTTCATATGCGGTAACTTTTAAGCACACCTGAATTTCCATATTAGTCTCATTATCCTATAGAAATGACTAAAAGTCAATATCTAAAAAATGACCAAAATTCATTTTGCTATATCGCGGATTCTTGTGAGTTTTAAATATTGACTATTGGTCATTTTCATATATAATGAAGGATGAAATGAAGGCGGGAGTAACGGTTCGGTAAGGACACTGAACAGCTACGAACGAGAAATAAACAGAATAGGGGATGATTTTTTGGTCAAGACGGGTAAGTGGATAGCCAGACACCGGGTTCTCATTTTGCTCTTGGGAATTCTGCTGCTGGTTCCATCCGTAATAGGTATGGCTAAAACGAGAATTAACTACGATCTGCTCAGCTATCTGCCGGAACACCTGGAAACCGTAAAGGGGCAGGATATTCTGGTGGATGAATACGGTATGGGCGCGTTTTCCATGGTGGTCGTGGAAAATATGGATCTAAAGGACACACAGAAGCTGGAAGATACATTCAGCAAGATACCGCATGTAAAGGATGTGCTCTGGTATGACGATGTGGCGGATATCAGCCTTCCGGTGGAGATGATCCCAAAAGACCTGCGGGAAGCCTTTTTCCGGGGAGATGCCACTATGATGCTGGCGTTGTTTGACAATACCACATCCTCAGATGAGGCTATGGAAGCAGTAACACAGATGAGGAAAGCGGCAGATGAGCAGTGCTTTATCAGCGGTATGACGGGAATCGTCACAGATATCAAGAATATATCTCTGCAGGAGCTGCCTATCTATGTGGTCATTGCCACATGCCTCGCCTTTCTGGTCTTGGAGCTTTCCACGGAATCCTTCCTGGTACCGGTGCTTTTCCTGCTCAGTATCGGCTGTGCCATATTATACAACATGGGAACCAACATATTTCTGGGGGAGATATCTTACATCACCAAGGCTTTGACGGCAGTGCTGCAGCTTGGAGTTACCATGGATTATTCCATTTTCCTTCTGAACAGCTATGAGGAGAATAAACTTCGTTTTCCCGGAGACAAGAACAGAGCCATGGGGCATGCGATCTCGAATACCTTTAAATCCATTGTGGGCAGTTCAGTGACCACCATTGCGGGATTTGCGGCTCTGTGCTGTATGACCTTTACCTTGGGCAGGGATTTGGGTATTGTCATGGCAAAAGGTGTGGTGATCGGCGTGATATGCTGTGTCACCCTGCTTCCGTCTATGGTCCTCATATTCGATAAGGCCATTGAGAAGACAAGACACAGAGCGCTGATACGGAATGTGGAGAAACCTTCCCGTTTCATTACAAAGCACTATAAAATATGGCTGGTGGTATTTCTGGTCCTGCTGTTCCCGGCCATTTACGGGAACAACCATACAAAGGTATATTACAATATCGCCCAGTCCCTGCCGTCATCCCTCCCGGGCAATGTGGCAAATGAGAAGCTGCAGGAGGATTTTGACATGAGTACCATGCACATGATACTTATGAATAAAGACATGGACAGCAAGGACAAACGAGACATGATAGATGCCGTTGACCAGGTGGACGGCATTAAGTGGACCATTGGCATGAACTCCCTGTTCGGCCCGTCCATTCCCGATTCCATGATACCCGGGGATGTGAGGAAGATGCTGCAGAGCGACAAGTATGAACTGGCCTTTGTCTGCTCCGAATATGAATCCGCCACACCCACGGTAAATAAACAGATCGCAGCCATTGATAAGATCGTAAAATCTTATGATGATTCCGCTATGGTCATCGGCGAAGCACCCCTGATGAAAGACTTGCAGGATGTGACTGATGTGGACCTGCGCAATGTTAATATTATTTCCATTGCCGCGATCTTTATTATCATTATGCTGGTATTTAAATCCATTTCCCTTCCCGTTATCCTGGTAGCGGTAATAGAGTTTGCCATAGCTGTGAATATGGCTGTACCGTTTTATCAGGGGACCAGTCTTCCCTTCGTGGCAAGTATTGTCATAGGGACGATCCAGTTGGGCGCTACAGTGGACTACGCCATATTGATGACCAGCCGATATCAAAAGGAGCGGCAGAGAGGGCACAGCAAGAAGGAGGCCATATCCATTGCTCATAAGGCAAGTATGCTCTCCATTATCACCAGCGGGTGCAGCTTCTTTGCAGCTACCTTTGGTGTTGCCTGCTACTCCAAGGTCGATATGATCGGTTCGATCTGTACACTGCTTTCGAGAGGTGCCCTTATCAGTATGGCAGTGGTCATCATGGTCCTCCCGGCCATGTTTATGATATTTGACAAAGTGATCTGCAAGACATCCATAGGATTTCTGGGAAAAGGACAAAAAAATAGTGCTCATCAGGAAAGGAAGTATAGGAATGAACAGGAACAGAAAGCTTAAAAATAAGATGATGACAGGACTTGCGGTGAGCATGGCTGCCGTTATGGGTGCTATGCCGGTCTACGCAGCAGGGGAGAATGATAAAGAAGTATCCAAAGAGGAAACCGTCTATGTAAATGCAGACGCCGCAGGCAGGGAAAAAAATGTAACAGTGTCAAACTGGTTAAAAAATGCAGGTACAAAGAAGGCTCTGAAGGATCAGACGGACTTAAAAGAGATCAAAAATGTAAAGGGTGATGAGACGTATACCGAAAACGGAAATTCCCTTACCTGGAATACAGAAGGGCAGGATATCTATTATCAGGGAAAAACGGGAAAGGACCTTCCTGTTTCCGTAAACTTTACGTATTACTTGGACGGAAAGAAAATGACCCCCAAGGAGCTTGCCGGCAAAAGCGGACATCTGCAGATCAGGATCAATTACGAGAACCATGCAAAAAAGACCGTGAAGGTTGAAGGAAAAGAAGAAACACTCTACAGTCCCTTTGTTATGATGACAGGACTGATCCTCCCGGGAGAGACCTTCTCAAATGTTGTGATCGATAACGGCAAGGTGATCTCAGACGGCAGCAGAAACATTGTACTGGGCATTGCCATGCCCGGATTAAAAGAAAGCCTGGGACTTGACAAAGCCCTGAACAAAGACGGTGACAGTGAGGGCATTCATCTGCCGGAAAGCCTGGAAGTATCCGCGGATGTAAAGAATTTCTCTATGGACCCCACTTTTACCATAGCACTGACAGATGTTATGAAAGAGCTGAATACAGAAAATATCACAGACATGGATAAATTAAAGGATTCCTTAAATGAACTGGAGGACGCTGCACTGAAACTGGTGGACGGCTCTTCTGACATATCCAAAGGAGCTGACACTCTGGATGGCAAATATAAAGAATTCGATGATGGTGTCAATACATTAAAGAGCGGAATTGAGACGCTGAACAGCGGTGCTGCACAGCTTGCAGACGGAATCGGCAGCTATACCGACGGCGCGGATCAGCTCAATGATGGGATCCAGACATATCTGGGCAGCAGCGGGGTTCTGACGGGCAAGGTCACAGAGTACGTGAATGGTGTCAGCACAGTGGTAAACGGCGTAAAACAGTACACAGACGGCGCAGTACAGCTTGCGGACGGTACAGCAGCTTATATCAGCGGGGAAAAACAGCTCGCCGCCGGAGCTGAGGGACTCAGGCCCCTTGTAACCGGTCTGACAGAAATAAAGGATGCCGTGAAACAGTTGAACAGCGCTCTGGACGGAAAGGGCAGCACCACGGATGACATCCGCCTTGCCGCTGACACACTTGCATCAGGAACGCAGCAGTTAAAGGATACCCTGGATTCTGCGGATATCAATGAAATGATGGAATTGATCGATCAGATGACAGGCACCGGTCAGGAGCTGATAGAGGAGGCAGAAGGCCTTTCCTCCGCCATGCAGGAAAAGATTGCCGTACCGGTCAGCAAAATGATGGCTGCAGGTAAAAGCCTCAAATCAGGCCTTGGTTCTCTGCAGACCTACCTCACCACTCTCCAGACAAAGACATCAGAGGCCGTTGCCCTGGCAGGGCAGACTATGACAGATAATGTAAACAGCAGTATCGCCCAGAAAAATGACCAACTCCGTTCTGCGGCACAAAACGCAGCTCAAAATGCGGAGGACACTGCCAATGCCCGGCTCCAGGCGGCAAGAGATACTTTGGATGAGCAGATTGCCGCTGCGGATGACGAGGCAGTCAAAAGCGCTCTGACAGCCGCAAAAAACCAGTTGGGCAGTGTATCCGTATCCGTGGAGAATGTAGAGGAGTTACAGCCTGTACAGGCGCCTGCAGTGGAGGTGGAGATTCCTGTATTTGATCCCTCTGAAATTCTCAATGCCATGGGAGAGATGACAGACGCTTATCAGACAGTGGAAGCAGCCGTGAGTGAACTCTGCGGCAGCGAACTGCCGTTGATCCAGGAGAAGCTGGCCGGTATTGTATCCATAAAAGACCAGATCCCCACAGCTCCCATGCAGACATTAAAAGAAAATGTTTCTGTTCTCAACACAGGCATGCAGCAGTTAAAGGGCGGCATCGGCAAGCTGTCAGGCAGCGTGGAGCTTCTGGATCAGAACACTTCCACACTTCCCCAGGCGAGCAAGGGGATCCAAACGCTTTTGGATGGTTTTCAGGCTCTTGGAGGCGCAGACAAACAGCTATTGGACGGTGCAGCAGAATTGAAGAGAAATGCCCCTATCCTGGTGCAGGGAGTCCAAACGCTCCAGGGAGGTACTTCCCAGCTAAGCTCAGGTCTTGACCAATTAAGTACAGAATTGTCCTTTGGAGCCGCTGCACTTTCCGCCAACAGCAGCACGCTTCGTGAGGGCGCGTCTTCGCTCACCTCAGGAACCGATGAACTGCTTATGGGCAGCAATACACTGCAAAATGCCAGCGGGCAGGTACAGGACGGCATCTCTCAGCTCAAAGACGGGGCCAAAACATTGAAGGACGGCATGAAAGAGTTCGATGAAAAGGGTACGAAAAAAATGAAGGACACCATTGAAGTTGAAGTGGGCGATGTACTGGACAGATTAAAAGCCCTGAATTCAGAAAACTGTACCTATGACACCTTCAGCGGAAAAGCAGACAACATGAACAGTAATGTAAAATTCATCATAGAAACAGATGCCATCGAGGCAGAAGAGTAAAGCAGAGACTTTATCAGGCGGTACAGCACATAGCGGCTGTACCGTTTTTTTGACATGACAGCAGTTGAGTCTCTGATCTTTTTCTGCTATACTGGTTCCTATAAAGACTTGATCTGGCAGGAAGGGGATACCATGTATTATCCTAAGGGAGTGACTGACCCGGACTACTGTGTTCTCAAGTTTACAGCCGAGACCGGCAGATATTACAGCAATTTTAAGTCAGAGACCTTTGAGATTCAGAATACATAAAGTACATGTATGATCATAGAGGAAAGAAAAGAGAAAGAAGAGGAGTTACAAATGATATCACATGAAAAATTAGAAGCGTTCATCTGTCAGTATCCTGTTTACCAGTATGCTTTTTTCAGCCCGGAGGAGATTGACTTTTCCTATCGTGTCAGATGGATCTGTGAAAAAGAGTGCGATCGTTTCAACACTACCTGGGCCTGTCCGCCGGCTGTGGGAAGCGTGGAAGAGTGCAGGCACCGCTGTCTTGCTTACAAAGAATGCTTCCTGTTTTCCACCATTGCGGAGGTGTCCGATATTATTAACTTTGAGGAGACACTGTCCACCCGCAGGGAGCATGAAAACATAACGGCTGCCATTGAACAGTTCATCAAATCCCAGGGGGTCGGCTGTATGGCACTCTCCACGGAATCCTGTGATATCTGTGAGACCTGTACTTACCCGGCAGCTCCCTGCCGTTTCCCGGAGAAAATGCATCCCTGTGTGGAAAGCCACGGCATCATCGTCAGTGAACTGGCCGAAAAATACAACCTGGATTTCACCTTGTCCCCCACACAGATCCTCTGGTTTGGTCTCATCTTCATTGAATGATCCGGTAAAAAGAGCCGGCACTTTCCAATCGTCCCGGCTCTTTCCACCTCCCCTTTGTCATCATTTTCCCCCTCTTTGCATACTCATAATAGTAAGACATCACCCCGGAGCACTCCATGCGCAAAAAAAACACTCCTATTACCGGCCGCATCGCTGATTCCCTCCAAATCCCCAAAGACCTGGCATACCGGGAGGCCATCTTCACCATGACCGGCTCCAGGGAACTCTTCATAGAGAATTATAAATGCATTCGCCAATACGAGGACAACTGCATTGTTCTTCTCACTAAGCGCGATGCCATAAAAATAGAGGGAACCCACCTCACCATTGATTACTACACCAACGAAGAGATGAAAATAACCGGAAGCATCTGCCGTGTTTCCTTTTTATAAGAAAATGGGAGGTAACAAAGTTGAAGGCTTGGAATTATTACTGTAAAGGCTATGTTCGTATCCGGCTGCAAAGCAGGGGTCCGGAACGCTTCCTGAACATGTGCGCCCATCACAACATCCCTATCTGGGATTTGCAGAACCGAGACGGTTTCTATGAAATGAATGTGAGTGTCACCGGATTCTACCAGATGAGATCCATATGCCGAAAGACCGGTTCCCGTGTGAAGATCATAAAAAAATACGGACTGCCCTTCTTTTTTTACCGAAACAAAAAAAGAAAGGCATTTTTTATCGGCATTCTGGCTGGCTTCTGCCTGCTCATGGTACTATCCCAGCACATTTGGAATATTCATGTGGAGGGAAACCGCCACAACAGCACACAGACCATACTCAATTATCTGGATGACATTCAGATCCATCACGGTATATTGAAAAAGGATGTGGACTGCTCTTACATAGCGGAACAGATGCGTAAGGAATTTCCCGATATCACCTGGGTATCCGCAAAAATATCAGGCACCCGGCTCATTCTGGAGGTAAAAGAAAACGCCACGGCAAACAAGATCATAAAACAGACGGAGGAAAATCCCAGCAGCATCATTGCCGGAAAATCAGGTACCATCGTCTCCATGATCACAAGAAAAGGCACACCCTGCAAAAAGGTGGGAGAGTCATGTGAAAAGGGGGAGACACTGGTATCCGGCAGAGTTGATATCATGAATGACAGCAAAGAGGTGGTGGGATATGAATACACAGAGTCTGATGCTGACATTTATATACAATCCCAGATGCAGTATTACCATGAGTTTGATATGCACTTTCAAAAGGATGTCTACACCGGAGACGCAAAAAAAGGGCCGGTTCTGCAATTGGGGAATTACTTTATCAGTCTGAAAGGGAAAAATCATTTTGATCAATTCGATACTGTGACCAAATTGCATCAGGTACGGGTGACAGAAAACTTCCGCCTTCCCATATTCTACGGGAACAGCACAGATTACGAGAGTGTCACAAAGCCATACAAATACACAAAGGAAGGTGCGGAAAAAAAGGCACAGGAACAGTTGGAGCTTCTGTTGGAAACGTTGCGCAAAAAAGAGGTTCAGATAAAAGAAAACAATGTCAAAATACAGGTACTCGACAAGGTGTGTGTGGCGAAAGGCCGGCTGACTATCATAGAAAAAACTACGGAAAAAGAGCCTGTGGAAATTCTGGAACAACCGGTCCAAAACGCTGAAGAAACAGAAGAATAGACTTGTCCGGCAGCTATTCCCGCTGCCGGCAGCCCCTCGCTGATTATTGCCCCTCCTGCCTTTTTGGAAAAGATATTGACAGAACTGTAAAAGAGAACATATACTTGTCTTAGATTTTACTTATGATTTTTATCACTTTCAGGAGGGAAGTACATGCTTAAACAAATATCTATATTCGCAGAAAACAAGAAAGGGATGCTGCAGTCTATCACAAGTATCCTGGCACGGGAAAATATTAACATTATGGGATCAGTCACAAACGACAGTGCCGAATACGGCATCATCCGAATGGTAGTGTCTGACCCGGAAAGAGCACTTGAAGCTCTTTCAAAAGAAGGCTTTATCTGCCGCGACACGGACGTCCTGGGTGTGGAGCTGACTGACGATCCGGGTGCCCTGGACAAGCTTTTAGTCTCACTTTTGGAGAGTAATATCAATGTGGATTATCTCTATCTGTCTTTTAACCGCAGTTCAGGAATGCCGATCATGATCCTCCATGTGGACTGCATCAATGAGGTGAAAAACTGTCTGCAGGCCAAAGGGCATTGTGTTGTGTGATCTCTTTTTGACCGATGGCCTTTAATACGCCTTCCGTAAGGAGTGTATGCACCAGTGACCCCAGTTCATCTGTACTCAATTCCTTGTCATTTTTCTGCCATTCGCTTACAACAGATATGATTCCCGATAGATAAAAATCAAGGGCATACACAGCTTTGAGATCGTCGGTTGGTATGCGAAACGCAGATATAATGACAGGCATGATGGACTTTTTTAGTTTATCGGAAAACTTAGAGGAGTGCTCGCCTGTCAATAATACGATGAAATACTTTTCTGCATTTTTCTGCATATCATCGAATGCTTCCAAAAATATATTGGCAAAGTTTCCGTTGGAAATAGTATTAGTGATCTTTTCTCCAATATGGTTGATCAATTCTTCCTCTATCTGCTCCAACAGATCGTACACGTCTAAGAAATAATCATAGAATGTCGCCCGGTTATAACCCGCTTTGCGGGTGATTTCTGATACCGTGATCTTTTCTACGGGTTTCGTCCTGTATAATTCACAAAAGGTATCAATAAAGACTTCTCTTGTGGCGCTGGCTGTTGGCGATAGTTTTGACATGATAATCCCCCCTTTTATTTTTACGACAGATATCCCCAAAGTGTTGGTTGTATTTTTGACCGGGATGAGTATAATGCAAATTATACGACAGGTGTTGGAAAAAGACAAGAAGGTGCTGATGGCCCGTACCACATTCTGCCATGATCAAATAATTAGTCAAAGGAGAATTTCTATGGAAACTATGAAAGCTATTGCAAAAAGAAAATCAACCAGAGCTTTTGACCCCGAGAAAAAAGTCGCAGAGTCAACACTTAATGCAATTCTGGCAGCAGGCTGTGCGGCGCCCGTGGGAGCCGGGGATTATGCCTCTCTTCATCTCACTGTTATCCAAAACAGGGAAACACTTGATAAGATCAGTAAAGCGGTGCAGGCAGTGCTCAAAGTGGAACGTGATGTTCTGTATGGCGTACCCGTTCTTGTTTTGGTGTCATCATCCGAACCCAAGTTTCCAAATGTCCAGTATGCGAATGTGGGATGTGTTATGGAAAATATGTTACTGGCGGCTGCGGATTTGGAGGTGGACAGTATCTATCTCTGGGGTGCGGTGAATGTACTTGCACAAATCCCCGAACTACAAAAAGAGCTGGGCGTACCAAAAGGATTTACACCGATCTCCGCTGCGGGCCTGGGATATGCGGTAGAACGAAGCTCCAGTGAAAAAGAGCTGGGTATTACACTCTCTGTCAATTACGCTCCGTGATCATAAATCCTTTTGTGAACTGGAGCAGCACGTGAAAGGGGATTCACTATGGATCTGTACTCACCTATATTTACCCGCGCATCCACGCGCAGATTCGATTCTTCACCGCTTCCTGCTGACACGCTTTTACAATTGGAGGATTTTCTTTCAAAAGTAAAGCCGCTGATTCCCGGCATAAAAGTAAAGCACCGGATCGTGAGCGGTAACGAGGTCAAGGGCATGGCTCTGCCGAAAGCTCCCCACTATTTGCTAATTTCCGGTGAAGAGCATCCGCTGCGTAATACGGCGGCGGGATTTCTGTACCAACATGCAGAGCTGTGGTTATACGCACAGGGTTTTGCCACACGTTGGCTGGCCGGTGTAAAGCCTAAGGAACCAGATGCAAGCCATATTATCGGAATGGCCTTCGGCAAGCCCGCAGAACCGGCGGTTAGGAAACACGATGATTTTAAACGCAGGCCGCTCAGCGAAATTTCGAGAGGAAATGACTCGCGCCTTGAAGCGGCAAGACTGGCGCCATCCGGGATGAACGGCCAGCCATGGTATTTTATAGCAGACGGCGGGAAGATACACACTTACTGTAAGAAAAACCTGGGAGGCCTTTTAAGCAAAATGTACAGCCTCACCGATTTGGATGTGGGAATCGCACTCTGTCATTTGGCAATGGCCGGTGAACATGAGGGCAGGCCCTTCCGGTTTGCTGTGAACCAAGAGGGAGCACCCACACCTCCGTCGGGATTTGTCTATGTGGGAACGGTACAATAGAGATGAACTTCATGGAGAAACAGTCTGAAGACAGCCTGTGGAACAACCAGAACAGATATGAGGAGAGACACGTGATGCAGATTATTATGATACTTATTCTCTTAGGAGCAGTCATCGGTTTGATCGTAAACACGGGCCGAAAGCTCTTTCTTTGGTTTCGGCCGCTTTTTGCAGGTGCCAGTCCACTGGTGTTTGGTGCTATATATGGAATGATCATGACGGCCGTCCTGGTGTTTTTTGTACTCAGCCGCATACCGGACAGCCCCATACCCAGAGTGTTTTTTCTTGTGGATCATTACGCTTTGGGAGCGGCTGTCTATGTGGTGATATTTGTCAATTCTGCAGACTTTATTTTATTCCTGCTTAAACTGTGCCGTCTGCTTCCAGTGCCTCTGTCTCAAGGGGTGTCTGTCACTGCAGGAGCGGCAGCTTTAGGCTTGTCTGCGGTATTGACCCTTTACGGAGGGATCCATGCATCTGTGATCAAAACTCAACATTATGACATTGAGCTGCAGGCAGATAAAAGGGCCTCGGATTCCATGAAGATTGCCCTGATCAGCGATATCCATATGGGCTACGTGATCGAGGAAAAGCATGTAGAAAAAATCGTTGCGGCAATCAATGCAGCCGAACCGGATCTTGTCTGCATTGCAGGGGATATCTTTGACGGTGATATCACAGCACTTAAGAATCCTTCGGTACTACAGGAACTGTTTCGTGAGATCAAAGCGCCCTATGGGGTGTATGCCTGTCTTGGAAATCATGATGCAGGAGCAGGATATGAGGAAATGCTGGATTTTTTGGACAAGGCCGGGATTTATCTGTTACAGGATGAGGAGGTGCTGATCGATGATCGGATAATTCTGGCAGGCAGAAAAGATTCCGGTCCGATAGGGAATCAGGGCAGCAAACGGACAGTATTGGAAGCTTCCGCAAAAACAGAGGAACTGCCCAGGGTTGTACTGGATCATAAGCCGGAAAATATTGGTGAGTATCATAAAAGTACGGATTTGATCTTGTGCGGACATACCCACCGGGGACAGTTTTTCCCCGGCAACCTGATCAATGAGGTTTCCATGGATGTGAATTACGGATATTACCGGAAAAACGCGGAGAGTCCCCAGGCTGTGGTGACTTCCGGTGCGGGAACCTGGGGGCCGCCTATGCGGGTAGGAACAGACAATGAAGTCGCAGTGATCCGGATAACCTTTCCGGCTGCTGAAAAGGGAACTGTCTAAAAAACCAGAGGCCCTGCCATTATATGAAGCATTTGAACATAAGGTCCTTTCAGAGATCAGTTCTGTCAGTATCAAGGTCCAGAAGACGCAGATTGCCTTTTCTAACAGGCATAACTTTGCTTTTGTATCATTTATACCGGTTCGGAAAGCAAAAGACAGACCGGAAATTTATCTGGTCATAACGTTTGGTCTCGGATATCGTATGGAGTCACCGCGGATTGATGCTGCAGTTGAGCCATATCCTAACCGCTGGACCCATCATGTTCTTGTTCAAGGAATGGAAGAAATAGACGAGGAGCTTATGGGATGGGTAAAAGAAGCTGCTGTCTTTGCTGCAGGCAAGTAGCTCCCATAGGCGTTTCCGGCAGTGAAGCGGTCTTTTAGATTGTAACTTCTTAAAAAAAGTAGTAAAATACATCTCATGAGTGAGGTGATCTTATGCTGCGCATAGCAGTTTGTGACGATGATAAAGACGCCGTGCAGATCCATAAGGGAATTGTGGAGGACTGTCTGAGGCAGTATGGCAGTATTGGAGAAATTGCCGCTTATACTTCCAGCGACAATCTGCTTTATGATATTACTGAGGACAGCTTTTTCTTTGATCTGATCCTGCTGGATATTGAAATGCCGGGGAGTACGGGAATGGAGACAGCAGAAAAAATCAAGCCGTTTCTGCCAAACGTAAAGATAATCTTTATTACTTCCCACATTGAATATGCCATAGATGCTTTTGAACTTTCTATTTTCCGATATGTTCCGAAAAATGAAATAGAAAAACGTCTCCCATCCGCCATACGGGACGCAGTAAAGCTGATCGAGCTGGAAGAGGGAAAAACTTATACCATCCGGACAAACAGCCGTCTTGAAAAGATACCCTGCAGGGAGATTTATTATATCGAGCGTGATGGAAAAAATGCTGGCATTATTACCGCCGGAGGAATATCCAAGGTACGTAAAAGTCTGCAGCAGGTTTATGAGGAATTGGGAACAGAAGAGTTTATCTATATTGACCGGGGCTGTATTGTGAACATGATACATATTATGCAGATCAAGGACGGTATGGCTGTTCTGAAAAATGATGTGTCGCTTCCCATAAGCCGTTCTCATCTGCAGAAGGTCAAAGAGCAGATCAACGGATATTGGGGGATGCATATATGACTGATTGGCTTTTTTTACTCTCAAATATTGCCGCCGGGATCATTCGTGTTCATGTCTGTCTGTTTCTTATTTTCCGGCTCTTATCTGTGGAAAAGCCCGGGAAAAAAAGTACGGCAGCAGCACTGGCGGGCGTGACTGTCATATGTATCCTGGCATTCGTGACAGGTTTTCCTGATTTTTACCGCGGGGCATTGGAGGCTGTCTGGATCGCGTTCTGCGCCGGCCGCCTGCAGAAGGTAGATATCAGGATGAGTCTGTTTGTGGGGACTTTTTATGAAATCGCAGTCTGGTTCTGGCAGTTTCTCTTTGCTGCATGGCTGGGCGTGCTGTTTTCCTCCCCGGCTTATCTTGACTATAGAACAGGAGAGGGTCAGACCGCAGTGTGGCTGCTGCATGGACTGCTGATCGTTTTGGAAATTTATCTTTCCGGGCATCGTGATATGACAGAAAAAGAGGCTTTTCGACGTACCTCTGTGATCGTCCTGGCGGGATTTCTTGCAGTCATAACTTTATCTGAACAGTCGGTACTTTCTATTGCAGATGATACCCTGTATATGTGGACGATCTTGGCGTCTGTACTTATGATGTCTGTTCTGGTATTTAACATAAACCGGCATTACGAGGCAGAAAAGGAGCTTGCCCGGTTAAAATCCCAACAGGCCGAATTACTTGAACATGATTATACTGCGCTGAACAATGCCTATGCCGCCAACGCGAAGCTGTTTCATGATTTTCATAATCATATCGGTGTGCTCCGTCAGCTTCTCTCTCATAAAAAAACAGAAGAAGCAGTGCAGTATCTGGATGAATTACAATCACCGGTGCAGGAGATGGCAGATGCCGTATGGACAGGGGATGAAACCGCAGACTATCTGATCAACAGCAAAGCGCTTGCGGCCAAAGTAAGCGGCGTACCCTTACAGGTGCAGGTTGAGTTTCCCCGTCATACCAATATAAAAAGTGCTGATCTGTGCGCGATTTTGGGAAATCTGCTGGATAATGCCCTGGAAGCCTCCCGGAAAGTAGCGGATCCAAAACACCGCTTCATCCGGCTTACCATTCGCCGCATCAATCAGATGCTGGTCATAAAAGTTGAAAACAGTTTTGCGGTTCTGCCCAAAAAAGAAGATGGTTCCCTGAAGACAACCAAAAAGGACAGGGAACTGCATGGCTGGGGTCTGAAAAGCGCACAGACTGCCGCGGAGAAATATGAGGGCACGGTACAGACCTCCTATACAGACAGTACATTCCGGGCAGTTGCCACGTTATCTTACCACGGTGTAACGCCAAAAGAATAAATATACTTTAAGCTGCAAAGCGTTTACACGCCCTGCAGCTTTTTCATGGACAAAAACCTGCCGAATACGGACATTTTCGCAGACACCTTCTTTTTCAGCTATGATATAGACACAATAAATAATCATATAAGGAGGAAATGATCATGCGACACATATATATCCGTTGGACTTTAGGTGTGATCTGGATAGCAGCGGCGATCATAAGCGGGGTATCCGGCAGTCTTGAAATGGCAGGGCTTTATCTGCTTTTAGGGGGCATTTTCCTGTATTCTGCTTATACCACAGGGAAAAAAGATAAGGAAGACAAAGGGGGCAGATAACATGAAAACTCCTCTTTTGTCAGTCAAAAATTTAGATGTCTGGTACGACAACAAAAAAATGGTATTGTCTCATTTTGATATAGAACTGGACAGCCATGAAGTGGTGGGATTGATCGGGCTGAATGGGGCGGGAAAAACCACATTCTTAAAAACATTATCCGGTCTGATCCCAACCTTCCGGGCGGATAGTATCCGGTTTTTGGGTCATCCCGCAAAACTTCGTGACAAGGATTTTAAGACCTGCCGTTATACTGTATTTTCTGAGGACAATTCCTTTCAGTATTTCACATTTCAGGAGTATCTGACCTATGTCTTTGCGGCTTATGGAAAAACACTGCCAGATGTATCCCAACTCGTGCACGGGTTTCACTTTGAAGAATTCACTAATGTTCTGTTGAAAGACCTTTCAGCGGGCAGCCGAAAGAAGGTATTTCTGATCACTGCCTTTGCGTTAAAGCCGGAACTGCTTTTGTTGGATGAACCGGTTAATGGACTGGACTTTCAGAGTACAGAATATCTGTACCGGCAAATGGCCTGTTATAAGGAGTACGGCACGGTCCTGTTTTCTTCTCACATTCTGGAAAGTATCACTCTGACCTCTGACAAGGTTCTTGTTTTGGAAGATGGAGCAGTACGGAATATTTTCAAGGGCGGTGAGATCAATGCCGCTGACATTCGGGAGGCCCTGCGTTATGAATATGATGTTTAAGGCGTTTGCGAAAAAATTATTCGGTGCGAAATATGAAAGACTGATAAAGACACTTCTCATCTGTATGATCGTCTTTTCAGGATTAAGAATTTCCGGTTTCAGGATACAGATTGCACCAGTTATTTTGTATTTAACAGTTTTTGCCTTTACTGCCGGTGTCATGTGGCAGGCTCTCTGTTCTCACGATAACACGGCTTATATGCAGAATATGCTTATGGTTCCTTTTGATAGAAAGGCATTTGTCTTTTCGTATATAACTGCTCTGGGTACCTATACCCTTTTGACGAAGACAGCAGTGCTTCTGGCAGTTTTACTGGCTGTGACGGTTTGGAATGCGGCAAAGCTTATGGGAATTATCCTTTGTGCCGTCAATGCAGTTCTTATGACTGCGGGTATTTTTCCATTGAGAAGATATTGGTATATGGGTGTCCTTTGGGCAGCCGCATTCACTGCCGTTGTTTTTTTTGGATGGGAGAAACCCAGCTTTTTTCCCATTATGGCTGCTTATAGTATCTCTGCATTTCTGCTTTTACTAACCGCGGACGGATATTCCTTCTGTCTTAGGGAGAGCGTGCGCGGCCGAACACTAAAAAGCCACAGGCATTATTCTGTCCGGCGTTATCTCTTTCGGTACCTGAAAGACCACAAAAATTTCCTGATAAATACGGCAGTCATGTGGTGTGTTGCCTGTGTGCTGCCTGTCTTTTTTGGAAAGATGGAAAACATGTTCTTTGTCCCTATTTGCTTTGCTATTCTGTCTCTGAATACGCCTGTCTGTATTTTGCTGTCCTGTGACACTTCACTGGAGCAAGCCGTCCGCTTCCTGCCGGGCCAGAAGAAAGCATTTTGTGTACCATACTGCCTGTTTCTTTTTCTGTGCAGCCTGACTGCGGATATGATCTTTCTCTGCAGCCTGCAGATACAGGCCGGCGGTGTTACCGGTGTGACAGCAGCGACTGCTGTTTTCTTTTCACTGCAAAGTGCTGTGTTTTCTGTTTTGCTGGAATGGTTTTATCCCATCCGGGGCTGGAAAATCGAAAGTGATCTATGGCATCATCCGAGAAAGTACATCGTTCCTGCGGCTATGCTTTTGCTTGCCGGAGTTGTGGGCACAGTACCGGCGGTCATACCTGCTTTGATGATTTTGCTTGCCGCTGAAATAGCAGTTTTACTTATGAATTGATCACATCTCTGCTTTCTATCTGGTATACTTCATTAAAATCTAGTACATCGTAAATTAAATAACTGCACTATCGGAAAATTAGGCCAGTGAATAGGGTAGTTATTTAATGAACGATGTACTAGGGCCAAAAAAGGATAAATAGCAATTCCTCTGCAAACAATAAAGCAAAATATTTATAGAAAAAACTATTCCTGTTTTCCAGACTGCTAAAAATGTAGTTTTTTGTACAATAATAGAAAACATGTGAAACTGTAAACACAAATGGCAAACATGAAGAAATACAGCACTTGAAATAGCAGCTTTTTTTTATTATAATGAGATTTAAGATGTAATGGTTCCAGCAGGACAGCCCGGTTACTGCACTGACTGAAAGACCGTTCGCAGCCAGGAAAAACGCCCGTCCCCAAGGGCAGTCTCAGATGACATTTTGCTTGTGACCGGGTTGTACGGAACCATTGCTTTAAGATTTTATATCCGAACAGGAAAGCGAGGTAGAATGTATTTGCATACAGAACAGATAGATTTTGACACCATGGACCAGCAACAGGCCGTTTTCGGAACGCAGGACGAGTACATCAGGAATATTGAAAAGGCCCTGTCTGTTTCTATAGGGTTACGTGATTCAAAGGTGGAGATCAAGGGAGAAGAGAATGTGAACGTGGCTGCCAATGTAGTCAATTCACTGATGGAACTTCACAGCCGCGGGGAAGCCCTGAACATGGATATTGTTTACAGAATACTTGAAGAGGCAAAAGACGGAGATTTGGACAGCACCTTTAAAGCCATGGACAATATTGTGGCTCTGACGAACAAGGGCGTCCCGATCCGGTGTAAAACCTTTGGCCAGAAAAACTATGTAAAAGCGCTGCAGGACAATGTGGTGACTATCTGCATCGGGCCTGCCGGAACCGGCAAGACATTTTTGGCAGTCGCACAGGCTGTAAAGGAACTGAAAGAGGGCAAGATCGAACGTATCATTATGAGTCGTCCGGCGATCGAAGCGGGAGAAGAACGGCTTGGATTCCTGCCGGGAGACCTGGCTCAGAAAGTGGATCCCTATCTGCGGCCTTTATATGACGCGCTTCATGATCTTCTGGGCGCAGAGAGAGCTGATAAGTACCGTGAACGGGGTGATATCGAAATTGCTCCACTGGCTTATATGCGCGGCCGTACCCTGAACAGGGCGCGGGTCATAATCGACGAAAGTCAAAATGCCAGTCTTGCAACCCTTAAGATGGCGCTGACCAGATTAGGAGAAGGTTCAAAAATGGTCTTGACCGGGGATGTGACCCAGATCGATCTGCCCCATGCCCAGGACTCAGGGCTTGAAAAATGTGCTCAGATTCTGGGTTCCATTGACGGCATCGCTGCCTTAAGACTGACCAACCGGGATGTTGTAAGGAACAGGATCGTGAAAGATATTGTCAAAGCCTTTGAAAAGGCGGAGGCGGATAAGCGGCCGAGTCAGGCGCCAAGGCAGTCAAAGTTAAAGAGAAGATAGAAAAAAGTCCGGTCTGCCGGACTTTTTTTCATCTCCAAGGGATCACAGCGCACAGGCCGCTGTACTGGGAGGAGCACTGTTCCTTATCCCGGGAAGCGATTTATGCGGACGAAATGCGGCTTTACAGAGCAGCCGCAAAAGGTGTATAATAAACTGGTTTAAGATTGTCAAAAAATAGAATAAAGCTACTGCGCGTGTACCGAAAATTTACACAAATGAGAATAATGGGGAGGAAATTGTATGACACTGAATATTGACAAGGAATATCCCGGTGATGTGGAGTTTGACTATGAAACCATTGCCCGGCAGGTTGTGGAAGCAGCTCTGGATTCCGAGAACTGCCCATATGAGGCTGAGGTGAGCCTGGTCCTCACAACGGATGAGGACATTCAAAGGACAAACCGGGAATTTCGGGAGATAGACCGAGTGACAGATGTGCTGTCTTTCCCTATGCTGGATTATGATACACCCGGAGATTTTTCCTTTGCGGAGGAATCCGGGGACGCCTTCCATCCTGAAACAGGGGAGCTGATTTTAGGGGATATCATGATCGCGGTACCCAGAATGCTGGAACAGGCCAAACAGTTTGGACACGGGTCTGTGCGTGAGTTTGCATTTCTGGTTGCCCACAGTATGCTGCATCTGATGGGGTATGACCATATGTCAGAAGAAGAGGCTGCTGTCATGGAAACAAAACAGGAAGCCATCCTTGAGGGGCTGGGAATCCGCAGATAAGAATTTGGAGGAATGTTATGAGAACAAAAAAATATCTCACATGGCTGCTGGTTGGAGCTGTTTGTGCATCCACACTGCTTGCAGGATGCGGGAAAAAGAAAGAAGCTGAGAAAAAAGAGATTCCACAGGAGACTGTTAAGGAACCTGAGGAAAAAGAAGAGGTTAAGGAAATTGTACTGCAGCCCAAAGAGCCTGAGACAGAACAGATTCCCGAGGGTATGATGAAAAGCTATCTTACAGGTGAGTATGTCAGTCCCGCCATAGGCCAGAGAAGACCTGTGGCTGTTATGCTGAACAATATTCAGGCGGCTGTTCCCCAGGCGGGGATCGCCAATGCCGGCGTGGTGTATGAAGCCCCGGTGGAGGGAGGCATAACAAGGCTTATGGGCATTTTCGAGGATTACGACAATCTGGAGAAAATCGGTTCCGTAAGAAGCTGCAGGGATTATTATATTTTCTACGCAATGGAATTTGAAGCTATCTATGCCCATTTCGGGCAGGCTGCTTACGCCCTTCCTTATCTGGAACTTCCGGAAGTCAACAATCTGAGCGGACTTTCAGGCTACGGCGCAGAAGTTTACTACCGCACCACAGACCGCGTGGCACCTCACAATGCATACACCAGCTTTGCGGGACTGCAGAAAGGTATGGAAATCAATGGCTACAGCCAGGAGTATTCTGCTGATTACAAAGGTCATTTCCAGTTTGCGTGGGTGGGCAAAGAGGCAGCTCCCGCAGGCGGAACACCGGCAACACTGATAAAGCCCCACTATTCAGTAAATGATCCCTGGTTTGACTATAATGCGGAGGATAAGCTCTATTACCGCTCCCAGTACGGAGCGCCCCAGATCGACGAGCTGACCGGCGGCCAGCTGGCCTATAAAAATGTAATTCTCCAGTATTGCCCGTGGGAAAATTATGATGAAAACGGTTATCTGAATATCAATGTTATGGCCGGAGGCAGCGGAAAATATATTACAGAGGGCCAGGCCATTGACATTACCTGGAAAAAAGATTCCGAATGGGAGCCAACCCACTACTATGACGCAAACGGCAATGAGATCACCCTGAACCCCGGAAAAACCTGGATCTGCATCATTCAGGATACCAATGCGGATCAGGTGGAGATCGCAGGACCGGAACCAGCTGCTCCTGAAGCATCGGAAAACCCGGACGCAGCAGAAAATCCGGAAGCCGTCCAACAAGCGGAAGCATCGGGAGAGATAACGGAAGATTCCGGTGCGGCGGATACGTCAGTTCAATAGAGAAAAACAGGTTCTATAGAGAAAGTTTTACAGAGTTTTGAAATTGCAGGGAATAACTGAATAAAGTGGAAAAAAAGGCCGATACTAATATTCATAGATAGTTTATATGAATAAAGGAGTGATTCTTTCATGAAAAGAATTTTTTATAGTATCGGCTTTGTCTTTGCCATTTTTTTTCTAAGCTGCGGGTTTTTCCTGAGTTATCAGCTTTCCTCATTGAGGGACCGGATGAACCGTCTGGAGCAGGAGAGCGCATTGATGGGAAAACAGGTTTCCGCAAACCCCTTTTCCAGGGACAGTGACTATGTCTTTGAGTCCTTTAATTCCGAGACAGGGAAACTGGTCAAGGAACGCTACCGGGTGTCCTCCTATGCGGATGATCAGGTGGTGCTTAGGAAGGAACTGGGAGACGTAACCGCTTCAGACAAGGAGACACACTACTGTGTTCGTATGGAAAACGGCAGTCTTGTTGTCTATCTGGAGGACGGGAAGGAAGTCTTTGAATACACGGATATCCCCCTTGAGGCACTGCCCAGCGAAGAACAGGCTGAAGTCCTGGGAGGCAAGGAGATTGTAGGAACAGATGAGCTTTATAGTTTTCTTGAGAATTATTCCAGCTAAAGATCGGTAAATAATAATAAGGACGTCCTGATACTCTCTTCAGAGGGTAATCTGGGCGTCCTTTCCTGTTTTTTTCTACTGACAAGTACATTGGGACATTTCCAAAGAGGAATGAGGCTCAACAATGATAAATCTCTCAGGATCCCATTCAAGAGACAGCAGTTCTATCAGATAGTCTATGGTACCCGGTATCTGAATATAAGTAAGATTCAGTTTTTTGGCTATCTCCTGTGTCTCGGCAATGGCCTTTTTCATATCATAACAACCGGTATCTATAAGCGCTAGGTTTCGGTAATTCTGAAACATAGTATCAAATATTTCCTGGCCCAGTTCCGCCCCATATTTATTGACTGTATACTCGTACTCTTTCCAGATATTGCGTTCACCTTCAAGCCATCCCTCTGTCATAAAATAGGTGCTGCCGCTGACAGAGCTGTGCCTTCGCTGGGTGACGGAACCCAGAAGGAGTGAAATACAGTCATCAATGCGGGGTATAACCAGTTTAAAACCATGTGTTCGGATTCCCACAACAGAATTTCCGCAGACTCCCATTACAAGAAGGACCTCATCACAGCCGACGCACTGGTCCAGGATATCCTGAAGGGTGTTATGCAGTTTTTTAGGGAAATTATGGAGGCCTGATTCAATCCACCGGATCTCATAGGAACATCCGCAGACGGCCATAGCTGTGTTCAATTCATTTTTCAGTGTTTTACAGGCAACAATCATTCTGCTCATACATTCTCCTTTTCCTATTCACGGCCGTTGTTCCGTTTAAAGACGGTACCCGGACATTCCGTTTAACTGCCCGTACGGCTGTTTTACATAGAACAAAGCATAGCCGGCCAGTTGTTCATCCTGCTGGATGAAAAAGCGCTCCACAAGAAGCAGTGGCTCACCCGTGCTGCACTGCATAATTTCAGCCAGCGTATCATCCGCTGCAACAGCCGAAATGCGGATACTTGTATATAGTGAAAAAGTATCCAGTTTTGGCATGGTAATCTCCGGAAATACAGCATAATTCAACTCCCCTTCCACTGACGGATGCGCTTTCTCATAGGGAAGATACTTCTTACTGTAGGCAATGATAACCCCCTCCGGGTTGATCGTGAGCTGCTCAAATTCAATGACCACCTGATTGGGCTGGATATCCAGAGCCTTCTGGACACGTTCGTCCGGAAGAATCCCGTGAATATTTTTGTACTGTGTAGTACACCCCTCTATATATTCCGTAAAATTCACTGTAAAATCGCTATGACGGGGAGTACAGACAAAGTAACCGATTTTTGCCCGGGAGTAAATCAAGCCCTCGGACTCAAGTTCTTTTAAACCCTTTCTAACCGTCTCTCTGCTAGCCTGAAATTCCATACAGAGCTGGCTTTCGGAGGGCAGCATTTCTCCCGGGAGAAAAGACCCATTGAAAATCTTAGAACGAAGCTGTCCGTGGATTGTTGTGTAAAGTGGTTTCTTCTTACTTGTTCTTGGCATGATGTTCTTTTATCACTTTCTTGCAAAAGTCAATGGTAACGATGGTATCATATGCCCAGCCATCCGCACCAGTCTGAGAACAAAGCTGACTGCTTGCGCATTGGCCGCCGATAAAAATTCTTGTCTCTTTGCGGCATGGGTCGGCATTCAGCTCTTTCATTGTCCTTGCAACAGACAAAGAGGAGGAGGCAAGCAGGCCGCTGAGCAGAACAATATCGGGATTATAGCTGCGCAGAGCATATACAAAACGCTGAGGTCTTACATCTATCCCAAGGTCAATCACTTCAAAACGTTCGGAGCGCAGCAGACTGACTACAATATCCTTGCCAATATCGTGGATATCGCCCTCCACGACACCGATCACAGCCCTTCCGATGGGCTTGGGGTCTCCGGATTCCAACGGTGGAGTCAAAAGAGACAGAGCATGTTGATAAATCATTCCCGACACGATCAGGTCGGCGATAAAATATTCCCCATTTGCGAAATAATATCCCACTTCTTCAGAGCCTTCCGTAAGATATTTGCGTATGGCCTCCCTGGAAAAACCTGATGTAAGCATCAGTTGTATATACTTGAGAACGTTTTCTTCATCCAATTGTGCCATAGATTTTATCAATTCTTCTTGGTAATTCATACTAATCTCCATCTGCATATTTATTTGCAAAGCAGTCTTTCATCCTTATAACAGCAATTTGCAGCCCATTAGCGGGCTGAGTTATAGCAGTTATTATACAATTATAACAAAAAATAAAATAAATTAAAGTCTTTTTTGATAAAAAATCAAAAAGAGGTTGACTTATTGGCGTTTTAGGTTATAATTCTTGTATAGACAAGATATACATACAAAACAAGAGAGGAGGATGGTAGAAGTGATAATCATAGGTGAAAAGATTAACGGAGCGATTCCAAGCGTCAGGGAGGCAATAGCGAAAAAAAATGCAGATTTAATACGCCAGAGAGCCATTGCCCAGACCGGAGCAGGCGCCCACTACATTGACTGCGCGCCGAGTACCGCGCCAAGTCTGGAATACGATGCCATGGTCTGGCTGATCGGCCTGATCCAGGAAGCGACAGATACGCCAGTCAGTATCGACAGTCCCGACGCAAAGCTGCTGGCAAGGATCATCGGGGAGGGCCTCTTGCAAAAGCCAGGGATGGTAAATTCCGTGAATGAAGAAGGCGACAAATGTGAGACCATTTTCCCACTGATCGCAGGTACTGAATGGAACGTTCTTGGATTAACCTGCGATAAGGAGGGGATTCCTGCCCAGGTGGATAAAAAGCTGGATATTGCCAAACGAATCATTGATAAAGCAGTGAAGTACGGAGTTGCTTTGGATCATCTGCATATTGATCCCTGCGTTATGGCATTGTCCACAATGCCCTCTTCTATGAAAGATTTTGAGCAGTGTATTGTTGGGATCCACGAATATGCCCCGGAGGTAAAAGTGACGGGTGCTATTTCAAACATCAGTTATGAAATGCCGGCCAGAAAGTACATAAACGCAAACTGTATGGCTTATGCCATTCGGGCGGGACTCGACTCGGCTATCATGGACCCCTGCAATGTGGATATGATGAGTACTATTTATGCCTGTGAAGCGCTGTGTATGATTGACAAAGGAGGCAGAAAGTATAACAGAGCTTACAGGAAAGGATTGATAGGAAAACAAAAATAGGAGGATAAACGTCATGATTGATTTTAATGTTTTGGCAGAGGCAATGGGAGATCTGGATGAAGATAAGGTGGTGGAAAACCTGACACAGGTGATGGATGAAGGCGGTTCGGATGCCCAGAAAGCTCTGGATGCCTGTCAGAAGGGCATGGATATTGTAGGTAACCTGTTTGAGGACGGAGAATATTACGTGGGAGACTTGATCTACGCAGGCGAACTGATGACAAAGGCTGTGGAGATATTAAAAGACGGCCTGGTGACAGAGGACGGTTCCGGCGGAGAAAAAACAAAGATGATTCTTTGTACCGTAAAAGATGACCTGCATGACATTGGAAAAAATATTGTGAGATCTATGCTGGAAGCCTCCGGCTTTGATGTCCTGGATCTGGGGATAGATGTACCTGCGGATGTGATCGTGGAAACTGCCAAAAAAGAGGATATACATATCATTGGTTTATCGGGAGTGCTGACACTGGCAATTGATTCCATGAAGAATACCATAGACGCATTTCAGGAAGCCGGAATGCGGGACCAGGTGAAGGTTATCATTGGCGGGGCGCCGGTGAATCAGGAAGTCTGTGACCAGACCGGCGCAAATGCGTGGGCCAGCAGTCCTCAGACAACCATCAGCTATTGCAAAGAGTGGGAACAGGCTCTGGCATAAGCTTTTTACATGTAGAAGGAGCTTCCTGTATAATTCAAATATAGGGAATTCCAAGAAAGAAGGTTGAGAAAAAAATACCTCAGTGTAAAATAAGATTACTGACTTTGGCGGTTAGTATAAAATCTTATTAAACAGAGAGGTATCTAAAATGAATTGTAACACACAGAACACAAAAATTGCATCCATAACTGAAAAAACTTTGATCGTTGGTATTGATGTCGGAAGCGAAACGCACTATGCGAGAGCATTTGACTGGAGAAATTTCGAGTTTACCAGAAAACCTTTGATTTTCAGCAATACACAAGCAGGGTTCCTTACATTTAAGGCATGGATCGAGGAAATACAAGAAAAGAATGGTAAAACCGCTGTAATTCCCGGAATGGAGCCAACAGGACACTATTGGTTCGCTTTAGGAAAGTTCCTGCAGGACAACGGAATGAAACCTGTGCATGTAAATCCCCATCATGTCAAGAAATCCAAGGAACTGGATGATAACAATCCTAATAAAAATGACCGCAAAGATCCAAAGACGATTGCCGCACTGGTGAATGAGGGACGTTTTTCCTACCCTTATATACCAACCGGGATTTATGCAGAGATGAGAAGCTTATCCAATCTACGCTTCCAGACACAGGAGGAAGTTACCCGGATCAAGAACCGCATTGCCAGATGGTTTGCCATTTACTTTCCTGAATACAAAGACGTTTATAGGGATTTAAAGGCAGTCAGCGGGCGGATGATACTGAAGGCAGCGCCGCTGCCGGAGGACATCGGGAAGTTGGGCGTGGAAGGTGTAAACCAGATCTGGAGAGACGCAAAGCTGAGAGGGGCTGGAATGAAGAGGGCAAAGACCCTGGTATCAGCTGCAGAGCACAGCGTAGGCAGTAAGGAAGCACCGGAGGCAGCGAGAATGGAACTGAAAAATCTGCTGGACGACATGGATGTATATACATCAAGACTGGAAGAACTGGTGCAAAAGATAGAAGGTAAGCTGAAAGAAATACCATATATAGATAAGCTGCTGGAGATCAAAGGGATCGGTATGGTGACAGTAAGTGGATTTATTGCAGAGGTGGGCGACATTAGACGTTTTGACAACCCCAAACAGCTGCAAAAGCTTGCAGGCTATGCGATCGTGGCGAACGATTCAGGCAAGCATAATGGAGAGAGCCGTATCAGCTACCGAGGAAGAAAACGACTGAGATATGTACTGTATGAAGCGGCGATATCACTAGTCGGAAAGAATGCGGAATTTCGAGAGATCCATGAATACTATCGGACGAGAAAAGAGAATCCGCTGAAAAAGATGCAGTCAGTAGTGGCAGTGGCATGTAAGGTGATCAGGGTGTTTTATACGATCCTGACAAAAGGAGTCGATTATGACGCTGCAAGGCTGCTGGGTGATATCAAGCATCCGCAGATGCAGACAGCATAACGAAACCAAACGATCCAAGTACTAAAAGCACTGCTCTGTCATGGTTGGATTGAACTTTCAAAGAGGATTGAAAGCTGAATCCAGCTATGACAGAAAAGCTGGAAATATCAGGGATGGACCGGAAAAACGTCCACCGAAAGGTGCCGGTACAGGAAGGATATTAACAGGTCAGTAAGACTTAAAATAAAGAATGAGCCAGTAGTCGGCAGAAATAAATACCATAGGGCAAGACCCTGCAAAGGAGCTAAGCTGACACCCTGGATATGGGCAGGCAGAACGAAGGAAGTTAGGACTCACACCGACAGGTGGGATGATCCTGGTAGACACGGGAGGTAAGCTGCCATAGATGGAGGGGCATACACAAGGCCATATAAAGCGGAATAATGAGACGTTTTATTTTGTATGCCCAAAATCAGCTATTTTCGTACCAGATACACAGAAATACCCATCTTCACGGCTCATTCATCTGAGATATGTAACTAAAAATTCCTTGAAAAATAAGGAAAAAACACTTGACTATATAGGGAGGTTTTTATGGGCAAAGAGTTACAATCATCAGCCGGTTCTGTCAGCAAATTTACCAAGTGGATGGTGGTGGCGATCATCAGTTCTGGAGCCTATGTGGTCTATCTGACATATCTGGCAAGATATACGTTTTATGACCAAGTTATTGACGGTCTGAAGATTACAAATTCGCAGTTGGGTGTTTTGTATGGATTGTATGGAACTACAGCCACAATTGCTTATCTACCCGGAGGTGTTCTGGCCGACAAGGTCAGAGTTAAATATCTGGCTACCCTTGGATTTGCCATGAGTGCTGTACTCACATTCTGGTATTCAACGGTACCGAGTTATACAGAATTAAAAGTGATATTTTTGTTATTCGGATTATGTACAACACTGATTTTCTGGGGCATTCGTTATAAAGCCATCCGCCTTGTCAGCACCGAGGAGAACTACTCCACCACCATTGGATTCTCTTATGGCATTGTGGGCGTGGTAGGACTTATTATCAGCTTTGTTTCCATCGGTATCTTTGGCATGTTTGCGGATCCGACCAAAGGGTTTAATGTTGTATTGATGTTCTTTGCAATCATTAATGCAATATTTGCAGTTTTATCCTTCATATTTATCCCAAAATTCAAGGATGAATTCGAGGGGGAACGCCAAAAATTCAACTTAAACGAAATAGTACAGGCTTTTAAGCATCCGGGGGTCTGGCTCACCACCTTATGTATGTTCTTTATCTATACAATATATACTTCTTTGGCATATACCGTTTCCTTCCTCACTGCCATTGGAGCCACGGCAGCCATTGCATCTGTTGTGGGAACCATAAGGACTTATGGGACAAGCCTTTTTTCATCTCCGATCATAGGAGGCATTGCGGAGAAAAAGACTCCATCCAAAACAATTATAGTATGTACACTTATCACCGGAGCAAGTCTTGTGGTCATGGCCTTTGCGCCGAAGACCTCCGGATTTATTATTCCTTCGGTAATTCTGATCATTGCCCTGTCATTTTTCCTAAATGGAGCTTATGGAGTGACTTCCTCAATGATGACCGAGACAAAAGTACCAACGGCAATCTTTGGCTCTGCATCCGGTATCCTTTCCGTGGTTGGTTTTATTCCGGATATGTTTGTTTCACCCATTGCCGGAAAATGGCTGGATACTTATGATACGGCGGGGGCATATACGAGAATCTTCGGAGTCCTTGCAGTAAGTGCTGCAGGTGCATTGTTCTGTGCATGGATGGTCAGAGTTTACAAAAAGAAATTGGAAAAGAAACAGGCATAATAACTGTGAAGGTACAAAACGGTAACGAAGCAGATTTAAAATAAGGGAGAAAAAAATAATATGGAATTAGAAAAATTTTTCTTTACGCAGGAAGACGCGGACTTTATCCATGAACAGTCCCTGAAGGTATTGGCCGAGACAGGATGTGTTTTTGACGACGCAAAGGCCATTGAGATTTTCAAAAAGAATGGGGCAAAGATCGATGGAGTCACTGTGTATTTTACAAAAGAATTAGTAGACAAAGCTCTCTCCACAGTAGTTGATTCCTTCGAGATTTACAGGCCGGACGGAACCCTTTATTCCATGGGAAGAGGGAGCAAGACCATGTGTACTGCAGGTAGTCCGCCATACATCCTTGATGAGAATAAGTTCCGCTTTGCGGTTATGGATGATTATGTAAATATCTGTAAACTGGTACAGACAAGTGACTGTCTCGACATGACACACTTGAATCTGTGCGATGTCTATGATATCGACCGGAACGAAAGAGTATATCATATGATGGCGGCATTATTGAAGTACACCACACTGCCGGTCTCCATCACTGCCCTGATGACTGCAAAAGAAGATACGGGAATGATCGCCTCCCATTTGATCGATATGGTTGCTCAGTTTACAGGTGTGGAGAAAGGCCATGTACTGATTGGATGTGTCAGTCCTATTTCCCCGCTGGCTTATATCAAAGAGGCATTGGATGCACTTTATGTTTACTGTGAACGCAACCAGCCGATCCAGTTGGCAACCTGTTCACTCCCCGTACTGACAAGCCAGGCGTCACTTCTTGGAACGGTTATTCAGAATAATGCGGAATTGCTGGCCGCAATCACGCTGATCCAGCTTATGAAACCGGGACTTCCCGTGTTTTATGGCAATACCTCCACATCAACGAATCTCAGGAAGGCATCCATGTCTCTGGGTTCAAGTGAGACAGCGCTGATTTCTCTTGCTACGGCAAAAATGGCAAAATATTATCATATGCCTTTCCGGGCATCTGGAGCGCTGAATGATGCCATAGATATTGACTATCAGGCAGGAGCTGAGTCTGCTTTAAATCTCATGTGCGGCACACTGAGCGATGTGGATCTGGTTTATTTCGCAGCCGGAATGTTAAGCGGATTTAATGTTACATCCCTTGAGAAATATGTAGTGGATGAACAGTTGATCAAAATGGTAAAACGGCTGTATAAAGGTATTGCGATTGACAAGACAAAAGATTATACGTCCGGAATCCAAGCAGTGGGACCAAGAGGAAGCTTCCTGAAAGGGAGAACACCCAAGGAATACCGTGCGGAACATTTTGTCCCTGATATTTTTGTCAAACAAGATTACAAGTCCTGGGAATCTGAGGGAAGCATCAGTGTAAAAGAAAAAGCTTCTCAGGTGGTGAAACAGCGCCTCGCAGATTACAAGGCACCGGATATTTCGGCAGAACAACTGGCAATCATTGAAAAATATCTGTAACCGGAATGACGGCAGCCCGTGCGGACTGCCGTCATTTGATTGTTACTATTCAGCCTTCCGGGTTCATAGCGTAAAATTATGCATACAGACTGCATAAACCATAGCCCGGCGCGTAGCTGTCCCGGGATTGTTTTGCAATTAAAGGCAACACCTTGCGTGACAGTGGAAGACTGAACGGTTATATTTGTTTTGCAAGAATACATATGGATGCATTGAATATTGCAGACAAATGAGATAGAATGATTATTACAATATTTATCACAACAGCTTACAGAGTGTTTTCGACGGAGAAAAAGAATGATTGAATACAGAAATGTCAGGAAGTATTATGGTGATCAACTGATCATTCAGGACATAAACATGAAGGTGGAAGACGGAGAGTTTGTTGTTATAATCGGGCCGTCGGGGTGTGGAAAGACAACTGCCATTAAAATGCTGAACCGTCTGCTTGAGACATCGGATGGGAATATACTGATCAACGGCATAGACAATAAAGAAATGGACTTGATTCAGCTTCGGACAATGATTGGATATGTAATCCAGCAAATTGGTCTCTTCCCTAATATGACCGTGGAGGAAAATATTTCGGTTGTTCCCCAAATTTTAAAATGGAACAAGGAGAAAACAAAAGAGAGGGTTAGAGAATTATTGTCCATGGTGAATATGCCCTATGATTCCTATGCCAAGAAATATCCCCGCCAGTTGTCCGGCGGACAGCAGCAGCGGATCGGAGTTTTGAGAGCCATGGCGGTCAATCCGCCTATTATTATTATGGATGAACCATTTGGAGCCCTTGATCCGATAACCAGGGAAATTCTACAGAATGAAGTGAAAAAAATCCAGAAAAATTTGCATATAACTGTTTTGTTTATCACGCATGATATGCATGAAGCCATGAAGCTGGCTGACCGGATCGTCTTTATGGATCAGGGGAAAATTCTCCAGACAGCTTCCCCAAAAGAGATGGTGCTGCATCCTGCAAATGAGACGGTTGCTCAGTTCATACGTCTGCAGGAAGTAGAAGCCCAAAAAGAACAAACGTCTGCCAAAGACCTGATGCAGCCCCTTGCGGGATCTGTGGAATTGGCAAGGGCTGTTTTTGTCCGGGAGACAGACAGCCTGGAAACTATCGGGAGAAATTATGATTTGTCTAACAACAGGAAAATTTATGTCCAAAACCAGTCAGGATCTGTAGTGGGAGAGATTACTGTGGAGAGCCTGATCCTCAATTCTATCAAGCAGGTGTGATATGCAGGAATTTATTGATAAATACGCTGAAAAATTAGGAATAGCCATCCTTCAGCATATAGGATATGTATTGGTGAGTGTAGGTATTGCAGTTGTCATAGCCCTGGTTCTGGCAGGGGTACTTTCCAGGTATCGGAAAGCCGCCGGGTTTATATTGCCTGTGATCAGTGTATTTCAGACGGTTCCCGGCATTGTGTTTATTGGACTATTAATGCTTAAATTTGGAATGACCCAGTTTACAGTGGTGTTGGCGCTGAGTATTTATGCCATATTCCCCATCCTGAAGAATGCTTATCAGGGCTTTGTGGAAGTGGAACCGGGTATCATAGAAGTTGCACAGGGATGTGGTATGAACCGCAAGCAGATTTTTTTTCAGGTGGAACTTCCCCTTGCCATGCCGGCAATTTTTTCCGGAGTCCGAATGTCCCTTATCTATACCGTGAGCTGGGCCATACTTGCAGCTATGATCGGCCAAGGCGGACTGGGCGAATTTATTTACAGGGGAATTGATGCAAATGTCAAGGAATATATTGTGATTGGTTCAATCCCAATTGCAATACTGGCTATTGTATTCCGCCTGCTGATTGACAGGCTGGAAAAAATAGTTGTCTCAAAAGGAATACAGGAGGATTAAATGAGTCTTGAACTGGTATTTGAACATTTATATTTAGTGGTAGTCTCCTGTGCAGTTGTCATAGCAGTAGGCATTCCTCTTGGTATCTTTACCTATTACCATGAGAAGTTGGGGAAAATAGTGCTCACCGCCGTGGATTTGATTCAGACGGTTCCCGTTCTTGCCGTAATGGGTCTGCTCATGACTGTCTTCGGGGCAAATTCCCTTACCGTCATTACTGCCATGATTCTTTACCTGTTGCTGCCTGTTGTACGGAATACGAATACAGGCCTGAATCATGTGAATCCTCTGCTGAAAGAGACGGCGGACGCTATGGGTATGAACCGCCGGCAGAAGCTCGTGAAAGTAGAATTTCCGCTGGCTTTTCCCTTCATATTAACAGGTATCCGTATTACTGTAGTCAATGCAGTCGGTGTGGCTGTCTTCGGAACATTTGTGGGCGGCGGAGGACTGGGCAGCATTCTGTACCAAGGGATTCGGATACAAAACCTGAATCTGATCCTGGAAGGAACCTTGGTATTGTTAGTCATGTCCATGTGTTTTGACTACCTTCTTGGATTTTATGAAAAGAAAATAGGGAGATTAATATAATATGAAAAAATGGAAGAACAGAGCATTTCTACTTTCTGCATGTCTTGTTCTGGTATGTGCCTTTTCCGGTTGTTCAGATAAAAAGGATAAGAATACGGTCACCATTATTGACGGAGATTTTGCGGAGATGAAGTTTTTTACCCAGGTGGCAAAAATCCTGATTGAAAATAAGACTTCGTTAAAAGTAGATGTACAGGATTCAATGGCAAGCAATCTGGCATTTGAGCAGATAAAAGAAGGAAAGATGGATATTTATATGTCCTACGACGGCTCGTTATTGGCAGCCTATCTGGGCAAAGATCCTTCGGATGTCCCGGAAGGAACTTCTCTTTATGACTATGCCAATCAACTGGGGAAGGAATCCGCAAATGTTATGCTGACACCTAAGCTGGGAGAAGAAAACACTTATGTTGTTGCTGTGAATAAAGAACTTGCCGAAAAATATAATCTTAAATGCGTCAGCGATCTGAAAAAGCACGCACCCGATCTGGTTTTTGCGGCTGAGCATGAGTTCTTCGATGAAGGGTCTACCCATTATGATGCGTTTGTAGATTTTTACGGTCTCTCCTTTCAAGAGGGAATTACCATCGACCGAGGACTCAAATATACAGGAATGAGTTCCGGTAACATGGATGTTACCATTGTATATACAACAGACGGATTGAACCGCAAATTTGAACTTACCACTCTGAAAGATGATAAAAAATTTTTCCCGGAATACAATGGCGCTTATCTGGTGAGAGCTGATTTATTTAAAGATTACCCCGAATTGGAAGAGGTATTCGATTCTCTGGAAGGCAAATTCAGCAACGAACTGTGTACAGAAATGAACTATATGATAGATGTGGAAAACAAAGATCCCTACAAGGTGGCATATGATTATTTAAAAGAAAACGGTTTTCTCTCATAACCGAATCAAAGCTCCTCTGGACGAACGGGTGAAAATAGTGTAATATAAAAAAGATATAAAAATTATGGAGCGAAACGCATGAACTTACGTGAAAAACTAAAAGATAAAAAAAGAGTCGTGGTAAAAATCGGTTCCTCCTCCCTGACCCATGAGGAGACAGGCCGTTTAAATCTCACAAAAATGGAAATATTGGTCAGAGAACTGGCAGACCTTCACAACCAAGGGAAGGATGTCATCGTGGTGTCATCCGGGGCTATCGCTGTTGGAAGAAGTGCCATGGGCATTCGCAGGCGTCCGGAGGAGCTGGCCGAAAAGCAGGCTTGCGCTGCTGTGGGACAGGCCAGGCTTATGATGATCTATCAGAAGCTCTTTGCAGAATACAATCAGACTGCAGCCCAAGTGCTTATGACAAAATACACCATGATCAATGCAGCCACCAGAGACAATGCCATAAATACCTTCAATAAGCTGTTTGATATGGGGGCGATTCCCATTGTAAATGAAAATGATACGATCTCCACGGATGAAATTGAATTTGGTGACAATGACACTCTTTCCGCTTTGGTAGCCGCTTTAGTGGATGCCGATATGCTGATCCTTCTGTCCGATATTGACGGTCTCTTTACAGATGACCCCAATCAGAACCCGGACGCCCAATTTATCGATGTGGTGGAAAAGATAGACAGCCATCTGGAGAAAATGGCCAAGGGCAGCACAGGAAGTTCTGTGGGCACCGGAGGTATGGCAACAAAACTGACAGCCGCACACATAGCAACAAGCGCAGGTGCCGATATGGTGATTGCCAACGGAGAGGATTTCCATGTGATTCATAAGATCATGCAGGGAAAAAACCACGGCACTTTGTTTTTATCAGACAAAAAAGAAGAATTTTATCTGGATGATATTATCCAAAAACTTTAACGACAACCGGAACCGTGAAAGGCTGTATTGTTACACGTGAAGAATCCACTTGTTACAGCTTTCTTACGGTCAATGCAGTAAATACACAGACCGTTGCCAGAGAGGAGACGATACATGAACCAGGAACAGATAGACAGAATCAATGAGCTTGCCAGAAAGTCAAAAGTTACTGAACTGACAAAAGAGGAGAAAGAAGAGCAGAAAAAACTCCGCACCGAGTACATTGCTACCATCCGTATGAATATGCGTTCTCAGTTGGACAACATTGATATTCAGGAAAAAGATGGCACTGTCACAAACCTCGGACAAAAATACGGACTCAAAACAAAGCATTGATTTTTATAAGAAAAGAACACAGGAAAAGGTTGGGTGTATGACATGATTTGATACATTCCGACCTTTTTTTCTTTTCTGTTACGATATTATGTAAATTTTAATGATTGAAAATTAAAATCCGTTATAGTAAAATAGGTCTGAATGTTTTGATGATAAAATTGAGGTAACGATTCAGCAGGTCTGTACATTCCCTGTGCCGACCGTAAAAGAACATTTTGCAGCCGTGCTGCCAAAGCAATCATCCATGGATTTCTGCCTGCAGATGTGAGGATGCTGAACTGTTACAAATTGGGAAAGGATATGGAATGAATCAGGAAAATTTGGAAGAAATTCTGGGAAATATAGATATAAGCGGCGAAGCGCCGGTTCTTGAACCGGACCGCCAATATTATTTCATGAAAAAAGCACGCATGCTTGTAAAGGAAAAAAGCGAGGATCTGGGACGGCCTCTGACTTTCTGTGTAAATACTTTCGGCTGCCAGATGAATGCCAGGGACTCTGAAAAACTGGTTGGTGTATTGGAAAATATCGGATATGTGGAAAAACAGGATGAGGATGCAGATTTCGTCATTTTCAATACCTGCACGGTCCGGGAAAATGCCAATCACCGTGTATACGGCCGCCTTGGCCAGCTTCATGCCAAGAAAAAGAAAAATCCTCATATGATGATAGCCCTCTGCGGATGCATGATGCAGGAGGCCCATGTGGTGGAAAAATTGAAAAAGAGCTATTCTTTTGTCAATCTCATTTTCGGCACACACAACATTTATAAATTTTCGGAGCTGATCGTCAGTGCGCTCACGTCTGACCGCATGGTCATTGATATCTGGAAAGACACAGACAAAATCGTGGAGGATCTGCCTGCGGAGCGGAAGTATTCCTTTAAATCCGGTGTCAACATCATGTTCGGATGCAACAATTTCTGCAGCTACTGCATTGTTCCCTATGTGCGCGGCCGGGAGAGAAGCCGAAGCCCGAGAGATATCATAAGAGAGATCGAACAGCTTGTGGCTGACGGCGTTGTGGAGGTTATGCTTCTGGGGCAGAATGTTAATTCTTACGGTAAAAACCTGGAGGAACCTATGACGTTCGCCCAGCTTTTACAGGAGATTGAAAAAATAGAGGGGCTTCGCCGCATCCGTTTTATGACCTCCCATCCAAAGGATCTGTCGGACGAGCTGATCCAGGTGATGAAGAACAGCGAGAAAATCTGCAGACACCTTCATCTGCCCCTTCAGTCAGGCAGCAGCCGTATCTTAAAGCTGATGAACCGAAGATATGATAAGGAGCAGTATTTAACCCTGGTGGAGAAGATTCGGTCCGCAGTGCCGGATATTTCCCTTACCACAGATATCATTGTGGGATTTCCCGGCGAGACAGAGGAGGATTTCCTGGAGACCATGGATGTGGTGGAAAAGGTGCGCTATGACAGCGCCTTTACCTTTATTTATTCCAAGAGGACCGGAACACCTGCCGCTGTCATGGAAGACCAGATTTCCGAGGAGGCTGTGAAAGACCGTTTTGACAGGCTTCTCAAAAGAGTACAGGAGATAGGCCGGGAGATGTCGTCCAGGGATACAGGTACAGTACAGGAGGTTCTTGTTGAGGAACAGAATGAGCATGATAAATCCCTTATGACAGGAAGACTGTCCAACAATATTCTGGTGCATTTTCCAGGAGATGCCTCTTTGATCGGCAGTCTGGTCAAGGTACAGCTGGATGAGTGCAGGGGATTTTATTACATGGGTACGAAAGTAGGATGACAAAATATGGGACTTACATTTAAAGACGTGGATGTTGCATCACTCTCACCGATGATGCAGCATTACGTGAAGACAAAAGAGGAAAATAAAGACTGTATTATCTTTTACCGCCTGGGTGATTTTTATGAGATGTTCTTTGACGACGCTGTCACAACATCCCGGGAACTGGAACTGACCCTGACCGGTAAGGACTGCGGACTTACGGAGCGTGCGCCTATGTGCGGCGTTCCCTACCACGCAGCAGAAGTCTACATAAACCGTCTGGTGGCAAAGGGCTATAAAGTGGCTATCTGTGAACAGATGGAGGATCCAAAGGAAGCCAAGGGCATGGTCAGAAGAGAGGTGATCCGTGTTGTCACACCGGGGACCAATTTAAACACCCAGGCTCTTGACGAGACAAAAAATAACTATATTATGGCAGTTGTCTATCTCTCCAACCGGTTCGGCATAGCTATCGCGGATGTGACCACCGGTGATTTTATGGTGACGGAAGTGGATAAGATCAGAACCCTTCTGGACGAGGTATACAAGTTCTCTCCGGCGGAAATCATCTGTAATGAAGCGTTCTGCATGAGCGGCGTGGACTTGGATGAGATCAAGAACCGGCTGAATATTTCCCTGTATCCGCTGGAGAGCTGGTATTTTGATGATGATCTGTGCGTGAGAACACTGAAAGAGCATTTTCATGTGGGTACTCTGGAAGGACTGGGACTTAAGGATTATGAGTGTGCCACAATCGGTGCAGGCGCGCTTCTGACTTATCTTCTGGAGACTCAGAAAAACTCCCTGGAACATATGCG
Source organism: Blautia coccoides (assembly GCF_034355335.1). Classification (NCBI taxonomy): domain Bacteria; kingdom Bacillati; phylum Bacillota; class Clostridia; order Lachnospirales; family Lachnospiraceae; genus Blautia; species Blautia producta. Next base: position 3,146,468 of record NZ_CP136422.1, read on the forward strand.
TGCCATTACCCCGTACATCACAGACCGTTTCATGGTGATCGACAGCTCCTCCAGGAGGAACCTGGAGCTGACGGAAGCCCTTCGTGAAAAGGTAAAACGGGGTTCCCTTCTGTGGGTTTTGGATAAGACAAAGACTGCCATGGGAGCCAGAATGCTGCGTTCCTTCATAGAACAGCCTCTGATAGACGAGGATGCCATTAACCGCCGTCTGGATGCTCTGGAAGAGATCAACTCCAGGGAAATGGACCGGGAGGAGATCAGAGAATACTTAAATCCCATTTATGATATGGAACGTCTGATCGGGCGTGTCAGCTATCAGTCGGCCAACCCAAGAGATATGATTTCTTTTAAATCTTCCATTTCCATGATCCCGTACATCAAACAGCTTGTCAAAAGCTTTTCTACGGAAGAGATGCAGTGCGTTTATGAGGACATGGATGATTTAAGGGACCTGTATACACTTCTGGAATCTGCCATTGTGGAGGAGCCGCCTCTTGCCATGAAGGAGGGCGGGATCATCAAAGATGGTTACAATGAAAATGTGGACCATTTCCGTGAGGCTAAGACCAAAGGAAAATCCTGGCTTGCAGAGCTGGAGGCACAGGAGAGAGAAAAGACAGGAATCCGTAATCTGAAGATCAAGTACAACAAAGTGTTCGGTTATTATCTGGAGGTGACAAATTCCTTCAAAGATATGGTGCCGGATTACTATACCAGAAAACAGACCCTCACCAATGCGGAACGTTATATCACGCCAAGGCTGAAGGAACTGGAAGATATGATCCTGGGCGCAGAGGATAAGCTCTACGCTCTGGAATATGAACTGTTCGTGGAGGTGCGCAATACTATCTCAAGAGAGGTGGAGCGGATCCAGCGGACAGCCAAGGCAGTGGCCAAGCTGGATACTTATATCTCCCTGGCTCTGGTAGCGTCCAGAAATAATTTCGTACGCCCGAAGATCAACACAAAGGGAATTATCGATATTAAAAACGGCCGCCATCCCGTAGTGGAAAAAATGATTCCAAATGATATGTTCATTCCAAATGATACGTATCTGGACAACAATAAAAACAGGGTATCTGTCATCACCGGACCTAACATGGCAGGTAAATCCACTTATATGAGGCAGACTGCCCTGATCGTCCTGATGGCACAGATTGGCTCCTTTGTTCCTGCGGAAAAGGCCAACATCGGCATTGCGGACCGTATCTTTACCCGTGTGGGAGCTTCCGATGACCTGGCCAGCGGCCAGAGTACCTTTATGGTGGAGATGACAGAGGTAGCCAACATTCTGCGCAATGCCACGTCCAGAAGTCTTTTGATCCTGGATGAGATCGGACGGGGAACCAGCACCTTTGACGGTCTTTCCATTGCATGGGCAGTCATTGAATATATCAGCAACACAAAGATTCTGGGGGCAAAGACACTTTTCGCAACCCATTATCATGAACTGACCGAGCTGGAGGGCAAACTGGCAGGCGTGAACAATTACTGCATTGCCGTGAAGGAACGGGGAGATGACATTGTCTTTCTGAGGAAGATCGTAAAAGGCGGAGCTGATAAGAGCTACGGCATTCAGGTGGCAAAGCTGGCCGGTGTGCCGGATATTGTCATTGAGCGGGCAAAAGAGCTGGTGGAGGAACTGGTCAGCGCTGACATCACGGCAGCGGTCAAGGACATCGCATCGGAAAATAAAAAGACAAAGACAAAACCCCAGGTACATTTAGATGAGGTGGATCTGGAACAGATCTCCCTGTTTGACACCGTAAAAGACGACGATGTGCTGGAGGAACTGAAAAATATTGATGTCTCTAATTTAACACCTATTGACGCATTGAATACAATTTATAAGCTTCAGAATAAGCTGAAGAACAGATGGTGACAAAATTGAGAAAAATTGCTGTTTTAGATCAGAATACTATAGATAAAATAGCGGCAGGCGAGGTGGTGGAACGTCCCGCCTCAGTGGTGAAGGAGCTGGTGGAGAATGCCATTGACGCCGGCTCTACAGCTATCACTGTGGAGATCAAAGAGGGCGGCATCTCTTTCATACGTGTGACCGACAACGGTGGAGGCATGGTGAGGGAACAGGTGCCTCTGGCTTTTCTGCGCCATGCCACCAGCAAGATTGAAAAGGTGGAAGATCTGACGGTCATATCCTCTCTGGGATTTCGGGGGGAGGCCCTTTCAAGTATTGCCGCTGTGGGGCAGGTAGAACTTATAACCAAGACACCGGAAGCCCTCACAGGTGTGCGCTATCTCATTGAGGGCGGTAAAGAAAAATCCCTGGAGGAGATCGGAGCGCCCTGCGGCACTACCATTATTGTCCGGAATTTATTTTTTAACACGCCGGTCAGAGCCAAATTTCTAAAGACAGCCATGACAGAGGCCGGTTATGTCAGCTCCTATATGGAGCAGCTTGCCCTGTCCCACCAGGATATTTCTTTTAAATACATGGTAAACGGACAGACAAAGCTCCACAGCTCCGGCAACGCCAGCCTGAAAGATGTCATTTACGGCATTTACGGAAGGGATATTGCCAGGGAATTGACAGAGGTGAAATATGAAAAAAGCGGTATTTCCATAGAAGGATTTGCCGGAAAGCCTGTCATTGCCCGCGGCAACAGGACCTTTGAGAACTATTATATTAACGGCAGATATGTAAAAAGCAAGGTCATCATGAAAGCCATTGAGGATGCTTACAAGCCTTATATGATGCAGCATAAGTATCCCTTTGTCTGCCTGCAGTACAATATTTCAGGGGAAGAGGTTGATGTGAACGTGCACCCCACAAAGATGGAGGTACGTTTTCAGAACCAACAGGCAGTTTATCAGGCCACCTATGAGGCCCTCACTTTTGTGCTGACTCACAGAGAGCTGATACCTGACATTGAATTGAACCGGGATACCCAAAAGGAAGCCCGGGAAAATGCCGGCCGAAATATAAACGGCCCGGAACCCTTTGAACAGAAGCGCAGAGCAGGCCTTTCTCATACGCCGCAGCCGCATGCCGAACATCTTTACCGGCAGCAGCCGCAGAACGGGCATATAGCAGAAAAAAGCAGTCCGTATGCTTACGGCAGCGCTCCTGTGACCCAGGAATCCGATTTCGGGAAAAACGCAGAGATCACAAATACAAAAGAAAAAACGGCAGGCGTGCGTCCTGTAAAAATAGATTCCGCAGCAGATATCTCAGGTGTACATTCGGTAAAAACAGATTCTGCAAGGATAAATATTCCGGGTATACACTCCGCAGAAACGGATTCTGCAAGCGGAAATATTTCTGGTGTACACTCGGCAGAAACGAATTCTGCAAACAGGGAAATTCCTGGAATACACTCAGCGGAATCGGAGTCTGCAGTGCTGAATATTCCAGGTGAACATTCAGCAAAACCAGGTTCTGCAATGACGGATACCCAAAATATGTCTTTAGCCGGAACGGATTCTGGCACAGCAGATTTCACAGAAGCATCTTCCGTGGGACAAAAGTCCCAGGAGATCAGTTCCGGTCATGTTTCCAAATGCCTTCAGCCTGCACAGGCTTTAAAAGAGAGTTCCCCTCTTCCCGGCCAAGATGCGCCGCAGGATCCGGCGATATCGGAAAAGCCCCAGCAGATGGAGCTTTTTGATGACAGGCTCCTCTCAAAAAAAGCCCGGCTCCATCACCGCATTATAGGGCAGCTTTTTGATACGTACTGGCTGGTTGAATATGATGAAAAGTTTTATATCATTGACCAGCACGCCGCCCATGAAAAAGTGCTTTACGAGCGGTTCATGAAAGAGTTTGACCAGCGGGAGATCATTTCCCAGATGATCAGTCCGCCGGAGATTATTGCGCTCAGCCTTCAGGAGGCAGAGCTTTTAAAAGAACAGATGGAAATTTTTGAACAGTTTGGTTTTGAGATTTCTTCCTTTGGAGGAAAAGAATACAGCATCAGCGCTGTTCCGGCCAATCTGTACGGGGTTACGGTTCAGGAGCTGTTCATTGAAATTTTAGACAGCCTGGAATCAGAGGGCAGAAAGCAGACCCCTGAACTGATCACACACAGGATCGCCACAGCCGCCTGCAAAGCCGCTGTAAAGGGCAACCAGATGCTCTCTGTTGCGGAAGCGGATAAACTTATCGATGAACTACTGGGCCTGGAAAATCCCTATCACTGCCCACATGGAAGACCCACGATCATCTCAATGACAAAATACGAACTGGAAAAGAAATTCAAACGGATTGTGTAGGTGAAAAGCTTGAAAAAACCTTTAATCATACTGACAGGGCCTACGGCGGTGGGCAAGACCCGCCTGTCCATTTCCCTGGCTCATGCGGCAGACGGAGAAATCATCTCCGCAGATTCCATGCAGGTGTACCGCCATATGGATATCGGCTCTGCCAAGATCACAAAAGAGGAGATGGACGGTATTCCTCATTATCTCATCGATGTGCTGGATCCCCGGGAGGAGTTTCATGTCGTCCGGTTCCAGCAGATGGCAAAAGAGGCCATGGATAAAATTTACGCAAAAGGTAAAATCCCTATTCTCACCGGAGGTACAGGATTTTATATCCAGGCCGTAGTAAAAGATATTGATTTTTCCGAGGACACGGAAAAAAGTCCGGTGAGACAGCGTCTGGAACAGGAAGCACAGGAAAAAGGATCTGCCTGGATGCACCGGCGCCTGTGTGAAGCGGACCCTGCCTCTGCCCAAAAGATACATGAAAACAATGTAAAACGAGTCATACGCGCCCTGGAATATTATGAACTGACAGGAGAGCGGATCTCCGAACACAATGAGCGGGAGGCGGAAAAAACTTCCCCATACAACACCGCCTATTTTGTCCTGAACGATGACAGAGAAAAGCTCTATTTGCGCATAGACCGGCGGGTAGATGAAATGCTGGATGCCGGGCTGATCCAGGAAGTCCAGGATCTGAAAAACATGGGTTATACAAAAAATATGGTCTCCATGCAGGGACTTGGCTACAAGGAGATCCTGTCCTGGCTGGACGGTGAGATCACTCTGGAAGAAGCAGTTTATATTCTGAAAAGAGATACCCGCCATTTTGCCAAGCGGCAGCTCACCTGGTTCCGCAGAGAAAAGGATGTGATCTGGGTAAACAAACCGGAATTCTCCTATAATGAGGATGCCATTTTAGAATACATGCTGAAAATATGTAAGGAAAGAGGAATTTGTGATGCAGGAAATGAATGCAGTGTACCGGGAACTGGGAATCAGCAGTGAGGTACTGGCATATGGAAATAAAATAGAAAAAGAGCTTAAAGAACGTTTTGACTCTATAGACGAAAATGCGGAGTACAACCAGATGAAAGTGCTTCTGGCCATGCAGAAAAACAAAGTCAGCGAGGCATGTCTCTATGCATCCAGCGGTTACGGATACAACGATCTGGGAAGAGATACCCTGGAAGATGTCTATGCAGATGCCTTTCACGCGGAGGCGGCGCTGGTCCGCCCTCAGATAGCCTGCGGCACCCATGCACTTGCCGTAGCGCTCTCCGGCAATCTGCGCCCGGGTGATGAGCTTTTCTCCCCTGTGGGAAAGCCCTACGACACTCTGGAAGAGGTTATCGGCATCCGTCCCTCCAGAGGTTCTCTGGCAGAATACGGAGTCACTTACAGACAGACAGATCTGCTTCCTGACGGCAGTTTTGATTATGAAAATATCAAAAAGGCAATAAATGAAAAGACAAAGCTGGTCACGATCCAGCGTTCAAAAGGATATCAGACACGTCCCACGTTATCTGTGGAACGTATCGGAGAACTGATCTCTTTTGTAAAAAACATAAAACCTGATGTCATCTGTATGGTTGACAACTGCTACGGAGAATTCGTGGAGCGCATAGAACCTACGGACGTGGGAGCGGATCTGATCGTGGGTTCCCTTATCAAGAACCCCGGCGGCGGCCTGGCTCCCATCGGCGGCTATATTGCAGGCAAAAAGGAGTATGTAGAGAATGCGGCTTACCGCCTTACCTCCCCCGGTCTCGGAAAAGAAGTGGGGGCTACTCTTGGCGTGAACCAGCCATTCTTCCAGGGCTTTTTCCTGGCGCCCACAGTGGTGGCAGGCGCATTAAAAGGTGCTGTCTTTGCCGCAAACATCTATGAACGTCTCGGCTTCGGCGTAGTTCCAAACGCGGTGGAAAGCCGCCATGATATCATTCAGGCAGTTACCTTTGGTGTGCCGGAAGGCGTCATAGAATTTTGTAAAGGCATTCAGGCGGCTGCACCGGTGGACAGTTATGTGGAACCGGAACCCTGGGCTATGCCGGGATATGACAGCGATGTCATCATGGCAGCCGGAGCTTTTGTGCAGGGTTCTTCTATTGAACTATCCGCCGACGGTCCCATCAAGCCGCCCTACGCCGTATATTTCCAGGGCGGGCTTACCTGGTACCACGCAAAACTGGGAATACTCATGTCCTTACAGAAACTTATAGATAAAAAAATAGCAGTATTGCCAAAACAGGAGGCATAGAGATCCATGGATAAGAAGACTGTCTGTATCATTGGCGGGGGCGCTGCCGGTCTGGTATCTGCCATTTTTGCCGCGAGAAATCACGCGTCCGTCATTCTGTTGGAACAAAATGAAAAACCGGGAAGAAAGCTTCTGGCAACAGGAAACGGCAAATGCAATATAACAAATACCTTTCAGCATCCCTCCTGCTACCACGGCAGACATCCGGAATTTGCATGGGAAGTCATACAGCAGTTCCCTCTGCAGCAGACAGTGGCCTTTTTTTCCAGACTGGGCATCTACACCAAAAATCGTGACGGGTATCTCTATCCAGCAAGCGGACAGGCCTCCAGTGTGCTGGAAGTCCTGGAGGCGGAAGCCCGTTACCTGAAAGTGAAGATAAAGTGTAAGGAACAGGTGACAGATATCTGCGGATCCTCAGACCCGGCGCAGGGCAGATGGCTGGTCAAAACCCAGTCCTGGCAGTACGCTGCAGACAGTGTGATCATTGCCTGCGGTTCACCGGCCTCTGAAATTACAGGTTCCTGCACATCCGGATATGAATTTGCCGAGAAACTGGGACACACCATTATCAAACCGCTCCCTGCCCTGGTCCCACTGGCCTGCAAAGGCAGTTTTTTCAAAAAGTGGGCTGGTGTCCGCACAGAGGGCTGTGTCTCTCTGGCAGTTGACCGCCAGATCTTCCGGGAGGAAAGAGGAGAGATACAGCTCACAGAATACGGTGTCTCAGGAATCCCTGTTTTCCAGTTGAGCGGCTATGCCGCACGCCTTTTGGATGAGGGTGTCCCTGTACGGCTTCTGCTTGATCTTATGCCGGATTTCACTGAGGAATCCCTGCATGTGTTTTTAAAAACCCGTATGGAAAACTGTCCGTACAAAACCTTGAAGGAAAGCCTTGTGGGACTGTTTCCTAAAAAACTCATCGATGTGCTGACCCAGGATAACTCCGGTGATCTGGCCTCCCTTGTACAGAAGATCAAATGTCTGGAGCTGGATGTCAAAAGCCCCCGCTCCCTCAGGCAGGCCCAGGTATGTTCAGGGGGTGTCTCCACAGAGGAGTTATCTCCAAAGACAATGGAATCCTCCATTCAGCCCGGAATCTTTTTTGCGGGGGAAGTGGTGGATACGGATGGTATCTGCGGAGGCTATAATCTGCAGTGGGCATGGTCCAGCGCTGCCGCGGCGGGAACACACGCTGCACTCTGACATTTACCGCGCATTAAGCGCACACCTATTGAAACGTTTTCAAAAAGGAACTATTTTTACGGCCCCTGCAAAAAAAAGCAAAGGCCGCAGGAATGGTCATGTAGAAAGGTTCACACATGCTTACCATACAGCAATTAAAGCTTCCAGTGGCGCACACAGAAAGCGACCTGGAAAAAAAGATTTTAAAAACATTGAAAATAAAAAAAGAAGAGCTTCTCTCATGGACGATCCGAAAACAATCTCTGGACGCCAGGAAAAAGCCGGAACTTTTTTTCGTATATACAATTGACGCAGAGGTAAAAAAAGAAAATGCTGTCCAAAAAAGAGTTGACCATAAAATTGTTATGTCAACTAGTAGAAGCACCTATACTTATCTCCATGCAGACCGAACATCCGGGATACAGCGCCCGGTAGTGGTGGGCAGCGGCCCTGCGGGTCTTTTCTGTGCCTATTACCTGGCACGTGCAGGACTTTCCCCCCTTGTGATCGAACGGGGAGACCATGTGGACGCCCGAATGGAAAAAGTACAGTCTTTCTGGAAGGGCGGTACGCTGGACACGGAATCCAACGTGCAGTTCGGTGAGGGCGGCGCTGGCACATTTTCCGACGGAAAGCTGAATACCCTGGTCAAAGACCCTGTGGGAAGAAATCTGGAGGTACTCCGCCTTTTTGTAGAATGCGGCGCGCCGAAGGAGATCCTCTATGTACAGAAGCCCCACCTGGGAACAGATCTGCTGGTGTCCATCGTAAAAAAACTGCGGGGCAAAATAGAAGAGATGGGCGGAGAAATCCGTTTCCGAAGCGCCCTGACCGGTATTCAGGTGGAAAAAGGACAGATCACAGGCATTGAGATCAATAACAGGGAACAGCTTCCTGTCTCCACCCTGGTCCTGGCGATCGGACACAGCGCCAGAGACACATTTTCCCTTCTGGAAAAAACAGGGTGTTCCATGCAGGCAAAATCCTTTGCCGTGGGGCTTCGCATAGAGCACCCCCAAACACTGATCAACCAGTATCAGTACGGATGCAAAGAACATGATACCTTAGGGGCTGCCGCATACAAGCTGACCCATAAGGCAGCCTCCGGCCGCGGAATATACAGCTTCTGCATGTGTCCGGGGGGATATGTGGTCAATGCCTCTTCCGAAAAAAACATGCTGGCAGTCAATGGCATGAGCTATCAGGACCGGGCCTCAAAGAATGCCAACAGTGCCATGATCGTCACAGTAACACCGGATGACTATGGAAATAAAGGACCTCTTTCCGGTGTAGAATTTCAAAGAGAGCTGGAAAGAACAGCTTATGGTCTCGGCGGAGGCAAAATTCCACTTCAGCTTTTCGGTGATTTTAAAGAGAACTGCAGAAGCACCGGGCTTGGACTGGTCACTCCCTGCCTGAAAGGAGACTGGTCCTTTGCAAACTTAAGAGAGCTTTTTCCCTCTTATATCAGCAGTGCCCTGCAGGAGGGAATCACGTATTTTGACCGCATGATTCCAGGATTTTCTAGGGATGACGCAGTGCTCACAGGTGTGGAGAGCCGTACCTCCTCCCCTGTGCGGATCGAAAGAGACTCCCGGATGCAGAGCAATATACAAGGGATTTATCCCTGTGGGGAAGGTGCGGGCTATGCAGGGGGGATCACCTCCGCGGCTATGGATGGTCTGAAGATCGGAGAGGCGGTCACCGTTGCCTGCAGCCTCTGATCCGGCAGTCGTTTTTCCTGTTTTGCGCGATGAAAAGTATACCAATTATGAAAAAAGTGATAAATTTTTGTTAAGCCATATACATCGTTTTTAATCTGTGCTACAATAAAGTCTGCTAAATTTTTTTATGATGCCCATACCATGCTGAAGAGAGTATGTGGAAAATCATATGAATGACAATAGAAAAATCAAAGAAATACCAAATGAAAACCGGCCATACGAAAAGTGTCTGAAGCTCGGCGCCCAGGCACTTACTGATGAAGAACTGCTGGCAGTGCTTTTGCGCTCCGGCTCAAGCGGAAGCTCCTCACTGGAGCTGGCCGGGGAGGTGCTGCACCTCTCCCGGGACAAAGAGGGCCTTCCCGGCCTTCACCAACTGAGCCTCCAGCAGTTGAAAAGTATACGGGGAATTGGAACAGTGAAAGCCGTACAGCTCAAATGCATCGGTGAACTTTCCAAGAGGATTGCAGTCTCTGTGGCAGAAAAGGGTGTTTCTTTTGATCATCCGGCATCCATTGCCAATTTCTACATGGAGCAGCTCCGCCATCAGGAACAGGAGCTGCTGCTTTGTATGATGCTGGACTGCAAAAACCATCGCCTGGGGGAAGAGACTATTTTTAAAGGGACTGTCAACATGTCCCTGGTAAACCCGCGGGAGATTTTTCTTGCCGCTCTTTCTTATCACGCGGTGGGTATCCTGCTGGTCCACAACCATCCAAGCGGAGACCCGTCCCCAAGTCAGGCGGATATCAACATTACGAAGAGAGTTCAGAATGCCGGAGCAATGCTCGGCATCCCGCTTTTGGATCACATCATTATCGGCGACTGCCGTTACATAAGCTTCCGGGAGCAGGGATTATTAGAATAATTATAATAGAAAGAACGCTGCGCGGGCTTTCTTGGTCATAAATAAAAGGGGAGCACAATATGCCATTTCATAAAACGTTCGGTGTGGATTTAGGCACCAGTATGGTGAAAATCTATTCCTGCCAGCAGGACACCATCTTAACGGAAAAGAACATGATTGCCATCCGGAACGGAAAGCAGATTCTGGCTGCCGGCAATGATGCTTATGAGATTTTTGAAAAAAATCCCTCAAATGTCTCGGTCATCACTCCCATGACATTCGGCAAGATTGCAGATATCAATCACACAGAGATGGTTCTGCATTCACTTCTGGAGAAAGCAGGCGCCGGTACGGTTTTTGGAAACACACTGTACCTTGCAGTTCCTGCAGATCTGTCCGAGATAGAGAAGAGGGCTTACTATACCATAGGAAATTCCAACAGAAAAAATAAGATATACATGGTTGACAAGACCATCGCTGATGCGGTAGCTCTGGGAATACCCATCAACAAGACGAAAGGCTCCATGGTGGTGAACATCGGGGCACAGAGCTGTGAAATCTCTGTCATCGAAAAGGGCAGGGTGGTACTGAGCAAAATTGTGGAGATTGGCGGCAAGCAGTTAAACGAATCCATCCAGAACATGGTGCGGCGCCGGTGCAATTTGAATATTGGCAGCCGTACAGCCAGACGTCTGAAATTCTCCCTGGCCTATTTAAAAGAAGATAAAAAAGAGGCGCGGAAAGTGGTGGGCGTGGACAGCCTGACCGGTCTGCCCCAGGAGGGGATCGTCTCCTCCAGAATGGTTTTTGAGGCCATTTGGGAACCGCTGGGCACCATCTGTGAAGAGATACGCTTTTTTCTGGAACGGACACCGCCCCAGATTCGGCAGAATATTTCCAGGGAAGGCATCAATCTCACCGGAGGTACCACAAAGATTCCGGATATCGAATGGTTTATCAGCAGGCAGACAGGGCAGAAGGTATGCCTGTCACGTTTCTACGACCTGTGCACCATATACGGGCTTAAGGAGATCATAGGAAGCAAGTCTCTCAGAAAATGGGTTAAATAGCAGAGGACATGTCCTGCAGGCTCTCTGCTGTCATGAATAAAAAGCTGAGGTTTTATAGAATGAAGAAAAAGCATGATTGGAACATAAAAAGTAAACACATCCTGGTTGTAATGATTCTGGTGTGCATCAGCCTGATGCTCCTCACCTTTGCGTCAAAATTTCCGGCCGCACCGGTCAGAAAAGCTGCCAGCTACGCAGTCGTACCATTCCAGAACGGCATCAATAAAGTGGGAACCGCGTTGAGTGACATGACCTCCGGTTTCCGCAACAAAAAAAAGCTGGTAGAGGAAAATAAAAAGCTTCAGGGCAAGGTGGACGAGCTGACTGCTGAGAACAGCCGTCTGACCCAGTCTGTCAGTGAACTGGACCGTCTGAAAAAGCTGTATGATCTGGACAAGGAATACAGTGAATACGATAAAGTAGGCGCTGAGGTGATCAGCAAGAACTCCGGCAACTGGTTTTCCACTTTTACCATTAATAAAGGCAGCGATGACGGTATCCAGAAGGACTGCAACGTCATAGCCGGAAGCGGACTGGTGGGCATAGTCACCGAGGTCGGGAAAAACTGGGCAACGGTCCGCTCCATCATAGATGACACCAGTAATGTAGGCGCCATGACCATGACCACCTCCGACAGATGTATCGTGTCCGGCGACATGCGTCTCATTGATGAGGGAAAACTGCAGTTTATCCACCTGAAGGATGAGGATGACAAAATCCAGGAGGGTGAAAAAATTGTTACATCCGCAGTGAGTGACAAATTTCTGAAGGGTATTCTGATAGGATATGTAAGTGAGATCAAAGAAGACCCCAACAATCTCACAAAGACAGGGACCCTGACACCTGCGGTAGATTTTGAACATCTGCAGGAGGTACTTGTGATCAAAGAACTGAAACAGCAGAAGGGAGATTCATAAATGAGAATTCAAAGGAAAGTGGTAACCCTCCTTCTGATTCTGATTTCCGCTGTCCTTCAGGGAACTATTTTCAAAGCGCTTTCCATCGGCTCTATTGCGCCGAACCTGCTGTTGATCCTGACAGTTTCCTTTGGTTTTATGCGCGGCAAGAAGAATGGCATCTGGATCGGATTTTTATGCGGAATCCTGAAAGACCTGCTCTCAGACGGACTCCTTGGCTTTTACGGCCTGATCTATCTGTGCATCGGCTATGCGGCAGGCTGCTGCTGTAAACTGTTTTATGATGAGGAGCTTCGTGTTCCCATCATACTTGTAGCGGCCGGTGATCTGGTTTACGGCGGTCTGGTCTATGGAATGCAGTATCTGATGCGGGGACGTATACAGTTTTACTACTATTTCGGAAGGATCATCATTCCGGAAATGATCTATACGATTCTTATGACTGTTCTTCTCTACAGGTTACTCTTTAACATCAACAAGTGGCTGACAGAACTGGAAATGAAGGAGAGAGATTCTATTTGGCTAAGAAAATAAAAAACTTTTTTAAAAAAATTTGTATCAAACGTACCACAGTGCTGTTTCTGGCGTTCATTCTCATGTTCTTTATCCTGATACAGCATCTTTTTAAGCTTCAGATCATTGAGGGCGACGAATACGCCGATAACTTTAATCTGAGCACCACAAAAACGCGTACCATCAAGAGCACCCGAGGGAATATCCGTGACCGGAACGGCCAGTTCCTGGCCCACAACCAGTTGTCCTATTCCATTATACTGGAGGACAATGGAACCTATGACTCCAACAGGGAGAAAAACCTGACACTCAATTATGTGGCATATTCCCTGATGAAAATTCTGGAAACCAATGGGGAAACTCTGGACACATCTTTTCACATTGTGGTGGATGAGAACGGAGAATACGCTTTTGACGCAACTGACTTTACACTGAACCGTTTTAAAGCTGATGTCTATGGACAGGCGAAAATAGATTCCCTGAAAGAAGACCAGCTCAACGCTTCTCCAAAGAAGATCATGGATTATCTGTGCAGCTCTGAGCGCTTCGGACTGGTGAATAAAAATGATCCCTATACAGCCAAAGAGCTAAAAGAACATAACCTGCCGGAATCCTTTACTCCGGAGGAAACTCTGGCTGTTGTTCGTATCCGCTATGCACTGTCTGCCAACAGCTTTAAAAAGTATGTGCCGGCAACTATCGCAACCAACGTAAGCGAAGAAACAGTTGCCATGGTAATGGAGAACAAAGATAAGCTGCAGGGTGTGGATATCATGGAAGACTCCATCCGTGTATATGATGACGGTGTTTATTTTGCGCCGATCATCGGATATACAGGAAAGGCCTCAGCGGAGGAGCTGGAGGAGCTGAAAAAAGACCACCCGGATTACTCCACGGATGCAGTGATCGGTAAAACGGGAATCGAGCAGTATATGGAAACCACCCTTCAGGGAAAAGATGGGGAGGAGCAGGTGACAGTCGACAACCTGGGAAAAGTTCTGCAGATCAATGAGGACTCCCGGGTAGAACCGGTATCCGGCGACGACGTCTACCTGACCATTGACAAAGATCTTCAGGAAGTTGCCTATCATGTTTTGGAGCAGAAGATCGCAGGTATCCTCTCTGACAATATTGTCATGGCAAAGGAATTCGATCAGGATTCTACCAACAACGATACTGCCAATATACGGACACCGATCTATGACGTATATAATGCTCTGATCGGCAACAGTGTGATCAATACCAGCCATTTCAAGGAGGAAGACGCATCTGAGACGGAGCAGACCATTTACGGCCTGTTCACCCAGAAACAGGCAGAAGTCTTTGAATCCATCCGGCAGGAGCTTACCGCTGCCGCGCCGGAAGCCTATAAGGATCTTCCAAAAGAAATGCAGGAGTACCAGAGCTATATAGTTAATGATTTCCTTATGAACAAAAAGGGAATTCTCTCTCTGGACGCCATTGACGCATCAGATCCCACTTATATTGCGTGGACAAAAGACAGTTCCATAAGCCTGAAAGAATTTTTGACTTATGCAGCAAGCCAGAACTGGATCGATATCTCCCAGTTTTATGCAGAGGGGGATTATCTGGACTCTACAGAAGTGTACAATGCACTCTCTGAATATCTGACGGAATCTCTGACAAATGATTCGGAGTTCTCCAAGATCATATATAAATATATGATCCTGTCAGATACCATATCAGGAAACCAGCTCTGCCTGGTCCTCTATGACCAGGGTATCCTGGCCGCAGATGAGGCGTCCTACAATGCGCTTGCATCCGGACAGAAAAAAGCCTATGATTTCTTAAAAGAGAAGATCAGCAATCTGGAGATCACACCGGCACAGTTGGCTCTTGATCCCTGTTCCGGATCTCTTGTTATGACAGATGTAAATTCCGGTGAAGTACTGGCCTGTGTCACCTATCCCGGATATGACAATAACCGTCTGGCCAATCAGATGGATATAGATTATTATGCAAAGCTTTCCCTTGACCTCTCAAGGCCCTTCTTTAACAAGGCTACGCAGCAGAAAACAGCACCCGGTTCCACATTTAAAATCGTGACAGCGGTTGCAGGAATGGAAGAGGGAATTGTTGACGACAATTATGGTGTGACATGTACCGGTGAATTCACCAAGGTCAATCCTCCCATCAAATGCTGGCTGCATACCGGGCACGGCTATCTGGGAATACAGGGAGCTATCAAGAACTCCTGTAATACATTCTTTAACCAGGTAGTCTATGACATGGGCACAGATTCCGATGGGAATTTCTCAGATTCACTGGGACTTGAAAAACTGCGGAAATATGCAGAACTGTTCCAGCTTGACCAGAAATCAGGAATAGAGATCACAGAGGCCGAACCACAGATCACAGACGAAGCAGCCGTGGCATCTGCAATCGGACAGGGTACCAACAACTACACGACCTCACAGTTGGCACGTTATGCCACCACAATCGCAAGCCGGGGAAACATTTATTCGTTGTCCCTTCTTGATAAAGTTACAGACTCCAAAGGAACCCTCATCGAAGACTACACACCGGAGCTGAAGACTACTATGGACATTCCCAATCATGAGTGGGATATTATCCATGCAGGAATGCGGGAAGTAGTAGAGAACAATGAAGCCTTCCAGGACTTTGATTATCCGGTATCCGGTAAAACAGGTACCGCCCAGGAGGTTACAACCCGGCCCAGCCACGGACTCTTCATCGGATTTGCCCCATCGGACAAACCGGAGATCGCCATGGCAGTCCGCATTGCCAATGGATACAGTTCCACCAATGCGGCAGCAGTAGCAAAAGATGTAATCAGCTATAAGTACAATCTTGTGGATAAAGATGCGATAGTAACCGGAACGGCATCCGCAGGCGGAAGTACACAGCAGACAGACTAAACCTTTTTTGAGTCTTGAAATACGCATGAAAAGTAAAGGCGGTTAATGCCGCAGTTTCAAAAAGGATTTAGGAGGATAGGATATGAGTGAAATTATTGTAGTGACTTCCGGAAAAGGCGGGGTCGGAAAAACCACCGTTACGGCGAATCTTGGGCTTGGACTTGCAAAGCTCAACAAAAAGGTAGTCGTAGTGGATACGGATATCGGGCTTCGGAATCTGGATGTGGTACTCGGGCTTGAAAACAGGATCGTCTACAACCTTATCGATGTCATTGAGGGGAGCTGCCGCATGAAGCAGGCGCTCATCCGGGACAAGCAGTGTGACAATCTCTGCCTTCTGCCCTCAGCCCAGACCAGAGACAAGACGGCTATCACGCCGGAACAAATGATCAAACTGACGGATGACCTGGCAGAGGAGTTTGACTATATTCTGCTGGACTGCCCGGCAGGTATTGAACAGGGTTTTAAAAATGCCATTGCAGGGGCGAACCGGGCGATCGTGGTAACGACACCGGAGGTATCCGCTATCCGGGATGCGGACCGTATCATCGGACTGCTCC
Source organism: Blautia coccoides (assembly GCF_034355335.1). NCBI lineage: Bacteria > Bacillati > Bacillota > Clostridia > Lachnospirales > Lachnospiraceae > Blautia > Blautia producta. The sequence goes on from NZ_CP136422.1 coordinate 3,162,668, forward strand.
AGGCCAATGAAATGCCCAGGGTACAGCTTGTCATCAACCGCCTGCGCATGGATATGATAAGACGCGGGGAGATGATGTCCGTGGAGGATGTCACTGAGATTCTGGCGGTGGAGCTTTTGGGAGCGATTCCGGATGATGAGGCTGTGGTTATCGCCACCAATCAGGGGGAACCGCTCTGCGGGCAGGACTCCATGTCAGGACAGGCTTTTTTGAACATCTGCCGCAGGATAGCGGGAGAGGACGTACCTTTCCTGAACTTCCAGTCAAAGCAGGGTGTATTCAAAAGGCTGTCCGGTATCTTTAAAAAATAATAAGGTAAAGGAGGGCCTGCGTGTTGATTCATTTTCGGAATAAACGTTCCGGTCATGTAGCAAAAGACCGGCTGAAGCTTCTCCTCGTATCCGAGAGGCTGGATTGTTCTCCACAAATGATGACCATGCTTCAAAACGATATGGTCCGTGCCGTGAGCAGATATTTCACCGTACAGGAGCAAAAAGTGGAAATCCGTTATTTAAAGGATACCACTACCGTTTTGGCAAAGATTCCTCTGAAAGCAGATATACAGGAATCCTATCCCGGTTTTTAGGAACAGGTAAAAAAGGACTTTAAGGATAAAACTAGGTGTTTTCATGATTAAACAATATAAACTACGCGACTACAATTTCAGACTGGTGCTGTTTCTGGTGGTACTCACTTTTATGGGGGTGCTTCTGGTGGGAAGCGCGGAACCGGATCTGCAGAAAAAACAGCTCATGGGTATGATCCTTGGTCTTGTGATCATGGTGATCGTCTCCCTGATGGATTTTAGCTGGATCCTGAATTTTTACTGGATCATGTATTTCTGCAATATCCTCATGCTTCTCGCTGTGTGGTTTTTCGGTACAGAGTCCAAAGGTGCTGCCAGATGGCTGCGTATCGGAGGATTCCAGTTCCAGCCTACAGAGCTGTCGAAAATCATTATCATACTGTTTTTTGCCCGCTTTTTTATGGAGCATGAAGAAGACCTGAACACGTTTAAGACAATTTTAAAATCTGTGGTGCTGATCGCCATTCCTCTGGCAATGGTATTTAGTCAGCCGGACTTGAAAAATACGATCACAGTTGCTATACTTTTCTGTATACTGCTGTATCTTGCAGGGCTGAGCTATAAGATCATAGGCGGGGCGCTGCTCATCGCCATACCGCTGGTGATCGTGTTTCTGTTCATTGTCATACAGCCCGACCAGAAGCTGATCAATGATTATCAGAGAGACAGGATTATGACATTTCTCTATCCTGAAGAGGAGGAGTATTCAGATGATGTCATCCAGCAGCAGAATTCCATCATGGCCATCGGCTCAGGAAAGCTGACCGGAAAAGGCCTGAACAACAATGAAGTGGCAACTGCCAACAAAGGAAATTTTGTCTCTGAGAGCCAGACGGACTTTATCTTTTCCGTGGCGGGGGAGGAGCTGGGATTTCTGGGCTGCACAGCAATTATTCTGCTCATTTTCCTGATCATCTATGAATGTATGAGGACGGGCAGAAGGGCGAAGGATCTATCCGGCAGCCTCATATGCTACGGTATGGCTTCTCTTATAGCAGTACAGAGTTTTATCAACATCTGCGTGGCAACAGGACTTGGCCCCAACACAGGTACGCCTCTTCCTTTTGTCAGCTACGGGCTTTCTTCCATGGTAAGCCTTTATATCGGTATGGGACTGGTATTAAATGTCAGTCTTCAGAAAAACAGAACCTACAGGGAGGTAGAAAAATCGTGAACATCGGATTAATTGCACACAACTCAAAGAAAAAATTAATGCAGAACTTCTGTATTGCCTACAGGAGTGTTTTGTCAAAAAATGAACTCTATGCAACAGGTACCACAGGCAGGCTCATTGAGGAGGCTTCCAATTTGAATGTACACAAGTTCCTGGCCGGTCATCTTGGCGGGGAACAGCAGATGGGGGCTTTGATCGAACAGAATCAAATGGATCTGATCATCTATCTGCGTGAGCCTCTGGCACCACAGAAACACGATCCGGATGTAAAGAGGATTTTTCATCTGTGTGATACGCACAATATCCCCCTGGCAACCAATCTTGCCACAGCTGAAATGATGATCAAATCACTTGACAGAGGAGAGTTGGACTGGCGTGAAATGTACAAATAAACCTAAAAAAAGGCTTTCCAAAAAAGCACAGAGAAAACGTAGGATCAAGCGGACTCTGTTTCTCGGCATGTTTTTCGTCATTCTGCTTTTAGCAGGTGTTCTGGGGATTTTTATGCTGAAGGGCAGACAGGCAGTAGACGCGCCCATGGCATTCAGACTGACTACGGAAGTGTTCGGCCAGACCATAGGTGAAGATTCCCTGGTGGCGGAAGGCGTAGCGGCAGATTTGTGCGTAGGCCCAGGTGACACACCCATGGAAGGGATTGAGACACAGGGGGAGGAGAGAGCAGCACTTTTTGATATCCAGGATAAAAAGCTGCTTTTTTCAAAATCTCTTTATGAGAAATCCTATCCGGCCAGTATCACCAAGATCATGACAGCACTGGTGGCCCTTGAGAAAGCCAATATGGATGAAATCGTGACCATACAGGCGCAGGATATCCAGCTTGAGGCAGATTCCCAGGTATGCGGTCTTGCAGAGGGGGATCAGATATCCATGGACCAGCTTTTCCATGCGCTTCTTGTCTATTCAGCCAACGATGCGGCAATGGCCATTGCCAGGACTGTAGGCGGCAGCGTGGAGAGCTTTGTGGATATGATGAATGAGGAAGCTCAGCATCTGGGTATGACGGGAACACATTTTGTGAATCCTCACGGACTTCACGATGACGACCATTATACCACGGTCTACGACATTTATCTGATGCTCAATGAAGCGATGAAACATCAGGAGTTTACAGATATCACACAGTTAAGCAATTATACGATTAATTACAAATCAGCAGACGGGTCTGCCATGCAGAAGTGGCTGGATGCCACAGACCAGTATCTGACAGGAGAGTCCAGCGCACCCAAAGGAGTAACCATCCTGGGCGGAAAAACCGGCACTACCGGCAAGGCAGGAGCCTGCCTGGCTCTGATGGTACAGAACAACTATGGAGAGCCGTATGTGTCCATTGTATTGAACGCGGAAAACAAACCTGTTTTGTATGAACGTATGAACCAGCTTCTGGAGAAAGTGAATCGTTCCTAAAGAAAATTAAATTTCTAAAAATAGCAGAAATTTTTTATTTTACCATTGTATTTTTGAACGAAATGCACTATAATTAATTCCAAGATAACCACGTTTTTAGTAAATATACATATTACGTGCGGCTAAGGAGGAAAATGCGATGGTTCAGTTAATTGTAGGTGAAAAAGGTAAAGGAAAGACAAAAATTCTTCTAGACAAGGCGAATGCTGAGGTCAAGAACGCGAACGGCTCAGTTGTTTACTTAGATAAAAGTACAAAACATATGTATGAGCTGAATAATAAAATCCGTCTGATCGATGTGATGGAATACGGTATTGAGAACAGTGATGAATTTGTTGGTTTTATCCGCGGTATTGTTTCCCAGGATCATGATCTTGAGCAAATGTACCTGGATGGTTTCCTGAGGATTTCAAAACTGGAGTGTAACCTGGAAAATATTTCAAAAGTTTTAGCCAGCCTTGAGAAGATTTCAAATGCTTATGAGATTTCCTTTATTATCAGCCTTTCAAAAGACGAAAAGGATCTTCCTGAAGATGTAAAACACATGATCGTTACATCATTATAAAATAAACGAAAGAAAAAAAGCCGCTGCACACCCTGATAAACAGGAGTGCGGCGGCTTTTTTTCGTGCATACTCAGCGGTCACCCATAGAAGTAATCCTTCCGAAGAGGCTCAGCAGATAGAGTCCGCAGATTCCTACGATGACATATACGATCCTTGAAAGCCATGTCATGTCTCCGAACAGGAAGGTAACCAGATTGAAACGGAACAGTCCAATTAATCCCCAATTGAGGGCACCGATAACGGTAATAACCAATGCGGTATAATCTAATCCATTTGATTTCATGATAATTCCTCCTTTATCTTTTTCTATTTTTTGCATTATTTATAATTTTTATACAATAAAATTGGCTATTGTACTTAAATGCTGAAAATGTTAAAATGGAAAACGATAATGAAAGGAGATTTTCATTCCAATTGAGAGAAAAAATATTGACATTTATAAAAAACCTTCTGAAGATCATCAGAAAGATTTTCACTTTTAATATTGCCACGTTACTTTTCGGAGCATTGTTTATCTACATGCTGATAACAGTTCTTCTCTACATTACCTCCACCCATGTCACCTCCTATCAGGTGACGGCCGGTCCGCTCTCCAGGAATCCAGTCTGTACAGCATTGGCTGTCCGGGATGAGGAGATCGTCACAGCCGACAGTCCCGGCTATGTGCGTTACTATGCCAGAGAAGGCATGAAGATACGCAAAAACGGAAATGTCTATGCGCTGAGTGACACACAGAATGTCAAGGCAGATATCACCCTTACAAAGGACCAGTTAGAGGAGGTCCGCAAAAGGATCGCTGATTTTTCCAACAACTTCAGCGGTACGGATTTCTATGATGCCTACAGCTTTAAATATGAGATGCAGGGGCTGATCTTTCAGCAGGCATCTACCTCTTCGGCAGCTCCGGCTGACGCTGTGGAGGACCAGGATGAGGAGGAGAGTGATGTGACCATTCTCAAGGGTTCCATGACATTTGGCAACCAGGTGGTACATACAACGCCCAATGCAGGCCTTGTGGTCTATTCTACAGACGGGTACGAAGGAAAGACTGTGGAGGACCTGACAGAGGAAGACTTTAACCAGAAAGCCTATGAAAAAAAGGATCTGCTCACAGATGGACAGATAAAAGCCGGAGACCCGGTATATAAGCTGGTAAAAGATGACAACTGGACTCTTATGGTGCCTCTTTCTGACAAACTGGCAGCCAAGCTGGCGGACCGCAGCAGCATTAAAGTAAAATTTTTAAAGGACGGCGAGACACAGACAGGACAGCTCTCCATTATGAATGTGGGAGACCAGAAAACGGCAAAGATCACACTGAAAAACGGTATGGTGCGGTATGCCTCTGACCGTTTCTTAAAAATAGAGCTGGTCGTCAACACCCAGAGCGGACTGAAGATTCCTATGAGTTCTATTGTCACCAAAGAATTTTATATCATTCCTTCTTCTTATCTGACAAAAGGCGGCAATGAAGACTCAGCCGGGTTCCTTCGGGAAGCAGTCACCAAGAGCGGTGAGAAGTCAACAGAGTTTGTATCTGCCACCATTTACAAAAATACGGCAGAGGAGAACCAGGATGCGGAGGTCTCCGGGAATTCGGACAGCACGGCTGCCCAGGACGGATATTGTTATGTGGACAAGCAAACCTTCCAGGATGGTGATGTGCTGTATAAACCAGAGACAAAGGAAACCTTTGTGGTTGGCGAGATTGATTATCTGGAAGGTGTCTACAGTATGAACAAGGGATATGCCGTATTCCGGCAGATTGACATCATAGACCGGAATGAGGAATACTGTATCGTAAAAACCAATACTTCTTATGGTCTGGAAGCCTTTGACAGGATTGTGGAGGACGGAGAGAGCGTAAAGGAAGAGGATATATTGACTGGAAAGTAAGGAGAGATGAAACATGAGTGTATGTGAAAATTATCTTGCAGTGGAAGAAAAAGTAAAGGAAGCCTGCCGTCGGGCAGGAAGGAATCGTGATGAGGTCACGCTGATCGCCGTGAGTAAGACAAAACCTATGTCCATGATCGAGGAACTGCTCCCCCTGGGTGTAGTGGATTTTGGCGAGAATAAGGTACAGGAACTGACAGCCAAGGAGGAGGCTCTTCCCTCTGGTCTTCATTGGCACATGATCGGACATCTGCAGAGAAATAAAGTAAAATACATTGTGGATAAGGCATATCTGATCCATTCGGTAGATTCCCTTCGCCTGGCAGAGGCAGTCAGCCAGGAAGCCGTAAAGAAGGGCGTGACTGCCAATATCCTTATTGAGGTCAATGTAGCCGGTGAGGACAGCAAATTCGGCGTCGCCCCGGAGGAGACCGCAGCACTGGCAGAGGCCATCTCAAAGCTTCCCAATATTGCGGTAAAAGGTTTGATGACCATTGCCCCGTTTGTAGAAAATGCTGAAGAAAACAGGGAAGTTTTTAGAAATTTAAGAAAATTAAGTGTTGACATTGAAGAGAAAAAATTTAATAATGTTACTATGGCCGTGCTCAGCATGGGCATGACTGGTGATTATGAGGTTGCCATTGAAGAGGGTGCCACCATGGTCCGTGTAGGAACAGGCATCTTCGGAGAAAGAGATTATAGCAAATAAGATTGGAGATTTTATCATGGGTGTTTTAGATAAGTTTTTAGATGCGATCAAAGTGAACGACGATTACGACGACGACGAATTTCTGGATGACGAGTTCGATGACGACTTCGATGACGAAAAACCCAAGAGACGTTTCTTCAAAAAATTAGAGGACGATGATGACGATTTAGACGATTATGAACCGCGCAGCTATAAAAAAGCAGAAAAACAGCCTGCTCCCAAGGCTGCCAAGCCTGCCAAACAGCAGAAGGTTTCCAAGTCTGCGTCTTCAGCAGCAGCTTCCTCCTCCAAGGTTACCCCGATGCGTCAGGTAAAAAGGACAGGCAGCGCAATGGAAGTTTGTGTGATCAAGCCTACCAATATGGAAGATACCAGAGAGATTGCAGATACACTGATCGCCAACTGTACCGTTATTCTGAACCTGGAAGGTCTGGATATGGAAGTTGCGCAGAGGATCATTGATTTTACATCCGGTTCCTGCTATTCTATAGGCGGAAGCCTGCAGAAGGTGTCCAGCTACATATTTATTCTGACACCGGCCAGTGTGGACATTACAGGAGACTATCAGCAGATTTTAAACGGTGCTTTTGATATCCCGTCCATACGGACTGAATATTAATGCTTCCTGTTCACACACCGCGATCCCATAACTATGAATGACAGAGTGGACAAACTATGGAAAAAGAAGCTTTATTTGAAAAACGTATGAAAGAGTTAAGTAAGAATGCCTATTATCGGGGTGTTCTTACTTTCTCTGATTTTCTGGACTTAAATGAATTGCATATGTTGCACAGCCTGCCAAAGAATGAATCAGGGGTCCATGTGGAGACCTTCGGGGGCTATGCATTGGCAGAGCGTCAGATGGCAGCATTCATCCCTGATGCTCTTTTCTTTCAGCAGAGCTACCCTATTTCCTGCATCTGCATCCGTCCTACAGCGGAAAAATTTGCAGAAAGCCTGACTCACAGGGACTATCTGGGAGCCATACTGAATCTTGGAATTGAGAGAAGCAAAATAGGAGATATCCTGGTGGATGGAAAGACAGCCTATGTGTTCTGCCACGAGAATATGGCGCCGTTTCTCATGCAGGAGCTGTGCCGTATCCGTCACACCAATGTAGTACCCCGGCTTCTGAACACACTGGAGGAACTGCCTTCCCTGAAAACAGAAAAGGTCACCGGCACTGTCTCCTCTGTGAGACTGGACAGCGTCATCGCGCTGGCCTTTTCCACCTCCCGAAGCAGCATCATTTCTCTGATCGAAGGGGGGAAGGTATTTGTGAACGGAAAAAACATTCTGTCCAACGGATATAATCTGAAAGAGGGAGATATTGTCTCTGTGCGCAGCAAAGGCAAATTCCGCTTTGAGGAAGTGGGCAGCATCACGAAGAAAAACAGGTACCATATAAGCCTGGCCAGATATTGTTAAGACAGGAGTGAAAAGAATGACAGCAGACATATTACAGGTAAGAAGAGACGGGGATTTTTCCTATCCCATTATATTCCGCAAGGATTTTTCGGATTTATCCGCACAGCTTAAAAGGCTGGGACTTACAAAGAGAAAGTTCTGTATTGTAACTGACAGCACGGTTGCCCCGCTGTATCTAAATACAGTAAAAAAGGAACTGGAGAGGTGCGCATTTTTTGTTACTTCCTATGTACTTCCGGCAGGGGAGGAGAATAAGACCCTGGAACAGATACAGGGAATCTATCAGCACTTGATCGAAATGCACTTTGACCGGAAAGATTTTCTGGTGGCTCTGGGCGGCGGTGTTGTTGGAGATATGACGGGGTTTGCGGCAGCTACTTATCTGCGCGGGATTGATTTTCTTCAGGTTCCCACCACACTTCTGGCTCAGGTGGACAGCAGCATCGGTGGCAAGACGGGGGTGGATTTCTTAAAATACAAAAATATGGTGGGCGCTTTCCATCAGCCGCGCATGGTATATATGAATGTGAGTACCCTGTGCACTCTGCCCCTGGAACAGTTTTCCTGCGGTATGGGGGAGGTTGTAAAGCACGGATTTATCCGCGACCAGTCCTATTCCCAGTGGCTCTATGAGAACCGTGCAAAGATCCTGGCACTTGACACGGACACCCTGTCGGAAATGATCTGCAGAAGCTGTGTCATAAAAAAAACTGTGGTTGAAAATGACCCCACGGAGCAGGGCGAGCGGGCAGTTTTGAATATGGGACATACGGTTGGCCATGCTGTTGAAAAATTAAAGGATTTCCGTCTGCTTCACGGACAATGTGTGGCTGTAGGTACGGTGGCCTCTGCGTATTTATCCATGAGACGCGGTATGATCACAGTGGAAGAGTATGAAAATGTAAGGAGGCTCCTGGAAGCTTTCGGCCTGCCTGTCTCCACAGACGGTCTGCGCGCAGAGGAAGTATTGAGCGTGACAAAATCCGATAAAAAGATGGAGCAGGGAAAGATTAAATTTATTCTTATGAAAGAGCCAGGATACGCAGTAGTGGATAAGACCGTGACAGATGAAGAGCTGCTCACAGCCATCCGGGAAATACTGGAGTAACCCCATGGAGACAAACATGAATCAGAAAACAAAAAAAATCACTGTACTGGTGCAGTTTATCATCAGTGTGGCTTTTTTGACAGGACTGGACCAGTGGACAAAATATCTGGCTGTGCAGCATCTGAAGGACCAGGCGGACATTCCCCTGATCCCCAATGTGCTCTATCTGCATTATCTGGAAAACAGAGGCGCTGCTTTCGGACTTTTTCAGAACCAGTTTATTTTCTTTGGGATCATGACAGTCCTCATTTTGTGTGCCGTACTCTATGTACTCTGGCGCATGCCCTCAGAAAAGAAATACCTGTTACTTCGTATCATCTGTTTTATCATCTGTGCCGGAGCGATAGGCAACTTCATTGACCGTGTCCGGCTGAATTATGTTGTGGATTTTATCTACTTTTCACCCATTAATTTTCCTGTCTTTAATGTGGCGGATATCTATGTAGTAGTCTCCATGGCATTATTCCTGATATCCTTTTTGTTTTTCTACAAAGAGGAAGATTTTGCGTTTTTATCAGGGAAAGGAATCAAAAAATGAAAAAAATATGCCTGTCAGCAGACGCCTCCCAGACAGGGGAGCGTATTGACAAATATCTGGCCCTGGAACTTGACGGCTATTCCCGTTCCTTCCTTCAAAAACAGTTAAAGGAGGGTAACGTCACAGTGGGAGACAAGCCGGTCAAATCCAGTTATCAGCTTTCAGAAGACGACGAAATCTGTGTTTTGATACCAGACAACAAGGAGCCGGATATTCTGCCCGAAGATATCCCGCTGTCCATTTTGTATGAGGACGGGCATCTTCTCGTGGTGGATAAGCCAAAGGGAATGGTGGTGCATCCAAGCGCAGGCCATTACAGCGGTACCTTAGTGAATGCCCTTCTGTATCACTGCCGGGGAGATTTATCCGGTATCAACGGCGTGCTCCGTCCCGGCATTGTACACCGCATTGACAAAGACACGACCGGCGCGCTTCTTGTCTGTAAGACAGATCTGGCACACCGGGATCTGGCAGAACAGCTCAAGGACCACAGCATCACCAGGCGCTACCGGGCCATTGTACATGGGAATCTGACAGATGACGAAGGAATAGTGGAAGGTCCCATTGGCCGGCACCCCACAGAGCGAAAGAAAATGGCAGTGAACCTCCAAAATGGAAAACCCGCTGTGACTCATTACAAGGTCCTGGAACGTTTTGGGAATTACACTTATATCGAATGCCGCCTTGAAACCGGACGCACCCATCAGATCCGCGTGCACATGAGCAGCATCGGACACCCTCTTCTTGGCGATATGGTATACGGCCCGAAAAAATGTCCCATATCCGGTCTGGAAGGGCAGACACTTCATGCAATGGTTTTAGGTTTTATCCATCCGGCCACAAAAGAGTATATGGAGTTTTCTGCGCCTCTTCCGGATTATTTTGAAAAACTTCTCATAAAATTCCGATAAAATAATATAAATTTTATATACAGATTGGATAAAATAGATTATAATAATTATAGTAAGATAATAATTCCATATTTGTCTGTTGTATTGCTACAACAGTTCCAGAGAGGGATTATCGAATAGAGAGGAGTGTTTGATTATGGCAGCAAATACGGTAATAACAATTGGAAGACAGTACGGAAGCGGCGGAAAAGAAATTGGCCTGCGTCTGGCTGAAGAACTGGGAATCAAATGTTATGATAAGGAGCTTCTTGACAGGGCAGCCAAGGACAGTGGTTTATGCCAGGAATTATTCGAGAACAATGATGAAAAGCCAACCAACAGTTTTTTGTATTCCCTGGTTATGGATACATATTCCTTTGGCTATTCCTCTGCGGCATTTACCGATATGCCCATCAACCACAAAGTGTTCCTTGCACAGTTTGACACGATCAAAAAGCTGGCGTCTGAGGCTCCCTGCGTTATAGTTGGACGCTGTGCAGATTACGCGCTTTCTGATTATGAGGGAGCGATCAGTGTATTTATACATGCTGATCTGGATAAGAGGATCAAGAGGATCGCCAGAAAACATGAGCTGACAGACTCCGCGGCCAAAGACAGGATCCAGAAAACAGACAAGAGAAGAGCCAGCTACTATAATTACTATACCAGCAAAAAATGGGGAGAGGCTACCAGCTATGACTTATGTCTGAACAGCGCTATTCTGGGCATTGACGGCTGTGTGGAAATGATCAAAAAGGCCATTGAGATCCGAGATGAAAAGAGAGCGAAAAAAGGCTGACAGTCATGAAGCTGTATAGGTACTGAACAGTTATTTTTGATTTAGAAAATCTCCGCAGAATTATTAAGTTCTGCGGAGATTTTTGCATATATCTTTTATTTAGGTATTCTTTTATCCCAGCCGCTTATGCTGCTGTTTAAGATAGCAGTAAACATGCGCTCTTTTGTTCCGGGATGTTCTTTTGTCAGATCCCTAAGCAGTTCCTTGGCATACTGCCTTTTTGTGTATCCGTCCACCGGGCAGGGGCTTTTCTCCACCGGCAGGTCATATTTGTTTTTAAACCCAATGACATCTGCCTCCTCTACATAGAGCAGAGGACGGATAACCGTCAGATCCATACGGTCCAGATAGGTCTTGGGCGAGAACGTGTGAAACCGGCCTTCAAAAATAAGAGAGAGCAGCATGGTCTCCACCACGTCATCTTTATGATGGGCGTATGCCACCTTATTGCATCCCAGCTTCTTGGCCTCCTCATTGAGGGCACCTTTTCTCATCTTGGCACAAAGGGAACAGGGATTGCTCTCTTTTCGCTCATCAAAGATGATCTGCGCGATATCTGTCTTCACCACTGTGAACCCCAGGCCAAGGGAATCACACAGCTCTTTTATTTTCTCCACATGAAACCCCGGATGCCCAAGATCCACAGTGATCACTTCTATAGAAAAGGGATGAGGGTAAAAACGCATCAGTCCATGGAGCGCATAGAGCATAGTCAGGCTGTCTTTTCCTCCTGATACGCCTACAGCGATCTTATCCCCGTCCTCTATGAGCGAGAACTCGTCCACCGCTTTTCTGGTAAGACTCAGTAATTTCTGTAATTTCATTTTATTATCCTCCGTAGCATAATTGAATATATCACAGAAAATCAAAAAAATAAATAACTTTTTTACAGAATTATGACACAAATAATAAATTTCATGTTATAATGATTCCAGTTTATGCATAATCGGAGGCTTAACATGAAGTTTCGTTGGGATAAAAAATATTTGTATTGGGGCGTTACAGCATTAGCAGTTATTTGTGCCAGTATGCTCTTTTATTTTGGCATTTTTCATATGGATGTTCTGATACGGGGATTCCGTATACTGAGCAATGTTATGATGCCGGTGATTTTCGGAGTGGTTATTGCCTATCTGCTGACTCCTGTGGTGAATTTTCTGGAAAAGAAATTCTTCTTTCCTTTGATGAAGAGAAAGAAAATTGATATTAACAAAAAGAAAAAAAAGGCAGTCCGCTATATCAGTGTGTTTTTTGCATTGATGTTTGCGCTGCTGATCATCTATTCACTGATGGCTATGATCGTGCCGTCTATTGTGGAGAGTATTATCAGTATTATTAATGACATGCCCAGATATGTACAGAACGTAGGCCACTGGCTGAATTCCATTTTAAAGAATAATCCGGAGCTTCGCTCCACAGCCATTGATTTTTTCAACAGCTATTCCTCTAAAGTGGAAACCTGGATGAATGTCCAGCTTCTGCCCCAGCTCAAAGAAGTTCTGCAGCAGTTTACCACAGGCGTGTTTGGCGCGTTGGTATTTATCAAAAACTTTTTGATCGGTGCCATTATTTCTGTCTATCTGATGGCAGATAAAGAGGGATTTTTGACGCAGGGCAAAATGTTTATTTATGCTGTCTTTGATGCGGAGAGAGCGAATGATATCATCAGAGGATGCCGTTTTGTAAATAAGACCTTCGGCGGCTTTGTAAACGGTAAAATCGTGGATTCCGCTATCATTGGTGTTTTGTGTTATATCCTCACCTCGATCATAGGGACTCCATATGCCATTTTGGTCAGTGTGATCGTGGGTGTCACCAATGTGATCCCGTTTTTCGGCCCGTACCTTGGAGCTATACCCAGTGCTTTTATCATACTGTTGGTCAATCCCATGCAGTGTCTGTATTTCCTGATCACCATCCTTCTGCTTCAGCAGTTTGACGGCAATATCCTGGGGCCAAAGATTCTGGGCGGTTCCACAGGTCTGTCCAGTTTTATGGTCATTGTAGCCATCTTACTGTTCGGCGGTCTGTTTGGTATACCAGGTATGATCATTGGTGTACCTGTGTGGGCTGTCATTGTGGCAGGACTGAAGTATCTGCGGAATTCCTGGCTGAAAAAGAAGGAACTGCCCACAGATGATAAACTGTATCAGGAAATAGATTTTTTCAATCCGGATACATTGGAACCTGTGAAAATGAAATCTGAGGAAGAGAAAGAAGAGAGCGAAAAGAAAAAAAGGAGTTTTTGGAATAAATGAAATTTGTAATTCAAAAAGTCAGTGAAGCGTCTGTCCGTGTGGAAGGGGAGTGCATAGGCAGGATCAACCGGGGATTTCTGGTCTTTGTGGGAATCGGCAAAGAGGATACAAAAGAGATTGCTGACCAGTATATCAAGAAAATGATCAATCTCCGGATTTTTACGGATTCGGAGGGGAAGACAAATCTGTCCCTGGCTGATGTGGGCGGAGAAATTCTCCTGATCTCCCAGTTCACACTGTATGCCAACTGCAAAAAAGGCAACCGGCCCAGCTTTTTCAACGCCGGAGAGCCACAGATGGCCGAATCGCTTTATGAATATATCATAGAGAAGACAAAGGAAAACGTCCCTGTAGTAAAAACAGGAAGATTCGGCGCGCTGATGCAGGTATCTCTTGTCAATGAGGGACCTTTTACCATTATATTGGATGAAAGTACATTTGCGTAAGGGGGAGAATATGAGGAATAAGAGATTAGTCAAAACAGCAGTTTGCGGAGCCATTCTGAGTGCTTCTTTGATGGTGAGCCAGCAGAATATAAACGCAGCCCAGGAAGGCAGTGCATTAAGTTCTGAGGCCAAAAAAAATGAAACCTCACAAAATATTTCCGAATCCGATACGGAGCAAAATGCAGCAGCAAATGAAAATCAGCCCCAGGATTCCAACTCCGATCCAAGTTCTCCTGGAGCCGGGAATCCGGATGAAAAAGCAGATGACACAGAAGATAACAGTGCAGAGGATCCAAATGCTCCCTCTGACGGAACGGTATCTGACCAGCCTGCAGATGAGAGCAATCAGTCCATTCCTATAAAAACAGGATGGGTAGAGGAGGAAGACGGTACACATTATTACAAAGAAGACGGTACCCTGGCCACGGGATGGCTGACATTGGAGGAAGGTACCTATTATCTGGATGAGCAGGGACTGAAAACCACCGGCTGGAAGACCATAGAAGGAAAGAAATATTACTTTCAGGAAGATGGCCTTATGTATCAGAAGACCATACTGAAGCTTTCCGATAAACTTTACTATATATCAGAGGACGGAAGTTTATATACAAAAGCCGGCTGGCTGAAAAGTGACAAGACTTACTACTATGTAAATAAAAATCAAACCCTTTACAACAAAGGCTGGCTGAATTTAAATGGTACCTGGTATTATCTCGCCTCTGACGGAAAGATGAAAACAGGTCTTTTAAGTACAGACGGCAAAAAATATCTCTTAAAATCCAATGGTGCCATGCTGTCCGGCAATGGCTGGACACAGTATGACAAGCATTGGTACTACATATATCCCAACGGTTCTCTGCATACAAACAACTGGCTGAATTTAAACGGCACCTGGTATTACCTCAATAAGAACGGGGTTATGCTCACAGGATGGCAGAAGATCGGCGGCGGTTTGTATTATCTCAACGGCAGCGGAGCCATGGAAGCGGGAGGATGGCGGTATATCAATAAACATTGGTATTACCTGCAGGGAAATGGCGCTGCGGCTGTCGGATGGCTCAATCTGAATGGCACCTGGTATTATCTCAATCCGTCTGACGGCGTCATGAAAACAGGCTGGTATAAGGTGGGCAAAACCTGGTATTATTCCAATGGCAGCGGTGCCATGCAGACCGGTTGGCTGAATTTAAACGGTACCTGGTATTATCTCAATGGCAATGGTTCCATGGCAGCGGGATGGCTGAATCTGGGAGGCACCTGGTATTATCTGAATCCCTCTGGCGGTGCCATGCAGACAGGCTGGTATAAGGTGGGCAAAACCTGGTATTACTCCAATGGCAGCGGTGCTATGCAGACCGGTTGGCTGAATTTAAATGGTACCTGGTATTATCTCAATGGCAACGGCTCCATGGCAACGGGATGGCTGAATCTGGGAGGCACCTGGTATTATCTGAATCCCTCCGGTGGTGCCATGCAGACAGGCTGGTATAAGGTGGGCAAAACCTGGTATTACTCCAATGGCAGCGGTGTCATGCAGACCGGATGGCTGAATTTAAACGGCACCTGGTATTACCTCAACGGCAGTGGTGCTATGCAGACCGGTTGGCTGAAATTGGGAAGTACCTGGTATTATCTCAATCCGTCCAATGGCGCAATGCGTACAGGCTGGTACCAGGTAGGCAAAACCTGGTATTACTCCAACGGCAGCGGTGCTATGCAGACCGGATGGCTTGGAATTGGAAACACCTGGTATTATCTCAACGGCAGCGGAGCCATGCTGACCGGATGGCAGAAGATCGGCGGCTGTTCTTATTACTTTAATCCCTCAAACGGAGCTATGTCCTCCGGCTGGCTGACCATTAAAGAAAAGAAATATTATCTCAACAGCAGCGGGGTCACACTGACCGGGTGGCAGCAAATCAGTGGAAAATGGTATTATTTTAATAGCAGCGGCGTTATGCAGACCGGTTCCATCACCGTGGGAGGCAGTAAATATTATCTGAACAAAAATGGTGTCATGCAGACAGGATGGCAGAAGATCGGTGATAATTATTACTATTTCAAATCAAACGGCGCCATGGCTGTTAACACCTACATGGATGGCTATTACCTGGATTCCAACGGTGTCCGCACAGAAGTGGCAAATACAAACGGCCAGTGGTGCTTTCCGTGTCCGAGTATAACATATGTATCCAGTGAATTTGGAAACCGTGACAGTCCGGGGGGAATTGGGTCCACCAACCACAAGGGTGTGGATCTTGCTGCACCGGCCAATTCCAGGGTTCTTGCCGCTGCCGGAGGTACTGTAGTCAATGCAGGTTACGGCTGGGGCGGAGAGGGAA
This sequence comes from Blautia coccoides, assembly GCF_034355335.1. NCBI lineage: Bacteria > Bacillati > Bacillota > Clostridia > Lachnospirales > Lachnospiraceae > Blautia > Blautia producta. The sequence continues at coordinate 3,178,833 of NZ_CP136422.1, forward strand.
ATTACGTGGAGATTGACCACGGCAACGGCCTTCACACAATCTATATGCATATGATTTCAAACCCGGTTGTCAAAAAAGGACAGACTGTCAAGGCAAGTCAGGTGATTGGCTATGTGGGTATGACAGGTGCCGCCACGGGATATCATCTGCATTTTGGCGTCAGTGTAAACGGCGTTTACAAAAATCCGTGGGATTATATCCGCAGACCGGATGGTATGTGATGACATAAAAAACACATCGAAGATTTTAATTCTCTTCGATGTGTTTTTTAACGGAGTTGTAGTTTACATAAGATAATTATAGTCAACTACGTTCTTTATCACAATCCCCATATAAATTAACCGCATGATTTTTATATCACACATCCCCTCAACAGCCCGGAATTGTAAAATAGAAGACTGTTCCGCCTCCATCCCTGTCCTCCACCCAGATTTTCCCTTTATGGAGCCGTACAATCTCCCCTGCAATGCTAAGCCCCAGCCCGAAATGCTTTTTCTCTTTTCTGGACGCATCACCTCTGAAAAATCGTTCAAAAACCCGCTCTTTCCAGGGGTCCGGAATTCCGGGACCGGTGTCGCCTACCCAAAGTTTCCATTTGCTTCCTTCCCTTGCGTAACCCAGAAAAATAGTTCCGCCTTCCGGTGTGTAACTGACAGCATTGTCAAGAAGGATTCCCAACACCTGTTCCAGCCGCTGTCCATCACAGAAAACTTCTGATTCCTCTTCGCATGGCGGAAGATTGATCTGCAGGTGCAGGCCTTTCTTCTCCGCCAATATATGATATTTCTCATATACCTCAGAAATCATGGTGTCCAGTGAAATCTTTTCATAGTGCACGGACCAGGACTGGTTATCTGCGCCGGCAAGGGTGAGCATATCCTGGATCAGCCGTGACATGCGCTGTCCCTCTGCCTGTATCATCTCCTGAAATCCAGGCCTGTCCTCCTCATCCGCCACCGCAAGCGCATCGGCGCCGGATAAAAGTACAGCCAGGGGGGAGCGGAGTTCATGGGAAGCCGCAGCTACAAACTGCATCTGCTGTGCACGGTTCTTCTCTATAGGATACAGCATTTTACCCGTGTACACCCAGGAAAACAAAAACAGCAGCAGCAGAGCCGCCCCGTCAATTACTGCAAATACCACATAAAGATACAAAAACTGCCGCTTCAGTGTCTCCCTGGAATAAGAGATAACCGTACAAAAAGTCCCAAATTGATGCGGGACTGCAGCAAAGGTCACCAGATGATCCGTGCCCTTATATTTCATAGAAAATTCCAACAGCTTTGAAATCCCTTTTGCCGCAGACAGAGCACTGACATCAAACCCATAGATCTCCTTAGCTTTCCGGCAGATCTCTTCCATGAGCTCCTGTTTTTCTTTTTCCGGATCGTAGGAATAGCATATTTTGTTTTCATATAAATTGATGGTATAAAAACGCGGATTGGCTGCTGCTGAGATTTTTTCATAGTCGATAACCTCTTCATTTTCCAGATAAGCCAGCACAGAGTCCACATCTTTTTCATAAGAAGTCCTGTCATTGGTGTCCAGAAGGTTTTTAAATGCCAAAAGTCCGGCCAGTGTCATGAACAAGAGGATGATTCCGGTTACCGCAGTACAGAACAGAGTCATTTTTACTCGAAGCTTTCTATACATTTATTCCTCCAGGCTGTAGCCTACACCGCGTATGGTGCGGATAGACAGTGCACTTCCCACAGATTTCAGCCGCCTTCTCAAAAAATGGATAAAGTTATCCAGATTGCCGTCCTCAATTTCCGTATCAATCCCCCATACTTTAGTGACAATGCTCTTCCTTGCCAGTACCTGCCCCGGATTTTTTAAGAAGACTTCCATCAGATCTCCTTCTGTCCGTGACAGTCTGCAGGCTGCCTCTTTACAGGAGAGTTCCTTTGACTGGACATTAAAGAATAAATCACCGTATTGCAGTTCCTGTCCAGGGTCTATTTTTCTTGGCCTGCGGCCAATACTGCGTATTCTCGCCATCAGTTCCTCGAAAGCGATCGGTTTTACCAGATAGTCGTCTGCACCGCAGTCTAGACCCTGTACCCGCTCCATAACTTCCCCCAGGGCAGTGACCAGGATCACCGGTGTGCTGTAACCCTCTTTCCGAAGCTGGCTTAAGACCTCTGTCCCGGACAGGGACGGAAGCATACGGTCCAGCAAGATCAGATCGTGTGCGTTTTCTCTTGCAATTGCCAGGCCGTCTCTGCCGTCATGGCAGCAGTCCGCACAGATTCCCTCTTTTTTCAGCCGATAGGCAAGTGTCCGGCAGAGTTGTGTATCATCCTCTATGATCAGAATCCTCATAGCTCATATTTCCCCTTTCGTATCCAGCCAGTTTTCGCGCTGCAGTGAACGCTGGTAATGCTGAAACTATGCTAAGTATACCATTTTGCATCACTGTAAAAAACCGTTTTCTGAGAATTAGAGGTAAATTAGAGATTGAATAGATGTAACATAGAGGTTTGCCGTGTTATACTGATTTTTGTAAAAAGACCGGTCTTACAGGGAGTATTGAGAGAAAGGATAGATGAAAATGAACAGAAAGAAGAGATGGAAACAGGGGTTTTTAGCTGTACTCATTATGAGCCTCATACTTACTCTTATCTCATGTGGAAAAGAGCAGGTAAATAAAGAGAAGGATACAGGCAGTAAAAGCACAGCAAAAGGCCGCTACACAGAACAGGAAATAAACTTTAACGACACGGATATTTTAAAGCCGGCTAACCAGGGCAGCGACAACGCCGACTCACGTATATCAAGTGAGATTCTTTTGGCCATGAAGGGGCTGGATGACGGAACATTGAGAATTGCTGCCAGAACAGGAATCTTTGACTCCTCTGACAAAGGAGGAAGCTGGAAGCCCTGGGCTGGAATCCCACAGGAATTGACAGATGATCTGATTTCCGAAGAGGGTATCGAGTTTATTGCCATATCGGGCAAAGGAACGCTTTTTTATGCCGCAGGAGGAGAATATAAAATGGTTGAGGCAGACGGAAGTATCCGCGCTGTCAATCCTGAGCTCCCACCAAAGGACACAGAGGGATCCGGTATGGTAAATTCAGTGAGATATGCCGTATTTACAGATTCTGGCGATATTCTGTGCCAGGATGAAAATAATATCTATCTGCTGGACGGTGTATCCCTTTCCCTGAAGCACACCTACGGCCAGGAAACAGCCGAGGGGCAGGATGTTCAGGGTATGGCCATGTACGCCTGCGCCGGTGACAGACTCTTTGAATTCAGCAGTGATATCCGTGTTACGGATGACGGTTCTATCAAATATGAAAATATAAAGGCTGTCTCATATGATCTGCAGACCCAGGAATCTGCAAAAGAGCAGGAGGCCCTCAATAATTTTCTCCAGGATGAATTTCTGAATTCTTCTGTGCTGTCAGGTGCCGATGGAAAATCCCTGTATTTTATCAGCCAGTCCGGTATTTACCGCTATATGACAGACGGAACCGCAGTGGAGAAGATTTTCAACGGCTCTATGGGCAGATGAACAGTAATACCTTCTTTGCGAACAAAGCCACTGTGTTGACAGATGGAACTATTTTTATTCCGTATCATATAAATGAGCAGGAGCGCCTGTTTTGTTACAGCTTTGACCCTGAGGCTTCACTTCGGCCGGAGCATACGATCACTGTGTATTCTCTCTATGATAACCTGAATATCCGTAAGCTTATTACAGAATTTCAGAGTCAGCACTCTGATGTGATGGTGGAATACGAAACGGGTATGACAGGCGAAGATGCCGTAACAAGATCCGATGCACTGAAAACTTTGAATACGAATATTATGGCCGGTGAGGGACCGGATGTCTTAATACTGGACGGCCTGCCCATCTCTTCTTATATAGAAAAAGGCCTTCTCATGGATATTGGGGATCTGGTGGAAGAAGCCGACAAGGCGGAGGGACTCTTTGGCAATATCGTCAATGCCTATAAAACAGACGGCTCACTCCTTGCAGTGCCAACTAGTTTTTCCATACCGGTTCTCATAGGCAGGCAGTCCGCCCTGGAAGAGATCAACAGTCTGGAGGAACTGGCATTGGCAGCGGAAAAGGACAGGGAAAACAGCCCTGAAAACAGCCATATACTTGGCAGCATGACCAATTCCACCCTTTTGCTGACGCTGATTTCTTCCTCCTCCCCATCCTGGGTGACAGAGGAGGGAACTCTGGACAAAAAAGCACTGACCGATTTCTTTGAAAATGCGAAAAGAATTGCCGCTGCACAAAATGCCCCGGACAATATGGAATACTCTGACACAGAATCACAGCCGCTGGAGTTGTCTCCCTTTATGACAAGCGCACATCTCAACACCTTAGAGATGGGGTATACAAACTCCTATATGACCATCAGCAACCTTATGAGTGCGGAAGGCCTGTCACATATCCTTTCCATGGCAAAATATCTTGGAGGCGGGGGATATAAAAGCACACCGGGTCAATCTGAACATGTATTTATCCCATTGTCACCTGTGGGAATCAGTTCAAAAACCGACAATGAGGAAACAGCCGGAGAATTCGTAAGTTATCTTTTAACAGAGGGGCAGCACAGTTCTTCCATATCTTCCTGGCCGGTAAACCGCACAGCCTTTGCCGGCAGACAGGAACTTCCCTCTAATTTCCCGGTGGGAATGACCCACATGGAAAGCGATGTGGATGGGAGCGGGTTCGATTTAGAGATCATTCCGCCCGCCAAAGAGGATTATGACGCCCTGCAGGATATGATCGGAACCCTGACAACCCCGGCTGTCACAGATGATATCATAAACAGGACTGTTATGACAGAAGGGCTAAAATGTCTTTCCCAAGAGACTTCCGTTTCCGATACGGTGGATGCCATTCTGAAAAAAGTGAATCTCTACCTGGCGGAGTGATTTATCTATGGAGCGAAAAAAACATGCCCTGACAGGAATTTTATTTCTACTACCAAGCCTTGCCGGAGTCTCTGTCTTTGTCCTCATCCCTTTTCTGGATGTAACACTTCGTTCCTTCCAGAATGCAGTCACAAGGTCATGGGTGGGTTTGGACAATTACCGTGTTTTGTTCCAAACCCCGGCTTTCCGGCTGGCAGCAAGGAATACCTTGCGCTTCACCGGCATCTGTATTCCTATTCTCATCTGCGTGTCACTTTTCATCAGTGTTTTTCTGCAGCGGCAGAAAAGGTTAAGAAGCCTTTTAAAATCAGCATTCCTGCTTCCCATGGCTGTTCCGGTGGCTTCTGTTGTCCTGCTTTGGAGAGTGACCTTTCACGCAGACGGATTTCTCAGCCTCCTGGCCGTTCATACAGGCCATGCGGCAGCAGACTGGATGAATACCGGATATGCCTTCTGGGTATTGGTGTTCAGCTATATATGGAAGAACCTGGGGTATAATATTGTACTTTGGACAGCGGGGCTGTCCGGTATTCCCTATCATCTGTATGAGGCCGCCAGAATTGACGGTGCAGGGGAGTGGGCTTGTTTCCGGAAGATCACACTTCCCGGTTTAAAGCCGGTACTCTATACCATCACGGTCCTGTCCCTTCTTAACTCTTTTAAGGTGTTTCGGGAGGGATACCTGGCCGCAGGGGATTATCCGGACGAGAGTATGTATCTTCTGCAGCATCTGTTCAATAACTGGTTCCGGGAAATGGATTTTGATAAGCTGGCAGCAGCGGCTGTATTGATGGTTTTTGTTATCTTCGGACTTATATCCATGCTGAAACGTTCCTGGGACCTTGAGGAGTGAATAAAATGAGCAAAAAAATAACAGGATTTCTGCTGCTTCTCCTGGGAGCGGCTGTCTGTTACCCGGTTTTCTTCCTTTTTATCGGCTCCCTCATGGGAACCGGTGAATTAAAATATCATTTGGGTGCAGTACACGGACTTGGGGAAGGCATCGTGTCATGGAGCCTTCTTCCCCTTACCCCTACCCTCAGGCATTATGTAGAACTTCTCTTGGACACCCCGGAGTTTTTCCATATGTTCTGGAACTCCACAGCACTTTCCGCCGGTATTCTGGCCGGACAGTTACTAGTTGGAGTTCCCGCTGCCTGGGGATTTGCAAAATATGAGTTTCCCTTAAAAAAGCTGCTATTTACCTTATACATACTGCTCATGATGATGCCGTTCCAGGTGACTATGCTTTCCAGCTATCTGGTACTGTCCAAAATGCAGCTCACAGACACACTCCGGGCAGTTATTCTTCCGTGTGCTTTCTCCACCTTTCCCGTTTTTATCATGTACCGTTTTTTCTGCGGAATTCCCCAGGCGATCACGGATGCGGCAAAAATAGACGGAGCCGGTGAGTTGGCCATCTTTTGGCATATAGGTATCCCCCTTGGTTCCTCAGGCATTGTATCAGCGGTCGTACTGGGATTTCTGGAATCCTGGAATCTGATAGAACAGCCGCTGACCTTTTTTAAAAGTAAAAATCTCTGGCCGCTTTCTCTGTACTTACCAAAAATCAGTCCGGAAAGGGCCGGAATCTCCTTTGCCGCCTCTGTTATAACTCTGCTTCCCGCTCTTTTTGTTTTCCTGTGCGGACAGGATTATCTGGAACAGGGGATCGTGGCAGCAGCGGTCAAAGAATAGAGAGGATGTACATTATGATCCATAATAAAAAACAATTACCCGATATTCAGAAAAAAGCCGGTCAGGCTCTTGCCGTATTTCTGGCAGTTATGGCTTTTCTCACAATTCTGTCACGGGCCGCAGCAAACATAATAACCCCAACCGTCGTATGTATTGTGCCGCAAAAGGCTGCCCTGGAGTATGAGATTACCGCATCAGGGATCGTGAAGGAAAAGCAGCAGCAGGCAGTCAACACCGTTCCCGGCATCCGTGTAAAAAAGGTTCTTGTCAGTGAGGGGGACCGCGTTTCCGAACAAGACATACTATTTGAACTGGATATGGAAGATCTGGAAGAAAAAATCCTGTTAAAGAACCAGGAAATCGAAAAGTTAAAGCTTGGATTAAGTGACAGCAGAGAAAAAAGCAGGCTGGAGCAGCAGAATAAAAGCCTGGAACAGAGCAGGGCCGACGAGGATTTCCAAAGAACAGAAGAAAGCCTGGACGCACAGGTGCAGAATGCCTCTGAAGCCCTTGCAGAAGCCCAGAGCCGTTTAGAACAATTCGACATTCAAAAGGCAGACGCTCAGGAGAGCAGTCCTGATTCTGTGGGAGAAGAACTGCAAAAGACCAGCGAAGAAAGGCTTCTTCTTTTGGAGCAGGCTGAGGCGGATCTGGAACTGAAAAAAGAACTTTTAGAGCAGGCCAAGACAGATAATAAACCACAGGATATTCTGGCGGAGCTGGAAAAGGATACAGAGGAGTCCCAAAAAGCGATGCAGTCAGCCAAAGAAGCCTCTTTGTCAGCAGATCAGGCCCTGGAGTCCTGGCAGGCGGCGAGAGAAGCCCTGGAAGACCAATTTTCAGAGACACAGCGCCAGATACTTGCAGATGCTTGTATGCAGGCTCAAAACGCCTATGAGGACGCTCTGAGGCAGAGAGAGGAAGGACTGACGGGCGCGCAGAGAAAAATCGAGGATACCCGGAAACGAACAGCACCGGACAGTACACCGAAAACCACAGAGATGGAAATAGAAGCTCTGCAGATAGAACTGGATAAATATACTGCACTTCAAAAAAACAATGGGCAGATACTTTCCCCCGCAGAAGGGATTGTCCGAAAGGTCCAAGTGGAAGCCGGCAGCGCGACAGCAGAGAGCAGTTCTGTCACCCTGGCGGATCTATCTTCCGGTTCCAGATATACGGCCTCTATTCCTAAGGAACAGGCTGAAATGATCGCAGAGGATGTAACCGTCAAGTTAAAATCCGCTGACGGAAAAAAAGTATCAGAAGAGCTTACCATAAATTCCATAAACGAAAACAAAGACGACCCTGATTTGACTGATATTGCAGTAGATATCAAAAACAGAGAATTTGACATAGATGAACACGCATCACTTGAGATCAAAAAGCAGTCTGTGACCTATTCCTGTGTGGTTCCCCTGGAGGCGCTCCGTATGGAAGATAAGCAATATTTAGTTCTCACAGTCCAGGAGACGGAAACTATACTGGGAAAGGAACTCACAGCCGTCCGCACCGATGTGACGGTTCTTGAAAAAAATAATACTATGGCAGCCTTAAAAGACGATGCTTTAAACGGAAGCAGCCAGATCATTCTCACCTCCCAAAAGACTGTAAAAGCAGGCGACCGCATACGCCTGAAGGAAGAATGAGGCGGACAGCGGGGCATGTGATGCAGCTCCTTTTTGGAGTCATATGCTTCATATGTCTTGCCCAGGCTCTTTCTTGCGGGGAAACCCATACGGATAAAAATACCTGTGTCATACAGAGTGGTGACCAAATGGACGGATACCAGGCCCTGTCCCTGATTCGAGGCAGCCGGGATACGGATTTGCATTTTACCCTCTGGGGAGAGTCCGAAAATATATTGGTTGCGGCACCCAGTCTGAACAGGAAAACAAATGCCAGCCTCATCACAACAGCCGGCAGCTCCGGTCTGGTCCTGCCCGGCACCCGTACTCTCGAAAATACAGATACCGGGGGCTGTCTGATCGATGAAAAATTGTCTGTGGATCTCTTTGGAAGTTCTGAAATATGCGGGGAGACCCTTCTGATAGAGGGCAGAAAATATAAAATCCTGGGAATTCTCTACGGCCACAGAGGCATTGCCCTTATACCGGCAGAAAAGGATACAGGAACTGTGATCGATCGTGTATCTCTCAAAATTCCCGAAAAGGAAAACCAGCAGGAAACCATCCGTCGTTTCTCGGGCAGTACAGGGATACAGGGAAACTTGATCCCATTGTACCTGTATAAAGCTTTTTCAGACGCTCTGATTCGTGTTACTGCCTCGTTTTTTCTGCTTTTTCTTCTGATTGGCATATTCAGAAAGATAAAGGTGCGCAGCCGTAAATACACTGTCATATTCTTCCTTGCCGCAGGATTATTAAGCGCCGCTGCATGTATATGGGTTTTAGATATAAACATCAGGGTCACAGGAGATATGCTTCCTTCCAAATGGTCTGATTTTGATTTCTGGTCAGAGTCGGCAAGGCAGAAAGCCGGCGAAGCGGCCCTGCTTTTTAAAATAGAAAAAAGTAAGATGGAATATGATCAGTTTACATCTTCTTTAACCTCAGTATTTTTCAGCCTTTGTTCTGTTTTGCCGGGCTTTCTTTTTCTGCGCAGTCTCAGGATCAAAAAGCTTTCCTCCCTCCTGGTCATGACCGTTTTTTTTCTGCTGCTTTCCTTTTCTTTTTGTATTCTGCACGGACCGGACAGCAGCCTTCTTGTACAGGAACGGATCCTCTGGCTGTTTTTTCCATTCTGTCTGCTGCTTAAATATCTGGATACGCAGTTGGATGATGTCCCGTTTTGGAAGAAACATCCATAGTATTTTCATGGCAGCTCCTATTGTTCTAAACCGAGTTTTCCATTATACTGAAATCACCTCTCTTTTTGGTGCACGAAAAGAGAGGAATTCCAAATGAAAATACGCTAAAATCAAAGAATAAAAGGAGCCGATAAAAATGGATTGGATAGAACGTCTCAATAAAGCCATCAACTATCTGGAAGAACATATCAGAGAGGATATTGATCTAGAACAGACAGCAAAAATAGCCTGCTGTTCCACCTATCACTTTCAAAGAATGTTTACCTATATGGCAGGAATTCCGCTTTCGGAATATATCCGCCGCAGACGCATGTCCCTGGCGGCTGCGGACCTGCAGCGCAGTGATGCAAAAATAGTGGATATTGCCTTGAAATACGGCTATACTTCACCTACCGCATTCAACCGTGCCTTTCAAAGTGTACACAAGATCACACCTTCCGCAGCAAAGAAAGCAGGTACTTCCATAAAATCTTATCCTCCTATCAGTTTCAAGATCATGATAAAAGGAGTCGAAGAGATGAATTACAGAATTGAGGAAAAAGAAGCCTTCCGTATTGTGGGTATTTCACAGCCCATGCACAAGGAAGTGGAGAAGAACTTTGAGATTGTTCCACAGATGTGGGGCAAGGCGGCAGCCGACGGTACCATACCGAAGCTGGCTGCCATGATGGACCGGCAGCCCATGGGACTTTTAGGCGTCAGTGCCTGCAACGACAGGGAAGAATGGAAATATTTTATTGCCGTTTCCAGCAGTCTGCCTGCCACAGAGGATTTGGAGGAATATGAGGTTCCTGCTTCCACCTGGGCAATTTTCTCCGGTTCCGGCACCAATTTATCCATTCAGGAGCTGGAACAGCGGATCGTCACAGAATGGCTTCCCACATCCGGATATGAATACGCAGACAAGCCGGATATCGAAGTCTACCTAAACCCGGATCCCCAAAATGCCCAGTATGAGGTATGGATCCCTATTGTGAAATAGAATATTTAAGAAGAAGCCGCAGTGCATTTCAGAATGTGCCGCGGCTTCTCTCTTTTGGCAGCAGTATGTGATTTGACAATTTTATAATAGATACACTATAATCAAGCTATCAAAAGAAAAGGAGACCCCCATTGAAAAAGACTATATTATTATTGGAAGATGACGAAAATCTGAACCGGGGAATATCCATGCGTCTGGAAAAAGAAGGGTATCATGTCCTGTCTGCATTTACAGCCTTTGAAGCTGAGGAGCTGTTTGAAAAAAATGAAGTCCACCTGATCATCAGTGACATTAATCTGAGGGAAGGCAGCGGCATGGACTTCTGCCGCAGGATAAGAGAAAAAAGCAGTGTCTATATTATTTTCCTGACAGCTCTTGACCAGGAGACTGACATTGTAGCCGGCTATGACATAGGGGCAGATGATTACATTACAAAGCCCTTCAGCCTGATGATACTCGTATCAAAAGTACACGCGCTCATGAAAAGAGTGGAAACGTCAAAGCCCTCTGTTCTGAAATGCGGTGATATCCGTGTGTTCCTCCATGAAATGAAGGTGTGGAAAAATGAGGAGCCTCTATCCCTCAGTAAAAAAGAGCTGCAGCTTTTGATCTTTTTTCTGGAAAATCCACAGCAGATTTTTTCAAAGGAGCAGATTGCGGAGGCTGTATGGGATATTGACGGTCAGTTCGTAGATGACAATACCGTACCCGTCAATATCAGCCGCCTCAAAGCTAAACTGGAGTGGGACGCTGTACAAAACGTGAGAGGAATGGGATACATATGGACAAAGGACGTAACAAAAGAATAGCTGTTTTTATAGGTCTACTGGCACTCCTTTTGTTTGGTACACTATACACCGCTTTTCAGTGGATCAATACCGTACACATGGAAAACGACATGCTTCTGGGAAGACTGATCCTAGCAAAACCTGAAACAAAAGGGGAGTATGTCAGTGCTGTAGAGGGAAGATCAGAGTTTGACATTAGTGAGGCACTGGCTGCCGGCCGGGCAGCCAAAGCTGAATATGGTTACTCGGGCAGATATGCAGCCGCTTCGCCCTCTATTGCCTCCTTTCTGCCTGTTTTGCTGCTGAGTGCCTTATTTTTCGCTCTTCTTCTGTCCTTTCTGATCTTATATCAGAAAAAGCTTCAAAGCCAGGCAGAGTTTAGGATCTTCCGGCTTGAGGACCAGGCGGCGCAGCTTACGCAGGAGAACCGCCTTCTGCAATCCCGGATAGAACGGGAAACGGCGGAGACAAAAACACTGGTCACAGATATTTCCCACCAGTTAAAGACCCCCCTTGCCTCCCTCAAAATGTGTTATGAGATTGCAGACACCAGCAGTTTTACAAAAGAAGAACAGCAGTCCTTTCTCATGCAGGGAAAAAATGAAGTGATCAAGCTGGAAAATCTGACAAAATCCCTGATCCAGTTATCCCGGCTGGAGACAAACATGATCCTTCTGGAACCTGTAAAAGCCAGCTTAAAAAAAACGCTTCAAAGTGCTGTCAACAGTGTTTATATGAAAGCGTTTCAGAAAAATATAACACTCTCCGTAAATGAATTCCAGGATGAGGAAGTCATGCAGGATCCCCGCTGGACCCAGGAGGCACTGGTGAATATACTCGACAATGCAGTAAAATACTCCTCCCCTCAGTCTGCTGTAGAGATCCGGGTGGAACCTATGGTCAGCTATTTTCTCATTGAGATAGAAGACCAGGGCATGGGGATTCCAAAAGAGGAGAGGAACCAAATCTTCAAACGCTTTTACAGGGGTAAATCCTCCGCTGTCCAGGAAACTGACGGCTCAGGCGTAGGACTGTATCTCACCAGAAAAATACTGGAAGAGCAGGGTGGAAGCATATGTGTAAAAAGCGGCAGAAGGGGATGTCTGTTTCAGATCGTATATCCCAAAACCGGATACGGCATACAGCAAAATTAGAGGCAAACACAGGCTGTCCTTTGGGGCAGCCTTCTGCATTCCTGTCACCCTTTCGGTTTCTTACAAAACTGTTATCCTGTTTGAAATGCTTTTGTAAGGATACACGTGTAATATAAGAGTGAAACAGGAACTGTTCAGTACATCTTTTGCAATGGAATTTTTGCCGGCCTGCTGAACAGCTCTTCAAAATGACAGATAAGATAAGGAGAACCCCTATGAATGCAATGCTACTGGAAACAAAAGACTTATGTAAATATTACGGCAGCGGGGAGAATTTAGTAAAGGCTATAGACCATACCACCATGACCATACAGAGAGGAGAATTCACTGCCATTGTGGGCCGTTCCGGTTCGGGGAAGAGTACGCTGCTCCATATGCTCGGTGCCCTGGACCGCCCGGATAAAGGCAGTGTATGGATAGAGGGAAAGAACGTATTTGACTTAAAAGATGAGGAACTGGCGGTCTTCCGAAGAAGAAAGATTGGTTTTATCTTTCAGAACTATAATCTGATCCCCTCCCTCAATGTCTGGGAAAATATTGTGCTTCCCATGGGGTTAGACAAAAAGAAAGTGGACCGGAAATTTGTCAGGGACCTGACAGAGCGCATCGGAATAGCTGACAAACTGAAATCTCTTCCCAACACCCTCTCAGGAGGACAGCAGCAGAGAGTTGCCATTGCCCGTGCCCTGGCATCCAAACCTGCCATCATACTGGCAGATGAACCCACCGGCAATTTGGATTCCAAGACAGAGCTGGAAGTCATTTCTCTTCTGAAAGCCTGTGTAAATGAATACGGTCAGACACTGATCATGATCACTCATGATGAGACCATTGCCCAGATGGCTGACAGGATCCTTGTCATTGAGGATGGTAAGGTGGTGAGCCAATGAATACAATAAACAGAACCGCGCTCTCCAACCTGCGGCAGAATAAAGGAAGAAACATTATGGCAGGCATCGCCATTTTCCTGACAACGATCCTGGTTTTTGTCATTCCTGTCATCGGCCTTGGGGCCGTGGATCTGGAGATGGCTGCCGCCAACAAGATATATCCTACCTTTCATGTCATGTATCGTGATGTCAGCGCCGCCACAGCGGAGGAGCTTTCCCACCGGGCAGAGGTGGAATCCATCGGTCTCCGCCAGGACCCGGCCCAGATTCCAGTCCAGGACGGAACGGGATGGATGGTGTATATGGATGAAACAGCCCTGAAGCTCAATAAAATGGAGCTGGATGAAGGCACCTTCCCCCAAAAAAGAAACGAGATTGTCGTATCGGATAATCTTTTAAAAGCTCTGGGGATCACAGGCAGCATCGGTGACACGATTGAACTTTCCTATCAGCCTGTTGAGCCGGATGGAATCGGATATGAGAAAAAGCAAGATTTTGTCATCACCGGCCTGCTCCCCACAACTGCCGGCAGTGAGGATTCAAAAGTCTATTCCGCAATAGTTTCCAAAGACTTTATGGAACAGGAACAGCCTGAAACTATGCGCAGATACAGGGTCTTGCTGCGTATTGCCAATGCGGATTCCATGAATACGGTACAAATCGAAGAGACATACAATAGGATAGCCAAGGAAGCAGGGATTTCTGAGACAAATGTAGTGGATAACCAGACTTACCTTGCAGCCAACTACATTGATCCCGCCCTATACACAGGGATCGCAGGCATTCTGCTCGTTGTTGTACTTGCAGGTATCATGACCATATACAGCCTTTACTATATAACTATGGTATATAAAGTACAGGAATTTGGCAAGATCAAAGCCCTGGGAGCCACCAAACGGCAGATCCGCCAGATCGTCTTTCGGGAGGGGATTCTGGTTGCTCTTATGGCAATCCCTGCAGGCCTGATCGCGGGGAGCATTGCAGCCAGCATAGGATACCGTTTTCTGACATCAGCATATGGTGCTGATAACCCCATAACCCCTGTTATTATGGAAATGATCAAAAATCATGAGGTCAGTCTTCTGAAACCCTGGATGTATGTAATGGCAGCAGCGGTGGCACTGCTTACCGTAGTTTTTGCCCTGCTGCGTCCCATGCGGATTGCCGCTAAAATTTCCCCGGTGGAGGCCATGCGATATGACGGCAGTATGAAATCAAAGAAAAAACAGAGAAAAGGCCATTCGGAAATGAATCTCTTCCGTCTGACCGGGGCCAATCTTTCAAGAAACAAAAAGCGTACGGTAATGACCATCGTGACACTGAGCCTGACAGGAATCCTGTTTATGGTGATTTCCACCCTGTTGTCCTGCGCAGAACCGGAAGAAATCGCCAGGGACACCATATTTGACGATTTTCAAATATCCGTGGACAGCAGCAGCGGAGACAAAATGCATCCTGAACTGGAATGGTCTGTTCTGTGCAAAGACAATCCTCTGAATGAGGATTTTGAAAAACAGGTATTGGATATCCCGGGTGTGGAAAAGGTTACAAGGACAAGTCTTATGGAGGTGGAGCTTCCGGACCACATGGACGGAGACGAGACGTGGAAGGCAAGTATCATCGGAATTCCAGAGGAATATGCAGGCAGGATGGAGAAATCTATCATACAAGGTTCCTGTACTTATGAAGATCTGCAGCAGGGGGATAAGATTCTCATTGACCAAAATATGCAGTATTTTATGCCGGATGTTGAAATCGGCGACACTCTCCGGGTGGTTATCCAATCAGGGAACCGTCTGGAGGAAAAAGAATTTGAAATCGCAGCCGTTGCGGATATGCCATATGGTCTGAGCCATTATACATTTCTGGCACTTCCCAATTCTGTCATCCGTCAATTGACAGAGCTTGATATGGATTACTACTGGTCTGTGGAAGTCGATCATAAAGAGCTGCACAGCGCAGAGCAGCAGCTCCAGACACTCCTGGAAGAAAATGACCTGTTGGAAATGAAAAGCTATGAGGAAGAAGTTGCGTATAATAAAAAGAATACCAGCTTCATGGCCCAGCTCTGCTATATATTTATGATCGTTCTGGGCGGAGTGGGTATTATGAACTTAATTAACACCATGGTCAACAGCATTTATGTGAGAAGAAGAGAGCTGGGCATCATGCAGGCTATCGGTCTTTCCGAAAAGCAGCTAGTACGCATGTTGCAGCTAGAGGGGATTTTTTACACTGCCGGAACTCTATTCTTCTCCCTTGGGATTGGCAGCTTATTGGGCTATGTCACCTTTCTATATGCCAAAAGCCGCCGGATGTTCGGCATCCTGGGCTATCATTATCCCACGGTACAGACGGCTGTGCTGATTGCCGTTATATTGACTATACAAATCCTTTTGACATACCTTATCATGAAGAATTTCAGAAAACAGAGTATGATTGAGCGTATCCGTTTTTCAGAATAGTCATACGGCGTAGAGTGCAGGACTTGACAGATATGTTATAATAAATATAGTGCATACAGAACTTTTTATCATACAAAAGCTCTCATCTACACCATATTATGTAGAAGGGAGCTTTTTGCATTGGGCATGCGCTTGAACTTTTTAACCGTTTTGCAGGAGGTATCAGCTATGAGTACATTAAAAGCAAAAAAAAGGAACCCGGAGATCAAAGCAAAAAAATTAAGGCGTGAAGGATTTGCCACCGGCGTATTATTCGGAAAAGAAATGAAAGAATCTATCCCGCTGCAGTTTGAAGAGACAGAAGCTCTGCGCTTTGTGAAGGCAAACAAAGAAGGCGCACAGGTTACATTGGATATGGGAGAAGATCAAGTGGATGCCATTGTCAAAAATATTGATTATGACCCCATGAAACGCCAGATCCTCGCTCTTGATCTCCAGGCCCTTGTCAATGGTGAAAAGATATCCACAACTGTACAGATCAAGCTCTTAAATGAAGGCAGCATCCAGGGATTTGTGGGACAGGAACTGACAGAGATCCATTACAAAGCCGACCCTGCCAATCTTCTTGATACTATAGAAATAGATCTGTCCAAGCTGGACAGGGATACTAAGAATATGTATGTAAAAGATTTGGAGCTGACGGGAAAGAAAGACGTAGAGCTTACGACCCCTGAGGATGCATTGATCTTCTATATCACAGACCATTTAAAAGCAATGGATGAGGAGGAAGAGAAAGACCCTGAGGAGACCACCGCATAACGGAAAAATCCTTTGACAGAGATTGGGAATTCTGATAAAATAACTGCTGACAACAAAAAACGGCTGTAATCTGCCATGTTCCGGACCGGTCCATGGTTTACGGTATCAATAGAAATAAGTCTGCAAGGCGTAGTCTATGAGGTAACCTCAGTGATTACGCCTTTTACTGTCCGGCAGACCGGACTGTTTCCACAAAAAAAGAGGACTTATTAATATGCCAAAAACAAAGTTTCAGGGAGTTATCTTCGGAATTATCATGTCCATGACCATGGCCTATGGCATGGAGGTCTACAATGTTGCCATTAAAATGGGCTGTAACACAATGGCTGGCGGATTCAGCAGCATGACCAACCAGGTTTTTCTGGATGCGCTCATAGAAGCGGCTTACATGTGGATCTTTGTATTTCTATTTTCTAATCTATGGGGCAATAAGATTGGGCACAGACTGGCAGAGCGCATCATCCGTCCCGGTACAGACAATCCGTTTTTCATCACGGTCATCATATCCTGCTGTACGGTATTTATCATGTGCCCCACCATGAGTATGGTGGCAGCCATACTTTTTAACCTCATTCTGGCCCATGCCCCCATAAGTCAGCTTCCCGCCATATGGGCCGGCACTTTGATCAAGAATTTTCCCATGGCTTTACTCTGGAATCTGTTTGCCGCCGGCCCTCTTACCAGATTCCTGTTTGGTAAGATTTTCAGGAGCCAGATATCAGAAGCCTGACGCTATGTCTGCTTTATAGCCATATGTATCGGCCAGTTTTTTCCCTTCCCCTGCATCCTCCGGTCTTTTTTTCTTGTATAGATAGATGCAGAACAGAAGTGCGACCACCTCTGTGACCGGAAAAGTCAGCCATACATAGGAGAGTCCCTTGAAATGGAAAACCCATGCCAGAGGTACCAGAAGAATGATCTGCCTTAAAATCGTAATACTGATACTGGCTTTTCCCAGGTTTACCCCCTGGAAATAAACGGTCAGCATGATCACAAAAGCAGCAGGGATAAAGCTTGCAGAAATAATGCGGAGCGCCGTGCATCCAATCTCCAGAATCTCTTTCTTTTTGGAGAAGACAGAAAGCAGATCTCCCGGGACTGCCATGAAGATTCCAAAACCTAAGACCATCACAACTGCTGAGACCGCAATGGAACATTTCAGTGTCTCTTTTACACGCCGGCAGTCACCTGCCCCATAGTTAAAGCTCATGACCGGCAGGATCACCTGCTGCAGCCCCATAAGGGGAATAAAAAAGAACGTCTGCAGTTTGTAATAAATGCCCAGCACGGTCACCGCATCCTCTGTAAACTGTTTTAGTATCAGGTTCAGACCTACCATATACAGGGTATAGAGAGACTGCATAATGATGGCAGGCATCCCTGTTTTATAGATCTGGACATAGCTTTTGAGCCTTAACCTGCCGTTTAGCGGGCAGTGTCGCAGTACAGAAAGAAAGACCACCGCCATAGCACTCCATTGACCGATAACAGTAGCAATGGCAGCTCCCCGGATTCCCATAAGGGGAAAACCAAGCTTTCCGAAGATCAGAATCGGGTCCAGCACTATGTTTATCAATGCCCCTATTATCTGTGCGCACATGGGAAGCACCATATTCCCTCTGGCCTGCAGTATTTTTGTGCAGTTTGCCTCCACAAACATGCCCAGGGAAAAAAGAAAGATAATAACCCCATACTGCATCCCCTCTGTCCGTACCATGGGCTGGTCAGAGGAAAACTGACAGTAAGTGTTCAGTCCCAGCAGTCCCAGCGCCGTAAACACAGCAAAATTCATGATTCCCAGAAACAATCCGCTCTTTATAACATCATTCTGGGACCCGGACGCATCCGCTCCGTCCATGCGTGAGATCAAAATGTTGATGCCAGTTCCCGTTCCGGTTGCCACAGCAGTCATCAAGAGCTGAATAGGGAAGATAAGGGACAGGGCAGTCAGGCCGTCCGCCGAATATTTTGCCACAAAATAGCTGTCCACAATGTTGTAGACGGACTGGATCAGCAGGGCAAGCATGACCGGGGGTGACAGTTTAAGCAATAGTTTCCATACAGGTGTCTGTTTCATATTTAACCATCCTTTCTCAACGAAAAAAGAATAAAGGATGGAGTTACTACACAGTCAAGCGTTATCTTATATTTTTTTCAAATGCGCTTTTATTTCACAATAATAGTCATCTATATAGTCAAAAAGCTGCAGTCCCAATTCGTCTGCATATACGGCGTCTGTTATGTATCCGTTTTCTTCCATCCAGGAAAAAAGCGGGCCGAAGTCAGCGGACTCCCGGATAATACGGATCATACAGACCGCATATTCCCCAGAGGGCATAACATGCAGATTTTCGGGGCTGACATGCAAATAACTGCTGTCCGCTATCTTCAGATATTCGCTGCATTTGTAGATATTTCCCTGTTTCATTTTTTCAATATCCAGTATGTATCCATATTTTCGCTGTATGGTATCCGCATACCGCAGTTCATCCTTGGCGGCTGCCTGGAGATTAGCATGATAGGAGGTACCGTCCTTTGTCATGATCCCCGCGATCACGGTTTCTTCCTTCAGCCATTTCTTTTTTATCCTGTCAGAATGGATCGCCGCAGAAACTCTTTTATTTTCCTCATCGTACCACAAAATATCCTCTGCTACCTGCTGATAATAGCGGCTCAGCCGGAGGGCTTCATTTCTATAATCCAGCAAAAGCTGCGTGATCTTACTGTTATCATGAAAATCCAGAATCTGTTTTACCTTATCCAAAGGAACACTCAGTTTGCGGCATGTGGTTATGATATCAAGCTGCCACAAATTCCAGCGGGAGTAATAGCGGTATTGGTTTTTTTCATCTATATGATCAGGTACCAACAGTCCGATTTTATTATAAAAATGCAGGGTGTCTTTTGATATTCCTGTAATTTTACTTACTTCACCGATCAAATAATATCCTTCTTTCAATTCTATTCTCCTTACCATATTTTCTACATGGGTATTATATATCAAAACCATAGGAAAAAGCCAACAAAACAGCAGGATTTGACAACAATTTTCAAGCAGACCCTACACCTGTACCCCATTTTGGTGTACAATCGTAACAGAACATTTATAAAAGGGATAAAAGAGGATAAACAGATGAAAGACATGACGCAAGACAGCCTGGATATATTTACACAGCCAACAGCTTCCTGGTTCAGACAGGCATTCGGACAGCCCACAAAAGTCCAAAGGGAAGCCTGGCCTGCCATAAAAAGCGGAAAACCTGTACTGATCAGCGCACCTACCGGAACCGGAAAAACTTTGTCTGCTTTTCTGGTATTTATCGACTGTCTGCAGGAACTGGCAAAAAAAGGGGAATTGAAAGAAGAACTTTATCTGATCTATGTCTCTCCTTTAAAATCTCTGGCAGGCGATATCAGAGAGAATCTGAACAGGCCGCTGAACGGCATAGGGGCTGCAGAAGGCGGTGAGGGCGCAGGCAGGATCTGTGTGGGCATACGGACCGGAGATACGCCCCAAAAGGAACGGCAGCGTATGGTGAAACACCCGCCCCATATACTGATCACCACACCGGAATCCCTGTATTTGATGCTGACAAGCCGCACCGGGCGGACTGTTCTTAAGACAGCTCAGGCACTGGTCATTGACGAGCTTCACGCGCTGATCGATACAAAACGTGGTGCCCACCTGATGCTGTCCGCTGCCAGATTGGACAGTCTCTGCGGTTTCCCGCTGCAGAGGATTGGATTATCGGCCACCATAGAGCCGCTTCAGACAGCAGCCGATTACCTTTCTCCCGAACCGGCACATATCGTCGCGCCCCACATGGAAAAGGAGGTGCGGATTGAAATAAACGGCATTACCCAGGCGCCCGGAAGAAGGAAAGACCCGGTCTGGGAAGAGCTGGCAGAAAAAGTGTACAGCAGATGCATGCAGTGCCGCAGTGTCATTGCCTTTTCCGAGGGGCGCAGATACGCGGAAAAACTGGCCTACTATGTCAATCAGCTTGGCGGTGAAGATTTTGCCCGGGTACACCATGGCAGTCTGTCAAAAGAGCAGCGGGCGGAGGCAGAGGATTCCCTGCGGAAAGGAAAGCTGCGTCTTTTGTGCGCAACCTCATCTATGGAACTGGGAATTGACGTAGGTGACATTGACCAGGTGCTGCAGATTGGCTGTCCGCGCTCCATATCCAGTACCATGCAGCGTCTTGGCCGGGCCGGACACAATCCCGGACGGGTCAGCGTCATGTATATGTACCCCCGTACCGCTTCTGAAACCCTATATTGCGGTCTGACAGCCCAGACAGCCAGGCAGGGCGGTATCGAACAGGCTGATCCCCCTGTCATGTGTCTGGATGTACTGGCACAGCATCTGGTATCCATGGCTGCCACAGCCAAAGATCAGGAACCGGGCAAAGGTTCCGGCGGAATTCCCTGTACGGCGTACACAGTGGACGATGTAATGGAAATTCTTGCCCGTACCTATACCTTCCGTTTAGTCACCAGGGAAGATGTAAAGGCCGTCCTTGCCATGCTGGCAGGGGATTACGAGCATAAGAGGGAAATCCCTGTGCGCCCCCGTATTCTCTATGACAGACTGCACGGGCAGGTTTTTGCAGATACCTACAGCAGA
Organism: Blautia coccoides; assembly: GCF_034355335.1. NCBI lineage: Bacteria > Bacillati > Bacillota > Clostridia > Lachnospirales > Lachnospiraceae > Blautia > Blautia producta. The sequence continues at coordinate 3,199,934 of NZ_CP136422.1, forward strand.
ATGCTGGCAGTGGCAGCGGGGGGGACCATACCGGATAAAGGCATGTACACCGCTAAGACGGAGGACGGCGTAAAAGTAGGAGAGCTGGATGAGGAATTTGTCTACGAATCCCAGCTTGGGGACAGGTTTCTGCTGGGTGCCTTTGCATGGAAGATCGTGCACCAGGATAAGGATACCGTGGTGGTTACCCAGACCAATGCGGAAGGGGCAAGACTCCCCTTCTGGAAAGGGGAGATCAAGGGGCGAAGTCTGGGAACCAGCTTGGCCTTTGGAAAAGTCATGAGAACCCTGTCCGCGGCAGAACGCAGCGGCAGGCTCATGGAAGAACTGGAAAGCCTGGGACTTGACCGGGCTGCCTGTGAGAATACATCGGGATTTTTAGAGCGGCAGTTAGAGGCGACGGGTATCCTGCCCGATGACAAGACCATTGTTGTGGAGCACTTCAGGGATTCCACAGGGAGCTGCCAGATCATGCTGCATGCACTCTTCGGAAAAAGGGTCAATACCCCTCTTTCTCTACTTCTGCAGGATGCAGCCCAAAAATTAACGGGAAACCCGGCAGGCTGTGTGGAGGAGGAAGACGGAATACTTCTGTATCCCTACGGAGAAAATGTTCTTCCCGAAGGCATTTTGTTCTCCATAGATACAGATAAGGCCAGAGAGATCCTGGAGGCCATGCTTCCAGCAACCCCTGTCTTTAATATGACCTTTCGCTATAACGCGTCCAGGGCTTTGATGATGGGCATGAGGAGAAACGGAAGACAGCCCCTGTGGATGCAGCGCCTTCGCAGCACGGAAATGCTGGAATCCCTGATACAGGAAAAAGACCATCCTATGATACGTGAGACGCGAAGAGAATGTCTGGAAGACCAGTGGGATATAGAAGGTGTGCTCAGCATTCTCCATGCAGTGCAGTGCGGACAGATCACCGTCAGAGAAGTATACCTGGACACCCCGTCCCCCATGTCTCTTCCCATGCAGTGGCGTGTGGAGGCCGCAGAAATGTACGAGTATTCTCCAACCACACCGGGAATCCGGCAGGCTGTCTATGATGAGCTAAACTATTTAGAAAAGCTCAAGCCGTCGGCAGAGGCCCTCAAAAAGGTACAGGAGCGCAGAAAGCTGCCCGGGGATGCGGCAGAGCTGCACACGTTTCTGATGATGGAAGGGGATGTGACAGGACCTGAACTGCACGATCTGTATGCAGGCCTTCCCGAACTTGACAAGATACCGGACTGGCTGGAGGAGCTAGCTGCCCGGGAATTGGCAGAGTATATGGAACCGGGGCTTTGGATCGCGGCAGAACACCTGGAGGATTATAAGAGCGCTCTCCTTGACAGACAGGATGCGGAGGGCATGCATATCATACGGAGGATGCTGTATTACCGTGGACCTGGGACTGCAAAACAGATCAGGGAACGTTATCTGCCCAATGAGGACTGTATCCTCCAATGGCTGAAAACCCTTTGCGACCAAAAGGAGCTTGTGGAGGACAACGGCCTTTATTACCACGCCAAACTATACGACCGGGCCAGAAATGCAACGATCCGGGAAATGCGCATGGAAGCAGTCACACAGCCGCCGGAGCACTACGCCGCATTGATGGCTTCACGCATCCTGATGAATGCCTCACCGGAAGAACAATTGAAGCATACTATAGAGAGCTTCTGCGGCCAGGGATTTCCGGTCACCTTCTGGGAGAATATCATCTTTGCCAGAAGGATCTTAAGATACAGCGAAGGACTTCTCGACCGGGTGCTGACAGAAGGAGATTATTTCTGGAAAATGCTGCCCGGCGGCATGCTCTGTTTTCTTCGATATGAGGACATTGACTGGGATACCCCGCCGGCCGAGGAGATTTCTGTTGAAGAGACAAAAAGGACAGAAGAGGAGATCCTTTACCGGGAACTGTGCCGCCGCGGAGCCAGTTTTTTGAAAGCACTGACGAATATCCCTGTATCAGGAGATGTGCGCAGCCTGCTTATGGAACTGGCAGAACAGGGAATGGTAAGCGCAGACAGCTTTATTCCTATAAGACAGTGGCAGAACAGGGATAAGATCAGGAAATCAGCGGCAAGACAGCGTGTCAATGCCAGGATCACCGCCCTTTCTGCCGGACGGTGGGATATCATTCACCCTCTGAAATCCTCATCTATGGAAGCACTTCTGGAAACCTTTTTCCGGGAGAATATCATTCTGTGCCGGGAAACCTTCCGGCACTCCCTCTCACTGCATATAAGCGGAGAGGGGGAATCCACCCCTGACTGGAAACAGGCACTGGAGGTACTGCGGATCTGGGAGTTTACAGGCCGTGTGAGGAGAGGGTATTTTGTGCGGGGTCTCTCCGGTGCACAGTTTATACGAAAACAGGATTATAAGGGAATCCTACAGGCACTGGCACAGCCGGAAGATCAGGTTATCTGGCTCAATGCAGCAGACCCCATGCAGCTTTGGGGAAAAACACTGGAACATTTGGAGGGGAGTTCTTTTCTGAATGTTCCCGGCACTGCCGTGGCACTGCGGGGAGGGATTCCCGTCATGGTATTGGAACGGCAGGGAAAGGTTCTGAGAGTGCTTAAGGATACAGATGCCAGCGCCGTGCTGAAAGAATTTGTCCGCGCATTCCGGGAAAAAGCGGTTTTTCCTGACAAAAAGCGGCTTCTCGTAAAAGAATATCCTGAAGAGGCAGGAGATTTCCTGAAAGAAGCGGGCTTTAGCCGGGAAATGATGGACTATGTGTTATACAGATAGGGATACTATGGCACTCCCAGGTTCCTATCCCACTTTAAAGTGCATACTTTGCAGAGGCTTATGGCTGTATTATGATACCTATATAAGAAGCGGCCGCTTCCTGACAATTTGTTATGAATTTTGCAAATACAGCTTTTGAGAGAGGATGGAATTTCATGAAGAAAATAGTAGAATTTTTGCAGGCAAACCCTGTCCAGTATCTGGCAACCGTAGGCAGAGACGGCAAGGCAAAATGCCGCCCGTTCATGTTCTGCTTAGAAAAAAACGGAAAACTCTGGTTCTGCACCAACAACACAAAAGAGGTGTACAAAGACATGCAGGTAAATCCGGAGATAGAGGTCAGCGTGTCCGACGCATCTTATGCCTGGATCCGCCTGCACGGAAAGGCCGTTTTTGAGGACAACATGGATGTAAAAGAGGCCTGCATGGAAAACCCCATCGTAAAGGGACAGTACAGCACAGCGGACAATCCTATTTTTGTAGTATTTTATCTGAAGGATCCCCACGGCATGATCGCGGATTTTTCCGGCAACCCGCCCTATGAATTTTAAATAACCTTTTTGCAGTCTGCCGTTTAAGGCAGACTGTTTTTATAATTTGTTCCCCATGCAACCATAGAATCCAGGATCGGCTTCAGGCTGTATCCGGTTTCTGTGAGTGTATACTCCACCTTTGGGGGAACTTCCGGGTATACTTTCCTGGTGAGAAGACCGTCTGCCTCCATATTACGCAGATGGCTGGTCAGCACTTTCTGGGTGATTCCTGATACGGAACGCATCAGCCCATTGAATCTTTTCGTTCCTGTCAGCAAATCCCGGATAATGAGCACTTTCCATTTATCCCCGATAAGCTGCAGTGTCATCTCTACCGGACAATCCGGTATTCTTTTTTCCTGGTTCATGAAAATGCCTCCTTAGAGCGTAAGAGTGTGTGAAAAATCTATCCCTGCAATTTTCACACACATTACAGTATTAAAAAATATGTATAGCTAAAAATAAACTTACATTTTTATTATATACCGCCTTCCTGGAAATACAAGGAGGCACCAAAAAGTATTATAGAATCAAAAAGATACCGAGTCTGCCTCCCGGAGACAGGGAACAACAAATTTAGAACCTCTGAAGAAAAAGAATCCTCAAAAATATCTTGTAGACATACCTATATTATGATATGGTGAATATTCAGCAGGTTTGTGCATTTACTGTGCTGACCGAAAGAAATGTAAGAAAATCTTCACAAGGAGACCAACATGATAAACAGAGAAGATATGCTGGAACTGACCAGACGCATGACACCGGCAAGAACTTCCATGACAAGGCTTGCAGGAAGTTATATGGATGCAGACGGAGAGATAGACGGCACTTTTAATACCAATTTCCTGAAATTGTCATCCCGGGATAAAGCCAAAAATCTGGCCATTGCAAAGGCGATTCCTTTCTCCGGCACAAATGAAAATCTAAAAAGGTTTAAATTCCCCAAGGATTCCATGAAAGCGGGAAGCATGAGGCAGCTTCTGATGGGCATGAAGTCCTGTGGTCTGAAAAATGACGTACTGATGGAAACCTTCTATGATCTGATCGCTGAGTCCTACAGATCAAAGGGTGACTATGCAGTCCTTATTTTCCATGACCGATACGATGTTCCTGTAAAAGCAGCAGACCACGAAAGGCTGTGGGAATCGGAAGAAGTATTTGAATATATCATCTGCGCCATTTGTCCTTTAGAAGGAGATTACGAACCCGGCAGACCGGAGTGCGGATTCCTTTTCCCTGCTTTTTCAGACAGAAGCGCAGATTTGGACCACGTGGATGTGTTTCAGTCAGATACCGGTCATCCTCATTTGGAGATACTGAAAATATTAGGTTTGTGATCTGTGATGCCCAAAAAACAGCGCCGGAAAGAGAGTTCCGCGCTGTTTTTTATGGGATAACTAGTGCTCCATCCCGTCTAAATAGGCAGTGCTGATACTATGGTTTCTGGCCGGATGGAGCACTAGCATCCTTCTCCTGTAACAAAAAGACGGATAGAGGGCGTCAGTCTCAGTTCCTCAGGCTGAAATCCACATTTGTGCAGGAATTGTTCTGCTGCCGGAAACTGCCTGGTAACCAGTGCTTTCATGGACTCAGCGCAGCCGTCAATATCATTTTTCTTAAGCCTTTCAATCATTGCGGTTGTAAAACAGTGAATTGCCTGGTTTAGCTCCGCATTCTCTTCGTGGGATGTCTTCAGGTGGTATCCCCATAAAAACAGACTGTAAATGCGTCCGTAAATCTCACGAATACCCTGTAACGGACTGTGTCTGGTGATGGACAGCAGACAGCACCACAGAGAAAGCTCACAGCGTTCCTTCTCCAGATTATCTTCCAACTGCCGGATCAGCTCCCTTTTTTCCTCAGATGTGATCACAGCCAGATAATCGCCCATAACTGTGTCACAGGAATAGAGCAGCAGTTCAAAGGACTGGACAAAAAACGCCAGGTTACGACGGATCGCAGGATTGTCAAGATTCAGTATATTGCAAGGCTCTCCCAACCCTAAAACCTTTGTTCCCTTTCCATTTATCGTACGCACGGCTCCCATCTGATTGAGTAGTTTGATCGTACGGCGAACTGTACTGACCGATACTTGGTATTCCTCCGCCATCTTATCATAGGACGGAAGAAAATCCTTCCCCCGGTATCTGCCCATGTATATCTCATGCAAAAGCAGGGATACCAGACTGTAGCAGATCTGAGGGCGGTCGCGGTATATCCGCCATACAAACGGGATTTGCCGCTCCTTTTTTGCCGGTGAGACAATTTGTTCTAAATAGCTGACTGCACTTCCCACGGAATCTAGCCGGAACCTTTTCGTTTCTTCTGCCAGAAGTGTCCAGTTCTTTTCCTTTGCCAGTAAAATACATTTTTTCATTTCTCTGTGCAGCAAGTTCATATCACTTAAATATGTATCTTCCTCCTGCTTCACAAACAGCGGTCCCCAGAAAACAGAAGTCTCCCAATACAGATTCATGACAAGCGGATTATCCATCTTTTGAAAAACAAAACAAAAAAACTGTAGGATATCATCCGCGTTATCTCCGTCTGAAAGGCGGCGGAGATAAGACAAATCTTCGTCATCCATTCTGCGAAAGCATTCCAGCAGAAGCGGCATTATGATCACTTGGGTTGTCTGATAGAGGTCCTGAAAGCTTTTGATCCTCAAAGAAAAATACTGGCCGGCACGTGCACGGGCTTCTTCCGGGGTTTGCTGAAAAATAACTTTTGTAGATCTGCCGTTTCGCATATCAATATAGCCTTCTGCACGCAGACGCTGCAGAGCTATCTTTACTGTCAGGGCAGAAACGCTGAATTCCCGGCAGAGCGTGTCAATGGAGGGAAGATAGTCCCCGTATTTATAATATCGAAATTGAATTCTTTCAAGGAAATATTCATAGACAAGATTTGAAAATTGTTGTTCACTTCGCAACCGTTCGTTACCTCCATGTGATAGTGTTATTTCCATTTTATCATTACAGAGGCTGTTTTACCAGAAGGGATTTGGGATTCTTTGCTTCCGGACTGACATATTTGCTCCTGTTTTTTTCTGATGATACTTGTTAAACCTGCATTTCGGTATACAAAAACGAGTTTTGCGCAGAAAGCGTTTTTATTGGTCTTTTCTTGTGCTATGCTGTAACTATATTTGGGGAATTTACCCATATAGAAAAAAAGACTAACTATTAAAGAAAGTCAATAAATAGTTTCAAAAACAGAGATGTTTTGAGTATAGTGGCGATGACTTATTCATCGCAATCAGTACCTTGAAAATTGCATGACAAATAGAGCATCGAGTATGATGCTCTGACAAGAAGATATGATGTTGGAAGAATTAGATTGCTTTTTGGTATTGCTGTCCAGTGCGTTCGAGATGATAAATTAGCCGAACTAGTTTCTTGGTCGCGTGAGACATTGCAACATAGTAATGCTTGCCTTCAGCTCGTTTCTTGGCAAGATAAGCCTTGTAGGTTGGATCCCATAGACAAACATATGCGGTTGCATTAAACAGAGCATATCTAAGGTATCTAGAACCACGTTTTTCCATTCTGGCATAACAGTTATCTAACTGGCCGGATTGATAGGTAGAAGGCGACATTCCTGCATAAGCAAGGATCTTATCTGGAGAGTCGAATTGGCTAAAGTCACCTATTTCAGCAATAATCATGGCACCCATTCGATAGCTGATTCCAGGAATGCTAAGGATTGGAGAATTGATTTCATCCATGATGACTTTAATCTCGTTTTCAATCTCTTCGATTTCAGAATCTAGCTCTCTAATGAGCTTAATGGTGTGCTTTAATTCAAGCGATTTAGCTGGCATATTTGAACCGATAGAGGTTCTTGCAGCCTCTCTAAAAGCGATAGAGGTTTCTTTTGTGTAGTGGCCTTTAGATGCGGTTTCAAGAAGATTTGAAAGTCTTGTGAGATGTGCATTAGCTACCTGTTTTGCACCAGGAAATTCGTAGAGTAACTCATAAACAGAATTCTGATGAAGTGTTGGAACAAGCTTTTCTAACTCAGGGAAAAGGATACATACAAGACGGGATATAGATGTTTTAAGCTTCGCGCGTTCTTTAACTTTATCAAAACGATAGCGAGTAAGTGACTTAAGCTCTTCGTTGTGATACGATGTGTCTGAGTAGGACTTTAAGTTCACGTCAGACATTAGCATAGAAGCAATTGTATGGGCATCAACTTTATCCGTTTTCGTCTGTCTAAGGCTTAGACTTTTTCTGTACAGATTAGTATGTAACGGGTTGATAACAAAGGTGGCCAGACCTTTATCAAGCAGATATCCGAGAAGATTGTAACTATAGTGTCCAGTGGCTTCTAGGCCTACTTTTACTTTAGAAGCATCTTCCATAACGGATTCTATTTTCTGATAAAGCTCGTCGAACCCATCGAGATTGTTTTTGATGGTAAAAGCCTTGAAAAGGACTTCGCCATCAGAGTTTGTGATAAAGCAATCATGCTTATCTTTTGCGACATCAATTCCTACGTAAATCATATAGGACCTCCTGATATAAAGTATTGATACTGTCTTAAGATCCACAGGGCTCCTTGCAATCGTAACCTACTTCTTGATAAACCGTCATGCGGTAACTAACTGATTAACAAATAAACAAAGAGACTGTGGTTGGAGCCTTTTTTAAACCATCAAGTGGTAGGAGGTGATAACCAATCCACAGTATCTTAAAATAGCATAGTCAAACCTGTAGAAAAGGTAAAGAAAGACTATGACTTTATATAATAGTAGGAGGAATATAGGTATGGAACAAAAAAGAAAGAGAGTAAGGAGACGTGTTACATCTATTTTTCTGGCGCTGCTTTTGTGCGTGAGTTCTGTCATGACAGTTTTGGCAGACGAACAAATAGTGCTGGACGAAAAGACAGCACCATCCGAAGAGACTCAAAAGTCTGGGGATCAGGGAAAAGACGATCTGACACCCAAAGAGGATATTACAGAAACTCCTGCCACCGACACAAAGACAGATGAGACAGAAAACCCGGAGGACAAGGATTCCGAAGACCCGTCTGCAGGAAAAGAAGATGTAAGCACCGGTGAGGACGAGACAACGGCTGTGGGGAACGACATTTCAAACACAAATGAAATTACCCCCCCCCAAGAAAATCTGAGGAACAGATAACCAGTCCTTCCCCGGCTGTCAGCAGTCCTGAAAACACAGAGGAGAAAAAGGAACAGCCGGCTCCTGAAACGGCAACAGCCGCGGTTCCCGCAGTTCAGGCTGCAGCCTCCTATCCGGTGACTTCAAACACCAACATACAGATAAACTTAGCGTACACTTTCACCTGGTCCGGTACAGGTACCGAATCGGATCCATTTTACTATAGTACGAAATCCAGCAGCAGCAAGGATACCTTTATTGCGCAGACTACTGACGAGTTTGCCACGATCAATGGCCAGGTCCATACCTATACAGAACCCCTTTCCTTTGGCGCAAACACCATTGATCTGACCGTTGTCTCCTCAGATAAGTCAGCAACGGTACACTACCGAATAGAAGCTGACCGTACAAAAAAGCAACAGGGTGACTGGCCAAAATTCCTGGTCATTGTTTCTCCCAGTACAGCAGGTGAAGCTGACGGAAAATTTGCAGGCCTGGATACGGAAAGAACTTATGAGTACAAGCTCAATGGAACCCAGCAATGGATAGAAGTTCCTGCCGGTTCAGCGGAGATCACCGGCTTGAAGGCAGGTAATTACGATGTCCGGTACGGAGCTACGGATGAATATTCAGCCTCATATAATTCTAAAACTTTCACGATCCTGGACCCTGTTACCCGCAGTATTAAAGTCGCAGACAGCCTTCCCGATGATATCAAGAATATGATCGAGATTCCGTCCAGTGCAAATGCAGGCAGTACCGTAACGCTTAAAATGAAATTTTCGGAGCTGACGTTTGTGGAAGAAATTATTGTAACAGCGACAAAAAATTCGGGTGGTTGGACTAGCAAAACGGATACATATTTGCTTTCACAGGGTGAACCGTCACTTGAAAAGTATGACGGCAATAATTATGAGGTCAGCTTTACACTGCCTGACGGAGAATGTGAGATCACTTCCGTGAAGCTGAGGCAGGGTAACTGGCATACAATATCTCATGATATTCTTAAGCTCAAGGTTACAGTAACACCTTCAGATCCATCAAAAGTAGTCACTAAGAATGATATTTCCTATTACGAAAAGGGAAGTGAAGTAAAACTGTCAGTTGAGTCAAACCAGAACGTGATCGGTACATCTAAAGTTACCGCTTTTCGGGCGGAAGGAAAGAGTCAGACTGCAGGGACTTCACCGGATGGAAGCCCGATAAAAATCAATGTAAATGAAGACTTAACGGTCCTGGCGGATATCGAGATGATACTTGCAGACTTTACCTATCTGGACGAATTGCTGAATACTAAAGTTCCCAATGATTTTACCATCTACACGGATGACAGTTGGTCTGAAGTCGACAAGGTCCTCTCTTTAGTTCCTAATATGAAAACAGTGACACAAAATAACCAGTCTTGGGTAGATGATTATGTAAGAACCCTTATCATAGCCCTGGATAATTTAGAATACAGAGATGGAGATTATACAGAACTTATAGAGGCACAGAACCGGGTGCCCAAGGATTTAAGCCTCTATACCCCGGAATCTGTCAAAGCATTGCAGGAAGCACTTGAAGCGTCCAAACAGCCCATAGATGAACAGTGGAATATGTCAAAACGAGACGAAATGCAGGCACTTGCCGATAACTTGAACAAGGCTGTGGACAGCCTCCGTTTTATTCCCGGAGATTATACTGAGCTGGAGAAAGCCCAGAGCAGAGTACCAAAGGATTTAAGTATCTATACCCCGGAATCTGTCAAGGCATTACAGGAAGCACTTGATGCGTCCAGACAGCCCGCAGCAGAAAAGTGGGATATCTCTAGAAGTGATGAAATACATATTCTGGCTGAAAACCTCAACAAAGCTGTGGATGGTCTGAAGCTCAAATCTGCGGATTACACTAAGGTGGAGGAAGCCAGGAAAAAGGTTCCAAACGATCTGAGTCTTTATACAAAAAAATCTGTTGACGAACTGCAGAAAGCTCTGGACAGCGTAGTGGAAGGGCTTGATATCACACAGCAGGAAAAAGTAGACCGGATGGCTGAGGCAATAGAAAATGCCATTAAAGGTCTGGAGAAAAAATCTGCGGAACCGGGTAAAACTACTGCCAAAAAAGACACTGCCAAATCACCCAAAACAGGGGATGAGTCTTCTGTGGGATTCTGGCTGGCAGTGTGCCTTGGAAGCGCAATGCTTCTTTTGGCCGGAAATAAGGAGCGCAGATTTAAAAGTCGTTAATTAACAGTTTTTGTTGAATAAAATGTAAACGGCAGTCAGAGGTATGCATGGCATATAACTCTGACTGCCGTTTATTTACGGAAAAACTAACAATAATCTAACATACAAAATGATATGATAACTCCAGAAACCGGTCGTAACGCAAACCCGGGTACTTCATAAAGGAGAATATCATATTATGAAAAACATAAAATTTAAGCAGATTATGGCAATCCTTACAGCGGCAGCAATACTGGGCGGATGCAGCGCCCCGGCCGGCGGCAGTTATACAGACCAGAAGACACAGACAGAAAAATCCAAAGACAGCAGCCAGACGGGGAGTGCCACAGCAGGAGCGCTTGCAGATTATTTTTTAAAGGCAGCAGAAGATTATCACGATTCTGTAAATCGGGTTGATATCATAGACGGCTTCAAAGAGTCAGAAAAAGCCACAAGACTCCAGATGCTTGTTATGGCAAGCCGGGCCTTCGGCACACTGCAAAAACCCGGCAAATACGCCAAATTAACGGCGCCACCGGCTCCCGATATCTCAGGTGCTCCCCAGTGGGCGAAAAATGCACTGGAAAATCTGATCGGAGGAGGAATCCTGACAGACTCTGACCTGGAAAACAGAGATCATCCTGTTTCCATGAAAGATGCTCGGATGATCGCCGCCAGATTCTACACATTTCTCGGCAGTGATCTGAAAGATGATTTCTATACTGCTGTAAACCAAAATCTGTTAAATACGCTGGAGATACCAAAGGACCAGGAATCGGCAGGAGGATCGGCAACCGTCTCGGCAAATACAGATAAACAGCTAAAAGATCTGATCATGGAGATCGTGAACAGCGGGGAGGAATATCCCCAGGGAAGTCCCCAGCAGAAGATACGTGACTTTTATCAGAGTTACGAAGATAAAGAAACACGGGAACAGGAAGGGATAAATCCCCTCAAAAAATATCTGGATCAAGTGGAGAACGCAAAATCCATTTCTGAATTAAACGCGGCGATCGGCCGGGCTGTTGAGGAACTTGGAATTTTTGCTAATGGACTGTTTTCCGGATTTCCAGTCACAGATATGAAAGACAGCACGAAAATGATCCTGCAGCTAATGACGCCAATGGCGGGACTGCAAAAAGAAGATTATAAAGATCCGGAATCAGACGCCTATAAGGAATATCGGAACACACTTACGGAACATCTGCTGGCCGCCGGTGAGAGTCAGACAGATGCCAAGCGTCATGCGGAAAGTATAATGGAACTGGAAAAAAATCTGGCCGCTCATATGGATGAGCCGGATGACTCAGGAAAGATAAAAGCGCAGAATTACTATACAACGGATATGCTGAGCAAAAAAGAACCTCAGGCAAAGGCTGCTGAATTATTGACTGCAATGGGCATAAAACCGAATATAAAAATGGCAGTATTTGATGAACTGCAGTTTGAAGAGTATTTGAAATGGTTTACCGAGGAGAATTTGGCGTTACTGAAATCCTTGGAAAAGGTTGCTCTGATCAGCGGATACAGTTCTTATCTCAGCACGGATCTGGCAGAAAAATTCGGGAATAATATAGATGCGGGAACCGCAGACACTGCTGTACAAAATTTCCTTTCGGAAGAGCTTGGAAAGTTATATACGGACCGCTTCTTTAACGCCGAATCCAAAACAGAAATCCAAGAGATGACAGCACTGATGATTGAAACCTTTAAAAACCGTGTAAAACGTCTGGATTGGATGTCAGAGGAAACCAAAAAGGAATCGCTGAAAAAATTGGATTCCCTCACTGTATTGATTGGTTATCCCGATGAATGGGAGTTTAATATGGCAGAGATCGCAGGGCCGGACAAAGGCGGCAGTTATTTTAAAAATGTGGCGGCATCTGAAGCAGACAAGTGGAAACAGCAGCTTAAAAAGCTGGAACAGCCCGCAGATCCCCGCAGATTCGCCCTGGCTGCATACACAGTGAACGCGGCAGCTAATCGGAATACAAATACACTTATATTTCCGGCAGGTATCCTGCAGGCCCCCTTTTACGACAAGAATGCATCTTTTGAACAAAATCTCGGGGCCATTGGCAGCACCATTGCCCATGAAATCACCCATATGTTTGATGACGGCGGAGCCCAGTACGATGCCAGAGGAAATTTAAGAGACTGGTGGACAAAGGAGGATTACAGTCATTTTCAAAAGCTTTGTAAAAAAGCAGAAGATTTCTATGAAGGACACGAAGCCGTGCCGGGAGCTGTGGCAGACAGCAAAGAAAATCTGAGCGAAAATATTGCAGATATCGGAGGGATCGCCTGCGGTCTCGAAATCCTTTCCACTATGGAGAATCCCGATTATGACGCGTTTTTCCGCAGCTTTGCCAATCAGTGGGCAAAGGTGGCAGACTACGATACACTGGTGGAATTGGCCCAGACAGATACCCATGCCCCCAACAAACTGCGCTGTAATCTTGTGCTCTCCAACTTTCAGGAATTTTATGACACCTATGGGATCAGTGAAGGAGACGGCATGTATACAGCGCCGGAAGACCGCATACAAATCTGGTGATCAAAGTAAAAGTCTGTGCTGTTGACAGTGCGATGTGAATTCGATACACTGATAAACAGACAGGAGGTGTATAGAGATGAAATTATTAGTAGTGGAAGACGAGGAAATGCTCTCAAAATCCATAGCAAAAGGTCTTGAGATACTGGGTTATGCCATTGACTGCGCCTATGATGGAGAGGAGGCACTGTATCTTTATGAGCTGAATGAATATGATCTCATGGTTCTGGATTTAAACCTCCCAAAGCTGGATGGAATGGAAGTTCTCCGGCAGATACGAAAAAAAGATGAGGAATTCCGTGTGCTGATCCTGTCAGCCCGGAATTCTCTGGAAGATAAGATCAGCGGCCTGGACAGCGGAAGCAATGATTATCTCACCAAACCTTTTGAATTCAAAGAGCTGGAAGCACGTATACGCTGCCTTTTAAGGCGGAACTTTACCACAAGAAGCAGTATTCAAAACTGCGGATGCCTCAAGATGGATACCGCGGCAAAACAGGTATGGTGCAGCGATAAAGAGGTGGAACTTACCCGAAAGGAATATGCATTGCTGGAATATCTGTTCGTACACAGAGATAAAATGACAAGTGCTGAAGAGCTGATCGAGCATGCATGGGACAGCGAGGCAGACCTGTTCTCCAATTCCTTCCGTTTCCATATCCATTCCCTTCGGAAAAAGCTGGACGCCGCAGGAGCAGAGGGATATATCGTAACCCAGCGGGGACTGGGATACCGTCTGCAGAGCAGAGAGGATAGTGTCTGATGAAAAAAGTGACCATATGGAAAAAAAACACGCTCCAACTGCAGATCACAGGCATTGTAGGCCTGATCTTACTGACCGCATGCCTTCTTCTGACTGCCAATTCCCTGTTCTCTGCCCATAACTATTATGATTCCCTGTTGGAAGCAGGGCTTATAGAACGTGAAACTTATGTTTCTGACACCACACCACCTGTGGCATATGATTCTGATATAACGCATGACTCAGATATGGAATCCGGTACAAACCCGGGTTACAGCTCAGACCCGTATTCCGCATCAGACCCCCAATACGGCTCAGACTCTGAATACAGCGCTGATATGGGATACGATCCAGACATGACATACCAGGATGTGTCTTCAAGGTTTTCGCGCCAGTCCGTTGTGTTCATGGTGGTGATCGTATTATTCGCACTGGCCGCCACATATTGGGCAGTGGGAAAGATGCTCCGCCCGTTAAAGCGGCTGATCCATTCGGTCCAGACAACCGGTGATTATAATCTGGATCACAGAGTAGACTCTACGGGAGCACAGGGCGAGGTTTTGGTTCTGAATGAAGCTTATAATGATATGCTGGAGCGCTTAGAGGAGGCATTCCTGATCCAGAAGAGTTTTGCCGCAAACGCCGCGCATGAATTAAAGACACCCCTTGCGGTCATAAAATCATCTCTCCAGGTACTTGAGATGATGCCTGCCCCTAAGGTTGAGGATTACCGGGAGTTCATGGACGACACAGACAAATCCCTGAACCGTATTATAAAAACAGTGGAGGGTCTTTTGGCACTTGCAAATCTGGCTGAAGTTCCTGTGCAACAAGAGGTGGAATTATCTTCTTTATTGGAACAGGCTGTACAGGAGCTGTCGCTCAAGGCCAGCGCTGCAGAAGTGGAAGTGCATTTTCAAAATGACACCCCCATGTTTACAAAAGGCAGCCCGGATCTTCTTTACCGCGCCTTCTATAATCTGATAGAAAACGCGGTCAAATATAACCTTCCAGGTGGAAAAGTCCTGATCACTCTGAAAAAAGAAAATGGAAAAGCGTGTATCCGAATTAAAGATAATGGAATTGGCATCGGGGCGGATGCACTGCCGCATATCTACGAACCATTCTACAGGGCAGACCAGTCCAGATCCCAGAAAATCCCTGGTTCCGGGCTGGGTCTGGCAGTGGTTAAAATGATCACAGAGAAACATAAAGGGGAGATTAAAATAGAAAGTGAACCGGGAAAAGGGGCTGCCTTTACCATTTTGTTGGACCTCAGCTTAAGTCCAACAGCTTAAATCCTTTTGCCCGGACAAGAAAATCTGAAAGAAATATGACATCTGCACTTATGATCTATATACTGGTGCGAATGTCATATTTTTTTATCCGGGGCGGGGAATCATACAGGCAGATTTCTTAACGGATCCAATGGAGAGGGATTGACAAAAGCGGCGGCAGACCATGAAAGTATTTATAAAAATTACGAAAATATAGCTTATACGGGAAATAAAGAACTTGACACACTAGATTTAATATGCAACAATAGTTACATAACGTATGTAACCTAATATTTTTTTTAAAGGAAGTGATAGATTTATATGCCGCCTAAGCCTAAAATAACAAAAGAAATGATTTTAAACATTGTTCTGGAAATCACAAGAGAAACAGGATTTGAAACTGTAAATGCCCGGAGTATTGCGCATAAATTACAGTGTTCAACCCGGCCGATTTTTACTTGTTATGCAAACATGGACGAATTAAAAAATGAATTTCTTGCTGTCGCATATAAATTCTACGAACAGTTTGTCACCGATTATAGTAATTCTGAAGATGTCAGTCCTTATTTGATCCTTCCTCTTTCGTACATTGCATTCGCTCAAAAAGAAACCTATTTATTCAAATTACTATTTGTAAATGATATGGACTTAAAAATGACAGAGGCAAATGATTTTTATAAAGAGATTGATAATGAAAGAAGAGCAATATTATTTTCAGAGACCATAGGTATAGAGTTAGAGCACGCAAAAAAAATATTTCTCGATCTATTTCTCTATACCCATGGCATAGCAGTCCTGACAGTAACAAAAAAATTAACGTTCAATAGAAATACTGCTGAAAAAATGGTGATGAATACATTATCTGCTTTGATAAGACAAGAAAAACCTGATTGGGATCCATGTATGAGGTAGAATATGAAAACAAATCAATATTTGATCGATTTTTATAATAATTATGATGAGGACAGACGGCTGGCATTAAGGCACGGATCTGTTGAGTTTCTTACCACTATGCATTACATAGAAAAGTATATAAAACCCGGCGACCGTGTATTTGAAGCCGGTGCCGGTACGGGCCGTTATTCTCATGCACTGGCGCGTCAGGGATACATCGTTGACGCGCTGGAATTAGTAGAACACAATATAGAGATTTTCCGTAAAAATATACAAGCAGATGAAAAAATAACCATAACCCAGGGCAACGCGTTAGATTTATCTGCTTTTCCTGATAACGCGTATGACATAACGCTGCTGCTGGGGCCGTTATACCACCTCTATAGTATAGAAGATAAACGCCGGGCATTGCGTGAGGCAATTCGTGTAACAAAACAGGGCGGTGTAATTTTTGCTGCGTATGTTATATCTGATGGTTGTCTCCTTGACGAAGGCTTCAAACGCGGCAATATCTGTGTTGCTGAATATATAAAAAAGGGCCTGCTTGATTCTGTGACCTTTGCTGCCAAATCTGAGCCAAGGGATCTATTTGAGCTTGTGCGCAAAGAAGATATTGATGATTTAATGTCAGTTTTCCCCGTAACGCGACTGCATTACGTTGCCGCAGATGGCTGCGCCTTATTTTTGCGTGAGGCAGTGGACGCAATGGACAGCAGCACCTTTGAACTATATTTGAAATATCACTTGGCTACTTGTGAACGCCAAGATTTATTGGGCATTACCAGTCATGCCATCGACATATTCAGGAAATAAATTTTCCTTCAATATCTCAATAAATTTTTCAGCGGGTTTAGAAAACATCTGGTATTTTTTCCAGATAATACTTATTTCTTCTTCCAGCTTCGGAACCAGCGGCCTGAAACAGAGACTGCTGGTTCCGGTTGTATTGATGATTTTGTCAAAACCAATGGCATATCCCAGGCCTTCCTCTACCAACAGCGAAGCATTAAAAATCAGGTTATAGGTTGCAGCTACGTTCAGATCCGATACCTGACGCTTCAGCCATTGAGTCAGTGCACCGCCTTTGTCTTCCTGTTGGGATATGATAAGAGGCTTGTCCCATAAGTCTTCCGGAGAAATCTTCTCTTTTGCCGCAAGCGGCGAATCCTTCCGCATCAGAACACCCCATACATCCTTAACGGGTATTTTCAGCGCGTTATATTTTGTCAGATCTACGGAGCCGAACACAATACCAAAATCCAGCAGACCTTTATCTAGATGTTCCTTTACGAAGGTGGAATTCCCGCTGGAAATATGATATCGGATTCCGGGACAGGTGTTCTGCAAACTTTTTGCCGCTTTTGCCAGAATGTGCACTGCATCAGTCTCTCCGGTTCCGATATAAATATCTCCCATTACAATATCATTGGCAAATGTGATTTCCTTTTCTGCTTTCTTTACCAGTTCAAGAATCTCTTCCGCACGCTTCCGTAAAATCATTCCTTCTTCTGTCAGCGTAACCTTCCGCGATCCTTTAGTACCGCGGATCAATAACTGTTTGCCCAGTTCTTCCTCCACATTCTTGATCTGGGTGGAAAGTGTGGGCTGGGAAAGATGAAGGGATTCCGCGGCACGTATGATACTTTGTTCTCTTGCGACCGCAAGAAAATATTGGAGAACTCGTAATTCCATTTGGATACCTCCTTGGATAGAATTCATATCTATATCTATTGGACATTTACAGTTCAATGGATCCATGTTTAGAAATTATTTAACTGTAGTTTATCACAAAATACAATAGGTTTCAATTATACAAACGAATCAAATATAAGTATTTGTTATTTTTGATATCTGGATTTATACTGTTTTTAAAGGGAAACGATGTATTTGTATCCTGTAAGAAAGTATGTAAAAGGCCTGCAAATAAGCAAATAAAAAGGATAGGAGAAAATGATGATGAAAGTGATTGAAAACCAGACATTTGATATGGAACGGGCGCTTTATGGAAGTAATGATATTCTGGTAAGGAATTGTAACTTCGATGGATCGGAAGATGGGGAAAGTGCATTAAAAGAATGCAGCAACATTAAAGTGGAAAATTGTTTCTGGAATCTGCGGTATCCATTCTGGCATGATCACGGACTAAAAATCGACCATACCGAACTGACAGAGCTTTCCAGAGCAGCCCTGTGGTATTCCGATCATATTACAATCACAGATTCTAAACTGCACGGTATAAAGGCACTCAGAGAATGCAGCGATGTTTCCATAGAAGGATGCCATATTATTTCCCCGGAATTTGGCTGGTCTGCAAAAAGTACAGTAATGCGTAAAAGCAGCGCGGAAGGCGAGTATTTTTTCATGCGCGCTCAAAATCTGGATTTTTCACAGGTGACATTAAAAGGAAAATATTCCTTCCAGTATATTGAAGATGCATTTTTTGACCGATGCCGATTTGATACAAAGGATGCCTTCTGGCATGCGAAAAATGTAACGGTAAAGGACAGTGTCATAAAAGGGGAATACCTTGCATGGTACTCAGATGACCTGACACTGATAAACTGCAAGATCACTGGCACACAGCCTTTCTGTTACTGCCGGAATCTGAGACTGATCGACTGCGAAATGACAGATACTGACCTGGCTTTTGAGAAATCTGATGTAGAGGCAACAATCTTAACACCAGTTGACAGTATTAAAAACCCGCGTTCCGGATCTATCCGTGTTCCGTCTGTAGGCAGTATGATCATGGATGATAAAGACGCAAAGGGAAGTATCATAGAAGATAAAAACGCAGATAAACGAAATGAAAATCCAATAGGTGCTTAATGACCATGCGCAGCCTGCCCATGCCGAAAGTTATAATGTGGGAAGAACAAAAGAATACAGGAGGATGCCGTGAAGTAAATGATGTATTTGGAATCCAGAGAAGCAGTAGTACAAAACTTAAAAGATGCGGGGTGCAGTCCGGATACCATTAAAGATTTTCTTTTATACTTTGATGGAAACAGGAAAAAGGAACAGCTTGTATTGTTGGAAAAGCACAGAAAAGAATTAATAGAGGTTGTGCATAAGGAAGAGATGAAGATTTATTGTCTGGATTATTTAGTATACCAGATAAAAAAACAAATAAAGAAAGAAGTATAAGGATGGAAATAAATGAATTTATAGAAGCAATGAAAAGCGGGCAGCTCATAACCACTGTTGCAGAAGCACGTGAATGTATGCATATGCTTTCCCAGGAGGCATTACGGCTGACGTCAGAATTAAATGGCGGCTATCATACCCCGGAGGAAATCCGGGGGCTTATGGAAAAGCTGACCGGTAAACCCATAGATGAGACATTCTGTCTGTTTCCGCCTTTTTATACAGACTGTGGAAAAAACCTTACAATAGGAAAACATGTATTCCTCAATTCCGGATGTAAATTTCAGGATCAGGGAGGAATCACCATAGGAGACGGTGCGCAGATTGGTCACAATGTAGTCCTTGCCACTTTGAATCACAATCTGGATCCTGCACATAGGCAGGATCTCATTCCTGCCCCCATCCATATCGGCAGAAATGTCTGGATCGGAGCCAATGCAGTGATCCTGCCGGGTGTTGTCATTGGTGACGGCGCAGTCATTGCAGCCGGCGCAGTCGTGACCAAAGATGTACCGGAAAATACAGTCGCAGGAGGTGTGCCAGCCAAAGTGATTAAGACAATCCCTGCATAAGCGGAAAAAGTGGGTATTTGATATTGATAAGAAAAAGAAATATAATATCATTAAAGAAAGATGTGACCTGGACTTTATGAATTTCCACAAGGAGAGGAGTATCTTATGTATTATAAAAAATTTCATGAATATGAGATATCTGCCCTGGGAATCGGCTCATTAAGATTACCTGCAAAATGCAATGAACCGAACATCATCGATCGACAAAAGGCACAGAAGGTGCTCGATCACGCGCTGGAATGCGGAATCAACTATATTGACACAGCTTACACCTATCATAATGGAGATTCTGAACGCTTTCTCGGAGAGGCTTTAAAAAAATATCCAAGAGACAGTTATTATCTCGCCTCAAAATTTTATGTAGCCGCAAATCCTGACATTGAATGTGTATTTGAAGAACAATTAAAGAGGCTTAAAACTGACTATTTGGATTTTTATCTCCTGCATGGTGTGGATGAAAATTCTATTGACGCTTTCATGGACAAAGGAAGAGATTATATCGGCTTCCTGGAAAAACAGAAAAAGGCCGGGCGGATTCGGTATTATGGTTTTTCCTCCCATGCCGCCCCTGAAACTCTCACCAGATTTCTGACATGGCATGATAAATTTGATATGGCGCTGATCCAACTGAATTATCTGGACTGGGATCTGTTGGACGCCAAAATGCAGTACGAGATCTTGACAGAGCATCATATCCCCATATGGGTTATGGAGCCTTTAAAGGGTGGACGATTATCAACTCTTAATCAAAAAGCCGCAGACATATTAAAAACAGCAGCGCCGGACCGTTCACTTTCTTCGTGGGCATTTCGTTTTCTGATGGGACTTCCCAATGTCCAGACAGTATTAAGCGGCATGGCCTCGATCACTCAAGTACAGGATAATGTAAAGACGTTTGGACACTGTGATCCACTGAATGAGAAAGAATATAATATATTAAGATCAGCAAAAGCCGTGTTTATGGATGATTTAGGTGTTCCATGTTCCGGATGCCGGTATTGCTGTGAATACTGTCCGGCCAAACTTGATATTCCGCTTTTGATAAAAGGATATAATGAACAAAAAGTCAGCGGGGAGCTTTGGAGAATTGCGGAGATTTCTAATCTGCAGCATGGCCCAAAAGACTGCCTGCAATGTGGCCAATGCATGGAACACTGTCCTCAGAAAATAGATATCCCTGCTGTCATGCAAAGTATGATGGACACATCACAGTAAGCTTGCTGAAAAAATACTCTCTTCTCCCATCAAATGTGATATAATGTATTCAATCTGACTGTTCGCAAACACCTGCCATACATTAAAAGAGAAGGAGAAGCTTGATAATGGGTCATTTATATTTGCAGCAAATCTGTTACTTAGTTTTATTATTTTTTGTATTTTCAGTATTAGGTTGGTGTATGGAAGTATTTCTTAAGTACATACAATACCATCATTTTATAAATCGAGGATTTTTGATAGGTCCCTATTGTCCAATTTATGGCTCCGGTATCGTATTCATCACGGTAATGGTAAGTATATTATCCGGTATGGAGTCATCTGTTGGAACAACCTTCAGTATTTCCTTTATTGGCTGCGGGATTTTGGAATATGCAGTCAGTTATTATCTGGAAAAGAAGTTTCATGCCAGATGGTGGGATTATAGTACAAAACCAATGAATCTTCATGGACGTATTTGGATCGGAAATTTATTCCTGTTTGGAATCGGAGGTACATTGGTGATCGAGGTAATTAATCCGATCATGTATTCCTTGTTCGATCGAATTCCAGAGAGAAGTCTCTATGCACTTTCAAGTTTGATTGTATTTGTTATGTCCGCAGATTATCTGACATCACATTTTGTCATGAAGTTTGTTAAAAGCAGCGTAGAAAATAGTGAAGCTGATAATACGGAGAGTATAAGCAAAGAAATCAAGCTTCTCATGAGTAATAAATCGATTCTTTACAGGCGAATTGCAGATGCATATCCGGATGTCATTTACCGAACTGACCGTATCAATCAGAGAATGCGGGAGATCAAAGAGGAGATGGAACGAATTCAGCAAGAAACTGCCAATAACCTGGATCGTATTAAGCAGGAGGTAACCTATAGTTTTGAGTTGATGAAAGTAACACCTTCCCAAATACAAGAGGAAATTATAGACAAACAAGACCAACTGATTTTACGTCTGGAAGAGGATACTGCGGACAAAGAAGAGATAGAGGAACTGCAAAAGGCGATTCAAGAGAAGAAAAAGTATCTGGAAGACCGGAAAAACTTATATCGCGTCAGATAAATAAAACAGCACTGACACAAGAAAAATTCTACCGGGCATGTAATGAATAAAAAGAAATATATATCGGATAAAAAGAGCATCTGGAATTTTCAACCATTCCAGACGCTCTTTTTATATGCTGACTGCAAGAATATGTTTTTAATTTTCTGTTGAATGATTTATTTTAATTAATGATAAATCTGCCTAAGTGTTTAGATTTGTTTAGAATTCATTTAGAAACAGATAAGATATTACTGCAATAATGAACTTATCAAAAGGAACAGCTTTTGAAATTTGCGGAAAGGAGATAAAAGGAGAACGCCAGTGAATTTGTTTGTCTGGCAGAGAAATTATCGACAGAAAAAGGTAGTACATAGTAGAATCCCAATAGGGAAAATCATGATGGCAAGTAATCTATTTGCCACAATTTAGAGAGGAGTCTAGCCATGAATAATATTCACAATAAGACATGGAAAGGATTTTTAAAGAAAGGACTTGTATTTTGTATGATTGGCGTAATGGCAATAGGTCTGGTAGCCTGTGGTGGAAAGGATAAGAAATCAGATACAAAAGCGCCGAAAACACAAACTGAGCAGTCTACAAATAAAAATACAAATGAGAAATCATCTTCCCAGACAGAGAAAAAGGATGATGCAGACATTGAAAAACCACAGAATAAGACGGAAGTGGATCAGAATAAGACAGATGATACAAAGGTGCCAGATGGAACAGATAAAAATTCTGACACAAAGAATTCAACAAAGAAAAACAACACAGTACAGAAATCCAATGAAACTGGTTCGACAACAAAAGACAAAAAGAATAATTAAGCATAATGGGCCACATGGAAACGTGCGGTCCATTAATTATATTTACGGGAGTGGCAGAATTTGTTATCCTGTTATTGGGGCTGGGATCAGAGGGATACGGTGTGTCTGTGAAAAGGGATTCCCGGTTTTATAAAAAACTGCCGGGAATACGTGAAAATAGAATCTGACTTTTTAGGACATATAATCCAGATGGTAATGGAGCACTTTTATAGTAGGAGAGGAAGTACGGTATATGAGTAAAGAATGTGTACTGCTTGTGGAAGATGATGCGGATATCCGGGAAGGCGTCCGTATTTTATTAGAAAGCGAAAATTATAACGTTACAGAAGCGGAGAATGGCAGACAGGGGCTGGAACTTTTAGATGAAAATACGGATTTGGTTATTCTTGACGTAATGATGCCTGGTTTGTCAGGACTGCGGACCTGCGAAGAAATCAGGAGGTTTTCTAATGTTCCGGTACTCTTTCTTACCGCAAAAGCGCAGGAGTCTGATAAATTAATAGGACTGATGGCGGGGGGCGATGATTATCTGCCGAAGCCTTTTTCATATGCGGAGCTTCTGGGAAGGGTAAAAGCATTACTGCGCCGGTACAATGTATATATGGGAAGAAAAGCACCGGAAACGAGTAAAGAAGAGCCATATTTGGAAAATGGCGGTATTAAAATACATGAGATTTTTAATGAGGTGTATGTCGATGGTATGGAAAAAGAAATGTCGGATATTGAATACCATATCCTTTTGCTAATGATGCAGCATCCGAGAAAAATATTTTCTGCACAGAACCTCTATGAAAGTGTGTGGGAAGAACCCTATTTTTATTCCTGCAACAGCACAGTCATGGTGCATATCCGGAAACTCCGGGTAAAAATAGAGAAGGATCCGAAATACCCGAAATACATCAAAACCATATGGGGAAAGGGGTATAAGTTTGACGCAGAAAATGAGTAGAAGAAATTCCATTTATACACAGTTACTGCGTCTTTTGATCGTATCAGCAGTTGCAGCACTGGCCATTTTTTGTATTCTGGATATTGTGGGACAATACTTAACTGACTACTATGTGGAAGAGACAAATTACGTTGAAAAGAAGAATCAAAGATATGTGGTAAAGCTTCAGGAATATGTTCAGCAACAAGAACTCTCAACCAGAGATACCAGTAAGATGAATGCGTGGGTAAAAGAGCAGCAGTTATTATTCATCCGAGTGTATAAAGATGGAATACAGGTATTCAATTCAGAATATCCGGGGCAGGAAATATGGGAGGAAGAGATTGAAGCGGAAGACTATGCATGGGAGGACTCCTATATGGTACAATTTTCTGATGGTACGGCGGAAGTCATCATAACAGGCGCATATATCTATCAGTTTTATAATTATGTTATGATAGGCGAGATAATACTTTCTTTTGTCCTGTTTCTTCTGTTTGTCCTTTTAGGCGTTCGTCGGAAAATGGATTATATTAGAAAACTAAGAGATGAGATTGAAATTTTAGAGAGCGGTAGTTTGGATTATAAGATTACGGTAAAGGGAAAGGACGAATTATCTGAACTGGCAGAAGGACTGGACAGCATGCGTCTTTCTTTTATCAGCCTGATACAGCAGGAAGCCGAGATGGTGCGGAAAAATCAGAGAATTGTTACGGAGATGTCCCATGACCTGCGGACTCCAGTAACCTCTATTATGCTTTATACGGAAATTTTGAAGAAGGGGAAGTATAAGAGTGAGGTACAGTTTAAAGAATATCTGGATAAGATTGACCTGAAAGCTCATCGCATGAAGCAGTTGACAGACCATCTTTTTGAATACTCTTTGATCGCAGGAGAGGGCGAGATAGAACTGGAAGAACCGGAGCAGTATGAAGTTTTGTTTTACGATTTGTTTTCAGAGACATGCAGCTTTCTTGAGCAGAAAGGTTTTCAGGTTGTATTCCATGTGGACTGGGTGGATAGTGTTGTACAGATTTCAACCGATTATGTGATGCGGATTTTAGACAATGTGACTTCTAATATTGTGAAGTATGCCGATCCGTCAGCACCGGTCGAGATTTCTTCCGTTCAGGAAGAGCATATGGTCGGTTTTTCTGTCAAAAACAGTATTCTGAGGTCAGAAAAAAAGCCAGAAAGCACTGGGATTGGAATACAGAATATAAATAATATGATGAAGAAAATGGGTGGAAAATCTATTGTTCAAGAAGAGGAAAAGCAGTTCCGGTTAGTGCTGCTGTTTCCTTGTTTATAAAATAGTATTAACTCTGAGTTCATACATACTGAACTAAAGAGATATTCACCGGATGACTGAAAGATGCTAGAATTATAAAATAACGTATACATAAACTACAGTTTTGTATGCCGAAAAAAGTATTTTCCGCGTGTAAGCCCTGCATTAAAATCATTGGCAAAGGAAGTGTTTATATGAAATATACAAAATTAGGAAACTCTGATTTACAGGTATCCCGTATCTGTATGGGATGTATGGGACTTGGGGATGCCAAAAGGGGACAACATTCCTGGACCCTGGACGAAGAACATTCCAGAGAGATCATAAAGAGAGGATTGGAGCTGGGAGTGAATTTCTTCGATACTGCCATTGCTTATCAGAGTGGAACAAGTGAACAGTATGTGGGAAAAGCTTTACGGGATTTTGCCAAAAGAGAGGATGTAATGATCGCCACTAAATTTCTTCCCAGACCAAAGGAGACGGCTGCAGCAGGTATTACCGGACAACAGTACATCGAAAACATGATAAACCTCAGTCTTACCAACTTAGGAACAGATCATGTAGATCTTTATATTTACCATATGTGGGATCATCAGACACCTCTCTATGAGATCATGGACGGTCTGAACCGCGTTGTGAAGGCAGGAAAAGCACGTTATATTGGAATCTCCAACTGCTTTGCATGGCAGCTCGCCAAGGCTAACGCGCTGGCAGAGAGAGAAGGCTTTGCAAAATTTATTTCTGTTCAGGGACATTATAATCTGATTTTCCGCGAAGAAGAACGGGAAATGATCCCTTACTGCAGGGAAGAAAATATCGCGCTGACTCCTTACAGTGCCCTGGCGGGAGGAAGACTCTCCAAACGTACTGATGAGACTTCTAAGAGACTAAAGGAGGATAACTATGCGCGGTTGAAATATGATGCCTCAAAAGAGCAGGATGAGGTTATCATAAACCGGGTGTCTGAGCTTGCCGAAAAACACGGTATATCCATGACAGAAGTCTCACTGGCGTGGCTTCTGACAAAAGTAACATCACCGGTAGTTGGCGCAACCAGATTTTCTCATATTGAAGGAGCAGCAGCAGCCGTGGACATCGGACTTAAGGAAGAGGAGATAAGATATCTGGAAGAAGCTTATTCTCCCCACAATCTGGTGGGAGTTATGGCTCAAAACAAAATTTCTTAAATTTCTGTTGAAATTTGGCATAACTTCTGATAAAGTATATAAGAAATAAGGGAGTAGTCAGCGCATTGACGTGGAGATGCCAACATACTGGACATGTTCCTGGTATCGCCTTAATTGACGAGACTTATCTGCTTGGGCGGGTAAGGCTTGTCTTTTTTTATACCTGCAGCCAAGCATAAAATCAGCTTAATGGAGGTATGTGTATGGAACTGTGGGAATTGTTTGTCATCTCGGTAGGGCTTTCCATGGACGCTTTTGCTATTGCGATCTGCAAAGGTCTGTCCGTAGAGAAACTGGAGAAAAAGCATCTGGTGATCGTTGGTCTTTGGTTTGGCGGTGCGCAGGCATTGATGCCGCTGCTTGGCTATGTGCTGGGCACGGGTTTCCGATTCTGGATTGAACAGATCGACCATTGGATTTCATTTGCATTGCTGTGTATCATTGGATTTAGTATGATAAGAGAATCCAGGGAACAATGTAAACCCATGAATAACTCTTTCTCTGCCAAAGTAATGCTCCCGCTTGCCATAGCAGACAGTATTGATGCCCTGGCCGCAGGTATTACCTTTGCATTTTTGGAGGTTTCTATCCTCCCTGCGGTTCTGCTGATCGGTTCTATCACATTCCTTCTTTCTGCCATGGGTGTATGGCTGGGCAACCGGTTCGGCGAAAAGTATAGAAGTAAAGCGGAATTGGCGGGCGGCATTATCCTGGTTATTATGGGAATAAAAATCTTATTGGAACATCTTGGTCTTTTAGTATTCTGCAAATAAACAACAGATTGTATTCCGTAAAAAGAATACAGTCTGTTATTTATTTACAGAAGAATTACACTGCATGAAAGGATTTCATACCGCAGAAACTTTTACCATAACTTAACCTTCTGTATGTTATAGTTATAATAATTATGAAAATGAGGTGATGAACTATGAAACTACTGATCATTGAAGATGAACCGGATTTGGTGAGTACCCTGGCGGCGGGGTTTTCTCAGCTTGGATATATAACAGAATATGCGACAGACGGAAGCGAGGGATACGAACTGGCCTGTATCAATAAATATGATCTGATCATTTTGGATTTAAACCTTCCGTCAATGGATGGGATTGAGATATTAAAAGCAATAAGAGCGGAAGATAAGGAGCAGCGTATTCTTATTCTTTCTGCCCGCTCTTCTGTGGAGGATAAAGTAACGGGACTGGATTTTGGAGCAAATGACTACCTTTCAAAACCATTTGCCTTTGCAGAGCTTGAAGCGCGTGTCCGGTCTCTTTTAAGGCGAAGTTTTATCCAGAGGGATACGAGTTTAAAGTTTGATATTTTAACAGTGGATACGAGAGCCAAAAGTGTAACAGCCGGTGATGAAAAACTGGAATTGGCACCAAAAGAGTATTTGATCTTAGAGTATTTAATGATGCATATGGGAAAAGTCATCAGTTCGGAAGAGTTGATCGAGCATGTATGGCACAGTGATGCCAATTACTTTACATCCTCTGTGAAGGTACATATGAGCAACCTTCGTAAGAAATTAACAGAAAACTGTGGTATGGAAATGATCACGACAGTACGCGGAAGCGGCTATATCATCGGAAAGGAGGGGACATCCGGCTTATGATCAGAAAAATTTCACTGCGTTTGCGGGTGACATTGATCACAGCATTCATTTTATCTGCTTTTTGTATGGTGCTTACTTTTTCATCTGTATATAATGCCAACAGATATATCGTTGGCCCTGTTCTTGATACCTACCGCGATATGACTATTCCGGGCGTACAGGATTTTGGGGTGGATTCACCAAATTATGCTTATAACTCAGGAACGGAGCAAACAATGCCTGATGTGACCCTTAAAAATGGAGCGGACGGATTTACGGCAGCCAGCTATTTCTCCATGGCCATTGCTGTTCTGGCGGGGTCTCTCCTTGTATATTTCTTATCGGGTTATGCACTCCGCCCAATCAAAGAGTTAAGTATGCGGATTGAAAAGATCACAGAAAAAGAGCTGTCCACACAACTGCCCAAGTTGGAGACCAACGATGAACTCCAAACGTTGTCAGAGTCTTTTAATCTCATGCTGAAACGTTTGGAGGCTGCTTTTCAAAGGGAAAAAAGATTCACCTCCGATGCAGCCCATGAACTGGAAACTCCGCTTACCGTGATCAACACCAACCTGGATGTCTTTTATATGAATGCAGACCCAACGAAGGAACAGTATCAAAACACACTGGCAGTCATAAAAAAGCAGGCAAATCGAATGACTGCCCTTGTAGAAGACCTTTTTGCCATGTCATCCATGAACCGATACAAGGTGGAGGATGTGATAGAGATAAGCGGACTGGTTCGGGAAACAGCACAGGAACTGGATATCTTTCTGGATGAAAAAGCCTTGACCCTTACTGTGGACACACAGGAGTGTCTTGTACTGGCAAACGCGGTCATTTTGAAGCAGGCTATATCGAATCTGATTGAAAATGCCATCAAATATAATAAGAACGGCGGATTTATCAAGGTTCAGGTAAAAAACAGATCAGACCAATGCCAGATCATAGTCCGTGATTCTGGGATAGGAATTCCGCCGGAGAAAGCCGTACACATTTTTGAACCTTTTTATCGCGTTGATACATCCCGCTCCCGTGAGATTGGAGGCGCAGGGCTTGGACTTGCGATCACGAAGGATATTGTGGAACAACATGGGGGAACGATCTGTTATCAGGCTTGTGACAATGGAGGGAGCTGTTTTATGATCACGCTTCCTAAAGCAGAATAATTTTTCCTTACTTTTTTACTCTTAACCTCATCTTAACCTGGCATTTGGTATTCTAAATGAGAAATCAGGAAAGAGAGGATGAGACATGGGTAATATAAAAACCTTGTTTGCTAATTTCACGGAAATCATCAAAACCAAGAAAAAATGGATCATACCAATCGTCGGAATGACAGTGGGCGGGGTTATTTTGGCTGTATATTTGCTGGGAAGACCCGGAAAAGATGAGGCAGCACTTCTATCCAGAGAAAGAGAGTACATTGTCACACGCGGGAATATCACAGTAGGTGTGGAAGGCAGTGGTAAACTGGAAGCCAAACGAACTCCCCAGACATTTACAAGTGACCTGATTTTTGAAAAATACAATGTCAATGCCGGGGACATGGTAAAAAAAGACTAACTATTAAAGAAAGTCAATAAATAGTTTCAAAAACAGAGATGTTTTGAGTATAGTGGCGATGACTTATTCATCGCAATCAGTACCTTGAAAATTGCATGACAAATAGAGCATCGAGTATGATGCTCTGACAAGAAGATATGATGTTGGAAGAATTAGATTGCTTTTTGGTATTGCTGTCCAGTGCGTTCGAGATGATAAATTAGCCGAACTAGTTTCTTGGTCGCGTGAGACATTGCAACATAGTAATGCTTGCCTTCAGCTCGTTTCTTGGCAAGATAAGCCTTGTAGGTTGGATCCCATAGACAAACATATGCGGTTGCATTAAACAGAGCATATCTAAGGTATCTAGAACCACGTTTTTCCATTCTGGCATAACAGTTATCTAACTGGCCGGATTGATAGGTAGAAGGCGACATTCCTGCATAAGCAAGGATCTTATCTGGAGAGTCGAATTGGCTAAAGTCACCTATTTCAGCAATAATCATGGCACCCATTCGATAGCTGATTCCAGGAATGCTAAGGATTGGAGAATTGATTTCATCCATGATGACTTTAATCTCGTTTTCAATCTCTTCGATTTCAGAATCTAGCTCTCTAATGAGCTTAATGGTGTGCTTTAATTCAAGCGATTTAGCTGGCATATTTGAACCGATAGAGGTTCTTGCAGCCTCTCTAAAAGCGATAGAGGTTTCTTTTGTGTAGTGGCCTTTAGATGCGGTTTCAAGAAGATTTGAAAGTCTTGTGAGATGTGCATTAGCTACCTGTTTTGCACCAGGAAATTCGTAGAGTAACTCATAAACAGAATTCTGATGAAGTGTTGGAACAAGCTTTTCTAACTCAGGGAAAAGGATACATACAAGACGGGATATAGATGTTTTAAGCTTCGCGCGTTCTTTAACTTTATCAAAACGATAGCGAGTAAGTGACTTAAGCTCTTCGTTGTGATACGATGTGTCTGAGTAGGACTTTAAGTTCACGTCAGACATTAGCATAGAAGCAATTGTATGGGCATCAACTTTATCCGTTTTCGTCTGTCTAAGGCTTAGACTTTTTCTGTACAGATTAGTATGTAACGGGTTGATAACAAAGGTGGCCAGACCTTTATCAAGCAGATATCCGAGAAGATTGTAACTATAGTGTCCAGTGGCTTCTAGGCCTACTTTTACTTTAGAAGCATCTTCCATAACGGATTCTATTTTCTGATAAAGCTCGTCGAACCCATCGAGATTGTTTTTGATGGTAAAAGCCTTGAAAAGGACTTCGCCATCAGAGTTTGTGATAAAGCAATCATGCTTATCTTTTGCGACATCAATTCCTACGTAAATCATATAGGACCTCCTGATATAAAGTATTGATACTGTCTTAAGATCCACAGGGCTCCTTGCAATCGTAACCTACTTCTTGATAAACCGTCATGCGGTAACTAACTGATTAACAAATAAACAAAGAGACTGTGGTTGGAGCCTTTTTTAAACCATCAAGTGGTAGGAGGTGATAACCAATCCACAGTATCTTAAAATAGCATAGTCAAACCTGTAGAAAAGGTAAAGAAAGACTATGACTTTATATAATAGTAGGAGATGCCATTGCTGAGATTTCAAAAGAAGGCGTTTTAAAGGTCATTGAAGAACTGCAGTCAGAAGCAGACAACGCCTATGCTGCACTGCAGGAAGCCATCAATGCAAAAACACTCCAGACACTGCAGACAGAAAAAGAGCAAAAAGAAAGAAGCAGCGCAAGCCAAAACGCGTATGAGAGCAGTTATCGTCAGTATAGTGATCAGGCTTCGTCACTGGAAGAAAAGTTGACAGAGTTAAATGCTCCTGATATTACACCGGAAGAGGCAAGACTCAACGCAGATAACGCAGCGGCAGCACTGGAAGCGGCAGAAAGGGATCTGTCGGCTGCAAATTCTGATCTGGAGGCTGCTGTCGCTGCAAAAAACCAGTATACCGGAGATGATTCCGAACAGTTTAATGCATTACAGGCAGAAGTAGACAAAGCCAGAACAGAAGTCAGCCATCTGCAGGGAATCAGAGACGAAGCTGCCGCTGCAAGCGGGGAAGCTGCCCGTATTCGTGAAGCGGTGGAAAGTGCAAAGGGTATTCGCGAGCAGTTGAATGAGGTGATTAAGTCAATGGAAGCACTGAACAGTGCAAGAGAAAAAGAAATACAGACAGAACAGGAAAGCGCAAACTTACAAGGCCAGGTAAATTCTATACAGCTTAAATCGCTTCAGGCAGCCATTGATAAGGCTCAAAGCCTTTATGATACAACAAAGAAAAAACTGGATCAGACCAAAGCCTTATTGGAGGAACCGGTTCTTTATGCAGAGATGGATGGAGTGATATTGGCAGCCCCTTATCTAAAAGGTGAAAAAATCGTTCCGGATAAAGCTGTCGCAGAAATCGGAGACTTGACAAAAATGCTGTTAAAAGCAGAGATTGAACCGGCAGATATCAATGAAGTAGAGGCAGGGCAGGATGTCCGCGTTGTGGCTGAAATCTTCCCGAATCAGGAAGTAAAGGGAAAGATAATTTCCAAAACGCTGACACCAAATGAAGGTATGTACTCGGCTTCTATAGAACTGGAGCCAAATGAACTTGGTCTTTTAGAGGGTATGGCGGCAAGCGCTACAATTATTTCCAAACAAAAAGAAAATGTTCTCATATTGTCTAATAAAGCCATCACTTTAAAAGACGGAAAACAATATGTAAATCTTCGTATTGAGGATAAGAATGCCAAGGAGAATGAGCCCGGGGCGTACACATTGAAAGAAGTAGAGATCACCACCGGTTTTTCAGATGGACGTGTGACAGAAGTGTTGAGCGGACTTTCAGAAAATGATGTGGTAATTGTAAAGGAATAAGCTATGAGACTGTCAGAACTGCTGCGTATCATATGGATCAATGTAAAACAAAACAGAAGTAAGGTTATATTGAACTCATTGGGAATCATTGCCGGTACACTGACCATTATCCTTGTCATTGCCATTGGGCAGGGCGGGGAGAATGAGGCTGCAAAACAATTTTCCGGCCTATCCGCAGACACGATTTACCTTAAACCTGATCAAAGTGCCATACTATCAGAAAAAAGGCGGAAAATAGAACGTCTGTCTATTGAAAATATAAAGCAGATCCTGGAGGAATCCAATGCGCTTGTGGGTATGTATCTAAGGGAAAGTACCTATACAGAAGTCAAATTCGGAAAAGAAAAGACCAATATTGAGGTGGTCGGGGTAACAAAGGGATTTGCTGAGATCTCCAATTTTTCCTTTTCTGCCGGATGGGATTTTCCGGATGAATATTATGAAAAGGCTGCCAGTGCGGCAGTGATAGGATATGAACTGGCCAATACTTACTTTAAAGGACCTGCAGATGCTATTGACCAAACAATTTTAGTGGACCAAAAAAGGTATAAAGTGATCGGGGTCCTGGCAAGAAGTGGTGACGGGCTTCAGGGTCTCTCACCGGACCGTTCCATATTTTTGCCCTACCAGACCTTTGAGGCAAAAAATCTTGCGTCGAAGGATGACTATCCGGAAGCGGTCGGAAAGGCAGACGGAGTCAAATCAGTCCAATTGGCGATGGCCGAGATAAAGAGTACCGTCAATTATTATATGAATGACGGAGACAAATATTTAGTAGAAGACGCAGGAAGCCGTATTGAGGCTGCAACGGAATCCGCAAAGACAATGAAATTACTTTTGATCTCTGTGGCAGCTATTGTGTTTGCTGTTGGAGGCATTGGTATCATGAATGTACTCTTTGCTACTATTAGGGAGCGCACAAAAGAAATCGGTATCCTAAAAGCACTTGGAATGAAAAGGGCGGATATACTGCTGCAGTTTTTGTTAGAGTCTGTGGCAATCGGAGTATTTGGCGGAGCTGCAGGAGCAGTTTTAAGTTTCGGAGCAATTCCGCTGATAGAAAAATATACGGATATTCCGGTATCCCCATCTTTTCAGGGGATTGCAGCCGCTTTTATATTTGCTGTAGTTACAGGAACTTTATTTGGATTCTATCCGGCATACAAGGCTTCTAAGCTGATTCCAGTAGATGCATTAAATGTAGAATAACAGGAGGTTCATTAGAATGAAAAAATTGATGTTAGTTATATTGGGAGTATTGATGATAGCTTCACTGGCTGCGTGCACAGGAGGCACGGATGATAAAAAAACATCCAATACACCGACGAAAGAAACAGATTCAAAGTCACCGGCTGATAATTCCTCATCATCCAACGAGCAGGCTCTTTATTTAGGAACAATTCAAAGTATTGCGGGAAATGAAATAGAATTGGCGCTTGCCAAGATTCCGGAAGAATTAAAACCGGGTGCGGCTGGAGAAAGCAACAATGGGAAGGAGAATGGTAACGGCGTATCCGGTGAGGGGGAAAACTATGTTGGCGGTATTACAGATATCCCGGAAGGAAAGGACAGATCAGATACTGCCCCGGATCAGGTAGAGGGTGACAAAAAATCGCTGGCATCTATGCTTGAATATACCGGGGAGAACAAATCTTTTGTCATTCCGGCTGGGGTCCAGCTTACAAATATGACAGGGGGAAGTGCAAATATATCTGACTTAAATAAAATGAACGTATTGATGATAACGGTAAATAAAAAAGATAATGCAGTCATTTCATGTGAGATATTAGAGTAATTATGATCAAACTTACAGATGTCAATAAATCTTATATCATGGGTGAAAATATACTTCACGTGCTGAAAGATGTTAATTTGTCAGTTACGGATGGGGAGTTTATTACAATCCTGGGTGCGTCCGGATCAGGAAAAAGTACACTGATGCATATTATCGGATGTATGGACACTATGGACAGCGGGACCTATCAGTTGGATGAGATACCGGTTCATGAATGCAATGACGCAAAGCTGACAGTGATCCGAAACCAAAAAATCGGATTTATTTTTCAGAAGTACCATCTGATCCCACAGTACAATATACTACAAAATGTGTTGATGCCTCTTTTGATACGAGGCAAGAGCAGGAAAGAGGCATTTTTGCAGGCTGAGGAGGTAATCCGTATGACAGGATTATGGGAACGCCGCGGGCATCTTCCAAGCGAGTTATCAGGCGGACAGCAGCAGCGGGTGGCAATTGCAAGGGCATTGATCACAAAGCCTTCCATCTTACTGGCAGATGAACCAACAGGGGCACTAGATTCTAATACCGGAAAAGAAATACTCGAGATGTTCAAAGAATTAAACGCAATGGGAAATACCATAATACAGATCAGTCACGATATCAATGTAGCTAAGGCAGGTAAACGCATTGTACATCTCAAGGATGGCATTATGGAGGAATAAATGTCCTACACTATTTTGGAAAACGAATTATAAATAACGCGCCGCCCCGTGGATGATTTTTTGCGGTGACGGTTCCGCCCAGCCGGGTAATGATCGTCTTGCAGAGAGCTAATCCGATTCCGTACCCTGCAGTGTCTGTATTTTTTCCCCGATAGAACCTGTCAAACAGACAGGGCAGATCTTCTCTTTTAAAACCCACTCCGCTGTCATGGAAGGTTATCTCAGTAAACAGCGGAGTGTCCTGACAGGCAATTTCAATCCTTCCATTATCTCCGGCACTTTCTATACAATTTTTCACTACATTTTGGATGGCTTCTGAAAACCAGCCGGCATCCCCCTGAAGACATACCCCATGAGGTATGTCTGTCTCTAAGGCAACATTATGCAGATCCATTGAGATCAGGAACGGCCGCAAAGCAGTCCTGACCACATTCTCCACATCTATCCGTTCCTTTTGGAACACCACGATCCCTGCGTCTAAACGTGACAATTTCAGCAGGGAGGTGACCAGCCAATCCATCTGTACAAATAATTCTTCTGTTTCCCGAAGCAGGGTTTTCCGCTCCTTCTCATCAGAGGACTTTTTCAGCAGTGACAAGATCAGATTCGCAGATGTAAGAGGAGTGCGGAGCTGGTGGGCAATGTCGGCAAGAGAATCGGCGAGATGCTGTTTTTCCTTTTTCAGGGCTTCATTTTGCTCCCGAATACGAAGCGTCATTTTTGTTATCTCACTTTGCAGGATAGAAAGCTCCCCCTCGTCTGATTCACTGATAAACAGATAGTCCGCGTTATGAAGCACAAGATCGATCTGCTCTGAAATCTGTGCAATATTTTGATAACGATTTCTGGTAAATATAAAAAATGCCGCTCCGAAGGCAGCAGAAGAAACCAGCGCCAATATTCCGGCAGCCGGATGGATCACAAATCCCACGGCCGCAGCGATGAAGGTTATCGCGGCAAACAAGACCGCAAACTGCCGAATCTCTTTATTCCGAAACATAGCTTCCTCCCAGTCGGTATCCCATTCCCCGCACTGTCAAAATGATCTGGGGATTCGCAGGATCATTCTCAATTTTTTCCCTCAGCCGTTTGATGTAAACCGTTAAAGTGTTATTATTCACAAACTCGCCTGCCGCATCCCACAATTCCTCTAACAGCCTGTCCCGTGTAAGAATGATTTTGGGATTATTGATAAATATCAGCAGCAAACGGTATTCCAATGCGGAAAGAAAAATTTCCCTGCCGTCTTTTTTTACAATACCGCTGGCTGTGTCCACATGAAGTCCGCACATTTCAAAAGCAGAAGGTGAACATCCGAATTTCCGCAGTGCTGTCCCGATCCGTGCGATCAGTTCACGGGGACGGAATGGTTTTGTGATATAATCGTCAGCCCCCATATTCAGCCCTGTGACAACACTTGCTTCGTCACCGGAGGCTGTCAGAAAGATTACGGGGATATTCTGGGTCTGTTTGATCTCTGTGCAGACTGCAAAACCGTTTCCATCCGGCAGGGAAATATCTACAAGAGCTAAATCAAACTTATTTTCTGTGAGCAAAGACACAGCCTCCCTCTGCGTGGCAGCGCGGGTAACTGCAAATCCCTCTGAGCGCAACAAAAGCACAAGATTCTTGGCAATTTCCTTATCATCTTCAACTAGAAATATCTGCTTCATCTATTTTTAACATCCTTTACGTGTCTTTATCTATTGTCTGTAGTTCATACTGCTTCCAAAAGCAGAAGCGGTAAGTATATCTTCACTACAGCCTCTCTGAAATTTCATTATATTTCTTTTGCGGGAAATATGCAACCATGCAGCCCGTGTATTTTTCTAAACAATCTGGAAACAGCACATTGACAAGCCAAATTACACATGATATGATTTTAAGGTAGAAATTTAAGGGAATGAGGTTCTCCCGTGGATATATTCCAAAAGCGCATTTTTGCTGATGACTTCTGTTTAACGACAGGGTTATCAGCTTTTTTGTTTGAAATTATGCTGGGAGATACACTCCGGTTTAGCCGTCTGTTTGCCAGCAATGGGAGAGGAGAGAGGCTGAATCACCAGAGATAAAAAAGAAGGGGAGAAAAAAGTATGCATGACAGAGCAGTAAAAATATTTCAAGTTTATAAGAATCTGTTGATCCTGGGACTGCTGGGAATCCCTATCGGCCTGGTGGTCGGGGGGATCGATGCCGTATTTGGAAGGGTATTACTGGCGATCACGGATTTCCGGAACGGACATCCCATGCAGTTAATTCCATTTTTAGCTTTCGCCGGAGCATTGATCGCCTTTGCTTATTTAAAATTCGGAGGAAAAAGCAGTAAAGGCATGAACCTGATCTTTGAAGTGGGACATGGGGAAGAGGAAGTGATCCCTTTAAGGCTGATCCCGTTTATCATATCCGGAACATGGATCACACATTTATTTGGAGGCAGTGCCGGAAGAGAAGGGGTGGCTGTACAGATTGGCGCCACATTTTCCCATTGGATAGGAAGAAAAATACCATTAAAAAATAGTTCCCATATTTTTCTTGTAACAGGTATGGCCGCCGGGTTTGCCGGACTTTTTGGAACACCTATTGCTGCGGTTTTCTTTGCAATGGAGGTACTGACAGCCGGAGCCTTGGAATATCAGGCATTACTGCCGGCAGTCACAGCCGCTTTCACAGCCAGCGCAGCAGCACAATTTCTGGGACTGGAAAAATTCACATTTGCGCTTACAGGAAAAATGGATCTTGCTTTTTCTGATATGTGGAGGTTCCTTTTGTTGGGAATCCTGTTCGGAGTTGTGGGCGGTGCTTTTGCATGGACATTAAAATATATGAAAAACATACTTGCCTCTCATTGGAAGCAGCCTGTTATCAGAATTTTTATCATGGGACTTATCTTAAGTGTCTTGCTGCTCCTTTTATACAAGGGCAGGTATGCAGGTCTGGGAGCAAACCTCATCCATGCCAGTTTTTATGGAGAGGAGATTCTCAGCTATGACTGGATTTTAAAATTTCTTCTTACCGTATTAACTCTGGCTGCGGGATTTCAGGGTGGGGAAGTAACACCTCTGTTTTCTATCGGCGCCAGCCTTGGAGTAGTAGCAGGCCCAATCCTTGGCGTTCCCTCAGAGATTGCGGCAGCGCTTGGCTATGCAGGTGTGTTTGGAAGCGCAACAAATACATTTCTGGCCCCGGTACTGATCGGCACAGAGGTGTTTGGATCTGCTTACCTTCCCCATTTTTTCCTGGTATGCGCGTTTGCCTATTTGTTTAACCTGAATAAGTCGATTTATTCCCTTCAGAAAACGTCAGACGTACATAAATAACAGGTATCATAGGTATCATAAGTTTTGAGCCTTCCGATATTTAATTTGCCCCTTGGTTCCTTACTTTACTTTGTTTTTTATTTGGAACCAAGGGGCGGCTTTATAATTTTTTTATTGGTTTATAATTTTCAATAATATCTATGATATCTGTATGATATACATTACTTCCCAGTGTATCCCCGTTTGGAGAGATTGTGACTGTACGGACATCTTCCGGATTTTCCTCATAGGGATTATCAGGCTGCTGACCATCAAAATATTCACTCAGATATTTCTTTGCATTACCACTGGGGAAAATAATGTTTCCGTGGGAATATCCGATTCCCATCTGTTCAAATTCTTTCAGTGTCTCCTTGGTTCTCTGATTGTATGGATTTTCATCCTCATCGCTTACAAGCCATGCAGGGTGTACCCGCAGGGGAATTCCTTCGGCACTGACCGCTTTTGCAAAAAGCTTTACCGTTTCAAGCGGTATCGTTTCCTGATGAAAGGCATCTGCAGACAGCAGAATATCATTTACTCCGCACTCGGCAAGTCTCTCAGCCGTGTATTGGATCTTATTTGTATCTCTGCTGAAAAAACCGTTTGTGATAAGCTGTCTTTTCTTAATATTCATTTTCTTTGCAGCGCTATGTATTTTATAAACCGCCTCCGGATAAAGTAATGGCTCTCCGCCAAACGTCATCAGAGATTCTATTTGAAATCTGTGGCACACTTTGCGGACAAGATCAGCTATCCCGTCCCCATCTATATGTTCGCTGCACTTTAAGTGGTCACCCTCAGAACAATGCCTGCACTGACCGGTACAGGCAAGAGTAATAAGGACTTCTATACGGTTTAGATCTTTGATATATGGATTCATAAAATCTCCTTATAAATAAAATTTTAATTTTTTAATATATGATTATTCACTCTAGTGCTCCATCCAGTCAGAAACCATAGTAACAGTGCTGATACTATGGTTTCTGGTCGGATGGAGCACTAGGCTTAAACAATAAATTTGTCAAGTAAACGCGTCATTCGCTTTCTTTTTCTCTCAACCGTACAGCGCTTGCCGCCGCACGCCTTCTGGAATCTTTAAGCTTTGCATAATGTTTCTGTGTCGTAGAGACACTTTTATGTCCCAGGACGTCTGCGACAAGATAGATATCACCTGTCTCTTCGTAGAGAGCAGTGCCATAAGTGGAGCGAAGCTTATGGGGAGTGATTCTTTTATTTGTGATGATGGGCTGTGTGTATTTCTTTACCATTTTCTCTGTTGCCCGGACACTCAGCCGTGTTCCCTGGAGGGAGAGGAAGAGTGCATTTTCATGACCCGGCTTTGTCTCCATGTTTTCTCTTTCTTCGAGATAATTTAGCAGAGCGATTTCCACCTCCTCGCCGAAATAGACGATTTTTTCATTACCGCCTTTTCGTATCACGCGAAGGCCGCTGTTTTTAAAGTTGACGTCAGAGATGTCCAGACCCACACATTCGGACACACGCAGCCCGGTTCCGAGAAAGAGTGTTATAATGGCAATATCACGTGTTTTTGTCTTCAAATAATAACCTTTTTGATGGGGGGTCAGATTATCACTGAATTCCTCCATGGAATCCAAGATCATGGCAATTTCATCAGGATCAAGCTGAATAATGGCTTTTTCGTGGATTTTGGGGACATCTACAATGCGGGTAGGGTTATTTTTTACCATTTCATGCTTGTACAGATAGTCAAAAAGGCTCCTGAGAGCAGAAATCTTTCTGGAAATGCCGATTTCACCGTTGGTCATTGCCTCGCCTGTATTTTGACTTTCGTAAACTTTCAGATAATTCTGAAATTCTTCAATATCCGTGGGACGAAGATTTTCCATAACATCAAGGGAAATGTCACAAAGGGGCGAGTTTTTCAACGTGGGATTCGCAGTTGTAAGGAACTGAAAGAATATCTTTAAATCGTAACAATATGCAATCTGAGTCTGCATACTCAAAGTTGTCTGGCGGCCCCTGCAGAAATCCTGTACATACGGAGGAAGCTCCGCTAAAATATTCCTGAGACGGATATTGTTATCAATATATTTTTTCTCGTGATAGCTGATGTTTTTTTTCTCCATGAATTTGCACCTCAATATAATTCATTAATACAACAATGGTTTAGCCTGATTATAGCCCATCCGGACAAAAATGTCCATAACTATTCGTAAAATGAACATTTCGCGAATAGTTATAACCTGCTCGCTATACCTCAAACAACCACATAAATCATCTTTTTCTTACTATATTTGATTACTCTCATTTATAACTAACCGCAGTATCCATTTCACATATTGTAAAACAGATTCATTCCCTTTCTATCTCATAATAAAAATCAGATTTTCTTTTTTATTATAAGATAGATAAATTCATACGGATAATATTCAGGCCTTTTACAACAAAGAACGCCATATCCATTGCATAGCGGAGACATTTTATTATCTATTCTTATCTGTCCTGATAAAACCTGAATACGCAGACTCAGATTACCTTTTGCTTGCCTGTCAGATATAATTAATGTTAACGTTACGACTTAAGGAATAAGCATTCCGTCCTCTGATACCCCTATAATACCTTTAATGCTATTTCAAGAACAAGCGCAATGATACAAATCATGAAAATGATCACTACAACAGTAACCGGCTGCATAGCTATAAAATATTGAGCTGCTATGGCAATACCAACGCACAATACAGCCCCTCCTTCAACACGGGCATGGCCGGGAACTTTTTCTACATTATGATACCGGCTTATAAACGGCAGTTTTCCTTTCACTACAGCCCACATTCCCCATACTACAAGCATAATACCAAAAATCAAAATTCCAATCATTCCCAGCACCCCCATTCTATTTTTCTTCCCTTTTATCATCTGATAACAGCAGAATATCTGTCCTGCCCTCTCTATACCTATATTATAACAGAAAAAATGAAAAATTCTGGTTTTATTCAAAATCTTCTAATTTTCCACACCAAATGAGCCGATCCTCGCAAATCGGACCGGCTCTACTATCTCTCCTCTTTTATCTCTACTTTTCTATCTCAGCAGCGGCAGGCTGCCGGTCAGTTTATTGACCAGCTTTTTGGCACCACAGATTCCGATGCCAAAATACATCATTTCCTTTTCTTCCACACCTGCCGCCTTTTTTATATACTCCTCATAGACATTACAACTCTGTGCAACATCTGAAAAATCAACTACGATCAGATCAGCGAATTCCGGCTGATAGAGCTGTTCCCTGATAGCTCTGATTTTTTCCTGGTCCGCCTTCAGCACAGGTACCGGCATTTCGATGATACCAAGATGTTTTTTCCCGCTCTTGTCAAGAACATCCGGCCCTACCGTCTCCGGAATGTGTTTTCCTAGTGTGATCCCCATGATCCCGGCAGTATTTGCCAGAAAGCCAAGGGGCAGATCTTGATCCAATACCATTACACATTTATCATTTTGTGCCTGCATATGCCTTATACTCCTTTGTTGTATTTTTCTCTGTCCTTCTGTCTTCCGATAAGAACAGGCCGATCAGTGTCAAAACGATACCCGAGACAATGGTCAGTGTTAATTTCTCATGTAAAATAAGTGCTGACGTAACTGCTGTGATGACAGGAACCATATAGATATAAACACTGGTTTTCACAGAGCCTAGGATCTTCACAGCAAGATTCCACGTCACAAAACACAGGGCAGACGCCCCAAACCCCAGAAACAGCAGATTCAGCATATTTTTAAGGCTGGCGAACTGCTGAAGCTCAATATGGAAATCCATCAGAAGCAGAGCCGGGACCATAAATATAAGCCCATAGAAGAACGTCCGCCTTGTGGTCTGAATGGTGTTATATCCAAAGCCGCTGATTTTTTTCGTGATCGTGGAAAACGCAGCCCATATCACTGCCGCTGTCACAGCCAGCAAATCCCCTAAAGGATTTAACTGCAAATTCTTTTCCCCTCCAAAACTGATCAGAAATATACCCGTCAGCGCTATGAGGAAGCCGACGAAAAACCGGATATTTGGCCGCCTGTCGTGCAAAAACAGGCAGGAAAAGATAACTGTAAAAAATGGCGCGATGGAAATAATAACCCCCACATTGGATGCCAGCGTATAAGTCAGCGCAATATTTTCAAACAGGTAATACAAGGTCACACCGCAAAGTCCGGCAGCCGCAAAGTACCATTCCTGCCTCTTATGGCTGATCTTTAACCTGCGCGGGCAGACACACCAAAGGGCAAAATATCCGATCATAAAACGGATAAACAGAATTTCCACCGGTTCAAAGGTTCTGAGAAGTACCTTTGTGGAAATAAAGGTGGTCCCCCAGATCAAAATTGTGAGAAAGGCAGCAATATGCCCATGTAATGTCTTATTCATTTGGCCACTCCTTTGCCGGAGTGACTGGCAGCGGTTTATCTGTAAAGATTTTCTGATACTGTTTTGGCGTCAATCCGATAAATTCTTTGAAAAAGTTAGTAAAATGACTCTGATCCGCAAATCCCGCCATATCTGCCGCGTCAATGGGAGCCACACCCTGCTCCAGAAACTTTTTTGCTTTTTCCAGGCGTACAGTCTGCAGATAGCGGTACGGGGAAACACCTACCTGCTTTGTAAAAGAACGCAGCAGATACGATTTGCCGAAGCTTGTCATGGAAAGCAGATCATCCAGGGTGATATTTTCCGAAAAATGTTCTTCCATATATACACAGAGGGTCTTGATCTGCTGATTCGGTTCTGAGATATCTATTTCATCAAAAGGAGCCGCGTGTTCCTGCAGGATCTGTTCCAGAAGGAAGAAAAAGGCCTCTTCTTTTTTCAGCTT
Organism: Blautia coccoides; assembly: GCF_034355335.1. Taxonomy (NCBI): domain Bacteria; kingdom Bacillati; phylum Bacillota; class Clostridia; order Lachnospirales; family Lachnospiraceae; genus Blautia; species Blautia producta. Next base: position 3,242,854 of record NZ_CP136422.1, read on the forward strand.
CGGCGCGTGTGTGAGAATGGCATCATACAAATCACCGATAGACTGTGTGATATCGCTTTGATACACCACATTTCTGGTAAAATGCGGGACAAAATCCTTCCCCGTGATCTCCCTGACTGCGCTCTGCATCACATCCATATTGATATTGACTGCACGGTAATCTAAAATTTCCCCGTTGATAGGCGCACAGAAATGATTGTCTCTGGGATTAAATAGGATCAAATCTCCGGCAGTCAGATCATATTCCAATCCTTTGCACCAGAGATGCCTCTTCCCTCCCTCCACAAACCCGATCACGTAATAATCATGAAAATGATTTGGGAATTTCTGGACGATCCCACTCAGATTATATGCTTCTATTTCAAGGTCATGGTCATAATACACATGCCTTTGTTCTTGTTCCGTATGCATTTCCTGTCCTCCTCCTTTTCTTTTTACTATTGTAACACCCCGGCAAAAAGAATTCTTGAATGATATGACACCTTCGGGCACCTTTGCCGCAAAGAATTGGTCCTCATTTGTTCCCCGGTAAACCGGTAAAACTGACATCAAACATCAGCCATTTTTATTATAACACATCCACTTATAACACATCCACCACCCCCAGACAGACCTGTCTAACTCCTCATTGACAAAGAACTTTCCCCCATGCTATATTATCAGTAAGATACAGGAATTTACCTAATGAGGTGGCATTTATGAATTTTATCTTAACTGATAAACTGAGAAGACGAATCATCTCCGTACAAATAAAGTTTCCGGTGAGACATTGTGCGGAGTCCAGATCATAGCAGAGCTGCTGCATTCACCGGAAAACAGTTACCGTGCGTATCCGATTTTCTGATGCGTTTATTTGTGTACCTGTTTTCCGGTGAATCCGGTCTTGTTCTGTATCCGGCTGCGGCGGTGTACTCGCCGCAGCCTTTTGTTTTGACTGACAGGCAGAGGGCGGATCATGTCCTCTGCCTTTTTGCTGTTTAATGAATATTATATTGTGCCTTAAACAGTGTTGTTTTACATTATTATTTCCAAGAAAGAGGTAACAACTTATGAATCTAAATACATGGAAAGGCAAAACCTTTCGATTTTTAACAGCCCAGACCATATCCCTGTTCGGTTCTTCCCTGGTACAGTACGCGATCGTCTGGTATATCACACTGACAACATCATCTGGAAAAATGCTGACCACTTCCACCCTCTGCGGATTCCTGCCCCAGATTTTGATTTCACTTTTTGCAGGGGTATGGATCGACCGTTATGATAGGAAACGGTTGATCATGCTCTCAGACGGCGTAATCGCATTTTCCACACTGCTTCTGGCCCTGGTCTTTTTGTCAGGCTATAAAAATATCTGGTTTCTGTTTGCCGTGCTCATCATTCGTTCAGCCGGAACTGGAATCCAGACCCCTGCAGTAAATGCTATTTTTCCCCAGCTTGTTCCCAAAGAACATCTCATGAGAATGAATGGGCTGAACAGTACCCTCTCCTCCTTCATGATGTTCTTATCTCCTGCTGCCGGCGGGGCCATTCTCTCCGCGGCACCTTTGGAAGCAGCGCTTTTTATTGACGTGGTCACGGCTGTCATAGGCATCAGCATCACCTTCGCCATTAAAATACCGCCCTATGCCCCATCGGATGTAAAGGAGGAGTCCAATTTTCATAAAATAGCAGAAGGTATTTCCTATATAAAGGAGAATCCTTTCATCAAAAGGCTGTTGGTATATCAGATCCTCATCTTGTTTCTCATAAGCCCCTCCGCCTTTCTGACTCCTCTTATGGTGAGCAGAACCTTTGGGGCCCAGGTATGGCGGCTCACCATGAGCGAAATGACCTACAGTCTCGGCATGGTATTAGGCGGAATCCTGATTGCCTCCTGGGGTGGATTTAAAAACCATCTCCACACCACTCTCCTGGCCGGCAGTGTATATGGGGCGATTATGATAGGACTGGGAACGGCACCGGTATTTCTGGTATATTTACTTTTTAATACCATGATAGGAGTGACCTCTCCCTGCTACAACACGCCCATCAATGTAACCATCCAGGAAAAAGCCGCACCGCAGATGCACGGCAGGATCTTCAGCTTCATGCAGATTTCCACCTCCTGCGCACTGCCTCTGGGCATGGCATTTTTCGGTCCCTTGGCAGACTATATCCCAGTGCAGTATCTCCTTGCAGCTTCAGGCGCTCTGGTCCTTGCTATCTCTGTCTGCTTTAGGATTTTTAAATGTTTTAAGTAACGGAAACTGTTTGACTTTTCCGGCAAATATACTATAATAAGAGCAAGATAACTATTACAAGTGTAATAAAATGTTGTGTCCCATTTACGGGCACCACTAAAGGAGCACAGCTATGGTGATATCCCAAGAGCTTATTTTACGTTTTCTGTTCAGTAATACCGTCATTGTCCTGATCACCTTCATGCTTTTACTTTTTAAAGGGATTGTCAGAAAGCAGATTTCTGCGGGCGGACAATATCAGATATGGATCTTATACCTTTTTATGCTCACAATCCCCTTTTTACCTGTCAGGAACCGGCTTTTTTCTCTGACAGGCTTTCTGGGAATTCTTTCTTCCAATACAGCCAGAGCTGCAGGTACTTTTTCTGCTGCCGCCGCGCCTGCAGTAAATAATATGCAGATACAGGATTATGCCATGGAAGCAGAAAAAGCCGGTCTGGATGCCCTTGCGTTTCTTTTATCTGCTGTATGGGTCCTGGGCGCGTGCATTATGCTCTGGTATATCATCCGCTCGGCCCAAAAGCTGCACTGTCTGTTCAAATCCGCACTTCCCGTACAAAATGAGGATGTATGCTCCCTTTACGAAAAATGTCTAACGCAATGCGGCACAAAGAGAGAGATTCGGCTTATGGCAAGCGCTTTTATCCGGACTCCGGTTTCATTCGGTGTCTTTTGTCCCTGCGTCATTCTCCCCACAGAGCTTCTGTCAGAGAATGACCGGAAAGAACTAAAATACATCCTGCTGCATGAGATCCAGCACTGCAGGCGTCGTGACCACACCATTAACTTGATCATGAATCTGTTCTGCATCGTTTACTGGTTCAATCCGGCAGTATGGTATGCCTGGAAGAAGATGCGCCAGGACAGGGAACTTGCCTGCGACGCATCCGTACTGGGAATTCTGCGGGAAGACTGTTACCGTGAATACGGCTCTGCTCTCTTAAAACACGCATCAAAGATTTCCCATCCTCCATATTCCATGACCACCGGATTTGCTGGAAATGGAAAACAGATGAAGAAAAGGATTCTGGGAATCGTCACGTACCATAGAGAAACCAAAAGCACTCGGATGAAAAACACTGCTTTTCTGTTTTTATCTGCCGTCCTTGTACTGGGAAGCTCCCCGTTTCTGTCCGTTGCTGCACTGGGAGCCTCCTCCTCATCATCCCCTGACGGCAGGACCAGAACATTGGAACTTGGCGCCTTCTTTGATGACTATACAGGTAGTTTTGTTCTTTATCAGCCCTCTTTGGATACATGGAGTATCTGGGGCGAAGAAAAAAGCCGTATGCGCGTATCTCCCAATTCCACGTATAAAATATACAGCGCGCTGCTGGCCCTGGAAAAAGGAACCATCACGCCTGATGCCTCTCTCCTCCCCTGGGATGAAAAAGCATATCCTTTTGAGAGCTGGAATCAGGACCAGGATTTAGACTCTGCCATGAAAAATTCAGTAAACTGGTACTTTCAGGAACTGGACAGAAAAGCCGGGCTTTCCTCTATACAGGACTTTTTAAATCAGATAGACTATGGAAATAAAAATATATCCGGCGGACCGGACACCTTCTGGATGGAATCATCTCTGAAGATTTCTCCTATTGAACAGGTCAGACTGATGGCTGATTTCTATAACAATACCTTCGGGTTTCGGGATTCCTCCGTACAGGCGGTCAAGGATTCCATGTGTATCACAAAGGAAGATGGATATGCACTCTACGGCAAGACAGGCACGGGCAATCTTGAGGGAAAGGATGTAAACGGCTGGTTTACCGGTTATGTAGAAACTCTCGGCGTTCCCAGTTTCTTCGCAGTGAATATTCAGGGAGAAGACCATGCAGACGGCACAGCGGCCAGCCAGATTGCCCTTGATGTCCTGGCCCAAATGAATCTGATGCCAGAACAGAGATAAGATCCACTGAAATCCCGCGGGAAGTCCCGGAACACAAGCCTGCGATTGACAAGCCCAGGCTGCAAGAATATAATGTTTTATAATCTCTTTATAAATCCAGGAGGCTGTATCATGAAACACTTACCCCAGATATCTGAGGCCGAATATGAAGTTATGAAGGTTGTATGGAAGCATGCTCCCATTAACACCAATGAGATCACAGAGCTACTCTTAAAGACTACAAGCTGGAGTCCCAAAACCATCCAGACTCTGATCAAAAGACTAGTCCAGAAAGAGGCACTCAGTTATGTAAAAGAAGGGCGTGTATTTGTTTATACACCGCTGGTTCAGAAGGACGAATATCTGGATCATGAAAGCAGCTCCTTTTTAAAACGGTTCTATAACGGAAGTCTCTCTACAATGCTGGCCAATTTCATCGAGAAGGATCAGTTGAGCGACCGGGAAATAGAGAATCTCCAGGAGCTTTTAGCACAGAGATCCAACCACGAAAAATAAAGGAGGCGGCCCAACAGGCACGCCTGATAAGAACGTATTTTATGTAAGGAAACGGTGTAACCTCAAAAGTGGGCTGCACCGTTTCCTTTCGTCAAGCTGCAGATACGCATTCCAACGGATTAGCAGACCATTTTATGCCTGCTTGCGTGTCAAGAAAATTCCAACGACTGCACCCATAAGGATAACAGGCGCTAATCTGACAAACAACCATTCAAATGCGTGAAGAGCTGCTCCGGCAACGGCGGTTTCAGGGTCATTATAATTCCAACCTAAGTAAGGACTGTTTAATACAATTAAGGCCGCAGAAAATGCTATTATGACCACACATAGCGAGATAAACAGCCAATGAAACATTTTCCGTCTCATAGTCTTTCTTTGTGCAAGCTGTAAGTTTATGATCTCCAGTTTTTCGGAAATCACTTTTAAGTCATCAACTTTCGACTCCATCACAGTTTCTCCAAGTAAAGTGCTTACGGGTGTTTCAAGAACTTCTGATATGGAGATCAACATGTCAGAATCAGGAACTGACAATCCTTTCTCCCATTTAGAGATTGTTTGCCGCACCACATTCAGCTTGACAGCAAGTTCTTCTTGTGAAAGACCTTTTGATTTTCTGATCGCTTTCATGTTTTCGTTTAACATTCGAGATAACCTCCTTTCTTTTGATGATTACCACTATTGTATGAGAAACTGCCCGTTGCTGCAAGCAACGCAAATTAACATTCAGGGTTTATAGTGCTTCCGATTATCTCACTCAGTTTTTCAACGCTGCACCCTTTGCTCTCATAATACTGAAGCATCTCATCAATCTTGCGCTTATCATAGCTGGTAATACAGTCAGACAAAACATGGACCGTATATCCTGACTTAGCCATGTTGTAACAGGTGGATTTTACACAGGCTATTGCATCAGCACCGGCTATGAAAAATTCGCCAATCTCGTTCTTCTTAATGAAATCAGCAAAAGCCTCACTTGTCAATGCGTTTCCCTTTGATTTTGTAAAGATATTACGGGATACAATATCCATGTCGGAGACCAACTCAGTACCCGGCGTACCCGGCTTAAAGGTTCTCGTCCCCGCAGACAAATTGTTGTGTTTTATATAAATCACATGGATATTACTGCCAACTGCCCATGCAATGGCTTTGTTAATGTTGCCGATAATTTCCTTGTAGTTCTTTGTAATATCATTTTGAATGTCAATAATAACTAAGGCTTGTTTTATCATTTCTTCTCCTCAACTTTCTGATTTCTCTTTTTGATTTCTTGTTCCGTGATCCTATTATTGCTTTGTCAGCATTTTTATAGTACCATATAATCACTGACAACAGTATGGCAGCAATAAAAAACAATAATATGACAGCGATCAAAATATTGAATGGCGGTGAACAAATGAAAGTAGACAGGCTTGTCAGCATTATTATGATACTTCTTGACAAAAAGCGTATAGGCGCCCAGGAGCTGGCAGATATGTTTGAAGTATCACCCCGCACAATTTACCGTGATATAGACGCCATCAATATGGCAGGGATTCCTGTTCGTGGAGCATCGGGAGTGGGCGGCGGTTTTGAAATCATGCAGGAATATAAGGTAGATAAAAAGGTTTTTTCGACTGCGGATCTTTCCGCTCTCTTGATGGGACTTACCAGCCTTTCCAATATGATACGAGGTGAGGAACTGGTACACGCTCTTGCAAAAGTAAAAAGCTTCATCCCCGCCGACAGAGCAAACGATATTGAATTAAAGGTAAATCAAATATGTATAGATTTAAGCCCATGGACGGGAAACAGCAGCATACAACCCTATTTTGAAATGATCAAAGCAGCTTTGCAGGAAAACAGACTGCTGACCTTTGAATATATAGCACACCACGGAAATAAGGGCGTACGAACAGTCGAGCCGTATCAGCTTGTATTAAAAAACAGTCATTGGTATTTGCAGGGGTATTGCCATAAAAGAAATGATTACCGCCTATTCAGACTATCCCGTATGTCAAACCTGCAAATGCAGGAGGAAACTTTTACAGCGCGGGATTACCAAAAACCAATTTTAGACTTTGCTGAAATTTTGGAAACTATGCAGACAAAAATCAAAATCCGTATTCATAAATCCATCATGGACAGGGTCCTTGACTATTGCACTTATGAAGATTTTTCCCCAGATGATGATGAATATTATCTTATCAACTTTCCTTTTATAGAGAATGAATACCACTACGATATTCTTTTGAGTTTCGGAAATAAATGTGAGTGTTTGGAGCCGGCACATATCCGGGCAGAAATGAGACGTAGAATACATGATATAGCTGCTATATACGAAAGTTGATACATAGAAAAAGATACCGAGAAAAGTATCTCTGCCTTTCTCAGTATCTTTCACCTCTGCACGCCCACTGTCACTGCTGAACCGACACAATCGTCCATCTTCCGTTCTGCTTCATCAGAAAACATGGATGTCCCAGTTTATACCGGTAATATTTTTCTACAAGCTGCTGGGGAACCGGATAATCAAAGCGGTCAAGAAAATAAGAAACTCTATAATTTACGGACATGGGCAGTGCCTCCTTCTCTCTGGATACTATATTCTATGCCCTGTCCTGATCCGTTATGATTCCTTTTTTCCATCCACTGCGGACTCTGCGCCGTTATACAAGTATTTGCCCAGCAGATACTGATAGTCCTTACGCAGACCATAATATGTGTCCAGAACAGGCCTGCAGCCTTCTTCCACTTCCTCTAAAATAGTATCAAAGTTCTCTTTTAAAACTTCCACCACACTTCTGTCTATTTTTCCTTCCCTGGCCTGCTCCTCTATAATAGATAAGGTCCTCTCCCTAGAGAATGCCTCTTTATAGCTGCGGGTGCCCAACAGAGCGCTGACAATGTCGGACACAGCCACGATCCGTTCCTCTATGGTAAGCTCCTCCCCGCTAAGTCCTCTGGGATATCCGCTTCCGTCCAACTTTTCATGATGCCGAAGCGCGATCCGCATGATCTTTTCTTCTATAGTGCCTCCTAGAATCTTTTCTGTCAGGTCCACATGTGTACGCATGATCGCCATAGCCTGACTGCTTAGTCTTCCCGGATACTCCAGGATTTCTACCGGAATCCCAATCTTCCCCAGATCATGAAGAAGCGCACCATAATAAATATTATGTATCTGTTCACCGGAAAGCCCCATATGCCTGGCCGCGCAGCAGCTAATACGGGTGGTGGTGATCGTATGGGTCACTGTATGCTGGCTCCTGAAATCAATGGCAAAAATCATCATCCTCAGATAATCTTCACATTCCTGCTCAGACAACCGGACATTGGGAAGGATCGTATGAAAATCCTTCTCCTCTTCCAGACACGCAAGCATGGAAAACTGCTCTTCCGCCTTGTAAAACAAATCAAGAATACTACTGTCGAATTTGCTCCCCCTTACTCTGTCTAGATATAGGAACAGTTTTTCAGGGTCTTTATTTTCCTGAAGGTATATGTCAATCCTGTCAGCAAGACATATCATCTGGGCAGCTTCCCGGATCCTCTCTTCCAGAGTATCCGGCAGATGGACTGCTGCCACATGATGAAACATAACGGCCCTGGCCCACTCTTTTAACGGAGACAGATCAGCAAGAAAGAGATACCCATAGATCGAGTGCTCCCAGATATCCTCTGATTCAAACTGAGCCATCCTGTTGATCTCCTCTGTCTTATAAGCACCGATATCATGCAGCATGGCGAGGATACAGATATCTTGGACCTCCTTCGCAGAATACTTTTTCTGTACTTCCAGCATTCCATAGACAAGGGATGCCACCCTTTTTCCGTGGTCCACCAATCTTGGATCTACATAGTTTAATGTCCGTTCGATCAGACCGCTTATATTATTGCTGTTGACAACTGCCTTCGCCCCCATATCCATCCTCCGATATCATCCTTCTTTTCTGTGTGCATTACAAAAAAACATGATATCATTATAATATACTTATTCTGTAATTACAATGGATAACTTCCTCATGTGACGAAAAAGGGCCCCGGCAGATCACCGTTCAAAAACTTCTTTATATTCAAAGAAATCAAAGTCCGCGTAATGTCTGTGGAACATTCTGTCCGCGCAGGTCAGTCCCGCCATGGTTCCGGTAAATTCCCCGTGCTTACAGTATTCATCAGAAAAGTGGGCAGTATGGAATATCCTGCCGATTTTCTGATACGCGGTACCGTCATAACTCCATTCAAACCAGGATTCCCTCCCATCCACGTACAGCCGCAGGTAGACCGGCACATCCTCCACAGGGGTTCTGGTATCCACGTATTCCGTCTTCACTCCGTTTTCCAGACTTACCACAGACAGGGCACTCTGTCCTAAGGTCTGGCTGTAATACTTTCTCAGATTGATATAATTCATATTGTCATAATAGAGGATCAGACCTGCGCTGTGCTGATAGATCTCAGGCTGAAACTCCATTTTCGTTGTGATGCGCACATGAAGTGAGGTGAGTTTTCTCGCCAGGATACTAACACGGTTTAACGAGGTTCTGGATTCCTGCCCTATAAGTCGCACATACCCGGGCCTGGCTGTCACGTCCGCAAAGGACTGTGGCATGATCCTGGGTGCATAATACCAGTTTCCAAGCACTTGTGTGTCAAAGTCATCATGATCCGGTATGCCAGGCATCTCACACACAGGAAGATTGCTCTGCGGAACTTGGATCTTGGCCAGCCTGCTGCCGTCTGCCATGCGAAGCCAGCCGTCTTTTGTCCACGTCATTTTCTGTATAGCAGTCTCCCTGCCTAAAGTACAGCAAAGCTCCGGCACAAACGGCCTGGATGTGAGATGCACCAGATACACCTCCCCATATTGTGTCTCCACATAGCTTCCATGCCCTGATTTTTGCAGAAGTGAATCAGGATTGTAATACTGCGGCTTTAAATGATCCGGATCATGGCGCTCGTTTGATATGCCGGGAGCAGAGGTCACAATGGGATTTTCCGGATCTTTTTCATAGGGACCCCAGATTTTCTTTGATCTTCCCATGGTCACGCAGTGATTATATCCTGTTCCGCCCTCTGCGCACATAATATAGTACCATCCGTTTTTTCTAGTAAGATGGGGCGCTTCAATACATCCCCGGTCTGTTCCGCCGCTCCAGATGCGCTTTGGATATCCAATGATCTCCTTTTTCTCCGAAGAATATTCCGCCAGGCATATAGCGCCGGGCTTTTCATAGCCCTCCCTGGTCTCCCACTCCAGGGAGACGATCCACTTTCTTCCGTCCTCATCGTGAAGCAGAGAGGCGTCAAAACCGGCGGAATGCAGATAGACCGGTTCGCTCCAAGGGCCTTCTATGTTTTTGGAGCAGATGAGATAATTATCCACATCAAAATAACGGGCATTCATGGAGTTCATAACTCCGTAAACCACGTAAAACATATCCTCCGCCTCACAGTAAGTAAGGCATGGTGCCCAGATCCCTTTTGCAGAAGGCAGTTTTTTCAGATCCACTTTCTCATCATCTGTCAGCACATGGGTGAGCAGTTCCCAATGCTTCAAATCCTTTGAATGATATACGGGAATTCCGGGAAACCATTCAAAGGTGGAAACCGCAAGATAATAATCATCTCCCTTTCTGCAGATGCAGGGGTCGGGATGGAACCCGGGTAATATGGGATTCTGTATCATAATCGTTACTCTCCTTAATTTTCATGATCACTTTTATGGATTCCTTTTTCCAGGTCTGTCACTGCTTTTTCGTACTTTTTATCCAGGTCAAAGAAACACAGGCAGACAGCCGCAATGAGAACAGATACTGCAGGAATCCACACAAAGGACCAGGTGATGGCAGATTGAGATGCTGCTGACTGTACTGCTGCCTCTGCTTTAAATCCACCTGCGTTCAGCACCCAGCCAAGGACCGCCGTTCCGAATCCTGACCCCACCTTCATACAGAAAGAAGATGCCGCGTTTCCCATACCTGCAGTTCCATAGCCGTTTAACCATTCCCCGTACGTGATGGCATCCTGAAGAGCGCCGAACATGGTTGCCGCGCCAAAACCAAAACCGATTCCCTTGACAACAGAAAGCACACACACCAGAGTTAGATCAGCAGTAAATCCGGTCAGCAGAAAGCCTGCCATGGAAATGAGCATGCCCATGAGAAATACATTTCTTTTCCCTGTCTTTTTCATGATAAATGGCGTTACAAACATGGTTGCGATCTGGGCTATGGACAGACAGTTGGAGATTGGCGCATAATAGCTCTCATCCCCCATATTATATTTGGCAAAGTACACCGCAGAGCCGAAAAAGCTTGACATCATAAAATACATGGCGAACAGGGCAATGACCAGCAAAACCCAGTATTTGTTCTTCACAAGCCCCGTAAGTCCTTTGACAAAAGAAATCTGATCCTCTTTGGTATCCACTTTCTCTTTCTGTTCCACAACACGCTCTTTGCAGACGGCAAACATAAAAAGATTGAGTCCCACAAATACAAGCATCAAAAGCACAAAGGTCAGCGTCCATCCCTTCTGGCTGTAGGCATCGCCCCCGCCAAAGGCTGTAGTCAGTTTCAGTACCACTGTGTTGATGGTCATGGTCCCCGCCGTAGCCAGCAGCATCCTGAAATTGCCCAGAAGCCCCCTTTCATACTGATTTGTGGTCATAAGGCCGTTCATGGTAGCATAGGGCACATTGATTCCTGTATAAAATATGGTGGAGACCAGATTATAAGTCAGAAACATGTAGGCAAGCTGTGCCTTTCCCACAAAGGAGGAGGGCACGCTGAACATAAGAACCGTGCAGACAGCCAGAGGGATACAGAGTCTTGCGATCCAGGGACGCGCTTTCCCCCATTTGCTGTGGGTGTGGTCAATGATGTAGCCCATGACCAGATCCGAAATTCCGTCAAAAATTTTAGATATAGCTATGATAGAAGCGGCAGCGGCGGCATTTGCCCCCACTACATTTGTATAGTACACAAGCAGAAAGGCACTGATCGCCGAGTATACCAGGTTTCCTGCATAATCCCCCACGCCATATCCAAACCTCTCCACAAATGACAACTTTGCATTAGGATTCATATCTGTCTTCATAATCTGTTTTTCTCCTTTTCACCTTTCCCTGCTGCTTTTTATTCCCCTTCCTTGGGAAACCATCCGAGATCCGCACATCTTCCGAAATCCCAACTGTCCCATCCGATCCATCCGGCGTCATTGACAGTATCCACCAGAAGCTTATAGCTCCAGTAAAAATATCCGGAACCCTTTTTCCAGGCCTTTAGCTGTTCCTCTGCAAGGATGCTGTAGATGCGCCTTTTCTCCTCTGGGCTGACAATCTCCTCCCCGGAGCCTTCCACACCGTTTAAAACGCTCTGTCCGCCCTTTGTATCGCATCCGCAGGCAAGGGAGTTAAACAGGCACCATTCCCCGCAGATGACCGGGAAATACTGCTGCATCTCCTCAATGTCCTTTGCCAGCGTCTCACGGATGTAAGCTGTATAGGATTCCACTGTCTGCTCACAGCCAAGAGCTTCCGCAACCATCAGATACTGATGGGTATCCAGTACAACATTTTTATATTTTTCTCCGCGCATGAATTCTTTCCATGCCTTCAGTTCAAAGGCGTCATGGAATACCACATATTTCTCAACCGGCATATATTTCCTGATCCTGTCATAAGCCTCCAGGTAAAAACCACGTATGAATTCCATGGTATTCGGCCTGGTTCCCTCTGCTTTTTTCGGATCAGCAGGCTTGTAGCGGTTAGGCACATCCATGGTCTTCCACATATCCTCCAGAATCGGCTCATTGAGGATCTCAATGCCCCACAGTCCCTGCCTGGTTCCATAGCGTTTTGCCAGACGTTCCAAAACACTAAGCTCAAATTCCACCTCATCCGGCTCCTGGGACCATTTGCAGACTCCGGAGATCCCACCGTTATCAAATCCGTTCTGGCTGTCCGGCGCTGTGTGCAGATCGATCAATATCTGCAGACCGTACTTTTCTGCCCAGTTAAACGCTTTATCCAGTTCCCTGATACAGCCGATGAACGGCTCTCTGTCTCCAAATATAAAGTAGGGCACCGGGATCCTGACAGCATCCATTCCCATAGATTTGATCCTGGTAAAATCTCTCTCCGTTATATACTCCGCGCGGTGGATGCTTATCCTCGCCTCATATACCTCTTTGGAGAGCTGTCTTGGCAGATAGTATTCATCCTCCGCTGTGGTCCCTTCAAAAAGCGCCGGGCTCATCCATTTTTCCAGCACCAGCCAGTTTCCCAGATTTACACCTTTTACATACATGATCCATTCTCCTTTTCGGACTTTATTTTCCTTGATTTTATGACAAAACAAGCGGATTATATATCACTTTTTCCAGTTTTTTATCACTTTTACCAGATTATCTGTTATACTGTACTTAAATCATTTCCGGGAGGTATATGTGGATGAATGTCAGTTATCTTTTGCAGCATGTCTCATACAGTCTGCACACGATCGTACGGGATTACGGAGAAACCAGGCAGCTTCAGGAGAATTTCTGCGGGCGGCCTGACTTTACAGACAGCAGCTTTTTTCACGGGAATCTGGAGGAATCCCTGCTTGCGCAGTCTGGGGAAACCCTGCCATTTCTTCTGTCTGCGGGGGATAAGCTGGTCTATGCCGTGGTTACGGTTCCAAAGCACCTATTTATCATCGGCCCGGTAAAATTCAAGACGCCGGTGCGGCTGCTTCACTGTCAAAAACAGCCTGGTTTTGATGACAACTTTTTAGATACTGTGCCATTCTGCGATTTTTCAGATTTGGCGGGGAATCTTCTTCTTATGCATAATCTTTTCTGGGAACAGACTTTGAATGAAAGGGATTTGATCTTATTTAACTGTATAGACAGATCACTGGATATGGAGATCCAGAGACATTTTTCAGATTTGCTGTTTGAGAATCAGGAGGCCTCTCTTGGACATAACCCTTATGACCAGGAGCTGCGGGAATTCTCCAGTATTGAAAACGGGGACGTAAAACAGTTGGAGAAAAGCTGGGCAGAGGACTATACGGGAAATATCGGTGTTCTGGCAAAGGACAGGCTCCGCAGTTGGAAAAACGTGGGAATCGTAGTCATTACCCTGGCAAGCCGTGCAGCGATACGGGGCGGTATCCTTCCGGAGATTTCTTTTTCCCTCAGTGACATTTATATCAATAAAGTGGAGGAGGCCTCTGATCTGGCATCTATCACCCATCTGCTGCGGCAGGCTGAATACCAGTACACCAATATGGTGAGAGAACAGAAGGAACAGCAAAGGGGCATGGGTCACAGAGAAAAGAATCCCCATGTCCGGCTCTGTAAGGATTATATTTTTTCCCATCTTCACGACAGGATCACCACACAGGAAATAGCCGGCTTTCTTGGTATGAACGCCAGCTATCTCTCTGAGTTATTTCATCAATGTGAGGGAATCTCTATCAAAAATTTTATCCTGCGCGAGAAGATCGGCCTGGCTAAAAATATGCTGACCTATTCAGGATATTCCTATATCGAAATTGCCGCGTATCTGGGTTTTTCCTCCCAGAGTCATCTGGGAAAGCAGTTTAAAAAGCTGACCGGTTACACCCTCAGCGAATATCGGAATACCTACGGTATCCGGCAGTTTACACCGTAATCCATTTATTCTCCCAGAAAATAGCGGCCATAGGCATCTGCCGCCAAAATCGCAGAGGAAACCGTCTCAGGCGTCACCTCAAAAGGCATGTTGTGGAGCGTATCATTCTCTGCGCAGGCTGCTTTTGCCACTGCCATAACCTTTTCCGGGGTAATCTCTTTGACCCCCAGCTCTTTCAGGGTAACCGGCAGACCTACTTCGATACAGAAATCAATGATCGCCTCCAGCTCCTCTGCAGGTATATTTTCCAGAACAAGCTGAGTGATGGTTCCAAAAGCCACCTTCTCTCCGTGATACATGGAGTGGCATTCCTCCAATACCGTAAATCCATTGTGAATGGCATGTGCACCTGCAAGTCCGCCGCTCTCAAAACCAATACCGGACAGCAGCGTATTGGCCTCAATGACTTTTTCCACTGCCTCTGTGCAGGCACCTGCCTCCAGAGCGATTTTAGCCTTTACACCTTCCTCCATCAGGGTATCAAAGCATAATTTTGCAAGGGCCATAGCCGCGCTGGTGGATTTACCGTTTACACATGTCTGCGCATCGCTTGCCGCACAGGCACGGGCCTCAAAATATGTAGCCAAGGCATCTCCCATGCCGGCCACTGTCAGTCGTACCGGGGATTTCGTGATGACCTCTGTATCCATCAACACCATGTCTGGGTTCCTGGGCAAAAACAGGTATTCTTCAAAAACGCCTTCATCGGTATAGATAACCGACAGTGCACTGCATGGCGCATCTGTGGAGGCAATGGTCGGACAAATGATAACCGGTGTATCCTCATAATATGCAGCAGCTTTGGCAGTATCGAATATTTTTCCTCCGCCGATACCGATAACCAGGTCACAACCCTTTTCTTTCATAATATCTTTCAGACGGTTGATCTCATTCTTAGAGCATTCCCCATTAAAATAGTCGAAATGCAGGGTACAGCCAGTTTCTGCAAAACTCTTTTCGATTTCTGCACCGATTCTTTTATAGCCACCCTTGCTGATCAATACCAGCGCATTTTTTCCAAGACCTTCCGCATATGTGCCAAGCTTTTTCAGTTCTCCGGCACCCTGCACATATTTTCCGGGGCTGCTTAATATTTTTGCCATATCTCTCATACCTCCTGTTTGTCTTTAATTTAACATACTACTGTCTTATTATAACTTTTTCCTGTTTACATTACAATCTTTTCTTTTATGACCTTGGCAGCCTGCCGGTTTTTCTTATCTATTTTTTGTCTTTTAAGATAAAGTCACGCAGATGATACTGCCTGGTGCCTTTCAGGACATTCTTCTGGTACTGCAGGCAGGTGATGAGCAGGTAGCACCCGTACACTGCCAAAAAGGCCACTGCTGCTGCGCCGAATGAACCAAACAACATACGGCGCTGTATCGGAAAGGCGATGCCGATACCGGCCATATAAAGAAACAGAAAAAACAGGGGAAGTACCATGGGCAGAAAGAAGTATACCGCGCTCTGTCTTGCGGTAAGCCTTCTGATCTCACTGTCTGTAGTTCCCATCCTTCTGAGCTGGTCATACTGGGAGTGGTATTTTTTACTGCTGCTCAAAAGCTGCACTGCCAGGATCGCAGCACAGATGAAGATACAGATAAATGCAGCGTAGCAGCAGATAAAAGCTGTCATCATATAGATAGACTGCAGCTCCTGCTTCTGTCCCTTATAGGTATACGCCAGAACAAAACTGGGACCGTCGGGACCTGCCGTCTTCTCTATGGTTTTCTGAAGCGCTTCCTGATAATCCGTATTCTCCCGGTCTTTTACCATAGCTGCATAACATCCCCGTCCCTGTGTCAGCAAAGCACATGCGGCATCCGGCAGAACAAGGATGGTTTTCGTGCCGAATCCGCTCTCGTTCATACTATCCTGCGCAAAAGGCCCTTCCAGCACTTTACTCAGGCGGTATGTTCTGCCCCCTGTGACAAGGGCACGCTTCCCTTTCTCCAGCTTCTTTCTGTAATAGGCCTCCTGGGTCTGAACAGCGTACTCGTCATCCGATAGGGAAATCGGCGCTTTTCCCAGAAAACCTCTCAGTTTATTGTAATCTGATACTTTCATACAGAGGTCCATATTGCTCTCTGCTGCCCAGTCCTCAAATCCCTCCACTTCCTCCTGCTTGCGGTCAAGCATTTCCACCAGGATGGTGCTGTCCTCAAGCTGATAAATATCATAGGCCAGATCTTCTTTGATCTTGCTGTGTTTCTCCACAAAACTCCGGCATGCCTCTGCGTCCAGTCTGCCGTAATGCTGTGAGACTTCCACATCAAAGGGGACTTTTTTCTGCAGTGCATCCTCATAGGCATTTGCCATAAAAGACGCGCCTCCGAGTCCCATGAAGGTAAGCAGAAGCAGAATGGATATGACCCCCATCTGTCTGCCGTTGGTATTCAGACGGGCGGTGAGCTGGCGGTAAAAGAAGATGTTGAGATGATGCAGTCTCCTTCTGCTCTTTTTATAATGCTTCAGTATCCCTTGGGCAAGCTGCCTGTAAAAAAGCATAAGGCTTACTCCCTGTAGAATAACACCTGCTGCCATGAGAAGCATGTTGGCAAATCCTGCGAATGCGTCAATCCTCACCGTCAGCGCCACATACAGGCAGAGAAGTCCCAGTATGCCCAAAAGAACGGCTCCTGCCATTTTTAATGTGATATTTTTCTGGCTTTTTGAAGCCCCGGTTTCATTTTGCCTGCTGTAATCCATCAGTTCCCTGATCTTCACTTTTTTAAGGATCCGGTTCTGCCTGAACAGGCTGAATGCAAACATAAAGAAAAAGCACAGAACCGTCAGAAAAATGGCTGGGACCTGAAAGGACAGATCCATATAATAGGCCTTGTCAAACATTTTAAAGATCACCTGGCTGAGCGCCAGATAAAAGACGTTTCCCAGCAAAATCCCTGCTGCCAGTGCCGCACTTCCGATGATGAGCTGTTCAATAAGAAACAGACGGCTCATGGCCGGCCGCTCCATTCCCATGGTCATATAGCAGGCAAATTCCCGACTCCTCTGTTCAAAGATAAAATGTGTGATATAAGAGATCAGCCATCCCAGGATCAATACCACCATAACTGTCACACATATGAGGATGGACATCATAGGCCGCATCAGCTTGCTGAAGGAATTGATGGCATCGGAAAACAGCAGGGAGTTGTAGGCGAAGATCATGGTAATACTCAGGACAAGGGTCAGCACATAGACGGCGTAATCCCCCATACTCCGTTTTACATTTCGTAAAGCCAGCTTAGCGTACATGGGCAACATCACCGCCTAACATGGACATCACATCCAGAATCTCCTGGAAGAATGTTTTTCTTTCTTTTTTCCCTTTCCGCATCTCCGTAAAAATACGCCCGTCCCGAAGGAAAAGGATCCTGCTGCAGTGACTGGCTGTAAAGGCATCGTGGGTAACCATCAGGATGGTGATCCCCATTTCCCGGTTCAGGTCATCCATGGTTTCCAAAAGCCTGGCGCTGGACGCGGAATCCAAAGCTCCGGTGGGTTCATCCGCCAGCAGCAGGCGAGGTTCATTGACCAAAGCTCTGGCACAGGCACAGCGCTGCTTCTGTCCCCCGGAAACCTCTAACGGAAATTTATTCAATTGATCCAGGATTCCCAGTCTGCCTGCAACGGCCTTTACTTTCTTTCGGATCTCCTCCTTCGGTGCCCGGCGTATGGTCAGAGCCAGTTCTATATTCTCCCCCAAAGTCAGGGTATCCAAAAGATTATATTCCTGGAATACAAATCCCAGGTTTTCACTTCTGAAATGCGCGATCTCCCGCTCTGACAGCTTTGTGATATCTTTTTTGTCCAACAGGATCCGTCCGCCGGTTGGCTCATCCAGTGTAGAGATACACTGGAGCATTGTGGTTTTGCCGGAACCGCTGGCACCCATGATACCCACGAACTCGCCGGACTCCACAGTAAAACAGACATCGTCCAATGCCTTTGTCACATTTGCGTTCTCTCCATAATATTTGGAGACATGTTCAATACTCAGTAATGGTTCCATACTTATCACCTCGGGTACAGGGTATCATATCTGCCCTTTTCAATGTATCTCACATTCTTGCAAAAATCTTACTTTTCCGTAAGAATCTGCAGGCAGATGGTGAACCGGGTATAAACGCCCTCCTCAGAGCAGACCCCCAGATCGGTCCCGAGCCTGTCACATATTTTCTTGCACAGGTACAGACCCATGCCGGTAGAACGGTGGTTTTCCCTGCCGTTTTTTCCTGTAAAACCCTTCTCGAAAACCCTTGGCAGATCCTCCGAAGAGATGCCGCGACCATTATCCTGAATGTGAAGCAGCAGCTTATCTTCCCCCGGAGTCTGCCAGAAAAAGGTTATTTTGGGAGTCACTCCCACTCTTTTGTAGGTGACCGCATTGTAAATGATCTGGTTCAAAACGAACAAAAGTGCTTTCTCATCCGCATAAACTCCGGGTATAGTCTCCGGAATATCCAGGGCAACCTGATTTTGTATCAGGAGCTGCTTATTCATAGAAAGACATTCCCTGATAACATTCCCTGTATTTACCTTCTGTATCAGAAAGTCCGAGTGGGGGCTTTCGCTTCGTCCAAAATACAGGATCTGTTCTGAGAGATGGTTCATTTTTTCAAGTTCCAGAAGAACGGCTCTGTTATCCTGCGTCTTTTCTCTTCCCGCAATGAGAGAGATGACGGAAATAGGCTGCTTCATATCATGTACATAGCTTTCCAGAAGCTCCCGGTATTCCCGCTGCAGTCTTCCCGCTTCCTCGGTCTCCTCCAGCATGGATCTGGTGCACTCCTTCATCAGACAGTAATATCCTGCCTCTTCCCAGGTATCTGCGCCTTTCCACACCTGTGGAAAGAGATACTTTTTATCCAGACTCTCCATAAGAACAGCCATTTTATGAAAATACTTCCTACTATTATATAAAGTCATAGTCTTTCTTTACCTTTTCTACAGGTTTGACTATGCTATTTTAAGATACTGTGGATTGGTTATCACCTCCTACCACTTGATGGTTTAAAAAAGGCTCCAACCACAGTCTCTTTGTTTATTTGTTAATCAGTTAGTTACCGCATGACGGTTTATCAAGAAGTAGGTTACGATTGCAAGGAGCCCTGTGGATCTTAAGACAGTATCAATACTTTATATCAGGAGGTCCTATATGATTTACGTAGGAATTGATGTCGCAAAAGATAAGCATGATTGCTTTATCACAAACTCTGATGGCGAAGTCCTTTTCAAGGCTTTTACCATCAAAAACAATCTCGATGGGTTCGACGAGCTTTATCAGAAAATAGAATCCGTTATGGAAGATGCTTCTAAAGTAAAAGTAGGCCTAGAAGCCACTGGACACTATAGTTACAATCTTCTCGGATATCTGCTTGATAAAGGTCTGGCCACCTTTGTTATCAACCCGTTACATACTAATCTGTACAGAAAAAGTCTAAGCCTTAGACAGACGAAAACGGATAAAGTTGATGCCCATACAATTGCTTCTATGCTAATGTCTGACGTGAACTTAAAGTCCTACTCAGACACATCGTATCACAACGAAGAGCTTAAGTCACTTACTCGCTATCGTTTTGATAAAGTTAAAGAACGCGCGAAGCTTAAAACATCTATATCCCGTCTTGTATGTATCCTTTTCCCTGAGTTAGAAAAGCTTGTTCCAACACTTCATCAGAATTCTGTTTATGAGTTACTCTACGAATTTCCTGGTGCAAAACAGGTAGCTAATGCACATCTCACAAGACTTTCAAATCTTCTTGAAACCGCATCTAAAGGCCACTACACAAAAGAAACCTCTATCGCTTTTAGAGAGGCTGCAAGAACCTCTATCGGTTCAAATATGCCAGCTAAATCGCTTGAATTAAAGCACACCATTAAGCTCATTAGAGAGCTAGATTCTGAAATCGAAGAGATTGAAAACGAGATTAAAGTCATCATGGATGAAATCAATTCTCCAATCCTTAGCATTCCTGGAATCAGCTATCGAATGGGTGCCATGATTATTGCTGAAATAGGTGACTTTAGCCAATTCGACTCTCCAGATAAGATCCTTGCTTATGCAGGAATGTCGCCTTCTACCTATCAATCCGGCCAGTTAGATAACTGTTATGCCAGAATGGAAAAACGTGGTTCTAGATACCTTAGATATGCTCTGTTTAATGCAACCGCATATGTTTGTCTATGGGATCCAACCTACAAGGCTTATCTTGCCAAGAAACGAGCTGAAGGCAAGCATTACTATGTTGCAATGTCTCACGCGACCAAGAAACTAGTTCGGCTAATTTATCATCTCGAACGCACTGGACAGCAATACCAAAAAGCAATCTAATTCTTCCAACATCATATCTTCTTGTCAGAGCATCATACTCGATGCTCTATTTGTCATGCAATTTTCAAGGTACTGATTGCGATGAATAAGTCATCGCCACTATACTCAAAACATCTCTGTTTTTGAAACTATTTATTGACTTTCTTTAATAGTTAGTCTTTTTTTGAGAAAACAAATCAGATTCCACAGCACAAGAACGCCCATATAAACCATCCCAAGGGGCAGGATCTGAAACCATGTAAGACCCAAGGCCCGCAGATACAAAGAGGCAGCACACAGACAGAGCACCTGCAAAAGTATAGGTACCGCCTGCTGCCGCCAATACATTCTCCCACTCATATGGAATACCCCTGCCCATACCGGGTCCGGATCAGATCCCCCGCATCCAGTTCCTTTAATTTGCCTCTGAGACGGGTTATATGGACACTGAGGGTATTGTCATCAATATAGACCTGATCATCCCACAGCTCCTCAATAAGATCCACTCTTCGGATCACCTCTTTCGGGCGGGAGAAAAGGCAGGCTAAGAGAAGGGTCTCCTGCCTGGTCAAAAAAATCTCCCTGTCTCCCCTGCGCAGCTTTCCCTTGGCGGGCAGAAGGCAGAAATCCTGCCATATGATTTCCCTCTCTGCCTCCGCATCCGGGTAGCTGCGCCGGAGCAGAGCCTCAATCCTGGCAAGCAGTATGGGCATTTTATAAGGCTTACGCACAAAGTCATCCCCGCCCATAGTCATGCCATACAGCTCATCCATATCGGTGTCTCTGCTAGTCAAAAAGATAATGGGAATTTTTGAAAAGCGCCGGATACTCCTGCATATCTCATATCCGTCTCTTCCCGGAAGCGTGACATCCAGAAGCACAAGATGCACTTCCCCTCTTCCCACAATGTCCTCCGCATCCTCAAAGTTCTCAGGCACCACCACCTCATATCCATGGTTTTCCAGATCCCTGGAAAGCTCTCTTTTCAGAACCTGGTCATCTTCTGCTGCCAGTAGCCTCATCATCTGCGGTATCTCCTCCCTGCTGCTCCCCAAATGTCTTCAATATAGCGCGCGCTGTACACAGGCCGTTTGCCGAAGCCTGCATGAGTCCTCTGGTGATCGATGCGCCGTCTCCCATGGAGCGCAGCCCTTTTATATTTGTCTCGAATTCTGTATTGACCAATACCTTATTGGAATAGAATTTAACCTCCACCCCATAGAGCAGAGTCTCATCACTTGCGATCCCCGGTGTAACCTTGTCAAGGGCTTCGATCATCTCCACCACAGCCACCATGATCCGGTGGGGAAATACCAGGGACAGATCCCCGGGAACCGCGTCCTTAAGCGTAGGTATGATATTATTCCTTGTAAGCCGTTCAGCAGTAGTTCTTCTGCCTCTCTTAAAATCCCCGTACCTCTGCAGCAGGATCTTTCCGTCACTTAGCATGTTGCCAAGCTGGGCAATATGCTTGCCATACTCAATGGGAGAACGGAAAGGCTCTGTAAAGTTTTTGGATACCAGCAGGGCAAAGTTTGTGTTGTTCGTTTTTTTGTCTTTGGATTTGTACGCATGGCCGTTCACCACGGCAAGGCCGTTCTCATAATATTCCGCGGAGACTTCACCGGAAGGATTTGTACAGAAAACCCTCACTTTATCATCAAAGGTAGGGGTATAGTACACCAGCTTCGCCTCATACAGCTTTTCATTTAATTCCTTCATGATCTCGTCACGGACTTCCACACGGACACCCACGTCCACAGTACCGTTCTTTGTCTCTATGTGATGTCCGTTGCAAACTCCTGCAAACCACTCCGAGCCTTCCCGGCCCACACCGGCCGCGATCTGCGGCGCGTAAAAAGTTTCCTGTTTGTCCGTCACCACACCTTTTACTTTTCCGTCCTCAATGAGGATATCCTCCACCATGGTCATAAACAGAATCTCCACACCTTCCGCCAGAAGATGCTCCTGCAGCCGTGTATAGATCTTATAGCCCTCCTCTGTACCCAGATGACGGATAGGACACTCAATGAGCTTTAAATTGGCGCGGATGGCCTTTGTACGGATATCCCATATGGCCGCCTGGTCGTCAATTCCGTATACCTTTTTGTCAGCCCCGAATTTCAGGTAGATCTCATCCGCTTCATGGATCAGCTTTTCCGCCTTTTCATAGCCAAGGATTTCGGGGAGCGTGCCTCCCACATCCGGTGACAGGGAAAGCTTTCCGTCTGAAAAAGCTCCCGCCCCCGCAAACCCTGTTGTGATGGAGCAAGGCTTACAGCCGGCGCAGACATTGGTTGTCCGCTTTGGACAACGGCGTTTCTCTATGCATCTTCCCTTTTCGATCATCAGAACCTTTAACCGGGGATTTTGGCGTTTTAATTCATAGGCACAGAAAATTCCCGAAGGACCTGCACCGATAATGATCACATCGTATTTATTATCCATTTTACTGCCTCCCTTATATCGTACAAGCTGTCATCTGGTCCGCTGCTGTCATTATAACATACTTGCGCCGCCATGTGCCTGAAAATTCTTCCAACATACGGGCAGTATCAGAAAAACGTATAGACCAAGCCTCCCACGATCCCCGTACCTATCATAACCGCCACTGGGTTTACCCTCCATCTGCGCAGCATAAAAAGCGAAGCCAAAAAGACCAGAACGGCTGTCCAGTCCGCTGTCTTTATCTCAGATACCACCGATGTCCCTGTAAAGGACAGCAAAAGGATCGTAAAAGCCGCAGAGATGATAAGCCCAAGGGAAGCCGCCTTCAGACCGTTCAGCAGCTCTATGATATACTCTGACTTCTGGTAATGCTGAAACAGCCTGTATAAAAAAGCCGAGATGCTGATACCGGAGATCACACACCCAAAGGTGGCCAGAACCGCTCCCGGTATTCCCGCTATCTGTATACCAATAAAGGTAGAGGTGTTTACCGCCAGAGGCCCCGGTGTCATCTGGGATATCGTAATAATATCCGTAAATGTCTTCTGTGATACCCACGCAAAGCGCTCCACCACCTGTTCCTGTATCAGTGGTATAATGGCATACCCGCCTCCGATACTGAAAAGCCCGATCTGGAAAAATGTCACTGCAAGCCGAAGAAGCTTACCCATATATCTCACCTCTCTTCCTGAACCATACCCGCCCTGCGCAGAGACCGCAGCACACCAGAAGTATTGCCGCGATGTTGGCATCTGTCAGAAAACTTATGGCGAACACCGAAACGGTCATGGTGGTCAGAAGAGGTGAGCGTTCTCTCAGAACAGCCCGTGTCATATCCACAACAAAATCCACGATCAGAGCGGCCGCCCCTGCCTGCATCCCTTTCAGCACAGCAGCTATGACGGTATTGGCAGCCACCGCTGCATACCATTTTGAGATAACTGCCAGAATGACCAGCGGCGGAATGACGGAACAGACGCCGCTGATGACAAGGCCTGCCATACCAGCCGCCTGCCAGCCCGCAAGAGACGCCATGTTTACGGCAATGGCTCCCGGTGTGGACTGGGCAATGGCCGCTATACGGATCAGCTCCTCCTCATCAAACAAATGCTTTTTCTCCACGAAATATTTCCGTATCATGGGCACGACCACATAGCCGCCCCCAAAGGTAAAGGCACTGATAAACAGATTGATATACGCCAGCCACAGGCATAATTTTATTTTTTCTTTCATACTGAAATCCTCCCTAAAGAGACAGTATATCCCTTGTGTATCCATCTGTAAAACGATATAATATTGTGATAATCATAAATTTTATTCATGGTAAAATAGGGAGGAATACACTATGATGACACTGCGCCATCTCTATATCTTTAAAACGGTCACCGAGACGAACAACTTTACAAAAGCGGCAGAGAAATTATACATCACCCAGTCAGCGGTCTCCCATGCTATCCGGGAATTGGAGGAATACGCCCAGACCGCGCTGTTTGACCGGCTTTCCAAGCGGGTGCAGCTCACCAGAAGCGGAGAACTTCTCCTGGAAGAGATCCTGCCTGTCCTGGCTGCCTGTGAAAGCCTGGACAAACGCATAAAGGGTCTGGAAAAACAGGCCCCTATCCATGTAGTATCCAGCATCACCATAGCGATCCACTGGCTCCCGAATATCCTTGTAGGTTTCCGGAAACAGTGGCCCGGTGTGACGGTTCAGGTGGAGGTTGTGAGCGCTGCCAATGCCCTGGAAACCCTAAAAAGCAAAAAAGCGGATCTGGCACTCCTGGAAGGCTCTGTTCCCCAGGGTCCTTTTTTCCACGCCTCCTTTGACAAATATCCTCTTCTGGCAGCCTGTTCTCCCCAATATCCATGTTCCCACACTTCTATGGACCTGGATACCTTCTGTTCCGAGAAGCTGCTTCTGCGGGAAAAAGGCAGCGCCATCCGCGACGTGCTGGACAGCACACTTCTCTTGTCAGGCCACTCGGTCTGCCCTCTGTGGGTAAGCGTCAATTCCCCCGCCCTTATGGAAGCGGCAAAGGCCGGGCTTGGTATTACGGTTCTTCCAGACCTTCTGCTGAAGGATGAACTTGAAAAGGGTGCTCTGATCCCCCTTGATATAAAAGGACTTTCCCTGGAAAATGAACTGTTTGCGGTATGGCACAGAGATAAATTCCTGTCCGCGCCGCTGCATGCGCTTCTATCCTGTATTGCCCCGGTATAGAAAAAGCCTGCCTAAAGTGGAAGTCTGAATTGTTGCCTAAATAGCAGCCTGTGAACAATAACCACTTGACAATATGTCACCATATGCCTATAATGTACTTATACAATAAGCATACTATAAAACAGAAAGGACCTGATACATGGAGATCATTATCAGCAGCAATACAAGCAAGCCCATCTACGAACAGATCACATCCCAGATAAAGGCTCTGATCATGAGCGGGGAATTGGAGACCGGGGAGCCGATCCCCTCCATGCGGGCTTTGGCAAAATCTCTGCATGTCAGCGTCATTACCGTTCAGAAAGCATACGAAGATCTGCAGAGAGACGGATTCATTGAGACAACCGTAGGCAGAGGAAGCTTTGTAGCAGCCCAAAACAAAGATTTTTATCAGGAAGAACAGCAGCGCCAGGCAGAGGAACACTTACAGGCTGCCGCTGATATCGGACGCACAAGCGGCATATCCCTGGATAAGCTGATCGAGCTTTTATCTATCTTTTATCAGGAGGAGGAATAACTATGGAGCCAATCTTACAAGTAAAGGATCTGACAAAGCAGTATCCTGATTTTATGCTGGACCACGTATCATTCTCAGTTCCCAGGGGTACGATCGTTGGTCTCATCGGAGAAAACGGCGCAGGCAAGAGCACAACACTGAAAGCCATTCTGGATTTGATCCGCAAAGATGACGGAACGGTACGCTTCTTCGGGGAAGAGCTGACAGAAGACAGAAAAGACATGAAAGAGAATATCGGAGTGGTATTTGACGGAATACATTTCCATGAAACCCTCACACCGGCTAAGATTGAAAAAATCTCCGCAGCGGCCTATAGACAGTGGAATTCTCAGACATACCGCGGCTACCTGGAACAGTTTTCCCTCCCCGCAGATAAGGAGATCAAAACCTTTTCAAAGGGCATGAAAATGAAGCTCGGCATTGCCGCTGCTCTCTCCCATGATCCGAAGCTTCTCATTCTGGATGAGGCTACAAGCGGCCTTGACCCGGTTATGCGGGATGACCTTCTGGATGTATTCATGGATTTTGTCCAGGATGAGAACCATTCCATTCTCATGTCATCCCATATCACTACGGATTTGGAAAAGGTTGCCGATTATATTGCGTTCATACACCAGGGAAAGTTGATCTTCCGAAAGGAAAAAGACGAACTGATCTATAACTATGGTATTATCCGCTGCAGCTCTTCCCAGTTTGAAATGCTGGATAAGAAAGATATCCTGGCCTGCAGAAAGAAGGATTACCAGTGGGATGTATTGGTATCTGACAGGGAAAAAATGGCCCGCAGATATAAGGATCTTGTCATCGACAATGCTGCAATAGACGATATACTTCTTTTATATGTTAAGGGGGATGTCCTATCATGAAAAGTCTGATCTTAAAAGATATGTATAATATGATACACAATATGAAATCTCTGCTCCTGATGCTCTTTGTGTTTCTGTTTATCACGGTTCCCCAGGGCGGTGCAGAGGCTTATGTCATCACATGCTGTATCCTGTGTGCCATGATGGTTGTCACTACTTTTAATTTTGATGAAAATGCAAAATGGGAAAAATATGCCATGATCATGCCAATCTCCAGAAAGGATTTAGTATTGAGCAAATTTGCGGTCCTTCTTCTTTTCTGTCTCTTTGGCATGGTATTCGGCGGAGTCCTTGGTGTGGCAGGCGGCAGTGTTATGGGCAGGTTCCATATTCTTTCTCTGTCCGAATGGCAGGAGCTTCTGGCCGTCTGTTTGGCAGGAATGGCCATCTCCTTTTTTCTTGGCAGTATTGTCATTCCTCTGCTCTTTAAATTCGGAGCAGAAAAAGCCCGCGCGTTAATGCTGGCCGCTTTTTTGATCCCCGTATTGCTCTGTCTGGGTGTGTACTATCTGATGAAGAATCTCGGTGTCGCACTCACAGATACTGTTATCCTAACGCTTACCTGCATTTCTCCTGTTGTACTCCTTCTATGGACTGCGGCAATGTACAGGATAAGCTTTGGTATCTTTAAAAAAGCTGAATTCTGATATATTGTATCCCCCAAAAGCCGGCTGTAGTTTCCGGCTTTTGGGGGATTTTATTACAGATATTTTGCTGTAATGCTGGCAGCGCAGGCTTTCATCTCTTCCGGTGTTCCCTCGAATATAACAGTTCCGCCCTCTTCCCCGCCCTCGGGGCCAAGGTCGATCACCCAGTCACTATCTCTGATGATCTGTTGGTTATGCTCCACAACAACCACCGTATTTTTCGCATCTGTCAGCCGCTCCAGAAGTGCAAGAAAATGTTGGATGTCTCTTGGATGAAGGCCCGTAGTCGGCTCATCCATTAAATACAGACATTGTTTTTTGCTCCGGTTCCCGATCAGCTCCTTTGCCAGCTTCAGCCGCTGTCCCTCACCGCCGGATAAGGTGGTCAGAGACTGCCCAAGCTGCAGGTAACCGAGTCCCACGTCCTGCAAAAGATTTAAAATCCTTATGAGCTTTTTATGGTCTTTAAAGACTTCAGCCGCCTCATCCACAGACATATCCAGAATATCCCTGATCGAACAGCCTCTGTATGTTACAGCCAGCACTTCTCTGTCAAACCGGTTTCCCTTACACACAGGGCACACCACCTCTGTGTTGGCAAAAAACAGCATGTTATTGTCCACATATCCAAGTCCCTCACAATTTTCACACCTGCCTCCCGGACTGTTAAAGGAAAAGTGTCCTGCCGAAAGACCTGCCTTTTTTGCGGCCTCCGTACGGGCAAAGACGGCCCTGATCTCCGTATAAGCTTCGGAAAATGTGGCCACATTGGATCTCTTCATTCTGGCCGCTGCAGACTGGTCAATCTCTACAATCTTGTGAAATCTCTCAAGCCCTGTGACACGGTTCTGTTCCGTGTCTTTCCTTCCCTTTGCAAGTACCTCGAAGATAAGTGTGGATTTTCCCGAACCGGAGGGACCGGTGACGGAGACAAGGCACCCTGTGGGAATATCCAAGGACACATGCTTTAAGTTATAAATATCCGCATTTTCAATGTGCACCACACCATCGGGGACCCTAAAATTTCTCTTCCCTGTCTGCGGTTCCTGCAGGTATCTTCCGGTCACCGAGGCGCTCTGCTTCATGATCTCGTCCAGGGTGCCTGCTGCGATCACCTCTCCTCCGTACTTTCCGGAACCGGGTCCCATATCAACTACATAGTCAGCATCTGCCATAACATCCACATCGTGTTCAATGACAAGCACCGTATTTCCCAGATCGCGGAGCTTTCTGAGGATTGCCATCAGCCCTTTTGTGTCCTTGGGATGCAGCCCTGCCGTTGGCTCATCCAGAATGTATATAATACCGGAAAGCTCAGAATCCAGTGCGGCAGCCAGACAAAGGCGCTGCATCTCCCCTCCGGACAGAGTTATGATCTGCCTGTCCAGGGAGAGATATCCAAGCCCCACCTTCATAAATCGGTTAAGCTTTGTCTCTATATCCAATAGATAGACTTCCGTAAATTCTCTTTCCCGATCTGTCAGATCCGCCCTCAGTTCCTGTATCCACCCATATAGCTTTTCAAGGGAAAAAAGGGAAAGCTCGGGAAGGCGGACGCCCCTTACCGTCACCCCTCGGCTGATCTCTCCAAGTCTCTCTCCGCCGCACTTTGGACACTCCACTACATCAAAATACTCCCCAAGCTGCTTTGTATCCCCATTTTTTTCCGCCAGGCGTCTCCACAGGATGGGATATATCCCTTCAAATCTGCCCCCGGAAACACTTTTGGGCGGTTCCCGATCCGGAAACAACGCTTTTACGGCACTGCTGTCTGCCCCTTCATAGAGAATCGCCTTTTGCTCCCTGCTAAACTGTTGTAAAGGGATACTAAGATCCGGATCCAGGCTAAAATGAACAAAGGCTTTTTGCAGTATAGAGCACTGGTACTTTCCGTATTGCTTTTCAAAAAAGCGCACGGCTCCCTCCTCCAAAGACAGCGTCTCGTCTGTAACCCGCTCTTTTTTTATGGTATGTATCCTTCCAAGCCCCTCACATACCGGGCATGCGCCTTCTTTAGTATTGAAAGAAAAAAAGGTGCGTGTAATTTTATCCATTCTCCTGCCGCACCTGCTGCAGTACATATAGACATAAAAATCATTTCCCTTTTTCTCTGTCTCCTCCCTGCACTCAGCAGAAGAGATTATCCCGCCGCAGTGAGGACAGGTCCTGACTCCCAGTTTTTCATATATCATCCTTAGATCTGTATAGACATCTGTCATAGTCCCCACAGTAGACCGGGGACTGCGGTTTGCGGCAGTCTGAAGGATTGCAATGGCAGGTGATGCCCCCTGTATGCGCTCCACCTTTGGCTTGCTGATCCCCTGTAAGGCCATGGCTTCCAGATATTGTCTTTGACACTCATTGAACAAGACATCGATCAGCAGTGTGGACTTTCCGGAACCTGATAATCCGGTAAATACAACAAGTTTATTTTTGGGTATTTCCAGAGAGATATTTTTCAGGCAGCCCTCATGAGCACCTGTAATTTTAATCGTAACCATAAATTCCTCCTGTTTTGTAACGGCGCTGTCCCCCACAGTCACCTTATTTTGTAATTGTTCCGTGCCCTTACAGTTATGAGCAAAAATCCAAGCAAATTGCCTTTGGCAATGGGATTTTTGCTTTAAACTATAGTAATTTCAAATGTTTTTCTGTATACTGATTCCATACGCAGCTCTTTTTGAAATGCATTTAAAATAATAGTGATCCGGACGATCCGGATATACAGAAAAAGCGATGTGAGGTATCCATATGATAAGCATGACAAAAAACACACAGTCCACAGAAACCCTGAAACAAATGGCACAAAAAGCCTTTCCCCGTGAAGCCTGCACGGAGATCCTGGAACTGACCGAGGGATATTTCAATGTGGCCTATCTTCTGCGTTTTGACAGCGGACGGGAAAGTGTCTTGAAAATCGCCCCGCCCAAAGACGCGCGGATCATGTCCTACGAAAAAAATATCATGTACAGTGAAATAACCGCCATGAGATTAGCCGCTCAGAAGACAGATGTGCCTGTGGCGGAAATCCTCTTCTTTGATGACAGCATCACGCTGTGCAGCTCCCCCTACTTTTTCATGGAAAAGCTGGAAGGAGAAAGCCTCTCCTCCCTGGCGGATTCCCTGCCGGAATCTGACATAAAAGAGATCCGAAAGGATACCGGGATACTGAACCGGAAGATCAACAGCATTACCGGAGAACAGTTCGGCTATATGGGCCTGCCTCAAATGCAGAACAAAAACTGGTACATGGTTTTTTGCTGTATGATAGACATGGCCTTGACAGACGCAGAAGTCATGTCCGTGGATTTAAAAATTTCTGTTCCAAAGCTCAAAGGATATCTTGAGAAAAGCAAAGCTCTGTTTGAGCAGGTTACCATCCCCCGCCTGGTACACTGGGACTTATGGGATGGCAACATATTCATCAAAAACGGCAGGATCACCGGACTCATTGACTGGGAGCGCAGTATGTGGGCTGATCCTCTTATGGAGGTGGGTTTCCGTACCTACAGACAGGAGCCTGATTTCCTCCTTGGTTACGGCATAGAAGCATTATCTTTTGAGGAGCAGCTTCGTGCCCTCTGGTATGATATCTATGTGACAATGCTGGCAGCCCAGGAATGCGCTTACAGACAGTATGATACCACCCAGATGTATGACTGGGCCACAGGAATGCTCACGGAAAAATTCTCCCAATTAAGCCGCCATTACGATCCGGACTCTAAACTGTGATCACCTGAGTGGCACAGCGGTCTGCGAAATCCTTATCGTGCTCTACCAAAAGCATGGTGGGTTCATACTCCAGGATCAGATTCTCAATCTGCATCCTGGAAAAAATGTCAATATAGTTCATTGGCTCATCCCAAATGTAGAGATGCGCAGGTTTCAGGAGGCTGGATGCTATGAGAACCTTCTTTTTCTGGCCTTCTGAATATTCCTCCATACGCTTTTCAAATTGGATTCTCTCAAAATCCAGCTTGCGCAGTACAGCCCGAAAAAGGCTGCTGTCTATGGATTCCCGCTCAATATACGCATCCAGACTCCCCTGTAAAAAGGAAGTATCCTGATTGATATATGAGATTTTAAGCCCTGCTGCCAGCTCGTGCAGCCCAGAAACCTCCAGACCCTCTGAACCGGAAAGGGCCATGCCCATGCCGGCGTCCTGCAGGATCATTTTCAGTATGCTGGACTTTCCGCAGCCGTTTTTTCCCTGCAGTAAAATGCGGTCTCCCTGTTTTAGTTCCATACTGAAATTATCGATCACCTGATAACCGTCATAAGAGACAGCGGCATCCTTTACTCTGATGTAAGTCTCCTTATGATGGGTGAGAGGTGTAAGCCGAAGTTGAGCCGGCTGTTCCAGATTTTTCAACAGATGTTCTTTTTCCCTGACTGCTGTCTGCTGCCTGCGTTCCAGGTTTTTTCTTCTCTGCTGCATCCGCCTGGCCTTTTCCCCAATATATGCCCTTGTGCCCATAGACCGATCGTGCTCTTTTACAGGATCGAAGCCGATTTTCGTCTGCTCCGCTTTATCTGCCCAGGCCGAGGCTTTTCTAGCAGATTCCTCCATTTTCTTTATCTCCTGCTTCAGCTTTTCATTCTCAGATATTTCAAACTGGTCTCTCCTTTTTTTATTTTCCCACCATGAACTGAAGTTTCCCTTCTCCACCTCAATCTGGTTCCGCTCCAGAGCCAGTACGTGGTCAATGCAGGAGTCCAGCAGCCATTTGTCGTGAGACACCAGGATAAATCCCTTTTTACTCTTCAGATAATCACACAGCAGTTTTC
Organism: Blautia coccoides; assembly: GCF_034355335.1. Taxonomy (NCBI): domain Bacteria; kingdom Bacillati; phylum Bacillota; class Clostridia; order Lachnospirales; family Lachnospiraceae; genus Blautia; species Blautia producta. Next base: position 3,274,941 of record NZ_CP136422.1, read on the forward strand.
TTGTCTCCATATCAAGGTGATTGGTTGGCTCATCAATGAGCAAAAAATAATTCTCCCTAGAGAAGAGTACAGCCAGCATGACCTTTGTGCGTTCCCCGTGGCTCAGAGTCTGATAGGGACGATAGAGAATGTCCGCCTCCATTTGCAGCAGATCCAATTCCCGGCAGATTCTCCACAGCCCATATTCAGGCTGTACACCTTCAATCACCTCAATGGTATCACGTTCCATCTCCTCCTCCCTGATCCGGAAAGGAAAATAGTCAAATAAAACAGAGCTGCTGATACTTCCCCTGTAGGAATACTGCCCCAAAAGCAGCTTGAGTAGTGTAGTCTTTCCCTTGCCGTTCCTTCCGATAAGTCCCAATTTCCAATTTGTGTCGATCATAAAAGAGGCATCACAAAATACATCATCATAACTTCCGTCATAACAAAAAGTCAATCCTGAAACGCTTATTTTTGCCATAGTAAATCACTCTCCCAACAGGCGCAAAAACGTAACGGTTACCTTTCTGGCGCCATGAAAAAAATCGCCTGTTACCAGACGATTTTTATATCCACGCAAAAATAAAGCCACTTGACACAAAAAAAGAGGCCTCCCATGAATATAACCTATCTTCTGATAACATGACAAACATCCGATACCTCCTGGTATCGTTCTTACAGTTCCGCATGTTTTCAAAAAATAGATTATTTTCTCATCGTAGCACCTCTCTCAAATATTCTGAAGACAGCATACCACAACCGGAAATGCATTTCAAGTATTTTTTCTCCCACTTCCCGTATCTGGTTACTATCCCGGAAGCTGTTTTCCCAACTGCGTATATACCTTCACTGCATCCTCCACATGATACTGCCTTGTCTCATGGTCTCCCCTGGCATGGGCGGTAATGAGGATGTACTCTTTTTGGCCGATCACCGCCAGACTGGCAAGACAGAGTCCTGCCTCTTTCGTATACCCTGTTTTTCCTCCCAGGATCTCCCCGTCTGTCACAGCCGCGCTGTTCATCTCCTGGAACATGGTGCTGGCAAATGTGAATCCCTCAGGATGACATGCAGATGGATTTGTGCTGTAGCTGCTGCTGGTAAACACCTGGCGGAAGGTGTCGCCGGCCAATGCATACCGAAGAAGTACGGAGATATCCCTGACTGTGGAGTAATGATCCTCATCCTGAAGACCTGTAGAATTCGTAAAATGGGTATGTTCCATTCCAAGCTCCTTTGCTTTTTCATTCATCATGTCCACAAAAACCTCTTCTGAGCCGGCGATCCTATCAGCAAAGGTCAGACAACACTCCGCACCGGATGGAAGCAGCACCCCATAGAGCAGATCCAGCCCCACAGCCTCTTCACCGGGGCAAAACCCAGCCATGGATGCCCCCTCCTCATAAAGCTTTGGGAAAATTTCTTCTGGAACGATAATTCTTTCCTGTAGATCCCCGATATTCTCAACAGCGAGAACTGCTGTCATGATTTTTGTAAGGGAAGCCGGATATATTTTTTCATCTGCTTTTTTCTCCCCCAGGACTTTCCCTGTTTCCAGCTCTACCAGAATGGCATTCGGACTGTTCAGTCCGCTCAAGCTTTCCCTCCCCCCTTTATCCTGTCCTAAAACAAAATACGCGGTAAAACTCAGCAGGACCACAGACAGCATAACTGCCGCCAACACGCGTCTCCTCCTTCGCTGTCTTCTTCGCTGCCTTATTGTCATCCTCCTGCCTGTTTTTCCTGTTCTTTCTCTTTTTTCCATTCTGCCTGCACATCCTCTCTGTATATATAAAGAACTCCCCTGTTCTCAAAGACATTATATCTTTTCGGGGAGTTCTTTCCTTTAATATTCAGTTGATATTTTCCTAAGAAAATCCTAAGATGTGGTTATTTCTCAGAATCAGTGCAGTGGAAGTGACACGCAGAATACAGTCAGTTCCTCCTTACTCTCAGCCCGGAGACATCCCCCGTGCTGCTCTATGATCTCTTTTGCGATCGCCAGCCCCAGTCCTGCGCCGCCTGTATTGCTGCCGCGTGCTTCATCCAACCGGAAAAACTTTTCAAATATGGATTCCAGCTTCTGTTTAGGTATGGTTTTTCCCTTATTTGCAAAAGAAATCTCTACCGCCTCGTCTGTCTCCCTGGCAGTGATCTCAATAGCAGTGTCCGGATAACTGTATGCCACTGCGTTTTTCAAAATATTATTGAACACCCTTGCCAGCTTTTCCGGGTCTCCATACAGCCTTAAGTTTTCATCCGCATGCAGAATTGCTGTGTTTCCATGGGCTGAGAGGATCGGATAAAACTCATCCATCATCTGAACCAGCATATAATACAGGTCAATGGTCTCTTTTTCCAGGGGGATCTCCTGAAGATTATAGCGGGTGATCTCAAAAAACTCATTCAGCAGACTTTCCAGACGGCATGCCTTATCAAAAGCGATCCCTACATATCTTTCCTTCTGTTCCTCCGGCATATCCGGTGCCTCCCTTAAGAGACTCAGGTATCCCATCACAGAGGTAAGGGGTGTCTTCAGGTCATGAGCCAGATATGTCAGCAGATCACTCTTGCGCCTGGATTCCTCCTTTAATATCTGTTCATGGCGCTGCATGGTGTTTTTTACACGCTCCATCTCTGTTCCAATCTCTTCATACCGGCTGGTAAATAACGCCTCCGCATCGGCATTTTCCGTATCCATATATATACGGATCAGCTTTCCCGCTTCTTTCCTGGCGTCCGCCACCTTGTGCTTTGTATAGAAATGGATCACAAGGCTGATGACTGCTGCCATAAACAGAACTATGGCGCAAAAACATTTGAGCAGAAAATCTTTGAGCACTGACCAGGATATCTCCTGGCTGTAAAACAAATCCCCCGTCTCTGTATTGCCATGAGACGTAATGATTACAAATTTGTTGGCAAACCAGTCCAAAAACAGACCGTTTCCAAATGTATCCACCAAATAAAAAATACCGTAACAGACAATAAGGATTCCATAAATACCCATAATAATTTTTAACAGAAACAGTATTCTACCCTTCAATTTTGTATCCATACCCCCAGACCGTCTTAATATATCTTGGATTTTCAAAAGAATCATTCATTTTTTCCCTCAGATGGCGGATGTGCACCGTTATGGTATTATTGCTCTTGCTGAAGTACTCGTCTCCCCAAATCTCATGGAAGAGTTCCTCCGCGCTCACCACCTTTCCCTTCTCCCGGCAGAGGATCTGGAGAATGGAAAACTCTGTAGGGGTCAGGGAGAGTATTTTCTCATCCAGTGTACACTCATGGGTCCTGATATTCAGCACAAGTCCTGAATGTTCCAGAATGTCCTTATCCGCTTCATAACCGGAATTATATCTCTTATATCTGCGAAGCTGGGCTTTTACTCTCGCCACCAGCTCCAGAGGTCGAAACGGTTTTGTGATATAATCATCTGCCCCAAGACTCAGCCCCGTTATCTTATCCAGCTCTTCCCCTTTTGCTGTCAGCATGATCACAGGAAATGTATATTTTTCCCTTATCTTCCTGCATATCTCCAGGCCGCTCATACCGGGAAGCATAATATCCAGTAAAGCCAGATCGATCTTTTCCCTTTGGATGCAGGCAAGGGCTTCCTCTGCCTTATAATATTTATAAACCTGATAATTCTCATTTTCCAGGTACAGGGCTACCAGATCCGCGATCTCCTTCTCATCATCTACTACCAGTATCTCTTCTGCCATTGTTTCGCTTCCTCCTTCACGCATCTATCATACCAGGAAATCACTAAGAATTTATTAATTTTATCATAAGTTTTTGTATTTCAGTGCATAAGAATATTTCTATCCCTGAAATACGCAGCGATCGAAGTGATAAACTGTCCATTGCTTGGACGTTTCTGGACATAATGGTTAGTGATCTCCTGATACAGCTCCCGGTTGCCGCGCTCCCACATCACCTCGATCGCATGACGGATATTCCGCTCCACACTGGAAGGAGACGCATCACAGAGAGATGCCACCTGGGGATACAGGCACTTCATCATTCCATTCATACTGCTGTTCCCGTCCACCTCCAGTTCAATGGCTTTTCTCAGATACATATGCCCCTTTAAATTCGGCGTGATCCCCAGCCTGTTCAGCAGGATCCCTGTACGCGCCCCCGTGTCCATATCCACCAATAGCTCCTGTAAATAACCGGTCATATTTTCTGTGTTCCCGTCCTTTTTTTTGGTTATCCCTGCCTGCAGCACATATTGAAGAGCTATTTCCAATATCCTTCCATCCGACAGCATTTCTTGAAAATTTTCATTATTCATGGTATATTTCCTCCCAAACAGACTATTTCTCAGTAATTTTGTAAGACACGAATGTGTCTATTATAAAAAACCCCTATATACTTGTCAACGCAGCACGCTGCCATATTATTCCATATTTGGAAGGAACATACAATGAACCATAAAAAAATCAAAGAAATCATGAAGGCACAGGGCTATACCATAGAGATGCTGTCCCTGATCAGCAATATTCCCGTGGGAACACTTTCCAAGATCATAAGCGGGATCACTGCCAACCCCAGATACGAAACTATGTCAGCCATAGCAAAAGCACTCAACTGCTCTCTGGATGAATTTTCAGGGCGTTCTGTCGCTATTCCTTATGACTATGAAGAATATCTCCGCCGTTTCAAACTGCTGCCCTCCTGCCAGAAGGAATACATCAAATATGTGATCGATCTGGAATACGACCGCATGGTACATATGAAGACCGATGAAACCATGTCCCTGAGATGTTATGAGTTTACCAGCATTGTTGACGGCTGGGTCGAATTTGACAGTGTAAAAACCCACAATGTAACCATAGATAAAAATCCTCTGACGGAAAGCTGTACCTTTCTGGTATGGGTACGCACCGATTTACTGGAGCCAAAATTTTTCAAAAATTCTGTTCTGGGTTTTCACCGCAATGACGGCCTGCGTCCCAAAAACGGCGAAATATGGATGGTACTTCATTACGGACTGCTGTTTATCGGAAGATTTTATAAAAACCATGAGAGGATCGTCCTGAAATCACTGAACGGAACCATTGATGACATTCCCATTACAGATTATCACCAATACCGGCGGGTGGGTCGCTATGTGGGATGCATGGATGTCCCTGAGCTGACTAAGGAGAGGACCGCTCTCCGGCAGGATTAACCTGCCAAAAGCGGCCCTCTTCCCTATTTCTTTCTGTTTCTTATCACAATCCCCGCTGCAGTCAGCAAAATGCCTGCTGCCCCCAGCCATATTTTATTTTCCGTTTTTCCCTGCATGAGGGAGAACAGAAAAAATTTTCCAAGATACTTCTCTCCTGCCCCATAGCAGCAGATATAATAAAACACCGGTATCATATAGGCGATGGCCAGATTATCTGTGATCCCATAAGCAAAAATCCCAAGCCCCCCAAGAAAAATACAGCTTGCCATCGCACATAAAAAATAGGTTCCAAAGGGGAATGTACACTCCCCCAGTTTCATCCGAAATAAAATAAACAAATTCATCAATGCCAAACCCAAACCCGCCTGCAGCAGCCGCAATAGCTGGACATTTCTCACCGGATACTCCTTGCTTGCCAGCAGATCCCGAATATCCTTATTCTGCTCCGGCATAAAAAGCGGTGTCAGAAGCACAATTCCCAGCAGTGAAAAATACATGTCTAAAACCTGTCCTGCCTGATACCGGTTCAGCGCTTCCATCCCCACGATCACCGGAGCGAGAAGACAAAACAGCAGAGCAGCAGCCAAATGTCCGACATAATGGTTTTTAAAGTGTTCCTTTTCTATGGATAAAATTCTTTCCACGGCCTCCCAGCACCCCTTTCCGTTTCATGTGATATATGAGCACAGTACCTGCCATGAGGAGCACGGCCAGCCCGGTGTACAGAAGTCTGTTCTTAACCATCTGCCCGAACACGGACAGCCATACCTCTGTGGCCTGGTCATTGTTAAACCTGGGGATCAGGTTCCATCCCACCGTACCTGTCAGCTTTGTTCCCCCTGCGCTGATACTTACGATCCAGACCACTACCTGCACCAAAATGGCGGCCGGCCCCCCAAATAGTTCCGCCAGGAAGAACCCTAATGCCAGTACAAAGGCTGTTTCCGGAAGGATCCATCCCAGTATATATTTTCCGTAGGCCAGCACATCCACTGACACGCCCATCTGATGCCCATAATAAACACACTGCAGCGTAGGCATGACAGACAACAAAAACAGCGGCACTAAGATCAAAAATACCATGGAAAAATAACGGGCCGCAATGATGGTAACAGAGGACGCTCTTCTGGCATAGATCACTTCCTGTGCCATGGAACGTCTGTCCCTAAGTGTTCTGGTAACTGCCAGGAATACCGGAAGAAGTCCCAGAATGATCCCCATATAATCACAGAACAGTCTGGCTTTTCCTCTGGAAATCCGGTCCGTATACAGACTGGCATCATAGGTTTTTTTAGCGTCCTCGTATGTGGCATAGGTCATCGCATTGTTTTTTACATTCTCCACATCATAGCTGGTGCCTCCGCCAATGATTTCATCTGCCTTTTTCATATGTCTCAAAAACTTGTCATACGGCAGGCTCTCTGCCGGTGAAAGAACCGGCGGATTGACTCCTGTTATCTGTATGACTGCACTGTCATCTGTCTGATTTTTAAAATCCGGCACATAAATGGCCTCTGTGTATCCCTCCTCCATTCCGGTACAGTCAATCAGGATCTGATGGATCTTCTCCTGCTTTTCCTTGTTCAGGACCACATTTTTATAAAAGCCCATAGGGTAAGCGGTATAACTGTTTTCCTCATATTCTCCTGCAAGTATGGCAAGGGTTGCCCCCATGATCTGCTGCTTATCAGAGCTTGCTTTGACTCCGTAGCTCTCTTCCTGTCCTTTTAAGGGTTCTGAATACGGGGTAAAGCTTCCCACCTGGCTTACGTAGAAAAAAATCAGTGCAGCCAGAAACAGGTAATAGATCAGACTTTTGAGCATCTGCCCGCATTCTTTGGCAAACAGTTTAAAAAACATTATTTCCCCCTCCTCTCCTCCTGCATCAGATACATATAGGCATCCTCCACATTGGCCTCACATATCTGCGCATCGCTGAAAGGTTTTTCATCCGAGATCAGACGGACAGAGGCATGATTCCCCTGCATCATCATACTGGTAACCGTGTAATGATCCCTGATACTCTCCAGTTCCATCCTGGACACCTGGGCACTGTATATCCTGCCGGCAGCTTCCTCCAGAAGTTCTGTGACAGTCCCCTGAAAGAGCACACAGCCACGGTTCAGAACCGCTATATCCTCACAGGTAGCCTCCACATCCCCCACAATATGTGTGGAGAGTATGACGATCCTGTCCTTTGCCGTCTCACTGAGCAGGTTGCGAAAACGTACCCTCTCTTCCGGATCAAGCCCTGCAGTGGGTTCATCCACAATCAGCACTTTAGGGTCATGGAGCAGAGCCTGAGCAATTCCCAACCTCCTGCGCATTCCTCCTGACATGGCGCGCACTTTTGTTTTTACATCATCCGTCAGGTTTACCTGCTCCAGCAGTGACGGGATCCGTTCCTTTCTTGCCGGCTTGGACAGCCCAGACAATACTCCGAGATAATCCATGGCCTCATATACAGACATATTCCCATACATGGAAAAATCCTGGGGCAGATAACCGATGATCTTCCGAATCTCCCTGTCATTATCAATATTGATCCCACACACATGAATGTCCCCTTCTGTTTTCTGCAGCAGAGTGGCAATGATCTTCATAAGTGTTGTCTTGCCGGCGCCATTTGGTCCCAAAAGGCCGAACATACCCTTGTGGATGGTCAGATCCACATGTTTCAGAGCCTGCTTTTTTCCATAAGTTTTACTCAGATTTTTAATCACTATCTTCGTATCCATATTATATCCCCTATTTCCTTTCTTCTTGTCTGAGTCCTATCATAAAAGAAAAATCTCTATACTTTCCCTACGTACAGGAAAAAACTGCACAGACAATGGCACCTCCGCAAATGCTGTTGGCAAGCTCCAGCTCTCCCCCATGCTTTTTGCAGAGCAGGGCACTGATGGACAACCCGATTCCGAAATGACTGCTGTCCCCTTCCTTATCCCTGTAATAAGGGGATACCGCTTTTGTCAGCTCTTCTTTTGAAAATCCTCTTCCATCATCTTTTACATACAGGCGCAAGGGGCCTTCCTCACGCTGGGCTTCCAGGAGCACTTCCACCTTCTTCTGCGCATAGCGAAGCGCATTTGAAAGAAGATTCTCCGCCACTTCCATCACAAAAGAATCATCTGCCAGCAGCTTTGTCTCCGGATTTCCCATTAGCTTCACTTGGATCTCCATACCCTCTGTCTCCTGTAAAGGTACTGCTGTCTCCCGGATCTTATCGCAAAGGAGTGCCAGAGTAATACTTTTCTTTTTGGGTATTCGTTCTTCCATACTGTGGATTTCTTTCATAGTACCGCCAAAGTTCTCCAGCCGGCCCAGTTGTTCCTGCATGGTATGAAGAATTTCCATAACCTTCTCCTCCTGCAGACGGCCATCCGGGTAAAAACGCAGCAACAGATCCACATACCCCTGCATAACCGTAAGCGGAGTGCGCAGATCGTGGGCAAATGCCGCATTCAGAGTCCTCTGGTCCTCTGTCTGCTTCCAGAGGTTCTCCTGATAGGCGATGAGCTTCAGCCGCATATCATCCAGGCACCTGCAGAGTTGTCCCATTTCGTCCGCACTCTCGTACCTGCAGGAATATCCCATATCGTTTCCGGAAATGTGCCGGGCTGCGTCTGTCATAATATTAATGGGAATCTTCAACTTATTTCTGTAATACAGTATGGATACAAACGCGATCGCCAGAACAGAGTACAGCAGAACACAACCATACTGCAGAATATTGATGACTTCCAGAAGAATGATGTCTGTCTTTGTCAGCTCTTTTTCCGGCACATAATATTCAAGAGTGAAAACACTATTCTTATCCTTATCCAATACATTCTTAGACTCCTTATGCATGTATGGCGTCTCAATGATTCGTTTCCAGCCATTGCAGGTCTGTATGGTCATGGCAGAGGCCAGACAGATTGCCAATACCGCCACAAAAATGTAAAGGCGCAGAGATTTTTTCAGGTTCAGATTCCTGATCTTCTTTCCCAGATTCTCCAGATATCCCTCTATCCAATCCATTGATATCCCACTCCCCAAACAGTTTCTATATAGTCATGCTTTGTATATTTTTTCAGTTTCTGCCTGATCCTTCTGATATGCTCCATGATAATACTGCTGTCCCCATCCCCGTCATAGCCGCGGACCGCTTCATATATGCGTTCTTTGCTGAAGACCTGCTTCTTGTGCATGGACAGAAATTCTATGAGATCAAATTCCATCCTGGTAAAAGGAATCTGTACACTGTCATAAAATACTTTTCTCTGTGAATAATTGATAACCAGTTTTCCCTGAAATTGCAGTTGTTCTCTGGATGCCAGCCGTTTCTCACGCCTCAGATGAGCCAGTATCCTGGCATCCAGTTCATCCATGCTGAATGGCTTCATAATGTAATCATCTCCGCCGATCATCAGTCCATTGATTCTGTCCTGTTCCTCCACCCTTGCGGTGAGAAACAAAATGGGACAGCTCACATGATCCCTGATCCTTCTGCACACCTCATAGCCGTCCATATCCGGCATATTGATATCAAGAAGGATCATATCCGGCTGTATCTTCATTTTTTCCAGGGCTTCTTCCCCACCTGCCGCTGTATAGATTTCATATCCCTGCAGCTCAAAATAGTCTCTCAGCATATTACGGATATCCTTTTCATCATCTACGATCAATATTTTTTCAGCCATTTTTCCTCCTGTTCTGCTCTGCGGATACACTTTTGAGGATACACGGATCGTTATCCGGGAGCAGTATCATCCATATTATAAACCAGGATAGCAAAAACTTCTCTATAAAATCCCTACAAATCAAAAAAAGAATTTGTGTCATCCAAAAAAGCCGCCGGACATTTCTGCCCGGCAGCTCTTTCTGCAGTATACTTAAATTAAATTTTATAGGTTTCAGCCAGATTTCCACCTATTTGTAAAAAGTCAGGCGGTAGCTTTTTTCAAAAGTTTTCCCTTTTTCCAGAGCAATGATATCCTCTTTTTCAGTAATATCCCCCTCAAACCCGTAGTCATCACAGCGCCCCATCCATGGCTCCAGACAGATATAAGGTCCTCCGGGCATTGTCCAAATTCCAAAATTTGTAAAGCCTTCACACTCCATAGCCACATAGGGTGTTCCGTTAGGATACCCGATCCCCACCCATTCAATCTGGGTATCATCAAAGATCAAGGCGTCTCTGTCGAACATGTGCTCCGTGATGCGGCATCTGTAATATCCATCCGCCTCTTCCAGGTCCAGGGCATACTCTTTCTTTGCCTCTGCTGTACCACTGTCCCCGTACACTAATTTATAACTAAGTGCCGGTCCCTTTTTAAACAAAAGATAATAATCCGTCTGTTTGCTGTCCTGCAGTATAGGGACATTGAAGCCCGGATGGCCTCCAATGGTAAAATACATGGTCTCTCCGCTTTTATTCACCACGTTCCATTCCACTGTAAGCTGTCTTGCTTCCAGACGGTGGGTAATATACAGTTCAAAGTCAAAAGGAAAATAACTTTTCGTATCCTTATCTGAAACCAGCCTGTGAATAAGCACCGATTCCGTTTTGCTGATACAGTCAAATACTCTGTCCCTGGCAAATCCATGCTGGCTGGTATGGTATTCTTTTCCGTCAAGGCGGTATGTATCGTTATGATGCTTTCCTACATTCGGAAAGAGAACAGGCGCATGACGGTTCCAATAGGGGGGCTTTGCCTGCCACAGCTCTTCTCTCTCATTTTCCTTATCATATACACTGACTAGTTCAGCTCCATGATCCTCCACGGATACTTTTAAATATTCATTCTCCAAAACCTGTCTCATGACTCTAAGCTCCTTTTTTGTTCGTTGCTTACAGTTTATCACAGACAAGCCGGCCGACGCAATGTCAATTATGCTTTATATATTTCCTCGATCAGCTCACTGCTGAATTCTTCCTGAAGATCCAGGTCAAACAAAAGCTGCAGAAGTCCAAAACGGTTTCTCAGATCCTTTGCATAGTAAATGCTCCGTTTGAAAACATCCTCTGTCACCTGAATCTGATCCGGAGCATACGGTGCCTCCATGGATTTCAGGATATCAATAATAGTCTCTGCCTTCGGCAGTTCATCAATGAGCGCTTGGATCTTATCCAGGTTCTGCAGATAAGCCTCTCTTCTTCTTGTTACTTCCTTATCCTTATTTTTGCCGATAGACTGCTCCAGCTTCAGCACACCCGGCGCCGCCGGTCCATAGGCTGCCTCAATTTCACCGCTCCAGGCACTATAGTCAAAATGCGGCAGACTGCCGGGCACTGCCTCTTTCCCAAGAGTTCTCAATTTTTCGTACATCTTAATGGCTGCCACGGTTCCAATCCCTACTTTTGTGCCGTGAAGAGGATCCGGCTGCTGATCAAGTAAAAACATCATCTCCCAATAGTGGGACATGTGATGCTCACTTCCTGAGGCCGGTCTGGAATTACCGATATAGCTCATGACAATACCGCTCAGTACAAGGCCTTCCATAATAGCTGCCACTGCCTCTTTATCCCTTTGTGCAGCTCTTTTAGCATTGTCCACTACCTTCTGGATGGATTCTCTCACCATATCCGCCATTTCCGGGCAGTAATATTCCCCATTAATAATATGGGCAAGCTGCCAGTCTGTCAGGCAGACATATTTTCCCAGAATATCACCTGCACCTGCTGCGATCATAGACAAAGGCGCCTGAGCCAGAATATCCAAATCTCCGATTATGACTTTGGCCGTATGCGCTTCATATGTGGTTTTCAGGTGTTTTATAATAAGGGGGGATACATTGGAGGCATAGCCATCCATAGACGGTGCTGTTCCCACAATATAATAATCCAGATTCATCTTAAAACTGATGAAACGGCACAGATCATTGATCGTACCGGAACCCACTCCAATAATCAGATCACAGTCTCTGTCAATCTCTGTAAGGAAATAGGTAACGGCATCCTCATCCGGTACCAGTTCCTTGTCCTGGAATATGATCGTCTGGTATGTATACTCCGCTTTTTCAAGCACTGCGCATACCTTTTCACCTGCGACTTTCTGCGTATTGATATCACTGACAACACAGAGCTTTTTATAGTCGTGTTTTTTAAGAATTTCAGGCAGACGCTCAATTGCGTTCTCCTCAATGATAATATCCTCAATGCTGCATACATGGGTTCTTCCACAGGAACAGTGATAGGGTTTTTCCAGGTATTCTTTCCAGTTTGTCTTTTCCATAATTTTGTTCTAATCCTTTCCGTCAGTATCTGTTCTTTGCAGCCTGCTGTGTGCGGCCGGAATCTTGATCGCAATTTCTTATAAGCACACTCTGGTACAAACAAAAAATCAGCCACAGGCCATGAGGCTTTATCTCTTGATTTTAAGACATAAGCCGAGACAAGCCAAGACATAAGCCTCTTGATATCTGTTCTTAACTATAGCAGATTCTTTTTGAATGTCAAATTTGTATTCAAAATATTAATTTATAGTATTATTAATATTTTAAATTATTAACAAGTTTGAATGCTTTTTTGCCGGTGTTCTTCGCAGAATCAATTGTCCAATCAATATACACGGATCAATTGGCAGTTTAATCATTAGATCTATTGTCAGATCATTCACAGGACTTTTGCTAAATCATTCATTAGGACATTTGCTAAATTATTCACAGGGCTTTTGCTAAATCATCCATCAGGGCTTTTGCCAAATTAATCATTTAGTCAATCACCGTCTAAATATTCGAGAGAATTCCCTGCAATTCCTCTGTTATACGCTGTAAATCCACTTTTGAAAAATCCGTGGTATCAATCTCCAAAACCGGTCCCGGAATCTGAAAATCTGCCATCCCCCTCTCCGTAATCCCTCGGATAAAATCTTCCTGCCCAAGAACCGGCTGTGCATTCATCTCTGCTTTCTCTTTTATTTCCGGATAATGATCATTGACAACATGGCCTCTATGTCTGTCAGAAGAACTGTTTCTCTCTGTCATTCTTTGAAAAAGCACATGGGGATCACCGGTAAGCCGCACTGTCACTGCCTGATAACCATATATTCCAAGCAGTGACCGGATACCTGGTTTTGAAACATTCTCGAAATTATTTTCCAATATAAAAGGCTGTCCCATCTTCATCATCTGTTCGGCAAAATAATACATAATTTCCATAGCACCTGTTCCAAGACTGACTTTTTCTGTCCTCGAATGAAATCCAACTGTATCAAATAAAATTTCTTTAATTTTGTCTTTTGATATGACCGGAATATGCAGCGCCTCAGACAGATACTCTGCCATAGTGCTTTTGCCGGATGCCGGAATGCCTGTCACTAAGATACCGTACATAGCTCTCCCCCTCTACACAACCGCAATATCCACCTTCACCTTTCGCTTTTCCGCCTGGAGAACAAAATCTTCAGAAACCTGGTCATCGGTGATCAGAAGGTCATAGGCGGTGATCGGACAGACCGAATGGATCGACTTTCTTCCCAGTTTCTCAGAGGGATATACACCTATATTCATAGAACTGTTTTTCATGATCAGCCTTCCCAGCTCCACTCCTGCACTGCTGTGGAGGGATGCACCATTTTCAACGGACAGAGCTGTGTGTGACAGAAATGCTTTGTCCAGACTTATATTTTTCATCATCTGTATCGTATAGAAATCGTGGCAGTGGCCCCGGTGTGACATCTCTCCCCCAAGTAATATAGCCGAGACATTCAGGTGTTTTCTCAGCTCGTCAGCCACTGTCACGGAATTGGTCACTACTGTAAAAGGAAAATCAGCAGGCAGGTGTTTCGCCATATAATAACCGGCCGCGGAAGTAGTCAAATATATCACATCATTTTCCGAAATATATTCCACTGCCTTTTTTGCCGCCGCAAGGCATCGCTGGTCAATATTTGTATTTTCTTTGGGATTATACAGCTTCTCCGGCACCTTACCTATGGGGCCTGTACTGATCGCACCCCCGTGTGTCCTCTTTAAAAGCCCTCTGCTCTCCAGAGAACGCAGATCTCTTCTGACACAATCAGAAGAAACTTTAAAATGCTCTTGTATTTCATTCACTGTTATATGACCCGATGCATTTACCATATCCACGATCATCTTTTGCCGTTCTTCCATAAACATGACTTCCTTCTCCCTTCCGTATCACTATAATAAAATTTTCATATTTTTTATAAGCAGGTACCTGAAATTTTTTATAGAATATTAGTTTATTAGCTGTGAATAACTCTTTTTATTTTAATGGGTCTTTGGCTTTTTAAGTTTTATGATTTTTTAATTCTTTAAACTTTTGTTCTTTAAATTCTTTATATACTTTGACATAAAGCGAATAGTACCTTACATTACTCTACACCTTAAAAATTTGATCAATTCTCATTTTACTTGTTTTCTAATTTTTGTCCTCATTCTTATTCTTATTTATGTTTATTCTTATTTGTTTATACTTATTTTGCGTATTTTTTGTGCATGTATTCACCTGTTTTGTTCTTATTTATTCTCATTCGTCTTTATTCTCATCATTCAATGCGTACTATCACTTATAGATAATTATATATTACGCTTTCCATTATTTTTTTTCAAGTTCAAACAAGAATTTATTTACTTTTATGCATTCTTATAATCTGTCTCAAGCTATCTCCTACTTATGTTCTTTTCTTGTATCAATCATTAAATGAACTTCTCTCACCGTAAACCCGTCGGTTCTCATCACCCTTGCACAATTCCAAACGTTACTATTCAGCCTTTCGGCTTCATAGCAACAAAAGCATGCACACAGACTGCAAAAACGCAATCTGGCGCGTGGCTGCCTCGAGATTGTCTTGCTAATGCAAGGCAACACCTCGCGGGACAGTGGAAGGCTGAACTGTTACTTCCATACGGAACAATCGTCATTAAAACGCATTGTCTAAACACAAAAACAAATAAAAAGCATCTTCCAAATCGGACATATCACACTCACACAGTACAGTGTAAAATAACCGGTTTGAAAAATGCTCTTATATACAAGTTAATTTTATTAATTTAAGACTTGTAACTGTAAGGATATTGAACAGCTACAGACTAAATCCGCGCAAAATCACCGTCAGTTATAAGGATGTCTGCCCGGTTGATAAATAACTTCTTGCGCTCAGCACAGTAAATGTACAGATCTGTAAAATAGTTACCACAAAATATATTAAAGAATAACTTCTTGTCTTATCATCTATTTTATTTTTGGATAGGAACTGCTGCCTCTGACCACAAGACGTGGTTCGTATTCAATGTGATGGATCATATTTTCCCCGCTGCTGCTGTTTTTTGTTTTCTGCTCCCCCATTTCCTGAATAAGAATCTCGCAGGCATCTTCCCCTTTCTTTGAAACATAATGCTCCACTGTAGTCAAATCAATGCCTCTAAGGCCGGAAAAAAGAAGATTGTCACACCCAATAACTGAAATATCTTCCGGGATCCTGTATTTTTCTCTCAGCAGCGCATCCCTGATTCCCAGCGCAACCATGTCGTTGGTCCCCGCAATGGCTGTAATCTGAGGAACTTGCTGGATCAACTCTAAGGTCAGTTCATATCCTGTTCTGTATTCCATGTCAATTTCCTGAAACATAATATCCATCTCTTTTGGAAGACTTCTGACATATACTCCGTCCGAACAGCCCGCAGCTGCAAATGTATCACAGAACCCCTTAATCCTTGCCCTCCTGGCAGACTGCCGCTCTGTCAGAGGTGTAGAGATAAATCCGACCTTTCGGTGGCCCAACTCCAACAAATACTCAGCAAGCATACATCCCATTTTTTCGCTGTTCAGCTCTACTGTATCTATCCCTGAAACCACATCCTTTTCACCGATCAGAACAACCGGTATCTTCTTTGCCACATTTTGCAAAGATTCCGGGAAGGTGGGGGCAAAGGTGTATATAACCCCTGATGGATTTAGTTTTTCTATCTTCTTTAAATATTTTTCTTCAGTCTGATAGTCCCTTCTAGTATTACATAGAAAAACATCAAATTTATTCTTCTGTGCCGTCTTTTCTATTCCCTGTATCAGGGAAAAATAGTATGGATTCGTGAAATTCGGACAGACCACAAATATCGTACCACGCATACGTATTCTGGACACACGTGGTTTTTTCTCGTTAGTATATCCCAGTTCTTTTGCTGCTTGTTCAACTTTTTTTATCGTATCTCTGGAAAAAGAAACATTATATTTTTGATTTAGTACCATTGATACTGTGGCCTGGGAAACCCCTGCTCTCTTTGCCACATCTGTTGATGTCACTTTCTTTCGATTCATAAACTTTCCTCTGTACTCATCAGCTCTGTTTGTATTGTGATCGTTCTGTATCGCTGTTTTTCATTGTGCTTTTTCTGCGTTCTATAATTTCTACATTCTATATTTTCCGCATTCTGTATCTTCTGTATTCTGCATTGTTTCTGCTAACAATTGCAGAAGAACTGCCGGTAAATTTTGCAGCAGTTGTTTCTTTATACTTTGATTTTTATCTTATCACAAAAAAGCATACGTGACCAGAAGCATATGAAAACCGGCTGTTATTTATTCAGAAACAATTACTATTCACAACCCTAAAAAACAGTTCTGCGAATGGTAATATACTTCACAATCACGCATACAGAGCATTCCGCTTTATATTTGATCGGATATACCGTGAGTTACATGCACAAACGCAAAGAAACACCTCGCGGAACTGTAGCTGTAAACTGTAAACAATAAGGATCAGCTATACGCATTATAAAGACCCCATCTCTTTTCATAATCTACCATACAATACATAAAATTCATAAAATACAGATCATCTCATACCCTTGTCCGATCATCTGCTTGATATGAGTATTCTAAAACAATCTAATGCTCCATCCGACCAGAAACCATAGTATCAGCACTGCCTATTTTGACATCTGCCGCGTTGTCGTCAATCAGTGGAGGAACCACTCCGCTTCCCTCCTCCGCCTTGCAGGCTGACAAAATATTCAGCACTGTTACTATGGTTTCTGACTGGATGGAGCACTAGAACCTATCTTTTTCCTGTCTTTATAAATTTTATTAATTCTTCTGCATCATCAAAATCATCATAGTCACCATATATACCTTCGCGATGATAGACAATACCATTTATTTCATTCTGTTCAAGGCAGTCCAGTAAATACTTTTCTCCATATCTTTTCAGAAACAGAGTGAATGCATACGGCTTCGTCTTTGCCAGTAAGCCTTTTCTACATTCCTCGTTGCAGTTAAAGCAGTAACTGATATTTTTATCAATGGAACATTTTCTATTTTCACACCAATCTTTATCTTTACATCCGCTCTCTTCCGAATGACAGCCTGCACAATTTACATTTTCCGAACATAGACAACATGCCAGTCCACATCTTGCAATGCCTAGCGCTCTTTTCATAAGATCATTTCACTCCCCTCTTCCCCAAGTGTATTCTTCGCTATTGTTCGGAGGAATAATACGGAACACAGAGATAAGCTCCTTCGTATATTACGTCGTTATTCAGATGGTTCATCCGCATAACTTCTTCTATGTATTCCTGCTCGGAGGCATACTCCTCTGTCATATAGTCTTCGGCGATTTTCCATAAACTGGCGCCTTTCTCAATCTGAATACTTGTATAATATTTAGTCCTGCTGCTGTCAGAAGTCCCTGCATTGGCTGTGGCTGCTGCCCGTACCGAAAAAATCAATGTTATCACCAAAGCTAAAAAACCAATCCCTAAAAGCTTTACTCTGTTTGCTCTCTGTCTTCTTGCCCTTCTCCTGATTTCCCTCATAGTTTTCTCCTCCGTACATGCAAATATATGTTCGCGAACATGCGTTCTTTTTATATAACTCATCATAATACAAGAACACATGTTTGTCAATAGAAATCGAACAAATATTCCGAATATCTGTTTGCATTTCATGTCAAAATATGTTATTATATTTTTAAATAACTGTGAGAGTAACAAGCAATAACACTCCAAAATGAACCCCACTCAGAACAGAACCGGAGGTATTACTTATGTCATATGGAAAAATCAGCAAAAAACAATCTGAAATTTTAGAATATATGAAAAACGAAATCCTGAATCGCGGCTTTCCGCCATCTGTACGTGAAATCTGTGAGGCAGTCAGCTTGAAATCCACCTCATCTGTCCATTCGCATCTTGAGACACTGGAAAAAAACGGATACATAAGAAGAGACCCAACCAAACCGCGCGCGATCGAAATTGTGGATGACAATTTTAATCTTGTCAGAAGAGAGACTGTAAATGTACCGATTATCGGAAAAGTTGCCGCCGGAGAGCCCCTCCTTGCAGTGCAGAATGTGGAAGGATATTTTCCCATTCCTTCCGAATACATGCCCAACAAGCAGACTTTTATGTTGGTGGTACAGGGCGACAGTATGGTCAATGCCGGTATCTTCAGCGGTGATTATGTAGTGGTTGAAAAGCAGGAGAATGCCGAAAACGGAGACAAAATCGTCGCTCTGGTAGAAGATTCCGCAACGATCAAAACTTTCTACAAAGAAAAAGATCATATCCGCCTGCAGCCGGAGAATGATTATATGGATCCCATTGTGATACATCCGGAACAGCAGTTCCAAGTACTCGGCAAAGTAATTGGAGTTTTCCGCTTTATGAAATAGCAGAACAAATCAATACTATCCGTCTGAATGGGATCAGCCCGGAGTTTGATCAAATATTATTTTCACAAGCTGTTCATCACACCTTGTCGGAAAATTCCTGCATCAGAAAAAAAACGCCGTACAGAAAATATTTTCTGTACGGCAGCTTTGTAAATCGTAACCGCCAAATAATAATGCGGTCAGATATAAAATTACCCCAGCCCTTTGCGAGTTGGAGTAATTCACTATAATTCACATGCGATTTTTGATAGATTGGAGTTTTTCACTCCAGGGTGCAAGCTCTGCGAGCTGAGCATCAGTCATCTCCTTCGTTGGACGATGATCCAGTAGAAATTTCAGATATTCGTAAATGTTCAGGGCGTGTGCCTTTGCCATTTCAACCATTGTATAGACTACAGCACTGGCATTGGCTCCTTCTACAGAATCACTGAACAGCCAGTTTTTACGGCCAACTGCAAACGGACGGATCGCGTTCTCGCTGAGATTGTTTGTGAAACTACAGCGACCATCCTCCAGATAGGTCTCCGCTGTTTCCCGCCGGTTAAGGACATAATTCACCGCTTTATCCATGCGGGTATTTCGGACTGGCTTTTGCTGCTCAATCCACGACCAGAAAGCCTCCAGAACAGGTTTTTCCTTCTCGAGACGCAGCTGCTTACGTTTTTCATAATCACCGGGATATTTTTTGTTAATGGAATCTTCTATGGCAAACAGGCGGTTACAGTACTGGACTCCCTGTACTGCTGGCTGGCTGTAATCATACTGTTTCCCTTTGGGAACGGCGTCGATAAAGTACCGGCGGATGTGTGCCCAACAGGAACATCGTTTGATATCCGGCAGGCTGTTGTAGCCCTGGTAACCATCCGTTTCCAGATATCCGTGATAGCCTTCCAGAAACTCCTTTGCATAGCTGCCACTCCTGGTTGGAGAATAGCCATATAAGATAATGGCGGAAAGACCATCTTCGCCGCTGCGGAACAGCCACATGAAGGATTGCGTCTGTGCCCGGCGATCTTCTTCCTTCAATACCTGGACTCTAGTCTCATCTGCCATTGCAAAACTGCGCTTCAGCAGTTCCCTGTGGAAGTAATCATACATTGGCTGAAAGTAATTCCTGGAGCAATAGATAATCCAGTTGGCCAGTGTCGTCCTGCTGAACTGGGCACCATACTGTCTCCAGTCTTTCTCCTGACGGTAAAGGGGAAGTCCATTGGCGTATTTCTGATACATCGTCCATGCAACGGTGGATGCGGTCGCTGGGCCTTTTCCTACCAGGGCCTGCGGAACCTGAGACTTTACGATCACAGGTTTTTCTGTGTCTCCCAATCCTTCCTTACAGCACGGACATCCATAACTCTGGCTGTAGTATTCGATCACTTTACATGTTGCCGGAATGAATTCCAGCTCACGGCGGACATACTCTTCACCGATCAGAACCATCTGCGTACCACAGACCGGGCAGACCTGATCTTCTTCCGGAAGAGGAATGACTACTTTTTCAACCTTCAGGCCTTTAAAAAGATCCTCATGGGTTGATTTCTTCTTGCGGGTATGCTCCCGGATCACAGTCTCTTCTTCCAACAGGGAAAGATCTTGTTCCACTTCCGCTTCATCAAAAAGGTGCTGTTGTCCCGGAATGTCATCGGTCCTTCTTTCGCTGGAAGAACCGAAAAGCTTTTTGGTAAGATAGTCCACCTGTTCCTGAAGGGCTTTTTCATGGCTGGTTTTTTCATCAATAACAAGACGGAGAGATCTGATCAATTCCGTCTGCTCAGAGATCATTGTTTTCAGTTGTGTTATGGTATCCTTCAGCTCTCGCAGCTGGATGTCTTTTGCACTGGAAGCCATCGTTTTCTCCTTGAATTTAACACCTTTATTATACCAGAAACACAGCCATTCCTAAAGGAAAACAAGTACTGAAAAACGCTGAATTTATAAGGAAACCTGACATTTTTCTGTGCAGGATTTTTACCAGGATCCAGATGCTTTTTTACTCTGCTTTGAGTGCTTTTGGCTGGTCGATATCAATTCCTGACATTAGCCAGTCGAACTCCCTCCAGGAAAGATTCCGGACTTCCGACTGCTTCCTTGGCCATTGATACCCGCCCCGGATAGACAACCGTTTATAGACCAGGACAAAACCATCCGGTTCATGGAACAGAGCTTTGATCCTGTCCCGTCTTCTTCCACAGAACAGGAAGAGCGCACTGGATGTCGGATCCATCTTAAGCTGGTCTTCGATAATGGCACAGAGACCATCGATCGATTTGCGCATATCGGTATAGCCGCAGACAATGTAGATTTTTTCGAGGCCGGAGATATCACCTAACATGAGGTCTCCCGGATCAGGCGGAGTGTCCTGGTGAGCAGGGCAGGATCGGCATCATTGCTGATGCGGATTGTTACATTATTCATGGACACTTCAATCGTATGTGAATTGTCAAGGTTCGTTTGGTGCATCTGCGATGCTATATGCTGTTCTGGAAGGTGATCCGAAACAATGTCAATGGGAACCACATCCTGTTTTGAATGCGCGATCCCACAATGACCATAATTCGGTGCCGGGATCTGATCCGCTGCTGCTTTTCTGCAGCGGCTGACCCAGTTATAAAAAGTGCTTACTGCGATATCGTTTTCACGACACCAGTCAGCATCTGTCATGCCGCTTTGGCGGCATTCATTGATAAGCCGGATCTGTTCCGCCATCGGAACACGGGCTTTGCGAGTAGTTGTCATAACCTATCCTCCGTAATTGTAGTGAAATAGTCTAAATATCTTTCATCTACAATTATAGAGGAAACCAGGAAAATAGAAAATCCGCAGGAATATTTGGCGCTTACTGTAAATCTAAAATATTGTCAAATAAACTCTATTTATCCAGCTCTTCTTTTTCAATCAGGGAGCCATCTCTCCAGATTCTCTCCAAATCATAGAAAAGGCGGTTCTCCTCATCAAAAATATGAATTACCACGTCCCTGTAATCCATCAGGATCCAATTTGCATTCTGGTAGCCTTCGATCTGCTTTGGCTCTATCTGTGCTTTCCCAAGGATTTCTTCTACGTTATCTGCCATGGCCTGTACCTGATTCCGGTTGCTGCCGCTGGCAATAATGAAATAGTCTGCCAAAGTGGATACCTTTTCAATATTGATGATTTTTACTTCCAGCGCCTTTTTGTCTTCCAATGCTTCACACGCCATCCGTGCGATTTCCTTACTGTTCATATATTCACCTCCTACTATTATATAAAGTCATAGTCTTTCTTTACCTTTTCTACAGGTTTGACTATGCTATTTTAAGATACTGTGGATTGGTTATCACCTCCTACCACTTGATGGTTTAAAAAAGGCTCCAACCACAGTCTCTTTGTTTATTTGTTAATCAGTTAGTTACCGCATGACGGTTTATCAAGAAGTAGGTTACGATTGCAAGGAGCCCTGTGGATCTTAAGACAGTATCAATACTTTATATCAGGAGGTCCTATATGATTTACGTAGGAATTGATGTCGCAAAAGATAAGCATGATTGCTTTATCACAAACTCTGATGGCGAAGTCCTTTTCAAGGCTTTTACCATCAAAAACAATCTCGATGGGTTCGACGAGCTTTATCAGAAAATAGAATCCGTTATGGAAGATGCTTCTAAAGTAAAAGTAGGCCTAGAAGCCACTGGACACTATAGTTACAATCTTCTCGGATATCTGCTTGATAAAGGTCTGGCCACCTTTGTTATCAACCCGTTACATACTAATCTGTACAGAAAAAGTCTAAGCCTTAGACAGACGAAAACGGATAAAGTTGATGCCCATACAATTGCTTCTATGCTAATGTCTGACGTGAACTTAAAGTCCTACTCAGACACATCGTATCACAACGAAGAGCTTAAGTCACTTACTCGCTATCGTTTTGATAAAGTTAAAGAACGCGCGAAGCTTAAAACATCTATATCCCGTCTTGTATGTATCCTTTTCCCTGAGTTAGAAAAGCTTGTTCCAACACTTCATCAGAATTCTGTTTATGAGTTACTCTACGAATTTCCTGGTGCAAAACAGGTAGCTAATGCACATCTCACAAGACTTTCAAATCTTCTTGAAACCGCATCTAAAGGCCACTACACAAAAGAAACCTCTATCGCTTTTAGAGAGGCTGCAAGAACCTCTATCGGTTCAAATATGCCAGCTAAATCGCTTGAATTAAAGCACACCATTAAGCTCATTAGAGAGCTAGATTCTGAAATCGAAGAGATTGAAAACGAGATTAAAGTCATCATGGATGAAATCAATTCTCCAATCCTTAGCATTCCTGGAATCAGCTATCGAATGGGTGCCATGATTATTGCTGAAATAGGTGACTTTAGCCAATTCGACTCTCCAGATAAGATCCTTGCTTATGCAGGAATGTCGCCTTCTACCTATCAATCCGGCCAGTTAGATAACTGTTATGCCAGAATGGAAAAACGTGGTTCTAGATACCTTAGATATGCTCTGTTTAATGCAACCGCATATGTTTGTCTATGGGATCCAACCTACAAGGCTTATCTTGCCAAGAAACGAGCTGAAGGCAAGCATTACTATGTTGCAATGTCTCACGCGACCAAGAAACTAGTTCGGCTAATTTATCATCTCGAACGCACTGGACAGCAATACCAAAAAGCAATCTAATTCTTCCAACATCATATCTTCTTGTCAGAGCATCATACTCGATGCTCTATTTGTCATGCAATTTTCAAGGTACTGATTGCGATGAATAAGTCATCGCCACTATACTCAAAACATCTCTGTTTTTGAAACTATTTATTGACTTTCTTTAATAGTTAGTCTTCTTTATTTTATTGTTATGAATCTCTTCGTAATAAACAAATGCTTCTTTTGTAGCAGGATCCAGAGTTTTCGGATTGCTTCCGAGATAATCAAGAGTATCCCTCAGCACCTCATACATGCATTCATCTAGGTCCTCAAAGGCCAGTCTGCGCACTCTCGCTAGATTGGGCGCCTTGTCCCTGCCTGGTTCAATATAGTCTGCCAGGTAGATGATCTTTTCAAGCTGAGTCATCTCCGGTTTGCCTGTGGTATGCCAACGGACAGCAGACAGAATCTCCTTATCCTCAACATCATACTTTTTTCTGGCTATATAAACCCCTAATTTTGAGTGAAGAAGAAACGGTGCTTTTTCTTCTATCTCAGAAACTGGAATATTCTTTTTTTCACACAGCTTCAGTTTCTTATCATTTGGTATACATTTCGCACAGTCATGAAGCATTCCTGCTGTCTGTGCCTTTTCCAAATCACCGCCATGGGCCATAGCCAAAGCTGCCGCTGTATACATCACTCCAAGAGTGTGTACATAACGCTCTTCATCGAGATGTTTTTTCAATTTTTTTGAAAAGGCTCTCAAATCATAATTCATCTGTATCACATTCCTCATAAATATGGTTCTCCCTGATATAAGCAATGACATTATCAGGCACATAATATTTTATGGTCCTCTGCCCTGCTATCCAGGAGCGGAGCATTGCAGATGAAATATCAATATTCAGGGAATTCAGTTTGCGGAAAGTTCCGCTGTATTTTTCCTCCAGGAAACGGATTGCTTCATCCAGACGTTCCTGACTGGTATGGTTCCGCGTAGCTGCCACCACCGTACATGCTCTGCATATTCTGCCCGGCTCCCTCCACTTATCAAAGTCAAAGAGAGAATCAGCCCCCAGAATAAAGAAATAGTCTGTATCCGGGTGCTCTGCCTTTAGACGCTCCAGAGTTCTGTAGGTGTAGGTAAATCCGTCCTCGTTCATCTCCTCCAAAGAAAGAGAGAAATGTGGATTTGAGGCGATGGCTCTTTTCACCATTTCACTGCGCTGTTCATCTGTTGCTCTGTGAAGGCGCCTTCTCTTATGGGGAGGATTTCCTGCAGGCATAAAAAGTACCTGGTCTAAGTCAAACTGCTCATAGGCTGTCTCGCCCAAAATCAGATGTCCAATATGGATGGGGTCAAACGTCCCGCCCATGATGCCCACTCGTTTTCTTTTCTCGCACATGACTGTACCTCTTATCAGGATATCCTATTATGGAAGAAATATTTTCTTCTTTTCCTTTTTGCCTTCTTTATATAAAACTATTTTCTTGCCAATCACCTGCACCACCTGGGATTTTGTCCTCTCGGCAAGCACCTCCGCGATCTGCTTGGGATCATCCATACAATTCTGAAGTACATTTATCTTGATCAGCTCTCTGGCTTCCAATGCTTCAGCTACCGACGCTGTATTCTCCGGTGTCAGACTGGATTTTCCAATCTGCAGGACAGGATCCATAGTCATAGCAAGACTTTTCAAATAAGCCCTCTGTTTACTTGTCATGTTATCTCCTATTTGTAATAATCAAAATCAAAGCCGTACATCCGTACTGTGTCGCCCTCTTCAATACCGGCTTCTTCCAAATCTGCCAGAATACCACTTTCTTTCAGGAATCTCTGGAAGAAAGAAAATCCTTTCTCTGAATCCAGATTGGTATAACCCAGCATCTTTTCAATTTTCGGTCCCTCAATATAGAACAGGTGCTCATCCTCTTCATCCTGTTTTACGGTATAAGGCAGATTTTCTGTGATCAGTACATCTTCCGGGAAAAATTCCTGTTCAAAAATAACTGGCTCCTTATCAATCTTATCCAGAAGACTCTTTACATAATAAAGCAGCTCTTTCAGGCCTTTTCCTGTAGCCGCAGAAATTGAGAACACTTTGATTCCCTGAGGCTCAAACTCCTGCCGGATACACTCAACAGGATCTTCGTCCTCACTGTAAATCATATCTGTCTTATTGGCCGCGATGACCTGGGGACGCTCCATGAGCTTCGGATCATAAGCTTCCAGTTCTTTGTTGATTTTATAGATATCATCTATGGGATCTCTTCCCTCTGTAGACGCAGCGTCCACCAGATGAATCAGTACACGGGTTCTCTCTATATGGCGCAGGAATTGGTGGCCAAGGCCGATACCTTCCGATGCCCCTTCGATCAGACCCGGAATATCCGCAATGACAAATCCATCACAGCCTTCCAGATCCACAACTCCAAGATGAGGATTGATGGTTGTAAAGTGATAATTGGCGATCTGCGGTCTGGCATTGCTCACTCTTGTAAGCAAAGTTGACTTTCCTACATTTGGGAATCCGATCAGACCTACATCTGCTATCACCTTCAGCTCCAGCATAACCTCAAGCTCCTGTGCCGGCTGTCCCGGCTGCGCGTATTTTGGCACCTGCATGGTAGCTGTGGCATAGTTCATGTTTCCTTTGCCGCCTTTTCCACCCCTTAACACGATTTGTCTTTTGTTTTCTCCGGACATATCAGCAATGACCTTTCCGGAAGCGGCTTCCTTGATCACAGTCCCCTCCGGAACTTTGAGGATAATATCATTGCCGTCGGCGCCATGACATCTTTTCTTGCCGCCGTCCTGTCCGTTCTCTGCCGCATATTTTCGTTTATGCCGATAATCGGTTAAGGCATTCAGACCTTTATCCACTTCAAAGATAACATCTCCGCCTCTGCCGCCATTGCCGCCGTCAGGACCGCCGTTGGGAACGTATAATTCTCTTCGGAAGCTCACATGGCCGTCACCGCCTTTTCCGGAACGGATCGCGATTTTTGCTCTGTCTGCAAACATAAAAACCTCTGACTTTCTAAATCTGCCTTGGCAGATATATTGCTAAAAAAAGCGGCTTCAAACCAGAACGATTTGAAGCCCCCCTTAATTCATGACAATAGAAAATCCGCCAAGCGCAGATTCTATTGTTACTCTGCTGTTACCGGTACTACAGAAACCTGTTTTTTGTCTCTGCCTTTTCTCTCAAAACGAACAACACCATCTACTAATGCAAATAAAGTATCGTCGCCGCCGCGTCCTACATTCACACCCGGATGAATTTTTGTTCCGCGCTGTCTGTAAAGGATGTTTCCGGCTTTTACAAACTGTCCGTCTGCTCTCTTTGCGCCCAGTCTTTTAGATTCGGAATCTCTACCGTTCTTGGTAGAACCCACACCTTTTTTATGAGCGAAAAACTGAAGGTCCATTCTTAACATGTCCTTACACCTCCTCGAATATGACATCAATATATTGTCTGTTTTCTTCTTCGTCTTCCATTCTCTGCAATCCGAGAATGAGGGAATTCAGCAACAATGCAGCCTCTTTGGAAGGTTTTGCCTCCAGCCTGAATACGATACCGCCATTTTCCCTGTCCACATCCACTTTAAAAGCATCATCTGTGAACTGTTCAATAGAATTTACCGCATTGATGACAAGAGCGGAAATAGCCGCACAGACGATATCCTCGCCCTGTCTGGCATACCCGGCATGTCCACTGGTATCAAAGCCTGTCACAACGCCGTCACTGTTCTGATAAAACGTAATGTACGTCATAATTAAGCGTTGATTTTTTCAATCTTAACTTTGGTGTACTGCTGTCTGTGACCGTTTTTCTTGTGGTATCCGGTTTTCGGTTTATATTTGTAAACGATAACCTTTTTTGCTTTACCGTTTCCAACTACAGACGCGGTTACAGTAGCGCTTGCTACGTCGTCACCAACTTTTAACCCATCATTGTTTACGGCAAGGACCTGGTCAAATGTAACAGTTTCTCCAGCTTCTGCTCCAAGTTTTTCTACTCTGATAACATCGCCTTCGGCTACTTTGTACTGTTTACCACCTGTTGCAATAATTGCGTACATATGGCACCTCCTATTATCATTACTCGCCAAAATATGGTGGCTGACTATTTCACAGCGCTTCAAACCTCTTTGTGCGGCATACTCGCTTATAATAGCACAGGAATGTTTGTTCGTCAATATAATCTTGAAAATTTTACAAAAAATTTGTTTAATCTGTTTACCTTCAGTAAATCTGCTTCTTAACTACAGCAGCCGTAAGAAAACGGTAAAATTCTCCACCGGACTTTGTCTTATCATTTGCCACAGGGAATCGTCGAAGAAAATTCCGTATAAAAACAATACTCCGCCTATCATAGCCGGTATGACTGAAGAGACTGTGAGAAATACGATCCAAAATGTCTGATGCTCTTTCGGAAAATAAGGTACCTTTCTGCCCTTTTCTCTCCGCAGGAGATAACCTGCGGTATAGATGGCAAATGGTGCCACGCAGCCAATTGCCACATAGATACCAAGAGCCGCTACAGGAATACCAAACTCCATCAGATATTCTGCACTGGCCGCTGTATCACTCTCAGTCTGGCCAAAGGAGAGAAGCGTGGGCAGAAAATTGTTGGCAAAATGGAACAGGGCCGGATAAACCATATTCTCAGTTCTGAGCATCAGCCAGGACAACGCCCCGCCCAAAAGCGCAGTGGGCATAAAACGCCATACGCTCCCATGAAACAAACCAAACAAAAGTCCCATGATCAGCACGATCAGCCATTCTCGTTTCAGGCTTTTCAGGCCGTGAAGAATGACGCCTCTGTGCATGGCCTCTTCACAGACAGCAGGCATTACGGCAGTGATAAAAATGGAGATCAGCAGCGGCACACTCGCAATTATATCGTTCAGTGCGCTGCTTGTCCCAAACATCTGCTCAGGAAACAGCCATGCGATCACCATAGTCACCGGCAGCACCAATGCGTATACTCCTGCCCAGAGCAGCAGTGTGCCGAAAATTTTACTCCATGACGGTTTTCTCACTGGAAAAACCTCTGCGAAATCTGCGCCGCAAAGTGCTGTGATCCCCACTGACAGTAAAAGGAGATACAGCTCTGTCATAGCCAGCCCGTACATTCCAAATTTCATCTGCATCCATGCAATAATTGTATAATAAGACACCATAACCAGCACAAAAAGAAGAATTCCATGCACCGGTCTCAGCCGCTTCTTTTGATGGTTCATAAAATCATCGTATTTTCTCTCCATCTAGCACCGCCTCCCGCAAGGTATCACCCTGATACATTAACTTCAGGGAGAAGAACGGATGGTCCTCCTCCAAAAGCTTGAAGAATATCTTATCCCCCTCCCAAAGGTTCAGATTCAGCACTTCTTTTTTCTGCACCCATTCCAGAATGCCCTCATTGCAGGCACATAAAGTACCTTCATATCCATCTGCTGTGTACAGACACATATATTCCGTGTCCGGCTCCCCTGCCAGGGGTTTGAAAATAAATGTGACAATGCCTCTAAATTTATAAGAGGTCAGGGTCAGTCCGGTCTCCTCTTTCACTTCCCGTAAAAGACAATCTTCCGGACTTTCATCTTCCTCAAAATGTCCGCCGACACCGATCCATTTGTCCTTATTTACATCAGACTCCTTTTTGATCCGGTGCAGCATCAGATAGCTGTCGCCTTTCTCAATATAACACAGCGTTGTAAGCATGGATTTTACTTTCATAACTATGATTACCTTACACTTTCCTGATATTCTTCCCGAAGCTCTTCTGCCAGGGATTTTCTTATTTTTTTGCGGGTCACTTCCACAATATTCAGTTTTGTAATGTCCACCACATTCCCCTTTACAGGATCCTGGTTCAGGTATCTCTGCAGAGTCTGCAGCAGCTCATCTTTGTCTTTCTGCTCTTTCAGATTGATAAAATCTATTAAAATCATACCGGACAGATTGCGGAGACGCAGTTGTCTGGCAATCTCCTTTGCCGCCTCCAGATTGATTTTTCGGAAAGTCTCCTGCATATCTTTTTTACCGGTATATTTTCCGGTATTCACGTCTATGGAGACAAATGCCTCCGTCTGCTGGATGACCAGAAAAGCCCCTGATTTCAGCCATACTTTCTCAGACAGAGCTTCCTTCAGAACCGTTTCCAGTGAATATAATCGTGGCAGGGGCAAAAGCTTGTCCTCATACAGACGCAGCTTCTCTGCCGGCATTCCGTAATACTCCAGATAACGGGCAACCTGCTCGTAAAGTTCCCTGTTGTCTGTGACGATCTCTTCCAGGTCCTGCTCATATACATTCTGCAAAACCTGCAAATATTCCGGCTGGTTTTCATAGATCAGGGAAAAACAGGTTCTGGTCAAAGCTTTTTCTTTCACTTGGCGCAAACATTCCAAAAGCCGATCAAGCTCAGAGAGAAGCTCTTCCTCTGCCGCATTTCTGCTGTTGGTACGAACGATCACTCCGGCATCCTTCGGAAGAACAGGCTGCAATGTTTCTTTCAGTCTTTTTTTCTCCTCCGCGTTTAATTTTCCTGAAAAACCAGGCATTGCCCAGACAGCGGTAACTACCAGATATCTTCCCGGAAAATTCAGATCGCAGGTTACACAGGGGAGTTTTCCCCTGATAGGTTCCCTGCACACCTGCACCAAAAGCTCATCGCCCGGCTTCAGCTTTCCGCTTTTTTTCCTGTTTGTATAAAGAGGAACTGACTTTTCATCCATTGAATAATAACACATGATACCGTCAGCAATCTCTATAAAGGCCGCACGAATATTTTCAGCGATATTTTTTACTTTTCCCACATAAATGTTGCCCAGAATACTCTTATGCTCAAACTGGCATATGTCAAGCTGACAGACCTTCCTGTCCTGTATCAGAGCCGCTGTCAGCCGTTTCCTGCCGGAAATATCCATAGGTGTCAGGATCAGCTTACTCAATTTCCTCACCCAAAGCTTCCAGCGGCACGAGATGCCGCTCCTCCTCCGTGCCGGTATCGGCATAAAGTTCACTTCTATGCACCATAAAAGCCCATTCATCGTAAGGCACGCCTAAAAACTGGCAAAAAGCTTCCATGACAAGCTCCGGCTTTGTATTATTAGAGCTTCCGGCAGCCAAAGTCAGATAAATATGCCCTTCTTTTTCTTCCATATGATAAATAAACGGACGGATATCCACTTCTTTTTCACTTTTCTTTGTTTTTTTCATGATCAGAATAGACGGCTGTTCTGTGAACTCCAAAATCTTATTTTTCCAATCCTCTGATGGTTCTTTTCCCTCACGAAATGTCAGCACATAATCAGCGGCAGCCACAAGAGACATGGCCTTTCCCGCTTTTCCGTCTTCCACCTGGTGGATACTTAATATACGCATTCCATCCACCATGGCATCATTCAGCTTTTTGACCATTTCTTTAGAGGAAAATACGCTTTTCAGCTCCAGATCAAAGTATTCGCCTGTGCTGGTTATTCCAACTCCTAAAGGAGACGCGAAAGACATGATCATATGAGGGCTGTATCCCTCAGAAAATGAAGCGTTCAGCCCTGCGCGCTTTACAGCTTTCTGGAAGTACCGCATAATATCAAGATGGCCGATAAATTTCATTGCTCCCTCTTTCGCAAATTTCACTCTAACCTTCAATGCAGACACCTCCTTTGTAAGAAGCTGCGCCGCAACCGGAACATTTTTCCCGACAGTTCGGCGTCACAACTCCCTCTTTCGCTCTCTCCCATTCCTTCAAAAGGAATTTTTTCGTCACTCCTGCATGGATGAAATCCCAAGGGAACAATTCATCAGCCGGACGCTCACGGAGCGTATAGAATTCCGGATCAATGCCCAGTTCTTCAAAAGCCTTCATCCAGATATCATATCGGAAATATTCAGACCACGCGTCAAAAATAGCTCCGTTTTTGTAGGCCAGCTCCAAAACATCACAGATCCGTCTGTCACCCCGCGCCAAAATCCCCTCCAGCACCGTGACGTCTGCCTCGTGATAGTTGTATTTAATACTCTTTTGATTTAACTGCGCACGGATTTCATCTTTTACCACTTTCGCCTTTGCCAGATACTCCTCTTTGCGGCACATGGAAGCCCACTGGAAAGGAGTAAAAGGTTTCGGCACGAAAAAGGAGGTACTTGCTACGATCTGACATCTGCCCCGGCGCTGTTCTTTCGGAATTTCATAGTATTTCTTTGCAACCTCTTCGGCGAGATGGGCGATACCTTTCATATCCTCCTCCGTCTCTGTGGGAAGTCCCAGCATAAAATACAGCTTTACTCTGGTCCAGCCTCCGGCAAAAGCTTCGGCCGCGCCGTTAAGGATCACTTCCTCTGTCAGTCCTTTATTAATGACATCACGCATACGCTGCGTTCCCGCTTCGGGAGCAAAGGTCAGACTGCTCTTCTTGATATCCTGGACTTTACTCATGACATCCAGAGAAAAGGCATCAATACGCAGGGAGGGCAGAGAGATATTTACATTTCTTGCAGAGCACTCGCTGATCAGATGATCGATCAGCTCCGGCAGTTTGGAATAATCGCTGGAGCTTAAGGAACTCAGTGAAATCTCCTCATGTCCGGTACTTTCAAGCATAGCCTGAGCCGTTTTTTTCAGGAACTCCACATCCCGTTCCCTGGTAGGCCTGTAAATCATACCAGCCTGGCAGAAACGGCAGCCACGGATACATCCCCGCTGGATTTCCAGGGTAACGCGGTCCTGTGTTGCCTTGATAAATGGTACAACAGGTTTTTCCGGATAACAGACATCTGAGAGATCCATAACCACCTGTTTTTCTATTTTCTCTTTTGAATGGGGATTATTCGGAGTAAAGGATGCCAGTGTTCCATCCTCGTTGTACGCTGCGTCATAAAATGCAGGAACATAGATGCCCGGTATCTCTGCCGCGCGCTCTAAAAATTCTTTTTTGCTTTTTCCCGCATTTTTGAATTCCTTATATATATTAAGGAATTCATCGAAAACCGTTTCCCCTTCACCAATATAAAAAACATCAAAGAATTCTGCCAGCGGCTCGGGATTATAGGTACATGGGCCTCCGCCCATAACGATCGGATATTCTTCTCCTCTGTCTTTGGAACGTAGGGGTATCC
This sequence comes from Blautia coccoides, assembly GCF_034355335.1. NCBI lineage: Bacteria > Bacillati > Bacillota > Clostridia > Lachnospirales > Lachnospiraceae > Blautia > Blautia producta. The sequence goes on from NZ_CP136422.1 coordinate 3,307,486, forward strand.
GGCTTAAATCCAGGATTTGCAGGATATTCGTATAACACATCTCGTATTGGATGGTTATACCAAGAAAATCAAAATCTTTTATGGGATCCTGGGATTCCAGAGCAAAGAGAGGGATTTCCTTTTCCCGCATGACAGCGTCCAAATCCGGCCAAGGGGAATAGACACGTTCACACCATACATCCTCCCTTTTATTAAACATATCATATAATATCTGAATTCCCAGATGTGACATTCCGATTTCGTAGACGTCCGGGAAGCACATGGCAAACCGCACGTCCACCTTACTTGCGTCCTTATTTACCGAATTTACCTCATTGCCAATGTAGCGTGCTGGCTTCTCGATTTTCAGTAATATTTCATCACTTAAAGCTAGTTTTCTCATATTTTTCCTCTCATTTTTTGTTACTAAATCACAAATTTGAAGTTGCCTTGTGAAGATGAAATTCCTCTCTTTTTATATGCATTTTAAGTCCTTATCTGCACTGTATTTTTATACACTTCAATGCATAATGGGTTAAAAATAGAGGTCAGGTCACAAATAGCACTTTTTTCAAATCTGCGCTACTATGCATAATCATACAGCATTATGCAACATAGTCTGATACAGAAAGATGATTTTCTGTAAATCCTTTATTAATGCAATCTTAGATATTATATACATTTTGAGGAATAACTTCAAGTAGATATGTACGATCAATGTCAATATCCAGTCCGTTTTCCGCCCCGGCAGGACATACATTGCAAAATCTGTAATCTCTACAGCAACATCATACACGATTTTTGTTGTATCTACATAAGTGTCATTCGCAAATACCGGAGAATAATGCCCCAGACATCTATGGCTTTTATACTAATCTCGTATTCTGCTAAGACTGTTGCATATGTGTTCCTTAAGAAACGCCACTGCATATCTTCAAATCCGCATGACTTAAGAAGCCGTTTAAAAGCAGGTCCTGCGAAGCTCCTATGGTACGACCCCGTTTTCCCGGCAGAATAGATATCCCAAATCAAGAAAATCCGAGAAATTACTGCGCAGTTCTTCATCAAAAAAAATATTAGTACAATAGTATCCTGTTATCATTTTCTCACCTCATCAAACTGGATTTTATTTCTTTTCCAGTTCGTCTAACATTTTGCGATTATCACTTCCAGTTGGCACATAACTGTTTATGTACTGGCATGGGTACTCATTACATTCTGCACAATGAGAAATGCTTTTGTGCATACCGCACTTTCTCATAAGACATTCTTTACACATCTTCTCATTTACTCCAACTACTGAGTGACACCCCGTACAATTCATATCTTCTTTTACAAACTCAAATGTGTCTGTAGAATATTCGATTGCTAATTTCTCTTTTAGTTCTTCATTATTCGTCTTGGTTGCAATGTATACAGGACATTGCGAACACACCAAACCACAAAATGCAATACTCTTTTCCATACTTTCTCCTTTCAAAACTGCGATTTTTTCAGTTTGGCAAACTGGAATTTGACGCACTGTAGATTATCCTCATTTTACATACTACATCTGAAATGCCGTTATCCAAAAACATATTCCGGCTATAAGTGAAAGCGGAGTCATCACATATTTTTCTTTCCTACTTTTTGAAATAATGTTCATAATAGTATTCAAAGATAGGTAAGCGGCAAAGAAGAAACAAATATATTTAGTAACCTTAAAAGACAACCATAAGGAAATAAACCCTCCGGCTTGCAAAACAATTATCATTGCAAAAATTTGGACAGCAAACGAAATGACTGCCATAACTCTAAATTTCTTAGGTAAGATTTTATGTTGTCCACCCATTGTAAATTCGCCCAAAGGCAAACCGCAAGCAACAAGAACTGTCATAGTTGCTATAACTCCAAATAATACTGCACCTAATATTGAAATCATAAATCAATATTCTCCCTTCGCAAAATACAAAAAATTTCAATTACAAATTCAAATTTCTCTCTCGGATAAACTGGAATTTGAAGATATTGTTATCACTTCAAAGGATATAACTTAAGCTTACTAATTTTAGTTTTGAACTTATACAAATCATTATTTTTAAATCGTTGTCCATGTGCTGGGTAAATATAATCTACATTTTCATCCAACAATACTTTCCATGAATTTTCAAATTCTTTTTTATTCTCTACCCATATCGTTATCCTATGTAAACTCGGCAAACCATTCATTGCGGCATCTCCACAAAATATCTGATTTTTCACTTTTAAAGAAATAGAATCTGCTGTATGTCCTGGTGTGAATAATATTTTACCAGATAATAACGTTTCAATTCCAGAAACATTATCTTTTGTTATCTCTATAAATCTTTTTTTATAGGTTTCATCTATTGCAGGAAAAAGATGTTTTCCATTGCCCAATAACTTCATAATGCAACAAAAGAATAATGCAAGCCTACTACTGCAACCACCCTCAAATGAATTTTGTCCTCTTGCCAAAACTGAAAATGCCTTTTCACTAATGATACAAGTAATATTTGGATGTTTATCCAATGCCTCTTTTAGAAAACCGGCATGGTCATCATGGGCGTGTGTTAGAAAAATATATTTAATATTAGCCCAAGAAATTCCTTTTCGTTTCATAGATGAAGTACATTTTGAATAATTATTTTCATAGCCTGTATCAATCATTACAAACCCATCTTTAGTCTGGTAAAGATATGTATTCATGACTCTGTTTCCTGCATTATATATTTTCATACATCTCCTCCAACAAATTATTTGTAGATATATCGGACTTCCCGCAATTCTTTCCCTCCTATATTATCATCCAAAAAATCATCTGTCGGTGTACTACTCAAATTCACCTATTACATTTCCGCTTTGAATAATATGACCTTTTGCCCTTCTTAAAAAAGTTCCTTTCATAGAATTGGCACTTAAATTTAATTCACAATCCAAAGCATAGATAGTAAAGAGGTAGATATGCTTTTTCCCTTTCGGAGGTTTAGGTCCAGCATATTGATGGAAACCATATCCAACCCCTTGAACTGCATTTCCCAACACTTTCTTACCCACTGGAATTCCTTTCTCGATTTTATCAGTTGCGGGAATATTCCAAATAATCCAATGGGTGAATTTTTTTATTGGGTGTGTCAAGTCCTCCAACGTAATAGCTAACGTTTTAGCATTGGGCAACAAATTTTTAATAATAAACTCTGGCGATATGTTTTGTCCACGCCCAGTATATTCAATCGGGATTTTTTTACCCGTTTTCATTCCGGTACACACAAAATCTAATTCCGTCTTTTCCATAACAAAAATTACCTTTCAATTTATTCAGCCCTAAAACTTCAAATTTTCATTACTCTTCGATTTTATTAAAAATGACTGTTTCCTCTTTCATAGATATTTTACCAACTTGATAACCATACTCTATTAATTCTTTTTTATATTTTAAAAATGAATGGTCTATGGCTATCCCTGCAATGTTAGAAATTTCATCAAAAGTCAATTTAATAGATTGGTTTCCATTTTTCTGTACATATTCCCACAAAGAATTGTATTTACTCATTGTTTTGTTCTCCTTTTCAAATTCAAATTTAACAGTCTTCCAATTTCATGATTGCTCTTCTGATTTTGATCCTTAGTATTAAACCAAACCCCCATACAAAACATCCACATATCATTGTTATAATCATTTGGATTGTAGTAACTGCTAATATTTTTGTTAGTGATATTGTAATAATGATTCCAATAAAAATTAGAATTTCAGTTAAAACTCCAAATGTTTCAAGTTGAGATTTAGTTTTTAAAATATTCAATGCAGATTTTTCACCTTTAATGGTTTTTTCATAATCTTTCATCTTCTTTGCATATAGTAACTCTGATATCTGAATATCAAGAGCCTTACATAAAGGTTCATATAACGATAGATCTGGCATTGTTTTGCCATTCTCCCATCTGGAAATAGATTTATCACTAACTCCTAATATTTCTGCAAGTTGTGACTGAGTGAGCCCCTTCTCCTTTCTACAAGTAAATATAAATTCTCCTATTTTCTGTTGATTCATATTCTACATGCCCCTTTCTTTTATGTCTAATCCTATCCATTTTCATCATAAAAGAACAGGACAGAAAGTGAGAGTCGGTGATAAACACTAATTTTCCAGTTTTTCATATATTTTAATTTCATTGAAAAGGAGCTTGCCGCTTCTTCGTGGGTGCGCGGATAAGCATAGTTACATTATAACATGTAACGGAGAGAATGATGGTTGTCGTTAGCCATCTTTTTTTCTTTTTTGGAAAAATATGGGCCAGGTGTAACTCTTACGAGTCGTACCTGGCCCTGTCTGAGACTATCTATTTCCCGACTGTCCCGTTACATTTAAAATCCCACAATTTATTTCCCTTGTAAAATCTTCCACCAATTCTGAATAACTTTTTTCTTCCACATCCACATTATATACAAAATTTCCACAGCCAATGCACACACAGTTACAAGAAGCGGCTGGATCTTTGAAATCTCTAGTAATTGACTGATATCATCCGAGGGTGACGCATTTCCCAAAATGTAAAGAATCGGGACGAAAATCCATGCCAGCAGACTTCCCGCTGAGATAATGGTAATATAAAATACAAATATATGATAAAGTTTCCTGCCGCTGTCTTTTTTGTAAAAGAACAGAAAACAAATGGAAACTAACAGTGGCAGCAACACACCTGCCAAATACAAAAGGGAATGGGTCAATATCGTATAGTTTCCGCCCACCGACGTGGAAAAAGCCCCTACAATGCTAAACCCAGTTACCTTAGCCCCGCAAAAAATGCTGACCAAAGCATGGCCTGCTTCATGCAAAAAAATGTAAATGGGAACTACCACAATCGCAACGGCAATGGAAATTGCTACATTTGCTACTTTCTGATCCTTCTCGTTCATAAAAGCCCTTCCATAATCTCTTTTCTTCAAGTATACTAAATGTAATTCACTTTGTAAATCAACGAAAAATCATGAGTGATAACTATGTATACAGCATCATCGACCCGTTACCAATCTATGCGCTACTTCCGCTGCGACGACAGCGGCCTTCGGCTGCCGGCAGTCTCTTTAGGATTTTGGCATAATTTTGGAGATACGGCTCCTTACGAAAAAATGAAACAGCTCTGTCTCACAGCCTTCGACCGCGAAATCACCCACTTTGATTTAGCAAATAATTACGGACCCACTCCGGGTAGTGCAGAAAAGAACTTGGGTCTCATTCATAAAGAGCATCTCACGCTTACCGGGATGAGCTGGTTATCAGCACCAAAGCTGGCTACGATATGTGGGATGGCCCTTTTCGTCTAAGAAGGCGAAACTGCAAACTACGTTTCGTTCGTACTTCCAATTTCAAGTAGATTGCCTTCCGGGTCGGCAACATAAAAGTTACGGATGCCAAAAGGATAGGTGATGGGTTCTCCAGTGGGAAAGCGCAGTCCTAACTTTGATAGCCGCTCATATTCCTCATCCACATCAGCAAAACTCGGTAGCCACAAGGCAATTTCAAATGATTGGTTAATTCCCTTTGGCGGAACATAACTCTCTCCAATAGCCTTTACGAATTGCTCTCTGCTGTACATGAATAAAGACAGCGAACCGCTTGCTGTTTCAAACTCCGCGAAATCCCCGCCATCCCATTGTGTAGAAAAACCCAATATATCTCTGTAAAATCGAACCATACTATCCATATCTCCGACTAATAGACTCGCACCTATCCTTACATTACGTCCGTTCAATATCATCATCTCCTTTGTTTTTGGTCGCCTTTTCCACCTAAGGTGTATTTGTTTCCATTCTAAAGCTACGTCTCATAAAAGTCAAATTTAGAGCGGCATAGTTAAAAATTGTCACTTGTTTCTACAAACCTTTATAACGCTTTAGTAAATATGTTGGCATTTTGGCGGTAAAATATAAAAGCTTGAAAATCAGTGTTGGACTACCTGTTCGCGTATCAGAAGGATTCATAAGATCGGATTACTTTATGCGAGGAGCACTCTTAACATGTCTGCCTACTGTCAGCCGCACGGTGCAGCCTGCACCAGGAGCAGAATCAACGGTCACGCCACAGCCCGGCCCATATATGAGCTTTAAGCGGCTGTCCACGTTTTGCAGACCCACGCCGCTTTTCTTGGGCGACTCTTTCGCAGGCAGCGCCGCGGGGTCGAAGCCCACACCGTTATCCGCCACAGTAAAGAGCAGCTGTTCCCCATCCTCTTCCACTGTCACGGTGATCCGTCCAGGGACGTTCATCGGCTTGATGCCGTGGTAAATGCTGTTCTCCACAAGGGGCTGGAGGATGATCTTGGGCACCGTGTAATCCAGCAGCTCCTCCGGGGCAGAAATTTTATAACTGAGTTTCCCCTCATACCGTTCTTTTTGAATATACAAGTACTGCCGCACATGCTCCAGCTCATCAGCCACGGTGACCAGTTCCCGCCCCCCGCCAAGGGACAACCGAAAGAAAGCGGCCAGGGATTTGGTGAGAGCGATCACTTTTTTGCTGTCGCCAAATTCAGCCATCCAAACGATAGTGTCCAGGGTGTTGTAGAGAAAATGAGGATTGATCTGGCTCACCAGTACACTAAGCTCCGCCTGGCGCAGCGTCTTTTCCTTGTCAGAGACCTCTTCCATCAGCTCCAGCACGCGGCGGATCATCCGGTTGTAATTTCCGGCCAGCAGCTCCACTTCGGTAAAGCCATACTTTTGCACACTGATCTCCGCCAGTCTTTCAATCTCGTTCATACCCTGTTCCAGATCGGCCATAGGTGCTGCCAGCCGACGGGTGAAGAGAAAGCCAAACAGCAGTACCATCCCGAAGAGTATGCCACCGGTCAGCAGCACCGCTTCAAAAAGCTGCTGCTTCAGCATGTACAGGGTATCCAAAGACACTACGCCCACCATTGTCCAGCCAGCGTTCTCGATTTTTGTCTGATAAGTGAGCAGGTTCTGCTTTTTGTCGTAGCCATCCCCTTCTGCCAAAATTGTCCGCAGTAACTTCTGCTTGTTTGGTTCGGAAAAATAACTGGTGTCCTTGTGGTAAACCGGCTCGCCTTTGTCGTTCAAGAGGAATACATAGCCTCCCGTTCCCAGATCCAGGCTGCTTAGATGGTCCTCGACAACGCTGTATGGCATATCCATCAGCAGGACGCCCAGATTTTCACCGGCAGCATCGATGATCTCTGTACTGATGGAAATTACCCAGTTATCCTTATCAGAGGAAAAACTCTGCATCCGGGCACCAGTAAGAACGGGCATGGTATTGTGGATGGATTCCATATACCAGTCCTCCTTCATCATATCCTCTGAAACTGACATATCGAGGCCTCTTCATTTGAAAGGATTCGTCCGTCTTTGGAAACCACGACGACGGATTTTATGGCACTGTCGTTTTCAAGCAGCACATTAATACGGGACAGAAGCCCATCCCGCAGGCTCTCATCATTCCCGGAAAGGTATTGCCTGAGGGTGGGGTCACTTGCGAAAACATTGGACTCCCCTTTCACATGGGCGATGTATGTGGAGAGGTTGGTTCCGCTCAGTTCCATCAACTCGTGCGTTTTGGACACGGTCTCATCCATCAGCAGATTGGCTGCAAAAAAATAGATCGCTCCACTGAGAACTAGGATTACCGCCAGCCCCGTACCCAGGAAGAACAGAGGAAGCTGCACGCCGAACCGTCGGAACCATCTCCGTAAGCTATACTTTTATGTCGCCCTTACTGAAGAAGAGGCTGCCGCCATGATAGCCGGGTTATAAACCATCCTTCCAAAGCTCCGGATCATAAGAACGCGACCAGCCTCTAGCTGCAATTTCTCATATGGCATGGGGAACGCATAGTCCTCACTGTCGATGGTAATGGCCACATTCATTTTTTCGGCCCTGCCGTCTGGCTCCTCCGATCTGCTCATCACCGGGGTATCACTCTGCCCGTCGGTACCCTGCCCACCAGCGCCGGGAGTATCTGCACAGCCCACGCAGGTGAATACAGCCACCGCTAAAAACGTCAATACGATCAACTTGTCTTTTTTTATCTTTACTACATCAATCATCCTACATTTTGAATTTTGCGATTAACTCCTCCAGAAGGACCGCCTGGGCGGAAAGTTCTTCGCTGGCAGCTGCACTTTCCTCTGCGGTCGCGGAATTCCCCTGTGTAACATTAGAAATCTGAGAAATTGCCCGTGTGATATGTGCAACAGAATCTGCCTGCTCACTGGAAGCTTTGGTAATTTCCGCAAGTGCATCTGCGACTTCCCCAGCCCCTTCTTTGACATTCTGAAGAGACATGGCTGTTTCGTCCGCTATCTGTACACCGTTTTCCACGATATCCAGAGAACTGTCAATCAGCGCGCCTGTAGTTTTTGCCGCCTCAGAACTTTTGGCAGCCAGATTTCTGACCTCTCCGGCCACTACGGAGAATCCTTTTCCTGCATCGCCCGCCCTGGCAGCTTCAACAGCGGCATTTAGGGAAAGAATATTCGTCTGGAAAGCGATATCTTCAATGACTTTCAGGATGCTTCCTATCTTGTGTGAACTCTCCTGTATCTCCTTCATTGCTTTGAGCATCTCATGCATCCGGCGGTCACTCTCCACAGCTTCCATTCCAACAGCGGCGGCCTTTTCGTTGGCGGTATCCGAATGATCGGCATTTGAGTTGACCTTACGGGATATCTCATGTATACTTGCTGCGAGTTCTTCCACCGTCCCAGCCTGTTCAGAAGCACCCTGGGCAAGTGACTGAGCACCCTCGGATACCTGTTCGGAACCAACCGAAACCTGTTCGGCCGCTCCCTTGATCTGTTTCAGAGTCGTATTCAAAGATTCAATAATCTGCTCGAGGGCATTTCTGATATCCTGAAAATCTCCGACATAATTCCCCTTCACAGCAACCTCCAGATTTCCGCGTGAAATCTCCCCGAGTATGTATGAAATATCCTGAATCATCTCTTTTAATGAACGGATTGCAGACCTTGTACTGTCCGCCAGGAGTCCGATCTCATCATTTCGCATGGTCTTAAGCTCTACATTCAGATTGCCCCTGGCAAACTCCTGCATTCCTCCACTGATCTCTGATAAAGGTTTTGTAACCCTCCGGATAATGGTAATGATGATAAACACCAGCAGTGCAAGCACTACAATGGCCAGAACAGCAAGAATAGATATGAGGTGGTTGCGTGTGGCATTCATCTCGGAAACCGGCAGCGTGGCAATAGCCAGCCAGTCAGTTGTCTCACTGTCTCTGAATACAGAGGTGTACTGGTTACCCTGGTAAGTGAAATGATAGTTACCATTATAGTTATCTTTTACCTTTTGTTTATATTCATCCGTGATATCAAGCTCGTCTACATTTTTATTTACAGCTAATGGGTCATTGCTGTATACATATACATTATTATTGGAAATCAGTTCCATATATCCATGTTCCCCCACATGGATACCGGATATCAATTCGCTCAGGCTGTCAAGTGTTACATCCAGACCCATGAAGCCAGCTATTTCAGAATCGTAATATACAGGTGTTACGATCGTAACAACGTTTTTCCCTGTTATTCCGTCAACATAAGGGTTGGAGATTGCCGTTTTCCTTTCCGCCAGGGCCAGATGATACCATTCCAGGTCATCTAAACCGGCCTTTCCGTATTCGCCGGAAGGGATAACGTAACAGTCTGTTCTTTCATCGGCAATCCATGCCTGGAGCACCTGCTCGTCCTCAGTTGCCGCCATAATATTGTTCAATTCCTGTGTGACATCACTTAGATATTCATAGTTTCCGATATCATCGGGGGTTGCAACGGCATGAAAATATTTGCCAAAGATACTGTCATTTTCATAAAGGCTGACTATGGCAATCTTTCCGCTGAAAAAATCATCGACAACAGAAACGGCATAATCAGTCTGTGCATCTATCAGCTGAGTATTTAAGCCCGATATGGAGCCTGAAGCCATAAAGCCGGCAATGGTGATCATACCAATCAGTGCCGGCACAAGAACAGCAAGCAGACTCCAGCTAATCTTCCGGCTGATGCTGCTATGTTTCCCGGCTGTTTTCTTCGCAGGTATTTTTGTTGGCTCTTTGTAACTGGACATATTTATGAACCTCTTCTTCTTTTTTTGTATAGTGTGCGTACTTATTTTACCAGGGAACCATATTCCACGGTTCCGTTCTCCCATATGTCAGTGATACAGTATACATGTCCGGCACGGGCCTCTTTCATCACGAATCCTTCACTGTTTTTTGTAATAGTTACTCTTCCACTTCCGGGAACCTCGTCGCCGTCCTGATAGGTATCCATAAGTCCGGACGGCCATCTTTCGGTCGTGATACTCACCAGCTCTGCTGAAAAACATAAGGTCAATCGATTCATTATAACATTTTATATCCAACAGGCAAAGACCTTACAGCAGTTTTCTTTTGCATTTTAAACCTGCACTTTTGTAATATGAGTATTATACTTTACTGGCTGGAAATTTATATAAGAAAAGTCGGACAGGATTTATTAAATACGCTCTAATACTCACAAAGAAAGCCGTCAAATCACATAACATTTCTAGCAGCAGTCCCCATCTCAATTTGAGAATTTTCAAAAATATATTTCCGTCTTTCTCTGCACAGTTGACGATTATTTTTTATGTACGTGCAAAATTCATTTTGATCCAGAAAATCCAAGTTCTCCAGTGTCCAGCGCTATCTTAGCTGCCTTTTTGGCATGGATAAGGGTGGTGTCGTAAACAGGAAGTGAAGAATCCGATTGATGAATAAGAAGCCCAATCTCAGTACAGCCAAGAATCACACCATTTGCGCCTTTTTTCTTTAGGCATTCAATTACTTTCTCAAATTTTATACGCGACTCTTCCTTTATTTTCCCTAAACAGAGTTCTTGGAAGATAATATCATTAATAACATCAATATCAGTATCATCTGGGATAACAACATCTATCCCCCTATCAATCAGCCTCTTCTTATAAAAATCCTGCGTCATCGTGTACTTTGTACCAAGTAATCCAACCTTCTCAATTTGATTTTTTTGAAGTTCATCCGCTGTGGCATCTGCGATATGAATAATAGGGACATGGATCATTGAGGCAATTTGTGGCACTACCTTATGCATCGTATTGGTACAAATCAGAATGAAGTCCACTCCAGCAATTTCTAAACTCTGTGCGGCCCTTCCAAGAATATCACCGCTTTTTTCCCAGTCCCCGCTTGACTGACATTTTTCTATTTCATCGAATTCTACGCTGTAAAGAATAATCTTGGCCGAATGAAGACCGCCAAGTCTCTTTTTAACTTCTTCGTTGATAATCCGGTAATATGGAACAGTGCTTTCCCAACTCATTCCGCCAATCAATCCAATCGTTTTCATATTTTAATTTCTCCCAATTTTTATTTTGAAATCTAATTAGAACTTCAGATTTTTCAGTTTGAAAAAACTGGAATTTAACCTTCATTATTTTGCTTTAAAAATGAATTTTGATATCCCAAATTATATGGGCAAATATCTCTACATTTATGACACGAAATTTCCCAAACTTTTTCTTCTTCATTATCTCCAAAAGCAAACTCCCAACAGGATTGTTGCTTTATTTCCCATTTTTCCAAAGCGTTTACAGGGCAAATTTCCACACACAAATTACAATTATTGCAAAGAGGTTCTTTCATTTCATCAGGCTCAAACCCCTGCTCACATAAAACGGTCCCTAACCAAACCATGCTGCCAAATTCCGGTGTTATCAATAGAGAATGTCTTCCTATCGTCCCTAATCCTGCCGCCTGAGCGGCATGTTTTTGAGAAACAATAGAACGGTATCTGCCAGTATTTTTGTCCCATTGATCTTCATTTGTCGGTATAGGAACACATACAATCTGATTCTTTTCCATTTCAATACAGAAATCAAGCGCTATCGCATCCATTTTGGGCGTAATAGAATTTCGCACCCTTGTATATGGAATAGCAGATTTACAAATTAGTGTTCCAATTGGAAATCTGCACCCAAAAGATATTACCGATTCGCATGTGGGTAAAACATCTAACGGATGATAACCCTTCGGCGCATCACCAAATCTGTCTATACTTGCTATGCCACATAAATCTGCACCTAGTGAAAACATTATTTCCTTTACTTTTTCACGTGTAATCATATACTATTACCTCTTTCACAACTTCAAAGTTAACTTCGTTCATATACTAAATCCATAATTCCATTATAACATTTTGTTTGAATCAATTTTAACTTTATTTCTTTTTCCAACATATCAAAAAGATGGATGCCTGTTCCTAAAATATCAAGATCAATCCCTATCATACGCAGCCCCTCTCTGCGGATGTTGATTGACGCATTCATGTCGCTGTCCATCCGATTCCCACAGCTCCAGTTGTAGATCCGTTCTCCCAGCTCCAGACTGGAATAGAGACAGGCAATTATCTCTATTTTGTTCTGAAGTGTAACGCGGTTTAAGATGCCGGCGGATACTGCTCCTACTAACCGCTCCTGCTAAAATTCTTTATTAAAATTATAACGTATCCTATGACTTAATACAATCTAAATCCCACTTTGTGACAGGGCCGTTTCGCAATGCCTACTCTTCACAAGAATTCCATATTTTTGTCTGAGCATATCATTTTTATTAATAATAGAACGCCTGATGGCCGGGGTTCTTTTTGTTGATTATCCTTGTGTTCCTTGGTACAATAAGAACAAATATGACAGCAGCGTGAGGATATAGATATATGCATGAGAGAATAAAAGGAAGTTTCCGTTATTTTGTGATAACAGCCGTTTGCTTATTTCTTATCCTGGGGTGCCTGGTTTTATATGCGGGTGTTCAGGAAGCAAACCTTAAAAAAGCGGAGGCAGTACGTGAGACAAAAATATATGCAGAGAGGATAGAAGCACTCTTAAATTCCTTGTTCCACAAAACAGACATCCTGGAATCTATTATTATCACCAGCAATGGAGAGGTTCCGGAAGAAACGTTCCGTGACCTGGCAAAGTCCATGATAGACAGTCCCGGCATAAGGGCTGTCCAATACCTGCCGGGAGGGGTTGTGCGCTACTGCTATCCCTTGGAGGGCAATGAGGAAGTGATTGGGGATAACATCTTTCAGAATCCCAGCCGTAAAAGGGACGCACGCCTGGCCGTTGACACCAAGGAGATCGCTTTGTCAGGGCCATATGATCTAGACCAGGGCGGCTTTGGACTGGTGGCCAGAAATCCCATTTTCCTGACTAACAAAGAGGGGGAGGAATCTTTTTGGGGATTCTCTGTCATTATCCTGGACTTGCCGGATGCCATCGGAGATATCCATCTGGAGGAATTAAGACAGTCCGGCTATGAATACAGCCTTCATTGTATGGTGGATGATCAGCCGGTAGTAGTTACCCAATCCACGGATTTCACAGGACAGTGGACCATCGATAATAGTATCCGTGTCCCCAACCATATATGGACACTGACCCTGCAGTCCAAAACGGGATGGCTCCCATGGAGAGAAATGACGGTGAAAGCCGTAATCATCCTGCTGCTAAGCCTCCTGTGCGGAGAATTGGTTTATATGAACAAGAAGAAACAGGACCAGATCCACCGCATGGCAGTCACAGACGAACTGACGGGCACCTACAACAGAAGATGGCTGAAGCAGTATCTGGAAAAATCATGCATGAAGAGGACCCAGCCTTTCATGCTCTTATATATGGATTTAAACGGCTTTAAAAAGATAAATGATGTTCTGGGGCATGGATACGGCGACCAGCTTCTAGTGGAAGTGGCACGGCGTTTAGAAGAATTTCTGGGTCCCTCCGATATCTTGTCCAGGATAGGAGGAGATGAATTCGTCATGATCCTCAAACTGGATGCTGACAACAAGGCAAGACAGGAGGTTGATAAAAAGATACACAAGGTTATCAGCGAGCCTTATAACCTGAGTGGAGATGCCACAGAGGAATCCGTAGGCATTAGCGTAGGAATCGCATTCTTCCCTGAAGACGGAACTGATCATGAGCATTTGATGAAGATTGCAGATGAACGAATGTATATGGATAAACAGAAAAGTGCGGCATCTAATGATTAGCATACAGCTTAAAACGACTCACTCTGTTTTTTAGAAGCTGAGACTGCCCGTAGAGTTCCTCAGATACAGCGGCTGACTCCTCCGCAGTGGCGGAGTTTGTCTGTACTACATCGGATATCTGGTATATGCATGAGGATACCATCTCTGTCACGGCAGCCTGTTTTTTTGATGCATGTCTGTGTAAGGCCTTTTTGTAATTTATGGAAATTTTTAATGATTGCATCACTATTCTTTCCAAATAATTTTTCCAGTAGAAATAGTGGATGATTCCCATCATTCATCATAGATAATACTCAATCCGTTCCTCCTCTTTCATTCCAAAAGCATCAAACACCTTATCTCGCACCGCAAGGAAATCATCAGAGGTCCTGTCTCTATGTTTTCCAAGGGGAACAGGTATGATCGTTTTGATCTTCCCGGGATTTGGTGTCATGACAACAATCCGGTCTGCCAGTGCCACGGCCTCCTCGATATCATGTGTCACGAAGATAACTGTGATCTTCTCTTTTTCCGCAATTCTATGAATGTCATCCTGCATCTGCAGCCTGGTGATGGCATCCAATGCAGCAAATGGTTCATCCATGAACAGGATCCGCGGTTTTACTGCCAGCGCCCTGGCAATGGATACCCTCTGCTGCATCCCGCCGGAGAGCTGCCATGGCTTAAATTTCTTAAACCGTTCCAAACCGACCAGTTTCAGATAGCTATCCGTCCGCTCTTTTGCTTCCTGCTTTTTATATTTTTTTGCAAGCAGCCCCATCATGACATTTTTCTCCACACTCTTCCAGGGCAAAAGTCCATAATGCTGAAAAACAGTCACATGATCCGGGGAGGGGTTTTCTACTTTCTTTCCATCAATGAGGATACTTCCAGAATCTATCCGTTCAAATCCTGCAGCGGCGTTTAAAAGCGTGGTCTTTCCACAGCCGCTTGGTCCCAAAAGACAGATAAATTCCCCCTTTTCTACGGAAAGCGACACGTGCTCAAGCGCCCGGAATTCCGATTCCTCCTGAATGTATTTTTTAGAAACCTCATTTACCTCGATCAGTCCCATATCAGTCCCTTCCCCCTTCCGTCGTTCCAAATCCCCATAACCTTTTTGCCTGGTCCTCTCCGCAGCGAATCAATAGATCCAGAACCAACCCCAACAGCCCGATCACCAGTATCGCCGCCATCAGCAGATCTGTTTCCAGGCTGTTCCTGGCATCCGTAACCAGATAGCCAAGGCCTGACTGTGCCCCCGCCATCTCTCCCGCCACTAAAAAGATCCAGGCGGTTCCCAGAGCCAGATGGAGGCCGGATGCAATCTGCGGAAAGGAGGCGGGGAAGATAATTCCAAAAAGTGTCTTCGCTTTCCCAAGTCCAAAATTGCTCGCTATCTTTTTATATACCGGATCCAGCTTGTTTACCGCACTGACTGTTGTGAGCAAAACCGGGAAAAACGCTGCCAGGAAGATGATCACAATGGCAGGGATATCCCCTGTCCCAGCCCACAGGACGATAAAGGGGAGCCATGCAACCGGTGATATGGGGCGTAATATCTGGATCACAGGATTCATATAGTTCCAAATGCAGGGCATCCATCCCATGATAAGTCCCAGCAGAACTGCCAGTATGGAAGCTAAGGTATATCCAATTAAAAACCGATACATGCTGGCTCCAATATCCAACAGAAGCTTCCCGGAAAATGCCCTCTCTGCCAACGCTTCATATACATCCGCAGGCCCCGGGAACAGGCTTTTGGGAAATACTCCTGTTGCTGCCAGAACCTGCCATAAAAGGAGCAGCACAGCAAAAGGAACTACAAATGTCTTGATCTTCTTCATGCTTTACCTCCGTCTCTTTATTCCTGCTTTTTTACAAATTCGTCATAGGAAGGGGTATCCTGGCTCAAGCCAAAAGCCTCTGCCTTTTCACACAGTTCCTCATACGCATCCCTGCTCACGGATAAGTTCTGAAACGAGATCCACGCTAAGGACTGGCGGCTGATATCAGGTTCCTGCTCCAGATACTTTTCAGCAATCCTTTCCGCGTCTTCCTCACTTAGAGTATCACCGGCTTTTCCATAAGATTTTTCAAACTGGTTTACTGCCTCCTGCTTATCCTGTACCGCGTTTTGGTTCCATACGATGCCGCAGCAGATGGAGTTTTCCCACAGTTCACCGGATTCGGCAAAGACGGTCCCGATCCCAGAGCTGACCGCCTTTGCGCCAAAGGGTTCTGCCACACAGTATCCGTCAATCTGTCCGCTTCTTAGCGCAGGCGGCATCTCCGCAGGCGCCATTTCCAGAATGGTCACCTCGTCTGTAGAGATGCTATATTTCTTCAGCAGCTCCTGAAGCAGGATATTATGGGAAGACTGCTCATTTGGTATGGCGAAGGTCTTACCGCGAAGCTGGCTGCCCTCTGTGATCTGCGGATCTGTGATGATCACATTTCCGTCCCGGTGCCCAAGAGCTGACAGTTCCAGGGGAATCCCCTGTTCCCTTGCCTTCATTGCCAGTTCCACCAGAACCGATGCACCATCCACCCTGCCAGTATTGAGTGCATCCATCAGCTCTCCCCAGCCGCCATACCGTACAAGCTGCACCGCTGTCCCTTTCTCCTCCTCCAGAAGTTCCTTTGCCTTAAATAAGGGCACTGCATGGGTGATCGGCAGATATGCGATTTTTATGACTTTCTCCTGAGTATCTGCCCTGCCTGAAATGCCGGATGCCTGTATCTCGACATACTTATAGTAGACTGCACTGGAAACCAGCAGTGCCAGCGTAAGCCATGCAGCAAATGCTTTTATTCTTTTCATCCCTGCCTCCTTTATGGCTGTACCCAGCCCAATGTCCTGCGCTTCTCCTTCAGATCTCTCACGATCCGTTCTGCCAAAGCGATGTGATCTACATCTACCACCATTTCCGAACCCAAAAGCTCTTTTGTCCCATGCGCCATAAACTCTGTCACCTTTTCGGAACCCTGGGTAGGGGCATAGACACTGTGGTAAGAATTCATACCCAGAAGCCGGAAGGCCAGTGCCGCGCACAGCCCTTTCTCATTGGACCATTCCGGACTGATAAATGCGTATGGCAGTTCTTTAATGGCGTGGCCGCTTTTTGCTGCCACTCCTGCAAACAAAGCTGAAGCGCGGGCATTATCCAGACACTCCCCCATCTGCCAGACAGGAGGGACATCCCGTAAAAATCCTCTCAGTTTCTCTCCTGTCTGCTCCAGAGCCTTCACAGAGCAATACCCCAGTTTCATCAACGGAAACGAGGCACAGCCGTTAGTCATGATCAAGATGTTGTTCTTCAGCAGGATCTCTGCCGTCTCGGCAACTGCCTTCTCATATACAAGCCTTGGGTTGCTGCATCCTACCAGGTTCACGATGCCAAGGATCTTTCCTTCCCTCATGGCATCTGCAATGGCCTCAAGCCCCCCGAAATGCTCTGCTGCAAATTCTGCGGAGAACCCCGTCTCTGCCTCCACTTCATATTTCGGGATAAAGACCGGGACCTCCCTGCGGTCCTGAAAGCTCTCTATCCCTCGCTCCACGATCTTGACTGCCAGATCATGGATCTCATGGAGATTCGAGTGATGGTGGTCAAAGGCATAGTGCTCCGCCCCGGGCAGACGCGCTGAGTCGCTTGTGGTAACCACCGTGGTCTTAAAGCACTTTGCCACGTCCATGATCGAAGGGAATACATCCTGTACATCTGCCACCCACAGATCCAGCGCCCCTGTGCCCAGCACCAGTTCAGAGCCCACTGCATTGGAAAGCGGTATGACTCCGCCGTACCGGTACATAGCGGAAAGTCCGGAACAGCAGATCCCATAGAACTGTATCCCCTCTGCCCCTGCTTCTTTCGCCTTCTTCTGGTACTTCTCAGACTGCCCGGTGCGCACGATCTCGCTGACCAGCAGAGGGGAATGCCCGTGGACTGCAATGTTCACAAAGCCCTTTTTCAAAGCCCCCAGATTCATTTTGGAACGGCTCCTCTGGGGCAGCCCATAGAGACTGTCCATCGCAATGGAGCTCCCCAGGCAGCTGGTCCAGGCAAACGCCACGCCGGTCCTTAAAAACTGTTTCATCAGGTTCCTCCAGTCACCGTCTGTCCCTGTGCTGGTCCTGTGCAGGCTCTCGAACACTTCATGGTAAACGCTGATCGGCAGGATATCTAACGCTGCCCATACCTCCTGTCTTTCCTTCGGCGCAAATGCAGCCAGTGTACGGTGAGGGTCGGGAACGGTCCGGGAAAGATCCTCCAGCAAAATGTCCGCTACCTCCACGGCCAGCTCCCTGATCGTTTTACCCTGCGTCTGAAGGCCATAAATTTCTGAGACTGCCCTTATTTTCTGTTCTCCTTCAATAGGCAAATCGAGCGTGCCTTCCCCTGCCCTTTTCAAAGCCAGCATACTTTCACGTCCCCTTGCTCCGTGGGCTGCGGCCCCAGCTGCCAGTGCCCGAAGCAGATTTCTGGCAACAATAATATCCGCATCTGCGCCGCAGACACCGCGTGGGCATTTTTTTGTGATCCTACACGGCCCCATATAGCAGTTTTTGCAGCACACTCCGGCAATCCCGAAAGAACACTGGGGCTGCTGTCTGTCAAACCGGTCAAAGACCGTCTCCACTCCCATCTCCTGCATATGCAAAAGCATCTCCCTTACTGCCGGGTCTGGCGTCTGCTCCAGTACCTTCTCTTTATTGGAGAACGTCTTCCGGTACGCATTTACCGCTTCCGTATAATCATGGAAGCCGTCCATGCCTCCGTGATGATGACCGTGGTGGTGATGTTCCTGATGTGTATGTTCATCTGTTCCAACTGTATGATCTTCCATTCTTATCCTCCTTCATTCCTGTCAGTTTATGGAGCTGATACTGGATGGACTCGAACCATCAACTTCAGCTTTGCAAGCCTATGCTATTTCAGCAGCTTCAGCATCCTTATGCCTAATTTTTGTTGAAAAACGGTGTTGAATAATATCTGTCACAAAAATCTGGAAGCATCACCTCCTTGTATGCTTTTCATATTTCTTCTAATTCCTGACAATAGAAAAAGCGGACACCTTCTTCTGGTATCCGCTTCACATGAATCCTTCTGTAAGATGGAGATTATTTATCCCTGACAGGAACATGCCTATGAATACGCGAAAAAGAAAGTTCTATGTTTTTACACATACAACAACACATAATGCACATATTCATATACATTTCTTTTCTTACTGTGATCTCATTTCTTCCCATGATCCTGCCCCTTTCTATTTCCTACTATTTCGATATGTTTTGTAGTATATATTGTCTGGATAAATTTGTCAACATTTTTTTTTGCTTATTGATTGTATTCTATTTAATCGATCAGATCATTCTGAAATCTGGACAGATGTTCATATGGCAGGATCAGCCTGCCGCGGTATAACCCACAGCCATCATTTATGAGACTATTATCTGCAGCGGAAAACATATTGACACGTTGTGTTCCAAAAGGTTCGCCATTTGGAGCAGAAAGTTAGAATGTATCAGGTCAACTGGGTTATGCATCTGTCTTGCAGACTTTTTCAGTTCCGCCATGTATTCATACAGTATCTTAATGACCGTATCGCCGGAATATGAGTAATCATTGAGTTTAATCATTTCCTTTCACCTCTGCGGTAATCCAAAAAAGGATCATAATGCCCTTCGGTAAATCTCTGCAATCTCTTCTTTGGAAAATACCACTGGATTATTTGCCACTCCTGCCGCAGATACTTTCATACAATTTTCAGCCATCCAGGGAATATCTTTTTCCGTAATACCCAGGCTGGAAAGGGTACAATCCAAATGTATCTTTTTCAACAACGCCCTGATCCTGTCCGCACAATCCTCTGCGGTAAGACCTCCTAAAATTCTGGCAATCCTGCTGAATTTGCTCCGATTCCCCTTATAGGACATTTCCATGATGGCAGGGGTAAGGGCAGCAAGACCCTGTCCATGGACAATATCCTTCAGACCGCTGGCTGGATGCTCCATACCATGCGGCAAGGTGACACCTGCTGTATTGATGACCATTCCACCTATCGTACTGGCAATGGTAAGCTTTTCCCATCCATCTTTTTCGGCAGTCCCTTCATAGACTGCCACCAGGTTATCAGCAATCAACTGGATGGCATAAATGCTCAAAGCATCTGTAATTGGCTGCGCAATTTTGGAGGTATACGCCTCTATGTTATGGCACAAAGCATCAAACACAACGGATGCCAGCACCTTCTTCGGCATTGTCATCATGCACTCCGGATCTATCAAAGATACTTTCGGCACAATAGCGCTGCAGCGCAGGGACTTTTTATCGCCGTTTAACGGATTTGTAAGTACCGCAAACCCATTCCCTTCCGAGCCGGTGCCACAGGTGGTACGAATTGCTACTAATGGGAGGGCAGTATCACTTTGCTTCCGATTATAGATATATTCATTGATATCCCCAGTGTTTGTGCTCAGGAAGGCAATCCCTTTTGCGCAGTCCATAATACTTCCACCGCCGATGGCCACCACTACATCACAGCCATTTGCCTTTGCAAACTCTGCACCTTCTTCTACCGTGGTCGTGAGTGGATTTTGTGTTACCTTGTCAAAGAGCACGGCAGAGATTCCCGACCGTTCAAGGCTTTGCTTTACTTTATCATAGATACCGGATTTCTTTGCACTGCTTTTGCCAGTGACGATCAGGGCTTTTTCCCCATACGGTTTGGTCAGTTCTCCTGCTTTTTCCACTTTTCCCAAGCCAAAGACCATATTTACTGGCAGACAGTATGTAAATTCCAGGACCTGGGGTTCTTCTTTAACAACCTCTGCTGAACGCACCACCTCCAAGGCCTGCTCCAAAGAAATATCCTCCTGTTTCTCCAGTTCTTCAATGGAAACGTCAATATGTGAAGCAAACTTTTCTTTATATTTGAGCTTACATCCTACGCAAAAGCAAAGACCCAGGATGCTCCATCCGCCTACCATTCACCATTCCTGCCAAACCAGTGCACTCCCGGAATTAGGAAGGAGATACATCGCAACCATAAATCCTGACATAAGGACAGCAACTATCCCCACAACCTTATAATGCTTCACTTTATAAGGACGTTTCATATCTGGTTCTTTTGAGCGGAGGATCAGAAAAGAGACAGCTACCATACAATAGGCCAGACAGCATCCGAAGTTACCCGCATCCACGATCCAGACAAGCATTTTCCGACCTAAAAATGGCGCGGCAACGGACAACAATCCGATGAGAAGCAGAGCTGTAACTGGTGTTTTATGCTTTTTATGCAGTTTGGTAAACACCCGTGGGATCATATAGGATTCCGCCATGGAATACATGGCACGGCTCCCGCCAATGAGGAACGAGTTCCAGCTTGTAATGATTCCACACATACCGCCTACGATCAGTACCTTGGACATTACGCTGCTGTTGAATGCTTTTGCCATGGCATCTGCCGTTACCAACCCGGATCCTGCCATGGATTCCGATATATCCGCTGTATTCATCACATAACCGACCCCCAGAATGATCAGTGCATAAAAAATCACTGCCAGGATAATTGACAGAATGAGGATCTTACCAACTTTCTTCAGCGGCACATTGATTTCCTCCGCCGCCTGTGGGATCACGTCAAACCCAATAAAGAAGAACGGAGTCACCACTGCCACACTCAGGATGGATTTTAGCATAGTCCCTGCTGAATCTCCTATGAACATCTGGTTCTCCAGGTTTGCCACATCACCGCTAAAAACAGAAGAAACGATCAGCAGGATGCCAACGCCGCCGATGATGACCGTAAGGATAGTCTGTAAGACTGCCGCCGTTTTTGCCCCCATGACATTGATGAAGGTGATAAAAACTGCAACCGCAATGGCGAGCGTCACCCAAGAGGCGTAAATGTCAAATCCGGCTACTGTGTACATATATCCTTTTAGAAATCCCGGGAAAATATACTGGATAATCGTTGGCAGTGCACAAGCCTCAAAACATACCACGCTCACATAGCCTAATATGATCGCCCAGGTACAGATGAAAGAGCCAATGGGTCCCATTGCTTTATAACTAAAGACATGTTCCCCGCCGCACTGTGGCATGGCAGAGGTCAGTTCAGCATAAGTAAGACCGACGAAAAAGACCATCATGCCGCCCAGCGCAAAGCCGATGACTGCTCCCAGCACACCGCCGCGCTGGATCCAGTCTCCGGAGGAGACCACCCATCCCCATCCGATCATGGCGCCAAAGGCTATCACCAGAATATCCCAGGCACTGAATACTTTCTCAAACTCTGATTTCTTCTTGTTCATACTACCACTCCTCTCTCTTGTGCATCCCTTGGGCTATTCGTCCTGAAACCTTAAATCTACCATCTGGAGCATATACCGGGCTGTGATCTCCCATCCAAGCACGCTGCTGTCGATCATCATGTGCCGGCCTTTCCGGTCTCCCCGGTAGGAGCCTGTCATGTATTTATATCTGGCATGGAGCATCTCGTCATGGTACCTTACCAGCTCGGCAGCCTGTTTTCTGCTGACCGCTTCCCGTTCCATCACAGACTGTACCCTTACCTCCTCCGGCGCATAGACAAAAAAGTTCAGGCAGTCCTTACGCTCCCTTAAAATATAATTACTGCACCTTCCTATCAGGACACAGGATGTCTTCTCTGCAAGTTTTTTGATCACCTCAAACTGGTTATAGATCACCCGGTTCGTAAGATTTGCATAACGGGGACCATACTGGGTTTCAAAGCTGTATAACACATTGTTCCCCGTATCTGCCTTTTGGACTAATTCCCTGTCAACGCCGATCTGTTCCACTACCTGGTCCACCAGATCCCGGTCATAATATTTAATGTCCAGCGCCTCTGCGATCCGCTTTCCTATCTCCGGACCGCCCGCTCCGTATTCGCAGCCTATTGTAATCACCATATGTCTCATAAGCTTTCCCCTCTTTTCTCTTATGCCAGTGCTTCTACCGACTGTCTGATGATCTCACATGCCTTGTCGCAGTCCGCCTCTGTGATGATCAGCGGCGGCACCATGCGGATAATATGTGCCCCAATAGCTGTAATCAGCAGATGCCTGTGGAGGCATTCATGTTTTACATCTACTCCCGAAACACTATCATCAAATTCCGCGCCTACCAGTAATCCCTGTCCCCGAACTTCTTTCACATGGGGAAGCTCTTTCAGCCTATCCATAAAATAGGCCCCTATTTTTTCTGCGTTTTCCGCCAGGTTACGTTCTAAAAGCTCGTTGACTTCAGAAAGCGCTGCTGCACAGCATACCGGATTCCCACCAAAAGTCGTTCCATGAGAACCTGCATCAAATGCCTTTGCCACCTGAGCAGATGCACAGATCGCACCGATAGGCATGCCGCCTCCCAGAGCTTTCGCCATGGACACAATATCCGGCTTGATGCCATAATGCATATATGACATGATTTTTCCGGTCCTGCACCATCCCGTCTGTACCTCATCCAGAAGCAGCAGCAGCCCTTTCTCATCACAGAATTCACGCAGCCCCTTCATAAATTCCATTGTTGCAGGGTGTACGCCGCCCTCCCCCTGAACGGGTTCTATCATAATAGCGATTGTATTTTCCGTACAGGCTTCTTTGAATGCCTGGAGGTCATTATACGGTACATAGGTGAATCCCTCCGTCATGGGGCCAAACCCGAGCTGGCATCCGTTGTCCGGCTGGCCGGTGGCAGACATGGAACCAAAAGTCCTTCCATGGAATCCCATAGATGCCGATACGATGTGATACCGATTGGGTCCATATGTCTCCACTCCATATTTCCTAGCCATTTTGATCATCGCCTCATTTGCCTCTGTACCGGAATTCTGGAAAAAAATCTTATCCATTCCAATCGTGGTGCAGACTTTTTCTGCTAAAAGCGCCTGTGGGATCGTATAAGGGTAATTGAAGGTATGCATGATATCACCTGCCTGCTCCCTGACTGCATCCACTACTTTTTCATTACAGTTTCCGGCCGAGTTTACTGCGATGCCTGCATAAAAATCCAGATACGGCGTTCCCTCTTCGTCATAGATATACTGGTTTTTTGCCGTCTCTGCCAGAAAATCGAACCGCTCATAGGTATCAATCATATACGTTTCAACCTTGTCTTTGATATCCTGTACCGTTAATCCCGTATCTTTTAATTTCATTTTCTCATCCTCCATAATTTTTCGTGGAAAATAAAAAAGCGGCTGGATGCATGGAATGGCACCCTTGCCGCATATTCATTCTCTTTTCCTGTTATTACAAATTTTCCTTTATACTGTCTTCAAAAATCCCCAGTCCGGCTTCCATCTGCTCGTCTGTCATACACAGCGGAGCAAGGAAACGTACCACATTTCCAGCGGAACCCGCATTTTCCAAAAGAAGCCCTTTTTGCAGAGCGGACTGTACAAGTCTGTTTACGAATGCGGGAGCAGGTTCCTTACTCTTTCTGTCTTTGACAAATTCTACGCCGATCATGGCTCCCAGTCCGCGGACATCCCCAATCACCGGATACTTGTCTTTCATCTTTTCAAATGCATCCACGACACGCTTCCCAATACGAACTGCTTTCTCACAGTAATCATCCCGCTTCATAACCTCCATAGTCGTGATCGCAGCGGCACATGCAAGTGGATTTCCGCAATATGTACCCCCAATCGTTCCCGGCAGCGCGGCATCCATGACCTCTTCCCTTGCAGTGACTGCACTGATGGGGATACCTGCACCCATTGACTTTGCCGTTGCTATGATATCCGGCGGTGCGCCTGCCTCCTTCCAGTAATCGGAGGCAAAATATCTCCCAGTCCTGCAGTTCCCGCACTGTACTTCATCCGCGATCAGCAGAATCCCATTCTTATCACAGATATTACGTAGCTGCTTAACAAATTCCAAGGGTGCCGGCACAAAACCACCTTCTCCTTGGATTGGCTCAATGATGACTGCCGCCATATCGCTGGCAGGAGCTGCTTCATCAAATAATGCCAGTAGCTTCTCTGTATAGTATTGGACAGCCTCCTCCTTCCCAAAACCCTTTGGGGCACGGTAGAGATATGGGAATTCAGCCCGGTATATCCCGGAAGGAAATGGACCCATGCCAAACGCATAGGACTTTTTCGCGGTCAAAGCCATAGTCAGATTTGTCCTTCCATGAAAGGCCCCTGAAAAACTAATGATGTCCTTTCTGCCGGTATAAGCCTTGGCAATCTTCACTGCATTTTCATTTGCCTCAGCTCCCGAATTTGCAAAGTATGTCTTCATCCTGTCTCCCTTACAGGGAGCAGTCTCATTGAACATCTCCGCCAGTTTCACATACCCCTCATGCACATACACATTGAAGATCCCATGGAAGTATTTCTCAGCCTGCTGTTTCACGGATTCTACCACCTCCGGCTGGGAGTATCCAATATTCAGAACCCCTACACCTCCAATCCAGTCCAGAAAACGGTTGCCGTCCGCATCTTCCAGCATAGCGCCCTCACCTTTTGCCATGCAGATAGGGTAGGCCGTTCCACACAAAGCTTTTGGAACGGCTTCATTCCTTCTTTTTAAGAGTTCCTTTGCCTTCGGGCCAGGTACAGAACCTGTAACAATCTGCGGTGTTGCCTTTCCTAACATATCTGCGCCTCCTTTACCTTGAGTCCCTTTCAAAATCTTATGAACGGATGACCTGTATAACGAAAAAGCGCTGAACAATAAATGTTCAGCACCTTTGCTGTCTCTTACTATAGCATTTTTAAATTTTTCTGACTATAGTAATCATGCACAAATATATTGTGCGCAGTTACAATTCCAAAATTTTCTTGATCTGAAATGCAAGATACAGTTCACTGCGGTCTGCCGCACGGTTAAGATCTCTGCCCGTGATCTCCGCAATCCTTTTCAAATGATAGGCTGCTGTATTACGGTGTAAATAACATCCGGATGCAGCCTCCTGTACATTTCCATTGGCCTCCAGATAATTCTCCAGCAGTTTCATATACACAGTTTCCGTCTCTGCATCTATGCGCTCCAACTCCCCCAATACCTGTTCTTTATAATATTTTAATTTTCCCCTGTCCTGGATTCCCAAAAGTATCCTCCAGATACCGCTTTCCTCTTCAAAGGTGAATCTCCTGTTTTCCTTAAGCCCCAGACGGCATAGTAGAGAGGTGATGCGGTATTTTTCTGACAGGTTTGTGATCTGTGTATCGGAACCACTGACAGAAACATAGACCTGCAACGGTTCTCCATCCATACAGCAAAGTTTCCACAGCATTTCAACCACATGCTGCATCTCCGGATCATTCAGCCCAAATATGACGACCGTTGCATATGGAGGATTTTGAAAGGCAGTAAACCTGTATGCACTACCATGTAAAACTTTCTGGCAGTTCTGATAGAACCCGGAATAAAACCGGAGGCTTCCGCCGTCACTTCCCATCCCATCTTCCGGAACAGTCCAGTCCTCTTCCAAGAAACTATAACACTGTATCAGTCGCACAGGCATTTCTTCCGTAATCCCCTCCTGCCGTAGGATTTCATGACACTGTCTGGCCTCGTCCGGGTAAAAGATAGCTCTTTGCACGGCACTATACAGATTGGCATATTCTTTTTCCGACTTATAGATCAGATTACACAACTCTCTGTTGAAGTCTACCAGATGCACCTCCCAGGGGAGTATAAATACGGGAAAGTCATGCTTTGTGCTAAATTTTAATACACTTTCAGGCACTGCCGGAATATACTTTCCCACATTGATGACCAGACCGCTGGCATCCGCCTTCCAAACCCTCTTTGTAAACTCCAGCAACTGTGCCTCGTCCGGCTCCTTAATCCCTGTGGTGACAACTAGTTCCCGGCCTTTTAAAAATTCTATGTAATCAATCTCCTCTACGACATGCACCCAGTCAACCAGCCTGTACAGGCCACGCTCCCCTGCCAGCAGCGCCATGTGATAGCTCTGCATTGCTGTTTCATATATTTTTTCCATTACTGCTGCCATGTTTTACTCCCTTTCTATAATAACGTAATACTAACAGGAGAAAAAAGCTCGAATACCCCTTGCTCATTTTTCAAAAATACCCTTTTCCACATTTTCAGGTGCATTCATTCCCAGTTTACATCAGTAAAGTATATGTTTTCCAGTATCCTACACCCTATCCAAAAGTAAAAGAGCAACAGGATTTCCGCCCCATTGCTCTAAAAAAGTATAACACCAGTAATGGAAGATAGCAATCGATTTTATCAGTACATTGGTTATTGCCCATCAGTATCTTCCTGTTTATAATTTTCCTCCATTGATAATAAAATAAAAATTTATGATTTCTTCATCCATTTGAATTGACACATGTCCTTTTTAAAAGTAATAATTGAGGCTTCTGTATCAATCATACGTTCAATCTTATTACCAAAATCAAATTTACAACGTTCTTTAAGATATTCACTGGGAAAATCGATCATCAGTACCTTCTATTTTAGATTTATCATTTCACTCTATCAATTTTCCACATTAGACTTATGCAGCAAGCCCCATCCCCGTATGGTGCATCTGAACTGAACAGACATCTCTTGGGCAGCTCAGCCAACGCCATTTTTGTGGCTATTGAGGCAAAAGCAGCCGATAAATCCAAGTTTTCACACTAAAACCTCCAAACTGAATGATCTCTTACATCAGTTTGGAGGTTTTATGCTTTTTAAGATTCTCCCCGGATATATTCCAGAGCTATGCCCTCTTTTTGTTTATCTTCGGTTCAGTCTGCGTCTCTTTCGCTCCAAAAATAATATCAGGCCAAGGGATATGGCGGTAAGGGGTGCCCAGAGCCATGTGCCGGAAGAGTCACCCGTCTTTACAGCATCCTTGTTGGTCTTTGGGGTTGTGCTTTTGCCGGAAGTATCCTTCTTACCTGTCTGTGATTTTTGGATTCTGAATTCTTTTTTATCTGAATCTGCAGCTTCATGGTTTTTATCCGCTTCCACCTGTACAGAAACTCTGTAAGTTCCTGCCTCTGATGGCGCTGAGGCGAGCACTTCCCATAAAGAACCGTTTTTCTTCTCCCAGGTGAAGCTTACCATCCCTGTACTTCCGGTGACAGTGATGTCCCTGTCTGACAGGGATACCGGTTTGCCATCATACGTTTTATTGAGGTCTTTGTTTATTGACACCGTAGTATCTGCTTTGCGGATCTTGAACGGAACCACCTCATCCAACCCTGTGTACTCGTCACTTTCTGCCACACTTGCCTTCATGTACCATGTACCTGCATCAGAAGGTGTGCCGGCAGTAAATGTGCCTGTCTCTGAATCACTGTAACTAAACTCTGCTGTTCCGTGTTCAGGCCTGCCGGACGGCTTGTTCACTTCCTCTCCGTAGGTCCAGTCTTTGATCGACGGTTTTTCTGTCCAGCGGTTCTGCCCTCTGGAGACAGCAATCTTCAGTAACCGTTCGACAAAGGACCCCTGTGCCTGATAACCTTCTATCGTTGTATAATCATAGTTCCTGTCATCTACGGACAGCCTGGCCGGATATCCTGAGTTATCGGCGCTGACCGTCTGGCTGCCGTCCACCCAGGCCCAGCCGCCTGGCAGTGTTACAGAAGAGAGTATGGCATCCTGTACGGCCTTCAGACTATCCGGTTCTGTGACTGCGGGAGCGGGTGCTTTATGAATTGTGAATTCTTCCACTGCTTCCAGTGATTTATAATTTGCTGTCCCCGGCACAGATGCTTTTACGTACCAGGTGCCTGCTGTTTCCGGTCTTGTATCCGTAAAAGTGCTGTTTTTAGAATCACTATAGGTAAATCCAGGCATACCAAACAGGGCTTCACAGGATGGGGAACCGGCCGGCTCTCCGTAGGTCCAGTCTGTAATTGAAAGATCCTTCGTCCATCTGTTATCCGCCTGTGAGATCACAAAGCATTTTGGTTCTGAGTATGCCTCTTTATAATCCTCATCTGCCTCCACATGGACAGTCACCCGGTAGGAGCCGGCTTCTGTCGGAAGAACAGAGTCAAGCGGTTCCCATGCAGAGCCGTTTGCTTTCTCCCACTGGTAAGTGACTGCCCCGGCACTTCCTGAAATGATCAGGTCACTGTCTGATAACGAGACCGGCATGCCGTCGTAAGGCTTGTTAAGGTCTTTTTCTATGGAAACAGAGGTATCTTTTTTCGGTGGCAGGTCAAGATTCAGAGTCACTGTCAATATCTCTTCGTTCATGTTATTTGTGCCGCAGCTGTATTCGTAGATGACCGGTATGCCGCGTTTATATCCGCTGAGGATATTCCCAGTAAGGGTACCGCCGCTGAGTATGTGTATCCTGTCCGCCTGGATCCCCGGGAAGGCGTCCGTGATGTCGAAGGTTTTCCCGGCCGGTGCAAATGATACCGTGGAAGACATGGGCCTGTATAAGGGATCTATTGCTGCATTTCCAAGGTTTAAATACGCAAAAGGCGTACCCGGACAGTCCAGTTCTTTCAAGTTCGGATTCTGTGTGACATCCAATCCGCTTAGACCCGTTCTGAAACAATATAACACCTTGAGATTCTTGTTCTGGCTGACATCCAGAGAGGTGATCTTTGTTTCGCCGCATTTCAGCTCCAGCAGCTCGGTATTTTTCCGCACATCCAGTTCCTGGATATCTGTTGCCCGGCAGAGCAGATATTTGAGTCCTATATTATCCTTAAGATCCAGCGATGTAATATCCGTGTCATAGCAATCTAGATACATCAGCTTTGTCTGACCGCTGAGATCAAGGGTGGAAATGCTGGTACTGTAACACCATAATTCTACCAACTTTGTGGTCCCGTTCAGATCCAGTTCCTGGATGGCTGTTTCGGAACAATAGATATATCCCAGGTTTGGATTATTGGTGAAATCCAACTGCCGGATAGGGGAATTCTTACAGTCTATGTATTGCAACGCAGGGTTGTTCTGGGTATTTACTTCCTGTAAATTTGTGCCATAGCAGTATAGCTGCGCCAGCTTTTGATTGCCGCTCAGGTCCAGATCGTCAATTCCCGTATTCTGGCAGTGGAGACGTTCTAATTCCGGGTTATTACGGACATTTAAACTGTTGATGCCGGTATCGCCGCAGAACAGGCGCGTCAAGGCTTGGTTCCTGCTGACATCCAGATCGGAGACCCCAGATTCATCGCACAGTAAAAATTCCAGGTTTGGAAAGTGCCGGATGCCTGTCACATCTGTGATATCACTCCTCTGGGTGATATCGATCTCTTTCACCTTCTCTGCCTCGTTTTTGGATATATAGCCGTTAAGATCCAGGTCGAATGACCTGACATATTCCCGGAAATTTGGATCAGGAAAGTTTGTACCATCAATTTCTATCCCTTCAGGGATCACTGTGACGATGGCTTCGCTTTTTATATCATTATCAAATGCGGATACTGCTATGACCTTTAGGGCGGCAGCCGTCTCATTAGAACCTACCGTCAGCAGACCATCAGGATCGATGAAAGTATCAGGGGAGCTCTGATCCACCACAGACCAGTTCACGGAGGTATCGGCACCGCCTGTTGCTGACACATTGGCAGTGAACCGCTGTTGCTTGCCTGCTTCCACAGAAGCTTTAGGCAGGTCAATGGTCAGACGCTTGATGGATGGCGGTTCCGGTTCTGCAATAGTCAGTGTACCTAGTTCAGTTAATGGTACGGCTTCATTGTTTACATCTCCATCTGTAGTCCATTTGATACTGTACGTGCCTGGCGGCAGAGTGTCCATATCAGTATAAGGAATGGACTGATTAATTAATCCCGACATATACCCACAGGTACATATACTGAATTTTTCATCGTTTCCGTCGTAGATTCCAATCTTAAAGAATAAGCTATCTAAATTTACATCCCAACCGTATGGATAAAAATTAAAATAAATATCCTTACTGCTACCCAGAATATATGTAAGGTCCGTGGGGGGAGACATGGTAAGGACAGGCTGGGCTTTACGGACGAAGATGCTCTTGGAAAATTCAGAATACTCACCAGCAGACGTTTTAGTTAAAATTGTTATGCTATGAGTTCCAGTAGTCTGAAATCTATAGCCCTTTGGACTGAAAGGTATTTCAGAGCCACTGCTATTCAATTTCCAACTCAAAGAAACCACCGTACTACCTTTTATCATATCCGGCCCCCGAAACTGTACCTCCTCTCCAACCACCGGTTCCAGTGGCGACCACGTGAAGTCGTCCACCAATACGTCCGCCGGTCCTTCCGCACGCACCTCATACACCCCAACAGGTGCACAGGAAAAGACAAGCGCCAGTATTACCAAGAGACTGGCCAGCACCCTTACTTTTTTTCTTTTACTCATAATTGCCTCCTTCTGGCCGGATGGGACTGCTCCGGCATTTGTTAAACCATGAACAGAGATGAACGTTCTGTCACCTTACCCGCACCATATTATTATTTCACCGCAGCTGTTCAGTACCTTCACAGTTACATGCAAAAATCCATTTAAAATCGCCTTCGGCGATGGGATTTTTGCACCCTTGAATCATTTTCTTACGGTCTGTGCAGCAAATGCGCAGACCTGCTGAATAGTTACGAAACAGACACTATTTGGATTATAAACGACAGGAGGAAACTTCTTCATGGATTTTAGCGGAGAAAAATACAGCCCCGGGTCATTGCCGGAGATATGTGCCCCACGGAATGAACTGCTCAGGAAGCTGGATCACAGGAGCAGGGAACGGCTGCTCTATATACAGGCGCCGGCCGGATACGGCAAAACAGTGGTGACGAATCTATGGCTGCAAAGGAGCGGCCTCCGCCATCTTTGGATCACGCTGGATGAGTATGACAATGATCCGGAGCTGTTTTATCGGCTGCTCTGTTCTGCTGTCATATATACGCAGGAGGGGAAGCATAATCCTGCTGGTTTCGACAGGACCGGGATGTTCGCCAGCTCTCCGGTGGAACACGCCATGCTTTTGACAGCCCAGGTCACATCCCCGGGGCAGCCGGTCTATCTTGTGCTGGATGATCTCCACTGCATCATGCAGGAGGATATCCTCCAGTCCCTCCCCAGCTTTATCCGCAGGCTTCCTGCGGATTACCATTTTATCATGCTCAGCCGCACTGCCATGCCCCGGAAGCTCCAGGAGCTTTTTGAAGGCCGCTGCCAGCCTCTTAGTGAGACGGATCTGGCTTTTTCTGAGAAGGAGATCCAGGAGCTGTTCCGTCTTGCAGGGCACGCCCTGTCTCCGACAAAAGCCGGTTCCATCATGGAAAAGACAGGCGGATGGGCCATTGCGGTGAGCACCCTTGCTGCAAGTGAGGACCTCCCGGATCTTACAAGAGAGAACGGAAACGCCCTGCACCAATATATGGAAAGACAGATCTGGAGCGGACTTTCCCCAAAAGATAAGAACATGCTGCGGAAAGTCAGTGTTGTCAATGACTTTAGCGCAGAACTGTTCGGAAAGCTGACTTCTGTAAAAAATCCGGAGGCAGTGGTCAGAGGGCTTTTGCAGAAGAATGTATTCCTGAGCAGGATCGGGGAGGACCTGTACAGGTTCCACGCCCTGTTCCTGGAATTTCTGCGGGACCGGCAGAAGGAAGCCCGGATGGACCCGAAGAAATTATACAAGATTGCTGCCCAGCATTACAGTGAAAAGGGGGAACTGTACATAGCGCGGCACTATGCCATATTGGGGGACAATCTTAAATTCCTCGCCTGGCAGATCTATGGGGAATCCCAGTATACAGGTTTTTCCAATAACCGTTCCATCAGCGCCTATGTAAGCGGAGTTGGTTCCTATATTGATATGCTCTCCACAGAAGCCTATGGGAAATATCCTTATCTTAACATTTCAGCTGTATGGTACCACTATCTGACAGGGAACGTGCTGAAGATGACAGAGGCGCTGGACAGGCTTTATGCCAGCCTGAAACGCATTGCCATTCTGCATCCGGAATTTCTGGAGCTTACCATCCTTGTGTGTACGCTGGACCCAAGAAAGAAATTCATGGAGATGATGCAGCAGTTTGACAGGCTCCCGCCTGTCAGGATACGCCACGGGGAACAGCAGGGCGCTTCCATCACGGTCAATATGCCCTTTGCCCACAGGTGCCTGCGGGATTATTCGGAGTTCTCTCTGTATGAAGATTTTGACGTGAAGCTGGAGGCCACAGCCGGGCTGCTCCTCAAGAAATATTTTAAGATCGCCATGCTTTTGATCAAGGCGGGATTTGCCTATGAGCGAAATCAGTGGAAGGAGGCGGCGGCTTACTGTGATCAGGCAGATCTGGAGGTGGATGAAGAGACCTCAGATGAGGTGTTGTTCACTGCCATGGTACACAGATGGGCAGTCCATACCGCCATGGGCAGGGATGCAGAGAGCCGGGAAGCGGGACAGAGGATCGAGCAGATGCTGGCAGAAAAGGATGCCCTTTATCTGATGCCCAATTATAAGGCCCTGAAGACGGAGACTGCTTTGAGGGAGGGGAGCCGGCAGGCGGCAGAGGAATGGCTGGAAGAATATTTTGTCCATCCGGAAGAACATCTGATGCTGTACCGCACTTATCAGTATCTGACGACCATACAGGCATTGATAGCCCTGGACCGATTGGAGGAGGCAGAAAAACTGTGCCGGAGGCTCAGGAAGATGGCGGAGGATTTCAGCCGGGAGACCGACATGGCAGAGGCGGACGTCCTGTTGTCTGTCTGCTTATACAGAAATGCCTGTATGGAAGAGGCGGTAGAGACCATGCTGCGCGCCATAGAACTGCTGTATCCCTACAGGTTTATCCGGCCATTCTCCATTTTGGGATCGGCAGTCGTGCCAATATTAAAAAAATGCCTGACGAAAGTGGAATGCCGTCAGGATGTCTGCAGCTATGACAGGCGCTATGTGAATGAGATCTATATTGCAGCCAGGGAACAGGCGGGGCACAAGGCAGGGCTTCCTGCGCCGGAGCTGCCCTTGAAGAAGCTGTCAAAGCAGCAGAAACGGATGATCGAATATCTGTCCAGGGGATATACAAATGGGGATATTGCCAGCGAGACAGGATTGTCGGTGCGGACCGTCAAGACGCACCTGTTTCTAGCCTATGAGAAGCTGGGCGTATCCAGCGCGCCGGAGGCGGTGTCAAAGGCACGTGAGATGGGTCTTATATGATGTAAAAACATCGAAATCGACCTTTAGAGACACTGCCGGCATTAATATGCTTAGTTCATAGAGCAATATGTGTCTTTTTGATCCACCTACTTTTCCTCTACTTACCGAAAGCCAAACAACTTTATAAATAGCTGCCAGCACTCTTTCTCATACAGAGTTGCTGGCAGTATTTTTATCCGCTATATTACTTTAGGTGCAATAATATATGTTTGGATTAAAGTTAATCTATTGCACATTCTATTTCTATAGATAATTCTGCTGAAAGTGAGCCATTAGTATTACGACCTGGAATTTATCTGTATTTCTGATATAAACCACTTTTCAAACAAGTGTCTGATTATATCTAACATTTGTTCTTCTGACATATTTTCAGGATTTTCAATCCATTTTCCCAGAGCAGAAAAAACTCCTGAAAGGTAAATTGTCATAACATAATTCATTCTCATATCGCTTTCATCTAGTTTATAAAGCTTTGTGAACATCGGAAAAATTTCATTCTTTATACTTTCTATAAAATGAGTTCGATGCTCTTCTGAAATTAAAACTGTCAGTTCCATCTTATGTTTGTGGTAGACATCAAGGAACACTTTATAAAATGTATTATCAAATGCACCATCAATAACATGAAGTCTAATATTTTTAAGAATCTCAGAAATCATTTGTCTTTCCAAGTAATCATTTACATCTATAACATCAATGAAATATCTATAAAAAGTGGTTCTGTTATATCCTGCTAAATCTGTTATATTCTTAATTGTAAATTTTTTGCCGCCGCTGCCATACGAAAGTTTGCAATAGGCCTGTACAAAAGCCTCTCTCGTAGCATCAGTTATCTCTGGTTGTTTATTCATAACTATCTCCTATCATGCGACATTTCTGAAATTCTGTGTCTTGATGAATACCTTTTTAATATTTTATAATAATACAACAGATGTCGCATTTTATCAACGGGAGGATACTTATATGGATAAAAGTTTATTTCAAAAATGGTGCTCTAGGTGGTGGTTATATTTTGTTTATGCCCTTGGGATTGTTATGGTTATCGCTTTATTTGTATTCTGGGACACTTTTTCAATACAGCAACGACTCATGTGTAGCTTAGCAATACTGATTCCTGTACATGTTTTTGAAGAAAACACATACCCCGGAGGCTTTTTTTACCAGATGAATACTATTTTACGTTCACCTATGCCGCTTCGCTATCCAATGAGTACAGTTCAAGATATGTTTACAAATACAATGGCGGTTTTGCTTACGATTGTATTAACATTCATAGATACTACTAATGGTATGGTTCTTATCGTCTGTTTCTTCGGCTTCGGTGAAGCGCTGATCCATACTGTTATGGGAATCGTGATGTACAAAAAGTTTAAGTGCAAAGGCAAAAAGACAATCTATGGCCCTGGAAGCATCACTGCTTATTTCACTCTTTTACCTCTTAGTATATACGCAATTTTATGGATGAAAGACATTCCGCTTACTACATCAGATTACATAACTGGACTTGGAATCCTGATTTTCATCATTGTGGGTTTAATTCGTATTCCACAGGTGATCTCCAAAAAAATAAAGAGTCCAAAGTTCGAGTTTGAACACGCAGAATACTTCCGTAAATTCTTATAAAAAGATGCTTCACAGAAACTTTTATCAAAAACACAATCCGTAATTTAGAAGGTTGTGTTTTTGATTTCTTTCACAAATTCAGAGTTGCCAAATATATAGTCTACCCTTTCGGCTTCTCCAGAACATGGGGATTATCTGTCACAGTATACAATTTTTGCCCCATCAGCATGTCCAAACATTCCAATTACTTTCGCGTCAGGATCAGTCATAATCAAGCTTTCCCATAAGCTGGGAGTTTACACTCTTAGAGCTATGCTTATCAGATACGTTCCGCATATATTTCCGCATTGATATGCCATTCACCGGTATCTGTAACAGTAACATTCTGCCAATGAAATTTTTCATCATCAATACTGGTAAAAACCCACTTTCTATTCTCATCACCGGTATATGTAAGGACTATCATTTCATTTTGTTTTCTTGCTTCAAGCCGTATTATTTTTCCTGTATAACCATAAGCGATATCCCAAGCGTGAGTAGCAGGATTGAAGATACGAAGTGATGTTCCGTATTCATAATCAGGCAGGATAATAACGTCTTGTATTGCCATCCCTTCAAGAACCCATGAAAAATGCCATTCGCCTTTGATCAGGCGGGAATTGTCACTCTCAACATATTTGATTTGCCAACTGCCGATCAGTTTTCCAAAATAATTAAACTCTTCAGGCAGAGCCGTATTTTTTCTTTCGCTCTTTAGAGCCTCAAAAAAATCTCGCATATACCGATTCCCCCTTTAAATACAAAGTATAAATTCAGATTTTTCTCTCGGATAGACTGCAATTTATGTATCTCCCGATAAATAAAAGCTCTAATCCGACAGGCGGTTCCAGATATACTTCTTTGCTGTCTCGCATTTTCTTTGTTTAAATGCATTTGGATAACCCATACGGGATTCGGTTTAGATAGTTCCGGATGGAATATGTTTCTTATGATATAACTTTACCAAATGCGGCAGACAAAACAGATCGAGCGCACCAACCATACAGGGATAAGCGACCTTGGTTGTAGGCCATATCCGCCTCTTCCCTAAACATTTCCCTCTAGAGTGTGTTGACATTCTACCACTTATCATAATGAACCTTTGCCGTTTCCCATCGGGGATACAATTCCTTTTCCTCATCCGGCCAACCAAATGCAATCGCGGAAATGGGTTCCAGCTTGCCAGGGAGTGCTAATCTCTCAACGAGCAGCTTTCGCCAATCAGAACTCGGCACTACCCCACACCAAACTCCTCCAAGACCCAAACCGTGAATACAAAGTAGTATGTTCTGTGCAGCAGCGGCACAATCTGCATACAGGAATTCTTTGATCCCCTCCCTGTTTTTATCACCGCAAACTATAATTGCTCCTGCGCAGGACTCCAACATAGCCGCATTTGAATTATGCTGGGCCAGCACGGATAGCACACATCTGTCTCTTATCACAATAAAATGGTATGGGCGCTTATTCTTTGCCGTAGGAGCACACATGCCCGCATAAAGAATGGCGGATACCATATCCTCGCTGACCGGTTTGGCAGTAAATTTTCGTATGCTTTGCCGTGTTTTTATGGCGGTGAGCACATCCAGATCACACTTGACATCGGCAATCTCAGCATCCTCCGCAACAGCTTCCAAATCTTCTGAGAACATCGTAATATTCGCAGTCATTTCCTGCCCGTCAAACCCTATGGACTTTTGCATGGCTTTGTCTAAAACCATAACAAATTTCCCGTTGCCGCGGGAGAGCAATTTACTTCGGTACTCGATGCCATTGATCGTACCGCTTACATAAACGGTTCCCCTGGATTTACGAAATACTTCTTTTGCATTGAACGGGATTTCAACGATAGTCAGTCTGCCTGAACCGTCCTTTTTGATCAGCGTATCAAATCGTTCCATTTCACTCCTCCATGTATAATCATGCAGTCAATCATTCCAACTGGTTGCAGCTTGTGGCAGCGTCACATTATAATACCCAAGTTTATGAAGCTCAAACCATTCTGTAATGGCTTTTTCCGATGCCGCCCTTAATGCGAGCATCACTTCTTTAGCAAATTCCAAAGGAGCCGTGCCGTTTGCCGTAATGATATTCTGGTCACTTACGGCCTGCCTCATAATATATTTCTTTTCTCCTGTATATGCATTACCAGCCCATTGCCTCAGATCATTCAAATCGTTGCTTGTGTGGAAGACTTCGTTCAAAGCACCCACGGTTCCCAGAAATGCCGAGGCATCACAGATACCGCCCAAAACCCTCCCGGCCTCCAGACATTGATCTACAAGTGGTTTGACTTTCCGTGCTTCGTCATTTCTCCAGGACATTCCGCCAATTAAAATCAGTGCTTCATAATCGGCAGGAATGGAAGCAATATCAAAATCAGGTAATACGCAAAAACCTCCAATAGAAGAAATAGGTTCCCTGGTCAAAGATACCGTTTTAACTTCATACTTTCCGCCTCCTAACATATAGAGAGCGGAGGATAGATATGCGGCTTCCCAGTCCGCATACTGCTCCAAAATCACAAACAAAATACATTTTTTCATGTTGTTTTCTCCTCATCATTTTCAGTTTATTCATCTCCATCAATACAACTGCAAAACAGTTCTTTCCTATTCCTGCTATAAATTTCATCTTATCATATCCATACAAACATTTCTTGAACGATATGACACAGACAAGGCATGACACAAAATGAGTAATTTGACATTTCTGCACGCGGATATTAAAATAAAAGATATTATATCGTCCGGTTTCATCGAAAAAGATGTATCAGATAAAAGGAGAAAGCATATGCCCGAATTAATGAAAGACAAATATTATAATGCCAATTCAATTCATGAGTTGTCTTTACGAATTAAGGCTGTATATCCTTCGTTTCAGGCCAGTGATTTTGTAAGTGACATTATAGATAAAACCTGGGATGCATTAGCGCTGAAAGGCCGTATGCGGCAAATCACTACAAATTTAGGAAAATATTTGCCTTCTGATTATGAACAGGCACTTGCTATCCTTGATCAGGTTGCTGCAGGGTATCCTGCGGGATTTCATGACAATGCACTTATTTATTTCCCGGATTTTGTTGAAGTCTATGGGCAGGATGAGTGCCATTGGGATGTGTCGATTGCTGCATTGGAGAGATACACTCAATACTCAACCGCTGAGTTTGCCGTAAGACCATTTATTATAAACCATGAAAAGCGTATGATGGCGCAGATGTCCATATGGGCGGAGCATGACAATGAGCATGTCAGACGGCTTGCCAGTGAGGGCTGCCGTCCTGCGCTGCCGTGGGGACAAGCACTGACCAGCTTTAAAAAAGACCCCACATTAGTGCTTGGTATTTTAGAACAACTGAAAGAAGACCCCTCTCTTTATGTCCGCAAAAGCGTGGCCAATAATCTGAACGATATCTCCAAAACCCATCCTGACCTTGTGGTACAAACTGCAATGGATTGGTATGGGAAAAATGAGTATACCGATTGGATCATAAAACATGGATGCAGAACACTTCTGAAAAAGGGTAACAAGGATGTGCTGGCTATCTTTGGGGTTGCAGATGCCAGTTGTGTAGATGTTTACGACTTCGCGCTGGGAGCCGCGTCCGTTTCCATCGGGGAGGATATGACCTTTTCCTTTAAAGTCAGGGCAAAAAAGGCAGCTAAGGTACGATTGGAATATGGAGTTCATTATGTGAAAGCAAACGGTGGGCAAAGCCGAAAAATCTTTCAAATAACGGAATCCTCATTTACGGCAAATCAAGAAAAAACATATGTAAAAACACATTCTTTTGCAGATTTAAGTTCAAGAAAACATTACCCCGGAACCCATTCCCTTACACTTATTGCAAATGGTACTGAACAAGGGAGACTGGATTTTGAAGTATTGGCCGCCGAATAACCTACTCTGCAGCAGACATCCATCCTACAGATGCAGCCCCGTCATCTGTATTTATTGCAATTTTCAAGCGTCTAGCTATTGAGGATGATTATTCTATCAGCAAACGGCCAAAGTGATTTTGAGTTTCCCCTTTTTCTCTTAGTGGATACTATGTTCAGTCCAGAATATAATCCGCTTCAAAATCCTTTACAGGAACTGGACGTGCAAATAGATACCCTTGTCCGTTGGGGCAGTCAAGGGATTTCAGAATATCCTCCTGTCGGCTTGTTTCCACACCTTCTGCGATCATTTCTATATCCAGATCCCTGCACATTTGTATGATATTTCGCAGGATAATACGGCTCCGCTGTTGGCTGACCAGCGTCTGGATCAGGCTCTTGTCCAGCTTCAGTGTATCAAAATGGATATCATTCAGTACAGATAGATTACTATAGCGGATACCGAAATCATCCAGAGATATGCGCAGACCAAGGTCACTGATTTCCTGTACCGTCTTATAGAGCATGGCCGGACAGTGTTCTACGGTACTCTCCGTCATCTCGATTTCAAGACATTGCCTTGGAAAATCATACTTATCCAGAATCTTTTTCATGCTGTTGATAATATCATCTTCCATCAGCGTAACCCTTGAAAAGTTCAGAGATATGACCAGATCATTCCGATCCCACTTCTGCAGCAGTTTACATACCTCTTCCAAGACAAAAAGGTCAATATAGCGGATGATCCCGTTTGATTCCAAAACTGGTATAAACTCAGATGGAGGCAGGATGCCGAATTCCGGGTGCTGCTGACGGATCAGAGCTTCCGCACCGATCCCCTTGTGGTTTTCCAGATGATATTTGGGCTGCAGATAAATGACATACTCACCTCTTCGGATCTGCCTGACCAGATTTCTAAGCAGTTGGCGATGTTGTGCATCCTCACTCCCATGTATTTCATCATAATGACGTTTTTTATTCAGCTTCATCACATCATCTGCGGTATGGATCAATGCCGCCAGATCACGCTCCACACTATCCCATGAAAATCCCAGAGATACACTGAAATTTTCATTTTTCTCGATTTTCTCCCGCA
The DNA here is from genome assembly GCF_034355335.1 of Blautia coccoides. Classification (NCBI taxonomy): domain Bacteria; kingdom Bacillati; phylum Bacillota; class Clostridia; order Lachnospirales; family Lachnospiraceae; genus Blautia; species Blautia producta. The sequence continues at coordinate 3,348,234 of NZ_CP136422.1, forward strand.
GCTTTTGAACCTGGTCCTCCAACGCGGCTTTTTCACTATTCACAGCAATGATCAGGAATTCATCACCATTGAAACGGTAAATATCCGTCTGAGCAAAGATCATTTTCAACAGATTTGCCAGATGGCGGATATATTGATCTCCCGTAACAATACCATAATCCTCATTGATCTTTTTCAGATTATCTATATTGGCGACGATCACACCAAGTGAGTGTACCGCTTCTGACTGATAACGCGGCAGATTATTTTCATAACTGTTTCTGTTCAGTACATCTGTCAGAAGGTCATAGTGATTGGCGTGAAGCGTCGCCTGGAACAGACGGTGGCGTTTGATCTCATTGACGATAAAACCGGACAGGGATTCCAGAAATGAAACATTCTGAAAGTTGGCATTGGTATTATCTATGACTAGACAGCCGTACTCCTCCCCATGCTCTTCCAGATGGATCCAGTGCTGATTTTCCACATGATGGCTCTGCATCAGCTGGTACATGTCGAAAGACTCTCCGATCATTGCCTGCGGATTCTCCAGCTTCACCGGCCTATTCCACTTCTGTGCACTCAGCCATGCGCTGAGCACCGCCACCTCCTCTTCGCTCAATGTCCATATGTCTTTTGAGTCCCCGACAAACCATTCGCTGTTCAGTGCATAAAGGCCGCTCTGTTCATCTATCATCCAGATCCCCGCATGATACGCTTTGAAAAAATGACAGATCGTTTCCAGAATACTCTGCATCGCCTCATCAAAACTCACTCTTTCCTGCATATGCTGGATACCACTGAGCAGAAAATGGCTTTCTGTTGCATTACTTTCCATGGAATCCACAATACTCTTATCATTAGAAATATCAACAGCAATGGCCAGCAACACAACCTGCTGCTTCCATGTGATCAGTTTATTTTTGATAAGAAATTCCTGTTCCAGTGCGGTATTCATATCCTTCCATAAATAGAATTTATCTTTTGACCAATTTGCCTTTGCACAAAACGGACAAGGTGTCTTCCTCCTATGCATGATCTCATAGCACTTTTTATCGCGGCACTGGCTTTTTGTAAACCCGACACGGTCATAAAATGCCTGGTTTCCCAAAAGCAGAGTATAGCTGTCCGGATCAACAAGATAGGCAATATCACCAACCTCTCCAAGAAAAGTGTCAAAATCCTTTTTTTCCAAAAGTTCCAGATTTTCATAACCTGCCTCTGCACATTCCGCGGTCTTCAAGGACTGCGTTTCTTTTATGTCCAGCTTTGGTTTTACTTCCCTGTTATAATACTGATATAAACCTTTCTGTGAATTTTTCACCTGATACAGCGTCTTATCAGCCTGTTCAAACACAGTTTCATAATCACTGCTGCCTTTTATCAGGGTAATGCCGGCACTGAATTTAATATCATACCTCTTATCCTCCTGCATCTTCTGATACAGATTCGTCAATGCCTTATCAACCTCTTTATCGGAAGAGATTTGTTCCATAAGGACAATGAATTCATCACCACCAAAACGACCTACAACACAGTGCTCGTGAAAGACTGCCTTCAGATGTTTCGCAAACAGTATCAGCGTATCATCACCGGCTTTATGTCCATAGCTGTCATTGATCTCTTTAAAATCATCAAGATCCAGGATCAGAAAGGCCCGCAGTTCTGCCGGCTCACGGAGACATTGAATAATTTTTGTTTCTGTACTCTTTTTATTATACACATCCGTCAGCTGATCGAATTCTGACTCATAGCGCAGCTGAAAGCTGCTTTTCTTCCGTTCATCAATATCTGTCAGATACATCAGCGCCATCAGTTCATTCTGCAGCGGCTCCTTAAACAGCAGGATTTCTATCTCCATCCACATCATCTTATTCTGTTCTATGATCCTGCGGAATTCATATTTTAATCTGGTAAGGCCGTTTTGATAAGACTGCTTAAGGTTATCACAATCCATCAGCTCCATATAACCTCTGCGGTCATCCGGATGTACAACCTTATAAATGAAACGTGTATATAGCTGTGTCTAGGTCATCTCCTCTATCAGTTCATTATAAAGATTCCAGATGCCGCCCATTCCATAAAACTGGTCCTGTGTTATATTAAAATGTCCGTATGCTTTCTTCTCTGACAGCAGCATATGATAAAACTGCGTTTCCTTCAGATATGTTAAATACTCCTGCTTTTCCTTGGATATATCTTCAATAAACCCCAGGATAACAGGCCCCTTGTCCTCTATTTTTTCATAGGAGCTAAACTGGAAACGGACCCATTCCCCACTGGTCAGCCTCACTTCGTTTATGGTACGGACATGCTGCTTCAGCGTTTTGTGAAATGCATGCTGCAGTTTGTCATCATCCGTCTTGCTCAATGGCAGGACTTTTTCCGCATACTCAGAAAAGTACGCAGAAAAAGTAAACACTTTAGGAAGGCCTGAAAGGATTTTTTTCTGGTTGACCATATAGACGATCTGGTCTTTAACGTCTACGACAAAAGCTTCCTGCCGGATCTGTGTAAATAAAATGTGCAGAAGCTGAAGCATATCCTCGTTTTTTGTTTTACCAAGTATAAAATCACTTACATCCAATGACATGCAGTAATAGATTCCATCCGCTTCGATCAGCTTCATCCGGGTATAAAAACGGTGCTTTCTATTATGTACTTCCGCATCATGAAGGAATTCTCTGCTCTGAATATCCTCCTGGTATCCCTCGAAAAACTTTTCTGTAGAGAGTAAGGATGAAAGACAGTTTTTATATTTATATCTGACATCATCCCTGCTCTGCTGCAGCATCGAATAAAAAGCGGCATTTCCGTATAAGATTGTAAGCTCCTTATCCCTTTTTAAAAAATAACAGGCCAGGGGGAATGATTCCACTATATCTTTTAGCTGCTCCATATTTCTATCCGATAAAATCGCATCATAATCATTCATAATAATCTCCTTCATTTGTCTCCGCCATCTGTGATCAGCAGCTTTAACCCCTTATTTATGCATAATGGATCTCATCTCAAATGCTTTTATAAAATACATCGATCACAAAGCATATTTGGAATTACATGGTATGATCTTATCATTCCGGCAAGCTTTACGGAAAACAGATCCGCTCACGCAGCATTGTCTTGGTTCACTTTTTCATTATATCTATAAACATTTTCTATACTGTTATTATTTTACAACAAAATCCCTTTTTTTGAAAGAATAAAACACTCTTAAAGAGTAAGAAGTTATGAGAGCGGGATTCCTAGTATTCCATGCATATCATCATCCCAACAGGCCCCTATCGTATTTCAACTGATAAGGGCCTGATTTTCCTATTATATTTTTTATTTATCACATGGATTGGGCTGTATTAAAACAGAAGTTCCCAGCATTTGTTCCAGCTTTACCAGTTCAAAAAACGCATCCGAGCTCATAGGTTTGGCAAAATAATACCCCTGTCCATAGTCGCAATGATACTGATGCAGCAGATCCAACTGCTCTACCGTCTCAATTCCTTCTGCCAAAGAACGCGTCATGGGAAGCTCTTGACAAATCTGCATCGTGTTTTTCATAATAATACGGCTTTTGACGTCGCTGCTCAATCTATCCACCAGGGATTTATCGAATTTGATCTCGCTGAATTCAAGTGTGGTCAGGATAGAGAGATTGGAGTATTTAGACCCAAAATCATCCAGAGATACAGAAAATCCCTCCGCTACGATCTGGTCCATCAGCTTGAGTAATTGCTGCGGCTCCAGCTTACTGATATTTTCTGTCACCTCTATGGTGATATTCTGCGCAGGGACTCCATATTCCCAGCAGATCTGCTTGATCTGTGTCACAATATCGGAGGCCATCAGCGTAACACGTGAAAAGTTTGAGGAGATATGCGTTTCAATCCCCTGGCTTTTCCATCTCTGCAGGTCGGCACAAACCATCTGGAATACAAACAGATCCAAATGGCGGATGACACGTTCCCGCTCATAGTTAGGAATGAATTGATCCGGCAGGATCAGCTTTCCCTGCTTATCCCTTTTCCGTACCAGAGCCTCCGCGCCAATGATACGTCCGTCTTTCAGACAGATCTGCGGCTGGTAATAAACCTCAAAGCGGTGGTCCGAAATATCTCTTAAAAGTTCTGTGGCGATGCCGGCACGTACAATTCTGTCACCTTGTAAAATAGCGTGATAATACCGCTGCTTTTCTGCATACATTAAGTCATCCGCCTTCAGGATTTCTTCATTGGGAGATACATTCCCTTCTCTCCAGGTATGACCAATGGAAACGTCATATTTTTTATTCCTGTCAAAATCCCGTATCAGCCTCTCTGTGAGCATATTAAAATCTTTCTCATCTATATCCACACAGAGCACCGTAAACTCATCTCCGCCTACCCTGTATGCCTCACATCCTACGTGAGACTTCAGGGTATCTGCCACCTTTTTGATCACTCTGTCCCCGTACTCATGACCGTTATTGTCATTTATTTTCTTCATTCCATTGATGTCGATATAGATAACACCTAATGACCGCAGGGTTTGTTCAGAAAGCCTGTCCAGCATTTTTATGTAGCTGTTCCGGTTTTGCAGGCCGGTGAGTAAATCTGTATAACTGGACCGCTCCAAATCCCGGATCAGCCTTCGCCGCTCCATTTCCTCCAACACAAAGCTGCATACGCTGCGGAGCAGAGTTAAATCATCTGTGCTTTCCGTAGGATTGTCGACACCAAGAAAGCCGATGATCTGACCATTTTTTCTAAGCGGCGCGACGGCAAGGCTTTCAATCCCCTGATCTTTTAAGATATGGTACTCAGGTGAATCCACTGCCAGATCCTTGTCCAGTGACGTAATAAAAAACTCTCCGTCAAGCTCAAATTTATAGTTCCACTCACTGACATATTCAATGGGAATTTCCTGCAGAACCTCCATTTGATAGAGAATATCCGGCGCGCACCACTCAAATGTATTTTTGATATGATCCTTTTCGTATTCAAAGATATATGCCCGGTCTGCCGCGTAAAAATGACCGATGATCTCCAAAAAGTGGTCCACCGCCGTACTCACATCGGGTTCGCTGGAAAGCGTTTGAATGCATTCCACCAAAGTTTCTTCCACTGTAAGGCGGTTTGAAACACGGTCGAACTTCTCTTTCTGATCCGTGATATCACGTGCGATTTCCAGCCGGCAGTTTTTGCCTTCATACATGACCAAAATATCTGTAATATCAAACCACATCTGAAGCTTTTCGTTATAATGTTCCCAATGATATGGCTGACCCGGTTTTAATTTACTGTTTGTACAGAATGGACAGACTGTGTCCAGGCCCTGGATCAACTGGTAGCATTTTTTCCCGTAGGTCTCCTGCACATCCTTGAATCCATATAGGGTTGCTGCTGCTTGAGTCATATATAATATTTCATTGGTAGCGGTATCCGTTGCATACGCCACCAGATTTTGCTGATTGATAATAGATTTTTCAAAAAAAGATTCTCTCACAGTATACCTCCACAAAGATCAGACCTACGATCACTCTCCGCCTTCTTTGTTATGTAATCGATCAGTAAAATACTTTTCAATTTCCATGGCCAGGGTATCAAAACTCAATGGCTTTGCCATATGACCATTCATTCCCGCAGCCTCTGCGTTTCGGATGTCCTCAACAAAAGCATCCGCTGTCATTGCAATGATCGGTACCGTTCCTGCATCCGGACGGCTAAGTGCCCGGATCGCTCGGGCGGCTTCATAACCGTTCATCACCGGCATCTGAATATCCATCAATATCAGTGAATAGTAACCGGGAGTGCTGGCCCGAAAAAGCCTGACGGCTTCCTCTCCGTTTGCTGCAGCCTCCAGCCGTGCGCCAAAGCTTCCCAGCAGTTCCAAAGCAATTTCCCGGTTCAGCTCATTGTCTTCTACAAGCAGAAATGTTTTATCCCTGAAATCATATTCTGTTGTTTCATGGCTTGATATTTCTTCACCTCTCAGGTACTTCAGCATACAATTCCTGAATGTAGATTGAAAAAAGGGCTTTTCAATATATCCGTCAATACCGGCGCTCATCTCATTTTTAATCTCACTCCAATCATAGGCGGATACGATCAGTAGCGGCAGCTCACCCACGGATTCCCTTCTGATCTGTTCTGTCACATCTGCTCCATCCAGTCCAAGTATTTCCCAATCCACAATGATCATCTCATATCTTTCGCCGGCCTGATGCCGGTCACGGATATAGGACAATGCCTCACTAACGCTTTCTGCACAATCTGCCCGAACGCCGAGGCCGCTCAGAGCCTGCTGTGCTTCTATAAGAACAATCGGGTCTGCATCCACAAGCAGGATCATCCCCTTTTCACCGGTGTACTCAATAGGCGGATGCTCGATGGGCTGTATAGGCAGTGTCACATAAAAAGCGGTACCCTGTCCCGGCTGGCTCTCCAGCTTAATATCACCGCCCAGCAGCTCAGTGAGACGCTTCACAATAGCAAGCCCAAGGCCGCTGCCCTCGATCCGGTCTGTACGACTGTCACGTTCCCGGGCAAACGTCTCAAAAATACGTTTTTGAAACGCTTCATTTATGCCGGGACCGGTATCCGCAATCGTAAAGAAGAGCGCGGAATCCTCCGGCATATGCTCCACCTCAAATACGATCTGCCCATATTCAGGTGTGAATTTTGAGGCGTTAGACAAGAGATTCAGCAAAATCTGGCGCAGACGCAGCTCATCACTATAGAAATGTTCCTGCCGGATATTCCGCAGATGTACCTTAAAAATCTGATGCTTTGTACGAACATTCGGCAGTGTGATCATGATGATCTCTCTGATCAGTTCAGGCAGTGAAAAGGAAGCCGCATGAATGGAGACTTTTCCACTTTCAATCTGTGACATATCCAGCACATCATTGATGAGATCCAGAAGATGGTGGCTGGAAAGCCGGATCTTATGCAGACAGTCCCTAACACGTTCCGGTTCCTGAAGATGGGCATCCGCTATCTCTGTCATTCCGGCTATGGCATTCATAGGTGTACGGATATCATGACTCATTCGGGAGAGGAAATCGGACTTAGCCGCATTCGCCAGTTTCGCGGTCTCCAGTGCTGTATTGAGCATTTCCGTGCGTTCCTCCAACTGATGCTGCAGCTTTCTAAGCTCGGTGATATCCGTAATGTCAATATACACCACCAGATAAACCGGGGCGTCAGCGATAGGATCAATACAGGTGCCGTGGAGCTGAAGCCAGCAGTCCCTGCCATATTTATCTTTAACACGGATAGATTCGTCCAACTCCAATGCTTCTCTGTTACGCAGTTCCGGAAGAAGGTTCTCAACAGCCCGACGGCTGTCCGGATGCAAAACTCCCATGAAATCAACATCTGACAGATTGTCCAGGTCCACATCAAAAAAGTCCTTTATCCGGCTGCTTGCATCGATCATCACGATCCGGTCCGGTAAAATCCGGTATTTTACAATGAACCCGGGTACATGTTCATAAGCAACACTCTTATCCCGCTGTGCCTGGAGCAGTTCCGTGACATCAATCATGGTCGTATAAGCCAACTGTTTCCCATCCTGATATTCATTTGTAAAGAAATCCACCAGCTTTACCCATCTTGAAGAACCTCCCGGCAGCTTTAAAGGAAGATATGCCTCAAAACTGTCCTCTCCTGCTGTGGACATGCTGTCAATTTTGTTACAGAGAATATCCCAGGTCTCCAGATTATCCATGAAATACTCGTCACAGCGATCATGAAATCTGGCCTCATATTCGGATTTTGTATACCCGATGAGCTGATAATAAAATTCATTGGCCCAGACCAGAGAGAAATGTTCATCCACCTTGTGCTTACTGACGCTGACCTTCATTGCCTGCATCATCATTTCCAGTTCATTCTTCGTCTGTACAAGCTCTGTCACATCTGTCATAACGGTATAGGAAGTTCGGTAGCCGTTCACATATTGATCTGTAAAAAAGCTGACCAGTTTTACCCAATAGCTTGTACCGTCCTCATATTTCATAGGGACAATCATTTCATATTTGTCCTCCCCCTTCTCCAGGACGGATGCCACTTTTTTCGTGAGTGCTTCCCAGCCCTCAGGATTATTACTATAATACTCATCCGCATGGTTGTGAAACAAGGCCTCATATTTTGGCTTTGGATAACCGATCAGTTTATAATAAAATTCATTGGCCCAGATACAGGTAAAGTGCTCGTCCACCAGGTGTGAGCTGACACTGACATTGAGCGCACTCATGAGCATTTCCTGCTCACGCGTCATCGTCTCATAGTTTTTCTGTGCCCGCATCTGCTCTTTCTGCACCTGCATCATTTCCGTCACATCCACCATCGTGGTGTAGGCAACTTGATGCCCATCCATATATTCATCGGTAAAGACAGCCTGCAGTCTGATCCAAAAAAGGGCGCCATTAGGATAGACCATTGGCAGATAAACTGAATACCCTTTTTCACCACCCGCCAAACTCACTTCTATTTTATCTGTGAGTATTTTCCATCCTTCCGGATTATTGTCAAAATACCGGTCGCATTGATTTTGAAAACGCGCTTCGTACTCTGCCTTAGTATAACCGATCAGCTCATAATAATAGTCATTAGCCCAAATACATGTGAGATGCTCATCTAAAAGGTGTTTACTGACACTGGCGCCTAAAACGCCCATCAACATACTGTATTCGTTATTGAGCTGCTCATAGCTTAAATTGATCTCCACCTGGCTCTCCTCCATCGCATCCTTATTTTAATAACCAAATCTTAAATTTACTCATATCAGAACATTTCTGTTACGGCTGTTTCGCTTGGCCTGATAGAGGGTGTCATCAGCCCGCCAGTTCAATCTCCGCCAGTTCTGCCGGAACGTCAAACCACTGACAGATTTCTGTTGTGCCCTGACATAGATCCAATCTTCCAAACTGTTCTATTTCATACTTATTGTGCTCATTTAATATTTTTTATTATAAGCTATGTTCATACATAATTCAATAAAATAGTATCCTTAATGGTGTGAAAATGATAAAATATAAATGTCTTTGCAGACATGGCTTCCATGTAAGTTAAAAAATCGTGAAAATATCTATTTGCTGTAATTGTGGGTTTAATTTCATACATTTAGATTTATGAAAGGATGATATAATGAAATCGGTGTTATTAATAGGACAGTCTAATATGGCTGGACGTGGTTTTTTGCATGAAACCACACCAATTTACAATGAGAGGATTTTTATGTTAAGAAATGGGCGATGGCAAATGATGGCGGAACCAATCCATTTTGACAGAACCGTGGCAGGTATCGGACCGGCATCTTCTTTTGCAGAGGCCTGGTGTAATGCGAACAGGGATAAAACAATCGGTTTAATACCTTGTGCAGAAGGAGGAAGTTCTATTGATGAGTGGCAGGTGAGCGGAACCCTATTTCGACATGCGGTAAGCGAAACAAGATTTGCACTAGAGAACAGTGAGCTTATTGCGATATTATGGCATCAAGGTGAAAGTGACAGCTATGGTGAAAAATACAAAGAATATTATGGAAAGCTTGACCGGATCGTAAATGGTTTTAGAACAGAATTAGGAATTGAGAATGTGCCTTTTATCATAGGGGGATTGGGTGACTATTTGGGGAAATCTGCGTTTGGTGCAGGATGTATAGAATATAAAGAGATCAACAAAGAGCTTCAGAAATATGCAGAAAATCACGAAAACTGCTATTTTGTTACTGGCAATTCTTTATTTTCTAATCCTGATGGGATCCACATTAATGCGGAATCACAGAGACGATTTGGCTTAAGATACTTTGAATCGTTTAACAATAAAAGTCATGTTTACGTGCCGCTTGCAAATGAAACAGATTTAGCAGAAAAATTATTAAAAAGGAGCAACTCCGAATCTGAGGAAAAATACATTGCTTTAGAAAAGTTTACACTTGGAATGATTCCGTATGATGAACTCTTGAACGTATTATAAACAGACAATTTTGGTCTGTAGCACTGAGCAATTACGTTTCTTTCCGTTTAGGAGAATATGTGGTATATTTAAATTATTAGGAGACCGGTAAGGGTTTATTAAATTTATTAAATAAGAAATTGATATCTTTGGGAGGATGAAAAAACCTTGGATGAATTAAAATTATACAATATAGCTTACAAACACCTGTTTAACTGTATTCATTTCGGCTTGTATCCCACCGGTTCGAGTCTTCCTACCGTGCCTGAACTGTGCCAAACCTTTAATGTTTCAAGCACCACCATACACAATGCCCTAAGGCTTCTGCAGGAAGACAATTATGTTTCTCTGAGCCAGGGACGAAGCGCAATTGTTACTTATGATATCAAAGAAGAGGAATGCCGGACAGAATATATGGCTTACAGCTATGCTGCAAAAGATGCACTCTTGGATCTGTGTAATACCATGCTGCTGATTTGGCCGGAGGTCATGCTCCAGGGTCTGAAATTGTGTGGTGAGGATGATTTCAAAAAACTCACTGCTATTTTTAAGAGGATGTCACCCTACAGTGAATATCCATTCTTTGAATTTTTCTTTCAAATCCTGAAGGTCCTGGGAAATCCTTTGTTTCTCAACTTATATCTGAGCACAAGCTTATTTGGGCACTCCTCGATCATGCATCTGGGGGATAAGGCATATATCTATGGTTATATGACCTATCTAAAAAGAGAAACCGAACAGATACTTTCTCTATGTAAGGCATCTGACTACGGACAGCTAAAAGATTTACTTGTCCGCCTTTACCAGAAACAGATTGAGGCCATGCGCCTGTATCACGAATCCCTGCCCCTGCCAGAGGATCCGGTTGAACCGATCCCATACGAATGGAACTATTTTTCGGAACGCCCGCTGATCAGTTTTAATCTGGCTATGAAACTTCTCCGGAAAATTTATTCCTCTTTTGGGAACCAGGAATTCCTTCCCTCCTTTACTTCTCTGGCAAAGGAGTATTCAATGCCCTTGATAACCGTCCGCCGAGCGGTGAAAATACTCAGTGACATTGGAGTTGTAGAAACCATCCCCGGAAAAGGGACACGTGTGCTGGTGGGTTTGGATAACCCTGCGCCCATTTCAAAATTCTCCACTCCGAATTTAAAAAAAGCTTTGCTGCAGTATCTGCAGAGCACACAGATCATTCTGATCATCTGCAAAGATATAGCCCGGGCTGTTTTTCCTACACTTTTGGAGCGTTCCATTCAGGGAACCATATCCTGGCTGCAAAATATTCAGATTTCCAAGGATTACTACATGACTTTCAGTATCTGCTTCAACCTTTTAAAAGAGAACGCGCAGTCACCCGCATTGAGGCAGATCTTGGACGGCCTGATGTACTTTCAGTATCTGGGGTATCCACTCAATGACGTAAAGCCTTATGCTTTCAGGTTTGATTCCCGCTCAACCACTGTCCTGTTGAAAAGTCTGGAAGAAAAAGACGGAGAGCTGTTTGCGGCAGAACTGCAGCGTTTGGCACTTGATATCTTTAAAGCCGGAAAAGAAAAGCTCATTGCCGGTGGAATTCAGGAGGCCGATGCCATTGTATTGCCCCCGCTCCATTAAGGGTCTATATTGGTGATGAGGAATATCTATTTATAGGATAGCAAAACCCGTAATGGCTACACCATTTCCGGTTTTTGCTATCCTGTTGGTAAGAAAAAAGTATACCAACAGAGCTGTCGCTGCTCTTTGCTTAAGCAGGGGAGAAAATACCTGCGCACCGGCAGCTCTGCTTTTGTCCGCGATACTTTAAAATGTAAAATGGCACGCATGTCTACAGAATATCCGAACTAACCTTATTGATTTATTTATTTTTTCATCTTGAACTGCCCTATCACAAAAATTGACAGAACAACTCAAGATCAGCCCCGGCACTCCCGCAAAACTTTATTTCAATTGATCCAAACGGCCATTTTGAATCGCTTTTATGTTCTTTGCAATTCTTTCCTCCGGCCAGTCCCACCACTTTAATTCTGTCAGCAGGTCAATGGTTTCCTCCGAATAACGCTTTCTGATGGATTTTGCGGGAATACCGCCTACAATGGTATATGGTGATACGTCCTTTGTCACTACAGCGCAGGCACCGATAATTGCCCCGTCACCAATGGTTACCCCTGCCATAATGACAGCCTCATAGCCAATCCAGACATCATTGCCGATGATGATATCTCCCTTATTATCCCAAGAATCTGTCACATTCTTTTTTTCAAGTTCCCACTCTTCAAAGAAAAGGGGAAAGGGATAGGTTGACAGGGATGATACGGTATGATTGGCACTGTTAAAGAGAAATTTTGCCCCGCATCCGATGGAGCAGAATCTGCCAATGATCAAACGGTCATGGTTTATGGGATAATGATACAGAACATTATTTTTCTCAAAACCTGTTGGGTCATTGACAAAATCATTGTACATTGTATAATCGCCTACCTGAATACTCGGGTCAGTAATTGCATTTTTTAAGTAAATCGTCTGTTTATCCCCTGTTCTGGGATATAATTTCTTTGAATCCGCCATTTTAATAATCCTCCTCTATATTATTAAAGCCATAATAGTATTCCAGCATTTCACGGGAATAATCCACGACTTTGCCGGCAGGTAAGATCAGCACCCGGTTGATGCCAATCTGCTCAACGAACCACGGGTTATGACTGACAACCATAATGGTACCTTCAAAAAGATCAAAGTTTTTGCCAATGATACTCTGTGTTTCAGGGTCCAAGTGATTCGTGGGCTCGTCAAGAAGCAGAAAGTTTGCCTTTTGCAGCAAAATCCTGCATAGTGCAATGCGGGCTTTTTCACCGGGAGACAGAACCTCTGCTTTTTTATTGATATCATCTTCATAAAAAAGAAAATTGCTTAAAACAGACCGCAGCTCCTTAACGGCATATCCCTCTGTCTGTACATTCTCAAAAACAGTTTTTTGCAGATCAAGTTGTTCCAGTTCCTGGGCATAATAAGCCACATCCGTTTTCGGATGAAACCGAACTTCCCCTGCATCAGGGGTAAGAATACCCATGAGCAGCTTGAGCAGTGTAGATTTTCCCACACCGTTTTTGCCAACCACCAAAAAACGCTCTTTTCTTTTTATTTGAAACGACAAATCGTTGTAGAGATACGGCTGATCCGGATAACAAAATGACAGGTTTTTTACCTGTAATGGGATATCCCCGCTTTCCCGCACAGGATGGATATCCATTTTAACACGCTTATAAACCCGTTCACGGCTGTGCTGCCTGCTCCGTTTTTTCTCCAGACGCAGCGCCCGTTCCTGTCCCATGCGTTTGATCGCATGATTGGTACGGCTTGCCTGGTTTGCCCGCCGTACAAAATCTTCCAGTTCCCTGATTTCTTTTTCCTCCTGAGCAATGATTCGTTCACGCAAACGCCGTTCCTCCGCATATTTCTTTTTGTAAGTTTTATAATCGCCGTCATAGATGGATATTTTATGCGTCACTTTATTGATGAACAGTATTTTATTTATGATCTGATCGAGAAAGGTCACATCATGGCTGATGATCAATACCAGCCCTTTATAATTTTTGAGAAAATCCGTCACAAACTCTTTTGAAGCTGCATCTAAATGATTTGTGGGTTCATCTAAAAGCAGGATTTCAGATTTTGAGTACAGAACACGCGCGAAAGCTATCTTTGATTTCTGCCCGCCGGACAGACGGCTAAGGGGCGTTTCCAACAGATCAATGTCAATCTGCATACGGTCTATCATATCAAGCAGAATACTTTCCGCATTATAATAGTCAAAAAACTCTAAACGGGTCTGGATCTTCTCCATTTGTGTAAGCAACGGCCCCTGCTCCGAAACATCTGCCTGTTCCAACTTCTGATAAATCCGGTCCAGCTCTGTCTCCAGCCTGCCAATGGGACGTCCCCCCTGTAGGTATTCAAGTACCGTACAGGACTCATTCTCCACCGCAATTTCCTGGGGCAGATAACCAATGCGTGCATTATGCGTGTTAATACTTCCGCTGTCTAATTCCTGCTCCCGCAGCAGAACACGGAACAATGTGGTTTTCCCGGAACCATTGACACCAACAATACCTACTTTATCATGATCATTCACTTGAAATTCTGCGTCCTCATAGATTACTTCCAAACCAAAGGCGAGATTCATATTACTGCCTTTCATAGTCATAACCAAACCTTTCCATTTTACTTTTTATTATATTTTTTATTATTTTTCATAGTATTCTGTATTGCCGATCAATTTTTTTGTCTCCCAGGATTTACTCTTAAAGTAGACAATACCTGCCAGAGCAGGCAATATGGGAGACAAAGCCTGACCAATATATACACCTATTGCTCCCATCTGCATGGGAAACGCCAGTAACCAACAGACCGGCAGTCTCACGATAACGGCATCCAAGAAAGCATTACACATGGCAATATTCGCAGAGCCTGCGCCGATAGCAAAAGAATCCAGCGTGTACAATACTGCATAAACCAGGCTGTTGATACTACAGCAGATACGAAGATACATGACTCCTTCTGTGATCACCTCTGTACCGGCAGGGTTAAAAAGCATAATAACGGCTTCTGCAAAAATTTGGACCAATACAACTGTAAGAAACGTTACAAAAGTATTTATCAATAATCCGTACCGCGTGGTTTTCTTTACTCTTTCCGTATCTTGTGCCCCCATATTTTGTCCCGCCATAGCAGTTACCGCCTGCCCGATGGCCCAGCACGGCATACCTGCAAAGGTATTTACCTTTAGTCCAATACCGGAAGCTGCCGCCACCGAAACACCAAAGGTATTCAGCATTCCCGTGATCAGCAGATATGAGATATTGACGATAACCATTTGAAGAGCTGTCGGTAAACCCACCTTCAAAATGATGGTCAGCTTCTCTTTTTGAACCGCAAAACTTCTCAGTTTAAAATCAAATATAAATTTTTTTCGTTTCAAATGTATTACAGAGACAACTAAGGATATACCCTGTGAAAAAACAGTTGCGTAAGCTGCGCCCTTTGTCCCCATACCCATAGGACCAACAAATAAAAAATCCAAAAAAACATTTATCACTGCAGCTATGGTCACAAAGTACAGCGGACTTTTGGAATCTCCAAAACCCTTCATGAGGGAACAAACCGCATTATAACCAAAAACAAATACTGTTCCCACACAGATAACCTGCATATAAGCACAGGCATCTTCCATCGCCTCCGCAGGCACCTGGAGAATGGAAAAAAGAGGGGAATATGCCAGTAAACCTGCGATCGTAACAATGATGGAGGCAATAAAAGACAGACTGAATAAGGTTCCAATGGTCTCTTTTTGTCCCTGCTCATCATTTGCCCCTTTGTATTGAGCGGCCAAAACAGTCCCGCCCATTGTGACACCAATGCAAACGGAATTGATTATGAAACTTATCATGGAGGCATTGCTGACAGCGGCAAGACCAGTTTTTCCCACAACTCTCCCCACTACCAGCATATCCACCATACTATAAAGCGACTGCAATATGTTTGCGCCCAATAGAGGTACTGCAAATCGTATCAGTTTCTTGGGAACACTCCCCACCGTCAAATCTTGTTCTTTATTTTCCATTTTAATAGTCCTTTCAAAAAATAAAAGCAGAGGCAGCCATACCCCACGGCGTGGCCCTCTGCTTTTTCCATGCTACAATAAAGACATAGCGGAACTAGATAACAAAAGGCCGCAGACAAAACATTGTCCACGGCCAAATATCCAATCATCTGAGTTGTTCAAAAGGTAACACAAATAAGGCTCTTAAATCAGAATCCTCTGATCTATACAGCCCTACCTCTCAAATAAATCTGTTTATCTGATTGGGCTCCACACAATGTTCTGTCTTATATGATTGTGCAGAGCCGGATCCAATGCAGAACTTCCCAAACAACAGCATTGTGTTCACCCCTTTTCCTCTTTTTCATAACTTGATTATAAAAGAAATAAAACTTACTTGTCAAGTGTCTTACAAGAAGTCTTTCATTTCAGAATTAAATACCTCACTGTTCATTCTGTAAAATAGTATTTATCGGCCTCTTAATCTTTTCATTCATGTATTCCTTAAAACACAAACATGACAAATAACAGAAGATATGTTTTCTTAATATCTCTATTGACCAACAGATAGGTAACCCCATATATAAATCCGCTAAGGATAGCTAATAATCCCGCAAAGAGCGACCCTTTTGTCAAAATATGCCCCGCCCCCCAGGTCAATGCAGCCACGATTCCGCCATATGGAAATTTCTGATTCCCAAACCATTTTTCAAATGCCTTTTGTCCGAAAACGATGATGAGTGTAAATAGCCCTGTTTCAAAAACATAATATATATACTGAAATATAAACTTCAGCACTCCGTTGTAATAAAACTCTTTTACAACCTTAAATCCACCCCAGTCAATATATGACACGGACAATGTAAATATCAGACATGCGCCCACAGCGATCCACTGAAACGGTTTCATTCTCTCCGTTTTCTGAAACAGATCAAAACCATATTTACATTTTGCTTCTTTGATCAGCAGAAAAATAACAACTCCCCAAAGAATACATGTTATGACCCAATGAGCAATATTTTGTAAAACTGACCACTCACTCAAGGCGCCTCCATATAAAAACGGTTCTATAAGAAATGCAAGAAGCGCTTCTATTCCCAGTCCCGCAAATGCATACAATGCAAGACACATATAATCCCATCCTCTAGTTTTATCCATATCACATACTCCTTTTGCCATAAAAACAGGGTTACGGCTGATTTCACTTTTCTATTTGATCCCCTCCACAATAACAGCTCTGCTGTCAACACTATTAATACGTTTTGACATGATAGCTTTATATTCGGGCGAAGAAAAACAGGCATCCAGATTTTCTTTGCTGTCAAATTTTATCAGAATGACACGTTGGGGAGTTCTTCCCCCACAAAAACTACATACATTCTCCGTTCTTGCTAAATATTCCCCGCCATAGCTTTCGACAATCGGTTTTACAGCATGAATATACTCGTCGTATTCCCCACGCCCCTTTTGTTCATCAATATAAGTATCTACAATAAAATACCAAGACATAAGATTCCTCCTTTTCTTTCCAATCACTGATTTTCAGTTTGACAGACCGTAATTTGTTCTTTACTTCCATGTAGATGGATAATCCAAATGATAGGGCAATTTTGTATTACGACTGCCTTTTGCGGAATTAACTTGTCCTTGTGTCAAAAAAACAGCTTCACTTAAATCCGCATTTTTAAAATTAGTATCTCTCGTGTCAGCTCCTAAAAAATTCGTTCCATTGAAAAGGCTCTTTTCAAAATTTGCGGCTATTAAAAGCTTAGTGCTAAGGTCTGCTCCACTCATGTCCTGTCCCTTGAAATTGCCTCCAAGAAAATCTGTTGGAAGTTTTTTGCCTGTATTACGGATACTTTGCTGAAGCAGCTTACACACTTGCTTTAAAATATGATTCGCCCTCTGCCTGTATTGCTCTAAATCTAAAGATAAGATACCGGCAGGGCTGTCATTGCACATTTTAATATTTTCCTCAATCAAACACTGAAGGGATTTTTTTAATGGCTGTGCTGAAATAAGCGACGTTGCTTCTATCAAATAATATCTGATCTGATAAAGCTTAAACACAATTATAAAAGCATCAAAAATTTCTGATGATCGGTTTGGTATGTCCTTCCAAGTCTGACCTTCATAAATAACTTGTGTCACATGCTGTCCGGCGCCAAAGCAGTCATAACCAATGCAGCCCTTCATTTTCTGCTTTTCAAGCTGCGAATGTATTTTACATCGGTAATCTTTTAATAAATTAATGCATGGCTGCCCTGATACTTTATCTTTTGGAAAGCCATCTGCTTTTGAACAAAACAGAGCCGTACAACACAATCCCGAACATTTTGAACAATCCGATTTCATATGTTCCCATATTTTATCATTTCTTTCATGTATCATCATTTTATTTTTTAATCCCTTCAACATCTAATCTATCTATTTACCGGTTCATCCAGCATTTTACGATCATCACTTCCAGTTGATACATCGCTTTCTATGTGCCGGAATGGATACCCTCTCATCCTACATACCCACTATTTTTCTTACTGTATTTGCTGTCCGTATTGTAATATCGCCGCTTATATTTGAGTTGGCAGTCTTTGCCCACCAATTTGTCTTTCGATAATCCTTACGACAAAAAGACCAGAAAACAGCATTTTTGTAGTGATAGGATTTCTCATACTCCTCATTCGGATTACCGATTTCCTCGTAAAACTTCTCATACGATAAAGGCGGCATGATAAATATAAGATTATCATATATTTCTTTACTGTCATCTCCCCACCAATCGGGAGCATGATTTACTATATCCTCAAGCAATTCCTGTGAAAGAACAAAAACCGGTATATCCAATCCAAATCTGTCTTTTATCAACAGCTTGATTTTATTTGAAAGGGTATCAATATCATCAATGGCACTTGAAAAAATCACATTCCCACTGTTAAGATATGTGGCAGCCTCTGCAAATCCAAGTTCTGTAAAACCTGCTTTTAATTCAGCCATGGGAATCTTGTTTTTTCCACTTATATTTATCCCTCTCAATAATGCAATGTATCTTTTCATATAATCCTCTTCTCCATAACCTCCGAATCACTGGTAACCTCGAATCACTGGCCCACCGAAAGCTGTTACTTTAAAACTTAATACTCATCAAAAAATTTCTGCAGTTTATCCACAAACTGCCCTATGTGTAAGCCATCTACAAAAGAGTGATGCGCCTGAACAGAAACAGGAAGTATCATTTCCCCATTTTTTTCATAATACTTTCCCCAATCAAAAAGAGGAGTTGCATTCTCTTTCTTTCCGGAATTGGTATGTGAAATATGTGTATATGTGACCCATGGCATAGGAGAGCATTGGAACACATCATTCCCAAGCGGCCCGGTAAAGTATTCTTTTTGCTCTCTCGCTGTCTTTAATGCGGATTCGCAGTATTCCTTCAAATCTTCTGTAAAAGGTACATTGACAACCTTAAAGAGTTTTGTTTCATCGTTTAGATATGTAAATGCAGTATCAATTTTATCAAACAACACAACCTGTCCGTCTAAAAAGCGATAACGAAACGCTTCGATTTCATTGGCACATTTACAGACTGCATAGACCATTGCCATAGTAAAAGAGAGTCCCTGTTCTTTTATTTTTCTCTTAAAATTTGTTATATTTGCTTCAAAAGTCACACAAAACGCCGGCTCAATACTGTCTCTGAAAATAAAACAATGCATTGCTCTTTCCCATGTTTTTTCGTCAATCACCTGATACGAATTAGACATATTCTCATCACTCCTCCATCTGATCTTCAACTCAGCAGTTCCTGATTTTCAGTCCGATAAATCGGATAAGCAGCTTTCTCTCTTTAGCCATGGTATTGCTTATAACCGCCACCATACCGTTTCATCCTGCTTATATTTAGAAAATCCACAGCGTTTCAAAATACTTTGCGATTGTGGGCTGTCAATATCAGTTTCCGCAATAATATGACAGATATTATCCTGTGTTATTGCCCAATCACACATAGCTTTTACTGCTTCGGTCATATATCCGTTATGTTCAAATTCTTTACCTAAACCGTACCCTATTTCAACTTCTTTATTTTCATCCGGAATATCTTTAAAATCTGCGGAACCTACAACCACTCGATCTGTTTTACGAATCAGGAACCAAAATGTATGGTACAGATAATTGGCAGCATCCTTTTTTGTTATATCAAGCTGCCCCTTTACAATATCAAGAAATATATCTGCCATCGGCTCCGCACAATAATGGCAATTCAGTTCCTTTTCTAAAACCGGAATATCTTCTACCCATAACCTTAGCTGCTGCGCTGTTAAAGGTACCAGATACAGTCTGTCCGTTTCAATCATCAAAGCTATTTCCTCCTAAAAAGTACCTTCACTGCATCATCCTCTCCACGATCGGAACATATAAGTCTTCTATAGAAATTCCTTTCGACATCATCCACCCCGGAGATACGATATGGAACATAGGATATCTTTCATCCTTACCTTCTCCATTAACATATAGATCAAATTCATCACTGGCATTGACCCAGCTTATGATTTCTTCTCTCGTGCTCAGCCAGTCTTTTTCATTGTACCACATAAAATCTCTTGTAAACAGTTGGCATTTCAGGGATGCACGATACTCGCTGAACCACTTGACAAACTTTTCAAATTCTTCTTTTTAAGAAAGCGGCCTGGAAAAGACAGCCTGCATTGTGAAACCCTCGCCTTCTTTCTCTCCTTAAGAAATATTGTTGTTTTGAAACACCACACCCGGATAAAAGCAAAAAGGCGTATCACTGGGTATTCCCTAACGTTAAATCTGCTGATTTTACCGCAATCAAAAGATACGATAATGGAAATCCCCTTTTATCGTACACCTCGGATAACCCCACATCGTAATCATACTCATTCAGTCTTACAATGCGCATCTGCGCGTCACAGACAGCATTAATAATTGCAGAGACTGTATGCGAAAAACTGGTAAACGTTTTTGAAGCATATTGTTCAGACATATATTCCATACCCTGGTTCTCAATCCACGGCTCTTTTCTAAAATAAGAGTACGTGATCCGATCAAGGTGATTCCCGTCAAATTCAGGTTCGCCGGGCATGGGCAGCATATTCATCATGGGATGAAAATCATGTATGAACAAAACACCACCGGGCTTCAGGCATTCAGAAACTTTTTGAAAGAGTTTATTCAAATCTTCAAACCATGTAACAGCTCCTACAGTAAACAGTACAAAGTCAAATGAATGGTGGTATTCCTTCGGAATATCCAGGATATTGCATGAGATAAATTCACAGTTATCAATCCCCGCTTTTTCCGCTGTTTCAGCCGCCTGTTTGATGATATTTTCCGCAATGTCGAAACCGACTCCCTTCTTCGCACCAAGCCCCATAAGGGAAAGCAGCTCACGTCCGTTGTTACAGCAAAACTGCGCTATGGTTTTCCCACAAAAATCAATGGTCCTGAGTTCCTTTGCAGCGTCGGGACAAAAAAACGGAAGCTCCTCATTTATCAATCTCTCATGATTTGTCTCTCCCCATCCGGGATGCCGATGTTCAAACGCTTCCTCCCACGCTTCTTTATTTTTTTGAAAATAGTTCAACTCTATCCCCCCGTTCACACTGCCTTATACCAAGCAGACAATTATAGCCCGACTCATGCAAACTGCGCTCTACAATCCAAAGCATATTCGTAACATATTATTTTAATGCCATAAGGTCTGACTTTTCATAACGATTATGCCCCGGTAACTGTTTTTTGTATTTCCAGCACTTAATGGCTTCTTCTAAAGATTTTCCCTGATTGTCAGCAAAGAAATCTCGAATATATGTATTATACTCAAACTGCTTATCAATTTTTGTTTTTCCTTTTTTCTTATCTTCAAGAATTTTATAGTATGCTTCAATGGCTTCTCTATATGTTTTTCCTGTATTATCTTTTAACCATTTTTGAAATGCAACATAAAAAGAAAAACTATTTCCAATATGCTCCTTAAAAAACGCTCTGTGTTTTTCAGAACAAACAAAATCTCCTTCAATTCTTGTATCTTCGGTAATAACAGAGACTGCTGTTACTCTTTTCTTTACCGGTAAGGCTGTTCGTATCTCACCGGTATCAAGAAACCAGGCAATTCTATCTGTTATTTCAATTTTCCCGCCTGATACAGGCAGACCATATTTTCTGCAAAAATCAACTAACTCCTCTTTCAAATAATAGAATTCACGAAATGTTTTACTGTCTAAATGCTTATCTAAAGAAGGTCTTTCCGCCATATTTTTTTCTCACTTTCAATTCCAATCAAAAACATATGCAGCCATATTTTCCAAGGAAGAATCTTCAACAATCCACAGAAATATCCTTCCATACTCCATTTTCAGAACTTTACATCAGTCAGATACACCGGAATTGATCATTGTTTGATAAACAATATATTATTGACCTGTTCTGTTATATATATTTCATCTTCAAGGATTTCAAGATCATAGCTGTCAATGACGCTTTTAGGATATTTCTTCAGCACTTCTTCAAATCCATAAGCAGTATCTTTTTTCTTTGGAAACCGAATAGAACTGTCAAAGGATTTTACATATCTCAGTCCTGCTTTTTCGCATATTTTCTTCCACTCATCCTTTGTGTAAAATTTAATATGCCCATCTTTTTTCAACTGCATATATTCGTCCACAAACCTGTCGGTATCATTGGCATTTGGCGCGGGATCAGACAGAAACAAATACCCACCTTGTTTTATGACACGGCTGACTTCCGATATACTTTTTTGGATGTCCGGAAAATGATGTAACGCATATCTTGAAACCACCATGTCAAATTCGTTGACGGCAAATGGAAAGTAAATGCCGTCATAATTGGTAAAGCTGATATTTCTGATGCTCTCCTTCTCCGCCTTAATACGGTTTGCCTCTAATGCTCTTTCCACAATATCCAGCCCAATCACTATGTTTTCAGGATGTATTTTCGCAATAGAAAACGACAGGTATCCACTGCCGGTACCTAAATCCAAAATTTTCATTCCTGTTTTGATAGGTAAAAATTCAAGAATTGCATTCAGGTGTTGTTCGTCCTGTGTTTGTTTATTATAAAAATCTCCGGAAGAAAAGCTATTCTCAAATCCTTTTTTTGCAGCCAGAATACTTTTTTCAATATCCATTCTGATGATTTCCCCTTTCCATTTTGCTAATGATCATTTCCTGTGGCTGCGCAAATATTTCATTCCCCATTTAAAACAATCCAAAATGACACCATAAATCATAAAAGATAAAACGGTGCCGATGTACCAATATATTGAAATTTGACCTTCTAACGTATTACAGGAAACCTGTAAACCCGATTCCATAAAAGCATTAAGGAATCCATCTGCATCAGCGATCACTCTAAGCAGAGGATTCAGTCTAATGAGCACAATAACACCCTATTCTTTTTTGACATAAACACCTACCGTCTTTCCTATCAGCATGCCCAAACTGATCCCCAAACCAATATTTATGTGCAGCACAGTTGAAACCGCAACGCCCAGGCACATGCCAATGCACATGCCCTCAACTAAATGGTTTTCTTTTTTCTCGCTGTCTTTTGTCTTATAGTGAACCATGATGATAGCCACGCATACCCCAATGATCAGAAATGGCAGCGCTGCAAATAAAAAGTCTTTCATTCATTTACTCCCCTTCTTTAGAGCTTCTGCTCTGCCAGACCAATGGGGTTATTATCTTCGTAGATCCATTCAGATACATTCTCGATAGATAATTCAAAGAATACCTCATCACTTTTTATAAATTCATCCTCACTGCCAAAGGAATCCGGATAGCGCAATATATAAGAGGCTTTGATCTCCGCATTCCGCTCATCGGATACAGAGCCTAAGGACCTCGCTTTCCCTGTAAAATAAAAATTTCCCACACAGACTGCAATATTGGGATTATGAAGCATTTCCTCCGCTTTTCTGGCGGTTCCTGATGTCCTCACATATAAACGAAGCCCTATATTTAAAGGGCTTACCGGCCTTGATGAAACTATGTCATTTTTACTTGTTGATAGATAGATCACTTCTGCTGTACTCAAAACACGTTCTAATTTTTTTAAATTAACTTCCATACACAACCTCCGTCGGTAAAATTTTCCTGCAGGGAAGTCCTCCTTTTTCTTGTGCCCGCCTATAGCCAGCCTCTCCATTCTTGGTTAGGATTTTCCCCCGCAGCTGCTATGAGATCATAATATCATTCCTACACATATTTTTCTTGAACAATATGACACAAACAATGAAATAGCATTCGATATGGAGGTTTGAATTATTCAGAAAAACATAGACTCATTATAACACAAAAAGTCTGAGATATTTTGTAAATGTTTGGTTTTTTTATATAAAAACACAATAAAAATCTGATTATCCACTAAAACACAGTATCTATCAGCATTTTCAAGGAAACAAATACATCAATTTACTACTTATTTACTACCATTGAATGAGCCTTGATACGCAAGTTTTCCTAGATATGCAAAGATATAGTACAGCACATCAGTATTAAAACAACAAAAAATTGAATATTTCATAGACTATGGAACGCATAACATGACGTTCCTTTTCTATTTCTAGCCGTTCTTATTGGACGGCTATTTTATTACTCAAAATGAAAGGAGCATTAGATTTATGAAAAAGATGTTAAAACGATTGTGTACGGGCTTCTTAGCTCTTGCAACTGTCGTTACTGCTTTACCAACTACAACCGTTCATGCTGAAAGCAAGCAATACTGGACGGAAAGTGCAGAGCGTGTCGGTATCATTGAAAAAGTGATGAATGACGGTTCTATCGGTTCTACATTCAATGAGGGCATGATGAAAGTCGAGGGCGAAACTGCCTATTGTATTGACATCAATACAGATTTCAAGAATGGTTACAAGACCAGAGCTGACGCAAGCTCACGCATGAGTGCCGACCAGATTTCAGATGTGGCGTTATCCTTAGAATATATCAAACAGTATGGCGAAGCTCACAAGGAACTGAACTACAAGCAAGTTTATCTGTTGGAACAATGCGTTGTCTGGCAGAGATTGAGCGTACATCTTGGCTGGCAATGTGATAACGTGCGAGCTTCTTATGATGAAATTCCAAAGGCTACGCAGGACGAAGTTTTCTCTGGTGCGAAAGCCTTTGTCAAAGAAAATAAAGGACGCTATGAATGTGGCGGTTATATCTACTCTGGCGAGGGGCAGGAATTGGGACAATTCTGGGAGAAGCTGAATGTCGGAAATGCAAAACTGCAAAAGACTTCCAGTAATGCCAGCATTACAGACGGTAACTGGAATTACTCAATCGCTGGTGCAACTTACGGTGTATTTGCTGATAAGTACTGCACAAAACAGCTTGCCACCCTTACGACTGATGAAAACGGAAATACAGATGTTGCAGAGGTAAAAGCAGGCACAGTCTATATCAAGGAATTATCCGCACCAGCAGGATATAAAGTGGATAAAACAGTTTATCCATTGACAATCAAAGCTGGCGAAACAGCAACCTTGAAAGTATCAGATACACCGAAAGTAACAGACACTTTGATTAAGCTTTTCAAGATTGATATGGAAACACAGAAAGACAATCCGCAGGGAAACGCTTCTCTAGCAGGTGCAGAATTTACATGGAAGTATTATGCTGGCTTCTATAACAAAGACAATCTCCCTGCCGAAGCTACTCGTACATGGGTTACGAAGACAATCGCTGAAACAGACAGCGACGGGACAACTCACTACATCACAAAATTAGCGGACGCTTACAAGGTATCTGGCGACAGCTTCTATATGCAGGACGGCAAAGCGGTTCTTCCTTTAGGAACACTATCTGTTGAGGAAACAAAAGCTCCAAACGGCTACTTGCTGGACGGTGCATATATGCAGGCTGGCGATAAGTCCGAACAGATAAAAGGCTTATACCTTACACAAATTACAGAGGACGGCGACCTTGCTGTATTGACGGGAAGTAACCAGTTTTCCGTATCAGACAAGGTTATCCGTGGCGGTGTGAAAATTCAGAAAAGAGATTTAGAAACGAGCGATACCAAACCACAAGGAAGTGCCACTTTGAAAGATACTGCCTTTGACATCATTTCCTTAAATGATAATGCAGTATTGGTTGAGGGAAAGCGATACAAGAAAAATGAAGTGGTAAAGACAATCCGTACCGATATTGAGGGTGTCGCTTCTACTTCTGCTGACCTTTTACCTTATGGAAATTTCCGTATCGTTGAGAGTGAAGCTCCCGACGGTTACTTAACAGACGGTGCGAAGCCGATTGATTTTGCAATCACAGAAAATGGAAAAATCGTGGACTTAACCGACAAAGCCCATTCTATCTATAATCAGATTAAGCGTGGAGATATTGAGGGCGTGAAAATCGGTGCAGGTACACACAAACGTCTTGCTGATGTTCCCTTTAGGATCACAAGCAAGACGACGGGCGAAAAGCATGTTGTGGTAACTGATGATAACGGGCAGTTCTCCACTTCTGCTGAATGGGCTTCTCACAAGCATAATACTAACGCAGGCAAGACCAGTGAGGACGGTGTGTGGTTTGGGACTTCTGAACCAGACGACAGCAAGGGTGCATTACCTTATGATACCTACATCATTGAAGAATTACGCTCTGATAGTAACAAAGGCTTTGAACTTATCCCACCTTTTGAAATCGTGGTATCAAGAAATAACCTTGTGATTGATTTGGGAACGCTGACTGATGAATACGAAAAAGAAATCTCTATCCATACCACAGCGACCAGCAAGGACGGCGAAAAGACTATCCTTGCAGGAAAAGAGGTAACAATCGTTGATACTGTCAAATTAGACGGACTTACAAAAGGCACAAAGTATCAGTTAAAAGGCTGGCAGATGTTAAAGGAAGAAAACGCCGAGCTTATCATTGACGGGAAACGTGTAGAAAACGATTATACCTTTGTCGCTGATGATGAAGAAATGAAAGTGGAAATTTCCTATACATTAAATGCGTCTGCTTTAGGTGGCAAGAACCTTGTTACCTTTGAAGAATTGTATGATTTCAGCAATCCAGACGAACCCGTAAAAGTTGCAGAACACAAAGACATTGAGGACGACTGGCAGACGGTACTTATCACAGAGCGTATCATCAAGATACATACTACCGCTACCGATAAGGACGGCAACAAAGAGCTTGAAGCAGGAAAAAAGGTAACAATCATTGATACCGTAACCTTAGAGAGCTTAGAAGTCGGTACACAGTACAAACTTGTGGGCTGGCAGATGTTGAAAGAAGAAAATGCAGAACTTCTTATCAATGGAAAGCGTGTGGAAAGTGATTACACCTTTACTGCTGACAGCGAAACTATGAAAGTGGAAGTTGCTTTTACGTTTGACGCTACTTCTCTTGACGGCAAACAGCTTGTAACTTTTGAAGAATTGTACGATTTTAGCAATCCAGACGAACCGAAGAAAGTTACCGAGCATAAGGATATTGAGGATAAGGGACAGACGATTACCTTTAAGGAAAAGCCAGAAGAACCAGAAAAACCCGAAACACCACCGACACCAGAAAAGCCTAACAGACCTAGCGACAGTCCCAAAACGGGCGACAGTACAAATGTAATGGCATTTGTCGTGATGTTGCTTGTGTCTGCTGGTGGATTAGCTGGAACATATCTTTACAAACGCCGTAAAATGAAGAAATCATAAGGCGGTAACGGTATGATGAAAGAAAAATCACGCTCTCCGCCGAAGCTGTCAAACGGCAGACTTCTGCTTATTCTGGCTTGTCTGCCTACAACCTGCAAGAACACGGATAGTCAAGGGTGCGTAAGCATTGACTTTACCCTTTACTATCTGGGGGATTGCTGGTACTTCCCCAACCGCCAGAATAAGAAATCACAATCAATTAACTTATCAAAAATAGAAAGAAACGAGGTAAAACAATATGGAAATGAAATATGTCGTGCCAGATATGGCACAGTCTTTTGGAACTCTTGAATTTGCAGGCGAAAGCGAGCCTATCTTTGAAAGGGATAAAAACAACCGCAGGGTCATAGCCAGACGAAGCTATAACCTTTATTCTGACGTACAGAAAGGCGAAAATGTTGTGGTGGAAATTCCCGTGCAGGCTGGCGAAAAGCATTTCAAGTATGAACAGAAAGTAAAACTTGTCAATCCGAAGTTATACGGCAGAGGGTACGCAATCGGGGATGTGGGACATACCGATTATGTATTAGTAGCTGATGATATTGTAGCAGTTGAAGAAAAGTAAAGGAGTGAAGAATTTATGAGATTATCAAATGGATTTGTCATTGACAAAGAGAAAACATTTGGAGAATTAAAATTTACAGCGGTGCGTGATGTGTTCTTGCAAAATGAGGACGGGACACCGAGTACCCAGCTTAAAAAGCGTATCTATGATTTGAAGTGCAGTCTGCATGGTGGAATTATCCCCGTGTCCGTACCGTCAGAAGTACCGTTAAGGGAATTTCCTTACAATGCAGTCGTGGAGCTTGTCAATCCCGTAGCCGATACGGTATCACGAAAAACCTATACGGGTGCAGATGTGGACTGGTATGTAAAGGCAGAAGATATTGTACTGAAGAATAAAGGCAATCAGAACACAGGCACTTCACAGAACCATACACCGCAGGGACAACCGAAAAAATAGACTTGCTGAATAGATTTTCGTTGTAGAGGATATACGGAACTGTTATAATATGGGTATGAAGAAAGCGACAAATTAGAATTGATAAGGAGCGAAAAGAAAAATGTGTGAAGAATGTTACTCTGATGAAAATAGAATAACACCATTACTAAATCCCTTGGACTGCTTAGAAAACCACACTCAATATATTTGTGGAACTTGTGGACGTTGCATTTGTATTGAACATGACCCAAACAGAGGATTACAAAGATGGAATTTTCCTTTTAAGTCATTGGAAATTGCAAAACTTTATTTACGAACAGCCGATTATACAACGAAAAGTTCATGTGGTATTTATGAGATAGAGAACAGTAAAGGCAGAGTATCTTATAAAATATTCGCCGGGAATGAGGATTTACATCTATTCTTGAAAAAGAATAAAGACAAGAAATGCAAACAAATGACACCTGTGTTTAATGTTGGAGAGTATAAAGAATATTCACATACAGAAGTACGAAAATTGACTTCTGATGAAATAAAACAATATATGAGTGAACGTTAAATTCCAGTTTGACAACTTCATATCCATGCACACAAAGCAGTTAGTCTATACGATTGACTGCTTTTTTCATACCCAGAAAGGAGTGATTGATTTATGAGAATGATTTTAAACAAAGGACACCGTATCAGAGCCAGCGATAAGCACCTTGTCTATCGCTTTTCAATGGGGACACTCCTGTTTGTGTTCGTAGCGGTTATCCTGCTATTAAATACAAAACAGCTCATGCGTACCGACTGGGAACATTTCAGCTTATTAGACAATGGCTTTACGCTTTCCCTTTACAACTTCATAACCATACTGATAGCGACTGGTGTTTGTGCATTGGTCGCTTTTCTGTATTACCGCTTCTGTTACGACAGTTTCAAAAAGCTACTGCACCGTCAAAAGCTGGCACGAATGATACTGGAAAACAAGTGGTATGAAGCTGATACCGTACAAGACAGCATTTTTTTTACTGACCTGCAAAGCAGATCAAGGGAAAAAATAGTCTGGTTTCCAAAGATTTATTATCAAATGGAAAAGGGACTGCTTCATATCCGCTGTGAAATTACGCTGGGGAAATATCAAGACCAGCTTTTACGGTTAGAGGATAAATTGGAAAGTGGCTTGTATTGTGAGCTGACCGACAAGACCCTGCATGACGGCTATATCGAATATACCCTGCTTTATGATATGATAGCGAACCGCATTACCATTGATGAAGTACGGGCAGAGAACGGCTGTCTTAGACTGATGAAAAATCTTGTCTGGGAATATGACGCACTCCCTCACGCTTTGATTGCTGGTGGGACTGGTGGCGGTAAAACCTATTTTCTGCTGACACTCATTGAAGCCTTACTGCATACCAACGCTATCCTTTATATCTTAGACCCGAAGAACGCTGACCTTGCAGACTTAGGGACAGTTATGGAAAATGTGTATCACACCAAAGAAGAAATGATTGATTGCGTCCATGCCTTTTATGAGGGCATGGTACAGCGAAGTGAGGAAATGAAGCGACACCCGAACTATAAGACGGGCGAAAACTATGCCTATCTGGGACTGCCACCCTGCTTTCTTATCTTTGATGAATATGTGGCATTTTTTGAAATGCTGGGGACGAAAGAAAGCGTGGGCTTACTTAGCCAGTTAAAGAAAATCGTTATGTTAGGACGACAAGCAGGTTATTTCCTTATCGTTGCCTGCCAGCGTCCAGACGCAAAGTATTTCTCGGACGGTATCAGAGATAACTTCAATTTCCGTGTGGGACTTGGGCGTATCAGCGAATTAGGTTACGGTATGCTTTTTGGTTCAGATGTGAAAAAGCAGTTTTTCCAGAAACGTATCAAGGGGCGTGGCTATTGTGATGTGGGAACAAGCGTGATAAGCGAATTTTACACGCCTTTAGTCCCGAAAGGACATGATTTTTTGCAGACTATCGGCTCTCTTGCACAAGCAAGGCAGGACGGGACGGCGACGTGCGAAGCGAAAGGCGACGGCACGGACTAGCCGTTGCTGGTGTGGCGAAGCCACGCCAGCAGGTAAAACCCCTCGGTATCTAACAGAGGGGTACGTTTGCAAATAGACAATAGACGAAAAACATAGGAAACATAAGGCTTCTGGCATGATTTCCTTGCAAAAATCGGCTGTGAAGTCGCATTAAAAAACTTCACACTTCACAGATTGGGGGTATGGTTCTGAATGAAGAACAATGGATAAAAGAATTACGGGAGAAACGGATTGCTTACGGTATCTCACAAGGCAGGCTGGCGGTGGCTTCGGGTATCACAAGGGAATATCTCAACAAGATAGAAAGCGGAAAAATGAAGCCGTCAAAGGAACTTCTTAATACTCTGCATAAGGAACTGGAAAGGTTCAATCCAGAAGCACCGCTTACCATGTTGTTTGATTATGTGAAAATTCGTTTTCCCACGCTGGATATACAGCACATCATCAAAGATATATTAAAACTGAATATCAATTATATGCTCCATGAAGATTACGGACGTTACAGCTATACGGAGCATTACTCTCTAGGGGACATCTTTATTTATACGTCGGCTGACGAAGAAAAAGGTGTCCTTTTAGAGTTAAAGGGGCGTGGTTGCAGGCAGTTTGAAAGTTACCTGCTGGCACAGCAAAGAAGCTGGTATGACTTCCTCATGGACGCACTCGTAGACGGTGGCGTGATGAAGCGTATCGACCTTGCTATCAACGACCATACGGGCATTTTGGATATTCCAGAGCTTGCGGAAAAATGCAGGAAACGGGAATATATCGGAAAGTCCAGAAGTTATAAGTTTTATCAGTCAGGCGAGCTTATTAAGCACAGAGAGGATGACAGAGAATATATGGGACGAACCCTTTATCTTGGTTCGCTGAAATCAGATGTGTATTTCTGTATCTATGAAAAGGACTATGAGCAGTATGTCAAGTTAGGGACACCTCTGGAAGAAGCCGACATTATCAACCGTTTTGAGATACGGCTTAGAAATGAACGTGCCTATTATGCAGTACGAGATTTGCTGACCTATTATGACGCAGAGCAGACCGCCTTTTCTATCATCAACCAGTATGTGCGGTTTGTTGATGAAGAACCAGACAAGCGAAAAAATGACTGGAAACTCAATGACCGCTGGGCTTGGTTTATCGGCGATAACAGACAGAGCTTGAAGCTGACGACAAAGCCAGAGCCTTACACCTTAGACCGTACATTGCGTTGGGTACAAAGGCAGGTAGCACCGACCTTGAAAATGCTGAAAAAGATTGATAAGGGAAATGGTACAGATTACATGGAAACAATCGAACAGCAGGCAAAGCTCACAGAAAAGCATGAAATGATAATCAAACAGCAGACGACCCCTGCAAAAGATTTAGTAGAAAGTTAGGAGTGATAAAAATGTGGGTATTATTAAAAGATTTCCTGCTGGTATCTATGGGAATGGGTATCGGTGTAGTCTTGATGTGTATTTTGAATGTCGGCAAAGAAGCTGACTATGAAATGAAACAATTAAAAGAAAGCGAGGACAATTAAATGAATTTCGGACAAAATTTGTGTGCGACTCGTTCCTTAGTGAAAAGCTAAGGCACTAATAAAAGAACGAAAAAGTTTGATTATTAGGAGAACTGATAATCTGACAGGTGGAATGATGAAGTAACGCTCTGAAACGCCTGCCCTGAGCCTCCGACAAGCATTGAATGAGGAAACTCAGAATGTTTGAAGCTCGGTAAAGACGGCTGAAAGATACCGTAATAGTTGATGAACATATATCTTCTATCGAAAACTATCCAGAGGTGGGTAGCGTATCCAACAGGTCGGGGGTCTATAAAATATCTATGGTTAGAATGTTCCACAAGGGACTGACGAAACAGCGAATGTACGGGTCTAAATTTGTACTTGGTAGAAATGCAAAGGTACGAGAAATCGTAGCTGGTGTGGCAAAGTAAGAATATAGGTTATGAAATGCCATATACCGTTACAGGCGGTATCAAGCCAGCAGGCTTATAGCTAGTGACCTAAGGATATATATGTATAGATAAGATTATCGGAACGAGGAAAGGTATTGGGTTCTCATCAAGAGAATAAGCTGACGAAGAACAATAAGCAGTTGAACCAATGCTGAAAAGCAGAGGGCGAACCTAAGAAATTCTTGTAATGAGAATGGAGGAATACCCTCAAGTCGTGTATATATTAGAAAAGTATTATGTTGTTTTAATAAGGATTACGAGTAAGATAAAAAAGCTCACTCAATTTCAAGCAAAGGAGTGAAGCCTTATGCCTAAAAATAAAAATGAAACATTGTGTGTAGAAGATTTAAGACACGCTGAATATTACGAAATGCAAAACACCTTTGATGATTTATATGCCAAAAGTAAGAATGGAGATATTTTCACTCATCTTATGGATATTATCCTATCGAGAGAAAATATATTACTGGCATATCGAAATATCAAAGCAAATGCAGGCAGTAAGACAGCAGGAACAGACGGTACAATAATTAAAGATATTGGCAAATTGCCAGCAGAAACAGTTGTCAAAAAGGTAAGATATATTGTCGCAGGCACTCCGCACGGGTATCGACCTAAGCCAGTAAGGCGAAAAGAAATACCAAAACCAAATGGGAAAACCAGACCTCTAGGCATTCCTTGTATGTGGGACAGGCTTATACAACAATGTATCAAACAAGTATTAGAACCAATCTGCGAAGCTAAATTTAGTGAAAACAGCTACGGTTTCAGACCTAATAGGTCGGTTGAAAATGCAATAAAAGCAACCTATAACCGCCTACAAATCAGCCAGCTACATTATGTGATTGAATTTGATATTAAGGGCTTCTTTGACAACGTGAACCATTCCAAACTGATAAAACAGATATGGGCTATGGGAATACGGGACAAGCACTTGATATTCATTTTAAAAAGGATATTAAAAGCTCCAATTAAAATGCCTGACGGCACAATAACATATCCAGAGAAAGGAACTCCACAGGGTTCGTTATGTGGATCTCCACATAACGAACCTTATGCGAAGCGAGTGATTATGCCGAGTCAGTGGCAAAACACCGCATAGTAACAGCATTTATACCTTTTTGACTCAGCATAATACGTCACTTAAATGAATTCAGGAATGACATGAGATCCGTATCTTTCGTCCAATCCGGGAATTCTGCTTCACCGGTTACTTTCGGAGCAAGTTTATTGACTGCTTCTGTTTTCAAACGGTTGTCTGCCCTGATATAGACCATTGTGGTGGAAATATCCTCATGGCCAAGGAAGTCCCGGATGTAAACGATGTTGATCCCGGCTTCCAACATGTGCATTGCTTTGCTGTGCCGGAAACCGTGTGCATGGATTTCTGGAAAAGATTGATCCTTACTCCGGATTTCATGTACATACTTCCGAATGATATAGTTGACTCCGTCACGGCTCAACTTTGCCTGTCTCTGGTTGACAACCAAAGGCTGATCGGTTGAAATATTCCTTCGCTGTCGTTTGATGTATTCAGAAACCAGTTTTGCTGTATTACGGGCAATCGCTACTGTACGGTATTTATTCCCTTTACCATGGAGACGCACTGTGGGATTGTCCCCAGTCTGGATATCCCGGATCGCCATATCACAGAGTTCCTGCACACGACACCCGCTGTCATAAAGAAGTGTCAGGATCACCCGGTGACGCAGTCCATTTTCCGTATTGATATCCGGATAGTTGATCAACTCCCGGATCTGATCAGGTGACAGGAAAGCAATCTCACGCATTGCGGCTTTTTGGGATTTGATTCCCTGCACAAGCTGCAGTGGCGCAAGGTATTCCAAACACCGCACACCAGCATACTCAGAAAAAGATTTGATAGCTGCCAGCCGTTGATTCGCTGTGGAAACACTGCATCCCCTGTTTCTCAGCCATTCAAGATACTCTATGATGAGAACGCGGTCAAAGCTTTGCATAGTGAAATCTGTAAGCCGGATCTTTTTGTATTCGGTCAGAAAAACAGCAAACAGCTTTAAGGCATCTTTATAGCTGAGAACCGTATTCCTGGAATAGTTTCTCTGCAACGGCAGGAAATCTGTCAGGAACCCTGTGACCAGTTGGGCAAAATCAGTAGAATTCGTGTTCATAGAACGCCACCTCCTGGATGATATCCGGAAAGGCCGCTTCCAGATGTTCTCGAACAAACGGGAATGCTGCAGACGTCAGTTTCAGATAATAAGCGGTCTCTTCAAAACTTTCGTGCCCAAGCATGGTACGCATGTAAGGAAGATACGCCAGCAGGTCTTTCCCTTCTTTTGACCACTTTAAGAGAAGGTTCACACAGTAAGTATGCCGGAAGTCATGGATGCGGGGACCACGTCCTGTATGAGAGATCCTAGCTTTGTCCAGATACCGCCGGAAGTTATGGTACAGGTTCTGCAGTGTCATTTCACGCCCGGGCCGCACCAGAAAAAAGAATTCATCCTCCGGTGAGCTGCTGTGGATCTGATCCTTCAGTTCCACACATCTGGAAACAAGATCCGGATGGATCGGTACGAGCCGGTCCTTCTGGTTTTTTCCCGAAAGGACCCGGATATAGCCATTTGCGAGGTCTACGTCCTGGATCTTTGCCAGTCGCAGCTCGGATACCCTCATTCCACTTGTATAAAGGATCCGAAAAAACACCGGCATGACAAGGGCCCGGTAGGGGCACTCGGATGGTACAGACTGGCTGGCATCAACCGCAGTAAAAAAGCGTTCCAGCTCGTCCGGGGTGTAGATATGTGCGTCATATTTCTCCGGATGCCTTGTCAGTCCATGAGGAGGTATATATGCAGGTATCCCCACGCTGTTGAGATATTTGCAGAATACACGGAGGCTGCTGATCCTGTGGGCATGATTCGCTGCACTTTCGTAGCTGCGTTTCTGACACCAATGATCACAGAGATCCTGGGAAATCCTCTTTTCAGTAAGCTGATGTTGGCAGAAAAACGTATCGATCCTGCGGAATGCGGCAGTCTCTGCTTCATATTTGAATCCCAGGGACTGTTTTAAAGTGATCAGTCCACAGAATTCATCCCGGAAAACGCTGTTGAATCCCGAATCACCCATAGGCGTTCACCGGTGGAGTCAGGACACACTCCGAAAGCTTTTTCAGATCCGTCTTCAGGTAGATGCCTGTTACATCTGTATCGGAATGGCCCATGATCGAAGTAATAACGGGGAGTGGTGTTTCCATCTCCAGAAGCATGGAACCTGCACAGTGACGCAGGGAGTGGAATCCCGAATGACGGTCCTTATCCCTGCGGATGCCTGCTTTGCGCATATGGAAGATAATCCGGTTTTCCAGATGATCGTTATCCGAAAGCGGGTCAAAAGGCGGCATATGCTTTACAAAAACCACATCCGTATCATAATACTTCGGACGTCCGTTTTTAATATAATCAATGACCGCCCAGCCTACTGCATCCGGTATAGGGAGGGAAAGCGGCTTATGTGTTTTATGCTGGATAATGGAGAGTTTTTTATTGCTCCAGTCGAAGTTGCCAAACCGGAGATTTTTGATATCGCTGACCCTCAGCCCAAGAATACATGCCAGCAGGATCATGGCGTAATCTCTTTTCCCGATCGGACTGGAACGGTCAACTGCATGCAGCAACTCCTGCAGTTCCTCTGTTGTCCAGACAGATGGTATCTTTGACTTTTTGGATACCGTTGGCATATGTATCTCTGAAGCCAGGTCTGCGGAAACCATTCCAGTTCCCTGGAGATAGCGGAGGAAGTGGCGTATCGCACAGACATTCTGCTCCACTGTTTTAAAACTGTATCCAGCTAATGTCCTGAGATATCCATTGCAGGTATCCAGACAGACAGCACTGACTGATCGTATTCCTTTTTGTGAAAGGTAATCCATAAATACCATAGAGATTGACGTATAATGACCGATCGTGCTTTTCGAGAGCCCTGAATTTAAAAGCGCATTGCAATAGCCAGTATGAATACCAGCGTAATACGGATTCAGCCGGATCGGATTTTTCGAGGCATAGTATCTCCGGGTCAGTACCTGGTGGAGACGGTAATCTTCCAGCATATGTACGACTCTCAGGATCTGTACCCGCTGCTGTGAAAGGGTTCCGTCATTATATCTGGTCTGGAATCCATACTGTTTTTCCAGATAAGCCAGCCCCCGTTCCATATCGAAGACTTCATCTCCGTATTCTGTCAGCAGAAACGATTGGATCTTCTTCCATTCACGTTCATAAAACTGGACGGTAACTGGATTATAGTGGTTGTCTAACAAAAGATTTTTTAATCCGTCCGTGATCTCTTGTATTGTCATGGCTGCTTCTCCTTCCTGTTAGTTGATAGGTAGAGCATAGCAAAAAAGCCAATCGATTATCAGTCTTATAGTGAACGGATTTATCCTGCATACTAAAAGGTTGAAAGCAGTATTATGCGGAGTGATTTATACGAAAATGCCGGAAACAGTGCATTTATGCTGGCCGACTCAGCATAATGAAAGTGTCCGCATAAGGGGGAATTATATCCCCACTACTAGCCAACATTGTTCTTAATGAGTTAGACCATTGGGTAGAAAGTCAATGGCAGGAAAATCCTGTTACAAAAAACTATGTGGTTCATATCAATAAAAGCGGTAGCCCATGTAAAAGCAACGCTTACAAAGAAATGAAGAAAACAAAGTTAAAGGAAATGTATATGGTTCGTTATGCAGATGATTTTAGAGTTTTCTGTCGCTACAAAGAAAGTGCTGAAAAAACCAAAATAGCAATTACTCAATGGATCGAGCAACGACTAAAATTGGAAGTATCACAAGAAAAAACAAGAATTGTAAATGTTAGAAAAAGATACTCCGACTTTCTTGGTTTCAAGATTAAAATGATACCGAGAAGAAAGAAGTTAGTTGTTAAATCACATATAAGTGATAAACAATTCAAGACCCAAAAAGACAAGCTGGTATCACAGGCAAAGAAAATTGCTTCTCCCTCAAAGGGAAAAACAGAATTAGAGGAAATAAGACTTTATAATTCAATGGTATTAGGTATGCAAAATTATTATCAGATTGCAACAAATGTAAATCTGGATTGTATGAAACTTAATAGAGCTGTAATGGCTATCTTCACTAACAGATTAGGTGCAAGCAAAAAGGGCAGATTGAGAAAAACAGGCAGACAACTTACAACAAAAGAAGCAACAAGATATGGTAAATCTAAAATGCTTCGATATGTTGCTGGCGAGGGCGAACCTATATTCCCTGTTGGATATATCCAACACAGAAAACCAATGGCAAAAGTGTATTCAGCAAACTGCTATACTCCAGAGGGAAGAAAATTTATCCATACCAATCTAAGTGTTGATAAATTACTGATGTATCAGTTGATGAAATTATCTTTGGAAAATCGCACAATAGAATACGTAGAC
Organism: Blautia coccoides; assembly: GCF_034355335.1. Taxonomy (NCBI): domain Bacteria; kingdom Bacillati; phylum Bacillota; class Clostridia; order Lachnospirales; family Lachnospiraceae; genus Blautia; species Blautia producta. Next base: position 3,385,845 of record NZ_CP136422.1, read on the forward strand.
AATCGAATTTCGCTATTTTCTGCCCAACATGGAAAATGTGCTATAACTCTGGAAGAATTTCAACAAGCTAATGAAATACACTGTCATCATATTGTACCAACTAGGGCTGGTGGTAATGACGATTATAAAAATCTTATTTTGGTAAAAGAGGCGGTACATCGTAACCGCCAAATAATAATGCGGTCAGATATAAAATTACCCCAGCCCTTTGCGAGTTGGAGTAATTCACTATAATTCACATGCGATTTTTGATAGATTGGAGTTTTTCACTCCAGGGTGCAAGCTCTGCGAGCTGAGCATCAGTCATCTCCTTCGTTGGACGATGATCCAGTAGAAATTTCAGATATTCGTAAATGTTCAGGGCGTGTGCCTTTGCCATTTCAACCATTGTATAGACTACAGCACTGGCATTGGCTCCTTCTACAGAATCACTGAACAGCCAGTTTTTACGGCCAACTGCAAACGGACGGATCGCGTTCTCGCTGAGATTGTTTGTGAAACTACAGCGACCATCCTCCAGATAGGTCTCCGCTGTTTCCCGCCGGTTAAGGACATAATTCACCGCTTTATCCATGCGGGTATTTCGGACTGGCTTTTGCTGCTCAATCCACGACCAGAAAGCCTCCAGAACAGGTTTTTCCTTCTCGAGACGCAGCTGCTTACGTTTTTCATAATCACCGGGATATTTTTTGTTAATGGAATCTTCTATGGCAAACAGGCGGTTACAGTACTGGACTCCCTGTACTGCTGGCTGGCTGTAATCATACTGTTTCCCTTTGGGAACGGCGTCGATAAAGTACCGGCGGATGTGTGCCCAACAGGAACATCGTTTGATATCCGGCAGGCTGTTGTAGCCCTGGTAACCATCCGTTTCCAGATATCCGTGATAGCCTTCCAGAAACTCCTTTGCATAGCTGCCACTCCTGGTTGGAGAATAGCCATATAAGATAATGGCGGAAAGACCATCTTCGCCGCTGCGGAACAGCCACATGAAGGATTGCGTCTGTGCCCGGCGATCTTCTTCCTTCAATACCTGGACTCTAGTCTCATCTGCCATTGCAAAACTGCGCTTCAGCAGTTCCCTGTGGAAGTAATCATACATTGGCTGAAAGTAATTCCTGGAGCAATAGATAATCCAGTTGGCCAGTGTCGTCCTGCTGAACTGGGCACCATACTGTCTCCAGTCTTTCTCCTGACGGTAAAGGGGAAGTCCATTGGCGTATTTCTGATACATCGTCCATGCAACGGTGGATGCGGTCGCTGGGCCTTTTCCTACCAGGGCCTGCGGAACCTGAGACTTTACGATCACAGGTTTTTCTGTGTCTCCCAATCCTTCCTTACAGCACGGACATCCATAACTCTGGCTGTAGTATTCGATCACTTTACATGTTGCCGGAATGAATTCCAGCTCACGGCGGACATACTCTTCACCGATCAGAACCATCTGCGTACCACAGACCGGGCAGACCTGATCTTCTTCCGGAAGAGGAATGACTACTTTTTCAACCTTCAGGCCTTTAAAAAGATCCTCATGGGTTGATTTCTTCTTGCGGGTATGCTCCCGGATCACAGTCTCTTCTTCCAACAGGGAAAGATCTTGTTCCACTTCCGCTTCATCAAAAAGGTGCTGTTGTCCCGGAATGTCATCGGTCCTTCTTTCGCTGGAAGAACCGAAAAGCTTTTTGGTAAGATAGTCCACCTGTTCCTGAAGGGCTTTTTCATGGCTGGTTTTTTCATCAATAACAAGACGGAGAGATCTGATCAATTCCGTCTGCTCAGAGATCATTGTTTTCAGTTGTGTTATGGTATCCTTCAGCTCTCGCAGCTGGATGTCTTTTGCACTGGAAGCCATCGTTTTCTCCTTGAATTTAACACCTTTATTATACCAGAAACACAGCCATTCCTAAAGGAAAACAAGTACTGAAAAACGCTGAATTTATAAGGAAACCTGACATTTTTCTGTGCAGGATTTTTACCAGGATCCAGATGCTTTTTTACTCTGCTTTGAGTGCTTTTGGCTGGTCGATATCAATTCCTGACATTAGCCAGTCGAACTCCCTCCAGGAAAGATTCCGGACTTCCGACTGCTTCCTTGGCCATTGATACCCGCCCCGGATAGACAACCGTTTATAGACCAGGACAAAACCATCCGGTTCATGGAACAGAGCTTTGATCCTGTCCCGTCTTCTTCCACAGAACAGGAAGAGCGCACTGGATGTCGGATCCATCTTAAGCTGGTCTTCGATAATGGCACAGAGACCATCGATCGATTTGCGCATATCGGTATAGCCGCAGACAATGTAGATTTTTTCGAGGCCGGAGATATCACCTAACATGAGGTCTCCCGGATCAGGCGGAGTGTCCTGGTGAGCAGGGCAGGATCGGCATCATTGCTGATGCGGATTGTTACATTATTCATGGACACTTCAATCGTATGTGAATTGTCAAGGTTCGTTTGGTGCATCTGCGATGCTATATGCTGTTCTGGAAGGTGATCCGAAACAATGTCAATGGGAACCACATCCTGTTTTGAATGCGCGATCCCACAATGACCATAATTCGGTGCCGGGATCTGATCCGCTGCTGCTTTTCTGCAGCGGCTGACCCAGTTATAAAAAGTGCTTACTGCGATATCGTTTTCACGACACCAGTCAGCATCTGTCATGCCGCTTTGGCGGCATTCATTGATAAGCCGGATCTGTTCCGCCATCGGAACACGGGCTTTGCGAGTAGTTGTCATAACCTATCCTCCGTAATTGTAGTGAAATAGTCTAAATATCTTTCATCTACAATTATAGAGGAAACCAGGAAAATAGAAAATCCGCAGGAATATTTGGCGCTTACGGTACATCGTCTAATACACGCAAAAACAGAAGAAACAATACAAAAATATATAGCTCTATTGAAACTAAATAAAGTCCAGCTCATAAGACTAAATAAATATAGAGTATTAGCTGGCAATCAAGAATTAAACTTGATATAGGTCTACTACATAAATACTTTTCAATATAAACACGATGGAACGCGGAGTGCGGTGAAAGTCGCACGCTCCGTGTGAATGGGGGGAAAAGTTTGAGATATTTATAATATCAGGAACTTACCTATCCATATATCAATGGTTTTTATCAAACGCACAGAGCTTAGTGCTTATGGCGATTGTGGTTATCGGTATCTACTTAGGGTTCAAGCGTGAGTTTTCCAAACTTATCGGCTTTTTGGTAGTTGCCTTGATTGCTGTCGGCTTGGTATTCAATGCCGGTGGTGTGAAAGATGTACTATTAGAGCTGTTCAATAAGATTATCGGAGCATAAGTACTTTAAATAATTACTGGAATATGGTACAATTATTATTGCCCTGCCCCACTCAACTGAGAGGTTGAGTTGATATGAGGTCTACGGACGGAATGAGGGCTAAAATTCTATCAATATAGCGAGGTGAGTGTTATTATGAGTAAGATTAGTGATTTGGCAACCGTGATAAGTTTTCTTATGATGATTTGTATAAAAGTTATGAATACGAAAGTAGTAACCTCTCTGCTGTGTGGGGCTATGCAATGAGAAGAAAAAAGAGAAACAAAAAAGTTAAGAAATATAACAAATTTTTTAGTTATAACTGTACTGAAAGAAAAAATAAAAATTTTTCTTACAAAGATTTTAGTTATAGTAATTCATATAATACACGTTTTACCAATTCAATATTTTACGGAAACAGTTTTTACAAAGCTACTATGAAATATTGTGGGTTTAATGGTTGCAAATTTAGTTTTATTGAATTTAAAAGTGTTAATTTCCGTGGTTGCAGATTTAAAGGGGCTCATTTTGAAAATGTAATTTTTGAGAATTGCAATTTATCCAATACGCATTTTCAAAATGCAACTTTTCAAAATGTATATCTTGTCAATACTAGTCTAAAAAGTGCAAAAGGAATACAAGATAAGGATATATTAACAAACATAACTAATTCTAGTTTGAAACTGTTCCTTACTCCTCAGCTTTTAGAAGTTATAGAGGAAAGCAAGACAAATCCTTACATTATAGCTTCTGGAACAATTTTTCAAAAGAAAAAGGGACATTTAAGTAATGCTCAAAAAAGGGCAGAAAAATTATTGCCTAAACAAGAACGAAAGCGTCTACAAAGAGAACGTCAAACAAAACTTTTGGCACAAGCCAAACAGATGTCTTTCAATAAAGTAAGTATTATCCGCTTGTTAGATAATTTCACTGAAAGCGAAGTTGCTCAAGGTTTACATTTGGCAACATTATCTATTGATAAAGATTTTTCATCTCTTAGTTATTTTATACCATATATAAAAAAAGCGAATAGTATCAACTAAAGCAGTTAGTCTTAGGATTGACTGCTTTTTTCTTGCCTAAAATTTCAGATTGGAGTGATGAAATGAACGATATTTTTAAGGATATGCAGGTAAACGTCGGTTGTGAATACATTTCCGACCTGCCCTCTTACAAGCGTAAGGTGTGGCATGAAATGAAACGACTGAACCCTGCCAACTATGAAGAAAGACAGTTAGAAGATTTTTCAAAGTATGTGTTTGGTATGTCGTACCAGACCATAAAAGATGTGATAAAACAACAGAAAGGACGTGAGGAACAATGCAGGAAACAAGGGTACTGGTGGAAACGAGAGGAACAACTGGCGAAGAAACAATATCATACTGGTTCGACTTGCCGATAGATGTTGCCGAGTTTGAAGAAAAGTTAGGTATCGGTGCAGAAAGTGGGAATTATCGTATTATCGAAAAGGTGTTGCCTTTTGCTGATGAAGTCCACGAACATACCAGCGTGTATCAGCTTAACGAATTAGATTTTATGTACCGCCAGCTTTCAAGTGATATGCAGGAAGAATATGTAGCACTTCTTACCGTGTTTGAGAACTTAGAAGCACTTTATATTTGCAGGAACGTGATTACCGTTTATCACGACTGTAAAAGCATGATAGATGTTGCAAGGCAAAAGCTGATGAACGACCCGACATTCAAACATTTATCCGAGGATTGTCAAGCATACTACTTTGACTTTGAAGCCTATGCTTCTCACTTGCTGGAAAACAGACGCTATCTTGTAACGGAACACAGTGTCTTTGAACTGCCAGAGTAGGAAATGAGGTGGTGCTTATGATTGATGATATGGCGGTTTATATTGCTAATCTTGGCAAATACAACGAGGGCTATTTAGTGGGGGCTTGGTTCACATTTCCCATTGACGAGGAAGATGTAAAAGAAAAAATCGGCTTGAATGAACAGTACGAGGAATACGCAATCCATGATACCGATAACTTCCCTATTGCGATTGGCGAGTATGTTTCCATTGAAGAACTCAATGAGATGTATGAAATGATAGAGGAGCTTCCCGACTATATCGTAGAGTGTCTGGACGAATTTATCAGCCACTACGGGACGCTGGAAGAAGTCGTGGAACACAAAGACGATATTTACTATTATCCCGACTGTGAAACCATGACAGATGTTGCCTACTACTACATAGACGAATTGCAGGCACTTGGGGATATTCCACCCAGCTTACAGAACTATATTGACTATGAAGCCTACGGGCGAGATTTGGATATGGGCGGTTGCTTCATTGAAACAAGCCGAGGTATGTGCGAGATACCATATTAACGCTGGAAGATCAGCAACAAGCATTGTTGCTACTGACAGCGTATTTCTCTTTTAAGGGACAGTCTGAAAATGGCTGTCCTTTTCTATTTTGAAAGGAGCTGAAAGAACTTGAAAAAGATTAAATCTTATACGGGTATCTGGAACGTGGAAAAAGTCTTGTATGCAATCAATGACTTTAACTTGCCCTTTCCCGTTACCTTTACACAGATTACATGGTTTGTGATTACAGAATTTCTCATCATTCTGTTTGGGGATATACCCCCACTTTCCATGATTGAGGGAGCATTTCTCAAATACTTCGGTATTCCCGTTGCTCTCACTTGGTTTATGTCGCAGAAAACCTTTGACGGAAAGAAGCCGTACAGCTTTTTGAAATCACAGATAACTTATGCCCTGCGACCTAAAATCACTTATACAGGAAAAGCCGTAAAACTGCATAAGCAGATATTGAATGAAACAATCACGGCAGTAAGGAGTGTGAACTATGTTCCCGATAAAATATATTGACAACAACCTTGTCTGGAACAAGGACAATGAGGTGTTCGCTTACTATGAGCTGATACCGTATAATTATTCTTTCTTATCCGCAGAGCAGAAATTTATCGTGCATGACAGTTTCCGACAGCTTATCGCACAGTCCCGTGAGGGTAAAATTCATGCGTTGCAGATTGCCACAGAAAGCTCAATTAGAAGTATGCAGGAACAGTCAAAAAAGCTGGTTACGGGAAAACTTCGTGAGGTGGCAGTCCAGAAAATAGACGAACAGACCGAAGCGTTAGTATCTATGATTGGGGACAATCAAGTGGACTACCGCTTTTTTCTTGGCTTTAAGCTCATGGTTACGGAAGAACAGCTCAATCTGAAGAACATCAAAAAATCGGCATGGCTGACGTTCACAGAATTTCTCCATGAAGTGAACCACACGCTGATGAACGACTTTGTTTCCATGCCAAATGATGAAATCAACCGTTACATGAAAATGGAAAAGTTACTGGAAAATAAAATCTCCCGTCGCTTTAAGGTGCGTCGCTTGGAAATCCATGATTTTGGGTATCTCATGGAACATCTTTACGGCAGGGACGGTGTCGCCTATGAAGATTATGAGTACCAGCTACCAAAGAAGAAATTGCAGAAAGAAACGCTGATAAAATACTACGACCTTATCCGTCCGACAAGGTGTGTGATTGAGGAAAGCCAGCGGTATTTGCGATTGGAAGATGAGGACAAGGAAAGCTATGTGTCCTATTTTACCGTCAATGCGATTGTAGGGGAGCTTGATTTTCCGTCGTCTGAAATCTTCTATTTCCAGCAACAGCAATTCACATTCCCCGTTGATACTTCTATGAATGTAGAAATCGTGGAGAACCGAAAAGCATTAACAACCGTCCGCAATAAGAAAAAGGAACTGAAAGATTTGGATAATCACGCCTATCAAGCAGGAAGTGAAACCAGCTCAAATGTGGTGGACGCTTTAGACAGCGTGGACGAGCTGGAAACAGACTTAGACCAGAGCAAAGAAAGTATGTATAAGTTAAGCTACGTCATACGGGTGTCTGCACCCGATCTTGACGAGCTGAAACGCCGTTGTGATGAAGTCAAAGACTTTTACGACGACCTCAATGTAAAACTGGTGCGTCCTGCTGGGGATATGCTGGGGCTTCATTCTGAATTTCTTCCTGCCAGTAAGCGATATATCAATGATTATGTGCAGTATGTAAAATCAGATTTTTTAGCTGGGCTTGGCTTTGGAGCGACCCAGCAGTTAGGAGAAAACACAGGTATCTATATGGGCTATTCCGTTGATACGGGAAGAAATGTGTACCTGCAACCGTCCCTTGCCAGTCAAGGTGTGAAAGGCACAGTTACCAACGCTTTAGCTTCTGCTTTTGTCGGTTCGCTTGGCGGTGGAAAATCGTTCTGTAACAATCTTCTGGTATATTATGCGGTGCTGTTTGGCGGTCAAGCAGTCATTTTAGACCCCAAAGCCGAGAGAGGCAACTGGAAAGAAACGCTTTCAGAAATCGCCCATGAAATCAATATCGTAAACCTTACCAGCGACAAGGACAATGCAGGACTTCTTGACCCATTTGTGATTATGAAGAATGTAAAAGACGCTGAAAGTCTGGCAATCGACATCTTAACATTCCTTACGGGTATTTCCTCTAGGGACGGCGAAAAATTCCCCGTACTTCGTAAGGCGGTTCGCTCCGTTACCCAGAGCGACCGTCGGGGCTTGCTCCATGTGATAGACGAGCTACGCCGTGAAGATACACCCATATCAAGAAATATCGCAGACCATATCGACAGTTTCACGGACTACGATTTTGCACATCTGCTGTTTTCAGACGGTACGGTGGAAAATGCTATCAGTCTGGATAACCAGCTCAATATCATTCAAGTAGCGGACTTAGTATTACCAGATAAGGACACGACCTTTGAGGAATACACGACCATTGAATTATTGTCGGTGTCTATGCTGATTGTGATTAGTACCTTTGCCCTTGATTTTATCCATTTGGACAGAAGCATTTTTAAGATTGTCGATTTGGACGAAGCGTGGGCGTTCTTAAACGTGGCACAAGGCGAAACTTTATCAAATAAGCTGGTTCGTGCTGGACGTGCTATGCAGGCAGGCGTTTATTTTGTTACACAATCTTCTGGCGACGTGTCAAAGGAAAGTCTGAAAAATAATATCGGATTGAAGTTTGCATTTAGAAGCACGGACATCAACGAGATAAAGCATACCTTAGAGTTTTTCGGTATTGACAAGGACGACGAGAACAACCAGAAACGCTTGCGTGATTTGGAGAACGGACAATGTTTATTGCAGGACTTATACGGGCGTGTCGGTGTAGTACAGATACACCCCGTCTTTGAAGAATTGCTACACGCTTTTGATACCAGACCGCCCGTACAGAGAAATGAGGTGGAGTGATGAAAGAAAGGATAAACGGTGCGTTCACAAAAAAGAAGATGTTCCACGTTTTCAAAAGAACTCTGTTCGTGGTGGCACTCTCCCTTATCCTGCTTTCACTTCTGGGGACGGTGGCTCATGCGACGGGGCTTGTGGACGATACCATAAACGCAGAAAATCTTTACTCAAAATATCCCCTTTCCAACTACCAACTTGATTTTTATGTAGATAATAGCTGGTCGTGGCTTCCGTGGAACTGGCTGGACGGTATCGGAAAATCGGTGCAGTATGGACTTTACTGTATTACCAACTTTGTCTGGACGATAAGCCTTTATTTAAGTAATGCAACGGGCTATGTGGTGCAGGAAGCCTATAAACTTGATTTTATTAACGATATGGCAGACAGTATCGGAAAGAGCATACAGACCCTTGCAGGCGTTACTTCAAACGGCTTTTCCAGCTCTGGCTTCTATGTTGGCTTTCTGCTTCTCATTATCTTGGTGGTGGGACTTTATGTTGCTTATACGGGACTTATCAAACGGGAAACCAGCAAGGCACTTCACGCTGTTATCAACTTTGTGGTGGTGTTCGTGCTGTCCGCTTCATTTATTGCCTATGCTCCCGACTACATTAAGAAGATAAATGAATTTTCATCAGACATCAGTACCGCTTCTTTGGACTTGGGAACAAAAATCATGCTCCCCAACTCTGACAGTGAGGGTAAGGACAGCGTGGACTTGATACGGAACAGCTTATTTTCTATTCAAGTACAACAGCCGTGGCTCTTGCTTCAATTTGGTAACAGTAACGCAGAGGAAATCGGGACAGACCGTGTCGAAGCTCTCGTATCGGCAAGCCCAGAGGACGAGGACGGAAAGACCAGAGAGGAAGTCGTGAAAACAGAAATCGAGGACAACGACAACAACAATCTGACAATACCGCAGGTGGTAAATCGTTTGGGTATGGTGTTCTTCCTCTTGTTCTTCAACTTGGGTATCACGATATTTGTATTCTTGCTTACGGGTATGATGTTATTTAGCCAGATACTTTTTATTATCTTCGCTATGTTCCTACCTATTAGTTTCCTGCTCTCTATGATACCTAGCTATGAAAGCATGGCAAAGCAGGCAATCGTAAGGGTGTTTAATACCATAATGACAAGGGCAGGAATAACGCTCATTGTAACGGTGGCGTTCAGCATTTCCAGTATGTTTTATAACATCTCCACGGACTATCCGTTCTTTATGGTAGCGTTCTTGCAGATAGTATGTTTTGCTGGTATTTATATGAAGCTGGGCGATTTAATGAGTATGTTCTCTTTGAACGCTAACGACAGTCAAAGCATGGGGCGAAGAATTTTCCGCAGACCATATCTATACTTGGCACATAGGGCTAGGCGTATGGAAAGACGGCTTGCTGGTGCGGTTACTGCTGGCGGTGTTGCTGGTGCGGTGGCTGGAAGTGCCGTTGCTGGCAAGAGAGCCGAAAGAAAAAATACGGCTTCTAAAGAAAATCGGGGCAATACCACTTCCAGCATGGGACAGCGTGCAGGTTCAAAGGTGGGGGCTGTCTTAGATACGAAAAATAAAGTGAAAGACAAGGCAAATGCTGTCAAAGAAAACATAAAGGATATACCGACACAGACCGCTTATGCGGTGTATTCCGCAAAGGAAAAGGCAAAGTCCAGCGTGTCTGACTTCAAGCGTGGCATGGTGCAGGAACAGCAGTCCAGACAGACGGGACGATTGGAAAGACAGGAACAGCATAGACAAAATATCGCTGACAAGCGTATGGAGCTTCAAAAGGCACAAGAAGCAAGGCAGGCACAGCGAAAGGCTGACGGATCAGCGACAACGGGAGCTACCCGTCCCCATGAGCGACCAGCCATAGCTTCAACCATTCCAAAGCCGAGTACAGAAAAAACGCAGGAAATCAAACGCCCTGCCACAGCGACCACTTCAAAAGCAAGCGAGCCAGTCAAGACAAGCGTTATCAAAGAGCGTCCGCTATCTTCTGGTGCTTCTGATAGAAAAGCAACCCAGCTTACACAGCAAGTACATAGGCAGAATGTAGAAAAAGTAGTATTGCAGGAAACACGCCAGAATTACACCAAAGACCGCAGGAAAAAGGTTCAGCAGACCCATAGCGTCCAGAAGAACCAACAGACCATAGAGAAAAGCCGTAATCTTGTAACGAAGAAAGGACAGAAGAAAAAATGAAACTGAAACATATCGCTCTTATTGGCAGTCTGTTTCCTATCCTCTTTTCTCTGGTGCTTTTCTTTGGTGTCCTCATTAGTGCGGACAGCGACGATGAGAACAGCAATTTTTCTTCTGGCATTACGGGTATGAACCTATCCGCAGAAGTCTTGAAACATCAGCCTATGGTGGAAAAATACGCCAAAGAATACGGTATTTCCGAGTATGTCAATGTATTGTTGGCTATCATTCAAGTAGAAAGTGGCGGTACGGCAGTAGATGTTATGCAGAGTTCGGAAAGTCTTGGTTTACCGCCTAACTCTTTAGATACAGAAAGCTCAATCAAGCAGGGGTGTAAACATTTTGCGTCCCTGCTTTCTTCCTGCAAAAATCAAGGTATCGACGATTTGAATGTAGCGATACAGTCCTATAACTATGGCGGTGGCTATGTGGGATATGTGGCAGGAAAAGGAAAGAAACATACCTACAATCTTGCAGAGAGCTTCGCCCGTGAGAAATCGGATGGAAAAAAAGTAACCTACACCAACCCGATAGCTGTTGCGAAGAACGGGGGCTGGCGGTACAGCTACGGCAATCAATTTTACGTCGAATTAGTCAATCAGTATTTAGCAGTTTCGCAGGTATCGGGAGAACTGGCACAAAAGGTAATGAATGAAGCGTTGAAATATCAAGGCTGGAAGTATGTGTATGGTGGCAGTAACCCAAATACTTCCTTTGATTGTAGCGGACTTGTGCAATGGTGCTATGGAAAAGCTGGTATCTCCTTACCGAGAACGGCACAGGCACAGTATGACGCAACCCAACATCTTCCACTTTCGCAGGCAAAGGCTGGGGACTTGGTATTTTTCCATTCCACCTATAACGCTGGTTCGTATGTAACACACGTCGGTATTCTTGTTTCGCCGACACAGATGTACCACGCAGGCGACCCGATAGGATATGCAAACTTAAATAGTAGTTACTGGCAACAGCACTTAATCGGTGCAGGACGAGTAAAACAATAGAAAGGACTTAGAAAATATGTTTAAGAAAAATAAGAAACTGACAGAAAATATCAAAGAAAAAAAGGTGCGTACTGTCAAGGTAGGCACACATCAGAAAACCGTGATTGCGTTGTGGGTGGTGCTTATCGCAAGCGTGAGTTTCGGGGTGTATAAGAATTTTACCGCTATCGACCAGCACACCACCCATGAAAAAGAAATCATTGAGCTTCGCTTGCAGGACACCAACGGGATAGAAAATTTCGTGAAGAACTTTGCGAAGTCCTATTACTCATGGAATAACAGTAAAGAAGCGATTGAAGCAAGGACGCAGGCAATCAACAGTTATTTGACAAAGGAATTGCAGGACTTAAATGTAGATACCATTAGAACGGATATACCGACCAGTTCTACGGTAACAGATGTGATTGTGTGGCATATCGAGCAGTCGGGAACAGACACTTTTTCTGCTACCTATGAAGTAGATCAGCAGATAAAAGAGGGAGAACAGATAAGCAATGTCAAGGCAACCTATACTGTAAAAGTCCATGTAGACGCTGACGGGGATATGGTAATCGTTCAGAACCCTACCCTTGCACCAGCAATCGAAAAATCAGCCTATGAGCCAAAAACGCCAGAAGCAGACTCAAGCGTGGACGCTGATACCACAAATGACGCTACCGCATTTCTGGAAACATTCTTTAAGCTCTACCCGACCGCAACGGAAAAGGAACTTGCTTACTATGTGGCAGGAAATGTCCTTGAACCTATTGGCAGGGACTACCTTTATTCTGAACTGATAAACCCTATCTTTACAAAGGACGGGGACAATGTGAAAGTCAAGGTTGCCGTAAAATTCCTTGATAATCAGACAAAGGCTACGCAGGTATCACAATACGAGCTTGTGTTACATAGGGATAGCAACTGGAAGATTGTAGGATAATAAGCTAGACAAAGGTTTGTATACTACTTTTTAGTAGCGTATAAGCCTTTGTCAGAAACTACTAAAAAGTTGGAAATTCATTTCTTATCATGTTATTTTAGGTGTAAGTAAGGGATAGTGGATAAAATTACTGCATTGACTTTCCCCTTACGTCAAGGTATAACATGAGAATAGAAGTAAGTTGAGAGGAGGATATTTATGTTATCTATTGGTGAATTTTCAAAGATATGTAAAGTTTCTACAAAAACACTTCGTTATTATGATGAAATTGGACTTATAAATCCTAGTAAAATCAATCAAGAGAATGGTTATAGATATTATTCCATTGAGCAATTAGAAACTATGTTACTTATAAACCGTTTAAAACAGTATAATTTTTCTTTGGAAGAAATCAAAGCGATTATTACATCAGAAGAAATACCAAATGAAAAATTATCCATAGAGCTTTATAAGAAAAAGGCAGAATTAGAAAAGCAAATACAGATATATTCACAAATTACAGAACAATTAAATGAGGATATAGCAGTTTTGAAACAAGGAAAATCAATCATGTCTTATTTGAATAAGATTGATGTACAACTTGTTGAAATACCAACTATGTATTTGGTTTCTGTTCGTAAAATGGTTTATAAGTTTGAAATGGAAGAACAATACGCTTGTTGTTTTAATTCAATATTAAGAAAAATTCAACATGACAAATTAACTGTCAATGCTCCACCTATGGTACTTTATCATAGTGATGAGTTTACTCCTTTGGGTTTGGACACAGAATTTGCTATTCCAGTAGAAGAATTTGTTACGGGAACTCGAGATTTTCGCCCCGGATTATGCTTAAAAACAACTTTACATGGCGGATATTCTAATTTGCCTTCTATTTATGCGAAACAATGTGAATGGGCAGAGCAGAACGGTTATGAAAATAATGGTCCGCTTTATGAAGTTTATATTACCGATTTGACACAAACTTCAAACGAAAATGAACTTATAACTGAAATTTATTATCCAGTAAAAAAGAAATAGGTATACATCAAAGATTAAAATTTTTGTGAATAGAAGTTTCAGACACTATAACGTGAAATGGAGATGAGATTGATACTATGAATAGAAAAGAACTACACGATTTTATTAAAGAGAAACAGCCTAATATCTGTCAAATATCATGCTACAAAGACGGTAAAGAAGTTTATTCTGATGAATGGAATAATTATAAAAAAGGAGATGCTTGTCATGTTATGTCTGCCACCAAAAGTATCGTAGCATTACTTGTAGGGATAGCACTTGATAAAGGATTTATAAAAAGCATAGACCAACCCGTATTAGATTTTTTCCCTGAATATAAAATTAAGAGAGGAGAAAAAACAATTCAAAAAGTTACAATCAAACATTTACTGACTATGACTGCACCATATAAGTATAAGTATGAACCGTGGACTAAAATTTGTTCAAGTGATGATTGGACGGTTTCAGCTTTAGATTTTCTAGGCGGAAGAAAAGGATTGACTGGACAATTCAAATATTCAACTTTAGGCATACATATACTAACTGGTATTATATCAAAAACGAGTGGTCTAAAAGTCGTGGACTTTGCAAATAAGTTTTTATTTGAACCTATTAGAGTAGAAAAACATATAAATTATTTAGCGGAAACTGCCGAAGAACATAAACGTTTTACTATATGTAAAGAACCGCAAAAAAATATATGGTTTTGTGACCCAAAAGGAATAGGTACGGCTGGATATGGTTTATGCTTTTCTGCAATAGATATGGCGAAAATTGGACAACTTTGTTTAGATAAAGGTGTTCATAATGGAAAACAAATTGTATCATCTAAATGGATTGAAGAAATAACAAAACCAAATTATAAATGCGGAGAAGAATTTAGAAATATGTCTTATGGGTATCTTTGGTGGATTGTGAATGAAAATGTATATGCAGCCATAGGAAATAGTGGGAATGTTATATATGTAAATTCATTAGAAAATATAGTGATAGCAGTTACATCATATTTTAAGCCAACAATATTCGACCGTATAGATTTTATACAAAAGTATATTGAGCCATTTATTACTATTAGGAGAACTTTGTAAATGATGGGATTAAAAAAACGAGATATAAAAAAGGCATTAAAAGCTGGTGCAAAGGCTGGCGGTGTATCATTGGCTGATGTACGAGCTGATATTGAAGCGACGATTGATGAAGCCATGAATAGTACCGACCCAGAAGTGCAGGCAAATTTCAAAAAGTATTTTGGAAATAAACGCCCTACACCAGAGGAATATATTTACATAATTTCAAAGAAAACCGTTAAAGGACTGAAATTATGAAAATAGAACGTCTGATAGGAATAATCTTTTATTTGATAAATAGAGAATGTGTAACAACAAATGAATTAGCACAAAAGTTTGAAGTATCTCGTAGAACGATTTTAAGAGATATTGATACACTAACACTTGCTGGTATTCCGATTTATTCTGAGTTGGGTGTAAAGGGTGGGTATGCAATAAATAAAGATTTTAAGGTTGATGAAAAAATTATTGACAGCAACAATAAAGAATATATTTTGCTTGCATTAAATAGTCTAAGGACTGTTTACGGAAATAACAAGGTCATTGAAACTTACGAGAAAATGAAACATCTTTATAGTGATGTTAATATCAATGCACTTCCAGATGTTGATTTCTCTGTGGTAACGGAAAACCCACACATTATGAAATGCGTAGACTTAATCAATAAAGCGATAAAAGAACAGCGAACTATAAAGTTTATATATACTAATTCGGCAGGAAACACAAAAGAAGTTTTTCTAAACCCACTTCACACATATTACAAGTGGTATTCGTGGTATGCTTTTGGATATGATACTTCTAAAAAAGATTATCACTTATTCAAAGTGGTAAGAATGAAAAATATTTCTTTAACAAAAGAACTTTTTCAAACTGAAGATAATATAGCTAATCTTTTATCTGATTTTGAAAAAAGACGCAACCAGACAAATATTACTGTTACTCTATCTTATAAACAAGAAATTGATACTTTAGTTAATGAATACTTTAAAGGGAAAATAATTGAAACTGTCAATGACTGCTTTATAAGAGAAATTGAGATTAAAGAAAATGATTTTATGACATTTTCAATCCTTTTGGGACTTTGCGATAAAGTAAAAATATTATCCCCTCAAAAATACAAAGAAAAGGTATTAATCCATATTGGAAAAATAAAGAAAAATTTTATTTAATAGTGACATACATTTGTCACTATTCCTGCTATATAATTTCCTTATGAAGAAAATATAAGGAGATGTAAAAATGAAAAAAGTATATGTATATTTATTGAACGACATGGCAGAATGTGAAATTGGTTATATTTTACAAGCGTTCAGTATGGAAAAATTATTAAAAAATGGAACAAAAGAATTTGAAGTAAAGACAGTTGCTTTTAATAAAGAGCCTATCTTAACTTTAGGCGGATTAACTATTATTCCAGATTATACTATATCAGAAGTTGATTTCAGCACTACTACAGCTTTACTTTTGCCGGGTTCTTCTGCTTGGGGAAATAAAGAAAATCAAGAAATATTGAGAAAAGCACAAGAATGTTTGAATAACAATATTTTAGTCGGTGCTATTTGTGGGGCAACGCTTGCACTTGCTGATTATGGTATATTAGATAAATTTAAACATACAAGCAATTCTCTGGAATATCTAAATTTCTTTTCAAAAAACTATGCAGGACAGAGCTTATATATTTGTTCTAATTCTGTTTTAGACAGAAACTTAGTAACAGCAAGTTCAGCAGGTTCATTAGAATGGACAAAAAATATCTTAAAGAGCCTTAATGTATATTCTGATAAGAAAATTACTGCCTTTTACAATTACTATTCAACGGGGAATGCGAAGTATTATGATGAACTTTTAAAATAAAGGTGGTGTTTGTTTGGATAAACAATCATGGGTATTATGTCCCATTTGCAATAATAAGACACGAACTAAAGTACGAGAAGATACGGAGCTTGTAAATTTTCCTTTGTTCTGTCCAAAGTGCAAAATGGAAACTTTAATCAATATAAAGTATGGAAAAGTAACTATTATCAAAGAGCCAGACGCAAAGACGCAGAGCCGATAATTTGTAGGTTATTGTAACTTATAGATTGTCGGCTTTTATTTGTTACCTGCGAAGCAGATCAGCAAATAAAAGTGTCAAAGACAAAAAGAAAACAAGAAGCTGATTACTTCTTGCTCTCTCTGCTGTTCAAGATACCGTCAATCGTACCTTGAATAATTTTCAATTCGTTATCATGTTGATCAGCACATTATAATATGCCATTTTCAGAAAAATAAATAGTGCAGAAATAATACGGGGATCTTCCATCCCCGAACCCCTGGAATCCTTGTTATAACAGTAATAGAAAAAATTATTACCGTTATAACAAGGCTAAAAATGGGATATTTTAATTTTCCGAATTCTGCAAATTATGGCATCAAATAAAATGCGTTGTAACAGTTATCACTCAATAAATCAAGTGCTGTTTCTATCTGACGGCGAGCTGTGCTTTTATCCACTTTTTCTGGCGGATAGAAATATTCATCAACAGATATATTGAACATGGTAACTAAATCATGGAATAGTTGAAAACTTGGGTGTGAACCTACATTTTCAATATCAGCGATATGGCGTTCTCCATAGAATACCTTGTTGCCTAAATCATTACGTGACAGCCCTGCTCTTTCACGGGCTTCTCTGATTGCCAGCCCTAACGGTCTGAAATCAAAAGTATGTGTTTCTTTTGTTTTTCTCATATTAAACCACCTAGCATGAGTTTATACCTCATGTTATGTAATTAGAATGTGTTATAAATGCATATATTATGCAGTGATAACTCAAAAGGTGTCATTGTAACGGAAAATAAAAAAAACCGTTCTAAAATGATATACTTTTGTGCGTCTTGAAATAATAACGGGGCGGTTTTGGATATAACCAGAGCTGTCCTTTTTCATTTGTGCTTCAAGGTATAGCTCTGCTAAAGGGGGCTACACCATGATTGCATACGGAAGAACGCTTCGCCGTTCTCAACTGGATAATTATTTCTGTCTAGTCTTACAATCATCATACCCTTTACAAGAATTAAAAATTCATATATATAGCATTTATAAAGCAGTCCGTTTGTGTACTTACATTCACACGGGCTGTTTTTGTTTTCTTAAAAAGTTTTTTCGATTTTTTCTGGTATCAACTTAACAAATCACACCTGCTATTCCCTATATGGTGCGGAAAGAGGGATAAACACTTTTCACGTCATAACGGAAAGGGGGTGAGATTGATGAAACCGTCTGACTTCCAGAAAACTGTTCAATGCCGTTTTGAAAGTTGTTTGAAGAAAGTTGTCCGTCATGTTGTTAAAGACTACCAGCAAGGATTGAAGCGAAGAAAAGAGAAAGAAATTTCTTTTTGTGAACTTCCAGAAATCATTGTGGAAAAGCTGGCTGTCTGGGACGACTACGAAACAGATTATACGATTTTCAACGTATGCGGTAATGATATTCGTGTCTATGATGATGAATTGGCAGAAGCCTTGAAACAGTTATCCGAACGTAATCGAGAAACTTTGCTGATGTATTACTTTTTGGAAATGAACAATGAAGAAATCGCAAAAAAGCAAAATATTTCCAGAAGCGGAGTTTTTCAGAACCGCCACAATTCATTGGCACTTATGAGAAAACTATTAAAGGAGAAACGATAGCAAATGAAACACAAATTTAAGAAGCCGTCCTACTACTTGCTTTCGCAGGCTATGGACGGGGACGAAAAAGCGATTGAAAAGATACTGGCATTTTATGACCCGTACATATCAAAGTGCTGTCTGCGTCCTCTCTATGATGAATATGGAAATGTCTATATCGTTGTAGATATGGAATTGAAAGGACTTATCAGAGAAGCACTTATCAAAATGATTTTAGGGTTTGAGATTGCCTTAGAAATCGAAGAAGAATAACAAGCAGTAACCGCAGAGCATGATTTGTTCAATCCCCTCTTTCCTGCTCTGCCACCTGCTTTTACATGAAAGCAACATGCTTTCGCCACAGCTCTTTGAAAACTGAATAAAGCAGACAGATACGTTTGTGAGATAGAGAGCCACGGGGACTGTACGCCACGACCTTTCCAGAAGAAAGCGAGCGACCCACGCAGTGATCCGAGAGCGACTGTTGGAAAAGTCGTTTTGCCACGACCTATCCTCACAGAATAATGATACGTCCGCATGGTGCGGTTCTGCCCACAAGAATGGGAATAGTTGAGATACTAACGGAGCTTTCCAAAGCCGTCTGCCTGCTTGTAAAAAATGACACACAGTAAAGGGGGTGCATAGATTATGAACAATACTGATGTGCCTATCTGGGAAAAATATACGCTGACGATTGAAGAAGCGTCCAAATACTTCCGTATTGGCGAAAAGAAATTGCGTAAATTAGCCGAAGAAAATCTTGACGCTGGCTGGGTTATCGTGAACGGTAATCGTATTCAGATTAAGCGAAAACAATTTGAAAAAATCATAGATACATTGGACGAAATCTAATGTCATTGAGCCGTAGATATGGTATAATAAGGTATAGCGTATCACGGCTCATTCCATGACGGAAAGGAGCTTTACACTATGTCTAATGTGAAACGGAAAGACAGTAAAAATCGCAATTTGCGTAATGGAGAGAGCCAGCGAAAAGACGGAAGATACGTTTATAAATATACCGATATATACGGAAAGCCACAGTTTATCTATTCTTGGAAACTTGTACCGACAGACAAGACACCTGCTGGAAAGCGTGATGATATATCGTTGAGGGAAAAAGAAGCACAGATAAAAAAAGACCTTAACGACGGTATCGACACAGTCGGCGGTAAAATGACAGTCTGCCAGCTCTATGACAAGAAGAACAGCCAAAGAAAGAACATCAAGAGGGCTACTGAAAAAGGACGACAGTATCTTATGAACGCTCTGAAAAATGACCCGTTGGGTATGAGGGCGATTGATACCGTCAAACAGTCGGACGCTAAAGAATGGGCTATCAGAATGAGTGAAAAAGGATATGCCTATAAAACGATTGATAACTATAAGCGTTCCTTGAAAGCGTCATTTTACATGGCGATACAAGACGACTGTATCAGAAAGAACCCATTTGAATTTAAACTAAGTGATGTTCTGGAAGATGATACGGAGCAGAAAGTTATCCTTACACCAGAGCAGGAAGAACGCCTGCTTGCCTTTATGGAAACGGACAAGATTTACAGTAAGTATTATGATGAGGTTGTACTTCTTCTGGAAACGGGACTTCGTATTTCTGAATTTTGCGGACTGACGACGCATATTGATATGCAGAACAGAATACTCAATATAGACCACCAACTATTGAAAGATAGCGAAATCGGCTACTATATTGAAACGCCAAAGACCAAAAACGGAAAACGAGAACTTCCATTGACAGAACGGGCTTATCAAGCAATCCAAAGAATACTAAAGAACAGAGGAAAGGCACAACCGCTGATTGTAGATGGTTACAGCAATTTCCTATTCTTGAACCGTGAGGGCTTGCCTAAAATTGCAGGAAACTATGAGGGCATGGTGCGAGGACTGATTAAGAAGTATAACAAGTATCACACGGACAAGTTACCGAACATCACACCACATTCATTCCGACATACTTACTGTACAAATATGGCAAACAGAGGAATGAACCCAAATACTCTGCAATATCTCATGGGACACGCTAACATAACCATGACACTTGGCTATTACGCACACGGTACATTTCAATCTGCAAAAGCGGAGCTGGAAAGACTGGCTTGCTAATATCGGAGCTTATATTTACTACTCATTTACTACTTTTGGTTGCATTTTCATGCTGGTAAATGCCAGCTTATGCAAGGTATCTTCCAAAAAGAAAATACCGATAAAGCCCTAAAATACGGGATATATCGGCATTTACCAACTTATGAAAAGATAATCAGAAATTTAGTAAGTTTTTATAGAAAAATATTGCCTGAATCCTACTGCTCATATTTAGATTTTTCCCATGCTTCTACTTCATGTAATAATAAGGTCCGGATCCATGGATTGTTTTGAGGGCAGACCATAAACAGAAAGGCGCTGCTGCGGCATTTCTGACAGTGTTCGCCCTTCAGCCAAAAGTCATACCCCATCGAACATTTTGGATTACAGGCATCCGGATCCGCCATGCGTTTACATATGGGTGCTTTCTGAATGGTGTGTATCATTTCATCCGGCAGTGTTTCCAGCACGCTTTCATAGTCATTTACATGAACTCCGTAAATTCGCACAAGCATTCCCTTTTTTCTAAACACATAATTGGCAACTGTCTTTTTATTATATGTGTAAGAAACCATATAACCGCTTTTTGCCGTCTTAATCTCTATCTTACATCCATAGTCCATTAATTTGTCATGCAGCTCCTTCACAAAATCCTGATTCTCTGCTGGGACTGTAGCAATAAAATCCTGAAATTCTATCTTCTTATCCATAATCACCAATTCCTCCCTATTTTTCTTTGACTGTGATTCTCCCATTATATCTTATAAGGCAAAATATTTCCTCTCTTTTTGTGCACCATTCGGATAGGTTTTCTTTGGATTTTGGAAAAAGCATTTGTAAGGTTGACATTACACAAAACGTCGAGTATACTGTATGTAAGGTAAACCCGATAGATGGGAGGATTTAAATGAAAAATAGGATCAAGGAATTAAGGGAACAAAAGGGGCTGACCCAGGAACAATTAGGCGAAATGGTTGGAGCCTCAAGACAGGCGATCAATGCCATAGAAACAGAAAAATTTGAGCCATCCATCTGGCTTGCACATGACATTTCAAAGATATTTGATCGTTCTATCGAAGAGGTTTTTTTATTTGATGAAAGCCAGCGAAAATCAAGAGCTGACAGCAGCAGGAGGGATAAAAATGGCAGCAAGGAACATTCGGTATGATAATGACCCCATATTGAGAAAAAAATGTAAAGAAGTAAAAGTCATTGATGACAAAACCCGACAGATTCTGGACGATATGCTTGAAACATTACATAAAACTGAAAATGGAGCAGCTTTAGCAGCTAACCAGGTAGGGGTATTAAAACGGTTAGTTGTGATTGATTATTGTGATACTCTGCTCAAGCTGGTAAATCCTAAAATCATCGGATGCAGCGGCGTTCAGGAATGTATCGAGGGCTGCCTTAGTTTTCCAAACCGTTTTGTTAAAACTATCCGCCCTCAAAAAGTTATCATTCAAGCGCAAAATGAATACGGAAAAGAAATTCTAGTCACCGGCGAAGATGAAATGGCAAAATGCTTTTGCCATGAATTAGAGCACTTAGACGGAGAAATCTTTTTAGATAAAGCTGTTGAGGAAATACTGCAATAACCGCTTTCCCCTAAAAATTAATATTCGCTTTTTTTGCCTGACTGCACAGATCCCGTACATTGAGGGTATATGTCTTCCCATCTTTTATAAAATGGGTTCCGCACTGGCGGAATTCAAAATGAGCCTCATGAGAAATACATTGTTCCCGGATATCCAGAACCCAGTCATAGTCAAGAGGACGGGCCATTTTATCAGACTCTCCGCCGACCACCACTAATTCAACTTCTTCCAGATAGGGTTCCAGATTTACTCTTTCGATCAAGGGCTGGCATATAATATTTTTATGCTTGATAGGAAGCTCCCTGAATATGGATAATCTGTAATCTGCACGGTCCTGGTTTTCTACGGTACATCCAACCGTTACATTTTCATACCCGTCCTTCCAGTCATCTGGAATGCAGTCCCGGAACCGCTCAATCCGTTTGGTCAGAAAAATGAAATGAAGATCCGAACGATTCCGGATCATCTGCCAGCATTCCTCCCGCCAGGCATCCGCTTCCTCGATCAGGAAATCCGTGGAAAAGCAAAGGTAAACTACCTGCCCGGATTTCATTTTGTATGCGCCCGATTTATTCTTTGCAGCAGGAGCGTAAAATTTGTCTGTTTTTATAATTTTGCCGGTGTCAACACCCCTTCTCAAATCACCTTTGTGAATATAACAATATCTGCATCCCTCACTGTATTTATGACAGCCGCGCCATGGATTCCACATAGCCATAAAATCACCTCTCATTTGCAATGGACTTTTTATAGGAGACAAGTATGTAATCGATTATATCATCTCCAATGAAAACCCTAACAGTAACCACCCCTTATTGACCACAGACTCCCTCAGGCACAATCGCGATTTCTCATAGTACATTTTTTCCAAAAGAAGGAAAAAGCATTACTGTTTTTAACAGGCAGTCCTGCTTTAGCAGTAATGCTTTTCCATGGATCTTTCTATTCCATTTTTCTTTCGTATGCCTTACTTTTCAGTTTTATAAAAGTTCTGCAGAGCCTGCCCGATAAAGAGAGTGCTGCCCTCTCCGTACACTGCATCCAACTGTTTCTGCATTTCCACATTATTTACATATTTCTCTGCCATATCCAGCATAAATGCAGTGACATCTTCCATCTGGTAAAGCTGTTTGGACACGAAGTCCATCTCTCCCACTATTTCTTTCACTTCAAGCGTATTGACGTCACTGCCCGCCTTGGCTGCCAATTTTTTTGTTACCTGGTCCAGTCTTTTCCCATAGGCCGCAACGATTTTCGCATTATCAGGATTTGTGGCAGCATTTTTTGCGCTCTCTTTATCCCCATACCATTCCACCACTTTAGCCAAATTTTTCTGTGCCTCTTCGCTGGACGCATTATCCAGGAAATGATTCCGAAATGCTTCCATACTGCCATATTCTTTTACGAAGATTTCCTTTTGTTCGACTGTCATGTTGCTCTCTATATCACGGTACATCTGTTCCATATCTGCTTTACTGAAAATTCCAAAATCCATCTTGTTATCTCCTTTCAAAATGTCTTCAATGCTAGCAATGATTCGTTCCAATCTCTCTTTTTTTAATTCCAGCATTCTTTTTTGGCCAGTTAATAATTGTTCTTTATCCAGAGCAGGATTTTCTAAAATCAGCTTGATCTGTTTCAATGGCAGATCAAGCTCCCGAAAAAACAGTATCTGCTGTAAAGTTTCCAGGGCTTTATCGTCATAAAGCCGGTATCCCGCCTCAGTGAGAACGGATGGTTTTAACAATCCGATCTCATCATAATAGTGAAGCGTGCGTACGCTGATACCTGTCAGGTTTGAAACCTCTTTTACTGTCCTCATCTGTTTTTCCTCCCTGTTCTTGATAACTTTATCCTAGCCTATGACGTGACGTGAGAGTCAATAGATTTTTTAATTTTTTTCAGGCACACATAAAAGCCTCCGATAGAAGTGAATCATATTGCTATTTTTCTTTGACCGCGATCCATACTTCAGCCTTCCCGTCTTCTCCATAGAATTCAATATCCGGTGCCCCTGATTTCATCCTGCCGGTAATATAACCTTTATTTAACGGTTTATATTTGGACTTTGGAAGCCATTTCATGATTGCCTGAGCCTCTGTTTTTCCTATAGTTTCCTGCGTACAAGGGAAAACTGCCCAGGTTCCGGCCGGCACGATGTATTCTGACAGCCCGTCATACACATCACGGCCACTTGGAACCGCAATGATATATGCAAATTTTCTGGAATCCTTTTGGTCCGTGTTATAAATATTTATGCCCAATAATCCGTAAGGCTCCTGATCTGCTGATTCCATCAATTGTTTTTCAAATCCATGCTTCTTTATTTTTGCCCAGTGTAAAGGAATGGCTTTTCTCCCCTCTCCTTTCCGGTTTATGGTCTGTATCGAGTAACCGATAACACGAAAGCTGTCTCTCGTTTCTATGCGAAATGGTAAATCCATAGGCCTTTCCTCCTGTTTTATATTTCTTTTCCAATCTGTTATTGGTATCCATACCTGCTCAAATGCTCTGTCGTATGAGCTATCAAAGCTGTATCATTGCATTTTCAAACCACCTGCATTTTCGGCACAACCCGTAACTGCCTGTCCCCGCTTCTGGCTTCCTTTGGCGTCATTCCATGAAATTTCCGGAATGCCTTTGTAAAAGACGTAGGGGAATCATACCCATATTGATAGCTGATATCAATCACCCTCTTATCTGTGCTCTTTAGATCATGGCCCGCTAAAGTTAGTTTTCTGGAACGGATATACGCTGAAAAGCTGATACCATTCATATAGAAAAATACCTTTTGGAAAGAATCAAAGGAACACCCGGCAAGCTCTGATACTTCCTGTTGATCCATCGGTCCCTGTTTCCGCTGCAGGTGGTCCTCTGCATAATCAATGATCAACTGCAATCTCTCATTCCACTCCATGCTTCTGCCCCTTTCTTCATTATGGTCGTTTCATTATATCTTATAAGGCAGAACATTTCCTCTCTTTTTGTGCACCATTCGGATAGACTGTATAGACACAGGCAGGCTGTCAATGTTGAGCGGAAACCCATTTACCTGCCATTGACAGCCTGCCTGTTCTTGCTGTTTATCATACAAAATATTAAATTTTAAAATCCTCTGAGTGAAAATTACTATAATATCTCCCTCTTATGGCTGTGAATTTCAGAACGCAATAATCAGGATCTGTCACACCTTCTTTATAATACATGGTGTCACCTTCCCGCCATAACAATTCCTTAGCCTCTTTTGTCTCTAATACCTCTACAGTTCCGGCCAAACTTGCTCCGCAAAAGAAACGCTGGTTTACAAAATAAATACTGGCTCTTGGATTTTCACGAAAAAATCTCACTTTGTTTGAAGATGTATTTGTGTGAAACCAAAATACATTGATTCCCTCCCGAACCCTGGGCTTCAACATCGCCTTTGTGATCGGAAATCCCTCCTGATCAATATAACTGATAAAAACTGTACTGCATTTATCTGCCATATTTCCTATGGTCTGCTCTGGATTATTCATCATAATAAATCTTCTCCTGTTTTTATTTTATTCTAACAGGACAAGAAGCTCTTGTACATTACACACTTTTTTGTGTGTATCTACAGCAGACCTTTGTTTTTCAGAAATTCTTCCTTACCGTCCTCCATCATCAGCTCAATTCCAACTTCCTGCATAGCGGCAATAATCCTTACCATTCGTTTTCCTTTATCCGTGAGAGAGTATTCTACTTTAAGGGGATAGCCCTCATACTGTTCTTTTTGTACCATGCCAAAATTCTGCAGTTCCCCTAAATGCTGCAACAGCATTTTCTGTCCAACTCCGGCGATATCCTTCTGCAAAGTTGAAAGGGAAGCCGGAGCTTTCCCCAACTGCCATAATATAATGGGCTTCCATTTTCCGCGGATAATATCGTGCGTCAATTCCAATGGGCATGTATAACTATCCCGTAGTTTCATGTATTTTCCTCCGTAACTTTAGACTTCTTTACAGTGCTGAAGCCCGCCGCACCATAGTCGGCACCGGCCGCAGGCTGAAAGTCCCGGCTGACATTTTTTGGTGTCAAAGCACTGATTTTCAAACGATACTGTCAGGGGTTAAAAAGTATCATGTGTAATTCAGCCGATTCATTCCCCACATTTTTGTACGAATGAACCGTATCCGCTTTAAATCGTATGCTCTCGCCCTTTCCGATCACGAAATTCTGACCGTCAGCATAAATTTCAATCTTCCCTGTAAAGATTGTAATAAATTCAGTGGTCCCCTTTAAGTGTGGCTCAGACTCCCAATAACTGCCCTCGTCTAATTCCAGATAATATACTGCAAACCTGCGGTTTTCATCGTCGGGGAAAATGGAATAATTTTTTACTTTTCCGCCATCTTCAAGCAAAGGCTGAACTTCTGATGTTTTTACAATCTCATAGGGACTCTTCGGACGAACGGTCAAAGCGTCAAACGGTACTTTCATTCCATTTGAAATCTTCCATAATGTGGATATTGTCGGATTCCCGTCCCCACGTTCTATTTGTGCAAGCATACTCTTACTGACACCGCTCAGCTTTGCAAGCTCGTCCATGCTTAATTTATTCTCTTCACGCAGCCGCTTAATATTTTTAGCCACAATCATATTCATTGAATCCAAAAAGTTTCCGCCTCCTCTTGACAGTATACTGCACTAGTCGTATTATTATATCGTACCAGTGCATTATAATAACCATTTTGTATCATTATACAATTTTACTTTATGTTTGTAAAGAGGAAAGAAATTTCTTTGTGATTTCAACTCAAAAAAAGCAAAAGAAAGAGAATTGTGACTATTTATTATTGTTAAATGAAAACGGAGGTTAATATGTTACATTTATATGATTTTCTGATTTACTGTTTTATTACAGCATACACACCAGGCGCAAACAATCTTCTCTCCATGAGTAATGCAATACGACTGGGGTTTTTGCAAAGTGTGCGTTTCAACCTTGGCATACTGGCCGGATTTACAGTGGTTATGTCTGTTTGTACCGCTTTTAGCGCAACGCTTTATTCGTATCTCCCCAAAGTAAAAATTGTCATGCAGATATTAGGCGCTGCTTATATGCTGTACCTTGCGTGGAAAGTCTGGAAAAGTTCTTCTGAACTAAATGCAGACGGCGGAAAAGAGGCCAGCTTCTTTTCCGGCATGGTATTGCAATTTGCCAATCCTAAAATTTACATCTATGCAATTACCGCAATGTCGCTTTATATTCTGCCGGTCTATCATTCCCTTTCGGCATTGATAGGGTTTACTGTTATATTATCTTTAATCGGTGCCTCCGGTTCTTTTGTGTGGGCCTTGTTCGGATCGGCATTTTGCAAATTCTTCTCGAAACACACAAAAACAGTAAATATGATCATGGCTCTTTTGCTTGCTTATTGCGCTGTTTCTTTATTCCTTTAATAAAGGATTGCTGTGTCTCATATCCGGCAAAAAGGGGCAGTCCCATGATATTCTTATCCATAAATACCAGCAAGAGTTTTCACAATTCTTGCTGTTTTTTCTTTATTTCTTTTTTATTCAAATTGACATCATGTCATTTTTATATTGACAACTGTATGGACATGATCTATACTCAAATTGACACAGCGTCATTTTGCAAACAGGGGGAACACTATATGCCGAAAGTCACAGAAGAATATCTAAAAGAGAAAAGAAAATATATTCTGGAATGTACCGGTGAGATATTAAAAGAAAAACCGTTATATACCGTAACTATGCGTGACATTATCAAAAAAGCCGGCTTCAGCCAGGGGATCATTTATCATTACTATGCAAGTTTGGATGACATCTATGTAGATTATATCAACAGTATCACTGCCTGCCCTTTATTGGAACAGAACATTGACACATTGTTACACTCGGAGCTGACAGAAAAAGAAATCGTCTCCGAATGCATTATTGCCATCGGCAGGTATATTGAAGAATTGCTAACATCTGTCGGCGGCAGAACCTGCTTTGAATTAACCGTTTTCTATGCTTACGATATAGAAAAGAGAGCTGCCCTTTTCCCTAAGTTAAAATTCAAGCAAAGTCTTGGGTATGCACAAAATAGGGTGTTAGAGTATGTCTTAAACAATATTGAAAAAGGCATTTTTCACCCACAAATCCCCATCCGCTCCATTGTCATGTTTATAAACAGCTTCATTGACGGAATTGCTCAAAGCGCCGCAACCGGTACAGCAGAAGGGCCTGATGGTTCAGGAGATATCTCCAACATGTTTATGACATTAGCAAAGGCCGTGACCGGCTTTTTGTCAGATGTGAAATAGTGGAACACGTAAAGGTATATCATAAAAAGGCACCTCATAAAAGGAGAAAACATTCATCATGTTATTTTTAATTATCGGGATCATATTTATAAGCTTACTTATCGTCTTTATCAACAGTCCCGGCAAGCTTCCGCCGTTAAAAGATACGCAGGGCAATAAGATTCAAGGTTCTATATCAGAAAAAGTATGGATTGATGTCAATGGGATCAGACAAGGTATGTTTATTCGGGGAGAGAATTCCCAAAATCCAATTGTACTGTATCTTCATGGCGGCCCCGGCACACCGATGCTGCAGTTTATTACCTATTTAGAAAAAGAGGTACGCCTTGAAAAGTATTTTACAGTCTGCTACTGGGAGCAGCGCGGTTCGGGAATGACATATCATAAATCAACGGATCCCTCCACTATGACGGCAGAGCAAATGGTGGAGGATACGCGCCAGGTGACCGAATACCTGAAATCCCGCTTTGGACAAGATAAAATATACCTCATTGGCCACTCCTGGGGATCATACCTTGGCGTCAAAACCATAGAGAAATATCCTGAGGATTACCTTGCGTATGTTGGTATCGGTCAGGTGACGAATCAAGTGGAATCGGAACGATTGGCCTATGAATTTATGCGAAAGCATGCACAGGAAATACATGATCAGGATGTGATCAAACAACTGGAAAAGTATAATCCGTATGACCACTGCTTCCCACAGCTTGATTACCTAGTAAAAGGCAGGACAAAAATGCTGAATAAATACGGGATCGGGCACTTACACCAAGGGCTTTCTCCCACTGACATACCTAAATCGCTCTTTGTGTTTAAGGGATATACAATGATCGAAAAGGTGAACTGGTTTCTCGGTGCTGATTTTTCAATGGTGCATCTGTTTCCGACCGTCTTAGAAGACGATCTCTTTACATCGTCTGCAAAATTTGAAATTCCGTTTTATATTGTTCAAGGTGACTATGATTACATGGTTTCAAGCGTTCTTGCGAAAAAATATTTGGAATCTATTGAGGCTCCCAATAAAGAATTCTTTTCATTTTCAAATTCCGCTCATTCTCCCAACATGGAAGAACCGGAAAAGTTTATTGAGGTGTTCCGTAAAATAACTTCATAAAGTACCGGAAACTGCAGTCTGACATGGTTCAAATAAAATATTCTCATTTACACTAACCACTATATTTCTTGATTTCTCCCGAGAAACAAAGTATATTAAATAATAATATTAATACCCCAAAGCCTGAGAAGGGATGAAGCAGATGAAAAAAATATTATTAGTTGAAGACAATGAATCTGCTGTCAAACGTATACGGCAGTACATTAAAAATATTTCGGCTGACTTAGACATCACTGCGTTTTCCGAAGCAGGGGAAGCGCTGGGATACGCCAGGTCCAACCCCGTCACTTTATTCATCATTGATATACAGTTGGAAGATTATAAAGGAACCCATCTTGCAAAACAGCTTCGGGAACTGCCGGAATATAAATATACACCCATTATTTTTGAAACGGCCTTAGCAGGCGAAGAATTGTCAGCATACCGGGATGTGAAATGTTACGGATTCCTTATAAAGCCTTTTCACGAGACTGAGTTTCAGTCTGTCTTTTGTGATGCCCTGGGACTGTCGGACCGGATCAGCCCTTCTGCAAAAACCATTCGGCTTCAGCAAAAACAGTTCATCCTGGAATACCGTGTGCCGGAGATTGCTTATATAGAGGCATTTGGAAAAAAGGTTATGATCCACACCAACAGCTCCTCGCTTGGTAGAAAATCTGACACTATTTCCGGTTACACACTGGCCGGAATATTGTCGCTTCTGGAGGATCCCTTCTTTGTCCAGTGTCATAGAAGTTATGTGGTAAATACCGCATACATCCAGAAAATAGACAAGACCAAACGGGAAATTATACTAAGGCACTTTCCCGAAACGATCCCCATCGGAAATAAATATCAGTCTGTATTATGGGAGGGATCATGGAAACCATCATAATTGTTCTGCAGCTTTGTTTAGATGCCGCTATGCTTACCCTTTGCTGTGAGTCTGTTTTCCGCACACGGCATACGGCAAAAAGGAAAGACCTCTTTCTCTTTCCTGTCCTTTTTGTGGTCTGTATGGCATCGAGATCCGTAATCACAGCAGGGAACGAATTCCATATCCTATTTCCTTTATCAGGCTTTGAACTGGCGCCTGCAGACAATACCGTTATATTGCTGTTTCTCATGCTTGGCGTACTCTTACTTAACAGCTTATTCTATGGCGCAGAGGATAACGGCTTCGTTTTTTGTGGAACCATGACAGCTTTCTCTGTTTACCTGTCTGTGCGCAGCATAAATGTAGCCTTTTTTGCCCTTTTGGGGGCAGACGGCCCTCTGCTTTCTATGGGAAGCCGCATTGGGTCTGTTCTATTTATTTTTATATTACTCTTTACCCCGGTTTTCTCCTGGTTACAGCGTGCGCTCCGATCAGGCAGCTTCACTGTCCGGCTTATTTCTGCAAGTATTGCCATTTTCATGATCATGACACTCACTGTTTTTTCCTTTGATGTCACAGCTTTTTCGGCACACATGGGAATAACCGCTTCCCTTCTTTTGATCCTTCTTACGGCGGACAGCGTCTTGCTTATTTTCGACCAGCGCAGAGCACAAGAGCGCAGACATATCCACATGATAGAGCAGTATGTACCAATCGTAGAAGAATTGATCTCTCAGGTCCGGGCAAGACAGCATGAATTTAATAACCGTCTGCTTGCCATTGAAACAGCCATTGATTCGGCAAATACACTGGAAGAAGCAAAAGAAAATATATCTCTGCTCACCCAAGGTCTCGGCATAAATCCCAATGACCAGGAGCTGTTATTATGCGACAGCAAGATCATTGCAGGAATGCTTTTCGGCAAAATGAAGCAGGCCGAAGCCTCCGGTGTCCGTATGGAGATGGAACTTCATGGCCTCTTTAAAAAGAGATCAGTACCGGAAACAGAATGGATCGAACTCCTTGGAATCCTGTTGGATAATGCGATTGAAGCTTCTTCCGGGAAAGATGTGATCTATATCAAAAGCCGGCAGTGTGAAAAGTATACGGAACTGCTGGTTTCCAATCCTTTCGCCGCTCTGTCAAATACAGAATTTATGGAATTGTTCCGCAAAGGGACTACAACAAAAAAGGATTCTGCGCTGCATGGCTTCGGCCTGTACAATCTTATGCGTATAACGGAGCGCTACCACGGCAGGATCATCACACGCAATGAATCTGTTGATGGCCGAAACTATGTGGTATTTGGTGTCCTAATGCCATAACATCATATACTTACGGGTACCAATGAGGGCTTTAAGGGAATGAACATATTTTCGTTCCCTTAAAGCCCTCTCTCGTTTCCGGATGATTGAACCGACAAAAAAGTAGTGTTATGATAGAAAAAAGCTGCAGAAAGGAGCTGAAATCCATGTGGAATCTTATAAAATCAGAGTGGAAAAAAATCCGCCTGCCGGTACTTGCATCCGCATTTCTTTTGACAACAGCAGCCTGCGTGTTGTCCACTACCCTATATAAAAGCTATACTTTGCAGTACAACCTGGACGCCTGGGAAATCGGAACCGAGATATTCAGTCTGCTGTTTCCTTTATTTGTTGTAATGCCCCTGTGCTGGAACCTGTATTACGAGCGAAGGAACAACTTTATTCTATATGTACTGCCCCGCGTACCGGCGAAAAAATATCTGGGTGCAAAATGGCTGGTCTACGCTTTAAGTGCGTTTTTTATGCTATTTGTTCCCTACCTGCTTTCCGCCTTATGTGCGCTGTACATCAATCCCCCTGTTCCCTTAAATGCTTCAGCCGGCAACGCTGCATTTGACCATGTATTTCTAAATGCTTTTACGCAAACCCCTCTTCTCTACGCCCTTCTGCTCTCCTGTTGGAAGGGAATTATTGGTATCCTGGTCATGAGTTTAGGTTTTGCCTTATCTATGTATCTAAAGAATATTTTTGTGATCCTGACCGGGCCATTTGTCTATGTTATGTTGGAAAATTTCGTACTCTCCATTCTCCAACTGGCGCAGTACCGCCTGGTTGTGGCTTTTGAACCAACCTGTATTTCCAGTGATGCCGTATCTGGCGGAAGCTTTTTTGCAGGGCCTGCATTGCTGGCTGCTGGCATTTTTCTCACTGTATTTTTCTTGAAAAAGGTAAGGAAATACACCGTCGTCACAGTATAGGAGGCCGTTATGAGAGCGCTGATACGGAAAAACGTTCATATATGGGGATTCGGAAAGGCATTTGTGCTGTTTCTCGGATGTCTGGTCTTCTCCCTCAGCGAACGGGTAAACTCTCCC
The DNA here is from genome assembly GCF_034355335.1 of Blautia coccoides. Lineage (NCBI taxonomy): Bacteria > Bacillati > Bacillota > Clostridia > Lachnospirales > Lachnospiraceae > Blautia > Blautia producta. The sequence goes on from NZ_CP136422.1 coordinate 3,418,572, forward strand.
CTGAGCTTTGAACAGTACCTTCTATCTGCTGTATCCGACCACTATTATCTGACCTACTTTATGCTGCCGCTTGTACTGTTAAGTGTTTTTCCATTCATAGAGGATGACAGCCCGCTTACTATATCAAGGTTTGGCAGTTACCACGCCTATTTCTCACAAAAATGGCTGGGCCTCGGTGTCATAGCCGCAGTCCTGCTCTGTGTACAGACAGCGGCAGTTCTCTCATCCGGAGTTGGACTTTTTAGCGGGAATCAGTGGGGGATCAAAGGGAGCAGCGGACAGGCGGAATTATTTGAATACCTGCAGCACTGCTTTTCATCTCCCCTGCAGGCGTTTCTCCTCTGCTCTGTCTATCAATTCTTTGGAACATGGATGGTGTTTGGGCTGTTCCTTTGGATGGGTCACTTTTGGAAGCGGAGATGTGTTGCCAGAATCATTATTGTACTTTACCTGCTTGCAGCTTTTTGGATAAAAGCCCCAATCCTGCAGGATATACCCTTTACAGGGTTAAACCATCTGTTGATTTTGCATCATAACATAGGTACACCACATCGTTTTCTGATCACCTGCCTTACGGTATGTGCAATGGTTTCTGTGATCCTGGTTTCTGTCAGGGGCTTTTGGCGGGGAGGCAATATCACGTTTCCGAAGAGACATCACGGAATCGCACCGTACTACCGCCGGCAGCTCATGACGTCCAGGAATTTCCTTATCCTGTGTATTGCTGCTGCAGTCATTATCCTGTACAAAAGATTGAGAATTTCCGGTTCTATACCGGACGAGGAATGGATAAACTATTTATTTTCGGGACATGGAACAGGCTATTTTCAGATTCTTCCATTTCTTGAAATGCTGATCGTAAACGGCGTGCCTCTTTATTTACTGGCGGTATTTACAGAACAGACAGTAAACGGAAAATCTCTCTTTTTGCTGACTCGCGTAAAAAGCCGCAAAAAGCTGATGGGTGGTATCTTATCAGTCTGTGGGCAGTTTCTTTTTCTGTACACGGCCATTTGGTTTCTGGGCGCAGTCATAAGTTCCTGTGTCTTTGGCGGGGGAATCCACATAATTTCAGGAAAAATACTGCTGTTTGCCCTGACTATGAAATTTCTTGACACAATGCTGCAGTTCCTGATCATGTTTGCCGTATACCTGCTGTACAGACAGATCACCGCGGGATTCCTGGTGCTGCTTGCCGGAAATCTGCTCTGTGTGATACCTGTGCCGGGTACCGCATATCTCCCGCTGGGGCTTTCCTGCACAGCCCGGACTGGCCTTTTTGCAACAGAAGCCGGAATTCCAGCCCTTACCGCAATAGGTATTCTGGTCTTCGCACTCGTACTTATGCTTGGATGGTTATTGAAATATGGATATAAAAAATAATGGAATCAGGAGGATGTAATGTGAAACCATATATTGAACTTCAGAATATATCAAAAAGCTTCGGCAAACATGAGATCATTAAAAATGTTTCTCTGTGCGTGGAACAAGGAAAAACCGTTGGGCTTATAGGTGCCAACGGAAGCGGAAAGTCAGTATTATTCAAGATATTATGCGGATTTGAAAGGCCGGACGCGGGAAACGTATTCGTGCGGGGAAAACAGCTTGGAGAAGGCGGCATGGATTTTCCTGAAAATATAGGGGTATTTATTAACTCGCCGGGATTTATCGGCATCTACAGCGGGTTCCGTAATTTAAAATTTCTTGCTGACATTCAGGGAAAAATCGGTGACCGTGAAATCCGAGACGCTATGGTCAAGGTGGGCCTTGACCCTGATAATACCACGAAGACAGACAACTATTCTTTGGGCATGAAACAAAAGCTGGGACTGGCACAGGCAATTATGGAGAACCAGGATATCCTGGTTCTGGACGAACCCTTCAACGCTTTGGACTATAAAACCTACGAGGATGTCAAAGCCATTATCCGTATGTTAAAAGCAGAGGGGAAAACCATTTTTCTGACCTCACACCGTTTTCAGGATATTGAGCAGCTTTGCGACCAGATCTATACCCTTGAGGACTGCCGGCTGATTCCCATCACGGATGCCATCGCCGCCCGATATCGGGAAACTACAAATTTTGCCCCTTATACTCCCTGAAAAAGGAGATGATCCTACAGGAGCATCTCCTTTTTCAGATTATGCAGTGCACAGCCAAAGCCCGCCGCTCCCAGGATGAGGAAGAGGACTGACACGAAAACCAGGCTTCGCATTTCCATCTTCCCGCTGAGGATGACGGAGCGGAGGGCGTTGATCACATGGGTAAACGGATTTAAACTGACTGCTGTTTTCAGTACACCTGACAGGGCTTCTGTGGGAAACAATGCGGAACTGAGGAAAAAAACAGGCAAAACGATTGCATTCATTACCATTTCAAACACGACTTCGTTGGGAAGGATCAGGCTGATACTGTAGGATAATCCGGACATAAAAAATGCTGTTAAAAATATTAAGATAAGTATCATCATGATTCCCTTTGGATTAGGGAAAACTCTGACGGAAAAAAGCAGACTGAGAGCTGCCATGACAGCCACTTCAAGAAAAGTACAAAGCACCGCTTCCAAAATCTGACCAAGCACAATGGATACCCGGCTTACGGGCGCTATCAATATCCGATAAAAACTGCCATCTGTTTTCATCATATAATTCATGATTCCGCTGCTGCTGCAGACAGAAAAACTCACAAGTACGATCAATCCGGGCAGAATAAAAGCCGTATAATTTTCAATGCCTGTGCCTTTCATTGTCTGTCCCGCCACTGTACTATAAAGGGCAAGCCATAAAACAGGCTGCAGAATAGTAATTATGAGAGTAAGGGGATTGTGAAACCGCCACTTTATGTTCCGGTATAATATTGTACATACGCTCATTTCTTATCCCCTCTCTTCTTTTCCGCTGTCAGTCTCAAAAATACATCCTCCAGGGCAGGCTGTGTGATTTCTATTCCCCAAAAAGGGATTCCCTGGTCCAATAGCCACTGTGTGATCCATTTTATATCTGAGCCGCCTTCCTTTGTATTGATAACAACCGATGTATTTCTGGTAAAAGCTTCTGCTGCCGGAAATTGTTCCTGCAGAAGCCGCAGACACTTTCCAGCTACGGCGGCAGAATGCAAATGTATCTGCAGAGTATCCTGCCTGATATAGGTACGCAATGCTTGCGGCGTTCCCTGCACGATTTCTTTACCATCCTTCATTATACATACCGTATTGCTCAGATTGTTTGCTTCCTCTAGATAATGGGTGGTTAAAAAGATGGTTGTCCCAAAATCATCCCGGATTTTTTTCATCATATCCCACATGGTCATGCGTGATTGAATATCCATGCCCACAGTCGGCTCATCCAGAAATAAAATCTGAGGGGCTGACATCATGTTGAGTGCCACGTCAAGCCGCCTTTTCACACCACCCGAATAAGAAGCTACGGGATAATCCCGAAACGGCTGCAGGCCGAAGTCATTGATCAGGTGTTCCATCCTCCTTTTCGCATCCTCCTTTGGTATTTTGTACAGCCGGCCCTGAAACATCATGTTTTCTGTCAATGATAAATGCGTATCGATGGAGGTCTGCTGTGCCACACAGGCAATTTTAGCCCGTATGGCAGCCGCATCCCTGCCGATTTCTTTTCCAAGCATGGTAATATTGCCCGAATCCGGCTTCAAATAGGTGGTAAGTATCCGGATCAGCGTAGATTTACCGGCACCATTTTGCCCCAGCAGAGAAAAGATTTCTCCGTGTTTCACAGACAGACTGAAATCATTTAATGCCCGTACGCCGTTTCTATACTGCTTTGTCACCCCCTGTACACAAATAGCGTCCATGCTCACCCCTCCATAACCGGAAATTGGATTTCGGTAATATATTGTGCCGGATTTCCTTTAAAGATCATACCCGGCCCTTTTATGAACACTTCCCGAAACGGAGCCGCCAGCCGAAGTTCATGCACAGCCGCATATTCATCTATTGCGGTATAGGCCAATTCAATGGTCTCGTAAGATCCTCTGTGAGTGACGCATATCGCCTTTATCCGCGGCATTTCCTTTACTTCTATCCCATTTCCAGCCGGTATTTCTTCCGTTGGCACACATAGTTCCAATTCTCCAAAACCGGTTTTGGGATCCATTGACTGATAACTGAAAAACGGAGCACCGTTTGTCTTTCCCCGCACTGACTTGAATACGTTTGGAAAGACTTTGTTTGCCTTGGCGACAATACCTCTGTATTTCATAAAAGCTACGCGCACAGGTTCAATTTCCCTCACTTCAATCTGATATTCCATCATTTCCCTCCCCTTCTTTTTTTACTGCGATCCAGACTTCAGAATACCCGGCGTCCAAACTGCCTGTAGGAAACGGATACACCTCTAAATCCGGAAGACCTGCATATTCATAACCGGATACCAGGAGCCAATCCGTATAAAACCGGCGGAAAATGCTCTGCACACTTTCCTTAAATCTCCCGTCATTTTTGAAAATAACCCAGGTGGCGGCAGGTATGGTATACTCATACATTCCATCCGGCACTGGACTGTCTGTAGATACGGCAATGTAATAGTATATATCCTGTGGATCCTTGTATACACTGACGCCCAACACCCCCTTTGGCTCCCTGTCAGATAATTGGCAGATTTTCCGGATATTCTCACTTTTCAGGGATTTCTCCCAGAATCCAGGAATGTTTTTCTGGTTTTCTTCCATATCTTCCGTCATTGGTGTGCGGATCCCTACAATGCGTATTTCTTCTTTTTGTTCCATACGATATGTCATAGATTCTCCTCCCATAACTGTAACTGAAAATCGTAGAACCGGGTATACATTCAGACTGCAGCCCTTGATCTTTGCCTGCTTCGGGCTTATGCCGTGAACCTTTTGAAATGCCCGGTTAAAAGATGTGGGGGAAGTATAACCGTATTTCAATGCAATATCCACAACTTTCGTCTCTGTCCTCTGCAGTTCAAAAGCTGCCTGAGTCATCCTGCGGCGGCGAATATACTCAGCCAATGTGATTCCGGCCACGTAAGTAAACATGCGCTGAAAATAATAGACAGAACAGCATGCAATACGGGCAGCCTCCTCATACGATATCTCCCCATCCAGATTCTTTTCAATGTAATCAATTGCGTCACTTAATTTTTTTAACCACTCCATCACAGTGCCTCCTGTCTTTCTATCTTATCGCATCTCGAAAATAGAATCCTCGCTTTTCTTGTCCTCTTTTGTAAGCATCCTAAACCTCTTGCCTTTTTGATGCAAACTCCATTTATCCCTCAAACAATAACACCGTCTTTTACTGTGATCACGCGGCTGCTGCTCTTAGCGGCTTCCGGTGAATGGGTCACCATAATGATCGTCTGACCGATGTTTTTATTGATCTCCCGCAGCAGATCCATAATTTCAGTCCCGGTCCTGCTGTCCAGATTTCCCGTAGGCTCATCTGCAAAAAGGATTTCCGGGCTACCTATCAGGGCGCGGGCTATGGCTACACGCTGCTGCTGACCGCCTGATAACTCACGAGGCGTATGTCTGCGGCGGTCAGACAGACCCACAACCTCTAAAATCCGGTCAAGCTCCTTTTTGTATCCGCCTGCCTTTTTCCCGTCCAGAAGAAGCGGAAGCATGATATTTTCCTCCACATTCAGGTTGGGGATCAAGTTGTAAAACTGGAATACAAAGCCAATTTTCTGCCGCCGGATGCGGCTCATTTTTTCATCCCCGAAGCGAAAAATATCCATGCCGTCCAAAAGAACATGACCTCTGGTCGGCGTATCCAGTCCCCCCAGAATATAAAGCAGGGTGCTTTTCCCGGAACCGGAGGGTCCCATGACGGACACAAACTCTCCCTGCATGACCTGCAGCGAAATATCCTTTAACACCCTTGTTGTCTCGGCGCCGAGGCGAAAATCCTTTGTGATATGTTTTCCTTCAACAGCAATATTTCCTACTCCCTGTTTCATTGAAAAGACCTCCTGTCTTCTTGTATTATTCAAATTTAATCTCCTCCACCAGCTTCATCCTGCGGCTCTTTATGATAGGAACAACAGAGCCTATCAGTGTTACCAGCACGCCCATAGCGCCGGCGGTTAAAAAAGTGACCGCATCCAGTTTGGGTGCCATTGCGATTTTGGGTCCTGCTACAAGGAATATTGTTTTTATTTCCATATAGGAAACGAAAATAGCAATGACTGCCCCGATCAGACCAGAGACGAAGCCCTCTATCAGGGTCATTTTTACATTTTGCCGGTTGGAAAGCCCCACAGATTTATACATAGCTGTGCTTCGCCGCTTCTGCATGTAGTTGATCAGCAGGTTATTGATAACACCCACTGCCGCCATCAGCAGGATGAAATAGGTCAAACTGTGCATTGGCTGTAAAAAGGCGCTTACGGTAGACAGGGCATCCTCATTAAATTCCTCCACGGTCCGGCTCCAGTTTGCTGTCTCTCCAAACAAGCTTCGGATCTGTATCATAATAGCCTCAGGGTCTGCGGCTGTATATGCAAGGAAGTCATAGGCAGATGCTCCAAAATCAACCACCGCGTAAGAGGATGGGATCACCGCTTCTACGTCTGTAGCCCTTGATTTGAAACTGCCTGCGATCCGATATTCGTTTTCTCCCGTATCACCGGTCAGAGATATGGTATCTCCCGCTAAAAAGCCCATGCGTTCCATACAGCTCTCACTTAACAAAATAGCCCGCTGCCCGGCAAAAGCCGAAACCGCCTGTTCTTTCATCCCTTTTTCTGTATATTGCAGCCCCATCATAGAACTGTAGCAATCCAAATCATCCGTCGCCTCCAAGCGGCTCAGCGTCCTGCCATCTGCCTGCATTTGATCTTTGTAAACATGCAGGGGAAGGACTTTTTCTATCCCCTCCATATTCTTTACCCGCTCCACGAACTGCGGCTCCATATATCCGTCTGCGAAGCCCTGCAGCTCGGCATCCCGAAATACATCGCCCACATAAGTAGTCACAAAGTTTCCCACAACAGTAATGGCTATCACTGCGGAAATGCTGATGAACAGCAGCGTAATATTCTGCCCTACATTTTTATTGTCCCGCATATTCCGGGCAGCAAGCCTGCCCTCATTTCCCAGAACTGCCCCCAAGAGATATTCCAGTCCCCAACAGATCAGATTTGTCAGCAGCGGAACCATCAGGATCGTGGCAGTGATCAGTCCCAAAAGGGAAAATCCCCCTGCCGGATAGAGCATCTTTCCCGATGCCAGCTTTGGAAGGATCATGGAAACAGCAAAAAGGATCACACCGCCCATCACGATAAAACGCCGGGGGACAGTTCTTTCCTCCACACTTCCAAGTACCACATCTTTGATGGGCAGACGGCTTGCCCGACGCACAGGAAGCCATGCAGAGAGTAAGGACACAGTCACTGCCGCTGCAAAGGATAAAAGAATACTGAACGGAGAAATCACCACGGGAATCTCTATCCCCTGCGAAATAGATTCTCCCATCCCCCGCAGGATCAATTTCAAGACCAATATGCCGGCAGGAATGCCGATCAGGCCTCCTATAACACCATACAGCATACTTTCCAGCAGAAGGATTCCTGTCACGGCTTTCTGCGTTGCGCCAATGCTTCGGAAAGTGCCTATCACCGGGAGACGGTCTAACGTGATCACTTTATAACTTCCGTAAATAATAAAGACACTCATGGTCAGTGAGAAAAAACTGATCAGGAAAAAGGGCATGGATTTCTGTCTTGCATCTGCCTCGATCTGCGCTTCGTTTATCACTTCCGAAACCTGATATTCCTCCGAGGGAAGCATGGCTGCCAACTCATTTTTTAGCTCAGCAGTGGTTACCCCTTCGGCAGGTTCCACTAATATCTCCGTATAGCCCTCTGTCTGATCCAATAATCCGGACAGCGTGGAAAGAGGCACAAGGGCAGTTGCGCCTCTTGTATGACGAAGAAAAACCGTATCATACGCAGCGATTTCCGCAACTGTAAAAGAAATTGGTGTTTCCCCAACCTGCAGTGTAATGGTATCCCCCTTTTTAATCCCATATTTGGAAGTAAAACGATCCGGTAAGATCACTTGACTGCCGGAAAAATCTGAGATATCACCGCCATTTACCAAGCGTGGAGGATTGATCTTGGAAAGCTTCCTAAGATCCGCCGCAATTAAGTCAATGGTCTCATAATAACCATTTTCACTATAAAGTGCTGTTCCCTCCACCATTCCAACGCTGGCATGGATTGAGGATAATTCCGGCAGAATGCCGTCCTTGATTCCTCCATCTGATCTGGTCACAGAGAGCGTCGCACTGCCTGCCATACCCCGCGCCATTTTGCGCTGTGCGCTTTCGTATGACGCGCCTATGGAAAAGGATACAAACAGTAAAGCGGCAGACAGCAAAATAGACAGCAGCATGACAGCCGTTCGAGTCTTTCTCTCTTTGACATTCGTTACCATGTACTTTAATATAATTTTCAAATAAACACCCACTTTCTATAGGACTACTTTTCAGAACCCTCTAATGCGTTTTCGATCGCTTTTAAAACGGTGTCACTGGTAAGTGTTGCACCTGACACAGCATCAACCTCTTCACTTTATCACCTCCTGAAATCAAAAAAAGGCTGACGGCTATCACTAAATCATGATAACCTGCCAACCTTAATCTAATTTTCAGGCAGCCTTAATTAACCTTAACGAAGGGGAAATTCCATTTGAAAGGCAGTTCCCACAGAAGGGACACTGGAAACGAAGATGGTACCTCTGTGCAGTTCAATGATCCCTTTGGCGATGGCCAGTCCCAAACCGCTCCCCTCTGTTTTTTGTCCGGTGTCGGTTCCTCGATAGTAACGGTCAAAAAGGTGTTCCACAGTTTCCGGTTTCATACCTTTTCCATTATCAGCCACAAGAACCTTTAGTACCGTGTCAGATTCTGACACACTAAGGGTAACTTCCGAATTTTTTTCCCCGTGCACAATGGCATTGATGATCAGATTACGAAAGGCTCTCGTAAAAAGCCTTTGGTCAAACTGAAAGGAAATGGTGTCCGCTGAGCTTTCAAAATGGACTGTTCTGTTTTCATATTCCGGCGTGTTCAAAATGTCGATCACCAGTTCTTTCAGGAAACGGACTATATTCTGCTCCTCAAGGTTTACAGGAAGCATTTTGTTATCCAGTTGATAGGTCAGCTTCAGATCATCTATCAACGTTTCCATGTAAGCCGCATTTTTCAGTATGATCTGCCCATAACGCCTGTATTGTTCTTCACTTTTTTCGTCAGCTTCATAGAGAATCTCAGCATACCCTTTGACAGGGGAAAGAGGCGTCTTCAGATCATGGGTGATATTGGCGATCCATTCCTCCCGCATTTTTTCTGTCTGCTGCCGCAGTTGATCTCCGGCCCGGATCTCCGCATCCAGTCCGTTCAGACTCTCATACAGATCCTGGAATACGCCGTGTTCTTGAACAGGGAGATAATTGCGGGCAGCGATTTCCCCAACAGCACTTATCAGCCGTTTTATTGCCTTTGTGGTAAAAAGGCCATAGAGCACCCCTGAAACAAGTACAAGTAAGAGTAGCACTGAAAGGATATGTAAAATGATCGTTTTGCCGCTTGCAAACCGTTTCCCGTTCACATACATTGTGACTTTTGGCACATCCACAGGAAAAAACAGGATATAGGCATACTCATTCCCGGAATTAGATACCGTTCCCGCAAAGGCAGCAGCTTCTCCCGCCTCCAGCTTCCCTGTCTCAGCGATCCGCAGTAATTCTGCGCCGGAATATACAGCTTTGGCTTGCTCCGGCTCCTGATAGCTGAACACCTCACGGCCGGAAGGGTCCAAAAGCTGAATCCCTATCCGATTCTCTTGCAAAGACTCCATTCCCGTCTGTTTGATCTGTGGCGTACTGTCTGCAAAAATGATCTCTTCTCTGAAGCTCTCTGTAAAATCCTTCGGCCAGTCACTTCTAACAAGCCTGCCATCCGGCATTTGAACAGTAATGGTCAAAAAGAACAGACAGCCTGCCAACAGAACAGCGCCCAGCAGAGATATAAAAAAAATCAGGTATATATGGAATATGGTGCGATAGCCTGAACGCTTCATTTAGTCAATCCTCTTTTTGAGCTTATAGCCCAGCCCTTTCACTGTGATGAGCTGCTGCGGATGAGAGGGGGTATTTTCAATCTTTTCCCGCAAATGCCGGATGTGCACCATAATGGTATTATCGCATATACTGCTGTATTCTCCCCACACCTGCTCATAGAGACGCTCTTTGCTGATGATCTTATCCGCATTCTCCATCAGATAGACGAGCAGAAGATATTCACGGCCGGTCAATCCGATCTCCTGCCCCTCTTTATAAACCCGGCAGCTCTCTTTATCAACAAAAAGTGGCCCCACAGTCAATCCTTCTGTTTCATCTGATGGAATAGCCATCGTGTATTGCTGGCGGCGAAGCTGGGCCTTTATGCGGTATACTACTTCACGGGGACTGAACGGCTTAGTTATATAATCGTCACCGCCGCAGGCAAGGCCCAGTATTTTATCAACATCGTCATTCTTTGAGGACAGGAACAGGATGGAGCAATAAGAGAACTCACGAATCTGTCTGCAGACTTCCAGTCCGTCAATATCGGGAAGCATAATATCCAGCACGATCACATTGGGCTGAAAGTCCCGGCAGATCTGCAGTGCCTCCCCGCCGGTACAGGCTTTTTGGATTGAGTGAAATCCTTCTTTTTGCAGCACCTCTTCCATCAGCTCAACAATATCCTTTTCATCGTCAACCAGCAGAATTTTGTTCTCCGCATTCATGATCTGCTCCTTTCTCTTTTCCCTTTTCCAATCTGCAGTTAATCCGTCTTATACTGCTGTACTGCCGGATGCCCCTTCAGTATATATGCTTTCCATATCAGTTTCTCACTACTATACCTGCAGGTGTTTTAGGTTCCTACTGAACAGGATACCCTTCCCCCTCGTACATAAAATATTCTTTATTTTTTTTCAAATATTCATCAATCTCTGTTCTGGCCAGATCCGGCATGTCTGTGATAATACCGGATGCCCCTCTCTGAAGATAATTTGCCATATCATCAAAATTGTTGGATGTCCAGATATACACAGGAATCAGGCTGTCTCGCGCACGTTCCATGAAGCGCCTGCTGGCAACCCCTTCTTCCACCGCGAGGAAATCAATCTTATAATTCCAGACAGCCTCCTCAAACTTTCCGGTACTGCCGTAAATACAGTAACCCACCCACCAATCCGGGCGCTGCTCCTTTAGCAGAGAAACGCTTTCGTAATCAATGGACATGAATATACACTGCTCTTGGGCACTGTATTTTTCCACGATCTCAATCACTTTGCTGATGAGTTCTTTTTTATTGTCCGCTGATGGTTTAAACTCCACCAGCAGTCCAATCTTATTCTCCATGTGTTGAACTGCCTGGATCATGTCCTCAAATGTTGGTATTTTTCCCTGCTTTCCATTGGAGGTAATCGTCAGCTCCTCGAGCTGTGCGGCCGTCATGTTCTCCACCTTATCAGAAATACCGGCAAGTCTTCGCAGACTATCGTCATGGATCACCATGGGAATTCCGTCTTTTGAAAGCTTTACATCTATTTCCGCATAGTCAGCCCCAAAACTGTCGGCTCTCTCCACTGCTGCAATGGTGTTCTCCGGCTCATAGAGGCATCCCCTGTGCCCGATGGCCCATGGCTGATGAACCAGTGGTGTTTCACTAAAATATCCGTCTGCTGCCACTGCGATCAGCAAAATGACAAGCCCTGCCCAGAGTTTTTTATGCTTTCTGGAAATCCAGAACCTTTTCCCTCTCCTGGCGAGAACTCTTCCCCCGCCCGCAACCATCTCGGTGGTTCGCTTTAAAGCCTTGATATTTTTTATCTCCGAAGGAACGGGCAGTTCCTGGTATTTGTCCAGGATTTGAAACATCAGCAGATAGACAAGTGCCATTGCCACACACTCAAGCAGAGTGAGTACTATCCAATACAGAAATCCCACACGAAATGACTGGGAACGGACAAAGTATTTCAGCACCGAAATATTAAAATCCTGACTCTGGATCAGTTTTGCCTGAAAAAGGTACACAAAACTGCCCTCTGCCGCAATCCACAGAAGAAAAGCCCCCCAAATTTTCATTTTATCCTTCCGGTGGATCTGACGGAACCAGTAAAAATTTTGTTTTACTGCCCTAGTGAAATTCATGTTTTTAAAAAACATAGCGATGGGCACCAGCGCCAAAGCCAGAAAGAGGACTGTGTATCCGGTCCGAACAGCCAGAACGCCCAGTGTCCCCAGATTGGTCTTCTGCAGTTCGCCCAGCACAAATCTGGGAATCTCAACACGGGAAACAAGGGAATTTAAGTATCCCGCATGTACCAAAGGAAGAAACAGTACAAAATAGACTGCCGCCAAAAGGACGGAAATATGCTTCATACCTTTCAGTCCCTCTGCCGAGCTGCATAAAATCTCCTCCAGGCGGGGCCATTCTCCCTTTTGGCACCGGTATACTGCGTGGAGAAGACAGCTAATCTCATAGCAGCACCACAGCGCGGCTGCCAGAAAAAGCACCACCGTAAGTATCAGCCTGACAGGTGACAGTACACTGAGAAACATGACTTCGTTAAATGCAGGCGTATCCCCCAGAACCCAGGTAGTAAAAACCCAGTTTAGAAACGGCCTCAATATCAAAACAGAGACAAGTTTAAAAAACAATTCCACTTTCAAGATTGCAAGGCAGCTTCGCCCCAGAACTAATGCTTTTCTTCTGTCCATTTTAGTAAATCCTTTCCTGATCTGTCTTATGCAGGTAATTTGTATGTCTCATTATAATATTTGCCTATCTATGAGTCAATTATATATATTTCTATATTTTTCTAAAGATTTCATAAAGATAACAAAAAAGAACGTGACAGATCAGGTCAGTATACTTTGGGAATCTTCTTATTTTTCGTTATATTTCAGCCTTTTCAATATAAAGGCGGAAAGACAGCCACAGAACAGCAGGACCATCATACTTTCCAGCCTATTTCCGGCAGTCGTTTCATAGTATCCGGAAACCCCCAGCACTGCTGAAATAGGATAAAATGTTCTCAGCGCATTTGACATACTCATAAACATGCCGGCAAAAGAGTACATTTCCGCTAATACCAACGCCAGCCAATAGTTCTTTTTCTTATACGAAACCAGCGCAATGATGGGGGAAATGGCTAAAAAAACGCACACTCCCTCTAAAAAATATGATTTTAGAAAACCTAATACCATTTCCACCGTCAGCTCATGAACATGCAGGACTGCTTCTGTTAAAAATGTCAAAGCAAAAAGCAGCAGGTAAATAAGTATGCTGAAAACAAAAGTAACGATCATTTTTGCAACCGCTAATTTTGTTTCACTGACAGGAATAAGCCTGAGCAGATTTACGGTATCTTCCTGTTCCTCCCTGCATATCATATAACTTCCCAAAAGAGCAATGACTGCTGGAAGGACAAACAAGGTTGCCCATGGCTGAGCCATGATCATATACCAGCCTGGGTTATCCATGCCCTGAAAACCACTGTCAATACTTTTTCCGCCTATAAAAAGTATGACGGCTATCATGACCACCGCAAATACGGTGAGGAAAACAATGTTGGAGCGGCGAAGCTTTTTACATTCCGCCCATATTAGTATTTTCATCCTTCTGCCTCACTTTCTTCTTAATGTAATCTTTGCAAGTATTACCGCAGCAACATCCCAAACACAAAAACAAAGAAGTGCCAAGGGAACGTGAGCCGCCTGCATCAATGCAAGCCCCGGTATTTCCCCATCCCTTGCTATGATCACAGCTATACCGGATAAGGGATGTAGATACATATTGACTGACATGATAAAAAAGCCAAAAAATATATAGACCAATAAAGTACAAACAGGCAAGATATATCCCTTTTGCGATGCAGCAGCCGCCAAGATCGGCAGGATCGCAAGCGCCGCCAAAAGAGCTGTCTCTAAGCATCTTTCCAGTAAGAAAGAAACGCTTTCCCAGTCAAATATCACATATCCGGAAAGTACGCTGAACAAAACAGATGCGACAGCCGTGATCAGCATAAAGCAAATGGCGTAAACCAAAACAATAACGAATTTGCTGAAAAAGTATCCCATTTTACTGACAGGCACAATCCAGAGTTGTTTCATCATATCATATCTGTTTTCGTCGTGCATCAGTATGGTGCAAAGTATTCCCAAAATGAAGGGCAGTATAATAAAGGATGTCCCCCTCTTTTGCAACAGGAAACAGGAATTTAACGGCTAAACACTGATCTCCAGATGCTGCTCACTCCGTACTCAGCAGCACGTTACGGCAGGTAAAAATACCATTTAACAAAAATTTTCTCCTCCTTTCATATGGACTTGATGTACATCTGATATACTGCGTAAAAAAGAAAGGAAGAAAAAATGCTGGAAATACTTCGGAAAACCCTTTACTTTACCTTATTTCAGTTTTTTATCTGGCTTCTTATAGCAGTGATCCGGGAGCCATCCATCTATAGCCCTGTCATTACAATCAAGCACTATATTGTTCTGACACTTTTATTTGATGGTATCTTTGCGTTCGGACTGCTGCAGGAGAAGAAAAGAGCACATCTTACAATGACTTTGCGGAAATTAAAGATGTTCCGTGTTTTTATCCTTTTTTATGCGGCAATAACGGCCGTGCTCTTCTATCTGCAAAAGGATGCCGTACTGTCATTATTATTCTTATTGATCGGATACTTTCTGATGCCGGCCTATACGAACAGTAATTTATGGTGCTGTCCAAAGTGCGGAAAGCGTTATGGGATGCGCATCTGGTTTTCAAACTACTGTCCCCATTGTAAAAAGAGACTTGACAGTGCACCTGACAGCGAACAGCAAAAGTAAAATATGCGATACTATGGTTTTTTCCGTAGAAAAGGTTTATATTAAATATTAAGAAACCCACCTGTAAACCTGTTCCCGGTCGTGCTGAAAAGAAAGAAGAGGATCCTATGAAAAAATATTGGCTGAAGTCCATAGGCGCAGGCAGTCTATCCGAAAAAAGGAGGAAACTATGAGGAACAAGGAAAACGCACATACGATTTATCTGGCCGGAGGTTGTTTCTGGGGATTGGAAGCTTACATGAAGAAGCTTCCCGGAGTATATGACACGGATGTGGGCTATGCAAACGGAAATACAGAAAATCCCACCTACGAGCAGGTATGTAATGAAAACACCGGACATGCGGAGACTGTTAAGGTTGTGTATGACACTTCTCAAATCACGACCAAACAGATATTAGACGGGTTCTTTAAGGTGGTTGACCCCACAAGCTTCAACAGACAGGGAAGTGACAGCGGCAGCCAGTACCGCTCCGGAATTTACTATGTCGATGAAAAGGATAAGACGGCTGCGGAAACAGCAGTTCAGGAACAGAAAGAAAAATTTAAAGAAGAGATTGTAACGGAAGTTCTGCCTTTGGATCATTTCTATCTGGCCGAAGATTATCATCAGGACTACCTGGATAAAAATTCCGATGGCTACTGCCACATCAATCTAAAAGAAGCCGATGATTTTATTGAGGAGGAAGGACTTGGCACGAACACACTCTCTGATCAGATCAAGCCGGAGAATTACCTGATGCCGGATGAGAAAGAATTAGAGGAAAGGCTCACTGATATCCAGTACCAGGTGACACAGAACAGTGATACAGAACGCCCTTACAGCAATGAATACGCAGATAATTTTGAAAAAGGGATCTATGTGGATGTAGTCACAGGAGAACCGCTGTTCAGCTCAGAAGATAAATTTGATTCCGGATGTGGGTGGCCAAGCTTTTCAAAGACGATCATACCAGAGGTTGTGACTGAAAAAACAGACTCCACTTTTAATATGAAACGCACAGAAGTAAGAAGCCGGGCAGGTGATTCGCATCTCGGCCACGTCTTTCCCGACGGGCCGGCTGAACTTGGAGGACTGCGCTACTGCATCAACAGCGCCTCCGTACGTTTCATTCCCGATGATCTTCTTGATACAGAAGGTTACGGATTCTTAAAACAAATATTTGATCAATAAAATAACTGCCGGAACCTACAGGCTTGTCCTCCTGGTTCCGGCAGTTCTGTCCTCACTAATATTTCATATCAAACCCATCCACAAGCCGCCTGCTGTATAATCTTCCTGCCTCCCGCAGTGCAGGCAGCATATAGTCTTTGTTAAAACGAATCACCGGAACACGGTCATAAGCCCGCATACCCATATGCTTCAGCGCTTCCTCCATATTATGAAGACATTCCACAGCCCCCAGCCCGGTTCCTCCTGCACAAGCGATCAGAAAGCATCTTTTCTGGTTCAAATAACCATTATGCCCTGTCTCGCATCTTCTAAGCCGGTCGGTAAATGCTTTCATGGCCTCTGTGGTATCATGCCAGTAGACAGCAGTGATCCATACAATTCCCTCTGCATCTGCCAGCTTCCCATAAGTCTTCTCAAAATCATCTTCAATAACACACACCCCTTTGGAACGACAGGCACCCCAGCCGTTTCCACACGCACGGCAGTGTTCCAGATTCAGATGATTCAGATAAATCTCTTCCACATCAGCACCGTTTTCCCGTATTCCTTCAGCTATAGCCCCCTTAGCTGACGCCGTCAATCCATCTTCATTGGCACTTGACCATACGATCGCTATCGACATACCTTTTCCTCCCTTCCCTTTTTAGAGAGCAGTTCCCTTCTTTGGCACAAAGAATTTTTCCATGGAAACGCCCTCATGTTCCAGTAATGCTATTTTTTTCTCAATACCGCCGGCATATCCTGTCAGACTGCCGTTTGATCCCACTACACGATGGCAGGGGATGATTATGGAGATGGGATTGTGCCCTACAGCTCCCCCCACAGCCTGCGCTGACATTCTCTCAATGCCTTGTTCCCGGGCTATTCTACGGGATAACTCTCCGTAGGTAGTGACCTGACCATATGGAATCTCCATCAGTAGTTTCCATACCTTCTTTTGAAATTCACTGCCCGAAGGAGCCAGCTTCAATTCTCTGATTTTTGGCCTTTCCCCGGCGAAATAACGGTCCAGCCATTTTTTTGCCTGTATCAGAACCGGCAAATCCTGACATTTTTCCATTTCCTCTTTCACTGAGCCAAGATAATATTTTTGATTCTCGATCCAAAGTCCGGCCAAAGCGTCCTCTTTCGCCCCTATCATGATCCGCCCAACCGGCGAAATGTACTCCAAGGTGTATATCATACACGCTTCCTCCAATCTTTCGTATTCTCCTCACATGATTCCTGCCCTATCCTGCAGTCTCCCGGCACATGACCTGTTATACCGGAACCCCTTTATAGATGGGTAAATCCAGCCATTCTATTCCGGCTTTTTGACGGTTATCAGCACATAGGTATCATTGAAAATGATCTTGTTCCCGGCTTCCTTAACAGCACAATAAAGGCCGTTAAAAAACTCAGTCTTATGTGGATTGGGAATAACAATGTGATCACAATGGGTTCCGCAAAGACCGACATATTCTTCGGCAGTAAGTTCCCTCTTTCCATAATATTCACGTCTTTTCCAGTCCACATATCCGTATTTTATTGCATTTTCATATTGAAACCCGCCCTGCTCATATTTGATATCCGGTTTGAAATGTTCGTCATACACTTTCTGAATTCTGTTATACAGGGCTTCATTGGGAGCTTTATAATCTCCCTCAGTAAACATCATGGCTAAGATTCCTCCCGGGTTCAGCAGCTTTAGCGTTTTAGAGAACGCGGTTTCTTCAGGAATCCATTGGATCGCCGCAGCGGAATAGATCATATCGAATTTTTGTTCTGCAAAATCATAGGTGACAAAGTCATCATTGATAATTTCAAAATTGGAATAATGACCGTATTTCTGCTTCATCATTTGAGTTAAATGCTCACCGAGTTCAATCGCGTGGTAATCGCATCCTGTCTGTAGTATAGGGGAAGTGGCCTGTCCCGTACCTGGCCCTATTTCCAAAACCGACTTATTTGGACCTATATGAGCATATTCAATCAATTCGGAAAACAGCTCTGTGCTGTAACGAGGCCTGTACTGGTCAAACTGTTCCGGTATGGTATCAAATATCTTTCTGAATTCCATTTTGAGCACCTCTATTCTATGTCAAGTTTTAAATCTTTAAAAACAACAGAATCCTCTTTAATTTCAACTTACAGTTCATTAAATTCTGTCTTCTGACCGGTTGTGAATAAATAAGTGCCGCGGCAGATTTACATAGGTTTTAATTTTTTTTCCAACCGCTCAGTCATCCATGCCAAACGCTTTGTACGCCCGGCGTCAGTCTTTGCATCCAAATATGCCCTGGTGTAGGTTCTTTTGACAGACGGAGACATCTTAAGGAAATTCGCATACGCCAGTTCATTATCTTTCAGCAAATCCGCCACGTATTCTATCTGCTCTTCTGTCACAACCGTTTTTCCCCCTGAACTGTCCCACTGCCCGTTTTTCTTCGCCTCCTCAATCTTCTCTCTGCCGAGATCTGTCATCAGACCGCATTTTTCCAGGCGCTCTGCCAATGCCTTATTTTTCTCTGACCACTTGCTGTTACTTCTGCGCGCGGAAAAATATTTCATATAGGATTTATCGTCTATGCGTTTCATCAGACCATCGATCCAGCCAAAGCAGAGGGCCTCTTCCAGCGCTTCTCCAGCTTTTACAGTCACTAATTCTTTTGTCTTTCCAAATAACAGCCAGACCCCATCGCTGGTCACAGAATTGTTTTTCAGCCAGTCTCTGAACGCATCACGTGTCTCAAAGTGCAAAGGTTCTCCCACCATACTGCCTCCTGTTTTGTAGTATTGTAACATCCTGCCGTCAGACGGCATTCCGTTTTTCCTGTATACGCTGCATTTCTGATATCTTTTATTGTATCACAGTCAACGGGCAAAATCTATTAACACTTGGTGATGCAGGACCACATTATTCCCATTTAAAGTATCGAAAAGCTATCCCTGTACAGAGTACGGCGATCACGATCATAATGATGACAGAAACCATCACATTTTCCGTACTTTGCCCCAGGGAAGCAGCTTTCAGTAATTTTATCCCCTGTGTCAGAGGCAGAATATTTGCCGCCCTCTGCATGGCCGCAGGCATGATCTCGTAGGGAAGTGTCGCACCGGAAAAGATCAGCATGGGGAAATACAGGATACTTGCGATCACACCCGCTGTTTTTGTGTTGGGCGCTATGCCTCCCACCATCATGCCTATACTGAACATGGATACCAGCACCAGAAGATAACCTGCCAGAAAATCAAACGCTGATCCGTGGAACTGATAGCCGAAGAAAAGTGCCGCTGTAAGATACAGAAGTAAAAAGGATACGGCTGCATATAAGGTATAGATGACCACCTGCACAAATAATATCATTACCGGACTGACCGGGGTGACTTTGTAGCGCTTCAATATCTTTTTACTGCGGTAATCAGAGACGACAAGAGGCAGTCCCATGACCCCGCCGGCACAAATAGATATTGTGGTGACTGCACCAAAAGCCTGTTCCAGAAAAGTATATTCCGCCCCTTCATAGGCCGGCTTCCCTCCGTAGATGATTCCCATAATAACTAATACCACCACGGGAACACAGAGAGCGAATATGAACATATCCATTCCCCGCAGTGAAAGCTTCAGTTCTGTTTTCAACATGGTTCTAAATGTTTTCATTGGCTTTATCCTCCTCGTCTGTATACCAAAGATAAGCATCCTCAAATTTTTCATAAGGACTTTTTTCTATAGCCTCTGAAACGGTACCGCAAAAAACAATTTTTCCTTTTCTTAAAATGCAGATACGATCACATAATACCTCCACTTCATCCATAAAATGTGAGGTCAGAAAAATTGTCAGACCTTTTCTTTTTAAGTCCGAGAGTATTTTCCATACCTCCCTGCGCGCTTTCGCATCCAATCCGGTAGTCAGTTCATCCAAAAAAACAACTTCCGGACCGGGTATCAGCGCAAGAACAATGAACAGACGCTGTCTCTGCCCTCCAGATAAGTCTTTGACAAGATTTTTCTTCTTATCTGCAATTCCAAATTGGGCAAGCAAAGCAAAGGGATCCGCAGATTTTTTGTACAATGAGGCAGTCACCCGGCAAAGCTCCGCCACTGTGATCTGCTCCTGATAACTGCTTTCCTGGAACTGCACGCCTACTTTTTCAAAAAGTTCTTTTCGGTTTTGCACAGGGTCTGCTCCCAAAATACGGACAGTACCTGTGTCGGCTCTCTTTGTTCCCAAGATGCATTCAATTGTTGTGGATTTTCCCGCGCCATTGGCTCCAAGCAGGCCAAAAACCATACCCCGGTCAACCGCCAGGCTTATATGTTCCACTGCGCGCAGTTTCCCGTAGGATTTTGCCAACTGTTCGACTTTAATTACTTCCTGCATATTATTTTCCTCCTTGTTTTTTCAAGAAAAAGAATATCACAGGAAAGAACATTGGTGGTTAAATGGAGGGTTTAAGAATAGTTAGAATTTACTTTTCATTTCTTTGAGCTTATCCAACATTTTCTCTGCGTTGGACTCCGCTTTTGTGAGAGATGTCACCAGTTTATCACACACTGCGATGATCTCAGTGTCCTCTTTCGGAGTATCCAGCGCCCTTTTTATATCTATCCCGGGGTATTTTGATACCTGTCCAAGCATGGTCAAAATGGCTTCCAGAGAATAATTGGCACACCGCAGGGAACGAATGATCTTCAGACGACGGATATCATCATCTGTATAGACACGATACCCATTCTGCCTGCGCCTGACAGTGAGCAGACCATTCATTTCCCAATTTCTCAAGGTATCCATGGAAATATTCAGGTATTCGGACACTTCTTTCCTTTTCA
Source organism: Blautia coccoides (assembly GCF_034355335.1). Lineage (NCBI taxonomy): Bacteria > Bacillati > Bacillota > Clostridia > Lachnospirales > Lachnospiraceae > Blautia > Blautia producta. Next base: position 3,439,445 of record NZ_CP136422.1, read on the forward strand.
TGGTGTGTACATTCTCTTCTTGTCTGCCGTCTAAAATCCGCTTTACAATATCAATGGCCTCCTCCGCGTTGGCAATTTCCTGCCGAAGCTGCATCCGATACCCCTCTGTGAGTTCCAGTGCTTTGTCATAATCACCTGCAGCGGATACTTTTATCATCTGTACAATCTTTTTCCGCAGCCCGTTCTGCAGCACTTCAACTTGAAATGCAAGACGGGCAAGGCGAAACTGTTCTATGTGAAGATCCGTAAATACCCTGTAGCCATTTGGCATGCGGTCAGGTTTCGGAATCAGCTCCAACTCTTCATATAGGCGAACTGTATTCGGATGGATACCGATGATCTTGGCAATTTCTGAAGTCCTATATCTGTTCATTCTTTTATGCCTCCTTGTAAAGACTATATTAACACGGACAAAAAGTCTGGTGTTATAGTGGAGGGTTAAAGTGTAATAGTATAAGCTGTTACAGGCTTCTCATCTTGTGAATTTTTCGATCAACCCGCCCGCCAGAACCCCCACGGTATAGCAGACAAGATCACTCCACAAAAAGCCAAACCCCAATACCAGACCTCCCAAAGCAGTATGACGCAGCGCATTGATCCACTCCGCCTGATATAATTGTGAGAACTCAATGGCATAAGAAAACAGCAGTGCAGCCGCCATTGCCTTTCCTGTCGATATTTTTGAAAACAAAAAACCAATCCTGTCCGGTAGGCTACCTTTTTGATTTTTTCCTGTGTGCTGTTATAATAGTCCAACTGTTGGCATTCACTGTGATCACACAGTCATCTAAAGTGATATACCAGTTCTTCCCTTTCCTTTCAAAAACGGCATCTGGTGATTTTATTTTTTCCTGGCACCATGCAACCACCTGATCCGTATCAAGGGAAAGGTTTCTCTTAATGCGTACAACACCTAATTCTGTTGTATGCAGTTTCTCCAGATTATCAAGCAATCTGTTATTTATCTCTTTTACCATTGTCACTCCATATCCGCAATATTCTGCTTTATTTTTTCTTTTGGCCGGTCCCGTCACTTTAATATAAATAGTCTTATCATTCCCGCGGGGCTGTAAATATAAGATACCGGGCTGTCCATATACAGATTATCATATTGCGGTAAAATGTGCAAAATACGATTCACTGCAGAAATGTCCCTCCTTATTTTACATTCGTCCATTCCCGCACGAAAAAAGGGGGCTGTACACGCATTATTCAGTGCGACAGCCCTCATTTTCCGTAAATCTTATAAAATTTGTAAAAGAACCTATTCTTCTGTGCGGATGATTTTCACATCAAATTTAGAAAGCATTTCTCCGCTTTTTACAGATTCCCCGGTCAACAGATCTGTATTTCCCGCAAAGCAGGAGGGAATCTCCAAATCTTCGTCTTTAAAGTTCATGACAAAATAGTACCGGTATCCGTCTTTTTTCCGACAGGTGATCTCAAGCCCGGTTTTCTCTTCTATTACCGGTTTTACGCTTACATCTTCTGCAGCCATGTCAAGAACCTTTGCAATACCCTCTTTGTCCATTTGGGTTCCCATGTAATATACAGATCCATTCCCAAACCTATTTTTTGTCACAGCCGGACTCTCTTCGTAAAAATCCTGTCCGTATCTTCCGATGCATTTGGCACCTCTTAAGTGTATGATATCACAGACCAGCCTGCCTGGCGCGCTGTCACCGTCCTCAAAGATCACCGTGTTTTCCTGTTCCGGTGCCAGTGCATCTATCTCTTCCACCCACACTCCGGCCATTTTACTCAATACTCCCGGGTATCCGCCCAGATACACATTATCCGACTGGTCTACGATCCCGCTCATATATGTGGTGACCAAAACCCCGCCGTTCTTGACAAACTCCTCCAGGGCTTCCTGCATGCCTGCTTTCACCATATAGAGTACAGGGGCCACAACCATTTTATATCTGCTGAAATCCGCGTCAAACGGTATCATATTCACTGGAATATTACGGTCATAAAAATACCTGTAATACTGATGGATCTGGTCCACATATTTCAGATCCACGTTAGGTCCGCTGGTATATTCCAGTGCCCAATAATTATCCCAATCAAATACAATTCCCACCTCCGCTTCATTCACAGAGTCCAGTGTCATATCTCTTAGCTGTTCCAGTTCCTGTCCAAGCTGCTGTACCTCCCGGAACACCCTTGTATCCTCTGTGCCCACATGAGCAATGACTGCCCCGTGGAACTTTTCACATCCGCCCACGCTCCGGCGAAGCTGGAAAAACTGGATGGTATCCGCCCCATGGGCAATAGTCTGATAGCTCTGTGCCCGCATCTGTCCCGGTCTTTTCAGGGAATTATATGGCTGCCAATTCTGCTGGCTTGGAGTCTGCTCCATCAGCATAAATGGTTCATCCTTCAGCCCCCGCATCAGGTCATGACACATGGCGGTCTGACTCCATGGAGTATCGTAACAGGGATAGTTGTCCCATGACACCACATCCATCTCTTTTGCCCATTTAAAATAATCCAGTCCTTTATAGGTGCCCATGAGATTCGTTGTAATGGGAGTCTCCTTGTCATAACAGCGGACTGCATCCCGCTCCATAACGTAGTTGCCGAGAAGGCTGTCCGACATAAACCTGCGGTAATCCACAGAAATCCCCGCGAATGCCGTCTTGTCATTCTCAAGCCCTTCACTCAGCGCATTTGGCAGCACGATCTCATCCCAATCGTAAATGGTATGTCCCCAGAATTCCAGATTCCATGCTTTGTTCAGTGCTTCCAGTGTCCCATACTTTTTCCTAAGCCAGACACGAAATGCCTTTTCACAGTTTTCACAGTAACAGTCCCCGCCATACTCATTGTTAATATGCCAGCATGCAATATGGCTGTTGCTTCCGTATCTCTTTGCCAGCTCTTTTGCAAGGTCCTTCGCATACTTCTGATAAACCGGTGAATTTGGACAGGCATTATGCCGCTGTCCGAATTTGTGGTGTCTTCCTTCATAATCTGTCCTTGCAGTCTCGGGATACCGCTTAACCATCCATGCTGGCAGCGCCGCTGTGGATGTGGCAAGCACAATATCATAATTTTCCCTGCTGAGCATCTCAACGATTTCATCCAGCTCACTAAAATCATAGACTTCTTCTGAGGGCTGGATCTTAGCCCATGAAAATACATTAATGGTGGCACTGTTGATATGGGCGTCTTTGAAAATCCTCATATCTTCCTGCCAGATGTCCTTTGGCCATTGGTTCGGGTTATAATCTCCGCCGTATAGGATCCTTTTAAATTTACCTTCCATGATCATTTGTCTCCTTACTTTTTTATATGATTTTCCGAAAGCTCACCACTCTCTTTACCTGTTACCTGCTGATTTGATTATATTACAGATAGACAGGGGATTGTGTAATATGTTAAGCTAAATAATATAATATTTTGAAACAGGTGATATCTATGCCCATCCATTTTAGGAACACACCGGTCAGCGAACCTTTTACCTTTGATTCCATAGGAAACCACTGGGTGCAGGAAAACACGTCCCGTCCCAAAGGATATCCGCTGTACCACTACCTTCAGTCCGAAAAAGGAAACGGACGAATCACGATCCAGGGAAAAGTGCACATCCTGCAGGAAGGGCAGGGTGTACTAATCGCGCCGTTTATCCAGCATTCCTACGCAAAGGAGACAGAGGAATGGCTCACCTTGTTTGCCACCTTTACAGGCACCATTGAGAGCAGTATTCCCCGGCTTCTCGGAAACAGGCCCTTCCTCTTCATAGAAAAAGAACAGGGAGCAGAGATAGCCTCTCTTGTTTCCCTTATCATGAAAAAATATGAAAACCCGCCTATGGACGCCAAAGCTTTGTCCACGGACTGCTACCGGCTTCTGATGTTTTTTGCGGACGGCATCTATACACGCAGTCTGATGGACGATTCCCTGTATCAGAGATACGTAGCTCCTGTAATACAGGAAATCGAAACAAATTATAATTCAGAACTCACCGTGCAGGAGCTTGGCCGCCGGGTTTATATCTCCCCTCAGTATCTGTCACGGCTGTTCAACCGTTTCCTTGGGTGTTCTGCTTATGAATACCTGACCATTTACAGGATCAACAAGGCAAAGGAATATCTTCTCATGAATCCCCGCCTGGAAGTTCAGGACATTGCGCATAAGGTGGGATTTACAGACGCAAGCCACTTTATCTCCATTTTCAAAAAAATAACAGGTATCACCCCTCTTGGTTTCCGGAAACTCAACTAGTGTACTGTGCTCTCCCTGACAAAACGCAGCAAAAAAAGTCAGGACTTTTATTTCTTATGCTGTTATAATGGGTCATACGTCAAAAAGAAAGTGAGGAATAGTATGTCTCATAAGGATAAAATCATCATCCGGGGATTAAAACAAAACAACTTAAAAAATGTCTCTTTGGAAATACCCAAAGAAAAGATTATTGTCTTTACAGGGGTTTCCGGCTCAGGTAAATCCAGCATAGTATTCGACACCATAGCCGCGGAAAGTCAGCGGCAGATGAATGAGACCTACACAGCATTTATTCGGGGCAGACTTCCCAAATATAAAAAACCGAGAGTGGATCTTATAGACAATCTCACCGCATCCGTCATTATTGACCAGGCCAGACTGGGTGGAAATGCGCGCTCCACTGTTGGGACCATCAGTGACATGTATTCTGCCCTGCGTCTGCTCTTCTCACGCATCGGAACACCTTATGTGGGAACAGCCTCTTACTTTTCCTTCAACGACCCCAACGGAATGTGTCCGGAATGCTCCGGTATCGGAAAAATCCTGGATCTGGATATGGACCAGGTGCTTACTCCGGATAAGAGCTGGAATGAGAGTATGGTTGAACTGCCTGCATTCCACTTTGGCAACTGGTATTGGAAACAGTATACCCAGAGCGGCCTGTTTGATCTGGATAAAAAGTGGAAGGACTATTCTGAAAAAGAAAGAAACCTGCTGCTGTATGGAGCATATGAACGGGGCAAAAAGCCGGTCAATAAAAAGGTAGAGGGGATTTATAACCATATGAACCGGCTGCTCATCAAACGGGACCCGTCGGCCTCCAGCGACCGCTCCCTTCTCCGTCTGAAAAAGCTCATCAAAGAGCGGGAATGCCCTGTCTGCCGCGGAAAACGCCTGAATCCCGCGGCACTTTCCTGCCGAATCAACGGATACAGCATTGACGAAATGTGTGAGATGGAATTCACCAGGCTGCGAACTGTCCTGCAGGAGATCACTGATCCCAGAGGTGAGACTATTGTCAATACCCTGACCGCCTCCCTGACACGCATGATTGAGATCGGACTTCCCTATCTGAGCATGAACCGGGAATCTACTACCCTGTCAGGAGGTGAAGCACAGCGCCTGAAACTCGTCCGCTATATGGGCAGCTCCCTCACCGGCATGACTTACATTTTTGATGAGCCAAGCACTGGAATGCATCCCCGGGATGTCCACCGCATGACAAAACTGCTGCAGAATCTGCGAAACAAAGGCAATACCGTCCTTGTGGTAGAACACGACAAGGATGTGATCTCTATTGCCGACCAGGTGATCGACGTAGGACCGCTGGCAGGGAGAAACGGCGGAGAGATATTGTATCAGGGAAGCTATGAGGGACTGCTCCAGTCGGGAACCCTGACGGGAAATGCCATGCTGGAATATATCCCTGTCAATCCTAACCCAAGAAAAGCCAGTCAGTTCCTGCCTGTGAGAGACGCCCATATTCACAACCTGAAACATATATCTGTTGATATTCCCATCAATGTACTGACCGTTGTGACCGGCGTAGCCGGCTCCGGCAAATCCAGTCTTATCCGGGATGTGTTTGCACAGCAGTATAAGGACCGGGTGGTACTGGTGGATCAGTCTCCTATCACAGCCACAGGCCGGTCTACGCCCGCCACATTTTTAGGGTTCTTCGACGATATCCGGAAATTACTGGCTTCTGAAAACGGAGTGGATGCCTCTCTCTTTTCATTTAACAGCAAAGGTGCCTGTCCCGTCTGCAAGGGTAAGGGTGTGGTTGTAACGGAACTGGTTTTCATGGATCCTGTAACCACTGTATGCGAAGTCTGTGAAGGCAGCCGATACAGTGATGAGGCTTTATCCTACCGGTTCAAAGGCAAGAATATACTGGATATTCTGAACATGACAGCCGAGGAGGCTGCAGAATTCTTTCAGGACCACAAAAAGATCCACAAGCAGCTCCGGGCAATGATAGAAACAGGCCTCTCCTATCTGACCCTGGGGCAGCCGCTTTCCACCCTCTCCGGAGGAGAACGCCAGAGAGTGAAGCTGGCAAAGTACCTGGACAAAAAGGGAAATATCTATCTGCTGGATGAACCCACCACGGGCCTGCACGCCTCTGACGTGAAAAACATCATGAGACTTCTAGATGGATTTGTCAGGCGCGGCAGCACTGTCATTGTGATCGAACACAACCTGGATGTAATGAAACAGGCAGATCATATCATTGACATAGGGCCTGACGGAGGCACTGACGGCGGTCAGGTTGTATTTACCGGAACCCCCCGGGAAATGGCAGAAACCGCCGATACGATCACAGCCAGATATCTGAGAAAATCTCTGGAACGCTGATCAAATGCCTGTGTATGAACAAACATTGCCGGATGGTAATCCCAGGGATAAACATATTGACTTTCCCCTTAGGGCAGGGTGTAACATAAAGATAATCTCAAACATGCCATAAGGAGGATATGCTTTGTTATCAATTGGTGAATTTTCAGCTATATGTAAGGTGTCTGCCAAGACGCTCCGCTATTACGCGGAAATAGGATTGATCCATCCGGAAGAGATCAATCCAGAAAGCGGATATCGATATTATTCCATCCGTCAGTTGGAAACCATGTTATTCATCAACCGGCTGAAATCTTACAGCTTTTCCTTAGATGAGATCAAATCTATTCTTCATTCGGAGGAGCTGACAGAGGAAATCCTTTATCCTGCACTCATAAGAAAAGAGAGGGAGATGGAAAAACAGATCCTGGAATACCAAAAAACGCTGGAACAGATGAACCAAGATATCGCTAACCTAAAACAGGGAAGATCCATCATGTCCTATCTGGATACGATTGAAATCCAGCTCGCAGAGCTGCCACAAATGTATCTTTTGTCTGTCAGGAAAATGGTGCAGGAAAATGATTTTCCTGAGGAATATGAAAAATGCTACGGAAAATTATTCAAAAAAATGCTGGAGGATAAGCTGACGGCCGCCGCCCCGCCCATGGTGCTGTTCCACAGTGAAGAATTCACTTCCCTTGGGCTGGATACAGAATTTGCCATCCCGGTAAAGGAATATGCCACAGGGACAAGGGACCACTGTCCCGGACTGTGCCTGAAAACCGTCCTGCATGGTTCCTACTCCGCGCTGCCCTCTGTATACGCAAAACAGCGGAGATGGGCAGAAAAGGAGGGCTACGAGGGAAACGGCGCGCTCTGCGAAGTGTACATCACGGATCCCTCCCAGGTATCATCAGAAGATGAACTCATCACGGAAATTTATTATCCTGTCAAGAAAAAGACAACAAAAACACAGACGGCATCCAGATCAAACGCAAAGGAGAACGAGATATGAATCAGGAAAAGATTTCAGAACTGGAAAATATCATTTGCAGGGACTACAACAATACAACAGGCATCCTTGTTCTGAAAAACGGCAGGACACTATATGAAAATTACTATCATGCATGCACAAGAGACTGCCGTGTTCATGTCTACTCGGTGACGAAAAGCATTCTCTCCATATTGATGGGTATTGCGCTGGATCAGGGGTATATAAAAAGCGTTCATCAGAAGGTATTGGACTTCTTCCCGGGATACTCTGTGAAAAGGGGCGAGAACACAATACAAAACATTACCCTTGAAAACATGCTGACAATGACGGCTCCCTACAAATATAAATTTGCCCCCTATATAAAATATTTTACCAGTGACGACTGGGTAGGATTTACCCTTGATCTGTTGGGCGGCAAAGGCAGGATCGGCAAATTCCGTTATGCCCCTCTCATCGGACCTGATATCTTATCCGGTATCCTTGCAAAGGCCGTCGGCCGCTCTGTCCTGGACTTTGCGTCCGAAAACTTATTTGCCCCCCTGGGTATCACAGTTGAAAAAAATATCGTTTTTCAGAGCAAGGAAGAACAGATGGCTTTCAACAATTCCACAGATATCAGCGGCTGGGCCTCTGATGGATCCGGCATTAACGCAGGCGGATGGGGCCTTACCCTTTCACCCGCTGATATGGCCAAAATAGGTCAATTATACTTAAACGGCGGCATGTGGAATGGACAGGTGATCGTTTCAAAAAGCTGGATAGATGAGAGCACAAAAGAACACAGCCGCTGGGAAAAACAAAATCTGCCCTATGGGTACTTATGGTGGCTCTGCGGGAATAAGGGAAATGAATTTGCCGCCATGGGTGACGGGGGCAATACGATTTATGTGAATAGAGACAAAAATATGGTGGTTTCCATTGCCGCCCTTTTTACACCGAGGGCAAAAGACAGGATCGATTTGATCCAAAAATATATTGTCCCGATTTTTGATACAGATATGCTTTAGATCAAACGTTACGGCAGACGTCAGTGCATATGTTAAGGCTTTCTATGATTTATTATATATCATAGAAAGCCTTATTTACAGCAGTTCTTATAAAGTTCTTATTCTCAGGTTCTGAGCAGTGCGCGCATGGACCATTCCACATGGTCTGCCAATGCCTTCTCCAGAGCATCTTCTTCTTTTTTCTCAAGAAGACGTAAAATTCTGAGATGCTGGGCCGTACTTTCCTGCATATCATTTAATGCGTAAAAGGAGGATATCTGGAGCCTTTTAATATTGGCATTGATATTTGCCATAATATTCTTCACATACTGGTTATCACATTTTTCAATGATCAAGTCATGCAGTGCCCAGTCCATATCCGTAAACATCTTTTTATCGACCCGTGCTCCCGATTCATCCAATACCCTTAGCTTCTGGAAAATCTCTTCCATTTGCCGGATTTCCTCTTTTGATATATTGTGAATGGCTGACTTGGATGCCAATATTTCAAGAGGCTTTCGGACTGCGAACAAATCTTTGGTCCCCTTCTCTGATATCTCTGTCACATAAGCTCCGATACCATTCTTGATCACTACCAAATCCTCGCTGGCAAGTATCCGCAGAGCTTCCCGGACGGGAGTCCGGCTCATCTCCAGTTCCGCTGCGATCTGGGATTCGCTGAGAATATCCCCCGGCCTGATCGCACCGCTGCATATTGAATCCTTTATCTTATCATAGGCAATCTCTGTACGATTCCTGGTACTTCCCTTCTTTACAAAATTACTGACTTCCATATTCTTCCACCTGCTTTTAGACTAGGATTAGTTTAGCACCATTTATGCTGCTTCGTCAAGCCGCATTCCTGACACATTATTTGAATCCCTGTCATTATTTGTGGAAATATGCCCGGCTCCACTTTGCAATCTCATCTTTGACGATCTCATCCACAGCGGGATAAATGCTGCCGTCATCACCGCCGTATGTCAGACAGGGAATAAATCCTCCTCCAGGCACATATTCCTCACAGGCCCTTCTTACCTCCCCCCTTATAATGTCCTCCTTAAAGTCCGGCACATCGATCACCGCCGCATCCAATCCCCCCATGAATGCCATTTTCCCTCTGAGGTGCTTCTGCATCATGGGAATATTATTTTCAGGGGTTACACCCTGCCACACGTCAACACCGATCTCCGCCATATCTTCTGCTATGGTTTCGCAGTAACAGTCTGCGTGATGCACCACAAGTACCCCGTTCTCTCTCAGATAACCATAAATTTTCCGGTATCTCTCCTTGAAAAACTCAACCCATGTATCTCTGCTGACAAAGAGGCTTTTCTTGGATCCCCAGTCATCGTGAAAAAGAACGGCATCCGGCTTACAGTTTTCCACCAGCATACGGCACCAGGTCAGCTTAAACTCCATAATGCGGTCGAGAAGCTGGTGCATGGCCTCCGGTTCCTCCAGCATGGCAATAAATACATCCTCAAATCCCATGAGCGCATGGGACTGTTCAAACAAACCGGAGGCCATCATAGCCATTGTCAGCTTTCCTTCTTCATGTATCCTTCTGGTATCTTCCTCTGCTTTCTTCCAGTCCATAGGTACTTTACAGATATCCGGTACCTTCACATATTCCTTCCACCTGCAGATATCTTTACATACTTTAGTCTCATCATTGATCAGGGGCATAGACCCCGGTTCATCTTCTCCCCAGTATACCGTCACTCCCCATGGGTTTACTTTTGTTTTTCCCCTTTCAGCCACAGACATATATGCTGTAATAGGGTCCGATATAAAAGAAAATGCCTCCCACTCATTGATCAGAGCGTCCGGCCTGCCATATCGGATCGTTTCCCATAAATTTTCCTTGACCTTCATCTCGGCCTCCTCATATCACATTTTATTTTCCAAAACCAGGTGTGGATTTTTCTCTACTTCTTTAAGCAGTGCATGGGATACCATGATTTCTCCCAGCTCCATGGTATTTTTGATCTTCACGATCCTTAAGTTGTCTTTATCTGCATTTCTGAGGATTTTGATGGCTATCTTAACTGCCTCCTCCTCATTTTCGGCTATCAGCGGGATTTTGCAGTCCTCCACGCATTTTACCGCGATAGCATTTGCGTACATGGCCTCACGATCAAGCTGTTCAAAAACTTTCTTTGTAATGATATCAAATATCCCCAGCCCGATCCCGTTTCCATGAGAGGCCAAAGAGACGTCCAGCAGGACCATCTTATCTATTTTGGGAACCGGCAGGACGAATTCTTTGAGGATATAACTTTTCCCCAGAATATTGGGGTCAAATCCTGCCCCGGATATATCTTTTCCAATTTCTTCTACAATGAGAATATCAATCTCGGGGATCATCAAAACCGGCATATTGCTTCTCGCTGTTTTTACCAGTTCCTTTTCCCGTTCGATCAGGATCTCAGCCGGAACAGCCTCAATATGGCTGGTTTCATCATAAGCGTTTTCCAAAACGGCAACACCAAAAGCTACCGGTGCTTTATTCAGTATCCAGGCCGCTGCTTCTTTTATCACTTCTCCAAAGACAGAAAAATCAGCCTCGTGGACTGCCGTACATCCTCTGTGGTTTCCCAGTCCAATGACAAGCATTTTACAGAGGCCGCTCTGTATGTCAGATACAAAATCCGTATGCAGCTTCACTCGGTTGACCGGAATGATCACATCCGCCTCCATAGCGGACTTATCAAAATATACCTTCCTGCCGCCTGATATCGCTCCCAGACATACCACTTCTGTGGTCGTGACAATGGGGACACCCATGGCTTCCTCCGTAATCCCATAGCCGTACAGAACCTCACGCTGTCCTTCTTCGGTTCCTCCGCCGTGGCTGCCCATTGCCGAGACAATATAAGGCTCTGCGCCAAGCTTTTTCAACTCTTCCAGGATTGTTTTTACGATCAGCGGTAAATTGCGGATGCCGCGGCTTCCCACTGCAACTGCTGCCCGCATTCCTGGTTTTATTTTACCACTTATCTCTTTTCTTTGAAACTCTTTTTGTATAGCCGCCGGAATGTCCGGCAGAACTTCTCTGCCGAACACCTGGCGGACTTTATAAAGAGGGGGGATCAATGTATTGTAATCTTCAGGCAATAATAGCGGCATTTCCAACCTCACTTTCCCTCAGGCTTCCCCTATCCCAGGAATCCCAGTGTAAACCACGGCACATAAGTGATCAGCATCAGTACAACCAGAAGTGATACCAAAAGACCGCCTATCCTCTTCATCATAGCATCCATGGGCACCCCCGAGACAGCGGTTGCCATAAACAGATTGATGCCATAGGGCGGAGTGATAAACCCAATCGCCAGGTTCATAGTGAGCATCACGCCAAATGTGATAGGGCTCATACCGATCGCCTTTACTACCGGCAGCAATATGGGCGCAAGAATTATGGTAGCCGGAATATTATCGATCACACATCCCACGATCAGAAGAAGGATATTGATCATGAGCAGGATCACAAATTTATTGTGACTGATGCCTAAAAACAATTCTGTTAATCTGTTGGGAATCTGTTCAATGGTAAGGAAATAGGAAAACGCATTGGCAAATCCCATCATGAACAGGGTAATGCCGCAAAGGTTCACGATTCCCAGAAATCCTTTATACAGCCCTTTCAGATCCATCTCTTTGTACACAAACATACTGACAAAGATACAGTATACCACAGACACAACAGAGGCCTCCGTGGGGGTAAAGATACCTTTATAAATTCCTCCCAGGATAATAACCGGCATAAGCAGTGCCCAGAAACCTTCTTTGAATGCCTTCCATACTTTTTTTGGCTCCGGACGCTTTGCATCGCCTTTCCAACCATGCTTTCTGGAGGTGATGACGCACACGATGATCATGGCAATGCCCATCATGATGCCCGGTAATATTCCTGCGGTAAACAAATCCTTTACAGATGCGTTTACAGCCACACCATAGATGACAAGTGGTACGGAGGGCGGAATAATAACCCCCACGGACCCGGCTGCTGCTGCTAATGCCGCTGAAAAATCCTTGTCATATCCCTTTTTCTCCATCTCCGGTATCATAAAAGAACCGATTGCTGAGGTTGTGGCAACGGCGGAACCTGAAACTGCCCCAAAAAACATACAGGCAATGGTTGTCACAATGGAAAGGCCCCCTGTCATCCATCCAAGAAGACTGTCCGCAAAGTTTACGATCCGCTTTGCAATTCCTCCCGTTGCCATCAGATTTCCGGCCAGCATGAAAAACGGCACTGCCAAAAGCGTAAAGGAATCTGTCCCGGATAAGGAACTTTTAATAAATACCATGGGTGAATAATCTGTACATATAAGAAAGCTCAGTAAACCTGAAATTCCGATGGCGTGTCCCACCGGAACACTTAAAAGCAGCAGGATAAAGAAACTGCCGAATAAAACTGCTATTTCCATCCTCTACTCCACCCCCTTTGCCTGTGATGTATCCTGCACGGGAAGATGTCCGAAATGCGTGATCTCATAGACGACCCTGCAGGCAAGGCGGGCAGCCACAGCCGCCGAACCGATTGGCAGGGAAATGTATACGATCCATAATGGGATCTGAAGACCCGTGGAAGTCATACTTGTAGCGATCACAGTCTTCAGATACAGGATCCCCTGCCATATGAGGAATAAATAAAATACAAAAATCATAAGGTTGATCACTATTTCCAGCGCTTCTCTTGGTTTCTGTTTTAATTTATTGCTGAATATTTCAATCCTGATGTGGTCATTGTTTTTCGCCCCGACACTGGCCCCAAGCCAAATCTGCCATATAAATATATAGCGCACCAGCTCCTCGCTCCAGCTCAGGGAATTATTAAATATGTACCTCATGATAACCTGGATAAAAACAAGAGCCACCATCAGGATCAAGGAATAAACAAGAAAGTATTCCTCCGCTTTATTCCATATAGTAACAAGAATTTTAGCCTTCTTCAAAAAACTTCCCCCTTTTGCTGCCGCATATGCTACTTATTAAATTCCTGTGCCATATCAAAAATCTCGTTTCCGAGTTTCTCCTTGTATTCATCGTACATGGGCTCTACCGCTTCTTTGAACTTTGTACGGTTCTCATCCGTGATCTTTGTCACTTCCATGCCTGCATCCTCAAGCTGTTTTAAATAAGATTCATACATTTCGAGACTCTTTTTTGTGACCAGCTCTGACTGCTGTTTAATACCCTCATCAATGATCTTCTTATACGCATCCGGCAGACCGCTGTACCACTCATCACTCATAGCAAGACAACCGATGGATATGGTATGCTCCAGATTGCTGTAATATTTCTGCACCTCATAATATTGAGAGGTATAAGTCAGTGACGGGTCATTGTCCTGTCCGTCTACAGTCTTGTTTTGAAGTGCTGTGAATAATTCTGAGAAGCTCATAGGCGTGGGATTTGCCCCCATAAGAGTAAAGGCTGTAATGTACACCGGGCTTTCCATAACACGGATTTTAAGACCTTTCATGTCCTCCGGTGACTCTACCGGCCGCACACTGTTGCTCAGTCCTCTGTAGCCGCCAAAATAATAGGTGTCACCGATACGGATTCCCGTACCCTCCAGCATCTTGTCAAATTCATCACCCAGCTTGCCTTCATTTACCGCCTTTAATTCCGACTCATAATCATCAAATAGAAACGGCATATCCAGAATACCAAATTTCTCATCATAGGTAGTCAGCACAGAGATAGCCGGATTACAGATCTGGATCGTATTCATGGCGCAGCCTTCCAGCATCTCAGTATCCCCTCCCAGTGCTCCATTGGGATAATGGTCTACCTTTATCTTTCCTCCTGACGCTTCCTCCACATATTCAATAAATTTGGCTTCCCCGTCCGCCTGGGTAGTACCGCTCTCCGGCCCTATACTGGCAAACTTTAAGGTAATGGGATCCAGCCCGTCAAGTTCGGCATTCGCCTCCTGGCTGTTCTCCTGTGTACCGTCATCTTTTTCTTCCTGCTTTGTATCAGATGTCCCTTCCTTTTTATCTCCGCCTTTATCGCCGCCGGAGCCGCCGCATCCGTAAAGAGAAGTAACACAAAGTGCACAAGCTAATAAAACCGCTAATCTTTTCATCCTGATTCCTCCTTGCGCATCCCGCGCGGAAACATTAGTCTAAAATTTCTATTACACCCGCATCTGCATTGATCCGAATATGGTCCCCTGATCTTACTGTTTCATAAAATGCTTCATCCACCTTATCCACCATGGGAATATCCATGATTATGGCACTGGAAACAAGGACTGTTTCCGGATACCGGATGATCATACCTTTCGGTGCATTGTCCTTTTTGTTGAGCTGAAAAAGACCGTCTGCCTGCACTACGGAACTCCCCTTTCCACTGGGGAATATGAGTATTTTATTCGCAATGCTCTGCCCTTCCAGTGCGTGAGCCGGTTCAATGACTTTCCCCGTATCCGGCTCGATCAGATAAAACATAATGTTATCGCCTGATACCAATGCTTCCCCTTCTACGATCCCCTCTGAGATCTTATGACATCTAAATTTCTTTTCCATCAGACCACCTCCCCGTTCAGTGCTGCGTCAATGCATGTATCCAGATCACGTATAACAAAATTAATACCTCTGCGCTTGGGGTAATACGCACATTTGGGTGATTCCGTGACTCCTGTTTTCCCCTGCAAATGTCTCCAGCAGGGCTGATCCGGGCAGGTATCCGGTACAATATTCCCGCCGGCCGCCTCAATCACCTCTGTTATGCCCATTCTGTCGGCTAAGGCCTTTACATGATAGGAAGTGAGGATCCACATCTCTTTTTTCAATTTCTTTCCCTGTAATCTTCTGGCAATATGCTGTGCCTGTTCCAAGGTAAAATGCGGACATCCAAACATAGCAAAATCAATTGCCCTGTTTCCCTCTGCTGAAATCTCTTCCAGTATTTCCTCCAAGTCCTCATTGGTAATGGTTACTGTTCGTTCCGGTTCCTTTCCCCCAAACGCCTGTTCCAAAGTCTGCGCTTCCGGTGTACATCCCACAATATGGTACATTCCGTATGCACCGGATGTATTGAGCTGCGCGCCCAGATTTGTCAGTGCCTCCTTGCCTATGTGCTTTGGAAGCCCGGTAAATACGGGAATCCCGCTTCCGATCTTCCGACCGCAGTATCCCAGGAGATGATACTCAAAATCAGATTTCATATCTGCTTTTACTTCCACCAGAATATTTCCCTTTCTGTTCTCATCAAGAAGCAGTCCATACTCAGGTACATAGCCTGTGATAGCTGCACATAACGCACTGTTGGCTCCCTCCCGGTTACTTCTGGCTCCCCAGACTGAATTCACATAAGGGGTCGCGCTTGATTCCGAAAAAGCCACAATTTCACCAAAATTAGGGACGTTCGTGGCAACGTATGGGGTACAGTTATAAGTCAGAGTCGCACCTAAGCCTTTATACGCATTATGCGTCCTCTGCATAAAATCCGCGTCCTCCTCTGACACCATATCCCGCTCCTTAAAGAACGAAATACAGAATCCCGGATTCACAGTGGGAGAGACTCTGCA
Organism: Blautia coccoides; assembly: GCF_034355335.1. NCBI lineage: Bacteria > Bacillati > Bacillota > Clostridia > Lachnospirales > Lachnospiraceae > Blautia > Blautia producta. The sequence continues at coordinate 3,455,544 of NZ_CP136422.1, forward strand.
GTATGCTCCTGCATTCAGCAATTTCTCTGCAAACCACAAATCCGCGTCCTGATTGGACAAAGCTACATGTGCCCTTGTTATGGGCACCATCCGAGGTGCATCAAAGGATTCCCCGATCGCCACCTGGATCTTCATTGCATATGCTGTGCCTTCCCCATACTTTCCATCCAGCATATTCTGTTGTTCCTGCGTTAACTCCATAATATTCCTCCTCCCGCATATCACCTGTATACAGTTATTATATTTCTTGTATTCACCATTGTCAATCACTTTTCGCGTATTTTTCGACATTTTTTCGACGCAGTTATGATTTGTGGGAGCTTTTATACGAAATTGCCGCAAATAAAGTGTCGAAAACATCGTGAGAGATACCTTTTCTGCACATTCTAGAGTAAAAAGGACTGCCGCAGCTTCGGCAGTCCTTTGGAGAGAATAAAATCCCCGCTCATTTCCATGTGAAATAAAACGGAGATTTTTTATATGGATTTATATAGATAGATAATTCTTTATTCAGCAGATAATTGTTTCAGTGTCTCACCGGCAATGCGGTAAACGGTCCAGTCTTCCATAGCCTTGGCCCCCAATGATAAATAAAAGTCAATGCTTGGCTTGTTCCAATCCAGGCACCACCATTCCAGGCGTCCGCAGCCCCTCTCAACTGCAATTTGAGCCAGTTTTTTCAGAATGCTCTTTCCATAACCATTCCCCCTGTACTGGGGCTTGACATACAAATCCTCCAGATATAGCCCTGCACGCCCTAAAAAGGTGGAAAAATTGTGAAAAAACAACGCAAAGCCTATTTCCTCAGAATCTATTACAGCAAAAATCACTTCTGCTTTCTTTTTATCAAATATCCACTCTTCCAGATCTGCTGTTGTGGCTGTCACCTCGCGTTCCATATTTTCATATGCGGCAAGTTCCCTAATAAACTTTAAAACAAGAGCCGCATCATTTCTCTTAGCATATCTGAACTTCAATTGTTTTTCCGACATTTCAAGTCTACCTCCCAAATGATCTTTTTTCCACAATATCCTGTTGTTTTCATTGTAACCTTCTGTTTATCACGGTTACTTTCTGCCCTTTTGATATGATATTGTATAGTTTAACACATAGGATCTCTGTCTGCAATTGACACAACTCGTTAAAAACAAGGCTGCTCCCAATACAATCCGTTTTGTACAGGTACCTTAAAAAATGCTTGACATTTACAACAGGTACCTGTACAATATTTTTATCAGGTACCTGTTAAACTTTAGAAAGGAGATTTTTTAACTATGTCTGAGATAAATAACAAAAAGGAATTATTTAAAAAACTGGAACGCCTGCAATGGCTGCTCCATCGTCACCACCAACAGCTCCATTCTGCACGCGGTCCTTTTGCAGATCCCACAAGAGGTCAGGGACGGGTATTGGCAATCTTAAAATTGCAGCCGGAGATCAGCACAAAAGATTTGTCCTATCTGCTGGATATTCGTCAGCAGTCTCTGAGCGAACTGCTTAACAAACTGGAAAAGACCGGTTATATTACCAGAACCCCAAAGGAATCTGACAGGCGTGTTATGATCGTGAAACTTACGGAAAAAGGCAGGGATGCGCAGCAGGAGCGGCCGGAGCCGCCTGATTTTTTTGACTGTCTCTCAGAAGAAGAACAGGCTGTATTCAGTGATTACCTCAGCCGAATCATTGCCAATCTGGAGACACTGCTTGATACAGATGACAGGGAAGATATGGAGCAATGGATGGAGCAGGCACGTTCACGAATGGGTGAAGATTCTTTTGAGCATCTAATGGCAATGCGAAGCAGAACCTTCTCAAGATCTGGAAATGACCGGACCCGCCAGGAAGGGGATGAACGCCCGCTGCGCAGGCGCCGCCCCGGCAGAGCAGACGATTCACGCAGATAACAGCATTCACTTTCGCAGTTGTTATAGCGTTCAGCAAATGCTGTACATTATTTCAGCAATTTTTATAAGTTCATTTAAAATTTACAGGAAAAAGGAGGGATACCAATGGAAAATATTTTTTATACAGAAAACCGGAATGCAATAGGCAGACAGTCCGGAATTGCCGGATTATTTGGAAATTTGATATTAGTCATAATAAAAGGAACTGCCGGGCTGTTAAGCGGCAGCGTTGCCATTACCGCAGATGCTCTGAATAATCTGACAGACTGCGCATCATCTGTTTTGACATTCCTTGGTTTCATATTTGCAGCCAGGGCCAAAGATTCAAAGCACCCCTATGGGCATGGACGAATGGAGTATATATGTGGTTTTGTCATTTCTATCTTGATTCTGTTTACAGGTATTTCAGTAGGAATTGATGCTTTCCGACAACTGCTGAAGCCCAGACATATTACGGTGACAGGTCTGACACTGGCTGTTTTATGTGTCAGTATCCTGGGCAAGATCTGCATGGCATGGTATATAAATCATTTGAACCGAAAAGTTTCCTCCCCTGCCCTGAAGGCTATACAGGATGACAATATTTCCGATTCCCTTGTCACTGCAGTCACCTTTATGGGAATCCTTGCAGTTCCCTATGTAAACATTCCCACCGATGGCATTTTAGGAATTCTTGTGTGCATAGTCATTCTCAAATCAGGATTTACCTCCTTTAAAGAGAATATGGTCCTTCTTCTAGGAGAGGGCGCTGATCCTGCTGTAAAGGAAGAAATCATGAAAATTGTCACAGTATATATACCTGCCTGGTCAGTGGAAGACATTTCTCTCCATGATTACGGACCGGGGAATAAACTGGTCTTTATAAAAATCACCGCTGTTCCCGAGACAGATACAAACCATATATCCCAGGATTTGGCCAGTATCAGAAAAGAGATCAAACAAAAGCTGCAAATGGATGCCACTTTATACCGGACGCTCACAGAAGCTGTAAAATGAAATAATCCTGAGTACAGAAATCTATATAAAACAAATGTCTGATTCATATCTCTAAGTCAGCCTCCACAACTCCCTTTCTGGATTTATCAGGATAACAAAGTTTTCAGGGAAGAAGTATACGCACAAAATTGGCTGTAAAAAATTAATCGTGATTGGCTGTTGATGTTCCGCCAATTCTCATTTATAATACACATTGGATCGAACCAATTGGAGGAACCAATGAAAATTCTAATAGACAAATCAAAAAAGACACCCTTATATAGACAGATAGCGGAACAGATCCAGGCTCAGATCATTTCCGGGGAGATTCCCGATGGTTTTCAATTTCCATCTGAACGCCAATTAGCGGATACCCTGGGAATTAACCGGACAACCGTGCTGAACGCATATAAAGAATTAAAGGCTGACGGTCTGCTGGCATCCCATGTGGGAAGAGGCACCGTTGCCGTCAGGGAGGAAGAACATCAGGAGCGCAGAACGGATTACCGCAAAGAACCCATGTGGGAGTATCTGTTCAGCGATTATCTGAAGAACCGTGATACCTTTGATGTAAATAAATATCTGGAAATGGCAAACCAGAAGGATGTAATATCCTTCGCCGCCGGAATCGCCTCCTTTGAGAATCCCCCTGTTCAGGCCTTTAAAGGAATCGAGAACGAGTTATTATCCAACCCGAAAGGAATGCTTGTCTCTCCTGTGGCAGGTTTTTCTTCTTTCCGCAAAGTCATGGCATCGTATATGCAAAAGCGCTCCTGCTTCTGCCAGCCCTCAGAGATCATGATCACTTCCGGTGCGCAGGAAGGTATTGATCTTACAGCCCGCGCCTTTCTGAATCCCGGAGACATTGTGCTGATCGAAGAGCCTTCCTTTTTTCCCGCTATACAGAGCTTCCGTGCTATGGGTGCCAGGCTTATGGCAGTTCCCATGGAGAGTGACGGGATGGATGTGAAAATGCTGGAACAGCTCCTGATCCGTTATCATCCGAAATTGATCTACACAATGCCCACCTATCACAATCCCTGCAGCGTCTCCATGAGCACTGCAAAAAAAGTCCGTCTTCTGGAATTAGCCGCCAGGTATTCTGTCCCCATTTTAGAGGATGACCCATACAGTGAACTGGGGTTCCGAGGACAGGCCGCTGCTCCTCTGAAAACAATGGATAAAAACGGAAATGTCATATACCTCAGTTCTTTTTCCAAAACCATTTATCCCGGACTGCGCCTGGGCTGGATCTGTGCGGATAAAAAACTGATCCATCATTTTTCCAGCATCCGGCAGCTTGTAGATCTACATTCCTGCTGCATTTCCCAGCAGATCGTGGAGCGTTTTATTGTCAATGGGGAGATGGAAAAATATGTAGAATCCATACGCAGAGAATACCGGGAAAGAAGGGATATGATGGCTGACGCCCTAAAGCGTTATGCACCCAAGGGCCTTTCCTGGAATATACCGGAGGGCGGATACTATCTGTGGTGCAGACTTCCGGATGGCTTATCAGCGGATTTACTGGCTTTACAGGCAGCTAAAAACGGGGTTGCCATTCTGCCGGGCATGCCGGCCTACCTGTCAAAACAAAAGGGTGAATGTTATATCCGGTTAAACTATACCTTCCCTCCCAGAGACCGGATCACCTGCGGCATTAAAATTTTATGTGATGTGATCAGAAAGCTAATTCTGGCTCACCAACAGGAGGAACCGCTGACTGACAACGAAATAAACCCTATCTTATAATGATATGTAAAAGGAGTATACCCATGGAATATAAATATGCAAGAAGAATGTCATCCGTAACTGCTTCAGAGATCAGAGAACTTTTAAAACTCACAGAACAGCCGGAGGTCATTTCATTTGCCGGCGGTCTTCCGGCTCCTGAACTTTTTCCCATTGAGGAGATCAAAGCTGTCAATGATTATGTTCTGGACCACAATGGAGAACATGCCTTGCAGTATACCACCACGGAGGGATACCAGCCCCTCAGGGAATGGATTGCAAAGAGGATGAATACCCAGCTTGGCACTTCCTTTAGCCATGAAAATATTTTAATCACACATGGCTCCCAGCAGGCCCTTGACCTCTCCGGAAAAGTTTTCTTAGATGAAGAGGATGTGGTGCTGTGTGAAAGTCCTACATACCTTGCTGCCATCAGTGCTTTTAAGGCATATGGCTGTAAATTTGCGGAGGTCCGTACAGATGAGAATGGGATGATCATCTCTGAACTGGAAAAGGCTCTTACGCAATATCCAACGGCAAAACTGATCTATGTAGTCCCGGACTTCCAAAATCCCACCGGAAGAACCTGGAGCCTGGAGCGCAGACAGCAGCTCGCAGAGATTTCTGCCAGATACCGTGTTGCGGTTGTGGAGGATAATCCATACGGAGAGCTTAGATATGAGGGCAGCTTCCTTCCATCCATAAAATCCTTTGACCGGGCAGGCAATGTTCTGTGCACAGGAACCTTCTCTAAAATCTTCTGTCCCGGTTACAGGATTGGTTGGATCGCCGGGGAGAAAGAGGTGATCCGTAAATACGTTCTTGTAAAACAGGGCGTGGATCTGCAGTGCAATACCATAGCCCAGATGGTCATTTCTGCTTATCTGGAACAATATGATATTGATGTCCACATTGATAAAATACGTGAGGTATACCGAAAACGGCGTGATACAGCCATAGAAGCCATCAGACAGTCCTTTCCTTCCAATATCAGTTTCATAAAACCTGAGGGCGGGCTTTTTCTCTGGATTGAACTGGACGAAAAAATAGATACCGTGAAACTGCTTGAAAAGTGTCTTGAACACAATGTTGCCTTTGTTCCCGGTAACTCTTTTTTCCCAAACACAAAAAAACGCAATACACTTCGTCTTAATTTCTCTAATATGCCGGAAGAGAAAATATCAGACGGGATCATGCGTATAGGCAGAGCGTTAAAAGAATTTACTGAAAAATAACGGACCCAGTATTACAGACAAAATCCGATATCGGCAGTCAGACCCGATATCGGATTTTTATAAATACCCTTTTTTAAATGTTCTCTTATAAGACCTCTTTCTTTAAGTCTAAAGTTCTGCACCTATTCTACATCGATCAGTATTGCCGTCTTTCCCACTTCTGAAAGCATAACCGCACCTCTTTCCACAACAGGACGTGTATCCGGAATGCCTTTATATTTTGAATAAAATGTTTGAAAAACATCACCCTGTTCCAGGAAATGATACATATACAGCCGGTTCTTAATCGAAAAATGAACCTTTAAAAGTCCCAGTTGGAATAAGTATTTCAGATTTTCTTCTGACTCCCTGATTTCTTCCTCGGAATCCATCTCACTACATATATAAAAAATCTTTTTATACTCCTGCACATGAATATGGCTTGTCTCGTATAAAACGATAAGGCGAAATACAGGCAGCCACTTTCTCTCCTGGAGATACGTAAGAAGCCGGGCCTGCTGTCTTGAAAGGAATGCTTCCCTGCAGATGTAATTGCAATTCCAGTATGCAAAGTCATCAGATTTATAGCGGCAAATAAAATCATTACTTTTCATTATCTTATTCTCATATCCTGCCATATTCCAATCACACCCCATTTCTGAATACGCCATGCATTTTCATTCATTTTCCTATATTTATTATAACATTATATTTTTTTTGATGTCTACTGAATTATTGCATAAATCAGATTTTTTCTCACAAAAACAGTATTTTTGTGTATTTGGATAAATATTCAATTTTTCAATTCTATTTAAGCTGTTGACCTGCATGCCGCTTTTCTTTGGAAGATGAACATGAAAAATCCCGGGAAATAATCCCAGGATTTCTCTCATCTATTCAGAATTTTTACGCTCTCTGTGCCGCATATATATAATTCCTGTTACATCAGCTAAGAACCATCCAACGGGTATTGCCCACCAGATACCAACAACGCCCACTGCCTCTATTGGAGCCAGTATATAGGCAAGGATCACCCTGGTACCCAATGATATAATGGTCAATACCAATGACATCTCAGGAAAATTGATTCCTCTGTAATATCCATACAGTAAAAATAAAATTCCGATTCCTATGTAAAATGCGCCTTCAATCCGCAGGTATCCCACACCTATTTTTATAATTTCCGTATCAGATGGTGATACAAAAAACAACATAAAGTTCTTTGCCAGAAGAAATACCAGCACAGAAGTCACTCCACAGAACAAGGCGGAAACCACAAAAGCCTGTTTTGTCCCTTTTCGGATCCTGCTTTCTTTTCCGGCACCGTGATTCTGGGAGATAAACAGGGAAAAGGCATTCCCGAATTCCTGTGCAGGCATATAGGCAAAAGAATCTATCTTAACTGCCGCTGTAAAGGCAGCCATAACAGCAACGCCAAAACTGTTTACCAGCCCCTGTATCATCAGGATTCCCAGATTCATCACCGATTGCTGGATGGAGGCTGCAAATGAAAATCTAGTGATCTCCCGCATGGATTCCCCTGTTATATAAACACGCGCTTTACCAAACAGACGAAGTCTGTATACCGGTTCTTTGACCCATACATATATAGAAATACCGATCCCGGATATGGCCTGGGATATTACAGTCGCCTGTGCTGCACCGGCAATCCCCCAGCCAAAAGTCACCACAAATATAATATCAAGGACAACATTCAGGATCGATGTAGTCCCCAAAAAGACAAGGGGGACCACAGAATTGCCTATAGCTCGCAGAAGGTATGCATAATAATTATATAAAAACACAAAAAATATCCCGGAAAATATAATACTCACATAGTCATGGGACATGGATAATATTTCCGACGGTATCCGCAGTAACCGCAAAATCTGGTCAATAAATACAAACACCAGCACATTTATACCTACCGTAACTCCGCCTATCAAAAGAAACGAACCCTGTACACATACCTCCATCTTTTCCTTATCCTGCTTACCAAAGTAAAAAGAAACCAGAGAGCAGCTTCCCATACACAATCCGATCAGTATGGAGGTCAAAAAAGTCATAAGCGTATACGCGGCTCCCACAGATGCCATGGCATCCGCTCCTACAAACCTTCCCACAATCAGCGTATCCGCTATATTGTAAAACTGCTGCAGGAGATTTCCAAGAATCATTGGGCCTGCAAATATGAGCATGGTTTTAATGATGTTTCCTGTTGTCAAATCCCTCTTCATTGTTACTTCATATTCCTTTTCTCATTTAGTCTTAACTTTTATATCATAACTCATCAAGGAATGTTTGTACACTTTATCTTAAAGCTTAATCTGACAAATCTGAACTGTTACCGTTTTCCAAGCCCAGTCCATACTCTTTATATAAAATTTCCCTGTATTCTGCGTCCAAAGAGGCTCTCTGTAAATCTTCAATCCTGTTGTCATGGAAAAGGAACTGTATCAGCTTGGACAATCTTTCTTCGCCTAACTTTCTGCCCCTCTGCTCTCCTTTCATGCACATTTGCTGAAACGCTGTACACATATTCATACCTCCTCCTTCTGTTCTGATAATATCTGCATTTCTTTTGATCAACGGAATATCCAGAAAATCTCCGATCAGCTTACCTCTTTTCCATTCCAGATCACTGTAGCGCGCCCGGTTTTTATCAAGGAATTTCTCCATGGCAGCCTGATCTTTTGCCACCTTCAAAAGCTCGAACACTTCCCGCAGTCCCGTCTGGAAATTCTCGGGATTGACATTTCCGCTGTACACCAGATTCAGCGGATAGTTGGGAATATAACTCTTCCAAGGCTCCAATACTTTTGGAAACTCCAGCATATCATGAAGACACATAGGGCCATCCCACAGCTGGTCTTCCCGGTAAAAAAATGCCAGTGTTATGATCGGCCTCAGCCTGTCTTCCCTTTTCATTCCTGAAAGGAACTCCGCGCCAGAAGAGAAATCTCTGCTGCTTTTATGTTTTTTCTCCAGGTTCTGTATTTGTTTTGTGTAATCAACCGCATCATAGAGCATGTGTCTTACCGGCATCCCATAATGGACCTTCCGCTGCCCTTCAGCCGCAAGCTCTAAACTCAGAATCCCCTCTCCCAATCCACTCCCTTTCTGTACATCACGCAGCTTTTTGATCACTGCTGGCCGTCCGTCTCTGCCCGGTACTTTTAATTGTTTTTTCTCATTCATCTCCTCCAGATACTCAGGTTTTATTACCTGGATTCCCTGAAAGACTGCACCGTTAAACAGGTCCGCAAATACTTCATTCTCTGACAGACAGTTATAGATATCTTCATCCTTTGCTTTCACGGATGATGCCGCTAACCTTTTTCTCCCCATATGGCCTCCTTCAGGAAAGCAGACAGATCACATACTGATATCATATGACAGAAAGAAGATTTGCATTATTTTTATTTTATTATACAATATATGCCTTTGCATTTCAATCATATTTATATTGTCTGCATTTTTCAATCGTATTTATATTGTCTGCCTTCCAAATGTTTTCACGCTGAACTTTTGGCTGATACGCCATTGATAAATAGAACTTTTCAATTCAGAAATGTATTACAAATTCTTTTTAAAATGTAGGCTTATTATATTCTTTTTTTCCTTCAGATGCAATGACTTTATAAAAGTTTTATTTTTCATACTCGAACCGCCGCTTTGCTGCCTGCTGTCCTATCTGCTCCTATGATCAGCAAAGCAAATCCGCCCCGAAAAATGCAGACGTAACGATTCACAGAACTGCATTTTTGCAGGGCTGTAAATCGTTACGTTCAGGCTGTAAATTGTAATATTCAGTCAGGAAAGCCGCACTTGCCATCCCTCTTCGGGCAGTAAAATCATCCAAAGGACTGCTCTGTTCTGTCAATGATCTCATCCTGCAGGGCTTTGCTCAGGTTGCGGAAATGGTCACTGTACCCTGCCACACGAACAATCAAATCCTTGTATTCATCCGGACGTTCCTGTGCATCCAGAAGGGTCTGGCGGTCTATCACATTAAACTGTATGTGATGCCCGTCCAGGTTAAAATACGTCCGCACCAGGTTTGCCATCTGTATGAGTCCGTTCTCACCGGACACCACCTGAGGTGTAAATTTCTGGTTCAACAGTGTTCCGCCTGTGTTCACATGGTCCATCTTGGAACAGGATTTCACTACCGCTGTAGGGCCGTGGACATCTGCTCCTTTTTCCGGAGAAATGCCTTCAGAAACTGGCTTATGGGCCATACGTCCGTTTGGACTTGCCATCATCACTTCCCCAAAATAGACATGGCAGGTAGTCGGCAGCATATTAATGCGGTACGTTCCGCCTTTCATATTTGGCCGCCCGGTCACGCTTTCATAATAGAACTGAAAAACATCTCTCATGATATCATCCGCATAATCATCATCGTTTCCATATTTTGGTGTCTTATTGCTCACAAGATTCCGGATACGTCCATGCCCTTCAAAATCATCCCTAAGCGCCTGCATAAGTTCCGACATTGTAAATTTTTTCTTGTCAAACACATTGTATTTTATGGCAGCAAGGCTGTCTGTAATCGTGCCGATGCCTACGCCCTGCAGATAGTTGGTGTTGTATCTGGCACCCCCGGCATTATAATCTTTCCCTTTTACAATACAGTCATTGGTAATCACAGACAGGAACGGAACCGGCATATAGCGGGCGTATATTCCCTCGATCACATGATTGCCCCGCATCTTGATGTCCAGGAAATACAGGATCTGTTTTTTGTATGCCTGGAAAAGCTCCTCATAGGATTTAAAATCTTCCGCTTTGCCAAGAGGCAGACCAAGGGTTTCCCCGGCAACGGGATCATATCCATTGCAGAGGGTGATCTCAAGAATTTTCGGCAGATTAAAATATCCGGTCAGTATATATGCTTCATTTCCAAAAGCCCCTGTCTCCACGCATCCGCTTGTGCCTCCCTTTCTTGCGTCTTCAATAGATTTTCCTGCATTTAACAGCTCCTGTATAATACTCTCTGTGTTGTAAAACGCAGGCTGTCCCCACCCTTTTCTTGAAATTTCACATGCTTTTAATAAGAACTCCAGAGGGGTCTTCCTGCTGATCTGTACATTTGAGCTGGGCTGCAGTAATTTCATTTCATCCATGCATTCCAGGATCAGATAGCTCACCTCATTGACACCGTCCTGCCCTTCCGGTGTCACTCCGCCGGTATTGATATTGGCAAAGTCTGTATAGGTGCCGCTCTCTTTCAGTGTGATCCCCACTTTCGGAGGAGCCGGCTGATTGTTAAACTTCACCCACAGGCATTCCAGCAGTTCTTTTGCACGTTCTCTGTCCAAACTGCCCTTACTGATATCGTTTCGGTAGAAAGAGATCAGATGCTGGTCTAATCTTCCGGGACTATAGGCATCCCACGGATTCAGTTCACTGGTCACAGCCAGATGCACAAACCAATACATCTGAAGCGCCTGCCAGTAAGTCTCCGGTTTATGTGCCGGCACAACACTGCAGTTATGGGCGATCTGCAGAAGCTCCTCTTTGCGGACCATATCCTCTTCTTTTTCTGCCAACTGCAGAGCATACGCATGATACCGACTGCCCAGGAGGATCACTGCATCACAGGCAATGTCCATAGCGCGAAGCTCATTTTCTTTATCCAGCGCCTCCGGATCCCGGCTGTAGTCCAGATTCCTCATGGCCTCCTGTATCTTGTCCTTATAGTCAAGGAAACCGTTCTTATAAATATTCTCAGAACCCACCGTGTGGCCCGGGCCTCTCTGTTCCATGAATTCCGTAAATATGCCGCATTGATAGGCTTTCTTCCATTCAGGAGTCATTTTATCCAGTATTCGATGCCGGATAGAACGTCTCTCCCAAAACGGTATCATTTCTTTTTCCTGAAAAGCATAGTCCTCCTTTCGCACCTTAAAGCTGATCAATTCCCTGTCATTCATCACATGGAGGTCCTGCACTGTATGGCAGCACAGCTCCGGAAAGGTGGGCGCAGCCTGAGGCCCGTTCCCCTTTTCTCCCACCAACAGTTCACCTTCACCGATGTACAGTGTTTTTTCGGCAAAATAATGCTTTAAGACCAGTGCCCGCAGTTCCGGAACAGATACCGTGCCTTCGTATCTTCGGTATACCTCTGTTTCTATTTTTGCCCGCTCCATATCTATATGGGCTTCTGTTTCCAGGCTCTCCCTGCGAAGCCTGGAAATTCTGTCATTTAATCCATGTTCCATCTAGATCAACCTCCTATTTCGGTCTGAAATCCCTGTTTTTTGCACATGTCCGCCAGTTCCCGCATGCGCTCTTTAGAGGGAGTGGTAAAACCTCTGCCCTGATATTCCTGTCCCAGCCTTGGGTATTTTCCGCTTCCTGTATTGTGGTAGGGTAGCAGATGGATCCATACGGGCATAATGGAATGGGCACTGAGAAACTCCAGTGTCTCTTTCATATTCCTGTCCGTATCATTTACACCGCCCACAACCGGAATACGGATCCAGACTGCGGCTCCGCTTTCGGAAAGTTTTATGAGATTATCCAGGATTTCTTCATTTCCCGCTCCGGTCATTTCCCGGTGCAGATCCGAATCCATAACTTTTATATCATATAAAAACGTGTCCGTGTAGGGAAGCACCCTCTGTATATTCTCCCATGGAACATATCCGCAGGTATCCACATTCACCCGTATTCCCCGTTCTGCCAGTTCCCCCATCAGCCGCTCCACAAAATCCATATCCCGGGCCAGTACCTCTCCTCCTGAAAGAGTGACACCGCCGTGGGACTGCTCGTAAAAAGGCTGGTCTTTTACTGCCTCTTTCACCAAATCCTCAACTGTATATTCCCTGCCGGCAAACTCCCTGGCATTTGGCAGACAGTATTCCTCACAGGTATGACAGATGCTGCACTTTTCTGCATCTGTAACCGGTTTTTGCCCGTCCATGGAAACAGCTCCGGAGGGACATGCACCTGCACATTCCCCGCATCCCGTGCATTTTTCTCTGTTCCACATGAACTGTTTACGGTAATCCTGTGTCTCCGGATTGTGGCACCAGATACAGGACAGCGGACACCCCTTAAAAAATATGGTGGTGCGAATTCCTTCCCCGTCATGTATGGAATACTTTTGTATGTCCGTCACCAATTGTGTTTCCATCTAAGCTTCACCTCTCTTTATGTACATTATCCTGAAACAGTCTATAAACAGCATTATATTACCCCAGTGCACTAAAGTCAACGAAAGCACTATACAAATCGCTTTACAAACCATGTCAGAAACATCGCATATTGATCGGCTTTTATGAGACCAGCCCGGCCAATGAATTAACAGAAAAAATTGCAGATCTTATGGAAAAAATACAGCCTAAGAGTATCAAACTTGCAGTCACTACTGCCAAAAAGAATCCGCACATACTGCAGAAAACTGTACTCCTGACTAATAAACGGGTATACTTGCTGACATGTGCGAAATATTTTTCTTTTATATCTTCCTCTTCATTTTTTCCATCTGTTCCAAAATGTGATAAGAGACCATGATATAAATTTTTTCTTCACAGGAATCCAGATGAACTCCTGTTATTTTCTTTATTTTTTCTATTCTCTTTAAAACAGACGATCGCTGGATAAACAACACTTTTGCAGTGTGTGTAGCACTGCAGTTTTGTTTCAGGTACACATCCAGGGTTTGACACAGGTCTGTTCTGTGTTCCTTGTCATAGTTTTTCAGGATTTTAAGAACTGGGGATATAAGCTCTTTAGCTGGATACTTTTGAGTACACGCTCTAAGCATGGCGGCAAAGGCATAATCTTTAAAATAATAATACCAGAAATGCGCATCTGTCTCTCTCCCGATTTCCATGGCCTCATATGCCTGCTTTTCATACATATCCCAGTCCTGAAATCCTGTATACGTATTGCTGATCCCGGCTTTTGCAACATTTTCCCTTAGAAATAAAGCCAGCTCCCCATGCAGATCCTCTTCTTTGCTCCGCGATAAATTACGGACACAGATATAATCCGTATCCTGAATGATGACACAACAGTCCTTAAACAGAGTCTCTATTTTCTGTCTCAGATACTCTTTTCCTGTGCTCACCGGATACTTCTCAGAAAACTGGAATAAGATCACCTGGTAGGTATGGTTTTCCTCCCAATCATACTGTCGGATCACATACCTGTGGGCTGGCATTCTGCCTTTCAGCAGATTCTGCACCTGTTCGCAAAAATCCCCGCTTTTCACACCTGTATGGCTGGCGATCCCCTGTTCATTAAAATGTGCCTGCAGTGCTTCTGCTGTTATGGTAAAATATTTTAGGAATATTTCAGGATAGTCTGTCTCAGGAAGTTCAGAAATAAATCTGGCATAGTAACTTTTTTCATACAGGATATTATAACAAAGCATCCTCATATCATCCGTTTTCATCCTGTATTCATATACATCAGTTCTGTCCTGACAGAGATAAAAATCTTCATCCCACACCAGATTTGCGATCTCCTCGTCTGTAAAAAAATCCTGCCGCATCACTTCCCGGTACATCTCATTGCGCGCAATATAACAATAACTGTTGTTTATGACCGTCATGCCAGTGTGGAGGATAGGGCTGGTCACCTCCAGAATCGTTTCCGGCAGCAGAAGTTCCGCGTTATTCACGGCAAATTTCCATTTCTCATAAGCCGGGAATATCTCAGACAAGAGATTACACACTCTGTTTTTCTGTTCACTTTCCAAAAGAAGGGCACTGCATGCATAATCAGCCGACCAACTACAGTCTCCTGCTGCCAACACTGTACATCCTTCCAAATCTCCTGCATACTGCTCTAGCTCCTGCCCATTGAGAACATACAGCATCCGGGGTTCTGCCGGCATCCCCTTCTCATAAAACCCGTATCTGTCAAACTCCTGCTTTTTCCGGTACTGCAGCTTACTATTCTTCATTCCATGATACCATAATTGGTACTGTAAATATTGTAAATCCATATTCTTCTCCTTGGCATACAATTTGTAGTCTAAATGCTTCCTCTTTTTCTACGATTGGAGTCTGTTTTTCCTGATATCATACATGTTATTATAAAATAAAAGACACGTATTGACTACAAAATGTAGTTTAGAAAGGAGGATTTTTTATGTTTACAAAGGAAGATTATCTGGCTGCTGTTGTAGGACATGAAAAACCGCAGCATCTGCCAAGTGCAATGAGCGGAATGGTCGTAATGGCAGGAGGTTCTTTGGAGACTTTTGAAAACGGGCCTTTCGGGGGCGGTCCCGATGGGTTTGGTGTTGTCTGGGAAGCCTCCCGTTCCGCCGGAGGGCAGGCCGTACCGGCTCCGGGACATATCGTACTGGATGATATCACTGACTGGGAGGATGTGGTAAAGTTCCCGGATTTGGATGCATATGATTGGAAGGGTCAGGCCGAAATACAGTTATCCGGCGCAGACCGTGACCGTCAGCTCATAGAATATGGTGCATGGAACGCCCAGTTCTTACGGGTGACACATCTGATGGGATTTATGGACGGGCTGTGTGCGTTCGCGGAGGAACCGGAAGCCTGCCGCAGTCTGATTGAAGCCATCACGGATTACAAAATCCGTCTGGCGGAGAGAGTTGCTCATTATTTTAAACCGGACTTTTTTACCAGCTACGATGATGTGGCCACACAACAGAGCTTGTTTTTAAGCCCACAGACATACAGAGATCTGATAAAGCCTTCCCACAAACGCTTAAATGACGCGGTAAAGGCTTACGGCATGATGCCTATTATGCACACCTGCGGCCATTGTGAGCCGCTGATTCCGGACTTCATCGACGAGGGAGCTGTTGCCTGGTCCTCAGCTCAGCCTGTCAATGATATTGCCGGAATCTTACAGAAATACGGAAAGCAGATTGCAGTGATCGGGGGCTATGATTCCAACGGCCCCGCCGGAAGGGAAGACGCACCGGACGCTGTGATCGAGGAGGAAGTAAAACGCTGTATTGATTCCTATTCACCTTACGGAAGTTATGTATTTATGGGATTCCGTGTCATGAGCGGTACGGAGCCTGATCTGTTTTTTAAAGGGCTGCTGCCAATAAACCAGGCCTTTGATAAACTTACACGGGATATGTAGCAATGCCATAATAATGATTGAAAACAGGGTATCTATTTTCCGCTTCATGGCTGATGGCCGCGAGAAAGGAAATAGATACCCTGTGCTTATTTTTTCCGGAACTCATCCTTATAGACAAGCATTTGGAACATATCCATCCATTCCTCAAATTCTTTCATCATTTTATCAAGCTGAAACTCTGCACCTGACATCTGAACATCATGTATATAACCGTCACCCATCCAGCGCAGCATTTTATAGACTTTAAACGGCTCGACCTCCTCTTTAAATTTCGAGGTATCTATATGCCCAAAACATAGCTGAAATAAAACATCCTCCTGCATGGTGTTTACATTTTTAAGTTCATCTGATACATCTTCCCTTTCGGAATAAAAAGCACGCATAGCAAAGTCCAAAATAAAAGGATACCTTTCCAGGATCTGTACTTTAAGGGTTGTCGCATAACGCAGAAGATCAAAAAAATCAGTTATCTCTTTAAATTTTTCATCGAGGATCTGTTCCTGCATAGTTTCGATCAGACAGTTATATATGTACAGGTATAATTCCTTTTTATTACGAAAATAGTAAAATAATAACCCTTTTGATATGCCTGCCTTTGCCGCGATCAAGTCTGTGGATGCTCTTTTATACTCATTTTTCCCGAAAACCTCCATAGCGGCATTTATGACTGCCTGTTGTTTCTCCTGTGACAGGGATTGGAATTTTTCATTCATAGTTTCTCCTTTTATCTATCAGTCCAGCGATTCTCTGTCTAGTTACAAAAAAACTCCTGCCCCAACAAAGGAACAGAAGTTAAACAGCAAGCCACCTGTAAAGGTATCACATACAAACATATGCTCTTGTCATAACGTTAAGAGTTTCACGGATTCTTTTAAATTATCTGTCATTATAGAACAGTCACATAGCTGTGTCAATCATTTTTTAAGTTCTTTTAATACCTGTAGCAGGAACTGAATTTCCACTAAGAGCAGATTTAACCCTGCTACATTCCAAAATGTATGTACCACTTAGCTACCTCCCTTTCCCATCCTCCCCAAAAATATCTCTCAGCAATGACAGCCGCTTTGCAGATATAAGATGAGACGGCAGTTTATTGTTTACAAGTATTATAGATGAGGAGGGATTCTGTTGTCAATCTTTGCAAAACCGCAGTCTGTGTGCATGCTTTTGCTGCTATGAAGCCGAATGGATGAATCGTAACGTTGGGTGCAGAATTCCGTATTAAATATAAAATAAAATTCATATGTTAAAATAAAAGCCTATACGCCGGCTGTTAAGGAGTCTGTATTATGAATCGAATCTCTGAAAAACTCTTAAAGATGATTTCCGACTTTGCCGGAGAGTTCCGGGGCGCGTTCAATATCCGGGAAAACGGAGAATGTGTGGGCCGCCGGTCCACTCCTAATATCCGCATTGAAGCAAAAAAGGATGCCCCCGGGCTTATCATACATATAAGCCCTGAGACGGCAAAGGAGATTGTTTATATTCCTGCCTGCGTAACCCACGGAGCTATCGACGATCTTGTATATAACGATTTTTATGTAGGGACCGGTGCAGATGTCACCATTATTGCCGGATGCGGTGTCCACACAGACAGCGGGGATACGGCACGACATAATGGCATTCACAGATTTTTCCTGGAATCAGGCGCCCATGTTCTTTACAAAGAAAAACACGTGGGCACAGGGACAGGGACCGGTCAAAAACGCATAGATCCGGTTACAGATATAGTTCTTATGGAAAATTCTATTCTGGAAATGGATACCGTACAGATAGGAGGCATTGACAGTACGGTGAGAAAGACAACGGCCAGACTGGCTGCTGGAGCCAGGCTGACCATTCATGAAAGTATCCTGACAGAAAAAAATGAAACAGCGAAGACGGACTTTACCGTCTCCATGGACGGGGAGGACTCCGCCGTAGACCTGATCTCACGCTCTGTCGCAAAAGGTACCTCCCGCCAGAATTACCACTCCCGGATCATGGGAAACTGCCGCTGCAGCGGACACTCCGAGTGTGACGCTATCCTGGCTGATCAAGGCACAGTAAACGCATCCCCAGAACTCTTCGCGGGCAGTATTGACGCTGTACTGATCCATGAAGCTGCCATTGGTAAAATCGCCGGTGAGCAGGTCATAAAGCTTCGCACTTTAGGACTCACAAAGGAGGAGGCAGAGGAAACCATCATAAAAGGCTTTTTGAAGGCATAATATCATTTTGCCCAGTCTGCGGGATATGTCACATAGAGGAATCGGGCTCTTTGGGGGACAGAAAACTGTATTGAGGAACCTTTTGGAATAAGAATGATCTCCCCCGGCCCTGCTGTCACGTGCATGTTATCCTTTATGATAGTGAGCGAGCCTTCTATTACATAATCAATCTCATCATAGTCCAGAGTCCAGTCAAAGGTAGTCTTTTCCATTTCCATGATACCGCAGCCAAGCCTGGGACTTTCGGAAAGGGTAAACAAATCGTGTGTATATACCCTGTCATTTTTGTCTCCGGTATCCAGTCTGTCTGTCTCTGTCACATGGATCTTGGGGACCTCCATCTTGATGACACCTGCGATCTCCTGCCTGTGTACATCATTCCTCGGATAACCCGAAGTCCCCATTTTCTCTGTCAGTATCTGTGTTATGATCTGTTCAATCACTTCTCTGCTTATTTCCATATCTTCACCTGTCTTCCACTATCTTATGCATAGCCTTTCAACTACGCTTCTTTTGATACACTTTTATTCCGTACAAGGAGCAGCGCGGCAAATACTGCCGTGATACCGCCTACCAGCTTTCCCACGATCATAGGAAAGATCATATCCTGGTTAAATCCTGCCGTAAATCCCAGATGATCTCCGAACACAAAGGCCGCTGACACGGCAAAGGCTACGTTCAGCACTTTTCCTCTGTCATCCATGTCCTTCATCATTCCGAACATGGGGATACTGTTTGCAAGGCTGGCTACCAGACCTGCTGCCGCCACCTCATTCATTCCCAGAACTTTTCCCAGTCCCATGAGCGGTTTTTTGAACACCTTAGTGATCACATATACCAGCGGGAATGCACCGGCCAGAACAATGGCAATGTCTGCCACTACCTCAAATCCCTCACGGATAGGGTTCATGCCGGGGATCAGGACGATCCCTGTGAGCTGTTCTATGATCCCCACACCAAGTCCCAGGGTGATAACTGCCACCACGAACTTACCAAAATACGTAAATCCTTTTACCATGGCATTTTCAAACTTCCAAAGACCAAGGGCGATCAGGACAGCAAAAATGATGATGGGTATCAGATTCCTTAACACCATGACAATGGAATATCCTGCAGCGAGTCCGCCTGCAAGGGAGCCGATGGGAATGGTGATCACACCTGCAAGAACACCGGTGGCCAGATATTTCCTGTCCTCTTCCCTGATGATCCCAAGAGCCACCGGGATGGTAAATACAATGGTAGGCCCCAACATAGCTCCTACGATCAGACCGCCGAAATTGCCCGCATCCTCGTTCAGCGCCAGCGCCTGTGCCAGAGGCGCACCGCCCATATCATTGGCCAGAATAGAACCTGCAAACATGGCCGGGTCAGCTCCCAAAAGGCCAAACACAGGTACAATGACCGGCTTTAAAAGATTGGCGATCACAGGTGCAAGGGCGATGATTCCCACCATGGAGACAGCGAGGGCGCCGATTGCCATGATCCCCTCTTCAAACTTTTCCCCTAATCCGAAACGGCTGCCGAATATTCTGTCCAATGCTCCCAGAGCCGCAAATATTACCATAATATATATAATTATTTCATTGATGCTCAACCGTCATCCCTCCTTGTGTATATATTGCCTGCAGGTCTACTGAAAGGTTACATCCAGTGTATCTATAATTCCCACAATAGCTGCATCCACCGGTGTTTTTCCATTTCCCACAACCATTCTTGCGGAATTTCCCCGGCAGATCAAAACCTTATCCCCCACACCGGCGCCGATGACATCCGCGGCAACCAGCAGGGAGCCATTTTCCTGCCTGTACCGTTTCATCACATCTATCACCAGCAGTTTCTGTCCGCTGATCGCCTCGTCTTTTTTTGTGGCCCATACGCTTCCGATTACTGTTCCAATTTCCATCTGTGCACCTCACTGCTGTCTTCTGACTGTCAGATTATGATTGGAAATATAGTCCTTGGCCAGTGGCGTAATGATGGTTTTTCTGCCGATCAATACGGTTCTGTAACCGGTTCCCCGTATTTTTCCCAGGTCGGATTCTCCCAACAGTTTTAATCCGGTCATATCAAAGGCCGCGCTGTCCTCTTTGGGCGCGCATTCCTCTTTCCGGGTCCGCATTTCAAGTTCTGCTGCCTCCTGTATACTGGAGACGATCTCTCCGCCGAAGCGCCTGATCTCCTCCTCATACTCCTGGTATTTCTGGAATAACGCCTTGTAGGAAGACTCTCGGTATCTCCTGTATTCCAGGCCTTTTTCCAGGAAATATACCTTTTTGCCGTTCAGCATGGCCTCAAGGATTCGCTGTGCCTCCGGCTGTCCGGGGATTCCCAGGGCTGTAAAAGCCAGAAGACCAGCGGAAACCTGCGCTGCCACAACAAAATCACAGGTTCCTTCCTCCAAAGAAGTACAGATTTCTGCAAAGGACTTCAGTATATTTTCTTCCGCCTGTTCCAATGCTCCAAGTACCAGGACTTTTGGTTTGCGCCGGCATCCGCAGGACTGGCCCTGGATCTTATCCATGCGGGCTTTTACTTCCTCTATGATATCATCGATCAGACCATCCGTCACGTCTGTCTTCCATGTATTCACCAGAACATCCTCCTTTACCATAGCAGTTCAGATCTCCAAACTGCCGCCTTTTACCGTACAATGCGGCAAAAGGTGCCTTTTTCAAATCCGCAGGCGTTTGCCTCGTCATAGTCGATATGAACATAGGTCCTAAATTCGCTGCTCACACGGGCAATGGTATCCTCGAAAATGACCGGCCGGCTTCCGTAGACCTTGATCTTCAAAACTTCCCTGTCCTTTACATGCAGCCTTGCGGCATCCTCAGGCGTAATGTGCATATGGCGTTTTGCTATGATCACGCCCTTATCTGTGACGATCTGTCTGCTGCCGTTTGAGATGGTGATCCCGGGTGTATCTGCAATATCTCCGCTCAGACGCACGGGCGGGCGGATGCCCAGCACAAGGGTATCTGTCATAGAGACCTCTGCCTGGGTTTCCTTTCTCTCAGGACCCAGGATGACCACATTGTGAATGGTCCCTTTTGGCCCGATAAGGGATACCCTCTCTTTACACACATACTGGCCTGGCTGGGATAGATCCCGTACTTTTGTGAGCTTATATCCACTGCCGAACAAACGCTCCACATCCTCCCTGCACAGATGCACATGTCTGCCGGAGGCTTCCACCTCCACCATCATCTTATCCTTTAGTTCCCTGACAACTGCCTCTACAACTGCCTCTACCTCAACATTCATAAGTTCCTCCATATTTTCCAGTCAAAAACTTAAACATCATGATCCAGAATAAGGAGGACAGCCGGTTTAAAACACATATGATGTCTTCCCGCTCCACATCGCCGGTCTCTGTTTTAAATGCGCGGTAGGCAGTAAGTTCTGTCTCTCTGGCTTTTGTCCTCAGTCTGTTCAAATACGCAACAATTTCACTGTGACAGTAAGTGGGCAGGAAATGTTTCATGCCGTAATAGCGGCTGGGATGGTGGGAATGTGCCCGCATATCATCTGTATCCAGACCCTGCAGCATGACCTCACCCACAGCCTCCCCGGATACCTCGCAGCGCAGAAGCCAGCGGATGGTTTTGATGATCTCCTCCAGGTCCTCCGTGAGCGTATGAAGGTGCTGCTTTTCCGTGATGGTCTGCAGAACTATGATCTCCGCCTCCAGGGAGTCAATGGCTCCCCGGAAGGCTATTCTTGGATGGTCCTTATATACCAGATGGTCACCCCGCAAATGGGTCATGTGTTCCGGTTTTTCCTGTTTTTTTGTTTTTTTCTCCAGGGTTTCCTGGATCGCCTCCGCCACGATCCGGCGGATTTTTTCCTGTTCTTCCATTTATCTGCTCCTTTATACGGGAGATGACTCTTCTGTATAGGAGGTTCCTGCTGCCTTTTCTATCTGATGAGGCAGGATCACATCCACTTCTGTGTGAGGACGGGGGATCACGTGTACGGACACCAGTTCTCCCACACGCTCTGCCGCTGATGCGCCTGCATCGGTAGCTGCCTTAACTGCACCCACATCTCCCCGCACCATGACTGTAACTAAGCCGGCACCGATGCTCTCCTTGCCAACTAGAGCCACATTGGCTGCTTTGACCATGGCATCCGCAGCTTCGATCGCACCCACAAGTCCTTTTGTTTCAATCATACCTAATGCATTTGTATTTGCCATAATGATTACCTCCAAATCTTTTCCATTTTCCTATACTGTTCTTTCTCTCTTAGTATTCTACATTTAGCTGAATTCATTCAGATGAATTCTTTTACGATTTTATCCACAATGGCATTTATAAGCTCATGGCTTATCTGACCGCTGCCGGATGCTGATGTGCCGTTCTGTACCGTCTCGCTCTCCCTGCGGATTTCTTCCAGCTCTTTTGTGCCGAATGCCACACGCTTTATATTGATCAGATCCAGAGGTCCGATGTTGTTGGAGGAGGAACTTCCTCCCACCGCACCGCAGCCCAGTGTCAGGGCCGGGAACAGGCCTGTGGTGGCACCGATACCGCCCAGTGCTCCCGGCGTATTGACCAGGAAACGTGACGCGGGGATCTGCAGCGCGAATTTTCTCACCAGCCCTTCATCCTCTGCGTGCATGGAAAAGGTGTGTCCGGCGCCTTCCATGTGAAGAATTTCAATACTTCTCTCCAGCACCCTGTCGGTATTTTCTTCCACAAAAAGTCCCAGGATAGGTGCCAATTTTTCCCTGGAATAGGGCGCGTCCGCACCTACCTTTGTCTCTCTTCCCACCAGAACTCTGGCTGATGACGGGACACCGCAGAGTCCCGCATACTCTGCGATCTGGGCACAGGTCTTTCCAACGATCATAGGGTTCATGGTGCCGTTGGCCCGCAAAATGAATTTTCCAAGCTGTCTTGACTGTTCCTGGGTCAGCACAAAGGCGCCCTGGCTTTTCAGCTCCTCTACCACTTTTGCTTCCATGCAACGCTCTACAATAATGGACTGTTCCGAAGCGCAGATGGTACCGTTGTCAAAGGTTTTTGAATCCAGGATCTGCTTCACTGCCTTCTTTATATCTGCACTTTTGTCAATAAACGCAGGGCCGTTGCCCGCACCCACACCAATGGCCGGTGTTCCCGATGAATAGGCTGATTTTACCATAGCACCGCCGCCTGTTGCCAGGATAAGGGCTGTATGCTCACTTTTCATCAGCGCCTGGGTTGCCTCCATGGTAGGAACGCTGATGGCTGAGACGGCCCCCTTTGGACAGCCGGCCTCACATGCCGCTCTTGATATGATCTCCACAGTTTCCAATATACATTTTTTTGCTCCCGGATGAGGGGAAAATACAATGGCGTTTCCTCCCTTTAAAGCGATCATAGCCTTGTAAATAACTGTGGATGTGGGATTTGTGGAGGGGACGATTCCGGCGATCACGCCTACCGGCGTACCGATATCCCAGACCTTTCTTACCTTGTCCTCATGGAGGATCCCCACGGTTTTTTCATTTTTTACAGCGTCATAAACCACCTTGGCCGCAAACATATTTTTGATCACTTTATCCTGCCACTTACCAAAACCGGTCTCCTGCTGGGCAGATTTCGCAAGCTGTACCGCATGGGCAGCTCCGGCATCACTGATGGCTTTTACGATCCGGTCGATCTGCCCCTGGTCCATACGCGCCAGTTCCCGCTGTGCCTTTTCTGCTTCTAAAAGCAGATTCCTTGTCTCTTGTACGGAGATCAGATCTTTATCCTTTAATTCCATTTTTCACTCTCCTTTTCCCTTATTCAAAGTCTTTTGGATAGTCTGCCACTGTCTGCACTGCCTGTGCAAATGCGGAGCAGGCGGCTTTACATGCAGACTGGCTTCCTGTGAGAAGGCCTCCGCCGAAATTTGTCTCTGACGGAGGACCATAAAAGGCCACCATTGTCACATCGGCGGCTTTCATGGCAGCATCCAGACCATAGACTGCCTCCAAAGGCGGCGCGATCAGATAAGCCAGAGCCTCCCCCTCAGGAATCCCCGCTGTCTTTGACAGATAGGAACCTGTCCGGGATACTGTGTGGGCATAGTAGACAATAGAATCATCTTCATTGGCACTGACAAAACAGGGGCCGCTCTCCATAAAATTCCGGATGGAATTCAATCCGCTGCGTATCTCCGCAGGGCTTGGGCCGCCTATGATGCCAATGACCTCACCTGCCAGCTTAGTGGACGCATTTGCCGCGCCGGCATACATGGACTTTGCATAGACCACCTCCACATCCGCGTCTTTTGTGGCCTCATCAAGGGCGGTGTAGAGAACATCGTCCGTATCCGCCGTTACAATGCCAAGGCTTTTCTGTCTTGGCCCCAGATCCAGCGCTTTTGCCAGGTCCTCACTGACATTGGAGATCATACGGATCCCCAGTATCGCGGGACGCAGTTCATCATGCTTCATAGTTTTCCTCCAATACTTCCTGCTTTATTTCAGGTCAATTCCCGATGCCTTTTTCTCC
The DNA here is from genome assembly GCF_034355335.1 of Blautia coccoides. Taxonomy (NCBI): domain Bacteria; kingdom Bacillati; phylum Bacillota; class Clostridia; order Lachnospirales; family Lachnospiraceae; genus Blautia; species Blautia producta. The sequence continues at coordinate 3,480,161 of NZ_CP136422.1, forward strand.
AGCATCCTAACAATCAGTTCCGCCGCATGAGCACCGGCCTCCACAGCAGTGGTTCCCCCTTTGTGGATATTGCTGATAACCGTACGCTTTGCCTCGGCAAGTCCATGCTTTGGTTTATATGCAATATAGGCTGACATGGATTCCGCTGTCACAAGTCCGGGACGTTCACCTACCAGCATACAGATCACATCAGCGTCCGTCACTTCTCCCACTGCATCCATGGCTCCCACTCTGGCGTATTTGATAAAAAGGACCGGAGGAAGGGTGATCTGGTGCATCTCAAGGCCTTGGCGGATGGCGGGTATCATATCCTCTACATTGGCCTCAATTGCGGAGGAGGACAGGCCGTCTCCCACGATCACAAGGACTTTTGGATGGCTGCCACAGGTCTTTCGGATCACTTCAAGCTCCTCCGCCGAAAAGCGTCTTCCCAGGTCCGGACGGGTCAAATACTCATCTTTATCCTTACAAAGTGTCTTTACAAAGACAAAACCGCATTTTTTTATAAATTCCTCGCTCACGTCACTGAATACCGCGTCCTGTGCAGCCGCATGGTCAGCCCGGACGCGCAGCATAGTAGCTGTCCGGTATCTGGCTCCTGCTTTGCCGATACCCAGTCTGGCAGGTGTCTTTGCCTTCATGTCCAGATACCCCTCTGCGTCCGCGGGGTCTGTTACGAGAAGCTGCCGCCGCAGGTCTGTTTTTGTGATATCCTCCAGGCATTCCCCGGAAACTGCGGGTGTTTGTACCGCCTCCAAACGCTTGTGTTCAGGGGCTTCCGAAGTCTTTAACATCTGATCCAGGATTTTTTCCACCATGGATCTAATTTCATCATCTTTCACTTGATAGGTCCTCCTTCTTATTCATATCTGCTGTCTTTTCCCTGCAGCAGCACAGACAAGTTCTATATCCGTTAAAACAGGGTGGAGGCATCTCCTGCCCTGGCGGTCAGATGTCCCAGATCATCCACATATCCCATTTTCATCAGCCACTTGTGGAATGGTTTGATGGCTGTCAGGCCGAAGATCTCACGAAGTGCCGCTGTCTCATGAAAGCCGGTTGTCTGATAGTTCAGCATGACATCATCTCCGTGGGGAATTCCCATAAAATAATTACAGCCGGCGGCTGTCAGCAGTACAGATAAATCCTCTATGGTATTCTGGTCTGCTTTCATATGGTTGGTATAGCAGGCATCACATCCCATGGGAATTCCTGAGAGTTTTCCCATGAAATGGTCCTCCAGCCCGGCCCGGTTGACCTGCCGTCCATCGTACAGGTATTCCGGACCGATAAATCCCACAACGGTATTGACCAAAAACGGGGAAAAATGGCGGGCAAATCCATAGCATCTGGCCTCCATGGTCACCTGGTCCGTGTCATGGTGGGCCTCGGAAGACAGCTCTGAACCCTGTCCTGTCTCAAAGTACATAACGTTTGGTCCCTGTGCAGTTCCCTTTGTCAGTGCAAGATGGCGGGCCTCCTCAATGGTTGCCGCATTGAAGCCAAACGCTGTATTCCCCATCTCCGATCCTGCAATAGACTGGAAGATAAGATCTGCCGGAGCGCCTTTTCTGATAGCCTCCATCTGGGTTGTCACATGTGCCAGAACACAGGTCTGGGTTGGGATCTGGTGCTTCTGCTTCACCTCCTCAAACCGGTGCAGCACCCTGGCAACACTCTCTGCGGAATCGTCTACCGGATTCAGTCCCAGCAGCGCATCCCCGGCTCCGTAGGTAAGCCCCTCCAGAAGGGAGGCCATAATACCATCCGGATCATCTGTGGGATGGTTTGGCTGAAGACGTGAGGACAGAGTCCCCTCCTCCCCGATCGTGGTGTTGCAGTGGGCTGTGACACGGATTTTTCTGGCTCCGTACACCAGATCCAGATTTGACATGATCTTTGCCACCGCTGCCACCATCTCTGAGGTAAGACCCCGGGATATCCGGCGGATCATCTCTCCTGTAGTCTCTTCATCCAGGATCCATTCCCGGAGTTCAGAGACTGTCATACGCTTGATCTCACTGTAAATAGGTTCGTTTATATCATCCTGGATGATCCTGGTAACTTCATCTGTCTCGTAGGGCACAGCCGGATTGTTCCGAAGGTCCTCCAAGGTGATCTGGGATAATACAATTTTGGCAGCTACCCGCTCCTCCGCCGACTCTGCCGCAAGTCCGGCCAGCTTATCTCCGGATTTTTCCTCATTTGCCTTTGCCATCACTTCTTTTAATGATTGAAAAGCGTACACATGTCCAAATAATTTTGTTTTTAAAATCATGGCTTTTTCCTTTCCTTTGGGATTTATTTATTAAAAACCAGGGTTTTGACTACCACCGGCAGTACACATCCCCCGGCGATGGGTTTTCCGATGTCAATATACTCTCCTTCTGCCAGATGGACGCCGTCCAGACAGATCACCTCTTTTTTCCATTCCAGAAGGTGATACATGGTCTGTCCCAGAACCTTGGCCATATCATTTTCCACTACAACGATCAGGGGCAGATTGGCATGTAAAAGAGGTTCCATGCCTTCCAGAAGGGACTTTGCGTATTCCTGTACCCTGGAAAAACTGGGGTTATCCTCTCCGGTGAAGGCAATGGCTGCCTGCTGTATACTGCCCTCCACCATAAACCACTCCAGCTTTTTCCTGATGGCACTTCCCATGGCTTTTGGCCGGCTTTCCTCTTCGCTTAATTTCAGAACGGGAAGATTCTTCACGGGAAACAATTCTTTTGTGTAAGTGATGGTGCTGCCGCTTATCTCTGTGGTATGACTTCCCGCTCCCACCACTGTGGCACGGATCGTCTCCGCACTCTCGATCACCTGCAGATCCCGAAATAATTTTGACTCCCGAATGGAACGCCCCAAAAGCACGCCTATATCACCGAACAAAAAAGGATCCCTGAATTTTTCAGGATGATAGACCGCGTCAGCCACTCCGCCGGAAAAACTGATGCAGGCGATCTCCCGAGACAGATCAATTCCCTGATTCGTGATCATCATTTCGTAATAGGGATTGTTTCTGCAAAGACCCACACTCTCTTCTAGAACTTCTGTCATCTGCACAAGCAGCGGTTTTAAAAGGGCTTCATCTGCCGTGGTTCCTATATGGATATCCCATCCTTTGTCCTCAATGATCCTCTGTATCTTAGGCGCAATATAGGTGATCCGGCGTGTATCTTTGTCAAGCCTGATAAGCCTTCCCCCCACATCCAGGCAGCCGGTGTCCACAGTGTCTCCACGCTGAAATACTGCCAGATTACTGGTTCCGCCGCCGATATCTATATTGACGGCAGTCAGGTGGTGTTCTTTTGAATAGACATCCGTTCCCGCACCTTTCCCGGAGATGACACTCTCCAGATCCGGCCCGGCTGTGGCCACCACAAAATCTCCGGCAAAACCGCTGAGCGCATGGATCACCTCCCGGGCATTTTCTTTTCGGGCAGTCTCACCTGTGATGATCACCGCGCCGGTGTCAATCTCCTCTTTTCTGATGCCCGCCCTCTCATACTCTCTCTCTATGATCTCCCGGACTTTCCCGAAATCAATCCTGGTTTGGTCAAGCAGCGGTGTAAAGTAAATATCACTTTTGTACTGGATCTCTTTTTTGGTGATCACCATCCGGGGAACCGTGTAGCTGGTTGCCATATTCTCCACCGTCAGTCTGGAAAAAATAAGCTGGGTTGTACTGGTGCCAAGGTCAATACCCACGCTCAAAAGTTCTTCTTTCATTTAGCTCCCCCTTCCCGGTTCAGAAATTCTGACAGTTCCTCAATGCCTGTACCCTCAGGTGTATCTACCAGAAATATCCGGCTAACACCCGCCTCTTTTAACTGCCTTCTTGCCTTTTCCACCTGCTCCTGTCCCGCCTGATGTATTTTCGTTACGATCCCGATCACTTTTTTTCCGAAAATGCCGGCAAACCCGGGTGGAATGGCCCGATATTCTGATGTAGGGTCAGCCACCAGAGCGATCATGCCCGCATCCACAGCAGTCATGATCAGGGCGTTGTAAAAGTGACGGTTCTCCAGATATTCTCCCGGGGTATCAATGGAATCCTGATACCGTTCTACAGCCTGTGTTTTTTTATAACGGATCTCTTCCTCATTTAGTTTCTGGCACAGTGTTGTCTTGCCGCAGCCGCTCTGCCCGATAAATATTACTTTTTTCATGTTCTTGTCACCGGAGCCTTTGCAAATCCAAGCTGTTCTTCCATAGTTTCAAGGATCTCCTTCACTGCCGCTTCCACAGAGCTGATATCCCCAGTAAATACCAGCGCGCCGCTGAACCTGTCAATAAAACCCAGAACAATGTCAGAGGCTTTTGTGGCTATATCGGCAGCTATGATCGCCCCCTCACTGGGTGTTATGGTCAGGATACCAATGGCGTCCATCTGTTCCGGTTCCAGTCCCAGCTTCACATAGATCGCCGGGTCAGGTCCGGCGATCACATGGGCCAGTGTGATCTGTTTTCCCGGAACAAATTCCTGTATGATCCTCTGTTTCTCTTTCACTTCCATACCTGCACCACTCCTTGTCCTGACTCTATCCGCGGATTCCCTGATAAGACTGTTTTAATAGCTCCAGAATATCCTCCCGGGAAACATTTCTGGGATTTGTTTTGATGCAGGCGTCTGACAGTGCCCCCTGCGCCACGGCCTCCTTCTGCTTTTGGTATTCCTCCGGCCAAATGCCGCAGGCTTTAAATCCTGTGGGCATGTTCATCTGCTCCTGCATTTTTCGGATCTCCCGGATCAGGTTCTTCACCCCTGCCCGCACATTGCCGCCGCCGATTCCCGCAAGCTGTGCCACCGCCGCGTACTTCTCGGCTGCCCTTGTGTACTTTCGAGGATTAAATTCCCTCATATCGGCATTGAATTCTATCACATAGGGGAGCAGGACCGCATTCGTCCTGCCGTGGGGTACCTTGAATTTTCCTCCGATATTATGGGCAATGGCGTGATTCACGCCCAGGGATGTTCTGTCAAAGGCCAGTCCTGCCATACAGGAAGCATTGTGCATTTCCTCTCTAGCCCGGGAATCCTCCTGGTTTGAATACGAGTGTATTAGATAGCGCAGAACTGTCACTGCTGCCTTCTCCGCTAGTGCATCGGTAAACGCATTGGCTTTTGTGGAGACGTAAGCCTCCAGTGCGTGGGTCAACACATCCATACCGGTATCTGCCACCACGGATTTTGGAACACTTTTTACAAGGCTGGCATCCAGGATCGCCGTATCCGGAAGAAGTGACTGGTCCACCAGAGGGTATTTGATCCCCTTTTCCCGGTCAGTGATCACTGCAAAGGATGTGACCTCCGAGCCGGTTCCGCTGGTAGTGGGAACCGCGATAAATTCCATATGGGGCAGATTCCCGATCTGTCTGGAAAAATGCATGATCGCCTTGGCCTCATCAATGGCAGATCCACCTCCCAGCGCGATCAGTGTGTCCGGTTTGTTTTTTATCACCTCCCTGACACCTTCTGTCACCAGCTCAAGGGGCGGATCGGGAACCACATTGCTGAAGATGGTGCAGCGGTCTTTCTCCAGATATCTGGTAATGTTTTCCACAAGCCCTGATTCCACCATAAATGGGTCTGTGACAATGAATATCCTGGTGCCCTGTAATTTTTTTAAATACTCCAATGCATTTTTGCCAAAATGGATGGATGTTTTTATTCCGAACTCTTCCATAATCTCTCATCCCTGGTAACTGTCCTGCACTTTTATACAAATCTGCGGGATCGTTACCATCCTTTCAATTTCATTCCTCATTTAGCTATCTTTTGTGAAATCAGCCCATATTATACAAAAAACACATCAGATTAAAAATGAAAGGTTTATCCGTCCATTTTTTTCAGTATTTCAGGCACTTTTTCCGGTTTAACTCCGGGGTACAGTTCTCCGTCAATGATAATATTGGGGGATGACCCGCAGTTTCTGAGGCAGCCCCGTGTTTTCAGAAATACCTTCCCATCCTGGGATATGCCGTCTTTTTTGATGCCAAGTTCCTTTCTCACTGCCTGAAGAACAGCCGCTCCTCCCTTATTTCTACACCTTTCTCCTGTGCAGACAGTGACTGTGTGCTCATAAGGTGTTTCCTTTAACCCGGAGTACATGCGGACCAGATACCGGATTACAGAAACCTTTACACCTGCGGCAGACGCGGCTCTTTCCTGGAGCCCGGGACTGATCCCGCCGCAGACCTCCTGCAGTTCCCTCAACATAGAGGCAATTGTCTCCTGCTCTTTTTTATCTTCCCTGCCGGCGTAATAGGAAAGGATTTCACTGATACTTTCTTCTCTGTCCATTCTGTCCATGGTATACTCCATTCTTTTAAAATCGCCTTTGGCGATGGGATCTATATTTACATTTTTTGCAGATTTTCCGCTGTTATGCAAAAACGTGGGTCTGCATGTACGTTTCATACAAAAAAACCGAACACAAAAAAACAAGACTTGTGATACCGGGCTGTAGAAGACGCTGCGGTACCGTAGTATACTTTTTGTATCATGATACAGCAGGCAGCAATAAAACTACCTCGCCATTCACTTTTACAGTGTCTGCTCCCTATGGGAAAGGAGGAATTATCCTATGACAGATTATGAAAAACTTTACGAAGAAAGAAAAAACCGGGTGGAAACCGCTGTCTCCAACCAGGAACCGGACCGGGTGCCAAATACACTTTTAGTCGGTACCTATCCTCTTCACAAAGCCGGCATCACTATGGCAGAGAGTATGGTGGACCATGAAAAAGCCTGCCGCGCCATGCTGGCTTTTTATGAAAAATACTCTTACACCGATACGGGAAGCATCAGCAATTTCACTCCTGCAGCAAAAGTCCTGGAAAATCTGGGCATGAAAAACGCCCGCTGGCCCGGAGACCCCAAAGGTCTGGATGAAAACAATACTTATCAGTTTGTGGAATTTCCCACACTGGAGGACGGAGAATACGAGGAATTTTTCCGTGATCCCGCGGGCTTCTGGCTCACCAAACATCTGCCCCGCACCATGGAGATTTTTGAACCTCTAGCTGACCTTGATTACTATGATCTGATCGTAGGAGGCGCACAGCAGGTTCTGACCTCACCTCAGGCTGTTTCCGTCTACAAGCGTCTTCTGGCAGCCGCGGAGGAATCCCAGAAAATGAATGCTGTGATCGGAGAATATGACAAAAAGCTCCGTGCTCTTGGTTATTATTCTATTATGGGAGGCGGCTCTGCAACGGCCTTTGATATGCTGGGAGATACGCTTCGGGGAACCTTTGGCATGATGCCGGATCTCATCGAAGAACGGGAGAATGTAAGACGCGCGCTGGATATTTTCGCAGATCTGCATATAAAACAAAGTCTTGGATTTTGTCAGGCAACTGGAAGCAGATATGCCTGGGTCATGCTGCACAAGGGCTTTGACAATTTCATCAGCGATGAGGATTACAGAGAACTGTACTGGCCTTATCTGCAGAAATGGATCCTTGCACTGATCGACCACAACATCACTCCTGTTGTATACACGGAAGGTTCCTATAATACAAGACTGAAATACCTGAAAGAGGTTCCGAAAAACAAAGTGGTCTACCATTTTGAAAATGTAGATTTAAAGCTTGCGAAAAAAGAACTGGGAGATATGGCCTGTCTCATGGGCGGCTTCCCGGTATATACTGTGCGGTACGGCACGCCTGAACGCATCAGAGAGGAGGTCAAAAAGCATCTGGAGATCATGGCACCCGGCGGTGGATATCTCTTCACAACCGGATATTCTCTGGAGGACTGTCCCCAGGAGAATATGGAGGCTCTCCTGGAATCTGTTGACCTGTACGGAAAATACTAAAAAACGCGGCATTCCCGGTGATACGCATTGGGAATGCCGCGTTTTTCCTGTCATTCATCCAGTACCTTTTTTCTAAATGTGCGGACGGATATGAGGTATATCATGCTGAATAAAACCAATATAGCCGCTGCGCTCAACAGATTGATCCGGATCAGATCCTCCTTCATAACAGTGCCCACTGCATGAATGGAAAAATAAGAAGTCAGGACCATAAGAACAAAAGGACAATAATAAGTAAAACGGATCTCATTTTTCATGGATCTGCAGAGGGTATTCCTCTGAATGCCTAATTTCTGCAGTATCCTGTAACGTTCCATATCCTCTGCCGCCTCATTGTTCAGCTTGATAAAGATAATACTTCCGCAGGCCAGTATAAGTGTCGCAAACATGAAGACACAGAGGGAGTACATAACACGCACCCATGCTCCTTCTTTATCCTCGCTCCGGATCATATTGACTCCCACATAGCGGTCCTTATCCTTTTTTACCAGAGATTTCAGAAAAGGAGCCGAGGCGTCCAGATTATCAGGGTCTTCAAATTTAAAGTTATATAGATACATGACTGCCCCAAGGGACCGAAGATTTTCATACTGTGCATCACTCACCACATATACGCTCAGACCATTCTGCAGATCTCCCAGATATGGGACGTTACTCTCTGCGATCTGTTTAAACTCCTGGTCACCGATCATAACATTCTCATTTTTTTCCGGCATAAAACTCAACAGCATAATGTGGGTCAGATGTATACACTCATCGTCCCTTAGTTTTGTATAACCATAGGTCAGTCCGGCTTCCTCCGCGGCACTTTTTATGGCCGATTCTGAAGTGATGCCGTAATTGGCACTCACATATTTTGATCGGATTTTTTCCGGGTCCAGAGCTAGAATGGGAATACTGCTCCTGTATTTCACCTGGTTTTGTTCCTCAATACCCTTTTGTATCTCGTCCGGGTCCACTTCCTTTTTTGCTACCACCTGGCAGGTGTATGTGGTCCTGAAGTGTTCTGACCTTTCATACCTCTGTTTCAGGGCCATGGAGGTCCCCAGCACTGTCACAGAACAGATCATGAGCACTGTCACGATGGCATAGGTCCTGTAATTTTGTTTCAGGCGGAAGGCCAGGTTGTTCACCCACAGATTTCTCTGCTTCTGATAGAGATACGTTTTATTTTCCGTAAGTTTCCTGACCAGCCATGGGATCAGGCCTCCGTAGAGAAAGTAAGTACCAACAATGACCAGGATAACCGCGGCCAGGGCATACGTGAGGCTGTCTATATCACCAGTTTTTACAGCACAGTAATACCCCGCTCCCAGAACCCCAACACCGAGGATCACTTTGACGGCTGTCAGGAGAGCCGGCTCTATTTTCATCTCCTTTTGTCTGGCTCCGGAGAGCATATCCAGCACACTACTCCTGACAAGGGATACATACCCTTTCACCACCATAAGTCCATAGATCATCATGAAAACCGCTGCTGTCACCAGGATCGGCTTCAGGGAAAAGGAGAATTTTATATCCACACTGATCTCTGAAATGCGCAAAAGAAGCATCTGGAACAGCTTAGAAAAAACGACACCGGCCCCAAGACCCATAGTCAGGGAAAACAAGCCTGAAAACAAGGCCTCCAAAGCGTACATCTTCCCAATCCTTTTGTTGTCCAGTCCCATAAAAATATAGATACCGATCTCTTTTTTCCGCTGATTCAAAAACACATTAGTGGCATACCAGATAAAGAAGAATAAAAACACGCCAAATACTACAGACAATGCCCTCACGATCAAATCTATATAGTCTTTGTTGTAATTGTTCAGCACATCCATAGAATCAGAATACAGGACGCACTGGAAATTAAAAAATATAAATACAGAGAATGCCAGTGCCAGGACCAGTGACATGTAATTCCTTAAATTCCGTCTGAAATTAGACACGGTAAGGCGGATCAGACTCATTCTCTCTCACCTCCCATAGATGCCAGAAGTCCCAGGATCTCATCATAGAAAAGCTTCCTGTCCTCCTTTTGATTCAGCCTACACTGAATCTGCCCATCGCTTAAAAAGTACACCTGTTTCGCATAACTGGCAGTGTAGGCGTCGTGCGTCACCATAAGAATTGTGGCTTTTCCCGTCTCATTGGCGGCTTTCAGGCTGGACAGCAAGTCACGGCTGGAGCGGGAATCCAAAGCGCCTGTGGGTTCGTCTGCAAAGAGGATACGAGGCTCTGTGATCAGTGCCCGTGCACTGGCTCCACGCTGCTTCTGTCCCCCGGAGAGCTGGTAAGGGTATTTGTTCAGATGCGCGGAAAGCCCGAACATATCCGCCATCTTATCCACCTTCTCCAGGATTTCCCGGCTCTTTTTGCCATTCAAGGAGAGGGGAAGCGCAATGTTGTCCTGCAGTGTCATATTGTCCAGCAGATTATATTCCTGGAATATAAATCCGATCTTATCTCTGCGGATCACAGAGAGCTGCCTGTTTCCCACCCTTGTCACATCCACTCCGTCCAGTATGATCTGCCCGCGGGAGGGTTTGTCCAGGGTGGACAGCAGATTCAAAAGGGTAGATTTTCCCGCTCCGCTTGGCCCCATGATCGCGATAAAATCGTGTTCATAGATATCCATGGCAACATCTTTTAGAACCACTGACTCATATCCTTTGCGGCCAAATGTTTTTGTCAGGTTTTTGATCTCCAGTATTTTTTTCATGTTCTCGGCTCCTTTTACAAAAATCCGCAGTAACTGCTGCGCAGATCTGCGCATTTCCAACTGTTTTTCTTTACAGTCTGAGTGTAGCAAAACAGGAGCAAAAAATCCTTACATCCGTCTAACACCTTTTCCCCGTTTCTAACACTTCTGCAAGGTTCCGTGTTTCATTTCAGAAAGAAATGTTCCGCGTGATCCTGAAAGGTAAAGGTAAATCTGGTACCTTTTTCCCCTGAGGATGCCCTAATCTCGATACCTAGCCTGTCTGCGGTCTGCCTTACAAAGTACAGGCCCATTCCCGTGGAACGATAACCGCCGTTTCTCCCGCTGCTCCCAACAAAACCTTTGTCAAAAATATAGGGAAGTTCCTCCGGAGAAGTGCCGGTTCCATTGTCCTGTATCCAAAAGACTGTCCTGTGATCAGATAAAGTCTCAGCCCCGAAAGTAAGCTTTGGAGCTTTTCCCCGATATTTGACCGCGTTACCGATCATCTGATCCAGCATATAGACCAGCCATCTGCGGTCGCTGTAAACAGTAATGTCTTTTACGTGCAATTCTATATTAAAATCATCTCTTATGAGAAAATAGGAGTGGTTTTTCACAGCCTCCGCTGCTGCCTCCCTGAGACTGACTTTTTCAAGCTTCACATCATTCTCTGGTTTTTTCAGCTTGCTGCTCATCATCATGGTGTTCAGATACTGCTGTATCCGTTCGAGAGGCTCCTGCATCTCCTCCCGCAGCATTCTGTCTTTATTTCTCTCATTCATAAGCCGCAGGGCGGACAGGGGAAGCTTCACTTCATGTGCCCAGAGTGTGATATAATCACTCAGCTCCAGGATTTCATGGTACAGACTTTGTATCTTTTCCTCATCTGCTGCCTTCTCCCGGAACCATATCTCATACCTCTGGTGTCCCAAAAGCTTTTTCATCTCTTCTTTTGGAAGGTCATGGCTCTCTGTGAGAATCCTGCAGATCCTGCTCTGTTTTCTGTGATCCGCTGCCAGGACGGTCACAGCCAGCACCCCTCCTATCACATCGAGATAGACCAGATCCCCCATCTTCACCCTGGTACCGCATATAAATCCAAAATACAGATTGACGAACAGGAAAGAGGCCAAAAAAAGCAGTATGGCAGAGCCTCTGTCAGCCAGATATTTCTTCATAAAATGTAATATCCCCTTCCCTTTTTAGTTCCGATGATCTCTTTCCCGCCGGATATGTCACGAAGCTTACTTCTGAGTCTCGATACCAGCACAGTCAGAGAGGCGTCTGTTACAAATTCATCCGTATTCCAGAGCTGCTGCATTAGTTTTTCCCTCTCCACCACTTTTCCCCTGTGCTCCAACAGGGCATTCATGATCTTATTCTCCGACTTTGTCAGTTCCGCAGTTCGGTCTCCATATGTAAAAATCCCCTCCGCACTGTCGTAATATGCTCCGTCTGCCAGATACTCTCTGTCATTTTTCTGATACTCATAGGCACGTCTTAACATGGAGCGTATCTTGACCAGGAGCAGTTCCGAGTCAAAGGGCTTTTCCATGTAATCATCCCCGCCGGATGCCATAGCCATGATCTTGTCTGCATTCAGCTCACGGCTGGACAGAAACAAGATGGGAACATTGGATAGGTTCCTGATCTTTTCACACCAGTAGAACCCGTCGTGATGGGGGAGATTAATATCAAGAAGAACAAAATCCGGCTTCAAACGCATAAACGCTTCATCTACCTGTTCAAAGTTTCTGAGATATGTTGAATCAAACTCCCATTTTCTGCATAGGAGACAAATTTCTCTGGCAAGGGACAAATCATCTTCCACTATCATGATCTTCATATTGTTCTGCTCCTTTTCCTGTCTTCACCCATTATTCCTCTGTATGATTATAACTTATTTTTCACCTCCTTCCCAGTATTTCCAGTAACCTTACAGAAATGTTAGAAAGCTGCATGAACGGCGAATCCGTTTTCCATGCTGTTCTTTCGCATTTATACATGATATAATTTATTTAAATGTTTTGCTGACGGAAGTATCCCGTTGGAAAAAGAGTTATGTGCGGAAATCCCAGCGAGCGCCGTACTTTTCATAAAGGAGGAAATAAAAAAATGGCAGATGACCAGAAAATACTTTTATTTGAAAAAACACCAATCCCCAAAGCTGTCATGCAGTTGTCGATCCCAACGGTCCTAAGCTCACTTGTCATGGTTATCTACAACCTGGCAGATACTTATTTTGTGGGAATGCTGAATGACCCGGCGCAGAATGCTGCGGTGACTTTGGCAGCGCCGGGTCTCTTGGCATTCAATGCAGTGAACAACCTGTTCGGCGTCGGGAGTTCCAGTATGATGAGCCGTGCTCTTGGCCAAAGGAATTATGATAAAGTAAGGAGAAGCTCTGCGTTTGGTTTTTACTGCTCCCTGATTTCCGGTCTGCTGTTCTCCCTTTTGTGTTTTTCCTTCCAAAGTCCGCTGCTGACCGTACTTGGAGCCCAGGCCAATACATCGGAGGCCACTTTGGGTTATCTGCGCTGGACGGTGATGTGCGGTGCAACTCCGGCGATCCTGAATGTGGTAATGGCTTATATGGTGCGTGCGGAGGGGGCTTCCCTGCATGCCAGCATAGGCACTATGAGCGGATGTCTTTTAAATATTATACTGGACCCCATCTTTATTCTCCCATGGGGACTAAATATGGGAGCGGCAGGTGCGGGTCTCGCCACTTTTCTCTCAAACTGTGTGGCCTGCTGCTATTTCTTCGTGCTGCTGTATGTGCGCAGAAAAAGTACCGTGGTATGTATTTCTCCGAAGAAATTCAGTTTTCAGAAGGAAATTGTATTGGGGATATGCGGCGTAGGGGTACCCGCATCAATTCAGAACCTGCTCAATGTAACCGGCATGACCATCTTAAATAACTTTACCTCCCCCTTTGGCGCTCATGCAGTGGCGGCAATGGGGATTGCCCAGAAGGTGAATATGGTGCCGCTGCAGGTGGCCTTTGGATTTTCTCAGGGGGTCATGCCGCTGATCGGCTATAATTATGCCAGCAGGAACAAGAAGAGAATGAAAGAATGTATCATGTTTACGATCCGGACCGTTGTTCCTCTGATGGTTGTGGTACTGATCCTGTTCAGCGTTGGAGCAGGTCCCATCATCCGTGCTTTTATGAACAATGAAAGTATTATTGCTTACGGTACCAGGTTCCTTCGGGGTGCCTGTCTTTGCCTGCCTTTCCTCTGCCTGGACTTTATCGCGGTGGGCGTGTTCCAGGCAGTGGGGCATGGCCGTTCAGCCCTTGCTTTTGCCATTCTGCGGAAGATCCTTCTGGAGATCCCGGCACTGTATGTGTTGAATTACCTGTTTCCTCTGTATGGACTGCCATACGCACAGTTTGCTGCTGAATTCGTGCTGTCCATCGCGTCTGTTGTGATGTTGAACCGGATATTTAAGACAGAGGAGTCTTGATATTCTGCTGTCTCACCCATACCTTCATCATTATTTTCTGGGGCATCACCTTAGAGAGCAGATGTGTGGCTTTTACATACCATCCATATACAGAAATGTCTTTTCCTTTTTTAGCGTCCACAAATGCTTTGGCGGCAACAACATCGGGTGTAACCATGCCTGAGAACTTATTTGTGCCATTTTTTGCACCGATCAACCCTCTGTCAAACAGCCCTGTCTTCATCCAGCCAGGGCAAACGGCAGTGGCGTATATCCCCCTGCTCTTTAATTCCACATTCAAGGCCCTGGTGTAATTGCGTACAAAAGCTTTTGTTGAGCTGTAAATGTTCTGATAGGGAAGAGGAAAGAAAGAAGCCTGAGAAGCAATGTTGATGATATGACTTCCTTTCTCCATATAAGGGATACAGACCAATCCCAGGGCTACAACTGCGCTTATATTTAAATCAATCATATTCAGTGACTCCTCAATACTGATATCGCCATAGGAACAGAACTTTGCAAAGCCAGCATTGTTCACAAGATATTTAACAGTCACAGCGCTGTTATGAAGCTCTTTTTCAATTTCAGCAATGCTGGCTCTGTCTGATAGATCCATAGAAAATGTTCGTATGTTCCCATCTCCTGATTCCTTCAAAAGCTGTTTCAATTTTTCCTCGTTACGGGCAATCGCCCATATCTCTGATACGTTCTCTTCTTTTAAAAGAAGCTTGACAAATTCTTTTCCGAGTCCGCCATTTGCCCCTGTCACGATTGCGATCGTTTTTTTGCTCATAAGAAAATCCTCCTGTATACTTATATATTTATATTTTATATGTTTATAGGTTTAATCATTTAAACGTATTTTCTAAAAATATAACACCTTTTATTCAGGTGTCATATTGATGTCTTCTTCCAGAGAAGCCAGCAAAGATTTTAATTGTCTGACAGCGGTATCCATGTTCAAACGGTAAATCCTCTCTTTACCATTTTTTGTCACTTCAACCAGCTTACTGTCAAGGAGTAATTTCAAATGATGGGAAACTGCAGGCCTTGACAGGGAAAGCTGCTGTGTAAGCTCTGTAACCGACATTTCTTTTTTATCAAATAAGAGCATAAGAATCTGCTGCCTGTTTTCATCCTGCAGCATTGTAAAGATCGGAATGCATTCTGATAAAATACTCAATGTTCGCTTACTCATCCTGCTCCTCCTCGCGTTCAAATGTTTAAACTCATTGTATTATACTCTCCCATAAATGTCAAGGCCTGTTATTCCCCCCTTATTTTATCTGAAATCTAATTTCTCCACAATTTCTTTCAGCGCTGCCCGTACCGGGGAATCTGCCGGAAGCTGTATGGTGGGTCTGCCGTCACAATCAAAACGGTAAACCATGTCATCATGGGGAATCACTCCCAGAAGCTCCAGGTTCTGCTTTTGTATTTCTTCCATAGTTCCCGCATCCAGTCTGCCCTCGGGTGCGCGGTTTACGATGAGACCCATTTTCTGGGGCTTAAAGTTCAGTTCTTCCACCAGACGGGCGATTCTCCCCGCTGCCTGTACACCTCTTCTGGAACAGTCGCTGACCAGGATCGCGGTCTGCATTGTGGGCAGTATCCCCCTGCTGATGTGTTCCATACCTGCCTCATTGTCCACTACGATATAGGGATAGTGGCTCTGGAGTCTCTGTATCTGTGTCTGGACCAAACCATTCACAAAACAATAACATCCCTGACCCTGAGTACGGCCCATCACCATCAGATCGTAATCGTCCTCCTCCGTAATGGCATCTGCCAGCCTCATTTCCAGGTAATCCTGTTTTGTTATACCCGCGGGGATCTGATACCTGCTGTCAACCCCTGCCCGCTCTATTTCCTCACGCAGCTCACCCAATGTGATCTCTGTCTTAACTCCGAGAACTTCATTTAGATTTGAATTTGCATCTGCATCCACTGCCAAAACCGGTTTTTTCCCGCTCTCGCATAGGTACTGGATCAGCAGACCGCATAAAGTTGTCTTGCCCACGCCGCCTTTTCCGGCAACTGCTATAACATGTCCCATATATTTACCTCCAAATTTCTGAACAACCTGTTGATTTCTTTCTATAATTGATTATAATTGTAATTATAAAAATTACAATCATCAATCTCTGCAATCTGTTCATTTTATCAACAGATCAGAAGAATTGTTCATTTCTGACAGATATTTCATAAGTCTGTGAAAATAGTTTGGAGGTAAGAAATGGAAACAAAAGTAAGAAAAGAAGACCGCCGCACAAAATACACCCGTCAGGCGATCAAGGACACTTTTCTGGCACTGCTGGAGAAAAAATCCTTTTCCAAGATTACGGTCACGGAAATTTGTAAGCTGGCGGAGATCAACAGGGGCACTTTTTATCTGCACTATTACGATATGGACGATGTGCTGGATGACATTCTCACAGAAATGCTGAAGGATACAAAAAGCCTGGAAGAACATCTTTTGTGCCCCAACCGCACAGCTTCCAACTGCACATTTCCTTTCTGCCGCAAAGTACACAGCACCCCTAAGTACCAGGTGCTTTTTCTGGATGACATTGTTTCCTCCAGGATCATTGACAAAATAGCGGATGTGTACAAGGAAGGCTATGTGACCTGGCTGATGTCGCACAGCCTGCTCACCTTTGAACAGGCTGAGGCGGTTTTTTATTTTCAGATGAACGGCTGTCTGACCATCAATAAACTGACGCTCCGCAACCAGTGTAATGACTGGCGGCAGATCCAAAAGACGATTGATTCCTTTATCAAAGCCGGTCTGGAAAGCTTTCTTATTCACGATGGGCGGGATGAACCCCAATAACTGCGCTGTCCGCGTCGTATTGTACCCTCCGCTCTTCCCTGAGCACTGCGTACAGCTCCGCATTCACTGCATCTATGTATGGGCCTGTAAAAAAGATTCCGGCTATTCCCAGAGTCAATGTGGTAAGCACCCTCCATCCCAGGAAGGATACATCCAGAAGAAATGCTTTCCATTTCTGTCCGCGCATCATCTCCTCGCTGATATGCAGCATCTCTGCGAACGTAAGATCCGGATCTTCTGCCAGCAGATAAGGCACCATGCGGAAGGCATAAGATTTTATGATTCCCGGAACCAGCAGCATCAGATACCAGAAAATCAGTTCCAGATGCATCATGAACATGCCCTTCATATACTTCTTATATCTGCCGTCAAAAAATCCGGAGAATACCAGGCCCGCTTTTGCCTGCTCTTCCCTGTTCCTGATATAAAACGCAGCGCCTCCCACTTCAATTACGGCAAAGATAAATATATACAGGATATCCCGGATCAATACGATCCCGATGCCTGTCTGAAACTTCCAGGGAATCAGAAGGTCTGTCCACAGGATTGACACCAGGTTATATTTTTCCCCGCGGATCAGATACGGCCCTCCGATATTTGTCATCATAACCGCAAGTACCAGCGAAACCGCTGCCGCAGGCCAGTAATTCTTCCGAAAATTTTCTCTTCCCCGCCTTTTCAGTTCTGCTCTTTTCCACATATGGCTTCCCCCCTCTCTCTCCTGTCCATATCCATACATTTTCCGTCAGAAATTCTCTGTCTCTTTTTTATATTATAACATATCCTCTGTCTGGCTGTTATATAAAAAGGAGCCGATACACTTTTTACGTGCAGCAGCTCCAATGCGGTCTTTAGTACCTTTTTTACCTAATCTCCATGGATTACAAAACCCACAATTCCTATAATTCTATAATAACCGGCAGGATAACAGGACTTCTCTTGATCTTTTTCCATAAGTAATCATCAAGGCTGTCCCTTATCTCTGTCTTTATCTGGCCCCATTCTCTTTGGTTCTTCATCTCGCATTTTTCGATGGCCTTTGCCGCTACTTTCCTCATTTCTCGCATAAGGTCCTCAGATTCTCTCACATAGACAAAGCCCCTGGAAATAATATCCGGACCTGACAGAAGTTTTCCTGTTTTCCGCTCTAAGGCCAGTGATACGATGATCACTCCGTTCTCTGATAGGCTTTGTCTGTCTCTGAGCACAATATTGCCCACATCACCAACGCCAAGACCGTCCACATAGACACCTCTTGCAGCGACCTTTGACACTACCCTTCCCTTTTCTTCAGAAAGCTCCAATACGTCCCCGGCCTCCAGGATAAATACATGGTCATCCTCTATTCCAAGGTCTTTTGCAAGATTTCCTCCCGCAATAAGATGGCGGTACTCTCCATGCACCGGGATGGCATACTTTGGTCTGAGAAGAGAATAGATCAGCTTGATCTCCTCCTGGCAGGCATGACCCGACACATGGGTGTCCTGAAAGATAACATTTGCGCCTTTTCTGGTCAGTTCATTGACGATCCTTGAAACCGCCTTCTCGTTACCGGGAATAGGTGTGGAGCTGAATATAATGGCGTCGTTCGGCTTGATGACAACTTTTTTATGGGTGGAATCCGCCATTCTTGACAGCGCTGCCATGGCCTCTCCCTGACTTCCCGTGGTGATGAACACCAGTTTTTCATCCGGGTAGCGGTTCATCTCATTAATGGAGATCAGCGTCTTTTCAGGAACTGTCACATAGCCCAGTTCCTCCGCTATCTTGATCACAGTCTCCATACTCCTGCCCTGCAGAATAACTTTTCTTCCATATTTATACGCAGTATCCATGATCTGCTGGACACGGTCTACATTGGAGGCAAAGGTAGCCACAATGATCCTGTTCTGCTTGTTTTCCGCAAAGAGAGTATCAAATGTCCTTGCCACCTTGGTCTCCGAAGGGGTGAATCCAGGACGTGTGGCATTGGTGCTGTCACACATGACTGCCAGCACCCCTTTCTTTCCCAAAACACCCATCCGCTGCAGATCAATAGATTCCCCGAACAGAGGAGTGTAATCCACTTTAAAATCACCTGTATGGAAAACGATTCCCGCCGGTGTATAAATCGCCAGAGCAGAAGCGCCTGCGATGCTGTGGTTGGTCTTGATAAATTCTATGCGCATCTCTCCGAGGTTGATCTGACCGCCCTGTTTCACCACTCTGCGTTTTGTCTTTTTCATCAGCTTTGCTTCCTCCAGCTTATGTTCAATAAGCCCCATGGTAAGCATCGTGGCATAGACCGGCACATTGATCTGGGGAAGGATATAAGGCAGTGCGCCGATATGGTCCTCGTGGCCATGTGTGATCACAAATCCTTTCACCTTCTCCTTATTTTCGATCAGATAGGTCACATCCGGGATCACTTTATCAATTCCCAGCATATCATCATCCGGAAAAGATATTCCGCAGTCGATGACGATAATGGTATCGTTATACTCCACAGCAGTAATATTCATGCCGATCTTATCAAGTCCCCCAAGGGGAATGATCTTCACCCCGCCCTTTTGTTTTTTTGTTGTTTTATTCAAATAATACCTCTTTCTTCATGTAGTCCTAAATATTTTTAATAGAATAAAGGTTCTATAATGAATGTTGGGGTATGTGAATAACGTATTTTCAACATTCATTTTTTGTTATAAAATAAAAGAAGCCTCCCCAAAATGCCGGTCATCCAAAACTAACATTTTAAAGGAGGTTTCAAAAATGCACTCTAATTGTACCAAAAATCTCTTAGATTTAGAAGGGGTTATAATAAAAAAAGTTGTGCATGCGGATCATTATGTAAAGATTTTTATTCAAACAGATCCTTCCTTACAGACTTGTCCTGAGTGCGGCAACCAAACCAAACGCATTCATGATTATCGGTATCAAAAGATTAAGGATCTACCGTTCCAAATGAAACATACATATTTAATACTTAAGAAAAGGCGATATGTCTGTAAATGCGGTAAACGATTTATGGAGAAATATCATTTTCTACCTTCCTATCAACGGCAGACTTTACGTTTATCCTACAAGATAATTGACCTACTTAGAAATCTTGTGAGTATAAAGTCCGTTGCAGATACAACAAATGTTTCAGTTAACACCGTTACCCGACTTTTGGACACCATTAATTATTCTACACCCTCTCTTCCAGAGTGTATATCAATTGATGAATTTAAGGGTAATACAGACGCCGGAAAGTACCAATGTATTCTTTTAGATGCCAAGAAACACCGTATTCTTGATATCCTACCGGACAGAACGCAGAGCCATTTGATTTCCTATTTCAGAGAAACAAACCGAGCTGAGCGCCACCGTGTGAAGTTCTTTGTCTGTGATATGTGGCAGCCCTACGTAGACTTAGCAAGAGCTTACTTCCCTAATGCCACAATCATTATAGACAAATATCATTTCATCCGGTATGTAACTTGGGCAATTGAAAATGTGAGGAAAAGGCTCCAGAAAACAATGCCTGTAAACCTCAGAAGATACTATAAACGCAGCCGAAAGTTAATTCTTACTCGATATGCTAAGCTTAAGGATGAAAACAAGAAAGCGTGCGATCTTATGCTACTTTATAACGATGACTTGAGATTGGCTCATACTCTTAAGGAATGGTTTTATGAGATATGCCAGAGCGAGAAGTACTCCTATCAGCGAACAGCTTTCTGGGAGTGGGTTAAGTCTGCAGAGAAATCAGGAATACCCGAGTTTGAGAACTGTGCAAAAACTTATAGAAACTGGTCAGAAGGTATTTTAAATGCTTTTAAATACAAATATACAAATGGTCCTACTGAAGGTTACAATAATAAAATCAAGGTGCTAAAAAGACTATCTTTCGGAATACGTAACTTTAATAGATTCCGTACAAGAATTATACACTGCTCTATCTAAAAAACGGACGACTGGCAAGAGGCTTATTTGGCATGCCCAAAAACATGAATTATAGACCCAAACATTAAAATGGCCCTAAATGTAGTAAAGGAGCGGGATTCAAAGAATCCCACCCCAACTATTGACATAGAGCCAGAATAAAGAGCCGGTCCTGCCGGCAATCCATAGAAAAAAACAGCCTAATCTGCCAATTAAAGACGGATACGGCTGTTCTACCTGTATACTTCATTTCTTTCTTCACGGACACATACTTTTCATTCAGTATACACCATTCAGTTAAAAAATACAACTCTTTTATATTTCCCTGCCTTCCAGGTCCCAGGCAACCCCCTCCAGAAAAGGCACCAGGAAATTTTTATTTCTCTTTAAAAAGCAGTCCGGGTTCAGCTCTTCGTACTTAAAATGCTTTCTTCCACCCTCCTGCCCCCGCATCCAAAAACGGTACATTTCCCGATATGGCATGTAATAAAGCTCATCTCTGTGGGTGAAAAAGAGTATCAAAAACGCAATTCCCTGCTGCCTCTCAAAATCCCCCATAAATTCAACCTGATGGGCATGGATATTCTGCAGGGGAAAATTGTCCGTATTGCACTCCTTTGCGTCAAAACAGACCGGAATCCCCTGTACCACACCGATATAATCCACTGTACTTTTCTTCTCAAAATAAGCCAGCGTTATATGCCTGCCCTCTTTATCTATGCGTACAGGTGTAATGGGGGTGGGGACCTTCTGTATCAGGGCAAGATTCTTCTCCCTGTAGCGCGCACAGGTCTCATTGATAAACTCCTCCAGCGCCGAACCGCGCAGGCCTCTGGAATTCCAGGTCGCCATCTCCATTCCTCCTCAGTTTCTATCATATCCGTAAAGATTTTTCACCTCCGCCTGACTATTTTATCAGCTTCGGTGACGGGAAGTACCTGAGAACAGCTTTGCCCAGGATTTTTTCCTTTTTTACAAAGGTATTGGTCCAGAAGCGGGAATCCTTGGAGCGGTTCCTGTTGTCGCCCAGCATAAAATAACTCCCCTCCGGAACTACCTCCGGTCCCCAGTCTCCCTGCGGCGGTTCCGGTGTAAAGCTGTCATCCAAAGGTGTCTCGGAACCGTCAATATACACCTTTCCATCCCTGATCTCCACTGTCTCCCCGGGCAGTCCTATGACACGCTTGATAAAAAGCTGTGTCTCATCATCGGGATACTTGAAGATCACGATATCAAAACGCTGCGGGTCTTTATTTATGTATGCCAGGCGGTTACCGAAGATACGGTCCCCTGTCATGATGGTGTCTTCCATAGATTCTGATGGTATCTTGGCATTTATCAACAGCACATTGTTGACTATAAAAACCACAACTACCACAAATATGATCATTTTTATATATTCCCAGAGTTCCTCCATAATGGAAGGCCCATTGTATTGTCTGCTCATTTCAGTTTCTCCCCTTTGATGACTTTTTTAAATAATGCAGGCAGTTCTGCCGTCAGCTTAAGTCCGGACAGGTAATGAAGTTCCCCCAGAACAGACGGCATCTCAATCCTCCAGGCATGTAAGAGCTGGGAGGACACCTGATATTTTTTTCTGTATACTTCGTTGATCTGTCTGCTGCCGTATTTCATGTCTCCAATGATGGGATGCCCGATGCTGGCCAGATGGCTTCTGATCTGGTGGGTGCGCCCTGTCAAAAGTTCCACTTCCAGAAGAGTGCAGTCCCCCTCTTCAGAATAAGAAAGAGGCCGAAGACGGGTCTCTATGGGGAGCGCGTCTTTCTTTTGCTCTCTTGTCACAGTGACCTTATTGGTCCGCTCATTCTTCCACAGGTATCCTTTTATATAGGATGGATGCGCCACACGTCCTGCCACAAGTGCAAGATAATATTTATGCAGGCTTCTATCCTTAAAAGCCCCGGAAAGTATCTGCAGGCCGGCTATGGTTTTGCCTGCTGCCACAATGCCGCTTGTATTGCGGTCCAGGCGGTTGCAGACTGCCGGATGAAAAGTCTTCAGATCTTCTCTGGTCAGTGCTCCTTTTTCCAGAAGATATCCGGTCAAATATTCTACCAATGAAATGTCCTTCTTATCCGCCTTCTGGGAAAGCATTCCCACAGGCTTATTGATAAACAGCACATGGTCATCCTCATAGATAACATCCAGGCGGCAGGTATGGGCTTCCGTCTCAGCGCCCATAAATTTTTCCAGCGTCTCCTCCGCAAGAAAAAGGCGGATACTGTCCTCCGCCTGAAGCTTCTCACTGCCATCCGCTTTTTTTCCGTTCAGTGTGATATTCTTCTTCCTGAGCATTTTATAGAGGAAGCTTTTTGGTGCCTCCTTTAAATATTTTGCAAGATATTTGTCAAGACGCTGCCCACTCTCCCCTGCTTTGACTGTCAGTTCTCTCATGTACTCCTCCTAGAGGGAAATTGCATAGATCGTATGCAGAATCAGTTCGTTTCTGGTCAGATCCGGATATGTCTCATCCGGTGTAAAGCGGATGTCCTTTTCCAGAGATTCCCTGTGCTCCCACAGAGAGTCCAGACGGTTCAGATAATCCGGCAGTTTCCGGAAAATCTTTACATTCACATAGTATCCATTCTGTCTGAGAATCGACTGGATATGCTTCTCTACAAAAGGTATATCAGATTTTTCACGGCTGGTATATCCCACCACTGTGTTGCCGCATACGGCAACAGAATCCAAAAAGGTCTGTTTTTCATATGCGGATATGACCAGCTCATAGCCCAGGATCAGACCGTTTTTATGTTTTTCGATCTGCCGGAAATCCTTCTCGGACATTGGTTTCTGCATAAACATCATGATCATACTCACCGCGAATTTACAGCCGGGCAGACAGGCCACCACTGCCACTACTGTAAAGACTGTATTTCTGTTCCCCTTGATCAAAAGACCTGTAAAAAAAACGGTAAGAGGGGCTATAAAAGCCAGAACGGTGTATAAGATCCTCTTTTTCTTCTGGGAAGAAATATATCCGAAATCACCTTTTCTGATCTTCTTCTTTTTTTCCATTGAAAATCTGTCTCCTCATATGTGTCTTTTAGTAAATAAGTTCTACAATCTTTAATAATACCCTATGTGGGACAATTTTGCAAAGGATAAAAAAACATTTCATAGAAAATCCATAAATGGAAATCTCTTTTTTCCTGGCCGCGTCTATAATAGCCTGGTTCACCACAGCCTGAGGACTTGCAATAAATCTGCGCTTATAGGACGGCATACGGCTCTTTCCACCTATATTTTCCAAAAATTCCGTATCAACCGGTCCCGGGCAGACAATGGTCACTGCAATATAGTCTCTGAGTTCTCTGGCAAGGGCCCGTGAGAAACTGAGCACATAAGCTTTGGTGGCAGCGTAAACCGCAAATTGCGGCTGAGGGATAAAGGCAGCCGCGGAAGCAGCCATAACAATATGGCTTTTCTGTCTCATATATGGCAGAAAAATCCTTGTTATCTCTGTCAATGCCCTGCAGTTTAAATCCACCATCTCTGCACAGTCTTCCACAGGTGTCACCTCCACACTTCTGTGCACCCCAAAGCCTGCCGCATTTACCAGATATTTTACATAGGGCTTGTATTCCCTGAGCATTCCTTTTAATTTTCCTATACTATTTTTGTCTGTAATATCCATGGGGATCACACGGACTTTTATACAGATTTCCTTCTTCAGCTCTTCCAGAACTTCTCCTCTTCTGGCAATGGCCCAGATTTCGTCCAGCCAGCCGTAATGATAGGCAAGCTGACGCACAAACTCCTTCCCCATACCCGAGGATGCTCCGGTTATGACTGCTATCTTCAAACTATCACCTACTCTTCTTTTTGTGGATATTTCTTATGGTTTTCTTTTTCCGGGTATTTCTTTGATCCTTTGTTCCTTCTCTGCTCCGGGATTCCCTGTCCTTTGTATCAGCACCTTTTCCTGTGCGGATGAGACATTTTTTGTCTGTCCCTATCAGATCGGTCCTTCCCGCTGCTATAAGAGCCTCTTTTACAAGTTCCCGGTTGGCGGGATTTTTATACTGGATCAGTGCGCGCTGCATAGCCTTTTCATGAGGATTTTTCGGTATGTATACCGGCTCCATGGTCCTTGGGTCCAGACCGGTATAATACATACAGGTGGACATGGTGGAGGGTGTGGGATAAAAATCCTGCACCTGTTCCGGCATGAATCCCATGTCCCGCACATATTCCGCCAGCTTGACAGCCTCCTTCATGGTACATCCCGGATGGGAGGACATAAAGTAGGGCACTGCGTACTGTTTCCTGCCTGTGCGCGCATTGGCCTGTTCAAAATCCTTCAGAAACTTCTCATACACAGCATGTTCCGGCTTGCCCATATAGGAAAGCACCTTGTCGGAAACGTGTTCCGGTGCCACCCGCAGTTGTCCGCTTACATGATACTGGGCAAGCTCCTCCAAAAATTTCCCGTCCCGGTCTGCTTCCACATAGTCAAAACGGATTCCGGAGCGTATAAACACTTTCTTAACCTTTGGTATCTCCCGCAGTTTTCCCAGTAGCTCCAGATAATCCTGGTGATCTGCCTCCAGGTTTTTGCAGGGTTTTGGAAACAGGCACTGCCGGTTTTTGCAGACACCTTTTGTCATCTGTTTTTTGCAGGCGGGATGGCGGAAATCTGCTGTGGGGCCCCCAACATCGTGGATATATCCCTTAAAATCCTTTTCCTCCGTGCACAGAACAGCCTCCTCCACAATGGACTCATGGCTTCTTGTCTGTACGATCCGCCCCTGATGAAAGGCAAGGGCACAAAAATTGCAGCCTCCAAAACATCCCCGGTTGCTGGTAAGACTGAACTTGATTTCTTCGATAGCAGGGATTTTCCCCATCTTTTCATACATGGGGTGATACGTGCGGGTATAGGGCAGATCATAAACTTCGTCCATCTCCTGTTGTGTGAGGGGCTTAGACGGCGGGTTCTGCACCAGATATCCCTGCTTATCATAAGGCTCCGCCAAGGCTTTTCCTGTAAAAGGGTCCATATTTTCATACTGTATGCGGAAGCTCTCGGCATAAGCTTTTTTATCCCTGCACAGCTCCTCATAGGACGGCAGGAGAACACCTTTCGGCAGTTCTTTTGTACGGTATACCGTACCACGTATATCATGGATCTCACTTATGGGAATCCCTTCATTCAAAGCTTTTGCAATGGCAAGGATACTTTTTTCTCCCATGCCGTAAGAGATCATATCTGCCCCGCTGTCCAGAAGCACAGAGCGCTTCAGGGAGTCAGACCAGTAATCATAGTGGGCAAATCTTCTCAGGGATGCCTCAATACCGCCGATGATCACAGGTGTATGCTTATATATCCTGCGGATCAGATTGCCGTATACAATAACTGCCCGGTCAGGGCGAAGCCCCATTTGACCGCCGGAAGAATAGGCATCTGTGCCGCGATGTTTTTTGGAAACTGTATAGTGGTTCACCATGGAATCCATGTTGCCCGCTGACACCAGAAAAGCCAGACGCGGCTCCCCGAACACAGAGATACTTTTCTCATCTCTCCAGTCAGGCTGGGCAATGATCCCCACACTGTAACCGTAAGCTTCCAGAAGTCTGGTAATGATAGCTGTTCCAAAAGAAGGATGGTCCACATAGGCATCCCCGCTCACATAGACAAAATCCGGCTGCGTGATTCCCCTTTGTTCCATCTCCTGCCTTGTCACCGGCAAAAATCCTGTTGTCATAGCAGCACCTCATATGTGTGATCCATCACCTGGAAATAGTCATCAATATAATAATCCGCCAGGTTTTTCTTCTTGTCCGCCTGCGGTGCACTGAAGGCATCCTCCACGGCACAGACCTTCATACCGGCATTTTTCCCTGCCAGGATACCCATGGGAACATCCTCAAATACCAGACACTCCTCAGGCCTTTTATGTAAGCCCGCTGCTGTTTTCAGATATACATCCGGTGCCGGCTTACCTGCAGGCACATCGCAGCAGGTGGTGATGCCGGAAAAATACTCTTCTATAGAATGAGCCTTCAGCACCATCCGGATCAGCTCAATGCTGTTGCTGGAACAGATAGCCGCCGGAATTTTTTTCTCCTTTAAATAGCCTAAAAACTCCCGCACTCCTTTTTTCAGGGGAATCTCATGACAGTATTTGTGCTCTGCCATAGCCACCCAGGTGCTTTTAATGGTTTCCAGAGAATCCGGGAGCGCAAAACGTTCTTTAAAGTACGCCGCAGTTTCCGTAAATCCCATTCCCTCCAGCTCCTGCTGGAACTCTTCCAGGTTCTCCGGCATATCCAGCCCTTTCATAGCCAAAAATTCCTCATCCACTGCCTTCCACATCCACATGGAATCCACCAGGGTTCCATCCAAATCAAATAATACTGCATTGATATTTTCAAGCATTGTTCTTTAACCTTTCTATCTCTTCCCCGGAAAGTTTCCGGTACTGTCCCGGCTCCAGCGTTTTATCCAAAATAAGGCTTCCCATGGAAAGCCTTTTCAAGTATACCACTTCATTGTCCACAGCCGCAAACATACGCTTCACCTGGTGGAACTTTCCTTCCCTGATGGTGATGCAGCATTGCCTGCTCTCCTCCTTGGTCTTGGTGACAACGGCAGGCAGAGTGGGATTTTTTTCACCGATATCTACACCTTCACACAGCTTTTTACAATCCTCTTCTGTCAATTCATCCCTAAGCCTTACAAAATATGTCTTGTCCACATGTTTTTTGGGAGAGAGAAGCCTATGGGCCAGGTCACCGTCATTGGTGATGAGAAGCAGCCCTTCTGTGTCCTTGTCAAGCCGTCCTACCGGGAACAGATCTTTTCTTTTCCTGGAAGGTATACAGTCCAGCACGGTTTTATCCCTGTTGTCCTCTGTGGCAGAGACTACGCCCTGAGGTTTATTGAGCATATAATACTCAAAATCTTCATATGCCACTTTCTCCCCGGAGGATAAAATCTCATCTGTGTCCGGGTCAACTTTCAACTCCGGCTTTGTGACAGTCTCCCCGTTCACAGTCACCTGTTTTGTCTTCAGAAGCTTTTTCACTTCGCTTCTGGTACCCAGCCCCATATCGGCCAGGTATTTATCCAATCGTATCTTTCCCATTACTGCCATCTCCATCCGGCATAGTATTTATTTTTAAGAACTCCTCCTGCCAGTTTGCCGAATCCCAGAGGATAATCTTTTACACATACAAGCTGCCAGCCCTTCTTCTCCCTGACCGGCAGATCAGACACATCCAGGGTTTCCCCTTTCAGGTATTTGACTGTCCGCACATCCTCAGGCTCCAGCCGGATACAGGAGATGAATTCCTCAGGCTTTAAAGCCATCGCCAGGGCCTGGGAAGGCTCAAACCTGTTTTTCTTCACATCTCCCAGATAAAGTCCTGTACGGAGATACCGAAATTTAGGCATTCTCTCTCCGTTCGGCAAAAGATAGAGCCTGTCACGGTCCAGTTTCAGATCCTTTCTGTCTATAGGATATGACAAAAGGGACAGGAACTCTTCCACGCAGTCCGGCATCTTCTGCGGGTTTCCTTTTCCTGCCTGCAGTTTTCCCGGCTTCAGGCAGGTTCCGCGGGAATTAAGATCATCTCCTCCCTTTTTAAGAAGAGCCAGAAAATGCCCCTCTCCAGGCATTCTGTGCGGGAAGATCCTGACACATTTTTTAAGTCCCATGCCTTCTGTGAATCCTTCGTAAGGAAGGATCTCCTTCAGACACATATCCGGCATTTCCTGCAGCAGATATTCGATCACTTCCTCGTCCTCTCTTTTTGAAAATGTACAGGTGGAATACAAAAGCATTCCTCCCTCCCGCAGCATACGGGCACCCTGGAGAATGAGTTTTTTCTGTATGGGCACATAGGCCATGGGGCCTCTTTCCTTCCAGTATTCCATCATCCCCGGCTCCCGGTGAAACATCCCCTCACCGGAACAAGGGGCATCTATGAGCACCTTGTCAAAAAAGCCGGCAAAATTATTCTTAAGCACCTCCGGGTCTTCGCTGGTCACATAGACATTGGGAATCCCTGCCATCTCAAGATTCTTCAGCAGAGCTTTCGCCCTGCTGCTGCTGATGTCATTGGCAAACAGCATCCCGCTTCTGCAAAGCCGGCTGCCCAGCTCCGTGGCCTTTCCGCCCGGAGCTGCGCACAGATCCAGCACATAGTCTCCCGGTTCCACAGGCAGACGGCTGGCCGGCGTCATGGCACTGGGCTCCTGCAGATAGTATAAGCCTGCATAATAAAACGGATGCCTGGACGCCCGCTCCTCTTCCTTTATAAAATAACCATTGGGTATCCACGGGATCTTCTCCAGGGAAAAAGGGCTGACAACCTCAAATTCTTTGCAGGTGATCTTTGATGTATTGACACGCAGTCCCTGCATGACCGGCAGATCAAGGCTTTTTTTGTAGGCCTCCAGCTCTGTGCCCAGTAATTCTTTCATCTCTTGTTCATAAGCTCTCGGCAGATTCATTGTCTCGTCCTTTACATAATTTCTTCTGTAGCTACTGCCTGGGCACGATAGCCCTCAGCAATAATGTCCAGTTCCCGGTAGAACCGTTCCAGTCTGGACAAATCCTTTGTCTCGTAAATCCTGTAAAATTCATCCTGTATTTTTGCCACTTCCCTCTTGTTGGAATAGTGGTATAGATTCTCAATATTATTCAGGATTCCAGACACCAGATTAGACTGATGCAGCATGGAATTCTGGGCATCCATAACCTCGTTCCGGACAGATGACATCTCTTCATCCAGAAGCAGTATGGACTGAGCGGCATGATTCAGCCTCTCCTTTAAATGTGGAGGCATATTCCCCTTGTACTTGTACTGCAGAGAATGTTCAATGGTAGCCCAGAAATTCATAGCAAGTGTCCGAATCTGGATCTCAGCCCTGACATTTTTTGGGCCGTCTAAGGTCTCCACATGATACAGAACGATCATATGGTAGCTTCTGTAACCGCTCTCCTTCATGTGCGTGAGATAGTCCTTCTCCTCCACCACCTGCATATCCTGGCGCTTTCTAATGATCTCAGCTACTTTATCAATATCTTCATAAAACTGACAGATGACCCGGATGCCGGCAATATCTTCCACCTTCTCCTCCAGGTCTGCCCAGGATATATTTTTTCTCTGCATTTTTTCCAATATACTGTTAATTGTTTTTACTCTTCCGCTGACTTGTTCAATGGGGGAGTACAGGTCCTTTTCTTTGTGCTCCTTCTTCAGATGGTTGAATTTTATAACCAGCTCTTTGACAGCAAGTTCATACGGAATCAGCAGTTCACGCCATAAATGTATCTCCATAAGACATTACTCCTTACCAGTGCGCCTGTTTTTCTATCCCTTATCATAGCCGCATAGAATGCGGCACAATTTGCGGGTGCCCGAATGGGTATCCAGAGCCGCGCGCTTTGTTTTCCCTATAACGGCCTGGTTTTCGCGTAAGGTATTTTAAGTATAGCATATTTCTATAGCTCTCACCATAGAAATTCAGTAACTTATCTCCTTTGTATAATCCTTCAGGTATACAAGCACAGGATACGGATTCAGGGCATATTCCTCATCCCCCTTGTATCTCACGTATACCCCCATATGTAAATGGGGCGCAAACTTTCCGCAGGTCCCCTCTTCCCCGTATCCGCTGTCACCCAGAAATCCCAGAAGCTCACCTGCTCTCACAGCTTCTCCCTCCTGAAACTTCCTGCCGTAGCCGCTTAAATGGGCATAATAAAAATAGCCTCCTCCCGGACTCCGGATTCCAATCCTCCAGCCGCCCAAAGGGAGCCACCCCACTTTTTCCACAGTTCCGTCCGTGATGCTTATGACGGGGTAATATCCGGAAAGCATTTCCTTGCCGAAAATATCGCATCCTTCATGTTTCCGCTTTCCGCCATAGTTCCGCGCCTCCATCCAGGTATCCGCAAAGGAAAAGGGATTTTTTCTCTCTGAGGGGCAGACCGCAAGGGGAAAAAACTCCATGTCCTGCCAGAAGGGCAGATATAGCTGCATCTCCTCCAAAGATATACCGGCCTTTTCCATTTCACCCACAGGAATGCCGGCTTTTCGCAGGTCTTCCAGAGAAACATGTTCTTTCAGGGAACTGATGGCAAAAACATCCGCAAACACTAAGATCAGAAATAACAGTATCCATTTCCGCACAAAAATTCCCCCATCTGACATAAAATTCGGCTGTGCCTGTACCAGAGCATATAAAATCCTGCTCTTACCCGTACATATCATTTTATGAACAGACCGGGGAAAATATTCCAATTATTTCAATTTACTTCAATCTTTTTAATACTTCCAGCAGATATTCATAGACCCTGGCTGTGGAGGAGATGGAAAGTGTCTCCTCAGAAGTATGGATATCTTTCATATCCGGCCCAATGGAAATGCAGTCAAGTCCCGGAATTTTTTCGTAGAACAATCCGCACTCCAGACCTGCATGGATGACCTGGACAGCCGGCTCCTTTTGGTACATTTCTTTATAAACCTGAACCATCAGCGGACGCAGGGCAGAATCCTGACGGTACTCCCATGACGGATAATCTCCCTCCACATGATATTCACCGCCCAAAAATTCAGTCAGATACTGGATTTTCCCGGCCAGTGCTTTCTTGGCAGAACCCGCGGAGCTTCTCACACTTGTGGAACAGGTCAGACACTCCTCATCCAGCCTTGTAACACCCACATTGCAGGATGTCTCCACAAGACCTTCAATAAAACCGCACATTTTCTGGATTCCATTGGGATAGTTCATAAGGAAGAAGATGACTTTTTCCTGGCTTACGGGATGAAGTACCTGTTCGGTCTTCTCCCCCTGGCACACAGCCGTCACTGTGATTCCTTCATCCGTACCTGTGTATTCTTTTCTGAGCATCTGTGTAAATTCTGCTGCATAGCTTACCAGTCTCTCTCCGTCCTCCTGTCCTGTCAAAACAGACGCCTCTGCCTGACGCGGAATTGCATTGTCTTTTTGACCGCCGCTTAAGGAGATCAGTCCAAATTCACCAAATTCTCTGAACTCATGGAGGAATCTTGCCATAAGCAGTGTGGCGTTTGCCCGGATCTTATCAATCTCTGCACCGGAATGACCGCCCAGAAGCCCGTCTACCTTAATATCATAGCGGATACCTGTCCTCTCCTGATAATTTACCGGCAGTTCACTGATACTTGTCATACCTCCGGCACAGCCTGCCCAGAGGATTCCTTCCTCCTCGGAATCCAGATTGATAAGGTATTTTCCCTTTAAGGGAGCGGTGTCCAGTGCAGACGCGCCCAGAAGACCAATCTCCTCATCCACTGTGAACACAGCTTCAATGGCCGGATGCTGCAGTTTCTCATCCTCCAGGATAGCCAGCTCATAAGCCACGGCGATGCCGTCATCTCCGCCCAGAGTGGTGCCGTCCGCATGTATGATATCCCCCTCCACAAAAAGTGTGAGAGGATCCTTCTTAAAATCATGTGTACTCTCCGGAAGCTTTTCACAAACCATATCCACATGGCCCTGCAGGATCACTGCCGGGGCATTCTCATACCCAGGGGCTGCCTCCTTAAATATGATCACATTGCCGCTTTCATCCTGAACATGGCGTAGGCCGTGTTCCTTTGCAAAAGCCACAAGATAATCGCTGATCTGTTGCGTATTGCCGGAACCATGGGGGATTTTTGTAATCTCCTCAAAATAATGAAACACTCTTTCCGGTTTCAGATTCTCTAATACTGACATATCAATTCCTCCTGTAATTTTATTCCTCTGCTGTTTTCTATTTTGTCACATTCTCTTCCACTTGGCAAGGCTTAAGGGTTGGTTTTTATTTGATTCGTTGGGGTGGCTCACGGACGGGGCAGCGGGGGAAGGGGGCTGTGTCCGCTCGAGGTTCCGGAACCAGTGAGCTAACCGATAACTCCGACTAAGACGCTCACCAGTGGGTTCGCGCCTAAGTCTGCGTAATCGGTGGATCTCACAGGCTCCTCCACTTAACCTCCCTGACACAGCCCCCTTCCCCCACTGCCCCTGTTCTCCTCCCCAGAACGATATATCAAGCAATAGTTTTTTGGAAAATAAAAAAACAAAACATGCTCTGCACATTTAAAAAAATCAATAACCTAAATTACACTTTATTTTTTAAGCAGTATCAAGTGACATCAAGTAATATAAAGTAATATCATGCAACCTAAAAGACCAAGAACATCCGTTATCGCAGCGAATCACTCTCCACACCTACCAAAACAATACACCCCCGCATCACAACATCTCCGGGTTCAGTGAAAACCAGGAAGCGTATGGGAGGAGGCTGGGGGAGAGGAAGGCCGGGGAGCGATGTTTTAGTGGAGCGGCCGCGGAAATCCACCTGCCCCAGTTACTTAATGAAGAGGCCATTGCCGATGAATTTAGTAAATGGGAGCAGGTTAGTTCCGTGGCAGCGGAACGCTTCGCTCCCCGGCCTTCCTCTCCCCCAGCCTCCTCCCATACGCTTCCGTCTGCCTTCACTCCCCCAGCCTCCTCCCATACGCTTCCGTCCGCCTTCACTCCCCCATCCCCCTTATAAATGAATACTATATTTCCCCCAACAACCGCATATACTTAAAAAAAACATCCAAGAGGCCCCCATGAAACGCTTCCTCTTCCTCCTCCCCTTCCTGATCATGCTGGCATTCCTTCTGGTATTTCCGGATACCTCCTTTACCTGCGCGGCTTCCGGGCTGATGCTTTGGTTTGAAACCCTGCTGCCATCCCTGCTGCCTTTCATGATCATCTCTAACCTGTTGATCAAAACCGACCTATTGAAAAACTGGATCCGTGTTCCTGCCGGACTGTGGCACCATTTTTTCGCCCTCTCCTGTGACGGGGCTTATGCTTTGATCCTGGGCCTTGTCTGCGGCTACCCCATGGGCGCCAAGGTGACCGCTGACCTCTATCGCGAAAAACGGATTTCCAAAAGAGAGGCGGAATATCTGCTCACTTTTGCCAATCACCCCGGTCCATCCTTTCTCTCCTCCTATGTCTGTCTCCAGACACTGGGGCAAAAGGCTTTGATCCTTCCCACGTATTGTATCATTTATCTTGCCAACTACCTGTGCTGCCTTTTCTTCCGGAAAAAGGCCGACCGCCAGGCTGTTGCCTCTGATCTTGACCGCCCTGAAGGCAATGAAAAAGAGATATCCGTCCAATCCCCTCTGGGAGAAATTCTGGATACCTCTATTATGAACGGATTTGAGTCCATTACAAAGCTGGGAGGATATATCATCCTCTTTTCTGTCTTCCAGGGTGTCATTAAAAAAGTATTGGCACCTTTTGGGCCGGTTATGTATCTCATGTGCGGCATCACGGAAATGACCACAGGGATCACTGCCCTTGCAGGCACCGGCTGGAGCCTTACACTTCTCTATCCCATGCTGCTGGGGATCACTGCCTTCGGCGGTATCTGTATTGCAGCTCAGACAAAATCCATGCTTGCGGAAACAGACCTGTCCTTCGGGCCTTACATATGGGCAAAGCTTTTAAACTTTATGCTCACAGGCCTTCTGGCGTTCTTATTCATCAAAATCATCTAAATCATCGTCATTCAAGGATACACCTTCGGCCTCCGGTGCAGCTTCCTGTACCGGTGCTGCTCCTCCAAGCTGAGGCTGCAGCTCGCTTCTGTTCCTGTTGATCACATCCAGAGATGCCTGCAGAGAACGGACAAACTCATTATATTTGGAACCGGCATCCTCAAGAGTGTTAGCCATGATCTGACCCATATTAGCCATCATTTCGTCTGTATAGGAAATCGCACTGAGACGCAGATTGTTGGCATCGTTTGTCGCTGCATCAATAATCTCCTGTGCCTGGCGGTTGGCCGTATTCACTGTCTCGTTAGCCTGAGCGTATGCCTGCTGCATTACCTCAGACTCCTTTACCATCTCCTGTACCTGGACTTTCGTCTCAGCGATGATCGCATCTGCTTTCGCCTGCGCATCAGCCAGGATCGCATCCTTATTGCTGATGATCTTCTGGTATCTCTTGATTTCATCCGGAGTCTTCATACGCAGTTCACGAAGCAGTTCTTCTAATTCTTCCTTATTCACTACGATCTTGGTAGTGGACAATGGCTGATATTTGCAGCTCTCTACATATTCTTCAATTTCTTCGATAATCTGTTCAATTCTGCTACTCATAATCATTCTCCTTATTGTATTCTTACTTTTTTTCCTTTTGTGCGTATTTCTCTTTCACTTTTTCAACGACATATTCCGGAACAAACTGGGAAATATCCGCACCGAAATAAGCGGCTTCTTTTACAGTGGTGGAACTCAGGTAAGCGTACTCCAGGCTGGTAGTCAGAAACATGGTATCCACGTCCTTAGCCAGCACCCGGTTGGTCTGCGCCATCTGCAGTTCATATTCAAAATCGGTAATTGCCCGCAGACCGCGGATAATCACCTTGGCATCACAGCTTCTGGCAAAATTCACCGACAGACCTGAAAAGGATGTCACCTTCAGGTTCGGGATATCCGCCGTCACTTTCTTTAATATATTAACACGTTCTTCCACAGAAAACAACGGACTTTTTTCAGAATTCATCAAAACTCCAACAATTACCTCATCAAAAAGCTCCGCCGCTCTCTTTATCACGTCTAGATGTCCAAAGGTTGCCGGGTCAAAGCTGCCCGGATAAATTGCTCTCACCATCGCTCGTATCTCATGCCTTTCTCAGGAAAATGTGCCGGTTCGTCTTGTATCTCTTGTCTTTTACCGTTGTGAAGCCGTACTCATCCAGATAATCAAAGGGTGTCTCTAAGGAAGCTTCCACCACGATCAGGGTGTCCTCATCCACATAGGAGGCTTTGGAAAGCACCGAAAGCACCTGTTTTTCCAGTTCCCTGTTATAGGGAGGGTCCATGAAAATACAGCTGAAGGGCTCACTGCCCTCCAGAACGCTCAGGGCGGAAAATACGTCCTGGCAGTAAAGTTCTGCATTGTCAGCAAGCCGGGTAAATTTTAGATTTTCCCGGATACACTCTGCCGCTTTTCTATTTTTTTCTATAAAGACACACGAATATGCCCCTCTGCTCAATGCTTCAATTCCGATGGCACCGCTGCCTGAAAAAATATCCAGGAACCGGCAGTCGCACAGGTATGGCTGCAATATATTAAACAGCGTCTCCTTGATTCTGTCGGTGGTCGGCCGGGTGTCCGTACCGGGGATTGTCTTGAGGGGCATACTCTTTGCACTTCCTGCAATCACTCTCATCTTGTTGTAATTCCTTTTCTCTACTTATTCAGCCGCCAGTCCAAATCCCCGTGGTCAAGTCCCAGTATCAGGGATTCTGCTGTGGCGATATTCGTAGCGATCGGGATATTGTACTGGTCACAGCACCGGGATATCTGGTAGACATCCGGTTCTTTCTGATCGATCATAGCCGGGTTATAGAAGAAGATCACCATATCTATATCTCCCCGCTCTATCATCTCTGTAAACTGCTTATCTCCGCCCATGCTTCCCGGAAGGAACTTGTGGACATGCAGATTGGTCACTTCCTCAATCCTTCTGCCTGTGGTTCCGGTGGCATAGACCTGGTGTTTTGCCAGAATATTCTTATAAGCAATACAAAAATCTTCAATCAGAGGCTTTTTGCTGTTGTGCGCTATAATACCAACATTCATATTCTATCATCCTCATTTTCTTTTATCAGAACAATTATAGCAA
This sequence comes from Blautia coccoides, assembly GCF_034355335.1. Lineage (NCBI taxonomy): Bacteria > Bacillati > Bacillota > Clostridia > Lachnospirales > Lachnospiraceae > Blautia > Blautia producta. The sequence continues at coordinate 3,516,563 of NZ_CP136422.1, forward strand.
ATATAACAACTAACTGCAATTATTATTTTAAATTTTATACATATTTTACAGAATTATACAAATCCCCTTGCGCAAATTAATTGTTTTATTCACCGAATCACTATTGTAATACAATTCACAAAATTTGTCAAAACTTGAAAGAACTTCTAGGTGTAAAAATATCAATAAATCACATACTACCATTGTAACAAAAAAACAAAACATTTAAGGAGGAAGAAAAACATGTCTAACACAAATTCTTCTAACAGCGCAGCAGTACCCGAAGCAAAGAGTGCATTAAACCGTTTCAAATATGAGGTAGCCAACGAGTTAGGTGTACCGCTTACAGACGGTTACAACGGAAACCTGACTTCCAAACAGAACGGTTCCGTTGGTGGTTATATGGTTAAGAAAATGATCGAAGCACAGGAAAGACAGATGTCAAGCGGAGGATCTACTCCGATGTCTAACGGTTCTACCCAGCTTTAATCAAAAGCTAAAAAGTTCTGAACATTGATCTGTTCAGCAAAAATTGAATGAGCCTTCATTCAAAAAAAGAGGGCGCTTCTTCCAGATGAAGGAGCTCCCTCTTTTCCTTTTACATAAAACCAACTGAAAAGTTCTTATAAATCTACTTTGCTGCCGCCTTCTTTGTATTCATTGTTGATCACATAGTAAGCAGCGTTCTCTTCCGGTTTGATGTAAATCTGCATTTCTTTGATGTCGCTCTCTTTTTTTCCGGTCTCGTCCATCCATGCTTTTTTTACACGATTCTCAATATCTTCAACCTTGTATTCATTGCCCATGCACTGAACATAGACAAATTTCTTTGCCTCTGCGGCTTTTGCAGCAGGTTTTTCAGCGGCTTTTTTCTCAGCTACAGCTTTCTTGGCAGCGGCACGTCTTACAGGCTGTTTTTTCTCGGTTGTTTTTGCGGTTTTTGCTGGTTCAACAGCTTTCACTGCTTCTGTCTTCTTCTCTTCGGTCGTTGTCTTCACAGCCTCTGTCGCAGCTGCTTTTGTCGTTGATTTCTTAATAGGCATAATAAATCTCCTCCTTTTACATACCCTTTGAAATTTCGATTTTCCCGTTAATCATATACCTTTTCCGGAAAAATTTCAAGTTTTTTACTCTACACTTTTCATGGACTCCACCATATCCACCTTTTTCAGACGGAAATGCATAAAGAAATTTACCACTGCTGAAAAGAATAAAGTGATCAGGATACTATACACAAAACTGATGATTTCTATGTCTCTTCCGAACATCATAATGTCTGTCTCCGCAGTCAAAATAACGAACATGTGCAGGATTTTCCCGAAGAAGATTCCCAGAACACAGCCAATGAGCGTCAGACAGACATTCTCCCTGAGCACATATCTGGACACCTCCATATCATAAAAACCAAGGACCTTCAAAGTTGCCAGCTCCCTGATGCGCTCGCTGATATTGATGTTGTTCAGATTGTACAAGACAACAAAAGCCAAAAGACCCGCAGCGATGACTAATACATAGATAACGGTATCAAGACTCTTCAGCATATTTGCGATCCTGTCCGCTGTCTTCGTGATAAAAGAAACCTCTGATACCTGGTCATACTCCATATATTTTTCCTGCATCCTGTTCTCAAAGGAACTTTCCGTGGATGTATTGATGGTGAGATAGTCCACAAATTCCGGTGTTTCACCGAATACTTTGCGGTACAGCTCCGGCGATATATATATGTAATGAAGAAAATAATTCTCTGTAATGTGGGAAACCTTCACTTCATAATGATCGGTCTCCTCATCCTTCAAAACAACAGTATCGCCCTCACTCACATCCAGAAGTTTAGCCAGCTTTTCCGATAGGATGATTCCGTCATCGGACAGCTCATAATGTTCTTTCGTCTTACGGCTGCGCAGATCCGCGTATTCTTTAAATGCCTTGGTATTCTCAGGCACCATCACATAGGCACTTTTCGTCACGTTCTCTTTCTCATTTTCTATATCCATAGAGGTCTTATAAACTGCCATGAAAGATTTGATATTCTTATCCTTCTCCATGGCATTCACCACTTCCTCTTTTTCTTCTGTTGTGGCCTTATCCTCCAGTACGATCTCTGCATGGTAAGACAACAGGTCATTGTACTGAATGGTTCCGATGGAACGGACAGAATCCTTAAGTCCGAATCCTACAAGCAGAAGTCCCATACAGCCGCCGATACCCAGCACTGTCATGAAAAACCGCTTTTTATACCGGAACAGATTGCGCACTGTGGATTTGTTCGTAAAGCTTAAATGATTCCAGATGAATCCCACACGTTCCAACAGCACCCGTTTTCCTGATTTTGGAGATGCAGGCCGCATCAGAGCTGCAGGAGTGGACATAAGCTCTTTATAGCAGGCGATCCCGGCAGCCGCTGTTGTACAGGCAATAGCCAGAAGTGTGGAGGATATGGAGTATCCCGCATGCAGCGGTGCCACCACCTCCGGAAGGTTATTGTAGAGAATACCGTAGGCGTTGATGATGACAGGGGGGAGTATCTTCTGTCCCGCCACCAGGCCTGCAAGACTGCCTATGAGAGATGCCAGAAGGGCATAGCACAGGTATTTTGCCGCTATGGACAGCTTGCTGTACCCCAGCGCTTTCAGGGTTCCTATCTGAGTTCTCTCCTCCTCCACCATCCTAGTCATGGTTGTGAGACAGATGAGCGCCGCGACCAGGAAAAAAATGGCCGGAAAAACATCCCCAATGGCCTTTATCCTGTCGGCATCCTGCTCGTACTCCACATACGTCTGTATGTAATCACGGTTGAGGATGTGCCATTTTGGAACCTTCAGATCATCCAGCTCTTTTTGCCCGTCTGCTACCTTTTTCCGGGCATCCGCTATCTTTTCATCAGCATCTGCCTTTTTTTCCTCATATTCCCTGCGGCCGTCCAAAAGCTTCTGTCTGTTCTCTTCTATCTCGGCCTCTCCGTCCGCTATCTCCTTCTCTCCGTCAAAAAGCTTGGCTTTCCCATCCTCCAGTTCTTTTCTGGACTGTTCTATCTGATCCTTGGCCGCTGCAAGCTCCTGTTCTTTGGATTCTAAAAGTTCTCTGGCTTCACCAAGCTGGTTCTCACCATCTGCAAGTTGTGCAGCCCCCTCCTCGACCTGGGTCTTTCCCGCTTCCAGTTCCTGTTCCTTTGACCTAAGCTGAGATTCTGCCTGAGCGATCTGACTCTCACCATCCGCAAGCTCTGCTTCCTTTTCTGCAAGGGTCTCCGCCTGGGCATCTACCTTGGCAAGCTGCTCTTTCAGTCCCGCCAAAGTCGCCGGCAGGGCCTGCTGCTGAGCTTTCAACTGTGGAAGGGCATCCTCCATCTGGGCCTTCTGCCCCTGAAGCTGCTGTAAAGTCTCCTGAAGGCTTGCAAGCTGTTCTTGGGCCGCAGTGATGCCTGCCTCTATCTGCGCTTCCTGCTCTTTCGCAGTTTTTATCTGTTCTTCCAACTGCTGCCGGATATCCTCAGCCTCAGGGGGCAAAGCATCAAGCTGTTCCTCCAACTTAGTGATCCCGTCCCGGATATCCGCCTGGTTTTGTTTCAGGCCTTCGATGGTTGATTCCGCCTTACTGATCCCGTCCGTGACCGCTTTTATACCGTCCAAAACAGTTGGAAGACCAGCCTCTATCTCCTGGATTTTCTGCTCTACCTGGGCAATTCCCGCTTCTGTCTGAGCGATCCCGTCATTTAGCTGCTGTCTGCCCTGGTCGATCTGGGCTTTTCCCTCCTCTAACTGGCTGCGTCCATCCGCAAGTGCTGCCTTCTGCTCGTCAATCTCCTGCCATGCCTCTGCGATCTGGTCTTCGCCGTCCGCAGTCTGGGCTTTTGCATCCTCCAGTTCCTTCTTCTTTTCTTCCAGGGTGGAGGCATTCTCATAATAAGAATTCCAGCCGTCTGCGATCTGGTTCTCACCGTCTGCTGCCTGGGCTTCGCCCTCTGCAAGCTGATTTTCCCCGTCTGTCAGTTTATCCCTGGCAGTTTTCAGTTCTTTTCTGGCGTCATCCAGCTTCTGTTCTCCTTCTGCAAGTTCTTTTTCACCATCATCCAGCTCCTTTTTGGCATCTGCCAGCTTCTGCTGGTTCTCCTCGATCTCAGCGGACGCGTCATCCAGCTCTTCCTGTCCTTCCCGGCGGACGGACTCAAAGCGGATATCACAGCGGCCGCCTGCAATGGCATCCAGCCGGTCCTCCACATTTTTCACTGTGTCCTCATACTTTTCAGAGCCTGATAAGAGTTCTTTTGCTCCCGATACGCGTACCACAGCCTCTGTATATACGTCCAGAGAAAAACTTTCGGCTGGGATGACCAGAAAACTGCTCAGCTCACCGTTTCCTATTTTACTGGTTCCCCTGTCCAGACTGAGATAATAGGCAGTGGTGCCGCTGCCCACAATTTTGTATTCCGTGACAGCAAGCGTGTCTGCAATATCCTCATCCGTGCCGGATTTTACAGAGATGGTGTCTCCCACCTTATATCCTGACAGGCTTAAAAACCGTTCGTCTGCCAGGCACTCATCTGGTTTTTGGGGCATGCGGCCCTGCTTTACCATTATTTTATTGATCTGGTCATAGTCAGACATCATACGCACCACAAGCTGCGCGTCTTCCGTGCTGCAGAGCACATCCACGCTGTAGCCGCCCTGTACAGATTCTACGCCTTTTACATCCCGGATCGCATCTATATCCTTGTCCGTAAGACCCAGATCGCCCAGTACACGGATATCCATGAAATTACTATTGTCATACAGAAGATCTGCTGACATATTCATATCCGGCGCCGCTGCCCGCACACCGGCAAAAAAAGCTACCCCAAGCGCCGCAATGAGCGTGATGGACAGAAACCGGTTCCTGGTCTTTTTTATCTCCATAAAAAAATCTTTTGCTAATGCGTTTTTCTTCATGCCTTCACACCTTTTCTCTACAGTCCCGGCAACTCCAGCCGTTCCTTCGCGTAATCCAGAAGGCGTTCTCTGAGCCTTCTGTGCTGTTCCAGCGATAGATCCGGGTCCAATGTAAGGATCGCGCCTCCCGCTTCACTGGCTTCCTTTAAAACCTGGGCATCCTGGTAAATATCAGCCAGAGCGAATTCCATGTCACCGCTCTGACGGATTCCGAACAGATCTCCAGGCCCCCGCAGCTTCAGGTCCTCTCCCGCGATCTCAAAACCGTCATTGGATTTTACCAGTATTTCCAGACGCTCTTTTGTCTCCTGGGCATCCTGTCCCTGCATAAAGATACAATAAGACTGGTATTCCCCCCGTCCCACCCTTCCCCTGAGCTGATGAAGCTGGGCCAGGCCGAACCGCTCTGCATTCTCTACCATCATGACTGTGGCATTGGGAACATTCACACCGACTTCCACCACTGTTGTGGATACCAGGATCTGTATTTCCCCTGATGCGAAAGCACTCATGATCTTGTTTTTCTGGGCGGGCTTCATCCTGCCGTGAAGCGGCTCTATTCTTATAGCCGGAGGCATAATGTTTCGCAGGCGCTCTGCATAATCCAGAACATTTTCCGCTTCCAGCCCCTCACTCTCCTCCACCATGGGACAGATGACATAGACCTGTCTTCCGGCCTGGATTTCCCGCTCCATAAAAGCATATGCTTTTGGCCGGTAAGATATATCCACCACACAGTTTTTGATCGGCAGCCTTCTTGCCGGAAGTTCGTCAATGACAGAGATATCCAGATCTCCATACAGGATGATCGCCAGGGTTCTGGGAATGGGAGTTGCGCTCATGACCAGGACATGAGGCTTCTCTCCCTTTTTTGAGAGATCATCCCTCTGGTTTACGCCAAAGCGGTGCTGTTCATCCGTCACCACCAGGGCCAGGTTCTCATACACTACCTTTTCCTGGATCAGGGCATGCGTCCCCACCACCATCTTCACCTGGCCGGATGATATCTGCTCATAGATGATCCGCTTTTCTTTGGCGGTACAGGAACCGGTCAGCAGCACCGGCTCGTAGTTAAGCCCCTGTTCCTCTAACAGTTCCTTCAGAGCTTTAAAATGCTGGGCGGCTAGAACCTCTGTGGGAACCATAAGGGCAGACTGATATCCATTGGCCGCTGCCAGTATCATAGCTAAAAAAGCAATGATGGTCTTGCCGCTTCCCACATCTCCCTGCACCAGTCTGGACATGAGGGTATGGCTTGTCATATCTCGCTCGATCTCTCCCCATACCCGCCGCTGGGCATTAGTCAGGGGATAGGGCAGATTCTCTATGACATTTTCAGTCTCCCAGACAGGCTTAATGGTAAAATGGCTGGCAGTATCCTGGGTCTTTTCTTTCATCATGCGCACAGCCAGGATGAAAAACAGGAATTCATCAAACACCAGCCTTCTTCTGCCGAGAAGCATATTCTTTTTATCTCTTGGAAAATGGATCTCGGAAACGGCAAAATTATATTCCGCCAGGTGATAGTGACTGCGGAAGTCCTCCGGCAGATACTCCTGCACCACTTCCTTTTCCTCCAATGCCTGATGCATGGTCTTGACCACCAGCTTATTGGTAAGCCCCTTTGTAAGCCCGTAAACAGGATACAGGGTATGCAGCATCTCCCCGTACTTTTCAGGTGTGAATATCTCCGGATGCTCCATGGTAAGATGCCCCTTTTTCTCCGTGACCATTCCGCGGAATATGTAACAGCTTCCCGAAGCAATGGTATTTCTCAAAAAAGGCATATTATACCAGGTTAAGGAAAGGCTTTTCCCCTCCTCTTTCAGGGCAGCCGTCACCACTGTCAGTCTACCTGTACTGCGCACACCTACCTTACCCGCGATCCTACCGGCTACTGCTGCCTTTTTCCCCGGTTTCAGTTCTCCGATGCCCACCGGCTGTCCGTATTCATCATAATCCCTGGGATAATACCTGAGCAGGTCGCCCACGCTTTGTATCCCCAGCTTACCAAATAATTTTTCTGTTTTCTCTCCAATCCCCTTGATAGAACGTATTGCATCTGCTTCTCTCATCTTAGTAACTCCATCCCTGCCTGTTGCTTCTGTCTCTCTTTATCGAGTAAAGAAGAGGTGTTTCCGCAGCAGAGAAAAGCCGCGTCCACACCTCTTATCCTTTCAATCCCGCAGGTTATTCCACGGATACCACATAATAATAAATCGGCTGACCGCCGTCGTTTACTTCCACATCAAAATCCGGGTAACGCTCCTCCAGCTTCTCACCCAGACGCTGTGCATCCTCAGAACTTACCTCAGAACCGTAATATACGCTGATGATCTCTGTATCCTCATCCACCATAGCGTCGATAGTTTCCATGGTAATCCCTTCCACGCCTTCCCCTACAGCTAAAATGCCGTGGTCACCGATTCCCATAATATTGCCCTGGCGGATTTCTTTGTCATCAATTTTTGTGTCTCTCACCGCATAAGTAACCTGACCTGTCTTCACATTGCCGATGCAGTTCAGCATCTCCTCTGTGTTCTGCTCTACGGACTTCTCAGGAACATAATTGATCAGAGCCGTTATACCCTGGGGTATGGTCTTGGTGGGAATGACAATGATATTTTTATTCTCTGTCAGATCCCTGGCCTGATTGGCTGCCAGAATAATATTCTTATTGTTGGGGAATACAAAAATGTTCTTGGCATGTACCTGTTCAATGGCTTTCAACACATCCTCTGTACTTGGATTCATGGTCTGGCCGCCTTCGATCAGATAATCAGCTCCCAGATCACGGAAAATGTCTCCCATACCGTTTCCTACGGATACCGATATAAATCCCACTTCTTTTTCCGGCACGGCTTCTCTTTGCTGTGCTGCCAGCTTCTCAGCCTCTTTGATCACCTTTTCATGGTGCTCCAGGCGCATATTGTCGATTTTCATATTGGAGAGCTGGCCGTAAGTCAGAGCCTTCTGGATTGCCATACCAGGATCATTGGTATGTACATGCACCTTTACAATTTCATCATCCGCCACAACTACCAGGGAATCACCAATAGACATGAGATATTCCTTGAAGGCCTGTTCCTCTTTTTCCGGAAACTCCTTTTCCAGCATTATGATAAATTCTGTGCAGTAGCCGAATTTGATGTTGCTCTCCTCTGCAGATACCGGTCTGGTCATGCCTGAGGATTGGGGCTTTTCAAAATTCATGTCAATCTCTTTGCCCAGATAACCGTCATAAGCGCCTTTGAGGACCTCCAAAAGTCCCTGGCCGCCGGAATCCACAACACCTGCCTCTTTCAGAACAGGGAGCATATCCGGTGTTCTGGAAAGTACGTGCTCCGCATGAGCGATCACATCCGCAAAGAAACAGCCAAGATCCCCGCAGTCCTCTGCGATCTCCAGCGCCTTGTCCGCTGCTCCTTTGGCCACTGTCAGGATCGTTCCTTCTTTTGGCTTCATAACAGCTTTATAGGCAGTCTCCACACCTTTCTCAAACGCTTTTGCAAAGGCAGGTGCATCCACGGTGTCGTAATGCTCAATGGTCTTTGTAAAACCTCTCAGAAGCTGAGAAAGGATAACACCTGAGTTTCCTCTTGCCCCGCGCAGGGAACCGGAAGAAATGGCTTTTGCCAGTGTCTTCATAGTCGGATTCTCAAGCGCACTCACTTCAGAAGCGGCAGACAGAATCGTCAGTGTCATATTCGTTCCCGTGTCACCATCCGGTACAGGGAATACATTCAGTTCATTAATCCATTCTTTCTTAGCTTCCAGATTTTTGGCACCAGCCAGAAACATCCTGCCAAGCATATTCGCGTCAACGGTATTGGTATTCAAAACAAGTTTCCTCCTTAATTAATCGATTACTCTTACGCCTTCTACAAGGATATTGATCTTCTCTATAGTCAAACCGGTAAAATCCTCCACGCGGTATTTCACATTGCTGATGAGATTGTCTGATACGGCAGAGATACTCACGCCGTATGCAACGATCACGTGAAATTCCAGGGTGATCTTATTATCGGTGATGATGACATTGATTCCATGCTTCAGGCTGTCTTTCTTCAGGAGCTTAACCAGCCCGTCCTTCATGCTGACTGCCGCCATGCCTACGATTCCAAAACATTCGACTGCCACGCTTCCTGCATAAGTAGCGATGACATCCGTATCGATCATTATTTTTCCTAATCCTGTATCAACAAGTCCATCCATGCACGGACACCTCCATAGCTTTTTTCTTGGCCGCTGCTCCTTACATACCCCGGGCAGCCGCTTTTTCATAGAACCATTCTAACATATCTTTCCCAAAAACGAAATATTAATTTAAAATTTTTATATTTTCACTTGCAAATCCTGTAATCTTCTGTTAAAATAACTATTGTTGTGAGTTTGTATACACGGACTTATTCTATGTTAAGGAGGTGCTACCATGGCAAAGTGTGCAATTTGTGAAAAAGGTGCTCATTTCGGGAACAACGTGAGCCATTCCCATAGAAGATCAAACAAGATGTGGAAATCCAACATCAAATCTGTTAAAGTAAAAACAGCAAACGGTGCTGCAAAGAAAATGTATGTTTGTACTTCCTGCTTAAGAAGCGGTAAAGTGGAGAGAGCGTAAAGAAAGAGGAAAGGCCTTGTCCGATGAGACAAGGTCTTTTTTTGTCCTCTTCTATCTTCTATTCATTCAGCAGCAGAACAGATTATACCCTACCAGCATACAGAGTGCCGCAAGTAATACCATAAGGAAGCTCTTTGGAAATATCAAGGCAAGAAACAGCCCTACTCCAATCCAAAACAGTAAAAATCCAATGAGTCTCTGCACAGTCTCTCTGTTTCTCCTTTTGCCTGTTTACTTTAATATATGCAAAAAGCCGCCATGAATGACATCCTGGCGGCTTTTTGTTCTCAGAGTGTGTATGAAAATCTCTTTACTCCTCTGTTTTCTCTTCCTCTGCTTCCTGTTTCACAGACTCCGTTTTCTTTGCAGGTTCTGCCGCGGCAGCCGCCTCCTCTTTTTTGCCGTCAGTGAATTTATTTACAAAATCAGGCACCATATCCAAAATCTTGGTAAGACCGTCCTGGTTCTTCACATTGACCAGTTTTGTGCCGCCTTTGGATATCACTAATACTGCACTCGGTGAAACCTTACCTCCCATACCGCCGCCGCCGTTGTTCTTCTTGTCATCGGCAAATGCGCCTGCGGCCACACCGAAGGATACGTCGATCAGCGGAAGGATAATGGTATCCCCCACAGTGATCGCCTCCCCCACCACCGTTTTTGTTGTGATAAAGCTATCCATTCCCTTGAAAAGAGAGTCCACTGTTGTCTTAAAACTATTATCTGAAGCCATGGTTATTTCCTCCTTAATGTTTATTTCCGTCTGTTACCTGTCTTTTTTGAATTTTTTTCTAAGCTCCTTCACATTGGAGTCTCTGAACAGTTTCCAGACAGTACGCAAAAATACAAACCCGTACATCCTTCCCCAGACCTGTGCCCGGCCTTCTAAAATGACTCTGTCAAAATAGGGGTGAAGGGAAAAGCCTCTTCCGTAAAGGGGATAGAAGATACTGGCTGCGGCAAGCACCTGCCCTGTAAGCGCCGGGTCATCAAATCCAAAATAAATGTCACCCTTTATTTTCCTGGGCCTTACATGTCCTATAATGCTTCCCAGCTCTCCAAATACCAGAGTCTTTGCTCCCAGAAAGGACTCTGAGGACAACAGTTCTCTGATTTGTTTTATTTTACCATAAATCTCCTTAGCTGTCCGCCTGAAATTTACAAAAGCCGCTTTTATTTTCCCGGGAAGCGCAAGGATTTTTTTTATAGTCTCTGCAATTTTAACAAAAATACTTCGTATCTTGTCTACAGGATTTTTTTTATGCGAAGAATGCCTCTTTGTTTTTTCTTTTCCATCACCGCCGGCACTGTTTTCTAAGACCGGAGGCTTTGGCTCTTCCTTTGGCTCTTCCCTTTCCTTTACGGCGTTCCCGTCACTTTTGTCCTCAACCTCCAAAAGTGCCTGTTCTGCACTGCGGACCGGCGCTGTGTGTGTGTTCTCTTCCGCAGCCGTAAGCTCCGGTTTCTTCTTCCGGCGTTTCTTCTTCTGCCGTTTCTGTCTCCAGGCAGTGATTTTTTTCAGCACCACATCCACGGGGATTCCCAAAAAACGGATGGAAAGATGTATCCCGTCCGTCTCGGAACCATATCTGCCTGTGACAAATATCAGATGAAACAGCCAGGAGATCTTCACTTTTCCCTCGTACTTCCCCTCTTCCCGGAAAGCGCTTCCGTAGTAGCGCACCGGTACAAAGACCAGTGACAGCAGAAGGAGAAGAAGCAGACACAAAATTGTCAGCAGCAGAATTCCGATTATTTTTAGTATACCCAAAATTATATGTATCAGCATCATCTTCCCACCTGTCAGTCTCTTTTTTTCTCCTGGGTTGTCTTTTGAAGGAGCCAGCCGCGGATATCCATGGCACCTGTATCCTCATAGACTTCTTTTGCGATCTGTTCCACCAGGTCCACAGCCTCATAATATCCCGAGCACAGCCCTACGATCATGGGACAGTTCCTCCTGACCGGCTTCTGCAGCAGGTAATTGGCGGAAATGATTTCCAGGGAATTGGCCGGATTGACAGCAAGGGTCACCAGATAGACATCAATGACCCCTGCACCCTGATTGATCTTCCGTATCAGCTTTTTTTGTTTCTTTTTTGCATTATCGCCAACATACAGATTCTTATACCAGTTTAACATAAATTTCCATCCTTAATTGGATTCCTATTCTTTCAGCCTTCTCTCAATTGCAGTTACAACAGATTCCAGCACCTTGACGCGGGCATAATATTTGTCATTGCCCTCCACAATGATCCACGGTGCATAGGAGGTGGAGGTCCGAATGACCATCTCATTGACTGCCTCCTCGTACTGATCCCACTTTTCCCGGTTTCGCCAGTCCTCATCCGTAATTTTCCACTGCTTCTCCGGATTTTCCATGCGCTCCTTGAACCGGCGCTCCTGCTCATCCTTGTCAATGTGCATCCAGAACTTCAGCACAATGGCACCCGAATGAGCCAGATGGGCTTCCATATCATTGATTTCCTTATAGGCCCGCTGCCATTCTTCCTTGGTGCAGAATCCCTCAATACGCTCCACCATCACTCTTCCGTACCAGGTACGATCAAATATGGCCACATGGCCCGCCTTGGGCATATCCTTCCAGAAGCGCCACAGATAATGATGGTTCTTCTCCACAGCGGAAGGTGCCGCCGTGGGATTCACCACATATCCTCTGGGGTCCATGGCCTCTGTGAGGCGCTTGATCGCGCCGCCCTTTCCCCCTGCATCCCATCCTTCAAATCCAAGCACCACAGAGATCCTGCGGCTGTACAGCTCGCTGTGAAGGATCGCCATGCGGTCCTGCAGGTCTTTTAATCTCTTCTTATACTCTTCCTTTGTATAGGACAATGTCAGATCCGCTTTGCTGAGAGTTGAGGATTCCAGAATTTTTTTGGACAGTGGTTCATATTCTCCCAGATCCGCTTCTGCCCCGGCCTCCACTTTCTTTGTCTCTTCCTCTGTCTGCTTTTGTGCCTTAACCTTCTCTATTTTCTCCGTCAGGCTGTCAATGACTGAGGAGAGTATTTTTACTGTGGCAAAACGCCGGTCCATGGCCTCGATAATGGTCCATGGTGCACACTCTGTCTCTGTCTTTTCCAGCATTTCCTCCAGCATGGCCTTGTAAGTGCCGTATTCCTCGTTGCGCTTTAAATCTGCCTTGCTGACTCTCCAGGCCGTTTCCTTATTGTCCAGAAGATTGTCGAAGCGCTTCTTCTGCTCTTTTCTGCTGATATACATAAAGAATTTTATCAATACAGCGCCGTCATCTGTGAGAGTCTTCTCAAACGTGTTGATCTCCTGGTAAGCATACATCAGTTCCTCCGGTGAGATTTTCTCCTCAAACCTGTCCACAGACACTCTTCTGTACCAGCTTGTATCAAAAATGGCAATCCTGCCCTTCTCCGGTGTCTTAGTCCAGAAGCGCCATAAAAACGGATACATACGCTCTTCTTTTGATTCCTGTTTGATGGCAAAAACTTTAAATCCCCTGGGGTCCAGCGGATGTATCAGCTTATTGATCTGCACACCCTTTCCGGCTGCTCCGAACCCTTCAAAGAGGATCATGACCGGAATCCCCAAATCCCTGCATTCTCTCTGCAGGCGGGAGAGGGTTCCCTCCAGAACCTCCATCTTTTCTTTGTACTCCTCTTTCCCCATCTCTTTTGTCAAATCAATCTGCTCTAACATATGGCTACCTCCTCCATTTTTTATAAAAGCTCTGTTGTCTGACTCTATCCCTGCAAAAGTACAAAAAGGGGCTGGAAAAACCAGTCCCTTCTCATCAGCTGAATAACTAAAAATACTTTTTGTTTCCCCACAGATTTGACTTTTTCAAATCCAGGTATTCATTATAAGCCTTTTCCAGAATCTGCTTTTCATTGGAAAACCGTAATAGATGGTAAGCTTCATGGAACTTGTAAAAACCGGAGTCTACAAAGTATTCATCTCTCTGCGGCCGGCTGTAATAACTGTTGGCAGCCATGAGATACCAATAGACATCCTTTTCCACAGTATCTTCCGGCACACAAAAACTATACTGGCTTTTTCCTACATATTTGATGATATTCGCGACTACACCTGCCTCCTCATTCACTTCACGCAGTGCCGTGTCCTTATAGTCTTCGCCTTCTTCTACTGTACCCTTCGGCAAAACCCAGCCCTCATATTTGTGCTTATAGGATTTGTACAGGGTCAGTATCTTTCCCCGATATATTACCACCCCGCCACAGCTCGTTGCTTCAATCATAGTGCAAGTCCTCCTGTAAAACCCTTTTCCGGGTCAGCGTTGTGTTTCGTTGGTATTAGTATAACTCTTTTTGGATACCTGTGCAAGGGATAAAATGGAAACTGGGGCGACGGGGGGATGAATGCGGACGGAAGAGGAAGGGAGCGGCCGGGAGGCAGCCAGGTGTGCGAGCGAAGCGTTCCGCTGCCAGGGAGCTAACCTGCTCCCAGATACTAAATTCATCGGCAATGGCCTCTTCATTAAGTATCTGGGGCAGGTGGATCTCCCTGACGCTCCACTGGAACATCGCTCACACACCTGGCTGCCTCCCGGCCGCTCCCTTCCTCTTCCTGGTTTTCTAGAGCCCGCACAGTTTTCTATGTGGGAGAGAAAAAAAACAATTATGTGGGACGGGTGATATTATTTGTGATACTCTTGGTGTCACAAATAGTGATATTTTTAGTAATAAAATTCGTTGAAAACTTCGTGGGCGATGGGGACTGCTACGGAGCTGCCGGTTCCGGCGCCTTCGGCTATGACGGCGATGGCGATCTGGGAGTCTCCCATGGTGGAATATCCTACAAACCAGGAATGGGTTCTGATATCTCCGTCAGAGCCGTAGTATTCTGCCGAACCTGTCTTGCCGGCTGCGCTGTAGTTCTCTCCGCTTAATGAGGACGCGGTTCCCTGGTTTACTACGGCTTCCATGAGGTTCTGCATCACAGTGGCTTCGCTGCTCTCCAGGATACGCTTATATTCTGCGGGTTTGGTTGTTTTTACCACGTCGCCGTTCACATTCTCCACGTGATCCACATAGTATGGCTTCATCAGCACACCGTCGTTGGCGATGGCACTGACGATCATGGCCATGTGCATAGGTGAGACCAGGGTATTTCCCTGTCCGATGGAGGTCTGCATAAGGAGCGGTTTGCCCGGATGCTCGCCCAGGTCAAATTTGCTTTTGTTATACTCAATGGGAATCGGAAGCTTGCTGTTAAACAGAAGGCTCTCTGCCGTCTGGGTCAGTTTTGATTTTCCTAAGTCCACTCCAATGCTTGCAAAGGCGCTGTTGCAGGATTTGGCAAACGCTGTGGTGAAATCCTCCTCCCCATGTACTTCTCCGTCATAGCAGGTGATGGTATGGCCGTCCATGGTAATGCTGCCTTCACAGTTGTAGTCGTATCCGTCTATGCTGCCGTGGGCCTTCAGATATGACAGGGCTGTCACGATCTTAAAGGTGGAACCAGGGGGATAAGCCCCTTGTGTTGCCCGGTTTAAAAGACTGCTGTTTGAGCTGTCGCTGATCAGATACTCCCAGTCCTGGGCCACAGTATTGGGATTGAAATCTGGCTTGCTCACAGAGGCCAGGACTGCCCCGGTCTTTGGCTCTATGACCACAACAGCTCCCCGGTTGTCCCCCAGGGCATTATAGGCTGTCTGCTGCAGGGAAGTGTCCAGTGTGCTGACCACATTGTCCCCCTTGTTCTTTTCGCTTTTCAGCTCATTGGCTGCCTGCGAGAGATAGCCGTCGTGGGAAGTCATGAGCTGGAAATTCGCCAGGGATTCCAGGCCGTTCTTTCCGTTGGCATCATATCCCACCACATGGGCAAACACATTGCTGTAAGGGTACACTCTGGTTTCTGAACCGTCGTCATTTACCTGTGTATAGGCCAGAGTCTGTCCGTCAGAAGACAGAATACTGCCGCGGACCACCCGGTCCTCGAACTGATCCTGTCTGGTGTTGTAAGGGCTGCTTATCACACCCTCCCGCTTCACCGCCTGGAAATAAACCATATATCCAATCAAAGAAATAAAGATACCCACGAAAAAATAACTGACTATGGCATATTCCCGGTTCCGGGCTCTCTTAGCCTTTAATTCTTTTTTCTCTAACGCCTTCTCTTCCTTTAAGAGACGCTTCTCTTCTTTTTTCTTTTTGCTTTTCAAGTTCTTCATCCTCGTCTTCTCTCAAAATATATAACCCCTGGATAATAGCCAGCATAATGATGGTGCTCAGTACAGAGCTTCCGCCGTAGCTGACAAGGGGAAGGGTAATTCCCGTCATGGGTATAAATTTTGTCACGCCGCCGATGGTGAGAAACACCTGAAACGCATATTCCGTTCCCAATCCCAGCGCGATCAGCTTATAAAATGGTTTCTTGATCTGCAGTGAAATATTGACTACCAGCAAAAACATGCTCATACAGATCAGGATCAGGCACATGGCAAAAAGTCCGCCCAGCTCTTCACAGATCGCAGCAAACATATAGTCCTGCTTCACAAAGGGGATCATTTTCGGTGACCCCTGACAAAGCCCCATACCGAACAGGCCGCCTGTGCCGATGGCAAAAAGCCCCTGCACGATCTGATACCCTGCCCCCTCATAGACGGAGAAGGGATTTTTCCAGGCGACTACCCTCTGGCGCACATGGCCGAAGAGGAAATAAGCGCCCACAGCCGCCACACACCCTGAGCCAAGTCCTGCCAGCAGGTACAACGGCTTCTTGGTAGCCACATAGAGCATGACCACATATGTGATGAAAAACACCAGGGCACTTCCCAGGTCTCTGGATATGACCAGAACCAGCACATAGGCAGCGGCAACTGCCGTTGTGATCACATGATCCCGAAAATCGGCCTTTTTCCTGTATAACCTGCAGGCCGCAAAAAATACAAAGATAATCTTGACAAACTCTGAGGGCTGAAACGCAAATCCGCCGATGGAAATATTGATCTTGGCTCCATTGACATTCTTACCCAGAACAAGCACCACCAGGAGCAGAAGCATGCCTGCCGCAGCATAAAACCAGGTCCACTTGTTCAAAAAACGCAGCTTTCTTATCATTACCGGGATAACCATAGCAATGACTGTGGCGATCACCACGATCTGAAACTGCCGTACCGCGGATTCCGTGTCCAGTCTGGCCAGCATGATAAATCCCACGGAGAGCAGCATACACATATGGTTCAGCAAAAGCAGGGATGCCTTTTTGTAAAAAATCCTATATAGTACCTGAACCGCTATAAAATACAAAAGCTGTGCTCCGAAAAAATAAATGACTTCCATCTTTTCCGTCTTGAGAAAGATCACAAGAAACGCCACAAAATCCATAAAGAAGATCACGATAAGCTGTTTTCTTAAAATGTACCGCTTATCATCCTCAGCCTTGTATTTAAATACACTGAAACTCTCCAGCGTATAGAGGGCTGCCAGTATCAGCAGCAGATATTTGGAAAGTTCTACAATTAAATTAATCAAATCTTCACCTACTCCACGCCCCGTTTAAAATGCCCCTTTGTAAATTCAGGCACCTGGCCGGGTACATCTTTATTTTTCTTGTAAACATCCAGAAACAGATCGAGCAGTCTTCCAGTTTCAGCTTTCCCTTCTATGGTAAAGTTCATACGGACAGCCGAAACCGATGCGGCTTTTATCTGCTCTGCTTCTCTTAAAAGTCCGGTGGGAACACTGTTGTAGATCACATTATAACAGAAATTGCACTCACACTGGGCTGCAAAGAAATTCCCATACCTGTCCTTCAGTCTGGTAAATCCGCCTTTTTTGTCACAGACGTTATATGTCTTTTTCAGACATTGGGCTGAAATCATCATCGGATAGTTCCCATAGATGATCCACTCACTGTTTTCATTGTCTCTGCGGCGTATCTCACCGCCGTTTTGCTCCAGCGGAACTGTGGTGCGCAGTACCCCCTGTTCTTCCAGAAATGCCTTAGACTCATCGTTAAAGGCATACAAAGAGTGATCGCATACCGCCTTGTCTGCAAGCCCCAGCCTCTTTAAATATCCCAGCTCTTCTAAGTTCCGCACGAGAAAACCGTCCAGGCACCCTGCCAGATTCACAAGCTCTGCCTCTTTGCGCTCCAATATGCCCTCTCTCTGGATATAAGGAAATGCCAGATAACACTCCTTGCCAAACTCTTTTATATATTCAACAGCGTATCTGGTCTTCTCCTCAAAGCTCTCTCCCCAGAACATGGATATACTGCAGTAAATCCCATCCACCTCTGCCCGTCCAAGGGCCTCCTCCATCTGTTCCCAGGTCTCTACCGATACATAAAAATCTTTGGAAGCTTTTTCCTTCTCCATTTTCACATTCTTATTCATCCCGGCGGCATTCATGCTCTGCCCGCACAAGGCACGCCTGTACGGCATAAGGCATTCCTTCGCCAGCTCTTCCAAACCTTTTCTTCGCAGTTCATTCAGACTCTGCATAGGCAGAAATCCCTGTTCATCTGTCTGCACATCCAGGCGTTCAAATACAAACGGGGTGCTCCCTGTCTTCTCCATCTGCTTTTTCACCCGCTCTGCGCTCAGCGGTTGGTTCTGGGCCGGCTGTACCGCTTCTCCCTGTACCTGTATATGGATATTTCCGTATTCCAAGTCCAGTATAGCAGGGCTTCCACAGAATAGGATTACATTTCCGTAAATTTTTTCTTGCAATTTCTTGTCAACATATTGAACTTTCAATTGCGAAAATAATTCCTCGTCACGTCTTCCCGGCCCGTTTTCTCTGTTATCCCGGGCTTTCAGATTCTGCACAGCTATCATATTCCTGCCGTTGTGCTGTTTATAATATCCCTCATTAAATCCGTCTCTTTGGTATAATTTCAAAAGCTCCTGCCTGTCACACTCCAGGACACGATAGTTCTTTGGATCCTTTTCATATAAGTCCAGATATTTTCTGTAGATCCGCGTAACACCCGCCGCATATTCCGGCTTTTTCATCCGCCCCTCGATTTTCAGGGAATAGACACCTGCCTTCAAAATCTCAGGAAGGATATCAATGGTACACATATCTTTGGGACTCAGGGGATATTCCTCTTTCCTGCCGCCAAGCTTTTTCTCTCCGTCATATACTTCATAGGGAAGCCGACAGGGCTGGGCACATCTTCCCCTGTTGCCGCTTCTACCTCCCAGCATACTGGAAAACAGACACATACCGGAATAGCAGTAGCAGAGTGCACCGTGGATAAAGCTCTCAATCTCCATGCCTGTCTCCTGATAAATCCTATGAATTTCCTCCAGAGACAGCTCACGGGCTGTCACGATCCTGGATGCTCCTGCTTCTTTTAAAAGCTGTGCCCCATTTGCTCCCGTCACGGCCATCTGGGTACTCACATGGATAGGCAGTTCCGGAAATTCCCTCCTGATAAAAGAGAGAACCCCATAGTCCTGCACGATCACACCGTCCACGCCCCGCTCATAGTAAGGAGCCAGGTAGGTATATAACTGCTCCTCCAGCTCCCTGTTTTTCAGCAGGGTATTCACTGTCATATAAATTTTCTTTCCGTGCAGGTGAGTGAAATCTATGGCCTCAAGCAGCTCATCCGCGTCCGGGTTTTTGGCATATGCCCTGGCCCCAAACATCTTACCGCCAATATAGACCGCATCCGCCCCCGCTGTCACAGCGGCCCGCAGCCCCTCATATGAGCCGGCAGGCGCCAGCAGTTCTGCTCTCATAATCTGTCTCCTTCAAAAATACTGTTGATAGAAAAAGGGCGTGTTGCTTCTGTCCGAAGCGCGCCCCCTATGATTCTGTGTTCCGGAAGTTTTATTTTAAAAGTTCTTCCAGTTCCTTTTCCAGTTCCTCTATTCTGTTCTGCAGCTTATCTAACTGTTCATTTTTAAGTGCCACATCTTTTCTGGCATTTTCAAGCTGTACCTGGCTGGTGATCAGGTCGTGTTTCAGATCATACATTTCCCTGTCCTTGGCTTCCAGGTCCTCCTCAAAAATTTCCGCCTGACGCTTTGCTTTAAAATAATCATCTGCCACATTCAGGCTCAAAAGCGTATGTTTTGTCTCCACGGACTGACGGCTGTAACCTGGGAGCTGTCCCAGTTCCGTCATTTTATTGTTCATATAAGATGCAACCTTCTGCAGGTATTCTTCACTTTCATATCCGCTCAGGGTAATAATCTTGCCTCCGATTAAAACCTGTGTAGTATTCTTTACTGCCATTCAAGGGCTCCTCCCGATTCTCATTCATGACAACAGAAAGTTCACGGAGCGTGCTTTCCATTGTCTGCATTTTATTTCCACTGTCTATTATAATCGAAATATGCAGAAAAACAACCTTTTTCTCATTCCCCTGTCTGATCCAGTCCCAAATGGTGATATGCCAGTTCACTTGCCACTCTTCCCCTGGGGGTTCGGAGAAGGAATCCATTCTTGATCAGATAAGGTTCGTAGACATCCTCAATGGTACCGGAATCCTCTCCAATTGCCGCGGCAAGGGTATCCAGACCCACAGGCCCGCCGGAAAAACGCTGGATCACAGTGGTGAGCAGCAGCCGGTCTGTCTGGTCAAGTCCATACCTGTCCACCTCCAGAAGGTCCATGGCAAAATCGGCAACCTCTTTTGTGATCTTCCCGTCATACCGCACCTGGGCAAAATCCCTGACTCTCTTTAAAAGCCTGTTTGCAAGTCTGGGGGTACCTCGGGAACGTTTTGCCATCTCCCAGGCGCCTTCCTCGTCGATCTCCACGCCCAATACTTTTGCGGAATGCAGTATAATGATCTTCAATTCCTCTTCCGTATAAAATTCCAGATGATGCACAACTCCGAATCTGTCCCGAAGAGGTGCCGTCAGAAGGCCTGCCCTGGTAGTGGCTCCCACCAGAGTAAATTTTGGAAGATCAAGCCGGATAGAACGGGCAGCAGTACCCTTTCCTATCATGATATCAATGGCATAATCCTCCATTGCCGGATAGAGCACTTCCTCCACCTGTCGGTTCAGCCTGTGTATCTCATCCACAAAGAGCACATCATGCTCCTGCAGATTGTTAAGGATGGCTGCCATCTCCCCCGGCTTTTCAATGGCCGGACCACTGGTCACTTTCATATGTACTCCCAGCTCATTGGCTATAATGCCTGCCAGCGTAGTCTTGCCCAGTCCGGGAGGCCCGTAAAACAGTACATGGTCCAGCGCATCATTTCTCTGTTTTGCAGCTTCTATATATACCTTCAGGTTATTCTTTGCCTTTTCCTGGCCGATATAGTCGTCCAGATATTGAGGGCGCAGATTACCTTCTATTTTCAGGTCTTCTTCTATTACGTCTGTGCTAATCACTCTTTTTTTATCCATGCTCTCATCCCACTAAAAATTCATTTTCTTCAATGCCTGTTTCAGTATCTCCTCCACGTTCATATCAGGAGACACATCCACCTGCTTCACAGCCCGCAAAGCCTCGCTGCCGGAATAACCAAGCGCGGTGAGCGCCTGCACAGCTTCCTTTTTGGCATCCACAAGATCACCTGTCTCCGCCTGGGAGGCTTCCTGCACATGCATGGTCTTTGTATCAAATGCCTCCTGCAAATCCAGCTTGTCCTTCAGCTCCAGTATCATCTTCTGTGCCGTCTTCTTTCCCACACCGGGCGCTCGGGAAATGGTCTTAATATCATCAGAGAGCACTGCAAACCGCAATTCATCGGCAGACAGACCGGAAAGGATCCCAAGGGCCGCCTTCGGTCCGATCCCGCTGACTCCCAAGAGCATCCTAAACATTTTCAGATCATCCCGTGTGAGAAAGCCATACAACTGCATGGCATCCTCCCGCACATGGAGATGTGTATGTATTTTCACCTCCTGTCCCGGACGCAGGGTGCCATCCAGGGCAGAGGCGGGCATGGATATATTATATCCTATGTCACCGCATTCCAGGATCAGTTTTTCCTCTTCTATTTCAACTACTTCGCCTTTTAAGTATGCAATCATGTCAAGTCCTTTCCAGGTATTCGTTTCATAATCTCACCGGACAGAATACCGATCAGCAGTCCGGTCAGCAGCCCTGCTATCAGAAGCACGGGAAGGTAATAAAAAAGATTCACATTCTCCACCACACAGACCGCAATGAGGATCTGTCCGATATTATGTGTCACACCGCCGGCAATGCTCACTCCGGCCACAGAAAAACTGTCGTTTTTTTTCAGCAGCACCATGACCAGCAGACTAAGCGCTGCCCCAGACAGACTGAACAATATGGAAAACAGATTTCCGAACAAAAATCCGATCACCAGTATTCTTATAAAAGAGACTGCTGCTGCCTCTCTCCAGCCAAAAAGGTACAAAAGGATCACGGTCACCAGATTCGCAAGTCCCAGCTTAATTCCCGGTATCCCCGCAAAAACCGGGAGCAGAGTTTCCACATATCCAAATATAATGGCAAGTGCCGCAAACAGCCCCATATACGCTGTCTTCCTCATAACTCTCTCTCCCTTACAGTCTCACGGTCCAATAACACCATCCATGCTGTCCCACCGCCTCTGTGTCCCATGCAATTCTGTGTCTTTGCACTTATGCATTCCACGCACTTATATGTCCTTACACTTCTGCAATCCATGTACCTATTCCTTTATGATGCGACCGCATCAGGGCCATCAGAAGGCTTCCCGTCTATGATCTCTAGCACGACCCTGTTTGGCAGACAGACAATAGTACCGCCTTTTTTTGATATCTTCTTCTGCTTCATACAGAGATGATCCGGACAGTCCGCCTCTGTCATAGTCACAGAGCCATCTTTGATCACACACACATTTGTATCACCAATATGGATCACCTGGTCTTCCTCCAATGAATAAATCCCGTATTCTTCTCCGTCCACAGTGATACGAAGCTGTGCTTTTTCGTATGTAAACTGGCCTCGTATATAGGGAATAAACCAGCATAAAAAAGCGATCAGCAACACTATGCCAATCAGTTCCATATCTCTTTTTTTTATTTTCATTTTTACATTCTAACATAAGAAGGGGCAAAATGCAAATGTACGTTCGCAGTCGATATAATAGGCAGAAAAAAAGACCGGACAAGAGCTGCCAAAGCCCTGCGGTCTGCCAATACCAGGAAAGTGCTTGCAGCGTGTTGGGGGCGGGAGGGTAGGTATCCTTGGGCGAGGTTAAGTGGAAGGTTCTACGGTAACAGTTCAACCTTCCTCTGTCCCGCGAGGTGTTGCCTTGCATTTGCAAGGCAATCCCGAGGCAACCACGCGCCAGACTGCGTTTTTTGCAGTCTGTGTGCATGCTTTTGTTGCTATGAAGCCGAAAGGCTGAATAGCAACGTCCTACGAGATCCACTGCTTACTAAGACTTAGGCGCAAGCCCATTGGCGAACGTCTTAGTCGCAGTTCTCGACAATAGGAAGTTCGCACAGCGTACTTTCTATTGTATGCAGTTAGCTCGGAGGTTCTGGAATCTCGAGCCCAAGGATACACACCCGCCGCCCCCCCCCCCCCAACACGCTGCAAGCACTTTCCGTCCCCCTCTTATTCTTTCAATTCCACCCCACCCGTCTTCTCCACCGTCCCATCTTTCATCACAAACACAGCCTCCACCCCAGAACTATCCTCAATCATCTTCCTCCCCTTTTCATACCCCAATATCAAACAACTGGTACTGAGCGCATCCCCTTCCAGAGAACTGTCTGATAAAACAGTCACCTGCGCCAGATCTGTCTCCACCGGATATCCTGTCTTTGGGTCCAGCACATGATAGTATAATTCCCCGTCAACTTCAAAATACCTCTCATATATCCCTGAGGACACCACAGAAGTCCCCACCGAGTCCACATAGGACACGATCTCATTTCTCTCAGCAAAAGGCTTCTGGATCCCAATCTCCCAGGGACTTCCATCTTCCTTCTCCCCGATAGTAAGCACGTTTCCTCCAAGATTGATAAAACCCCTTTCAATACCTTGGGAAACCAGATATTCCTTAAGCCGGTCCGCTATATACCCCTTGGCCAGCGCGCCTAAATCCAGCATGGTATCCTGCTCATCAAACCGCACTGTATTATCCGGTTCCAGATGTACCAGGGAATAATCCACCTTTTCAAGTACCTTTTTGATCTGCCCCGCATCCGGGACTTTCGGATTTTCGCTTTTAAAGTCCCATATATCAGACAGCGGGGCCACAGAGATATCAAATCTTCCGTCTGTCTTATCATAATACTCCTTCGCGCAGGCAAGCAGAGCGTACAGATCATCTGACACGGCCACTTCATTTTCTGTCCTGTGGTTCAGGCGGTAAAGCTCACTTTCCTCTTTTGTTCTGCTGAAGGTATTCTCATATCCGCCGCACATGGCAAACACTTCATCCAGCAGCTTTTCTCCCTGTTCTTTACTTTCACAATAGATGGAGACAGAAATCATGGTGTCAAAAAAGAATCCCTTTTTTGACACCATGTCTTTTTTCTTCTGTCCGCAGCCGCCCATAAGGAGACAGACGGCTGTCAGACATATTAAAATATAGATTTGTTTCTTATTCATCAGCAAATGATCTTCCTCGGGCAGGTCTCCTGACACTTGCCGCAATTGGTACACTTTTCTGGATCAATATGTGCCAGATTGTCCTCAATAGCAATCGCCTGTGCCGGACACTCACGCTCACATTTTTTGCAGGCAATGCAGCCAACCTTGCAGGCATTCATAACAGCCTTTCCTTTTTCTCTGGAGTTGCATGCCACTGCGTGCTGCTGCTCATAAGGGATCAGCTCGATCAAATGTCTCGGGCAAACGGCCACACATTTACCGCAGGCCTTACATTTTTCCTTGTCCACCTGGGCAATGCCGTTCACAATATGTACCGCGTCAAAAGGACAAACCTTAACGCAGCTGCCGGAGCCCAGACAGCCAAAGCTGCAGGATTTTGCTCCGCCGTTCTGCATCTGGGAAATCATCTTACAGTCCGAAACACCTGTATATTCATATAATTCCGTGGTTTTTTCACAGTCACCGGCACATTTTACAAATGCGGTCATGCGTACTGTGTCTCCCACTTCCTCGCCCATAACAGCTCCAATCTTGGCTGCCACGGGTGCACCGCCCACGGGACAGGCATTTACAGGTGCCTCTCCTTTTGCGATGGCTGCCGCAAGGCCGTCACAGCCCGGATATCCGCAGCCTCCGCAGTTGTTGCCCGGAAGCTCCTCCCTGACTAAAATTTCTTTTTCATCTACTTCTACGGCAAATTTCTTTCCTGCTACTCCCAGGAAGACTCCGATAAAGAGGCCTACGCCGCCTACCAAAACCGCCGCAATTACAATTCCTGTAACCATATTTTGCGCCTCCTCAGATTATGCCGGAAAAGCCAAAGAAAGCAATGGCCATCAGACCGGCTGTCAACAGTACCATGGGAAATCCCTGGAAATATTTCGGAATATCATTGTATTCCATCTTCTCACGAAGACCTGCCATGAGTACAATGGAGATGGTAAAGCCAACGGCTGTGGCAAAACCATTTACCGTGCTCTGAAGCACATTGTACTCCTTCTGCACATTGATGACCGCAACACCCAAAACGGCACAGTTGGTAGTGATCAAAGGCAGATAAACACCCAGACTCTGATACAGCGCCGGCATAGACTTTTTCAGGAACATCTCCACGAACTGTACCAGGGCAGCAATGACCAGAATGAATACAATGGTCTGCAGAAACTGCATGTTCACATGGGGATTTGCCAGCAGATACTTATAGATCAGACTGGTTACCAGGGAGGACAGGGTGATAACAAAGACAACTGCCCCGCCCATACCGGCTGCCGTCTCAATTTTCTTGGAAACGCCGAAGAACGGACACAATCCCAGGAACTGGCTCAGCACAACGTTGTTTACTACCGCCGCGCCGACCGCAATAATCAATAATTCTTTCATGCTCCTATCCTCCTATTTCTTCTCCGTGTTGTCGTAAAATTTGCCGCTGCAGGATTTGTTGCCGCAGGTTGCGCAGCCGCCTTCCATACAGTGTACTGGATGCTGCTCTTCTTTTGGCTTCCTATCCTGGGATCTGGCACGCAGAGCCGCCAGAAATGCCAATACGAAGAAGGCACCCGGTGCCAGGATGAAGATGGTTGCCGGCTCATAAGCACCCGGCATGATCTGCTTTCCAAATATGGTTCCCGCACCGATCAGCTCACGGAATGCCGCCAGAATGGTAATGGAGACAGTAAATCCAAGCCCCATACCGATACCGTCGAAAATAGAAGCAACCGGAGTATTCTTAGATGCAAAGGATTCTGCTCTTCCCAGAATAATACAGTTTACCACAATAAGAGGAATATAGATTCCCAGTGAATCATAAAGCGAAGGAATAAATCCTTCCAGCAAAAGCTCAACCACAGTAACAAAGGATGCCACGATAACAATATACGCAGGCATACGCACCTTATCCGGTATGATATTCCGGAGAAGGGAAATAAACAGATTGGACATCATGAGCACCGCTGTAGTAGTAAGTCCCATGCCAATGCCGTTGATGGCTGCTGTTGTAACTGCCAGAGTCGGACACATACCCAGTACCAGAACAAAGGTAGGATTTTCCTTGATGATACCGTTATACAGACGCTCCGCAGGTGAATTTTCTCTCATCCTATTCAGCCTCCTCTACACAATACTGGAATGCACACAGACCTGCATTGACACCGCCTGTCATGGCCTTGGACGTGATAGTTGCACCGCTCAAGGCGTCAATCTGGCTGTCTGTCTGTGCCCCGGTCTTGGTCACTTCAAATTTGTCAACTTTTTTATCTTTAAACTGATTTTTGAAATCATCCTTTTGGGCATTCATGCCAAGGCCGGCAGTCTCACCGATTTCCAGGATTTCAATTCCGTTCATGGTACCGTCATTCTTTATTCCCATTGAAAATGTAATATCTCCGCCGTAACCTTCGGAAGTCGTCATGTTGATGGCATATCCCAGCACTTCGCCCTGGGCGTCAACAGCTTTCATGACTTCATTGACTGTCTGGGCAGTATAGCCGTTCTCCGCCAGATATGCGGACAGATCGGCATCGTCAGCCTCAATATACGGTTCAAAAGAATCCGCGTCTGAGAAAACAGCCATATAAGCTTCCTGCTTTTTCGTCTCTTTCTGCTGGGCAATCGGATCTTTTGTTATCTGATAAACCAGACCCAAAAGCAGGCCTGAAATCAAAGTGATCGCGGTAAGAATCAGCGTATCTTTTAAAATCGTGCTCTTTTTCATGCTTTCTTACCTCCTTTTCCGAATGCAACCGGCATGGTGACACGCTCAATGAGAGGCACCAGCAGATTACAGAAAATGATGGCATAGGAAACGCCTTCCGCTGAACCGCCGAAAATACGGAAAAGCCCGGTAAACACACCAAGACAGACACCATAGACCAGCTGTCCTTTCTTCGTGATCGGAGTGGTCACATAATCGGTCGCCATAAACCACGCACCTAGCATCAGGCCGCCGCCGAAGAGATGTGCTGCGAGATAGCTCATATCAAAACCATGTCCGCCGAAAAGCAGTACAAACACGGCAAAGGTACCGATATAGGTAAGCGGGATCCTGCAGTCAATGACCTTTGTTCCCAACAGAACAGCCGCGCCGATCAGAATAGCCAGTGCAGAGGTCTCACCAATGGTTCCCTGTACATTGCCCAGAAACAGGCTCATAACATCAACACTCTCTCCAGCTTTTAAGGCAGCCAGAGGGGTAGCACCTGATACGGTGTCCACCACTTTGCCCCAGGCATTTTCGGGAACGGCAAAATTTGTCATCCTGCCTGTGAAAGAGATCAAAAGAAAGCATCTGGCTGCAAGCGCCGGGTTCATAAAGTTCTGTCCCAGTCCGCCGAAAAGCTGTTTTACCACCAGGATCGCGAATATCCCGCCGATGACCGGTATCCACCAGGGTGCGGACGGCGGCAGGTTCAGAGCCAGAAGAAGACCTGTCACAGCAGCGCTGTAATCTTTGATGGTCAGCTTTTTATGCATAAAATGTTCATAAACAGCCTCAGTAGCCACGCAGGTTGCCATAGATATGAGGATCAGCAAAAGCGCGTGAGGCCCAAAATTATAGATACCAAATAAAGCTGCCGGCAGCAGCGCGAGCAGTACCGTGCCCATAATGCCGCTGGTACTCACCTTCGACCGCACATGAGGCGAAGATGAAATATGTAATAAGTCACTCATGTTATTCTCCTCCTACTTTGGCTTTTTCCTGTTGGCAAGAACCATTTTTCTCATGGACCGGACGGACTGGGTCAGAGGCCTTTTGGCCGGACAGACGAAGCTGCAGCAGCCGCACTCCACACATTCCATACCATTGAATTTCACAAACAGTTCTTCCTGTCCCTCTTCTGCATAAGTTGCCAGACGGGAGGGAACAAGCCTTGCGGGACATCCGCTGACACAGCGTCCGCAGTTGATACAGGCCGACTCTTCATTGGCCGCCACCACGTCTTTTGACAGACACAGAATGGCAGATGAAGTTTTCACAATGGGCACATGATAATCAAACATGGCAAAACCCATCATAGGGCCGCCGGAAACAACTTTCTCCACAGTGCCTTTAAAGCCCCCGGCAGCCTCGATCAGTTCCGCAAAACTGGTGCCGGTCTTTACACGGAAGTTCTGGGGATTAGCTATGCCGTCCCCTGTCACAGTGACTATTTTCTCAATTACAGGGCGTCCCTCCAAAACAGCCCTGCAGATAGCACAAACCGTATCTACGTTATCCACAACGCATCCCACATCCGCAGGAAGCATAGAGGAATTCAGTTCTCTGTCTGTAACAGCATTGATCAGACAGCGCTCAGCGCCCTGAGGGTATTTCGTTTTGAGGGTCTTCACCTCTATACGCGGCTCATCCTTCACAAACTCTGTCATCTTTGCAATACAGTCCGGTTTGTTGTCCTCAATGCAGATACATCCCTTTGCGTTGTCAAAAAGCTTCAGCATGCACTTCAGCCCGCCTACCACCAGATCAGGCTGTTCCATCATCCGCCGGTAATCTGATGTCAGATATGGTTCACACTCGGCTCCGTTTACCAGGACATACTCAATTTTGTCCGGCTCCTTCGGAGACAGTTTCACATGAGTGGGAAAACCTGCGCCGCCCATACCGACAACACCGCCGTCCTGGATCCTTTTGATGATCTCCTCTTTGGAAAGAGAATCCAGAGAGTCCACTTTCTGCATTTCAATGCTCTCGTATTTCCCATCATTCTCCACGGTAATGGCATCCACCATATTACCCATGTTATTCCGAACCTTGCCTACCGCGGTTACGGTACCGGAAACGGATGCGTGAATGGGTGAGGAAACAAAACCTCCCGTCTCAGCAATTTTCTGCCCGGCCAGTACATGGTCACCCTTTTCCACAATGGACTTTGCAGGTGCGCCTATGTGCTGTGATAACGGATAGACCAGCTCTTGTTTCGGCAGGTAATCCGTTATAGGCTTGTCTTTTGACAGTTCTTTTCCATCATAAGGGTGTATGCCGCCCTTAAAGGTTAAAAACGCCATGTGTAGTCCCTCCTTTAATTGAATAATATAAGAAGCCAGTTAATGTTTTTTGGCTTTTCTTTCTTTATAGCGCCTGAACTCTGCGCGCAGTCCGGGATAAGCATGGATCATACGCTTTCCCACAATGTTGGATTTCTTCCTTGCAGATAAATATTTCTCTGAGAATTCATCCATGCGCCTCTCCAGTTCCGCCTTCTTTTCCATATAATTCTCAGAAAGAGAAAAGCGTTCCTCCAGTAATTTTGAAAACTCTACTTTCTTTATGCCGATCTTCTCCGCAGCATCGGCCAGATTAAATGCTCTGATCTCCTCCAGTTTATCCCGTATTTCTTCTTTTGTCTCATATAATCTTGTAGTCTGCAGATATGCGGTTAAATCCTCCAGCATGTCTTCCAGCCTTGCTAGTCTCTTGCTGATACCGAACGCCGCCACTGCCGAGGTGACAAAATCCACGCCATACAAAATCGCCGCAGCACTTACTGCAATCTTTCCAACGGAAACAGGGTAAAGGCCGGTCAGCCATTCCACAAAAGGCTGCAACACCTTGAACAGCAAAATCGTGAAGATACCCCAGGCAAGGGAAGAACCGAGACAGATATACCCGTACAGGTTGAATTTTTTCCGGCTGTAATCCCACCATCTGGTATGAAAGATCGTCTCCATCAGCCATCCGGTTATAAATTCCAGTACAGTGGGAACCACCACGCCTCCTATATAGAGCACCAGAAGATCCTGATCGAAATTTTTCAGGATCAGATAGACACTGACAGCACCGAAGCCGTAAATGGTACAGAACGGACCATTGATAAATCCTCTGTTCACAGGTTTTCTTGATTTGACGGAAACGTAGCAGGATTCCCACACCCATCCTAAAAAACTATAGATAAAAAACCAGCTTATGATATAATACAGAGAGATTCCTGCAACTTTAAAATCCATAGACGCCTCCTTTTTATGTCCCTTCTGAGGCATACCTGCGTAACAATTCAGCCCGGTCTGCCGGTTTCCTGTACAGACCATATGGATATGTAGTGACTGCAGATATCCCGCCCCGGCCAAGTATCTCGCAGGGGTGGATGCCCATAACAGCTCAGATATCCGGGCTGTTATATATTTGCTGTGTATAAAGTCAAAGGATGCCCCATTGGGTATTTACTACGTCTTTATATAATATAACATTATTTTCAAAAAACTGCTACAATGATTTGGCTATTTTTCGTATTATTTTTTATACAATCAGAAAGGTTATTGTTAAAATGCTAACAAACAAGATATTTAATTATCAATTCATGCCAGAATATGCTAAACTCTTTCTTCCCGCAGATATTCAGGAAGAAGACATTTTATTTTTTGACATTGAAACAACAGGACTGAGCCACAGAAACAGCCGTGTATATCTGATCGGGGCAGCTCTGTGCGCAGAGGGGAAGTGGGAAATGATCCAGTTTCTCGCCCAGGAGGAAAGTGAGGAGGAAGAACGCGCTGTACTGGAAGCCTTTCAGTCCCTGTGCGCCCAGAAACGCTGTTTCGTGCACTTTAACGGCAGCACCTTTGACATTCCCTACCTGCAGCACAAATATCAAAGCTGCCGGCTTACAGCGCCCTTCACAGACGCTGTCTCCATTGACCTGTACCGGATACTTCGGCCATTCCGCCCGCTTTTGCAGACCCCCAATTTCCGCCAGAAATCCTTGGAGCCTCTGGCAGGATACAAAAGACAGGATACCATGGACGGCAAAGAACTGATAAAAGTCTACCGGACCTATGCCAAAACAGGCCAGGAATCCCTTTTAAAGCTCCTGTTTCTTCACAACCACGATGATGTGGAGGGCATGGGCCGTCTACTGGCTTTCGGGGCTATTCTGGCTCTTTTCAGAGGTGAATTCCGGGTGCATTCTGTTCTGGCAGTAACAGATAAAGCTATGGATGGAAGTCTCCTCCAGGAAGTCCTCTTCACAGTAAAGCTCCCCCTCTCATTTCCAGTCCCGCTCTCTTTTTCTCTGCCCTGTGCTTACGTTACTCTGGAAAAGGACTGCTGCAAAATGAAAATGCCCCTTTTAGAAGGCACTTTAAAATATTATTATGCTGACTATAAAAATTATTACTATCTTCCTCTGGAGGATGAGGCTGTGCACAAAAGTGTGGGGGTATATGTGGACCCTTCCTGCCGGGAAAAGGCCAAAGCTTCCAACTGCTGTAAAAGGGTGAGCGGCTATTTTCTCCGCGCTTTCGGCACGCCCTGTATGCCTGTGCTCAAGGAGTCTTATGAATCCGGCGACTCTTACATCCAGTGGACAGACAGTTTTCTTCAAAATCAGGAGATGCAGAAATCCTATCTGCTTGAATATCTGAAAAGCCAGGTGCACATCTGATAAATCGGAAATAAGACCGGCAGCGAATTGACTCCGCTGCCGGTCTTTTATGTTCCGGGGCAAAAATGCACACAGCAATTCTGCCTTTAGAATTCATATATCTTATTCTTCTGTATCGTAAGCGTCTTCTTCTCTGTCTTCGGAAGCAGGCTCCAGAGCTTTCATGCTCAGGCTGATCTTCTTCTCTTCGCCATTGAAATCCACAACTTTAGCGGTAACGATCTGTCCCACAGATAATACATCAGACGGTTTGTCCACATGTGCTCTGGAAATCTGGGATACATGCAGTAAAGCATCTACACCCGGCTCCAGCTCGATGAATGCACCGAAATCTGTCATACGTGCGATTCTGCCTTCTACAATGTTGCCTGCAGCGTATTTCTCTGCTGCATCCAGCCATGGATTCTGATCCTCGAATTTCAGACTCAGAGCGATCTTGTCGCCGTTGATATCTTTGATCAGCACTTTGATAGACTCGCCGGCTTTGAATACCTTTTTCGGGTTCTCCACTCTGCCCCAGGACATCTCAGAGATGTGAAGCAGTCCGTCAGCTCCGCCTAAATCAATGAAAGCACCAAAATCTGTTACATTTTTGATCGTACCCTCAACCACATCACCCGGATGGATCCTCTCGAACAGCTCTTTCTGCATTTCAGCTTTTTTAGCCATCAGAAGCTGTTTGCGGTCACCAATGATACGGCGTCTTCTCGGGTTGAACTCTGTGATCACAAATTCAATTTCCTGATCCTGATATTTTGTCAGGTCTTTTTCATAAGAATCGGATACCAGACTTGCCGGAATGAACACTCTTGCCTCATCTAAGACAACACTTAATCCGCCATCCAGAACCTGTGTAACTTTTGCTGTCAGGACTTCTTTATTTTCAAAAGCTTCCTCCAGTCTCTTATTGCCTTTCTCAGCAGCCAGTCTCTTATAAGTTAAGAGAACCTGTCCTTCGCCGTCGTTGACTTTCAGAACCTTTGCCTCCATGGTGTCTCCTACGGAAACTACAGTAGTCAGGTCAAGATTAGAATCGTTGGAATATTCGTTTCTTGTGATGATACCATCTGCTTTATAGCCAATGTTCAGGATAATCTCATCTTCTTTAACACCGATGATAGTACCTTCGACTACCTCCCCATTTCTGATTGTCTTAAATGATTCGTCTAACATCTGTTCAAAACTTAATTCTGACATGTTTTGAAACCTCCTCAATTATTTTATTTGGGGTTGAAGCCCCTGCTGTAATACCTACACATTGAATGGATCGAAAACTATCAGAATCCAAGTCAGCAAGTGTCTGTATAAAGTATGTGTTTTTACATACGCCTTTACATATCTCGAACAGCTTTTGGGTGTTCGAACTATGTTTGCCTCCTATGACAATCATGGCGTCTACTGTCTTTGCAATCTCTGCCGCTTCTGCCTGTCGCTCATTGGTTGCATTGCAAATCGTATTTAAAACAAGTCTATCATACCTCTTTTTGGCTAAAATTTCAACTAGTTCTTGAAAATTCTTGTAATTAAATGTCGTCTGCGATACAATACATACATTTTCGTGGCCTTCCCGGAGGAAATTTTCAGCTTCTTCCCTGGTTTTTATCACAGTGGAGGGTCCATCACACCAGCCGCGGATTCCCTCCACTTCCGGGTGGTCTCTGTTCCCGATTATGACGATATGACGTCCCGCACGGCTTTCACGCTCCACGATCCTGTGTATCTTCAGCACAAAGGGGCAGGTCACATCCACATAATCCAGTCCCTTTTCCCTGAGAAGCTGGTAAATCTTTTTAGGCACCCCGTGGGAACGGATGATGACAGTTCCCTCTGTGAGGGCCAGAAGCTCCTCCTCGCTGTTCAGAACCGACACACCTCGTTTTTCCAGATCTTCCACAACCTCCTCGTTGTGAATGATAGGCCCGTAAGTATAAACAGGAGATTCCTTCTCTCCTGCAACCTCGTATACTTTTTCCACTGCCCGTTTCACACCGAAGCAAAAGCCGGCGCTCTTGGCTGTCTTTACTTCCATAGCAACTCCTTCAGCTTTTTTTCTTGCCGCAGACAGCGGTCATGGCATCCAGAACCTCCTCAATGGTCATATCGGAGGAATCCAGAAGAACCGCATCCTCTGCCTTTTTAAGCGGCGAGATTTCCCGGCTCATGTCCTGATGATCCCGTTTCTCAATATCCGCCTCTATTTGTGCCAGATCTGCCTCCATACCCTTTTCCAGATATTCTTTAAAGCGTCTCACGGCTCTTGTATGGACACTGGCTGTCAGATATATTTTAACGTCTGCATCCGGCAGTACACAGGTACCGATATCCCTTCCGTCCATGACCACATCCGTCTTAGCCGCAAGCTGTCTCTGAAGCTCCACCAGTTTTTCCCGGATCCTGCCGTTTTGCGCGCTTGCGGAGGCCATATTGCCCACCTCCTCGCTCCGTATAAGACTGCTTACATCCTCGCCGTTCAGAAGCACCTTCTGGACACCGTCCTCATGTATAATAGAGATATCCACACTTTCACAGGCTTTTTCTATCCTGCCGCTGTCATCTGCGCTTATATTTTCCCTCAGCAGATAGAGGGCCATAGCGCGGTACATGGCTCCTGTATCCACATAAATGTAGGAAAGCCTTTTCGCAAGCGCCCTGGCTATGGTGCTCTTGCCTGCACCTGCTGGACCATCGATCGCAATATTAAATGCCATTTTGTTTTACATCTCCTTTGTGACTCTTATTATATACTTTCATTTATGGATGAGGCAGCCGCGAAAGCCGTAGACCAGGCAATCTGCAGATTAAACCCGCCGGTCAGCGCATCCAGATCCAGAACCTCTCCGATAAAATAGAGGCCCTGTATTCTTTTCGACTCCATGCTCCCCGGCTGGATCTCGCCGGTCTTCACACCCCCCTGGGTAATGATGGCCTCCTTGAAATCCCGAAGCCCGGTAATGGTCAGAGGAAACGCTTTGATCAGAGAGACAAAATGCCGCCTCTCCTCCCTGGTGATCTCATTGACCTTTTTCTCCGGAGGAATCCCAGAGAGTTCCAGCATAACAGGCTCCATCTTAGCCGGGAACAGACTTCCCACGGAATTTTTAAACTGCCGGTTTTTGTTCTCCTCAAAATCCCGAAGGATCCTGGCATCAAGCTGCTCCTCTGAAAGTGCTGCTTTTACATCAATATACCCCTGCAATTCCTTCTTTTTCAGCCTTTTGGCAATCTTTGAACTGGCCGTCAGCACCAACGGGCCGGATATGCCGAAATGTGTAAAAAGAAGTTCTCCAAACTCATCATAGAGCACCTTTTTTCCATCCTTCACCGTGAAACGCACATTTTTCAATGCCAGTCCCTGCATCCGGCTCACATACGTCTCACTGACCTCCAGAGGCACCAGAGCCGGGAAAAGCTCTGTCACGGTATGACCGGACTCTTTTGCAAAGCGATAGCCGTCCCCGGTGGAGCCGGTAGCCTGATAAGAATACCCTCCGCAGGCCACGATCACCTTATCCCCGGTGATCTCGGCACCGTCCGCAAGCCGGATCCCCACAGCGCGTCCGTCTTCCAAAAGCAGATTTTCCGCCTCAGCGTGCAGGTGCACTTTTACGCCTGCGGCCTGCATCCGCTGTTCCAGTGCCCTGATAATATCCGAGGAGTGATCAGATACCGGAAATACCCGGTTCCCCCTCTCCGTCTTCAGCTTAACGCCCAGAGAGGTAAAAAAGTCCATCACATCCTGGCTGGTGTACCCGTAATAGGCACTGTACAGAAATTTGGGATTGGAAACCACCGATTCAAAAAAAGTCTCCGGGTCACAGTCATTTGTCACATTACAGCGCCCTTTTCCTGTAATAAAAAGCTTTTTTCCTAATTTTTCATTTTTTTCAAACACATGCACCTGATGACCCTTCTCAGCCAGAAATACAGATGCGAACATGCCGGCAGCCCCGCCGCCGATAATAATTATTTTTGCCATTGCAGGCTCCTTTATTCGCGTGATCTAATCCTCCAGGCCGTCCGGATTCTTCAGCTCTATATCCTGTCCGTCAGCCATATTGATCTCATCATTATTATAAACCTGATATTCATCCCATATTTTTTCCAAATCCTCTAAAGTCGCCACCACTTCTTTCTGTTTGCGCATGCACAGCGCCACCACCAGCGCATTGATCACGCTCAGCGGCGCCACCAGGGAATCCACAATAGAAGCCATGTCGCTTCTGGCGATCAGATTACAGGAGGAATACAGGTTCATCGGAGAATGTATGCTGTCTGTCAGGGTTATTACCTTGGCACTTCTGTTATTGGCAAATTCCAGCGCTTTCAGTGTCCGCATGGAATACCTTGGAAAACTGATCCCAATAATAACATCATCTCCACTTATATGGATCATCTGTTCAAACAGTTCACTGGAACTGTTGGTATGCATCAGATGTACGTGATCAAACAAAAGATTAAAATAAAATCCCAAAAAGCTTGCCAGAGGAGCGCAGCTTCGTATCCCGACAATATAGATACTCTTGGCTCTCAGAATCGTTTCCACAGCCAGTTCAAAAGCGCCGTGGTCAATATGCTCCATGGTCAGCTTGATCTTATCAATATCCGAATGCAGCACCGTATCCAGGATCTCTGACTGGGGAACCCTGCCATAGGTCACTTCCATACGCTGTATAGAATTCAGCTTATTCCTAACCAGCTCCTCCAAAGCCTTCTGAAACTCCGGATACCCTTTATACCCCAGATGGATGGCAAACCGCACCACAGTAGACTCACTGACACCAACGGTCTCCCCCAACTTGGCAGCCGTAAGAAAAGCAGCCTTGTCATAATTGTCATTAATATAGGTAGCTAATTTCTTCTGCCCCTTGCTGAAGTTCTGATACTGCTTATTCATCTTACTGAGTAAATTTTCCGCATTACCCATGTCTGTCCCCTCTTCAAACCTTACCTAAAGGTATTTTACAGCAACCATTCACAAGCCCCAAACCCGCTCATAAACAGCAGCCTTTCGTAACATACGAGCAAATTCTGCCCACACATGGGTTATAATACCACAAATCCAAATTTTTTTCACTAAAAAATTTCGATTCTTCTCACTCCAAAGATTTCTCTCCGCCACTCCACCCCCTCCTTCTACGCCGCTCCAACGCTCCTTCTCCGCCACTCCAACGATTCTTCCTTACCGCTCCAACGATTCTTCCTTGCCGCTCCAACGATTCTTCCTTGCCGCTCCAACGATTCTTCCTTGCCGCTCCAACGATTCTTCCTTGCCGCTCCAACGATTCTTCCTTGCCGCTCCAACGCTCCTCCCCATGCCGCTACACATACGCAGCCAATACCAGGAAGCGGAGATGAGAGGGCCGGGGACGCAGGAGGCCGGGGAACGATGTTCCAGTGGAGCGCTGTGGAGATCCACCTGCCCCAGTTACTTAATGAAGAGGCCAATGCCGATGAATTTAGTAACTGGGAGCAGGTTAGCTCCACGGCAGCGGAACGCTTCGTTCCCCGGCCTCCTGCGTCCCCGGCCCTCTCATCTCCGCTTCCGTCCCCCTTAATAAAAAAAGAAGGCCAAAGGCACCGTCACCACGGCACCCTCGCCCTTCTATGCTAAACATTAAACAGGATAAGCCCCATTCTCCGTATCCGCAGCCTTAGGATCCACCTTAGTCTTCTGTGCTTCTCTATACTTGAAGAACTCGGTTGCCACCTGCGGGAATAACGCATAAGACAATACGTCCTCTTCCTGTTCGGACCACTGTGCCATTTCATTTCTTAAAGTATCCAGTTCATCCGGGATCAAATCAGCCGGACGGCAGGTGATCGGCTCTGTATCACCGATACACTTCTTCTGTACTTCAGGATCAAACGGTTTAACCGTAGCACCGTATTTTCCGCTGAGAACGTCTTTTGTCTCTTTTGTAACCATTTTGTAGCGCTCGCCCATAATTACGTTGAATACAGCCTGTGTACCAACGATCTGTGAGGACGGAGTTACCAGAGGCGGCTCGCCCAGGTCTTTACGCACTCTCGGCACTTCCTCCAGAACCTCGTAGAACTTGTCTTCTGCGTGCTGTTCCTTTAACTGGCTGGTCAGGTTGGAGAGCATACCGCCCGGCACCTGATACAGCAGAGTCTTAATATTAACACCCAGGTTCTTAGGATTCAGCAGACCGCTTTCCAGCGCCTCATCACGGATCGGGCGGAAATAATCAGCGATCTCTGCCAGAAGATTCTGGTCAAATCCTGTGTCATAAGGTGTTCCCTTGAATGTCTCAACCATAACCTCTGTAGCCGGCTGGGATGTTCCCAGAGCGAAAGGAGACATAGCAGTATCGATCACGTCTACGCCTGCCTCTACAGCTTTTAAGTAAGTCATGGAAGCAACACCTGAGGTATAGTGTGTGTGGAGCTGGATCGGAATATCCACAGCAGCTTTCAGAGCAGTTACCAGATTTGTTGCCTCATACGGAACCAACAGACCGGCCATATCCTTGATACAGATAGAATTTGCACCCATATCCTCTACTCTTTTTGCCATGTCTACCCAGTAATCCATAGTGTAAGCATCGCCCAAGGTGTAGGACAGAGCCACCTGTGCATGTCCTTTTTCCTTGTTGGAAGCTTTTACTGCTGTCTGCAGGTTTCTCAAGTCATTCAGACAGTCAAAAATACGGATAATGTCAATACCGTTGGCAATGGATTTCTGTACGAAATACTCTACCACGTCATCCCCATAAGGACGGTATCCCAGAATGTTCTGACCACGGAACAGCATCTGCAGTTTCGTATTCTTAAATCCGTCACGGAACTTACGCAGTCTCTCCCATGGATCTTCTTTTAAGAAACGAAGGGATGCATCAAAGGTTGCACCGCCCCAGCACTCTACGGAATGATAACCGACTTTATCCAGTTTATCTACGATCGGCAGCATCTGCTCTGTGGACATTCTGGTCGCAATCAGGGACTGATGTGCATCACGTAAGATTGTTTCAGTAATCTTAATAGGTTTTTTTACTACCTCTGCCATCTTAATTTCCTCCTAAAATTTTGAAATCATGACAATAAGAAAATCCTAAATAAATTTAGAATCGTTATATGGATTTTCTTAAATATTAAACACCGAAGATTGCCATGAAGGTACCCGCTGCTACTGCAGTACCGATAACGCCTGCAACATTCGGGCCCATTGCGTGCATCAGCAGGAAGTTAGTCGGGTCTGCCTCAGCACCAACCTTCTGGGATACACGGGCTGCCATAGGAACGGCAGATACTCCGGCTGAACCGATCAGCGGGTTGATCTTACCGCCGGACAGTTTACACATCAGTTTACCAAGAAGTACACCGCCTGCCGTACCGATCGCAAATGCAACCAGACCTAAAACGACGATTTTCAGGGTATCCAGTTTCAAAAATGCCTCTGCGCTTGTAGAAGCACCTACGGAAGTTCCCAGTAAGATAACTACAATATACATAAGAGCATTGGATGCTGTCTCACTTAACTGTTTTACAACACCTGATTCGCGGAACAGGTTACCAAGCATCAGCATACCAACCAGCGGAGCTGTTGTAGGAAGAATCAGACAAACAACAACGGTGATGATGATCGGGAACAGGATTTTTTCCAGTTTGGAAACCGGGCGAAGCTGTTCCATTTTGATCTTACGTTCTTTCTCTGTAGTGAGAAGTTTCATGATCGGCGGCTGGATGATGGGAACCAGGGACATATAGGAATATGCCGCCACCGCAATCGGTCCCATAAGGACTGTCTGTCCAAGCTTACCTGCCAGGAAGATGGAAGTCGGGCCGTCAGCACCACCGATGATAGAGATGGCTGCTGCTGCTTTTCCATTGAATCCCATAAAGATTGCCAGGAAGTATGCCATGTAGATACCAAGCTGTGCCGCAGCACCCAAAAGAAAGCTCTTGGGATTGGCGATCAGAGGACCGAAGTCCGTCATGGCACCTACGCCCATGAAGATCAGGGACGGAAGAATACTCCATTCATCCATCAGATAAAAATAGTGAAGAAGTCCACCTGCATGCTCAATTCCTGCTGCGTCCGTGTATGGCAGTGCCATAATATCCGGATAGATATTAACCAACAGCATACCGAAGGCAATCGGCACCAGAAGAAGCGGTTCAAATCCTTTTTTAATTGCCAGGAAAAGAAAACCAAAGGCAACTAAAATCATAAGGTAATTTCCCCATGTCAGATTGAAAAACGCTGTCTGGTGGAGCAGGTTAGACAGTGTATCTGTAACGTTAGACATTATATTACCTCCCATTGTTCGTATTCGTGACAATAGAAAGTTTTCGATTTGTGCTTTCTATTGTATCAGCAAGATTTATCTCTTAGCTGTCGGGAATTTACAATTGTTTGTAAATTCTAGTTCATGGATGCCAGTGTATCACCGTTTTCTACGGAATCACCAACTGCCACGTCAATACTTGCAATGGTACCGTCCTGCGGAGCAACAACCGGAATTTCCATTTTCATGGCTTCCAGAATGATGATGTTATCGCCGGCTTTTACTGCCTGTCCAACATTAGCTTCCACTTTGAACACTTTACCCGGAACAGATGCGGTAACTGCCACTGCGCCTGCTGCGGATGCTGCAGGTTTTGCTGCCGGAGCGGCTTTTGGTGCTGCCTTAGGAGCAGCTTTCGGTGCTGCCGCAGGAGCTGCTGCGTTTCCTGCGCCCTCTTCTACTGTTACATCATATGCAACGCCATTAACTGTAATTGTATAAGATTTCATAACCATTTCCTCCTGTGATTAGGCTCTCTGCCAATTTCTTTTTGTTGATTTTCTGATGGAACGAACTACAAAACTGTCTGTAGATGTATTTTCAGATGCTGCGATTGCTGCCGCAATGACTGCTATCAGCTCGCCGTCATCCACAACCTCTTCCTCTGCTGCCTCCGGTATAGCTTTAGCAGCAGGAGCAGCCGGAACTTGAATTTCTTCCGGAGCAGTTTTCTTCTTGTCAAAGGACGCTACAAATCCCGGAATGTATTTCATTAAGGAAATAACAAAACACAGGAAGACCAGCATAACAAAAACAGTTCCTATACCCAGAAGTGTATTCTGTCCTGCCTGTGCCATTTTTTCACCCATTGAATATTTGGGGTCAATGGTCACATTGAGAGGATTGCCGTTTTTATCCAATGTAAAGACGCAGTCTGCGTCACGGTTCTCAAACTTACATGCCAGTGTCAGGATATAATTTCCGTCTTTGATCTCCACATCGCCTTTGGATGTCTCCACATATGCGCCCAGATCTTCGCTGGCACCGTCCCACGCAATTGCAGCGGAAGCACTGAATGCGTCATCGCCTTCCATGAGACCCGCAATAGACTCCTCGTTCAGATCAGCAATGTTGCCGACAACGCCGCCAAAGCTCTCCACAAGAGAGTCAACGGTTGCATCATCCAGCTTTTTTAAACCGCCTGTGGAGTCTTTGCTGCTGCCGCAGGCTGTCATAGCCAGAGCGCATACTCCGATCAGGATTAAACCAATTAATTTTTTCCATGTCTGCTTCATATGATTCACCTCACCTAAACCGTGCCGTGTTTCTTGCTTGGACGATCTTCTCTCTTTGTGAATAACATTTCAAAAGCACCAATCACATATTTTCTTGTATCTTCTGCCTCAATGATGGAATCCACATAGCCTCTCTTGGCAGCAGACAGGGCACTTGACTGTAAGTCAGCATATTCAGCAGCTTTTTCATTGATCGTTGCAGCATCGCTGTCTGCATACATGATCTTCGCAGCAAGACGTGCGTCCATCATACCGATCTGAGCACCCGGCCATGCGAATACCATGTCTGCTCCTGTGGATTTGCTGTTCATTGCCAGATATGCACTGCCGAATGCCTCACCGATCACGATGTTCACCTTCGGTACGGTTGCATTTGTAAATGCGTAAGTAAGCTGTGCGGCTGCCTTGGCAATGTTGGCTTCAGAGCATTTTGTTGCTTTATAGCCTTTTACATTTGTCAGAGACAGAACCGGGATTTCAAAAGCATCACAGAATTTCACGAAATCCGCTGCTTTTTTACATCCTCTTGCAGAGAGTACATTGTCAAAGGACTCTGTCTTCTCCCCTTCATCGTTGTAAACTTCGCTTCTGTTGGCAACACAGCCCACAACAGCACCGTTCAGACGGATGAATCCGGTCACCATATCTTTTGCGTATGCAGCTTTCACTTCAAAGAACTCATTGTTGTCCGCGATCTGGGAAAGTGCAATGGCGGTATCACCCACACAATTTTCCAGTTCCGGGCAAACACGGTTTAAGTCATCTGCGCAGTCTTCGTAGGAAGAATTATCTTCGTAGTTGGAAGGCAGCATGGATACCAGCTGTCTCATCTGCGCAAGGATTTCATCTTCACTTCCCAGAACATCTACCAGACCAGCCTCTTCACTCTGGTATTTTGCACTGGAAGTATCACATTTGGAAATTTCATTTCCCTCTAAAGCGTTGGGGGAGTTTACAAACAGTTTACCGCTCTTCTCTTCCATGAAGGTGAAATCGGTAAGAGCCGGAACAATTGCAAGGCCGCCGCCGCAGGTTCCAAAAATACCTGTGATCTGCGGGATCACACCTGATGCCATAACCTGTTTGGTATAAATCTCGCCAAAAGCGTTCAGCGCATCTGTGGCTTCCTGCAGTCTTAAGCCTGCGCAGTCCACAAGTCCGATAACCGGAGCGCCTGTCTTCATTGCCAGATCGTAAAGTCTGACAATCTTTTTGGCATGCATTTCACCAATGGTTCCGTTCAGAACGGAAGCGTCCTGGCTGTACACATACACCAGGCTGCCGTCGATGACACCATAACCGGTGATGACACCGTCTGACGGTGTTTCCTTTTCAGATAAGTTGAAATCTGTGTTTCTTGCTGTGACACAGCTGCCGATCTCAACAAAACTGTTCTCATCAAGTAAAGAAGCAATTCTTTTACTTGCCAAGCTTTGTGCTGTATTACTCATTTATCAGCCCTCCATTTTTTATTATTTACCTGGATTCTGCACGAAAAATCTGCGTGATAATCCGGTTTTCATGCAGAAATCGCCTCCTGGTTTTACTTTGTTGAATTAAAAGACAAAACCAATTTCTGCCGATTTTAATTGTACCTTGTTTCCGGGGATTTTTCAACAAAAATTTGTGAAATATTTAATTATTATGAATATTTTTGTTACTATTTACGGGGCATTATCCCGCAAGGCGTTTTCCCCGGGGAGATACTGCACCATACCCGGCAAAATCCCAAAGCAGCCGGCGCCATACAGATCTGATCCCCCATATCCGTGTATTTACCGCGCTGATCTGCATGGTTACGCAGGCAGGGTCTGGAAATGCGGGGCTTTACGCAAAAAAGGAGGATGGAATTTTCCATCCTCCGCTGTTCTCAGTTGTTTGCCCGGTCCACGGCAGCTTTCATTTCTTTTACATACTCCGCCACATAGGGCACACAGTCCTTTCCATATTTTGCCACAATTTTAACAATTGCAGAGCCTACAATGGCTCCGTCTGAAACCTTTGCCATGGCGTATGCCTGTTCCGGTGTGGAAATGCCGAAGCCCACGGCGCAGGGCACATCTGTGGCCCGGCGCACCAGCTCTACCATGGCGCCGATGTCCGTCTTGATCTCACTTCTCACACCGGTCACTCCCAGAGAAGAGACACAGTAGATATATCCCTTTGCCTCCTTTGCGATCATGGTGATGCGGGCATTTGAAGTGGGTGCTATAAGAGGAATGATGTCAATGCCATAGGCATCACACGCAGGCGCCAGCTCCTGTTTTTCTTCATAGGGCATATCCGGAACGATGATACCGTCCACGCCGCACTCCACACATTTTTTCATGAAGCGCTCCTTGCCATATGTAAAAATAGGATTCACATAGGTAAGAAACACGATCGGCACTGTGACCTTCTGTCTCGCCCTTTTTATCATGTCAAACAATTTGTCAGTGGTGCATCCCGCTTTTAAGGCTCTCTCATTTGCCTCCTGGATCACCGGTCCTTCTGCTGTAGGGTCAGAAAAAGGGATGCCGATCTCTATCAGATCAGCTCCTGCCTCCTCCATGGCGTACAAAAGCTGCTCTGTCACATCAAGCGTAGGGTCACCGCCTGTGATAAACGGAATAAATGCCTTTTTGTTTTCAAATGCCTGATATATTTTACTCATAAATTTCCACTCCTCTGTATCGTGCAATGGCAGCCACGTCCTTGTCGCCTCTGCCGGAAATATTTACCACTATGATCTTATCCTTATCCATGGTCGGAGCCAGTTTCCTGGCATATGCCACTGCGTGGGCGCTTTCGATAGCCGGTATGATTCCCTCTGTCTTGGAGAGGTATTCAAATGCCTCCACCGCTTCGGCGTCTGTGATCGGCACATATTTGGCCCTTCCCGTCTTGTTCAGATTGGCATGTTCCGGCCCGATACCCGGGTAATCCAGTCCTGCGGAAATGGAGTATACTGGAGCGATCTGTCCGTACTCATCCTGGCAGAACAGGGATTTCAT
The DNA here is from genome assembly GCF_034355335.1 of Blautia coccoides. NCBI lineage: Bacteria > Bacillati > Bacillota > Clostridia > Lachnospirales > Lachnospiraceae > Blautia > Blautia producta. Next base: position 3,560,514 of record NZ_CP136422.1, read on the forward strand.
ACCATGGAAAACTCCCTCTGTTCCTTTTGCGATGGTTGCCGCATGTTTTTCCGTATCCACACCAAGCCCTGCCGCTTCACATCCGATGAGCTGCACCTGCTCATCCTTGATGAATTCATAAAACGCTCCCATGGCGTTGCTGCCGCCGCCTACACAGGCGATCACAGCATCCGGAAGTCTGCCTTCTCTTTCCTGAAGCTGTTCTTTGATCTCCTTTCCGATGATCTTCTGGAAATCACGAACGATCATAGGGAAGGGGTGGGGACCCATGACAGAACCCAACACATAAAGGGTATCGTCCATCCTTCTGGTCCACTCTCTCATGGTCTCATTTACAGCATCCTTCAAAGTGGCTGTTCCGCTGTCCACAGGGTGAACCTTTGCCCCCAGCAGTTCCATGCGGTATACGTTCAGTGCCTGGCGGTCTGTGTCCTCACGTCCCATGAAGACTTCACATTCCATCCCCATAAGGGCTGCTGCCGTAGCTGTGGCCACACCGTGCTGTCCCGCTCCCGTCTCAGCGATAACTCTCGTCTTGCCCATCTTCTTCGCAAGGAGCACCTGTCCCAGAACATTGTTGATCTTATGGGAACCGGTATGGTTCAAATCCTCTCTCTTCAGGTAGATCTTCGCGCCTCCCAGATCCTTTGTCATCTTCTCGGCATAGTACAGCAGAGAAGGGCGGCCCGCATAATTTTTCAGCAAATCGTCCAGCTCCCTGTTAAATTCCGGGTCCCTGCTGTATTTCTCATAGGCTTCCTCCAGCTCCTGCACTGCGTTCATCAGTGTCTCCGGAATGTACTGTCCTCCGTAATTGCCAAATCTTCCTTTGCTCATATTTTCATCCTCTTCTTTATAATCAATGGTTTTTCGTGTCCGAATCCTGTTCCCGGACCGCCCGGATAAATTCCCTGACCTTGTCCCTGTCTTTATATCCCTCTGTCTCCACTGCGCTGCTGACATCTGCTGCAAATGCACCGCTACTTTCAAGAGCACTCTGCACATTTTCGGCACTCAGGCCTCCGGCCAGAAAAAATGGTCTGGCAAGCCTTGGAATGAGCGACAGGTCAAATCCTTTTCCGCTTCCTCCGTACTGTCCCTTTGTATAGGTGTCAAGGAGCAGATACTCGCAGGGCAACTTCTCCGCTTCCAGGATCTGCTCCCGGCTCTGTACGCGGACTGCTTTTATCACCGGTTTCTTAGTAAATGTCTTCAGACTGCGGATATAGGCTTCATCCTCATCTCCGTGAAGCTGAATGATATCTATGATCCCCTTTTCAGCGATCCGTGCTGCCTCCCGGACCGGAGCGTTTACAAATACGCCTGCCGCCAGGATTCCATCCGCCAGTCCTGCCCTTAAGCACTCTGCCTGTTCTTCCGTGATCCGCCGGCTGCTGTTCGCAAAGACAAACCCGATAAAATCCGGACGGTACAGGTTGGCTGTCTCTATGTCCTCAGGACGCCTAAGGCCGCAGATCTTTACTTTACTGCTCATTGGATGTATCCTCTCCTTTTAGGTAAGAAAGCATTTTTTTCTTATCCCTGCTCTTCATCAGTGTCTCACCGATCAGCACAGCATTCACTTCATTTTCCTTTAAGCGCGCAATGTCCTCGGGACCTTTTATACCGCTCTCTGCCACGAACAGGATCTCTTTCGGCGCCAGAGCGCGAAGCCTTGTGCTATTTCCCACATCCACGCTGAAATCCTTCAGATTGCGGTTATTCACGCCGATGACTCTGGCTCCCGCCCACACGGCATGTGAAATTTCTTTCTCGTCATGGGCTTCCACCAAAGCGGAAATGCCCAAAGTGTCGCACACCTGAATATATCGTTTCAGAAGCACCGGCTCGATGAGCGCACAGATCAGCAGCACAGCGCTGGCACCCAGAGCCTTTGCCTCATATATCTGATACTCTTCCACCACAAAATCTTTCCTGAGAACCGGAATCTTCACATTTTCCGCAATCTCCTTCAGATAGCTGTCAGCTCCCAGAAAATATTTCGGCTCAGTCAGACAGGAGACAGCATCTGCCCCCGCCGCTTCGTATTCCTTTGCGATATCCAGATACGGAAAATCTTCTGCGATGATCCCTTTTGAAGGGGAGGCTTTTTTTACCTCACATATGAAGCTGAGTCCCTCCTTTGCCAGGGCTTTTTCAAAGGGGAATCCTGTATCTGTCTCCATTTGGTATGCCGCTTTTTTCAGGGTTCCGAGAGGGACTTTCTTTTTCTGCTGGGTCACCCGGATCTCTGTGTCTCTCGCTATCTGTTCCAGTATCATTTTTCAGTCTCCTCCTTTACTGTTCTCTTGTGGCCTTTACAAATTCATCAAATTTTGCCTGTGCCTTTTTGCTCTCTATCAGATCCCGGGCCATATCAATGCCCTCCTGCAATGTGATGCCGTCAATCCCCAGATAGAGACTCATACCCGCATTTAAAAGCACCACATCGCGTTTTGGTCCTGTCTCACGCCCGGAGAGAATATCCCTGGTGATCTGTGCGTTATCAGCAGGAGAGCCGCCCACCAGTTCAGAAAGTTCACAGCGTTTCATTCCAAACTGCTCCGGTGATATGGTGTAGCAGGAAGTCTCTCCAAAACGTATTTCGCAGACTGTGGTCTCCCCTGTCAAGGTGATCTCATCCAGGCCGTCCTCACCGCACACAGCGACTCCTCTGGTCACACCTAAGTTGCCCAGCACCTTTGCCAGCGGTTCCACCAGATTTTTGTCGTATACGCCAAGAAGCTGCATGGTAGCTGCTGCCGGGTTGGAGAGGGGGCCTAAAATATTGAACACGGTGCGCACCCCCATCTCTTTTCTCACCGGAGCCGCGTATTTCATAGAAGAGTGATAAACCGGCGCAAACATAAAGCACATCCCAGTCTTGTTGAGAATGTTCTCATTCTGTTTTGCGTCAAGAGCCACATTGGCACCCAGATTTTCCAGGACATCTGCCGCACCGCTCTTACTGGATACGCTGCGGTTTCCGTGTTTTGCCACAGGCATTCCGCCCGCTGCGACCACAAACGCCGCTGTGGTGGAAATATTAAAGGTTCCTGCCTCGTCTCCTCCCGTTCCCACAATATCTATGACTTCTCTCTCGGGTTTGATCTTGATCCCTTTTTCCCTCATGACCTCAGCAAAAGCTGTGATTTCATCTATACTCTCTCCCTGCATGCGAAGCGCCGCCAGAAAAGCTCCCATCTGTGCCTGTGTGGCAATGCCATCCATCATTTCATGCATGACTGCCTTTGCCATCTCATAATTTAAATCCTTGCCGTCCATCAGTGTATGAATTGCCTCTTTGATCATGATCTTATCTCCTCTTACAGCTTTTATATTTAAAAAATTTTCAAGTATATTCTTTCCCTGGGGTGTGAGAATGGATTCCGGATGAAACTGAAGTCCATATACCGGATACTCTCTGTGCCCTACTGCCATGATTTCCCCATTTTCCACATCCGTGGACAAGACCTGAAGACATTGGGGAATGGTTCCCTCCTCCGCTATAAGGGAGTGGTATCTGGCCGCGTCTATTTCTTCCTCCATGCCTGCGAAAATGGGACTCTCTGTCTGAAGAAATACCCGGCTTCTTTTTCCGTGCATCAAATGTCTGGCATGGCTGATCCTGGCGCCGTACACTTCACAGACAGCCTGATGTCCCAGGCAGACACCCAGGATAGGCACCCTGCCCTGCAGTCTCTGAATAACCGCTTCACAGATTCCTGCGTCCTTCGGATATCCCGGTCCCGGTGACAGGATAATGTGGGAAGGATGTAATGCCTCTATCTCCTCCACTGTCATCTCATCATTTCTTATCACCCGGATGTCCGGGTTAATGGTGCCTATCATCTGTACCAGGTTGTATGTAAAACTGTCGTAATTATCAATCAGCAATATCATAACTCTTCCACCTCCCCGGCATTTTTAATGGCCTGCATCACTGCTGCCGCTTTATTTGCCGATTCTTCGTATTCCAGCTCCGGAACACTGTCTGCCACAATTCCGCCGCCTGCCTGTACGTAGACTTTACCGTCTTTTTTGACTGCCATGCGGATAGCAATACAGGTATCCAAATTGCCGGCAAAATCCAGATAGCCGATGGCACCTCCGTAGACACCTCTCTCCATACTCTCCAGCTCCTCGATGATCTCGCATGCTCTGATTTTGGGCGCGCCGGAAAGAGTTCCCGCAGGAAGTACAGCTTCAACTGCATCCAATGCATCCTTGTCGTCCCGGATGGTTCCCTCCACCTGTGAACAAATGTGCATGATCTTAGAATAACGGTGGATCATCATATATTTCGTCACTTCCACAGAACCAAACTGACTGATGCGTCCCAGATCATTTCTCCCCAGGTCTACCAGCATATTGTGTTCTGACAGTTCCTTTTCATCCTGCAGAAGATCTTTTTCCAAAGCTTCATCCTCCTCTGCATCCGCCCCCCTTGGCCTGGAGCCTGCTACCGGGAAGGTAGTCAGCCGGCCATCCTGAAGGCGGACCAGAGTCTCCGGTGAAGTGCTCATCAGTTCTTCCTCATCAAAATGCAGGTAAACCATATACGGGGAAGGATTTGTTGTCCGAAGAACTCTGTAAGCGTTTAAAAGGCTTCCTCTCATAGGACTGCAAAACTGCCTGGAAATAACAGCCTGGAAGATATCCCCATCTCTTATATATTCTTTCGTCTTCTCTACAATGCTGCAGTATTCCTCCCTGCTCACATTACAGGTGAAATCAATCTGCTCTGGCTCCGCTTCAGCCGCAGGTACCGGTGCGCTTTTGATCAGCCCGGCGATCCTTGCGATCTCCGCTGTAGCCTCGCCATAATTCTCCATCACTTTATCCGTCCGCATATTCACAATGATACATATCTTCTGCTTCAGATGGTCATAGGCGATGACTTTGTCAAAAAGCATAACATCGTAATCGGGAAATGTGCCCTTTTTTATATGGAGCACCGGTTCCGCGTAACCGATCATAGAATATGCAAAATACCCTACAAAGCCGCCGGTAAACGGAGGCATGCCGGAAAGTCTGGGAGACTTGTAGTCTTTCATGATCTCTCTCAATACATTCAAGGGCTTTTCTGTCTCCACAATCTCTGTCTTTCCCTGTTTTTCTATATATACTTTACTGTCCCTGCAGGTCACCCGCATGACCGGGTCATATCCCAGAAAAGAATATCTTCCCCATGTCTCTCCGCCCTCTATACTCTCCAGAAGATAATATCTCTTAGAAAGCCCTGTGAGCTTGCGCAGCAGAGTGATCGGTGTTGTAACATCCGCATAGATTTCCCTGCATACAGGGACAATGGAATATTCCTCCGCCAGTTTCAAAATTGTGTTGCAGTCCGGTGTGATCGTCATGTTTTTTCCTCCCTTTCCAAAGAGCGGCAATAAAAAAGCTCCTGCCCCATCAGATTTCTCCAATGGGACAAGAGCTGTAAATTCTAAACTCCTGCGGTACCACCCATATTGCTCATATCCTTTACGTAATATGAACCGCTCTTTCATGTACTATCATACACTGCTCTTTGATAACGGATAAGCTCCCCGTCAGCGTCTACTCCCCTCCAGGAAGGTTTCAAGCTGCCCTCACAAGGCCATTCGGTAAAAACTCTTACTGCCGTATTTCCACCAACAACGGCTCTCTGGGAATAAATATTTTTACTTACTCTTCTTGTTCATCGGTTTAAAGTGTTAATCAATTCAACTTTTTTTCAATTATAATGCCGTATGGGGTATTTGTCAATAGATGATTTGAAATTTTCTTCGGCCAAGCATGGCATCATCCGGCTCTGCCTGAATTATATAGACTTTCTCTCAGCCTGACAAGCTCCTGTTTTTCGGACTGGTGCTGCTTGGCCGCGCGCAGGAGCTGGTTCTCTTTGCGGCGCACAGTCCGTTCTGCCAGCTCCAGTTTTTCTTCCAGCTCACTGTTTTTCCTTTTCATACTGCGGAAACGCTCCTCCGATTCTGTAAGCTGCTTTTTTAATTCCTCCTTTTCTCTTTCCTGCTCATCTAATTTCTGCTGCCATCTGACCGGATCATTTTCCCGGATCTTATCCAGACATTTTTTCACATATCCGGACAGTAAAACAATATAAAGAGAATAGACATACTTCTCCATACCCGAATATTTCTCAAACTCACCCAGTTCCAGTAAGAGCCGCCGTGATCTCTCGTCCAGTTCTTCTCCGCACAGCACATTCCTGTCTATGCCCCCCAGATGGAAAAGATTTTGCAGATAACAGTCAAACTCTTCATATCCCTCCACCCTAAATCCCAAGGCTGCCTGGAACGGATTCCTCACTGTTTCTTCCAGTCTCCGGTAAAAACAACTGTCCGCGCAGCCCGCTCTTCCCCAGACCTCGTATTCTAAAATTTCCTCTTTTTTACTGTCCCAGATCGTATTTCTGTCAATCATACACTCCAGAATGAGATAGAAATTTACATTCTTTTTAATCTCTACATGGCAGGTCTCAGCCAACAGGCAGATCATACAGATCTGGCTCATACCCATGGCCGGCTGTTCTGTGTAAGGCCCGGCCCACTCCTGTATCCGTTCAAAGTCCAGAGTCTCTTCTGTAAAAAGCTCCCGTCTGGCACTGCGCCATCCTTTGCGGATGCAGCCCATAAACTGATGATAAGCTTCCTCCGCCCTCTCTTCGCTGCCCTCCCGTATCTTTTCAAGCATACCAATGAGCACCTGTGCAAAATAATGTTCCTCATAGCCCAGGCAGGACAAAAAGTAATCACCGTGATACCCGTTATTCAAAAACATCTGCTGATATCCAATGATCTGCTCCGGTGCCAGCCTTTTTAACTCTTCCCTGCAGACAGGATTCTGCGCTGCTGCAAAAACGAGAAAATAAGTTACATCCAGACAGATCTCCTCTCCATCCTCCTCCAGCAGCTTTTCCAATACACGTTTCAGCTCTCTCTCGCCTTTGAGTACATTTTTTCCTGCATGCTCTCCCGGTTCTGCTGACAGATATCCGTTCTCCTCCTGAATACAATTGGGCAGTCCTTCCTCCTGCTGCAGTGCTTTTTTGATCTCATTGCGCACTTTCAGCCCTTCAAATATCATTCCTTTTTTGTTCATTCCTCATAACCTCTCTGTTCCGGCAGGCGCGTCACGATCAGAAAAACAATTGTAACTGTAAGAATGTAGTACAGCTCCAAACAATATTAGTATTCCTTTGACTCTAAATGCTGATAAATGGAAAATATACGGGAATTCCATAGAATTTTGAAATGTGGATATAGGGTGTTGCTTTAGAATTGTTTTCTGCGCGTTTTCGATCGTACAGCGCTGACCTTTTCGTGAATCCAGATTACCATATCCAAAGGTAAAATGCAATGGCATTAACAGAGAAAATCCATTTTGATGATTTTGCACAAAATGTAACGGATGCCGGGAAGCTCTGTCAGCCCCCGGCATCTCTTGTATTATATTATTTTATTGTCACTTTACGGAAGTTTTTCTTACCGCGTTTCAGCACGATTCCGTCTCCGTCCAACTTTTCTCCCGGGATCACATATTTGACATCTGTGATCTTCTCACCGTCAATTGCCACACCGCCCTGCTCAATGGCTCTTCTTCCCTCGGAACGGCTGCCTACCAAACCGCTCTTGTGCAGAAGTGTGATGAGGTCAATATTTCCTCCCTGTAAGTCTGACTGCTCGATGAAAGCTGATGGCATATCCGCTGCATTACCGCTGGTAAATAAAGCCCTTGCTGCTTCCTGGGACTTTTTAGCCTCTTCCTCGCCATGTACCAGATCAGTCAGTTCGTAAGCCAGGATCTCTTTTGCTGTGTTGAGCTGGCTGCCCTCCCATTTATCCATCTCATCAATCTGCTCCAAAGGCAGGAAGGTAAGCATGCGAAGACATTTCAGCACATCTGCGTCGCTGACATTTCTCCAATACTGATAGAAGTCAAAAGGTGTTGTCTTATTTGGATCCAGCCAGACAGCGCCTGACTGAGTTTTGCCCATCTTCTTGCCCTCTGAATTCAGAAGCAGAGTGATGGTCATGGCATACGCATCTTTTCCCAGCTTACGGCGGATCAGCTCTGTTCCGCCCAGCATATTGCTCCACTGGTCGTCTCCGCCGAACTGCATATTACAGCCGTAATTCTTGTACAGCATGTAAAAGTCATAGCTCTGCATGATCATGTAATTAAATTCAAAGAAACTCAGTCCTTTTTCCATACGCTGTTTGTAACACTCTGCGCGCAGCATATTGTTTACAGAAAAATGGGCGCCAACTTCCCTTAACATCTCCACATAGTTGAGACCCAGAAGCCAGTCCGCATTATTTACCATAAGGGCTTTGCCCTCAGAGAAGTCAATAAAACGGCTCATCTGTTTTCTGAAACAGTCACAGTTATACTGAATGGTCTCCTCTGTCATCATCTGGCGCATATCCGTTCTCCCTGAAGGATCTCCGATCATGCCTGTGCCGCCGCCCAGTAAGGCGATTGGCTTGTTGCCTGCCATCTGCAGACGTTTCATCAGGCACAGTGCCATAAAATGTCCCACATGCAGACTGTCGGCTGTAGGGTCAAAACCGATGTAAAAGGTTGCTTTTCCATTGTTTACCAGATCACGGATTTCTTCCTCATCCGTCACCTGCGCGATCAGGCCTCTGGCTGTCAGTTCTTCATAGATTTTCATACTGTTTTCTCCTTTACTTATCTGTAAATTGTGATCGGACGAAAGCCGTATCTGTGCTTGGTGCCATCCAGCTCCAAGGACCTTTTGACCACTAAAAAAGCTCCCATCCTCTTCATAAAGGACGGGAGCTGTATCCGCTTCCGTGTTACCACCTTTTTTCGCAGCCGGTTCACACCGTCTGCCTCAGTAAGTACGGCCTTATCACAAGACGATACTCATCTGCACGATAACGTGTGCCATTCCGTCACAGCCTACTTAGCCCGCCGCTGCTGTCTGCAGCAAAAGCACTGTTCGGTGTGAAGCTCAGGGAGGTATTCATCGTCCGCTTCCTTCTGCGCCTCTCATCAACCGGCAGCTTTCTGTAGAATCCACGGGGATTACTTGTTCCCATCACAGCATTTCTGTATATGCAATCAAGTATACCCGTTAAAACTTTACTTTGTCAAGCCCTTTTTAGGATTTTTTAACACTCAGCCCGCGGTGCGCCAGGTATATTCTCCATTCTCCTTGATACCGTAAAAATCTCCGAAATTCAGATCAAATATATCCTTTTCAATGCCTGAAATGGAAATCTCGTTTTTGATGAGATACTGCCAGATACCGGCATGGGAGATATCTCCCTGAAGAAGCACGCCGACTACTTTTCCGCCACGGATTATCACACGTTTATAGTTGCTCGCGTCTTCTCTGACAATCACCACATCTGTCTCCTCCGGCACGATCACGCCTACGCAGAGGGAAACCAAGCCGAAGAAGTTAATGGTGTTTTTGACTGCATAGCGGTCTGTGTATTCCACATTTCCGCCCATCATATTCAGGGCAGCCGTTTCTCCCTGTTTCTGGGCATTGGGCCAGATACCGGAAAGTCCCGTCACATCCCCGGCCGCATAGACGTCTGCTGCACCGGTCTGCAGATGATCGTTTACTTTCATTCCCCGGTCAACGACTATACCCTCGCCTTCCAAACCTGCAGTCGCGCTTCTCACGCCTGCTGCCACGATCACCATATCACAGGACAGAGCTTCGCCGTTGTCCAGGATGACTTGGGTGATCCTGCCTTCTTTATTCATTTTTGTTTCAGCAGCTTTTCTTCCCAGATAAAAAGAAGCACCTGCCGATTCAAAACGTTTCTGATATTCCAAGGCACCTGTTTTGTCAAGCTGAATGGGCAGGATCTGATCCGCCATCTCCACAATGGACACCTTTTTCCCTATTTCCATCAGGCCATAGGCCGCATCCAGGCCCACCAGACCGGAACCGATGATGACGATCTTATCCGCATTTTCCGCCATCTTGTCAATGGCAGCCGCATCCCGCAGATGACGCAGTCCAAACACATTTCCGGCTTCCCGCAGATTTCCCACAGGAGGTATAAAACTCTCAGCGCCTGTGGCGATCAGCAGTTTATCGTAAGACACTTCCCCGCCGTCTGTCAGTTTGACTTTCTTCTCTGCCGTATCAAGGCCTGACACGGTTTTCCCTTTTATCCAGTTGATATGATTCGCCTCAAAAAAATCTTCCGGTACAAAATTCAGTTCTTCTGCTGTCCGCTCATGGCTTAAATACTTGTGCAGCATACAACGGGAATGTACCTGTTCGTCTGTGGAGATCATAGTGATCTCTGTCTCTTTATCTGCTTTCCGGATGGTCTTCGCTGCAGTAATGCCGGCAGCGCCCACGCCTAAAATCACATATCCCATGCTACACCTCCTCTATCCAGATCGCCTCTTTTGGACAGGCTTTTACACAACTGGGTTCCTCGCCTTTGTCAATGCAGAAATCACATTTGATCACTTTTAAGTGAGTCTTTTCATCCGGTTTCAAAACTCCATATGGACAGTTCATGACACACATGAAGCAGGAACCGCATTTTTTCTCGTTATACTGCACGTGGCCGGTCTTCTCATCCTTTGTGAGTGCCCCGCTCATGCAGGACATCACACACTCCGGCTGGTCGCAGTGGCGGCAGAAAATAGGTGTATAGCCGCCCTGCGGATTTTTATAAATATAATTTCTGGTTTCATTGGAAATGTCTGTCACGTCCAGGTCATAAATTGTCCCCGGAGTTTCCCGGTGCGCCTGCATGCAGGCCAGGGAGCAGCTTTTACAGCCGTCACATTTACTGGCATCTACCATTATTCTCTTCATAACCGCATCCCCCTGTATCAGATATTTAAGCCTGCACGTTTTTCCTCGATGATCTTATCCAGAATATCAGCGCTCTCTTTTGCGTCACCATTGATGATAACCTGCCCGCCTGTGAGGGATTTCATATCCTCTGTCAGCACCTTTGTCACCAGCTTGCTTCCTGTCACAAACGGCGGCAGTCCCAGGTGCAGCGGCAGTCCTAAAGCCAGACCAAAGCATCCGTCAGCCAGAGCCTGTTCTTCAAGCCACTGGGCAGCAGACAGTACCAGCGGAAGCTGAGGGATATCCACACCAATTGCCTCTGCAAGCTCTGTTGCAACGATCTCCAGACGGCCAATAGCAAGACAAGGTCCAAAATTCAGAACCGGCGGGATGTTCAGTTTTTCGCAGACAGCACGAAGCTTCGGTCCTGCATACTTGGCTGCTTCCGGTGTCATCAGTCCGCAGTTCTCAATACCTCCTGAAGAACAGCCCGCTGTCAGCACCAGAATATCTTTTGCAATCAGTTCTTTTGTCATTTCCACAGTCAGAACATCATGTCCGCCTGCTGTCAGGTTGGAACAGCCAACCACACCGGCAATACCTTTGATATCCCCTGAGACGATCAAATCGATGAGTGGTTTCCAGTTTCCGCCCAGGAATTCTTTTAAGGAGCCTTCGCTCACGCCTGTAAGCGTATTGTCATTTCCGTGTTCTGGCATAAGATTCAGCGGCACACTGCCTCTTCTCTCCTTATAAGCGGCAATGATCTCATCTATGATCTCTTCACTCTGTTTTTCTCTCTCTTCAAATACATAAGGTTTCAGCTCTGCATTGGCCTTCTTTGCCACATCATCCAGACAGATCTGTTTGATCTTCAGCTCTTCGCAGATCGGCTCAATACCCGGAAGTGTACAGTTAAACTCAGAGAGCACTGCATCAATACCACCTGTTGCCAGCACAGCCTCACTGCTGTAGTTGTTTCCGGCATGACCGTCAAACACTTCTGTGTAATGTGCTCCGCGGAGCTGCAGATCCTGTCCCACGCAGGTACATCCAACCAGCTTAAATCCTTTTGCCCCTGCTGCCTTTGCTTTCTCTACAGCTTCTTTTGAAGTCAGTCTCTCCTGCAGATCCACAAAAATAGTGTGCTGATGTCCTGTGATCATGATGTTTATATAATCTGGATCGATCACTCTGAGTCCCACAGGCGCCAGTCTCAGCTCCGGCTCACCAAGCAGAACGTCATTCAAAAGATTTGTCAGTGTCAGTCCGTAAATACCAGTAGAAATTCCAAGCTTCAGACAGTCTGTCAGCATATCCACAGGATCTGAATTCAGGTTTGTGGAACATTTCACAACCCCATGGAACACCTCACCTTTAGCGCCGCCCGGCAAAATGTCAAGCTCCTGCCACTTTTTGAATCTGGGAGCATAAGCCATCTTCTCCACCAGTTCCATCTTTTCATATTCCGGTTTATATAAATCATCCAGTACCTTCTGGGCAACGATCTGGGCGGTCTCCCACTTATCTTTTCCTTCCACGCCGAAAATCTCAGCTAATCTCTGGAGAGATTTTTCTCCTTTGATCTCGCCTTTTGCCATAGCTGTCTTTTTCACATTCAGCGCTGTATTCTCCACAATATGTATATAACATCCTGACCCGCTTGCCACAGCTCTCAGGAAATTACGAGCAACGATCACATCTGCCGTAGCACCACAGATTCCTCTCGGCGCCTTAGGTGTGATCCTGCACGGTCCGTTTGCACAAAGCCTGCAACAGACACCCTGCAGACCAAACCCGCACTTTGTACTCTGTCCTTCCACCCTGTGATGTGAAGTCTCCATAGGCAGCTCCCGGATATACCCCTCCAGTTTCTTATCCGCACTTGCACATGTGTTACATCCAAAACACTGATTCATCTTTGATATCCTCCTAAAAAATATTAAAATTTTATTATTTACCTAAATATTTCCTTGACTGTTAATATTATAACAATCTAGATAAAATTAGTCAAGTATAACCGTAAAAAATTTTTCTTTATCTTTTTATAGACTTCTTGAATCTTCTTTTCTTGTTTCTTCTGCTTACTCTTTTATATATTTTTTGATATACTTCATCTGTAATAAATCCTGGATGCCCACCATAAACCATCAAGGTACCTTAGCCTTTTAAATAACCTATAAAATCTGAAACACTTATTTTCTTACACTTAAATGCACATGGTCTATGCAAACTGCATCTGCTATAATATCAACATTTTTATCTCTACGATAATGTGTTTATTATTTCTCTGACATCTTCTTGAACCTTATCCTACAATACTTTGGAATAAAAACAATATAACATTGGCATCTCCATTTAGCATGTGATGTCCTTCTATTGTTCATATAGACCATCTCCTATGTTTTAGTATGGTTTAAGTTTGGCCTGCGACACCATTCTCAACATAACATAAAAGTTTTTCATTCAAAACCTCACCGTTCCCAACTATTCCATTCTCCCCAGCATACCTGGGGGATCAGTTTTTCATTCTATATCCATCCCGATCTAAAAAAACAGCCGGACCTGGCCGCAGGTTTCCCTGTACGGACATCTAAGAGCGGTAGAGGATCTTTCAAGATCCACACGTTAGCAAGCACTTAGTGAAGAGCCCTAAGGCGATGAACTTAGTGCGGCTTACGTGTTAGCTTGAAAGTCCTCTGCTCTCGTCCGTACAGGGAAACCTGCGGCCAGGTCCGGCGTCCGGCATTAGCCACTTCCGGTATGGCATCCCCACTTATTTTAAACTTCGTGAATCATCCCAACATTCCGTATTCCTTATCCCCAATTTTTCAGCCCGAAACACCGGTTCAACCCCCTTCTTTTTCTGCTCTTCATAATCCCTGAGCACTTTAACAGCCGTCCCCCCAAGTACCAGGATCACCAAAATGTTAAGCACCGCCATTCCTCCCATAGTAATATCCGCCACATTCCATATCACTGAGAAATCCGCCTGCGCCCCAAAAAACACTGCCAGCAGGCAGCTCACCCGAAACACAAACAAAAGTCTCTTGTCATCCTTAATAAACTTGATATTAGACTCCGCATAATAATAATTCCCCACCAAACTGGAAAACGCAAACGTAAAAATAGAAAATGTTATGAAATGGATCCCCCATGTTCCCACATTGGCGGAAATCGCCTGCTGCACAAATGGAATCCCGTCCAGCACGCCTGATTTTCCCTCCACACCGGAGAGGAGCAGCATCATAGCAGTGGCAGAACAGATCAAAAGTGTATCAATAAACACAGAGAGCACCTGAACCAGTCCCTGTTTTGCGGGATGGCTCACCGCTGCGCTGGCGGAAGCGTTGGGCGCACTTCCCATACCTGCCTCATTGGAAAAAAGTCCTCTCTTGATCCCGATCACCACGGCACTTCCGGCAAATCCTCCGAAAATTGCCCGGCCGTCAAAAGCCTCCCGGAAGATCAGCGCAAACACCTCAGGGATCCTTTCCGCATTCATCACCATGGTGGCAAGCCCCATGATCAGATATCCCCCGGCCATCACCGGCACGATCACAGATGTTATAAACCCGATCCTGTGGACACCTCCAAAAATGACAAAAGCTGTGGCCGCCGCAAGCACAGCGCCTATGACAGCCGGATATATACTGTCCGCATACCCCGGAATATAATATTCCAGGGAAGAAGACATATTAAAGGACTGCAGTCCGTTAAATCCATAGGCAAAACATATGATTAAAAGTATCGAAAAAATAATCCCGAGATACCGCTTCCCAAGGGCTTTTTCCATGTAATAGGAAGGTCCCCCTCTGAAGTCTTTCCCATCTTTTACCTTGTACACCTGTGCCAGGGTACTTTCAATAAAGGCGGATGCACTGCCGATCACAGCCATCACCCACATCCAGAACACAGCTCCCGGACCCCCGGCAGCAATGGCAGTGGCGATTCCGGCAATATTGCCGGTTCCCACTCTGGAAGCGGTTGATATCATCAGTGCCTGAAAAGAGGATACCTGCTTCTTGCCGTCCTTCACCTCTGCTCTTTCAAGCAGTACACGAAAAGCTTCGCCTAGCAGGCGCCCCTGTACAAAGCGGGTCCGCACAGTAAAATATACGCCGGCCCCCACCAGCAGTATCAATAACGGGTAGGTGTACATAAAATCATTCACACTAGTCAAAATATTATTCAGCATTTGTTTTGTCCTTTCCAGTTCTTTGCCCGTCCGTCTTTACGGTTTCGTATCGTAACTTTTCAGATAGCAGCCAACGCGCAGACCTGTCTGAACTGTTACTTAGTATCTTCTTTTTTTTAATAATTATAAAATTTTTTCACCTGTCTGAAGGAAATCGGACAATTGCCGGATCTCCTCCTTCAGCTCACTCTCCCTCTTCTCTGTCTGCAGGATCTCCCCTGCTGTTTGGTATGCCTTACAGCCGTTTTCCATAATGAATCTCATGACTGTCTCGTCCCTGGTGATCCCTTCTGTGAACACAGCCAACTCCTGTCCGCCCACAAACGCCTTTCCGGCAAATGCAAACGCCCGTTCCAAAAGCTGCTGCATATCCTTTCCGGAATCATCCAGCTTTTTCTTCTCCAGGCCGAACATTTCCTTCAGCAGCACGGACGCGGAACATACATTCCGGTTTTTTACCTTTTTCCACTCATAAAGGAATCTCCTCACCCAGTCTGTCACATACAGGGCAAGGCTGGCTTCATTCTCCCTGTAAAGCCCCGCCTTCTTTTTCACTTCCCATGCCTGCTGCCGTTTTGCGATCTCATGATCCAGAATGGTATCCGCCTCTTCCGCATCCGGAGCCTCCAGACTGCTTTTCAGCCTGCGGACCTCCTCATAGAGTAACTTTGTCTGCCTTTCCCAGGCGGCATACTGAACAAGCGCTGTATGTACCGCTCCTAAGAGAAGACTGATCACCGCGGTTCGTTCGTCATACCCTGCTTTTTGCAGCCGCTCCTCCTTTTCCTCTATGGAAGCAGCATCCATAGTCCCGTCTAAAAGTTCAGAAAACCTATAGTCCTCCTGGTATTTTCTGCAAAGCCCGTAGAAACCCGCAAAATCCTTTGCCACATCAGGATGCTGGATATACTGGAACACAAATTCGTCCGTGACGGGAAGCTCCAGCTCCTCATACACATACATCATCCGTGACAAGTCCTCCCATCCCCTGGCAGTGACAAAATACTGTCCCTCCGCATTTGCCTCAGTGCGATAGAAATTCTCCCTCCGCACATCTAAATACGCAGGAATGGATGGATGTACCTCATGCTCCCTTGCATAACATTTCCACACGCCGTAATCCTCAGCCACCTGGATCCTTTTGACTCTGTCTAAGGTGACCATGTCAAATTCCCTCACGGATTTATTGTACTGCGGCGGATTCCCTGCCGCCACGATGACCCAGCCCTTTGGTATCTTATGGCTTCCGAAAGTCTTACACTGGAGAAACTGCAGCATAGTAGGGGCCAGCGTCTCCGAGACACAGTTGATCTCATCTATAAAAAGGATCCCCTCGCTGCACCCTGTCTGCTCCATGCACTGATAGACCGATGCCACGATCTCACTCATGGTATATTCTGTCACGGTATATTCTTTCCCGTCAAACTGCCTCTTTTCAATGACCGGCAGTCCCACTGCACTCTGCCTCGTATGGTGGGTGATAGTGTAAGCCACAAGTCCGACCTGCAGATCATCCGCGATCTGTTCCATAATTGCGGTCTTGCCGATTCCTGGAGGACCGATCAGAAGCACCGGCCTTTGATGAACTGCCGGTATGGCATAGCTTCCGTCTTTCTTCTTTTTTGTGTAGGCCCGCACAGTATTTTCAATTTCCTGTTTCGCCTGCCTGATATTCATACTTATGACCCTGCCTTTCTCTCATCCAGATACAGCCGAATGGCCCATGGAGGTATTTTTACATTTCCGGGCGGTTCCTTAATAAAAATAAATGCCGCCTCATAATCTGGCTTCTCAGTGGGATAGATGCCGTCTCCGTCTGTAAAATACAACAGTCCTTTCAGATCTCTGATCTTTTTCTCCTTGATCAGCCTGTCCACATAAGTAAATACGGGACGAAAGTCTGTACCGCCCCTTCCCTGTATACGGATCTGTTTCATATAGGCCCGCCAGTCCTCCTCACAGCCGAGTGTCACATCATCCTGGATGTAACAGTCACACTGTATGATATGGACATTCATCTTTTTGAAAAAATTCTCCCTTTCACTGAGCATGGAATAGGTCTCTTCCAAAAAACGCTGCACCATTTCCCGGGAACAGGAGCTGGATGTGTCAATAGCTATGACAATCTCCTCAAGTTTGTATGCCTCTGTGTATTCCAGAGGCTCCACCAGTGGCATGTTACCATACATGGACAGTCCAAGGCAATAGGAAATATAATCAAAACTTTCCATATCGAGCTGTACTTCCTCTCTCTGCACAGCAAAACGCCGCAGAAATCTCCGGTAATCATACCTTCTTTTTTGCTGCAGCTCATACCATTCCTCTGGATTCCCTTTTTCACTTCCTGCCCTCTTGCCGGCATTCCCTGTATCACGGCTTGCATATGCCGCGGCTTTTTCCCATATCCTGCGGATCCCTTCAAGCTCCCCGCCTGAAATCTCCCGCCACAGTCTGTGCTCATCCGTAAAAAACAAGCTCTTCCAGGTATCTATGCACCTCTTTTCAAACTTTCCCTCCAGCAGCATTTCATAAATCTGTGCTGCGGTCCTGGAACTGTTTTCCTTCCAGAACAGACGGTAAACCTGGTCTTTTTCCTTCCCGGCCTTCCCTGTAAGATAGGGAAGTCCAAGACAGTCCACTGTATACTCTGCCACTATGTCACAGGCCAGATCCCACAATTTTTCATCCCGATCCATTCGGTCTGCAGGATGCAGGTAGAGACAGTGGAAAAGGCTGTGCAGGTAAATCCTGTTGATATATTTTCTTCCCTTTTCCTGAAAATCAGCCAGAACCGCCTTGGGAGAATAGTAAACAGCCCTGCCGTCTGTACAGGTACAGACACATGTATCATCTGCGGCAGTTTTTAGAAAGCTGCATGCCAGCGCAAAAAAAGGACAGGCGCAGGAAATTTCCTGATCGGCCAATGCCCAGATCTCCTGCGCAATTTCCTCTGCCTGTCTCATAATTCCATATCCTTTCCGCCAAATCCGAACTGCTCTTCTTTTTTTGACAGAAGCCATAATACACATTCTGTGTTTCCATACTTCTGTGCCAGCGCCAGAAGCTCATCCATCTGCACAGAGGTTACCTCTGCCAGACCAAAAAGAACTTTTACGTTCTCCGTCTCTCTTGCCCGGATCAGTTTTTCCATGGCAGGGCGGAAGCGTTTTTTCAGATAATCCCTGTACCGTCCGTACAGGGCACCGTCCTGGGGACACAGTTCAAAAAAACGCTCCAGCGCAATGGCTAGACGGATGTTCTCCTGTCCGCTTGACAGAAATTTATCATCCAGTTCTCTGCTACTGCTCTTCATAATATTTGATCAGTGCCTGTGTGCCGAGATCGCCCATCCCCTCTTCATCCAGCTTTCTGTACATATCCAGCACTTCCGTGAGGATAGGCAGGGTCAGCTTTCTGGCATCTGATTCTTCCAGGGCAATCTTCATATCCTTGATGTAATGCTTGATAAAAAATCCCGGTTCGTAATCCTCTTTTATCATGCGGGGTGCCATGTTATTCATCTGCCAGCTTCCCGCAGCGCCCTGGCTGATGCTGTCCAGCATGGTCTGCACGTCAAGTCCTGCCGCACGGGCATAGGTAATGGCCTCACACACGCCTGCGATCACTCCGCCCAGAGCGATCTGGTTGGCTGCCTTTGTATGCTGTCCGTTCCCGGCTTTTCCCTCATAGATGATAGTCTTGCCCATGGACTTAAACAACTCCAGACAGGCTTCAAAGGCTTCCTCGTCACCACCGGCCATAATAGATAATGTACCGTGCCTTGCACCTACATCTCCGCCGGAAACAGGGGCATCCACTGCGTAAATCCCCGCCTCCCTGGCTCTCTCATAAATCTCCATGGAAAGCTTCGGACTGGTTGTTGTCATATCAATGACATAGGTTCCCGGCCTGGCATTGGCTATGATGCCCGTCTCACCAAAATAAACCTCCCAAACATCCTCGGGATAACCCACCATGGTGATGACAGCCTCCCTGTCTCTGACGCACTCTGCCACAGTGTCACGCCATACGGCACCTTCTTCTATGATATCCTGCACCTTATCTTTTGTTCTGGTATAAATGGACAGTTCGTACCCGGCTTTCATCAGGTTGCGGACCATGGATTTTCCCATCACTCCCACACCGATAAAACCTATTTTTTTCATAACCTTACACCTCTTCTCGATTTCGCTTCTAACAGTTTACCATAATTCCGAAGATTTTACACCTGTTTTTTACAGTCCCTGCGCACGCATTTCCTTTTTCTGCATATAATCTATCACATCCCGCACCTGAGACAGCTTCCACACATCCCGCACCGGGATTTCCACCTGAAACCTGTCCTCAAAGGCACAGACAAGATTTGCCACATCCAGGGAATTCAGCGCCAGGTCCCTGATAAAATCCGTATCGGGGGTAAGTTCGCTGATTCCGGTCACCTGATATACAAGTTCTTCGATCACAGACAGGTAATCTTCCTTGCGCATTAAAAACGCCCCCTTCTTATTTTGTGGATTGATGTTTTCTTAAATTCTGCCTCTGTCATACGGATGAGCTGTATTCTTTTGTGAAAAGGCAGTTTTTTATTCAACTCATAGATTTCCTCCTGGATCCGCTCCAGAACCTCATAGGAAGTCATATCCCTGGTCTTTTGCGGGTCCGCGTATATGACGGCGGAAAGCTTCACATCATCGGCAGTCTGCCCGTTGCTGGCACCATACACCATCACTTCTCTGACAAGAGGTATCTCACATATAAGCTCCTCCAGCTCCTCGGGCATCACTTTCTTCCCATTGCTGAAAACCACCAGATTCTTTTTTCTTCCGGTAATGTAGAGAAATCCCTTCTTGTCCATGTATCCCAAATCACCTGTACAGAACCAGCCGTCCGAAAACGCCTTTTTTGTCTCCTCGTCAGATTTATAATATCCTTTGAAAACAGAAGGGCCTTTTACCAGTATCTCTCCGTCCTGGATCTTCACGCTGGTCCCCGGAAGCAGAACGCCCACAGAGTTTTCCCTGTGTCTGCGGTTTCTGTTTACAGAAACAAGAGGACCGCACTCCGTGACACCGTATCCCTGCAGAACTTTGATCCCATAACACCCAAATTCCTGGGCCAGCCGTTCATTCTGCTGGGCACCTCCGCATATGATAAGAAAAACCGAATCTCCAAGTACCCGGGTTACCGCCTGGTGTAAAAAGGGACTGGAGGACAGATGATACTTTTTCCGGCTCTGGTATCTTTGCAGCGCCTTTTTCGCCTCCTCCCGGGTGCCGTCCCGATTCTGTTCCAGCCGGATGCTGCGGATCAGAGACTCCATCATCATAGGTACAAGTAAGATCATCTCAGGACAAAACAGGCGGAGATCACGCATCCAGTTTTTAACGCTTCCATTCAGTCCCAGGTGCTGCCCCTGTGTCAGTACATTCAGCGCACCGCACACAAGGGAATAGGCATGATACAGAGGCAGACAGGTATAGGCCTTGGTCCCAGCTTCCACCAGTGCCTGGGCATGGCAGGCATTATACATAATATTGCCGTGGCTGAGCATGACCGGTTTGGGCGCGCTTATGGTTCCGGATGTATAGATAATAGCAGCCGTCTCTTCCCCCCGCACGTTATCCATCACTCGATCCAGCTCCGCCTCCCTGCTCTTCAATACCTTATATCCCCGGGAAAGAAGAGAGGAAAAGCTTCGTTCGTCATGATGATCCCACAGATAGATCACAGGGCAGCCGCAGGAGCCATGAAACAGAAATTCATACTCCCGGGAAACGGCAGTCATACAGGCATCCCCGTAAGTGATGCAATGCAGGATCTTCTCGTCCTGCTGCTCCACATCCACAGGCATTGCCACACCGCCAATTGAACAGCAGGCCAAAAACAGTACAAGCCACTCATAGCTGTTCTCTCCCACGATGGCCAGATGTTTCCCCGCGATCCCCATATCCAAGAGCATGAGCGCAAGAGCCTTCACATCCCTTATAAGCGTCCGGTAAGTGTGACAGTGCTCCTTTCCCTCCCCGTCATAGACGGTGACTGCCGGTCTGTCTCCAAACCTAGCCTCTGCCTTTTGCAGAAATTCTCCCACTGTCTCATATGTATTCACATTGTTTAAAGGATAATCAAATCTCATGTCTCCTCCAGTTCTCCCAGTTCACCATTCTCTATCAGTCCCAGAAAAACCTCTACCAGTCTTCCGTCAAATTGTGTTCCCTTTCCCAATGCAAGCTCTTCCTTAGCCTTTTCCAGAGACAGGCGCTTTCTGTAATGGCGGTCTGACATCATGGCGTCAAAGGCGTCTGCAATGGATATCATCCGAGCCTCCAGGGGGATCTGTTCTCCTGAAAGCCCGTCAGGGTAACCGCCCCCATCCATCCGCTCGTGGTGCGCCCGCACGATCTCTCCCAGATTGTGAAACATATCAATACAGGAAAGAATCTTCTCTCCAATCTCCGGATGTCTTCGTATCACCGCAAATTCTTCCTCTGTAAGCTTGTCATCTTTGCACAAAATAGCATCAGAGACACCCACCTTGCCAATATCATGAAGCAGACCGGCACACCTGACACATTCCGTCTGGGATTCTTCCATTCCCATTTTTTCCGCTATCTTTTCCGCATACATGGAGACCCGGTCTGAATGTCCGCGGGTATAGTCATCCTTGGCATCCACCAACAGACGGAGAGCCTCCACGGTCTGCATATAACTCTCTTTCATCCGGTCATAGGTCAGACTCAGTTTTCTGTTGTTTATGTTCAAAAGCATGTGAAGAATGGTGTTGTGCAGCGCCGTGGTGACCTGTTCCCCATAGACAGCCAGCAGGCGCCGCTGTACATCAGGATAGGAAGAATCCTTTCCGATCCCGAGGATCCCCAGAAAAATATCATGATTTGCCTTGAGCGGCACCAGAAACAGCCCCTCAAACTCCAAAATCTCTCCATCACTGCCGGCCTTCTGCACTGCCTGTTTCAGATGCGGATAATCCTCACTCAAAAATTGCTCCAATTCCTTCTCATATCTTCCATTCCCCTGAAAAATCTCATCCGGCAGAGTTTCCACAGACATGGAAGATATGATCTTCTTTGGCTTGATCCAGGCAAATCCATTTTTATCATCCCCCAAATTCAGCATCTGCTCCAGGATCCTGCCCAACACCACCTCCAGAGACAAAAGCTGGTGTATACTGGGAATGGAGCCTAAAATGGAACCAAGCCCGTCCTGATAACGGTAAACGGTCCGCATCTGCCTGATGGATTTGACACAGCTTTCCACCAAAAGCTCCAGTTGGTCAAAGCGGTCACTCTTCTCAAAATACCCCTGGATATCCAGCTCCCGGACAGTATTCAAAGGCGGCGCAACCTCTCTGTGCCCGGTGAGCATGATCACAAATATCCTCGTGTCAAATGCTCTCAGGCGTGCCACTACCTCATCTCCGCAGATGGGATACATAATAAAATCCAGCAAAAGAATATCATAAGATTTATTTTTCATCATCTCCAGTGCAGCAAGCGGGTCATTTTCTGTGTCCACAGTGTAGCCGGAGGATTCAAAATAGGAATACAGCGCGTCCGTAATATTCTTGTCGTCATCCAGAACCAGCATGGTGAAACCATTTTTCTGCTGTCCTGCCTTGTTTTTTCGCATACCTTCTTCACCTCAAATAATCTTTTTCTTCTAACTTTGCAGGGGCAGCTCCACATAAAAGGCTGCTCCGCCCTCCGGCAGATTCTCAGCCCACATTCTGCCGCTGAACTTGCCCCTGATCAAGCCTGCGGAACTGTAAAGTCCCAGGCCGGTTCCCATTGCCCCTTTTGTGGTCACCATGGAGTGAAACAGCCGGTCCATAACCTCCGGTGCAATTCCCGGTCCGCTGTCTTTCACTGCAATCAGAATATTCCCACCCTGTTTTCCTGCATAAAGGGTGATCTTCCCGCCCTCTTCCTTCATGGCATCCATTGCGTTGTCCACCAGATTGTTGACCACCTGCACCAGATTATTGATATCCCCCTTTAAAACAGCATCTCCGGGCAGTTCATTTTCCATGGACAAAATGCAGCTATGCTTTGCCAGGCTGTGCTTCATCAGCAGAAACACTCTTCTGAACACTTCATCCACCGTAAATTCCACAATGTTGTTGGTATTCATATTTGTAGCCAGCCCTTTTACCGTGGTGATGATATCAGACATGTAGGCACAGCTCTCCTTTATCTTTCCAAGCCACTCTCTCATATCCCCCGCAATCTCTCGATGATCCTCAATCGTGACTTCCTCATCCCCCAGGCTCTCTGTATACTCATCCACCAGATTTTCCAGGGATTCCACACTGCCGGAGACAGACATGATAGGTGTCTTCAGATTGTGGGAAATCCCTCCGATCATCTGCCCTAAGGAGGCCAGACGCTCCCGTTCCATCTCCTGACTCAATTTCTGCTGCTGCTGTCTGATCTCTTCTTTCACCCGCGTCACATCCTTAAAAAGCGCCACTACGCCCATCATTCTTCGTTTTCCGAATACAGGTGTCAGTTCCACGGAGTAGTAGATTTTCCTGTCCTCTTTGATCACTGCCTGCTCATACGTGATAACGCTCACCGTCTGCCTGCAGATATCAAAAAAGCTCAGCAGATCATAGATGACATCCTTTTTCTGCTCATCCAGAACTTCCACCTGCCGGTCCAGATACACGTTATTTTTCATGCCGTAGCTCTCTCCAAAGGCCTCCTGGAAAGCATCGTTCATATTGATGATCTGACTGTCTGAAGATATGATCACATAGCCGTCCGAAATATTATCTATAATATTCTGCAGCGCAATGGGCTTGATATTCAGAAAATTAAGATAATAAATTGCTATCCCATGGCAGATAATGGTGAACATAAAAGCAATGGGTGTCGCCGCAATGGACAAATTCACGATCTTCAGCGTAGCCAGAAGGTTGACGCTTACCGGCACGATCAGCCCCCAGGCGAACAACACAGACTGCCACACCGCGCTCTTATTCCTTTTCCTAATACCGTTTCTCAGAGCCAGCACAATGGATATGATACAATAAATATAATACTGGCTCCCCGACAAGATAAAAAGCGGTCCGAACTTCACCTCTGAGGCATAAATAGAAAACTGTTTATAAAACAGATGATGCCACGGATTCGTAAATACGATCAAAGATGTCACGATCGGAAGAATATAAAGGAAATAAAATATTCTCGGCAGACTCTCATAATTATAGATAAACGCAATGGTCAGAAGCAGTACGCTGACCACCATCAGCGCACAGGCAGAGCAGGTAATGGCATCCAGCACCGTCAGCACCTGAATACTGCCGTCCGCGCCTCCCAGAATTCCGGCGATCGCCAGAAGCCAGATGAGCAGAAAGGCGGATGCCACCACGTAAAGCCGCTGCAGAAGCGGCAGTCTGCCTTTTCTCAGACAGCTGTAAAGAAAGAAGATCAGAATGGTGATGGCTATATCCACCATATGTGTCATGATACGTTCCATAAAATATCCCTGCTTTCCTCTCAGCTTTTAAAACAACGTACTGCCTGGTATAAATCTGTATTTTCCCAGTCAAACTGCGCACGCTTCAGTTCACATACAGTCCTTCTTGCATCCACGTATATGGTGGTTTTCTGTGCTCTTCCCGAAAAATACGTCTCCGCGGCTGCCTGTATATATGGAGATATATCTTCAGCCGCCTTCTTCCTGAGACTTTCCTCAAACACCTGGTCCGGGACACACTCCACCTTTTTGCACTCTTCCAGAAGATCCGCTAAAGTCACCTCGTCAGGATTTGCTATATGCCAGGCACCTCCCGGCTGTCCCATCAGCCTGCAGACTGCCCGGGCACACTGGTCCACCGGTGTGATCTCAAGAAGCATTTGATCAAACCTTTTCGGCATCTGATCAAGTTCCAGAACACCTCTCACCAGTCGGTAAAATGCGTTGGTCTCAGGATTTATCTGGAATACCCCGTCACTTTTTCTGCCGATGAGACGTCCTACCCGGAAGATACCGGCTTTCAATCCCCTGTCCATGGCCCGGCAGACCAGCGTCTCTGCCAGGATCTTGCTTTTTACATAGGGGTTTTCCTCCCAGTTCTGTCCCATATCCAGGTCTCTCTCGGAAAATACCGCCGAAAGCCCTGGCGCATCCTTTAAAAATTCCCCCGCAACACTTACAGTAGAGATATGGATAAACAGCGCCTGCCCCTTCTCTGCAAAGGAAAGCACATTTTTCGTTCCCTCCACATTTGTCAAAAGCAGTTCCTCCATGGGCGCATAATGACGCACATCCGCCGCTGCGTGGACTACGGTATCTATGGTACTGCTCAATTCGTGGTATAATGTCTCACTGATTCCCAGCTCCGGAAGCGTGATATCACCTTCCAGTATCCTGATCTGTCTCTTTATCCTGTCCGCACCGTTTTTCCCGAAATAGAAAGAAAGTACCTTGTCAAGTCTGGCCTCTCCATTCTTTCTCAACAGACAGTATATGGTTTTCTCCCCGTCTGCTGCCAGCTCCCGCAGAAGATGTGCACCCAGATAACCGGTAGCTCCTGTCAAAAGCAGATTTTCACCCACTTCCACTTTTTCGGAAAGGCTGCATACATATCTTGGAAGACGTTCTTCCTGTTCTTCCGTGACATCAGACTGTACCTTTTCACGATCTGCCTTCGGCGGCTGTTGGCTCTGGGCAGAAGTATCCTCTTTGATCTCTCCGATCATCTGCATCTGCTCCCGCAGGGTAGGATGCCGGTAAAAATCATTGAGTGAAAAATCCCAGTGCCGGCTGTAATAATGGCTCAGAACTACAATGGCAGTCAGAGAAGTTCCTCCCTGCATAAAAAAGCTCTTATCCGCCTCCGGCTCTTTCCCCAGAACTTCCCGCCAGATATCCAGCGGCGTTTTGTCTGCCTCGGAACCTTCCTGCGGCTTCTCGGAAATCACCTCCTCCTGCCTCCTGTCCTCTTTCTCCTGCACGGTTTCTTCATCACCGCCTAAAAGCAGCACATTCCGCTCCAGTTCCTTCCTGTCCACTTTTCCACTGGATGTACGGGGCAGCCGGTCAATGGACTTCACCTGACCAGGCACCATATAATCTGGAAGCTTCTTAGCCAGACAGGTTCTCACGGAATCTTCTGAAAAGTCCCCCTTAGGCACCAGGAACGCACAGAGGGAGAATACCGTTTCCTCCCTTCTGACCGGTACCACTGCCGCTTCTTTTGCAAAACCGGACTGCAGAATCTGGGCTTCTATCTCTTCCGGCTCGATCCGGTGTCCATTGAGCTTTATCTGGGCATCCGCTCTTCCCAGGCACTGCCAGTTACCATCGGCCCGCAGCCGTCCCAGATCACCGGTTTTATACATTCTCTCTCCCGGAAAGAAAGGATCCGGCAAAAATGCCTGTTCTGTCAAATCATCCCGGTTGATATATCCCTTCGCAAGACATTCCCCGGCAATGTAAATCTCACCCATACCTGTTGGCATGACCTGGCGCATCTCCTGATCCAGAAGATAATAACGGCAGTTGCCGATGGGTTTTCCTATATGGATGGCATTGTCCTCTGTAATGTCACCCTGGCAATTGTAAACGGATGTCTCTGTGGGACCATAGATATTAAATATCCTGGCATTTGTCAGACCCCTGATCCGCTCCTTCAGTGCCAGTGTCCAAGGCTCTCCCATAAGGATCAGAACTTCTGTCCGTGCCAGAACCTCTGCAAAAGAAGCCTCATGCAGGCACATCTGCATCCTGGAAGGTGTGAGCTGCAGCACGGTGGCCCCGTCCCGCTTCATCCTCTCCGCCATTTTCCAGGGAAGCAGCATTTCTTCCTCATCTGCCACACTGATATGTCTGCCCCGGGCAAGAGCCAGCAGTGTTTCGATGGTAAATACATCAAAAACACAATTGGACGCACAGAGCACACAGCTATTTTCATTTCCCAGAATGGTATCCACATGTGCCGCCAGATTGGAGACTGCCTTGTGTACCATCATGACTCCTTTGGGCTGCCCGGTTGTTCCTGATGTATAGATCACATTCAGTACATCCTCTCCCGTGCGCCCCTTTACAGGGAGCTTCGTCTTATCTCCGCCGAAGACAGGCAGGAGCACCGGACATGGTACCTCCCCCTGCAGTTTTATCTCTTCGCTTCGCAAAAGCAGCTTGGCTCCGGCATTTTCCAGCATGTAGCAGATCCGCTCCTTGGGAAGCGCCGGGTCCACCGGAAGATAAGCAGCTCCGGCCTTTAAAATCCCCAGCATGGCAGCCAGCATATCCCCGTCACGTTTCAGAAGAAATGCCACACGGTCCTCACGCCGGATACCCTTGCTTATCAGATAAGCTGCCAGATCGTCTGACCTGTCCTTTAATTCCCCGAAAGTATATGACTTTCCATTACCCCAGCATACGGCTGTGCGGGTCGGGTAAAGGCAGGCCTGCCGGTCGATCATACGGTCAATAAAGGTGCCGTCATAAGGCATCCTCAGATAATTGGGTTCCTCCAAAAGACGGATGCTGTCACAAGGCTCCAGAAGATTGATGCTGCCGATCTCCTGATGGGGAAGTTCCAGGATCTGTCTGAGGATTTCCAGGTAACAGCGGCTGTAAAACTCAATGGTCACGCTGTCAAACAGGGATTTCGCGTACTCAAAACAAAACCTGCTTTCCTCCCCGTTCTGGATCACTTCAAGATGAAGATCCATTTTTACAGATACCTCTTCCATCTGCAGCATGGTGAGTTTTGCTTCACCAAGAGGCAGATTTTTTGTCTGGGCGGCCGTCAAGGAAAAGAGCACCTGATACAGGGGATTTCTGTCCCTGTTACGCTCCGCATTTGACATAGCAACAATATCTTCAAGGGGTGTATCCTGGTTGTCCAGCATCTCCAGCACCCGCTCTCTCACCTGATGCAGATACTCCAGATAATTTTTTTTCCTCTCCGGTTCTAAAAAGACGGGAAGTGTATTCACAAACACACCGGTTACCCCGCTCAGATCCCCGTGGCGTCTGCCGGAGACAGGGGTTCCCACCACGATCTTCTCCTGTCCGCACACACCAAAAAGCAGTATGCCAAATGCGGATAAGAGCATCATATATGGTGTGACCTGCTGCTGGGCACAGAATTTTCTTCCTGCCTCCTCCATCTCCTTGGGCATATGGAAGTAATACCTGCCGCCGCGTCCGTCAAACACACCGGGGCGTATCCTGTCTGTGGGAAGCCGCAGTTCCTCCCGGTTTTCAGAGAGCTTTGTCCTCCAGTACCCTTCCTGCCGTTTCTGCAGCTCGGCCGGTCTTTTTTCCACCCACCAGGCGTAATCCCTGTAAGTGGTATCCGGCATGCCTGTCTCCTCCTGGAGACACGCTTTATGAAGCCGTTCAAAGACAAGCTGGCTGCTCATACCATCAGATATGATATGATGGATGTCCAAAAGCAGATACTGCTTCTCCCCGTCTGTAAACATCCCTGCTCTCATAAGCGGCGGTCTGTCCAACTGAAAAGGCCGGATAAATCTGTCTGCCGCTTCTTTTATGTTCTCTCCCGTCACCTCCTCCAGCTCAAAATCCACCTGTTCGTGGACGCGGGCCTGTACATTAGAGCCAGTGATCTCAAATCCGGTGCGGAAGGTTTCATCCTCACGGATGATCCTGCGAAACGCACAGGTAAGTGTTACCCTGTCCAGGTTTCCCTCAACAAGAAAAATCCCGGGCATGTGATACCCCGTCTTGGTCACATCTGTCTGTTCCAGTACATAAAAGCTTCTCTGGGCGGCTGTCAGCGGGTATGTTTGGTCCTTCGGAGCTTTGGGGATCTCCGTGTGGAAAGCGGAGGCATCTGCCTCTCTGCCCCGCAGCAGATTCGCAAAGCGACGTACCGTACGGCAGGCATACAGCCCGGTCAGCTCAGGAAGGATAGAGAATTCCCGTTCCACTTCTGTGAGCATGGCAACTGCATTCAGGGAATCCCCGCCGTTTAAAAAGTAATCGGAATGGATACTCAGGTTCGGCTGCTGCAGAGATTTCTTCCAGATCTCCAACAGCTTTTCCTCCAGTTCATCAGCCGGAGCCTCCTGGATATCAGGCATGACCGGTTTTGGCAGCTTTTTGTGATCCACTTTTCCATTGGCCGTCACCGGCATCTCCTGCAACTGCACAGCCATTGCAGGGACCTGATATCTGGGAAGGTAGAACGCCGCATAAGCCAGAAGCTCATCCCCCTTTAATTGCTCTTCAGAAGTATAATAGGCAACCAGAAGATTATCAAAGGCCTTCACAGCAGCCATATTGACTTTTGGATGTGAAACCAGTTTTTCCTCTATCTCCGCAGGCTCCATTCTGTGTCCCAGAATTTTTAACTGTCCGTCTTTTCTGCCTGTGAATATGATCTCTCCATCCTGGGTCCAGTATCCCATATCGCCTGTACGGTACAGACGCTCGCCCGGAATATACGGGTCCTCCACAAATTTCTTCTTTGTCAGTTCCTCATCCCCGTGATAGCCACGGGCCAGGCAGTCTCCACCAATATAAAGCTCACCCACTGCCCCCACTGGCAGAGGCCGCATGGATTCATCCAGGATATAGATCCGGCAGTTCCCAAGCGGTTTTCCGATGGAGATCATCTCATTCCCGGTCACCGCGCTGTGACTCACAGCCACAGTGGCCTCAGATGGACCATACTGGTTATATAGCTGTACGGAAGAGCAGAAACGAAGCGCATGATAAAGCTCCGGAGGCATACTCTCCCCTCCGCACACGATACATTCTATATGAGACATGGCCTTTCCAAATGCCGCGTCCTTTAAATATTCCAACAGCCTGGAGGGTGTCAAAGCCATAAATCCTGTGTCATATCCGCAGATCAGTTCAGCAAGGGCTGAGGGCATATTGCACACTGCCTCCTCAGCCATCACAATAGTCCTGCCGTTGAGCAGCGCGCTGATGCTCTCCAGCAAAAAGGCATCAAACCCTACGTTACAGATAGACAGAACCGCACCTTTTGGGTAAAGCGGGGTCATGGCGGCTGCCAGATTCAGTACACTGTGCTGCTCCACCTCCACAGCTTTCGGCTTTCCGGTGCTGCCGGATGTATAGACCAGATACGCCAAATCATCCGGCCCCGCACAGGCACAGGCAGCCCCGTCTCCTTTTTGCAGCTCTTCTTCCGTGAAAACCGGTATGGGAAAATCAGCGGTTTCGGCTGTCCCGTCTGAGATAACAAGAGCTGCCCCGCTGTCCTCCAGCAGTTCCCTGATACGTGCTGCAGGCTGCCGGCAGTCCATGAGCAGCCATGCATTTCCCGAAAATGCCACAGCCGCCATTACAACAAGAAGCCTGTCACTGCGTTCCATGAGGACGGCTATATTTTTTCCTCCCTCAGGGCAAAAACAGGCAATCTTCTCTGCCAGTGTGTCTGCATCCCGCACCAGTTTTTCATAGGTCATCCGCTTATCCCTGAATATCACGGCTGCCCTTCCAGGATTCATAACAGCCTGTTCCCGCAGATGATCCGCTATATTCTGCTTTCTGGGATACCAGGTATCTGTCTGATTGAAGTCAAAAATAAGGCGTTCCTCTTCCTCCTCACTGATGACGGACAGCTCTTTTATGGGAGTTTTCGGATACAGCAGGGCGCTGTGCAGAATGTCCATCAGGTGCTGATGCAGCGTGGTGATCTCACGCTCGGAAAAAAGCTGCGTCTGATAATCGTAATCCACCTGAAACCGGTTGTCCTCATCCCTGCTGCTCAAATGGATGCAAAGAGGCTCTGCCTGATAGCCGCTGTAAAGCCAGCGGCCTTCCAAGGTCACCTGTGCGCCCTGTAGATGATGGATCTGTCCGTTCTGATAGGAGAGAACGATCCCGAAAAGCTGGTCCGGCGCTGCTCCCTCGTGATTTTGAGCTGCCAGCTTCTTTATCTCTGAAAACGGCATTCTCTGGTGATAGAGAAGCTGAAACCAGTCCGTCTGCAGTTTCTCATTAAACTCCTGAAAGGAGATGGCGGCATCCAGCTCATTCACAAAAGGCAGGGTATTGACAAACATACCTGCCATCTGTTTCTCTTTAAAATTCAGACGGTTGATCGTAGGAACACCGATACAGAATTTCTCCTGTCCTTTGATCCTTCGCAGATAGACAGCCAGAGCCATATAAAACACAGCAAAGGGTGATACCTTTTTTTCTCTGCAGAACCCTGCGATCATACGGTTCATCCTGTTGGAAACCGTAAAAGATCTGCGGATCCCAACAGGACTTACCTGTGCATAGGGGTGTTCTTTTGCCGCCGCGGGATTGATATCTTTCAGCATGGCCTGCCAATATACTGTGTCACGCTCAAAGCTCTTTGAGACAAGGTATTTGTTCTCAAGTTCAATATGCAGTGCATAGTCCGGCATTGGCTCTTTCTTGGGTGCCTCGCCTTTCAGCATGTGAAAATAGTTGTGGATGATCCTGTTGGTCACAACGGTCTGGGACCAGGCATCTGCAATGATATGATGCACCTTTGTCAGGATTCCCCCTGTATTTTCCGCTCTCTTAAATAGTATCATCTGGCAAAGGGGAGAATCCAGAAGCGTGATGTGCTCCCGGGCCACAGAGACGTCCCAGATATCGGCCCCCTTTTTGTTCGTCCTGGAGAAGTCCAGAAACGGAACACTCCTTGGAATATGTGAATCTATGTACTGGCAGACTTCACCATCCCTGAGGGTGATCCTGGTGCGCAGAACCGGATAATCCTCATAACAAAGCCTGATACATTCCTGCAGATACTCCACATGAAAATTACCGTCAATGCGCAGTACGGTACATATGGTATTGATAGGCGTACCCGGGTGGGCCATCTCCAGATTCCATATATTCTGCTGGCTGTTTGACAATGGCAGAAATTCCCTGATGTCTTTTGTCTCTTGTGCTCTCTCTTCCATTCTTTCCTCTTTTTCCTCCGTATACATGATCGAACTTAGCCTTTCTTTTTCTGCACTGCTGAACTGACATATTTCGACATTTACAATTTGATTTTTATTATACAGGCTTACAATTCCTCGTGTCAATCATTCTGATAAGAATTACTATTATTAGTAAAATTTACCAACACTTTAGCCATTACCTGTTTTAACCTTTTATTTGTCTGACTGTTTATGTGTAATTCCCTATTTTCACAGAAACCGCCTTCCGGAGGATTTTCCCCGCAGATATCTGCTCCGATACATTTTCTTGCTTCTGCCGCTTCCTCGATCCAGCTAATGAGACTGTCCAGTCTCACCTCTCCCTGGTCCCAGTTGGTAACTGCATCCCTGCGGCAAAGGATATCCTTGTCCACAGAAAGATATAGGGGACAGGAGTCTTTTTTAAGAAATTCCCCGAATTTCTCCATTCTCCCTTCCCGCAATTCCTCCCCAGATATCCATGTCACCTTCTCTGTTGGCATATCCTTTCGGAGATCCACTTCTTTTGGACCCACAACACACACACTTTTCAGCATAGGATTGCTACTCAGAGCTTCTCTCACCCAGCTTCCGCAGGACAAAAGTCCGAAAAAGGCAGACTCCTGCATATCTGTGTGGTTGTCAAAAAGAAGAAGGGAAAAAGGAACGTCTATCATCTCCATCCAAAGCTTGCTCAAATAATGATAATTGCCGGAATCCAGAAAATGAATGCCGAAGGGACCGTATTCCCTGATCTTCTCCTTGATATCCTGTTCCGACTCACAGGTGCAGTAGCAATTGACACCTTCCGCACGGGTAAAGTCCACCATTTCATAGGAATCCTGTCTATAGAAGTCCTCCTCCGGGTAAACACCGGAAAAATTCATGATGATCGTTTTCATATTCTGATATCTCCTGTCTGAACGATTCCGTCTCCTCACAATTACGGTAAGCGCAAAAAACGCGCAGAACTGCCGGATCGTTCCTTCTGTTTTTTCTTTAACCATAGCACAGACCGGCAGAATTTGTAAACTGCAGGAACCGGTGTCCTGACAACTGGGCCGAATACGCAAAAAGACCGCCGCTTTTTTGTAAGCGGCGGTCCTCAAAGGAGGGGCAGAAAAAACTTATCCTTCAATGGAGATATATTTGTTCTCTTCTACCTGCTTTTTTTCTTTTTTCGGAACGGTGAGACGAAGGATTCCGTCCTCAAACCTTGCACGGATCTCATCCTGAGTAACACCCTCGCCAACGTAGAAGCTTCTGGAACAGCTTCCGGTGTAGCGCTCTCTGCGGATATATTTGCCTTCCTTGTCCTCTTCATCCTTGTCAAGGCCTTTTACTGCCTGGATCGTCAGGTATCCGTTCTCCAGTCTGGCAGATACGTTCTCTTTCTTGAAGCCGGGTAGGTCAATATCCACTTCAAAGGATTCATCTGTCTCTTTTACGTCGGTCTTCATAAGATTCTTCTCGTTCTTTCCGTACAGTGGATTCTTTCTTCCGAAGAACTCCTTCTCAAAAGGAAAATCCATCCATTCATCAAATAAATCTTCTCCAAAAATACTGGGCATCATTCTCATAAGTCATTCTCCTTTCATATATATCAATCAACGAATTGTTACATCTCGCAAGGGAAATTATCTTTTCTCTTGTTCTATCTGTAATATAGCATGCATTATTAGCACTGTCAACCACCGAGTGCTAATTTCACACTTTTTTCACATTTTTTCATTACTGTTTGATATATATAAAGGAATCTGACTTATATTATTTCTTTTTCCTGCTTTTATTTACAGCACTGGACAGAAGTTTGTCCAGATACACAGACTTAAACTGTTTGCTGGCAAGTGCCTGCTTCAGCGGAGGAAGATTTAAGATCACACCAAACACCGCCGCCATTGCCCTGTGGTTGGCAAATGCCTGATTGTCAAATATGAGATTCTGGAGTGTTCCCTTTTCAATGGCCTGCAGCACAAATCTGTGCGTACTGTTCACCGGTGTTATGACCTGTACCGGGCGCCGCTCAAGCTTCAGGGAACCATTGGGGCATCTGGACGCACATACACCGCAGCCGAGACAGATCTCCGTATCTACCACAGGACGTTTTTTCTTTTTTTGGCCATCCTGGACTTCCACCATAGAAACAGCAAAGATAGGACACGCCTTTTCACACTTTCCGCAGCCGATACAAGTATTTTCCTCCACGGATGGGATGTAATTAGTCGTTGCTACGGGCTGCATGGGTGAAAACTTTCTGGCCGCCTGCAGTGCCTCACAGCAGCATCCACAGCAGTTGCAGATAAAGGCCGGATCCTCTCTGACATTCTCCCCGATCTGCACAAGTCCTGCATCATAGGAGCGCTCCAAAGCATCCATTGCCTCCTCTTTTGAGATAAGCCGTGCATGTCCGCCGTGCTCCGCCAGGGAGCGGGCCACATTGCCGAAGGTCAGACATACATCCCAGGGGGCATCTATCTCGCAGGGATGTCCCGCATGATAAGCCTTATGCCTGCAGTAGCAGGTACCTAGCCCGATGTACTCCGCCTCCTCCACAATATGACTGGCCCGCTCATGATCCAGGATATGCAGGGTATTCTCCGTGGTGAGCACCGGTTCCTGTACATAGACCCGGCCCAGCTTTGTCTCTGTGGCATAGAAAAGGTCTTTTACAAAATCCTCCTCCACATTCATATATTGATAGTACAGCTCGCTCAGATACTTCTGGTCAATATCCCCTCTGGTCCTCATGAGGGCAAATTCTATAAAACCGGCCATAGGCGGCGGCATAACAAAGCGGCGGACTCCCCTGTAAGTGGAATCCACCAGCAGTGCCTTCTCACACAGATGGTCTAAAACTTTTTCTGCCTTTGCCTCCGTGGTTCCCCAGATCCGGGCCGCCTTTTTCAAGGTAAAGGGGCGGACCGGCAGAAGCGCCACCCATTTCGCCTCCTTTTCTGTGTAGAGCACCTGCAGGATCTTATAGAAGGTGTCTGACGGCGGTGCCCCCTGAGTAAACCAGTTGATCCTGTCTTCCAAATTTTTGTATGCGTCTTTTGATGTTATATGTCCCATTTTAAATGCCCTATTCTACAAAATGTACCTCTCCTGTTTTTCTCACTTCTTTTTTCTCAGATCCCGCGGCATATCCAAGAGCTGCCATGCCGAATACGCAGTGTGACTCCGGAATTTCCCAGCCTCTTAAGATCTCCCGCACCTCAGGATCACCGCAGATATCACGAAGCTGATTGATCCACACAGAGCCAATACCAAGGGAATGAGCCGCCAGAAACATATTTTCCATGGCACAGGCGTTGTCTTCCATGGAATGCTGGTTCTCTTTTTCATTGGAAGGGATGATCAGAACCTGTGGACTGTACATATCATAGCCGTCTCTTCCCAGCTTCCGCCCTATCACTTCCGCCAGCTTCCGGATCTTTTCCCTGTCTGTCACCACAGTGAATTTCCAGGTCTGGCGATTCTGGCCGCTGGGGGCATAAAGTCCTGCCTGCACGATCTGTTCCAGCTCTTCCCGGGGAATTTCTTTATTCTGAAAGGCCCGGATACTTCTTCTCGTCAAAATATTTTCCATTACTGTATTCATGTTCTGATTCCTCCTTATAACATTCAGACGGTCTGCACAATTTTGTCTGCCCGTCTGTCCAGCGTTTTCTCTTATATTTTATCACAACATCAGGAATTGTAAAGTATACCGCCCTCAGCCTGCCGCGCCGAAAGCCCACTTATCCATGGTTTTTTCCAGGCACCAGGGAAAATCTATCTTTTTTACAGACTGCTTGATCTTTACGGGACAGGTGAGAAATGTCTGTCCTCCCACCCGGTAGGTAATAGTTCCCACTTGGGTTCCCGCCTTTACAGGAGCTTTCAGAGATTCTTTCCCCTCATAGCTCACTTCAATCTCCTCATCCTGACGCATCAGCATGCCGAAATCTTTTGCGGTCTCCACTTCTACCTGGGTAAGGGCTGTATCTCCCAGGTGTTCGCTCTGTCCGTTCTTTACCTGTATGGCTGCCGGTATCTGCGGAAGTTCCGCGTCAAAAAAGGAGCGGTAGCTGTAATTTTCCAGCCCGTAATTCATGAGTTTTACTGTATCCTTCCACTTATAGGTTTTATTATTCGGCCATCCACATGCCAGAAGGGCCACGATAAAGGTTTTGCCGTCTCTGGTAAGCGCCCCTACATAACAGTACCCCGCATTGGCTGTGAAACCTGTCTTTCCGGTAAGCGCACCCTCCATCATATTGAGAAAGGCATTGTGGTTGTTGCAGGAAAAGCTGCGCTTTTTGTCCGCATCGTAAAAGCTGTAGGATGCAGTTCTGGTCACGTTCAGGAAATCTTCCCTGCATGGGGATTCCTTGATGCAATACTTCATAATACGTGCCAGATCTGCCGCTGTGGTAGAGTGCACCTTCTGCTCCTCCCCCACCGTAACAGAAGCGTCCAGCCCATTGGGCGTGATAAAATAGGTATCTTCGCATCCCAGCTCCCTGGCCTTGGCATTCATCATGTCTGCAAATCCCTCTACGCTTCCCCCTAAATGCTCCGCGATCATCACAGCCGCATCATTGTGGCTCTCCAGCATCAGGGAATAGAGCAGATCTCCAAAGCGGAAGGTTTCCCCTTCCGTCACTCCCAGATGCACCTTGGGCCTGGAGGCGGCATAGGCGGAGGCAGTCACTATATCCTCCGCATTGCCATTCTCAAGAGCCAGTATACAGGTCATGATCTTCGTCGTACTGGCCATGGGCCTTTTCTCAAACCCATTTTTTTCATATAGTATCCTTCCTGAGTCCGCATCCATAAGTACCGCTGAGGTGGCATACAGGCTTCCTACATCCTGTCCATTTTCCCCTGCCCAGACGGTATCTCTATGTACCACGAAGCATCCCGTTATCACTGCGCATACCAAAATCCAGCTTATAATTTTTTTCATGCTTCCATCCCTGCACACAAAATTTCTTATACATTATATGCCTGTCCCTGGCAGAATATAACAAAAAGAAGCTGTACCCAACCGGCTCACTCCCGATTTGGTACAGCTTCTTTTTATTATGCAGCACTGCGGTTTATCTTCTCTGTTTTCCCGAACAGGAAAAATCCCATGAGAAACATGACAGCCAGCATACCCACTCCAGTCCTTGAACTGCCGCTTAACTGTGTGGAGATACCCATGAGCATGGTTCCCATGAACGCCGCTCCCTTGCCGAAAATATCGTAAAATCCAAAATACTCACTGGAATTTTCCTTTGGGATGATCTTGGCAAAGTAAGACCGGGACAGCGCCTGGATCGCCCCCTGGAATACAGCCACACAGACAGCCAGAAACCAGAATTCCCACGCTCTGTCAAGCTGGAGAGCAAACAGCGCGATTCCGAAATATCCCAGAATACAGACTTTTATCAGCTTCTCGCTCTTAAACTTTGCCGAAAACTTTCCAAACAGCAAAGAACAGGGAAATGCCACGATCTGCGTCAGCAAAAGCGCCAGAAGAAGATGCGTGTCATCGATCCCCACATCTTTTCCGTAGGAGGTAGCCAGATCAATGATGGTGTAAACCCCGTCAATATAGAAGAAAAAAGCCCCCAGAAAATAAAGTACCTTTTTATCCTTGTTGATCTTAAGGATGACTTTTTTAAGTCTGTAAAAACTTTCCCTCACGGGGCTGTCTTTTACTTCCACCCAGTGATTCTGCTCATAATTTTTCAAAAGAGGAATTGTGACTGCAAACCACCAGATCCCTGTGATCCCAAAAGAGATCATGGTGGCAGTGACCCCTGATATGCCCAGCTTCTCAGCAAAAAGTATGAGGAGCAGGCAGGCTGTAAAGGGAATGCAGCTCCCAATATACCCCCATGCATATCCATGGGAGGATACCATATCCATCCTCTCGTCCACCGTCACATCTGCCAGCATGGAATCATAAAAAATAAGGCTCATGCTGTATGTGGTCTTGGCGATCACCAGCACCACTAAAAATGCCAGCCACTGCTTTGGTATGGCAAGAGAAAGACATCCGACCACGCCAATCACAAAAAATGAGGCAAACATAGGCTTTTTATATCCTTTTGTGTCTGCCAGGGTTCCGAATACCGGTCCCATAAGCGCTACCAGGATCGTACAGACGGACAGGGCGTAGCTTAAATACGCTGTGGAATCCGCCAGGGAAATCCCCTCTCCTGTAGCAATATTTTTAAAATATATGGGGATAATGGTGGTACACAGCATGACAAATGCCGAATTTCCCACATCATACAGCACCCACTGTTTTTCAAGTCTGCTTAATCCCTTCATACTCCTCCTGATTTTCTCAGCCGAAATTACCGCTGAAACGCTGTGACAGCCGCTCTTCCCTTACCATGCAGCCGTACAGATTGGTGAGTGCCTCTGCTGCCTCCTCCAATGCCTCATCATACAGATGACGCAGCACATCTGTTGCCATATCACATCTCCTGTCCGGTTCGGCCGGTATGATATGGCCTCCCAGAGTATCGCGGCATCCGAACAGCTTCATGATTCCCATCAGCCCTTCTCTTTTCAGGCTGCAGCCGCAGACAAGAGCGTCTGTATAGAATTTCATGCCCCTTAGGGCCTTTGCCGCCTGCTTCACCGATATTTTTCCAAAAGCCCGGCTTATGGTCCGGCAGCCCTCCAAGGTGGGACAGATATTTACCGCAGGCCTGTAAGTGAAGGGATCTTTTCCCTCACGCAACATATAATACCGGTCAAGCTCAGACTCAATCTCTGAGTGGGAGG
The DNA here is from genome assembly GCF_034355335.1 of Blautia coccoides. Taxonomy (NCBI): domain Bacteria; kingdom Bacillati; phylum Bacillota; class Clostridia; order Lachnospirales; family Lachnospiraceae; genus Blautia; species Blautia producta. Next base: position 3,599,212 of record NZ_CP136422.1, read on the forward strand.
CTCCCGTCTCCTTTTCAAACCGCCGCACATAGGGGTGGCAGGTGCTGTCCAGGATATAATGGCAGCCAAATCCCAGAAGATACGAGAGCATCTGCGCGGTTGGCTCCTCCTGGTACTTCACAACAGCCTGGCAGAAAAACTCTGCCGCATCCCTTACATGCACCTGATGTCCCAGTCCGCTGACCTTGTTCTTCACCAGGGGCTGATAATAAAATAAAATATCTGGTCCGTGCAGACCGATCAAATACATACTTTTTGATTCTCCGATTGCCTCTTTTATCTCGGAAGGAAGTCTTTTATATACCTCTTTGCCGAAAATATCATGCGTATAAGTTGTTGGCATGTCTCTTTCCCCCGTTTATACATCCAGTTTTAACTGAATTTCTTCTTCTGCCTCTGCCTTGAAATCTTCTATCTGCACCGGATCCAGCTCCGGCAGCTCGTCCAGTCCCTGAACCCCGAAATTCCTCAAAAATTCCTCCGTAGTTCCAAAGAGCAGGGGTCTCCCCGGCGCATCCAGGCGTCCTACCTCCTGGACCAGATTATACTCCATCAGCTTGTTCACCGCGTGGTCAGACTTGACGCCGCGGATCTTCTCAATTTCCAGCTTAGTGACTGGCTGTTTGTAGGCAATTATGGAGAGTGTCTCCAGCATAACGTCTGTCAGCACTGCCTTTTTAGGCTGCAGGGCAAGCTTGACCAGATAGTCATAATACTCTTCCTTTGTGCACATCTGATATGCATTTTCCAGCTCTATGATCTTAATGCCCCTGTCTTTGGCATTATATTTCAGCATCATATTCCGAATGATCTTTCTGGTGGTTTCCGTATCATGTCCTATAGCCTTAGCAATGGCAGAAACTTCAACAGATTCTCCCATAGCAAACAGAAGCGCCTCCACAGCGCCCTCCAGATGTTCAATTTCCATACGGGTACCCTTCCTCCCTGCTCTCAATCTGAATATCATCGAAGATATGTTCCTGTCTGATGAAAATTTTTCCTGTCTTCATCAGCTCCAGGATCGCCAGAAATGTGACGACCACCTGGAATTTGCTGGCCTGTTTTCCAAGAAGATCCCGAAAACTGAACCGCCGGTGCCTTCTGGCATATTCCTCCACATCCGTCATTTTCTCAGGCAGGCTGACTTCCTCCTGTTCAATCTTACCGAACTTGCTTCGGATGGGGTCTTTTTTATCTTCCTGCCGTTTCAGTACGTCCTGGAAGATCTTGTGCAGACGTCCAAGTGTCAGACCGTCCAGAAGCTCGCCGGTGTCCACAGGCTCTCTGTAGTCCTCCACTTCTTTTGGAAGACTTGGAAGCTTGTAAATGCTTTTTGCCGCTTCTGACATCCGGTCCCTGAGTTCGTAAGACATATATTTATACATCTTGTACTCCAGAAGCTGACGCACCAGTTCATCTCTGGGGTCCTCCTCCTCACCGTCCTCATTGACTTCTTTTGGAAGGAGCATTCTGCACTTGATGGAGATGAGGGTTGCCGCCATAACCATGAATTCACTCATGATATTTAAGTCTTCTCTCTCCATCTGGTGAATGTATTCCATGTACTGGTCCGTTATCTCCACAATGGGAATGTCGTAAATATTTACTTTATTTTTCTCGATCAGGTGCAGAAGCAGATCCAGAGGACCTTCAAACACCGGAAGCTTTACCGGGATTCCCATTTGTTATCATCCTTTTCCTGCCAATATGACTGTTCATGTGACCAACTGTTTTTGTAACTGTTACATACCATTACAGTCACCAAAAATCTATACGCCATACGCCGCTGCCGGTGCATGGGCATACCACTTACAGCATTTTACACTATTTTCTATAAAAAGTCCAGAATATTCCTCATGGCATACTGCCAACAATAGCACGGCGTTACATCCTTTTTCCCAGCTCCTTCATTCGGCTGCACTCCTCCTGCCCGCATCTTTCCTTCCCATATCTTGCTTTCTCATAAATCTCATGAAACTCCCGGATCTCTTCCTTTTCCCACAGCCCCGCTGCTTTTTCAATCTCTTGGGGCGTGGAAGACTCCGGCACTTTTTTTACGGCTGTCCGCTCTATTTTCTTTTTATAATATCTGCGGATGGTCTCATTTACGGAGCGGGGAGCGAAAAATCCGCTTTTTCGCCTTTCCTTTCCCAGGGACTCTTTTTTATCACCTTTTGCAGGTGAGAGAAATTCCACACGGTCCCCGTCCGAAAGAACGGTTTCGTGATACTTTTTATATATATTGTAGAGAATACGGCAGATCACATAGACTGCTGCCGCCAGAAACAGCAGGATAAACACTTTTTCCAGTATCTGAAAAAGTGTCTGCCAGAAAGGGGAGGCCTCCCGGAACTCTCCCGGAAGAAAAGGCATCTGCCCTGCCATCTCCGGCTCCTCCTCAATGAGTTCCTCCGCCCCGCCCAGGCCGGAAAAAATCTTTCTCAGAACATTTAAGAGCAAATGCCCAAGCCTTTTCAGAAACCTGTCAAACCCGGACACAGGCAGCAGCACCATTCCTGCAGTAATGAGAGCGCAGAAACCTCCAATGGCAATCCTGTTTCCCTCCGCGATCCTGTTTCTTGGGAATCTGTGAAGCTTCTCATTCTGTTCATACAGTTTGAGAAGGGAACGGCGGTTCTCCGAAAGAATGGTGAGCAGCCAGTAAGCTCCCGTGCAGAGACAGATCAGCCTTCCCAGCATACTCCTGTGGTATGCCAGTGCATAGATATAAACACCTGCAAAGATCAGAAGACCCGCGTAGGAAGGCCGCACCAGCATACTCTCTCCGCTTCCGGCCCGCTCAAAAAAGTATAGAAGGATAAGAAGGACTCCGCATAAAGTAAACGCTCCCCGCTCCCATATGGTTGAAGACACAAAATACAAAACTGCCAGACTCGCCGCGCCTGATGCCGCAAAAAGAAACAGACTTTTAAAACGACGCACTGTCCAGTATAAAAGAAATATGGGGACAAACAATATCAGGCTCTTTGCAGACTGGAGCGGTGTGATATCTCCCCCAAAAGACAGGATCATCAAAGCCAGACTGTCTGCCAGAAGAAACGTGTGAAAAAAACGGTATAAAACCAGAAGATCTATTTTCATCTCGGCACCTCCCAGCGCAGGATCTCCATACAGGAGGAAGAGGGCAGTTTCCATTCCATATCCTTATACAGCGTGGAGATCCACATGGCACTGCCGCCAATTTTTGCAAGGGCTTCCATCTCTGTAAAAAGAGACCTGCCCTGGTTTTTGGATATGAGCACAGGAATGCCCTGACCCTCTGATAAAAGACGGCGCTGCCTGCTTAGAAGCTCAGGAAATTTACCCACAGGAAGCTCCAGATCCAGCCTTGCCAGATTCTGATACAGCTTTACAAGCTGGCCTCTTCCCGTGCCCGGCAGTACGGCGATGGGGGTCTCTGTGATATGGTCCCTTCCATTGGTGACAAGGCCTGTAGCAATTCCTCTCTGCAGAAGCTGCTCTGCCAGAGAGACTGCCAGAGAAATGCCTGCCTCGTGGATCTCCCCGTATTTCCATATGGTCTCATCCTCCACATCCAGGTAGATAAGGACCTGGGCACTGGAGGTGGAATCCAGAAGATTTACCATAAGGCCTGCTTCTTTTGCGGAGGCTTTCCAGTTGATCTTATTCATGGGGTCTCCGGGCCGGTATTCCCGCAGACCGCGGAAGGAAAAGGGATCCTCGTACATCCGCTGCCGCACAAGAACCTGTCCCATCAGCTTTTTAAAGGGAATCTCCATGCCTGAAAAGGGAATGGTTCTGGGATACACATACAGATGGGTGGAAACAGGAACCGTCAGGTACATTTCACGGTTCATAAGGAGACCTCTTGTCAAAACTTCTGCCTGCTCAATCTCATAGTATCCCCGTTTTCCTGCTAAAAACGGGATTTCCCGCTGGATCTTCTGATAAAAAAGCACAGAAAAGATATCTCTTTTATATGTATAGTCGGAGATACTGGTATTTTCCTCCTCCTCAAAAAAAAGATTTCTATGTACTCTGAACGCTGCCTGCAACATGGGGAGAAGCAGCCATTTTCTGTTTTCAATGGTCTCCGTCAGATATGCTCTCTCCCCCTCATGAACGGGCTGCTCCTGGAACTTTACATCCAGTTCAAGGTGTCTGTCCCAATTCTTTCGGTAAAACCCCTCTGCCAAAAACTGGAGCAGGACAGCCCCCAGCAAAAGTAAAAAAATTGTCATGGTTTTCTCTTCCACTCCTCTGTGGGTACAGGAACCTGGTCCAAGATCCGTTTCATTGCCTGGCTGCCGCTCTCCTCCTGCCCGTACCCGGAGGTCATGACCATCCTGTGCGCCAGTATGGGAACCGCCACATCTTTTATATCCTCCGGCACCACATGATCCCTGCCTTTTACATAGGCATAGGCTTTTACACCGTTAAACAAGGCCAGTGTTCCTCTGGGGCTTACACCTGCTATCACATCCCCCGCCGTTCTGGTGGCCTGTACCACCTCCACCAGATAGGACTTCAGATCCGGGTGTACATATACTTTTTTATACTCTGCCCTGGCATTTAACAGTTCCTCCCTTGTGCACACACAGGGAAGCTCCGTGAGTGGCTGTCTGTCCTCAAAGCGTTCCAGGATCGCCAGTTCCTCCTCCTTGTCCGGCAGTCCCATGGAAAGGCGCATAAAAAAACGGTCCATCTGGGCTTCCGGAAGAGGAAAGGTACCTGTAGTCTCCACTGGATTCTGGGTGGCGATCACAAAGAAGGGTTCTTCTAACTTTCTGGTTTCCCCGTCAATAGTGATCTGATGCTCCTCCATGCACTCTAAAAGGCTTGACTGGGTCCTGGGCGTGGCCCGGTTGATCTCATCAGCCAGAAGGATATTGCAGAACGCAGGTCCCTCTTTAAAAAGAAATTCCCCTGCCTTCTGGTTATAATAGTTCAATCCTGTCACATCTGAGGGCAGCAGATCCGGTGTAAACTGGATCCGGGAAAACTTTCCGTCCATAGAGCGCGCCAGGGATTTTGCCATCATGGTCTTGCCTGTCCCCGGAACATCCTCCAGAAGAACATGGCCTCCGGCGGTCAGGGCTGTCAGAAGAAGGTCCAGTACCTTTTCCTTTCCCACAATCACCTTCCCGATATTTTCACGTATTTTTACTATACAATTTTTCTCTTCCATCTCACACCTCTTTCGGCAGACATTCCAGCACCACCAGCTCTCTCGGATCATTGATCCTCAAAGGCATGGTGTGCTCTCCCAGTCCTGCGCCTGTGATCATAATCTGTTCACTGCCTGTTATTTTCTGTCCCGGGCGGGCTTTTTTTGCCGAAGTCTTTGGACCTTTTCTGTATTCCCCGTATCCATAGCGGGGAAACAGCCTAAAATCAGGGCTGATAACACTGCCAAAAAACGGCAGCCTCATCACGCCTCCGTGATAGTGACCCGACAGGATCAGATCCGCCCCCCACGCAAAATATTCATCCCCGTACCTGGGTGTGTGGGCCAGAAGGATCTCATATACATCCTTATCCGGCCTGCCGATGAGATGTTCAAGCTCTGCCCTTCCGGGTCCCCTCTGCAGTCCTCTGCTGTAATACTTATAAGGCAGGTCCAGTCCGGTAACCGCCACGGTCTCCCCTTTTATCTGCAGAACGGTACGCTGGTTTTCCAGATAAGAAACTCCCATCTGCTTTATTTTTTTCTCAAAGGCAGAGAACCTTCCGCCATATTCCTCTGTAAACAATTTCATCCGCTGCTCGTGATTGCCCGGCGCATACAATACAGGCGCCAGCTTTGCAGCCTCACCGAGAAATGCCGCAGCCGGTTTCAGGGATGCATCTGTTTTCCCAAGCACCAGATCTCCGGCTATCAGTACGGCATCCGGGCCGAGAGCCTTTATCCTGTCAAAGACCGGCTCATTTTTTTCCCCGAACACCACATTGTGGAGGTCACTTATCATCACGAATTTCAGCGGATGTCTTTTGATCTTATCTGTTGTAATCCTATAAGTTGTGGTCACAAATTTCTTCACGAATATTCCCTGCTTTTCTTTCTTTTCTCGTAACTGTTCAGTACAGTTACCTTTTCTCTCTATTTTACCCTATAAAGCCGAAAAAGAAAAGATGGGACTCTCTTTTTTCCTAAACATTACTGTTCACAAAAATTTTTTCCTGCTGCTTCATAACAATGCGATACATAAAAAACAGCAACACGCCGGCAAACACCCAGGCCACAGGGCTGGCCAAACATGCCAGAAGGTAGCTTTTGTTCATCCCCGCAGCCAGAGCCACAATACCCCGGCCTAAAAGCTCTGCCACGCCTGCCATCATAGGAAGAACACCATATCCCATACCCTGAATGCCGTTTCGGTATACGTTCACAATGGTCAGGGCAATAAAGAACAGGGATGCGCACTTCAGGTAAATATCCACCTGGCCCATCAGTGTCTGCACATCGCTTGACACAAAGAGATATGTCAGATACTTTCCGAAGAAAGCTGTCAAAAGGCCGAATATCAAAGAATAGACCACACCGATCCAGGTGGACGTCCTGAATCCCTTTCGTATCCGGTCTATCTTTCCCGCTCCCATATTCTGGGCACAGTAAGTTGCCATGGTGGTTCCCAGCGCCACATACGCCTGTGTGGCGATCTGCTCCACCTTGCTGGCTGCCGTAAATGCCGCTACTGCCATGGACCCCAGCATATTCAGCGCGGACTGTACCATCATGGTGCCGATCGCCGTGATAGAGTATTGGAGCGCCATAGGAATGCCGATCCCTACCTGCATCTTCACAATATGGGCAGACAGGCGGAAATCATCCTTCTGAAGGCGCAGTTCCGGCATTTTTTTTGCAATATACACCAGACAGAGAACGCCCGAAACACCCTGGGAGATCACAGTGGCATAAGCCGCGCCTGCTGCTCCCCATTGAAACACAATGATAAATAACAGATCCAGCAGTACATTCAAAAGCGCTGACAGGATCAGAAAATAAAGCGGCACCTGGCTGTTCCCCAGTGCTCTCAGAACGCTGGCAAGCAGATTGTACAGCACTGTGGCAAAAATACCTCCGCAGATGATCATAATATACTGATACGCGTCAGCAAAGATATCCTCCGGGGTGTGCATGAATTTTAACAGCCCGTGCATGCCCAGCATACTGATCATGGTCATGACAACGGTGACCATCAGGGACAGCACTGCCGCGGACCCCACGGTCCGCCTCATATTCTTCATATCTCCCGCGCCGTATCTCTGGGCAGTCAGCACAGTAAAGCCTGCCGTCAGTCCCAGCATAAATCCTATGATCAAAAAGTTAATAGTACCCACACTTCCCACCGCTGCCAGTGCTTTGGTACCAACGAATTTTCCTACGATGATAGTGTCCACCATGCTGTAAAACTGCTGAAAAATATTTCCGATGAGTACCGGAATTGTAAAACCTACGATCGCTTTTGCCGGGCTGCCGGCTGTCATATCTTTCTGCATGTCTCTCCTCATTCTCCCTGTAAACAATGTGTCCGCCGGCAGACAGAAAAGCGCCGCACCGTCTCTTCTCCGCCATCAAGTCATTTTCACGAAAAAGGAAGGTGCCAGCGGGCACCCTCCGTCTTTTTGTTACCGGGCTATTATAATGCAAACAATTCTATCCTGCAATACCCTAATTCTATTTTTTAGAAAAAAGTTTTGAATACCTTTTTTACATAATCCATATAGACGGCCTTCTCAACTTTTTCGTCAAATAAAAGGTTCACGCTGCCTATCTTTTTCCCGTTGAGATAATAGTCTGCCGTCCCCGCTTTTCCCCCTTTCTTTACAGGGGCCTGTGCGCTTTTCTTCAGATTGATCTTCTTCTGTACCTTGTCAAGAGCCTCTCCTTTTGTATCCAGATAGCGAAAATCTCCCTCATAGGACACTGAGGTATCTTCCTGAACAGCCCCCTTCACAGGAACCTTTGGCAGGCTGTCTTTGTTTTCATCCACATAAAGATTACAGGCCCCAAAGCCCAGATTCAGCATAGCTGCCGCATCCTTGAACCGTACCTTATAGTCAGGCGCTGTCATGACCACGCTGATCAGTGTGATCCCATTTCTCTTTGCCACTTCAGAGACACAGTATTTTGCCAGGCTGGTGCTCCCGGTTTTTAATCCCACACAGCCGTCATAGCTGCGGAGAAGCTTGTTTGTGTTGGTTAGGCCAAATTCACTGCTTCCCTTTGCTGTGTTGTGGGTAATATTCTCCATCCAGATAGAGGAGAAATCCAGAACCTTGGGGTATTTTGTAACCAGCTCCCTGGACATGAGTGCCACATCATATGCCGTTGTGTAGTGGTTGGTGGACTCTGTCAGCCCGCAGCAATCCTCAAAGTGGGTGCCGGTCATGTTAAGCCCTGCTGCCCTCTCGTTCATGCGTTTGACAAACTCCGCCTCACTTCCGGCTATGTGTTCCGCCATGGCCACACTGGCATCATTTCCGGAGGCAATGACAATACATTTAATCATGGTCTCCACTGTCTGCTTCTCGCCTTCCTCCAGATAGACCTGGGAACCGCCCATGGACTTAGCGTAGGCACTTGTGGTCACTTCATCCTCCATATGTAGGGTGCCCTTTGCGATCTCATCAAAGATCAGCACCAGTGTCATGATTTTCGTAATACTGGCCGGATAGACCTTGGTATCTTTGTCCTTCTCGTAGATTATGGTTCCTGTGGATGCCTCCATGAGAACCCCATGAGGTGCTGTAATCAAATCCTCCCCTTCCGCATGCACGGTAACCGGCAGGGCTATATTGATGATAAGGGAAAATAAGACCAGAAAAACAGATGCTTTCCGAAACATACCGCTCTCCCGTAGTAATACTCTTATAGAATTGTATTACACCAATGTTAAAAATAGAATACAGTCATGAAATCCAGGTGAAATTCAACTCGTATGTTCCCACTCCATCCTTAAAGGAGGCTTTGCAGTTATCATATCCGTTGGCTCCAAGGCCGGAACGCCATTTTTTGGCCGAAAAAGTAAAGCTGTTTTTCCGCTCTTTTACGGTTCTTATTTTGATCAGTATCCCCTCCGTAAAATAGGAACCGTCTTCACTCAACAGCCCTTGTTCCTTCAAGTCTTCCTGTGTGGCAAGGATCACCTCCGGGTTTGGATACTTTACGGAACCCGGACTGCCGATACTGTCTTTCTGCCAGTTTTCCAGAAGCGGCCCCAGCAGATATCTGACTGCCTCTTTTTCACTGTCGGAAAGATTTTTAACCTGCGTCAGATCCAGGGCCATAATACGCATATTGTCGTTTAGTCCGGTGTCATTTCCGTAAATTCCCTTTATGATATCCAGGTACAAACCGACATAATCATTCTCCTGTCCCAGAATGTGGATTTCCTGCACACCGGTGATTCCCAGGGGATAACGCTCCATGATCGTACTGTCTTCCTGAAGCAATAATCGAATGCGCATTCCGGGTTTCAACGCGTCCCCTTTTACCTCCTGTCTATCCTGATCATATATTTTGACACCATCCATCCCTGTATCCATAAGTCCTTCATTGGCATCTTCTTCACGCAGCATAAGAAGTGACGGATCATGGACTTCTATGATCTTTCCGGTAATAGTATTCTCTTCCCCTTCCTTCTCTTCTCCTGCCGGCACATACCCGTTCTGGTTTTGACCGCAGGCAGATAAGATCAAGGTACATAAGAATACCAGGATTCCTAATACAGCAGCTCTTTTTCCTGTTTGACTAATTCTCATTTTACGATTCCCCTTTCCTTAACAGCAAAATATTATTTTTTATATAGAGCTGTGTCAAAAAAAGCCCCTTTTGTTGCACAATATCCTGTTTCTGCTGCATTTAATTTCTTGTCTTATGATAACATATGAGCCTTACCACGCTGGCTGATTGGGAGTATGCTCCGCAAAATCTAAAAAGGAACGCCCTCCAGGCGTCCCTCATCATTAAGATCTGCCATAGATCAGGGCGCGTATCCCCTCTCTCACCTCTCCCAAAGAGGCAGGCAGACTGTCTTTTTTCTTTTCGTATAAGGTATGTAAAAAATCTGCTGTAAACAGCGCGATCATCAGTGATCCAGCCCGGTATCCCACGCTGAACGGGTAACTGTCCACAAAGCGCTCCACACCTTCGTGCAGAAACAGAAACAAGCCCAATGTGTAGAATCCCCAGGCAATAGTGCTCTCCAGGCAGAGAATTCCTTTGTAATTAAAAGGCTTCTCCGAATAATCCCACCACACTTCACCGAACAATGCCTGCATGATCCTGGCTGTCACATACTCCAGCAGTGTGGGAAACACACAGCCCAGCACATATAACAGCAGAAGGTTATGGCAAAACGGCCTCAGCAGAAAAAACACAGACAAGGCTCCCACTCCGTAAATAGGGCAGAAAGGCCCTCTCACAAAACCCCTGTTGGTAAGCCGCCTGTTACAGATTGACATGTAGATAGATTCCACCACCCATCCCAAAATACTGTAGGCTAAAAACCACTGGGTGATATGGTAGAGATCTATTCCCAACATACTCTTTGTCCAAATCATACTTCATCTCCCCTTATATCATTGGCGCATCTCGTAACATGTGTCTACATTACTAAAGTGGAGCTGAAAATTCATTGTGATGCACAGCTTACTGATATCAATTTTCAGACCCACTCCGGTTTTATGTGCCCATTCTATCATGGGAGCCCCCAGCTTGTAAAGAAAAAATACTTTCCTTCCTAAAGCATGGGGGCAAAGAGTCTCAGGATACTCTGTGCCATGCGCACAAAAATATTCCGGCTGCGGCAGAATTTCATAGAGATTTCCCTGCATTTCGGGAAAGTGTCCTCCATATCATCCTTCACCTGCATAACAGCTCTGCTCCGGTACATCCAAACTGCACACTCAAAATGCAAATACAGACTCCTGTAGTCCAGATTAATAGTCCCCACAGAAGCGATCTCGTCATCACAGACAAAAGATTTGGAATGAATAAATCCCGGCGTATACTGAAAGATCCTGACTCCTGCCTCCAGAAGCTGTTCATAGTAAGACTGTGTGAGAAGAAACACCATCTTCTTGTCCGGTATTCCCGGCGTCACAATGCGCACATCCACGCCCTTTTTAGACGCAAGGCACAGGGCTGTCATCATCTCATTGTCAATGATCAGATACGGTGTGCAGATATATACATATCGTTTCGCCTGGTTGATGATATTCAGGTAAACATTCTCACCTACGATCTCATTGTCCAGAGGGCTGTCCCCGTAGGGCTGTACAAATCCGTCATTCTCAAATTCCTCCGGATGATAGATATAGGGTCCGTACGCCGGCAAGTGGCTTCTTGTGCGTGTGATAACTGCCCACATCTGCAGAAACATCACAGTGAGATTCCACACGCCCTCACCGTGCAGCATAACCCCGGTATCCTTCCAGTGTCCAAACCGTACATCCTCATTGATGTATTCGTCTGCCAGATTAATGCCCCCTGTGAACCCTGTATGCCCGTCGATCACCAGAATCTTTCTGTGGTCCCGGTTATTGAGTATGATGTTCAGCACAGGCCGCACCGGATTAAAAGCCGCGCACTTGATGCCCTTTTTCTGCAGTTCTTTATAATATCTGTGCGGCAGGGTGGTCACACACCCCATATCATCATAGATCAGGCGCACATCCACGCCTTCCTTTACCTTTTCCTCCAACACCTGAAGGATTTCCCGCCACATTCTTCCGTCGTGTATAATAAAATATTCCAGGAAAATAAAATGCTCCGCTTTCTTGATCTCCTCCAGCATATCCACAAACATGGTATCCCCCACCGGGTAATACTTGGTGGTCGTATTCTTATGAAGAGGAAAACCTGCATAATCCCTGATATAGGCTGACTGGATAGAAACTCCCAGGTCCATATCCTGAAGCTCTGCCCTTGTTCCGGGATCTTCCTTGAAATAATTGCCGATCTCATTGAGTACAGCCTCAGATTCCCTTGTCATTTTCTTAGCAACGCGGGATTCACCAAACAGCAGGTACACAATAGCGCCAAAGACGGGAATGACAAGGATCAGAATGGTCCAGGCAAGCTTGTAAGAAGGGTTGATCTTCTTATTGACCAGCCACAGCACCAGGAACAGACTCAGGATATTCATGATCCATCCCACAGTAGCGGAGATATTCCTCATTCCCCACGCCAATGCCACCAGCCATACAAGCTGCAGCAGCACAGCCAGGGCAAATACAAAGATCCGGCTGGACACCAGGTCAATGATCTTTTTCATCTTCTCACCATCCTCTCTTTGCGTTTCATTTTCTGCAGAGTCGTAAAAAAGCCCCTGGCATTGTCCAGAGGCTTTTACTGCACATTAATTATATTTACGTTTTCTAGCTGCTTCAGATTTTTTCTTACGACGAACGCTTGGTTTCTCGTAATGCTCTCTTTTACGGATTTCCTGCTGAATGCCTGCTTTTGCACAGCTACGCTTGAAACGACGTAAAGCGCTATCCAAAGTTTCGTTTTCTTTTACGATTACATTTGACATAGTCTCACACCTAACCTCCCTCCAGTTGTAGATTGTGCATAATACAACTGTCTGGGTATTTTTACTGCACATCAAATATTATAGCAGATTTTTGCCGTACGTCAACTATTTTGGCTTATTTTCTTTAAAATATTTTATTTAAATTTTATTTTAACTGGCTAGCAGAAGTTTAGCTGCTCTTATTTTTTTCTTTACCATCTATGGCACGCCTCTACAACGCTTTCTATCTGTACTCTACCTCCAGCACATACTGGTCACTGCGGTAGACGCTGAAAGATAGTTCAACTGGCATATCTCCTGCCGCATAGGCAATTCTTCTGGTACAAAGAACAGGATAATTCTCCTCTACCTCCAAAAGTTCACAGATTTCCTTCCCCGCTCCCTTTGCCTCTACCATATCCTTTGCACGCACGATATCCGTATCACAGTATTTTTTCAAGCTGGCATAGAGAGACTGTGTGGTAAAATCTATATCCATCAGTATCCCGCTCACAGAACTGGTCAGATATGCCTCTTGAAGCACAATTGGTTCATTATGTACTTTGCGCAGTCTTTTTAAATACATGATGCTGGAAGTGAGAGGAATATTGAGTGACTCGGCTGCCTCCCGGCCCGCGGGAATCATTTTTTTCTCCAAAACTATAGTCTCCACCTGGAAGCCTTTCTGGGTCAGCGAATCATTAAAACTCATTTTTGCTGACTTACTGCCCTCCTTGCGCATCTTGCTGACAAATGTGCCACTTCCCTGTATCCTGGTGAGATATTCCCGGTTTACCAGTTCCATAAGAGCTTTATTTACAGTCATACGGCTGACCCCAAACTGCTCTGCCATTTTATCCTCCGCCGGAAGCTTCTGCCCTGCCTTATACTCTCCGCTTATTATTTTATTATAAATGGACTCCCTGATCTGAAGATATGCCGGTGCCCTCTTAAATTCATCTTGATTCATCATTCCTACCTCCGCTAAAAAACAATCCCTGTTAAATTAATTCTACTGTGTTTTATAAGTAGTATAACATAAAATTTCTAAATATGTATAGACAATCATATGTATTATTTTATAAAGCACCTCTCAAAAAGCTGTCATTCACCGACTATTACCTCACGTTAACCGGCATTAATATGCAATTCATTGGATTTTGTGCTCATCCCAAAGTGTATTTTTGCACAAATATAACAAGGCCCATAATGGGCCTCGTTTTTTTGAGTTACTATTACCTACAGAGTTCATTTAATCGTCTTGCCAGATAACGTGCCTTCTCTTTTGCCTTCTCGTTTTCACGGACTGGATACTGGTCTGTCTGTTTCGCATAAACAGTACCGATACACTCTGCCTCCATATGGTCAAAAGCAAAGTCCACGACACCGTCCATCAACAGTTCCATGTTGACCCATTTTCCGCCTGTGGTCACCAAAAGGGCACCATACTTATCTTTTGGTTTATCGCCGTCATTCTTTCTAATATGGCGATTTGACCAGTAGGACTGCAGTCTTGTAAATAGAGTATACATAGGCGCTGAAATGATTCCAAAGTGCATAGGCGTAGCGATGACCACGGCATCACAGATGTCAATATAGTCATACAGTTTTGTCATATCATCCTTGATAGAACATCCCTTTTTCTTAAAACAATATTTACAATCCCTGCAGGGTGAAATATTGGCGTGATAGCAGTCTACCACCTTCACTTCCCCTTCCAGTTCCATAAGCATCACATCCAGAAGATGTTTTGTGTGGCTGTCACTCTTTGGTGAGCCGTACAGTACCAATGTCTTCATCACGATTCCTCCTTTTCTTCTGCACAGGGCTGAAGGCTTTCCTTATTCCTTCCAGCCATTGCAATAACTGCAAATATCACTGCAAATAAGAGATATGTTCCAGCATACACCGGTGAAGCGGCAAATTCAACACTTGGCGCATGAATCAATCCGATAAATGCGCATGCTGCCGCTATCACAAAGGCCACCGCTGCATTTTTCCACTTATGGTCTATGATAAAGATCAGGATACTGGAAAAAATGATAGCAATGAGCATGGAACCTTTTGACAGATCATAGAATCCGCCGGCCACCCCGGCACCTGCAAGATGCCCTGCGTCCACTGTCACTGTACTGACATCAAAGCCGATCCCCCCCGCGCTCAGCGCCTCGCCGATGGCATTCGTCGCCGCGGAGACTCCATTCTCAATCTTGCCGTACAAAAGCTCGAAGATAGGAATGGCTGTTGCCAATATCATAGCAGGATAATATTTCTTATCCACCACCTCAAAGGCCTGCGCACCTGTGGTCATAGCCACAAAGATCAGCAATACCAGCGTTGCACTGGCAGGTATGACAGATGTGGCGATGGCTACCAGCCCTGTCAGGCAAAGGATCAGATAAATGCCTCCTGTGAAAATTGCAAAGGAAGTTCCCGCTTTTGCCTTTTTCCAGGCCGGATGTCCCCAGTAACAGTTCATAGGAAATGGATTTCCAAAAAGGGAGCCGATCAGGTTGCTGCACCCTGTTCCCAGCAGACAGATTTTTTTGTCATAATGCTCATCGCTCTGCTCCGCCTGTTCAATGGCCTGAAGCAGTGCCGTCACATCGGAAAATGCAAATGCCAGTACCAGCGGAAGAAATCCCAATGCCCCCTGGAAAGCTTCCCCGCCCAAAAGACCGATCTGCGGCAACGGCACATAGAATCCCACTGTCTTAAATGCCCCCGTGAATTCAGCTGGGTTCATGACACCTGTCGCCCAGGCGATAAGGGTTCCGATCCCCACCGCAATGAATGCCGGTGAGAACATTTTAGGTTTGATCTTTCCAAAGTTAAAAAACAGAAGAATAAATAAGGTTGGAATAATGACTATCGGATGGGCAAATCCGTCGCCCATGGATGCCATCAGCAGGAAGGCCATAGACCCTCCCACCAGGCCGCCCAGCATGGCCTGGCTTGGTACATGTTTCATAACAAACTTGATAATAAAAGCAAATGCCAGAATGACCAGCGAGTAAATCACATTGACATTGACCGCCACCTTCCAGGCATAGATCGCATCCCCGGTGGCAAAATAAGTGGGCATGATGATCGCATACAGCCACACAAAAAATGTTCCTGCACTGATTCCTCCCGGAAGTGCGGTAATGTTCTGATTTCCCGTCTTTTTCCCCAGGTATCTGGCGTAAAATGTGTTAAAAGCCAGAAGCAAAAATGCGGTAAATCCAATAGAAGATACAATTTTCCCAAAAATAATATCGTTCGGCATTGCCATAACACCGCTCAGGATACTGACACCCACCAGTATTTTTGTAAATCCGTCAAAGAAAACTCCGATGGTGGCATCAATATCACCGCTCTTAAACCATGGAATCTTCACTCCTTTGTTTTCCCCAGACATCTTGTTCTCCTTCTCCTATTCTACTACAATATGTTTATGGTTAATATCCCTTACAGCCAGTAAGGAATTATCCATCTTGTTGCTTAAGCTGTATAATGATGGAGCAATCGGTATATCGTCTTCCAATCTTGGACTTCGCGTCCGTAAATTAGACTGATAACCAGCTCCTCATTCGCAGCGTTCGTTTTATGCAGGTTGAATCGCCATAGGTGCATTCGCGTCACACCACAGTAGATTGAATAGGCAATGAGTAAAACTGGTATTTATCCATTGCAATAATCTTAAGGAGTGACAATTTATGAACGCAGTAGGTATCGATGTTTCAAAAGGTAAGAGTATGGTTGCTATCATGCGACCTTTCGGTGAAATTGTTTCCGCACCTTTCGAAATCAAACACACAGCCAGTGATATCCATTCACTTGTAGAACTCATCAACTCTGTTGAAGGGGAGTCCCGAATCGTGATGGAGCACACAGGACGTTATTATGAAGTCCTCGCCCATCAGCTTTCAAAGGCAAATCTTTTCGTCAGTGCCATTAACCCAAAACTTATCAAAGACTTTGATAATGATTCTCTTCGTAAAGTGAAATCTGATAAAGCGGATGCTGTTAAGATTGCCCGATATGCTCTTGACAAATGGCAAAATCTTAAACAGTATAATGTTATGGATGAATTACGCAATCAGCTCAAAACCATGAACCGTCAGTTCGGCTTTTACATGAAGCACAAGACGGCTATGAAAAATAATCTTATCGGCATCCTTGACCAAACCTATCCTGGTGTTAATACTTACTTTGACAGTCCTGCACGCAGTGACGGCAGCCAGAAATGGGTTGATTTTGCATCTACATACTGGCATGTGGACTGTGTCCGTAAAATGTCTCTGAATGCCTTTATCGACCATTATCAAAACTGGTGCAAACGTAAGAAGTACAACTTCAGCCAATCCAAAGCTGAGGAAATCTATGGAAAAGCAAAGGAACTTGTTCCTGTACTTCCTAAGGATGACATTACAAAGCTTATTATCAAGCAGGCTGTAAACCAGCTTAACAGTGCTTCTACAACCGTTGAATCACTACGCACACTTATGAATGAAACTGCATCCAAACTCCCAGAGTATCCTATTGTTATGGCGATGAAAGGGGTTGGTGCTTCGCTTGGTCCTCAATTGATGGCTGAGATTGGTGATGTTTCCCGTTTTACCCATAAAGGTGCTATTACTGCTTTTGCCGGTGTAGATCCCGGTGTTAATGAATCGGGAAGTTATGAACAAAAAAGTGTTCCAACTTCAAAACGAGGCTCATCTGATCTTAGAAAGACTTTATTTCAGGTAATGGATGTCTTAATAAAAACACACCCACAGGATGATCCTGTGTATCAGTTCATAGATAAGAAACGGGCACAAGGCAAGCCTTATTATGTCTATATGACTGCAGGTGCCAACAAGTTTCTAAGAATCTATTACGGACGAGTGAAAGAATATCTTTCATCTCTTCCAGAATCCTAATCATCATTATAATTCTCAGACCAGCACTGGTGTGGTGGTCTTATTTTGATACCTAATTTTCAACCTGTATAAAATTTTCAATGTTCTTCAATTTAGCCTTGACTTTTTATTTGCAGGCTAATTTAGCTGTCCCACTGTTCTCAATCCATAAAATCATAATGGAAGCGGTAACGGAAGTACGCAAAATATTCATTATACATATGGATGGACAGTATCTTTGCATGCGGATGTGATTCCGCTGAAAATCCTTTATCTGCCTTTCCCAGAGTCATAGTATCCCCGCCGCCGATATAGACCGCGGAAAGATTCAGGAAAAATTCGTCCATCAGCCTCTTTTTCACAAGAAAATGGCCGTACCCCGGGGATTCAATCAGCAGCCTGTCGATCCCGATTCTCTTTAATATCTGCATCGTTACCGGAGAATCCGGAAAACTGCCTTCCCCTGTCACAAGGATGGGAAGCACTCCGCTGCCCGCTTTTGACATTTTTTCCTTCAGAACTTTCTCTCCGTCTTCCTGTACTGCCACCAGATATTCTCCCTTAAAATTCTCTTTTATATAGGCCAGCCCGTTTGGTGAGGTCACCATCATACAAGGAATCTCTCTGCTTTTTAGCAGGGCATGGTCCAGGGGCACATCACGCGCATCCAAAGTCATGACAATATTCAGAGGTATCTTTGGCAGCCCTGCCGCACTCCTGGCACTCTCAATCTCATCATCCATGCAGTACATGGCATAATCCGCGTCCGTCTTCATAGAATTGCCCCCGATAATGGCTGCATCGCAGGTGCCTCTCAGGGCATTCAATATCCAGAAATCCGTATCCTTTCCGCCCCCGGCCATCATATTTTTTCCCGCAACATAGAATGCACTGGGCTTATCCGCATATGCCAGTTTCCCGTCAATGGATGTGACGAATGAAGAAAAAATATACGGTCTGTCCTCAAGCGGTTCCGGGAATGTCAGTTCACTGCCATACACAGTTCTAATCTTCTCTGAAGGCACTGGGGTATGCGAATAGCTGTCCAGTTCCCCGCTCCTGAAAATCTGTCTGATCTGAATCTCTTCCGCCTGAAACGGAATCTTATCCAAACTCATTCTCTTACTCCTCCTGTCTGTGGTTTTAAAGTGCCTCTGTTTCGGCATCCAGCTTCACCAGGGTTTCCCGAAGCTCCTGATATTTTTCATATAATTTCCGGTATCTTCTGGTTCTCTCCTCATCTGGTTTTATCACCTGGCTGTCGCCGAACCATGTCTCTGTCAGTTCGCTGTAACTCTTCACTGCCCCGCTTCCGTATCCTGCCAAAAATGCGGCGCCTAAAGCGGTGGAACTCTTTGGATTATAGTGCAGTTCTCTTCCGATGACATCTGCAAACATCTGACAGATTTCTCTGGAATTTGCCCCGCCTCCGAAAATATTGATCTGTTTTACGGGCAGGTTAAAATTCCTGATATTGGAACAGGCATTATAGGCGATTCCCTCCAGCATGGCGTGATACAGATGATACTGTGTATGGCATCCCCGGTATCCCAGCATGAACTCTGCATCCGGTCCGAAAAAGGATGCCTCTGTCTGCAGTTTGTAATGTGGGAAATACCAAAGCCCGTCCGTTCCCGGCTCAATCTCATCCAAATGGGAATTCAGTTCCTCCCAGTCCTCATATCTCAGATTCTTTCTCAGATGCAGGATACTCTCCCCAAAGGAAAAAATCCGTCCTGCAAAATGCCCTTTCTTCTCTCCATAATGAGGAACATCTACATATTCTTCCGGAGAGTTCTCTGCATACATGGAAGTCCCTGAGGTTCCCAGATATATCATAAAATGTCCCGCATTGTAGGCTCCGCCCCCCAGCATAGAGGCAAAGGTATCCCCTACTCCGGCAATGACCTGTGTATTGACGGAAAGTCCTGTCTCCTCTGCCGCAGACTGGGACACACAGCCGATCACAGCGTTTGCCGGCTTTAACTGCGGAAAGATATCTGCCGGAAGACCGAATACCCGGGCCGCCTCCTCATTCCACGCCAGCTTCTCCTCATCGAACATTCCCCCCACCATGGAAGCTGCATCATAATCCATGGTACTGTCTCCGGTGAGTCTGTATCCGATATATCCATGGGGCACAAATACTTTGCTGATCTTTTTGAAATTCTCCGGCTCATGTGCTTTTACCCAAAGGATCTTGGGCAGCATGTGCCCGTGTGTGACTGCAGGGCTCAGCTTCTCCTGTATCTCCTGGAGCTCATGCTCTGCCCTGACATCTGTGTGCAGCATGGCACTGCGGACAGCATTCCCCTCCCTGTCCACAGCACACAATGCAGGGATCAGTCCGGTGACTCCCACAGCCCGGATCTGCTCTGCGGACACATTCTCTTTTTCAAGAAAACAGGATACCGCCTGGCAGAATTCCTCCCACCACATTTCCATGCTCTCTTCCTGCCAGCCGGGATATTTCACCTGGATATCATGTTCTCTCTGAAATTTCTCTACTACATTTCCCTGAAGGTCTGTGAGCACTGCCTTGGAGCTCAGTGTCCCGATATCAAACCCTATTAAATACCCTTCCATACTACATTTTCCTTTCCTGAAACATTCATCCTGATCTATACGGTCCTGACGGAGCCTCTCAGTCCATGAGCACAACGGGACGGTAAGACGAAACCTGTCTCGCCTCAATGAGGGCGTCCTCAATCTTTTCAAAGGGGAATCTGGATGTAATCAGGCGGTCCAGAGGCAGTTCTTTTAAGCTCAAAAGCTCTGCGGCAACACGGATAGTCTCTTTTGTATGCTTGGTCACACCTGTGATCGTAATCTCCTTATAATGGAACCATTTCGGATTAACGGTAAAGGAATCGTTGGGGCCTGTACCTCCGTAGATGACCAGAGTGCCGCGGATGGCCAGTGCCTGGATAGCTCCCTCGATTGCCGCTTTTCCCCCTGCCGTGAAAAAAGCCTTCTCCACACCTCTGCCGTCTGTGATCTCCTCAACTGTTTTTTGAAGATCTTGTTCCAGAGGATTGACCACATGATCGGCACCAAACTCCAGAGCTTTCTTTCTTCTCTCCTCAGACGGTTCGCTTACGATCACCTTTGCACCCCTGAGCTTTGCCAGAAGGATATGGATCACCCCCATGGCACCGGCGCCGCAGATCAGCGCATAATCTCCGCTTCCGATTCCAGACATATTCATGCTGTGTGTCACACAGGCCAGAGGTTCTGCCAGAATTCCCCGCTCAAATGGTACGCTCTCGTCGATTTTAAACACTTCATATCCCTTGGCAATGAATTTGTCCGCAAATCCGCCGGGTCCGTCCACGCCAGGAATTTTCTGTACATCTTTTGCATTTTCACACTGGTTGTCATATCCCTTTCTGCAGTAATAGCACTCACCGCAGCGCGTCAGACTGAGGACGATCACTTTGTCACCGGGTTTCAGCTTCTGCGCTACTTTGCTCCCTGCTTTTTCCACAACGCCGCAGATTTCATGGCCGCCTGCAAAGGGAAATCCCTGGGATTTGCCATAATAATATCCCTGTTCAAAGGTACAGATGCCCACTGCCTTGACGTCTATAAGCACCTCATCCTCCTGCATTTCGGGCAGTGTCACATCTATCATCTCTATTTTGCCAGGTTCCGGCATAATTGCTGCTCTCATATTCTTCTCCTCCTGCTTTTTATCCTCTTAAAATTTCATAAGCTTCCTCTACTGACACATTTCTGTGGATAATGGCAGAAAGTGCTCTGGTCATGCGCACCGTATTGCCTCCGCCCCAGACATTCCTTCCAATCGCCACACCGCTTGCACCTGCATCCATAGCTGCCTTTATGGATGCCAGGAACTCTTTTTCGTCATCTGTCTTCGCGCCGCCCAGAACAACCAGAGGCACGAATGTCTCATCCACGACTCTTTCAAATCCCGGTGCATATCCCACTTTCATGAAGTCGCATCCTATCTCGCAGGCGATCCTTGCGCCTCTCGCAATATTATCCAGAGTCTTGAACTCTTTTCCTGCATCGAATCCGCCCGGTACCGGCTCAGAACATACCGGCATTCCTATGCTGTCACAGTAAGCAATAGCCTCGGCCAGATGCGGATATGTCGGTTCCTCCACACCTATACCCTGTCCCACATTTACCATAACCGCGTCTGCTCCCATACGCAGGGCATATTCCGCATCAAATACAAGTCGGCTGTCATGCCCCTGTCCCATATAAGTGGGAGGCAGGTCCAGTCTGGCTATATATCCCAGCGGTGCCAGCTCTTTCGCAAACTTTCTGGCAACTCCAAAGTTGCACAACACCGCGTCTGCCCCACCCTCTGCAATCTGGCTCAAAGTCTCACCGGGATGTTCCAAACCGGCTGATGCACCGTTAAAAGTACCGTGGTCCATGGCAACGATCAGCGCTTTTCCATCCTCTTTAAATATGTGGCTCATTCTTCTTGTTTTCAAATTCATACTATCGTATCCTTTCTGTATTTCCCATTCGGGTGTTTTTATTTTTCTGTTGCAGGGTAAATCATCCTGTATCTTGTATAGAAGAAATGGGGACTGTGTATATGCATAGTCACAATTTCACTGTGTGGGTGGCTGGTAGACGGGAAGGACTGGCTGGATGTGCCGATTCCTGTAGCCTGTCCGCCTACAAACACACAGGAAGTATTGATAAATATTTCATCCAGAACCCCTTCACGCATCATGTGGTGACAGTATGTTGGAGATTCCACCAATACCTTTTCCATTCCCATGGCTCTCAGCACTTTCATGATCTCTGTAGTATCTGTGTCAGAACCTTCTCCTGTCACCAAAACTGCAATCTTACCCAGATTTTCTTCTGTCAAACAGCGGATTTCTTTTCTGTCAGCCTCACTGTCTGCTGTTGGAAGCTTATAATAAGGTTTGTTGATCTCCTTTTTCAGGTTCTCGAACCCATTGGGGGAAGTTGCGATCACCACCGGAACCTCTTCCTGTCCAAAAACAGGATTTCCAAAGGGTATTTTCCTGCCGGATGTAGTCACAATAACCGTCCAGGGGGCCAGGGGCCTTCCATTTTCAGTTCTGGCCTGCAGCAGATCCGGGTCATAGGCACTGCCCGAATATTCCGGCTCTTTGATCAGTGTGCCGCTGCCGATAATGATTCCGTCACAGTTGGCTCTCAGAAGATTGAGGACCCAGAAATCAGCAGTTGCGCCGTCTTTATCCAGCATATTGGTCTTTGCAATCATGGGTCCCACTTCATTGTCTTCAAAGGCAATCTTCCCGTCCACGGACATAACATAAGATGCGTAAGTAAGCGGCCTCTCTTTTGGTGTCTCCCCAAACATCAGCTTTCCGTACACTCTGTCCGTCTTCTTGCAGGGAAGACCTTCTTTTACATACCCCATTTTTTCCGTATTGTCATAAATCTTTTTTAATTCAATGGGTTTTTCATCAAATTGAATCTGTGGTATTGCCATAGTACCTTCTCCTTTTCCTTGTACATTCTTTTATATTATCACAAGAACCTTCCGGTTCCTGCCTTTATCTGCAACAGCCTTTATCCGGGCGTCCCCTTGCAAAAGGCCGGTTACATTCCATTTAAATTTGAATCTTTTCAAACAATTTTTTCTTCTCCCTGTGCTCTGCAAAAAAGCACCCGGCTCCCACCGCAAGATAAATCACAGAGAACATGACCCCTGTACGCGGCAGCCAGCTCATCTGTTCACAGTGTATAAAGCCCATCGCTGACAGAACTGCCAGCAGAATTGCCGTGAACCCTGCCGCCTTGAATCTTCTCCGGTAAATATATGCCATCCAGGCCGCATAGAGCAGGCTGGAAGCAAATGCGCCGTAAGACAACACCTGAAATGCATAGACAGCGACTCCGGCATCACCGAACTTTTCAAGTCCAATCTCGGCCACACTGGTGCCTGCCACAGACAGGACATCATTGATAAGATTGCAGATATACTGGGCTAGTATAGGAAACAGCGATACAAATATCACACTGCTGTACTCCTTCTCCAAGTTGTCCACAACCTCTGATGCCACGGTGAGACCTACGAATACAAGAAGTATGATGATCACTTCATAGGGTACGATTTCCAATATCATGAGCGGTATCCCGAAAAAGCAAGTGAGATACATCACTGCCATACAGAGCGTATATCCGCTCCTGGTCCCAATCTTCTTCCATCCCGGATGTCCGTAATAGACGGATGTTGGAAAAGGGCTTCCTGTGAAAGAGGAAACTATTGTCGTCATCCCATCCAGTATCATGCTGCGTTTCACAGGATATCTGTCTCCTGACATGGCAGCGCTTTGTACTGCCTGCATGGTGGAGATAAAATTGGCAATCTGAAGCGGTACGATGATGGAGAGATACGGTCCAATCTTCCCAAACCCCTCAAACACATCCGTAACCGTCAGACTTGGCGGATAAAATCCCACAAAATCCAGCGATTCCCGAAAACTCTGTGTACTGCAGTAACCGGTTATCCAGGCCAGCACCCCTCCCAATACCAGGATCACAAGTGTATTCGGGATTCCTTTTACAAAAGGACGTTTTACCCTGAATGCCAAAATCAGCAGGAACAGCGGCAGCACACTGATAACAGGCGCCTGGAATACAGTGACGAATCCATTGAAGGAAAGCCATACAAGTGCTCCGGCTGCCATATTCCCCATCAGCGCGGAGTTCGGTATGTATCTCACCAGATAACGGCTCACAAATCCTCCCAGTACCTCAATGATACCTCCTAAGAAACACGCCGCCAGTGCAATCTGCCATGCCATAACAGCATCCCCTGTTTTCCTGTATATGGGAACCAAAATAAGGAACAGCCAGGCAAATACCTGTGTGGAGCTTACTCCAAACGGCAGTGCCGTCACATCTGTGCGCCCTTCTTTTTTCCCCAGAAAATATGCTTCCCCAAAATAGATCAAACACCCCGAAATGGACCCAACTGCGATTCCAGGCAAAATCTTCCCCATCACGATCTCAGCAGGAAATCCCTCAGTAAGATAAAGCACACCAACTATTGCTGCTATTTTTGAGAACACATCCCCAAACAATCCGAAAAATGCTTCCCAGTCCCCTTTTCCAAAATATCTATATTTCCACCCCAATACCTTTTCCACAATAAATCCTCACCTCACATATTTGTATATACGTATATATGTCTATATGAGCATTATATTCGACGACAAGCATCTTGTAAATAGATTTTTCCTTACTTTTTTGAAACTGTGATTCTGCATAAATTCGTATATACAAATTTATCACTATTTGCCATTGCATTTTTCGTATATACGTATATACTAATTAGAGGAGGTATAATAATTATGAAAATTGTAAAGTTTGCATCTATCGTAATGGGTGAAGGATACACCCCTGAAAGCGAAAAAGCTTTCTTTCAAAATCCCCATAATGATACTTCATTCTTCGGAGTGTCAAGTCTTGAGGAAGCCTGCAAATTGGCTGTGGAGCTGAAGTTACGCGGCTATAAATGCCTGGAACTGTGCGGCGCTTTCGGCGCGGACGGTGCCCAAAAAGTCATTAAGGCCACAGATAGCAAAATAGCTGTGGGATTTTCCATACATCTGCCCGAGCAGGATAATTTATTCGACAGACTCTTTTCCTGAATGGGTTCTCTCTGCCTTCCGCTAAAAGACCTGCACCTTACCAAAACATTTGAGCAAAATCAAAAAAAGCGCCAGAACTCTTTATTTTCCAAAGAATTCTGACGCTTTCGTATTTCTTAACTGCTCAAAATAAAATTATAATAGATTTTTAAACACATCAATTATTTTAACTGGCCTTCCAGCAGTTCTGCTGCTTTTTCCAGGGCTTCTGGCACTTTTTCCGGATTCTTCCCGCCGGCCTGAGCCATATTTGGACGTCCGCCGCCGCCTCCGCCTACAACCGCAGCCATACCTTTTACCAGGTTGCCTGCATGTGCACCGGCTTTCATAGCACTGTCTGTCACCATTGCCAGCAGATTTACTTTACCGCCGTTTACACTGGCCAGGACAACCACGCCTTCACCCAATTTTTCTTTTAACTGGTCACCCAGATCACGCAGTCCGTTCATATCCACATCTGCCACGGATACAGCCAGCAGCTTTGTGCCTTTCACCTCTTTTACCTGGTTCATCACATCGCCCACTGCCTCCTGTGCCAGTTTTGCTTTCAAGGACTCATTTTCACCGTGGAGTTCCTTCACCTCTGCCTGCAGATGAGCGATCTTGTCCACTGCCTCCGCCGGGGTGGTTTTCAAAAGTGCTGCGATCTGAGCCAGTTTCTGTTCCATTTCTTTATAGTAATCGAACACACCGTCACCGGTCAGTGCCTCGATACGGCGCACACCGGCTGCGATGCCCGCCTCAGAAACGATCTTAAAGGTTGTGATCACACCTGTATTGGATACATGGGTACCGCCGCACAGTTCCTTGGAGAAATCTCCCATGGAAACCACGCGCACACTATCTCCGTACTTTTCCCCAAAAAGAGCCATGGCCCCTGTTTTCTTGGCGTCTTCAATGCTCATAACCTCTGTCACAACGGGAAGTGCTGCCTGGATCTCCTCATTGACCATTGCCTCCACCTGAGCCAATTCCTCCTGGGTCATAGCCTGGAAATGGGCAAAGTCAAAGCGCAGCCTGTCCGGTGTCACAAGAGAACCCTTCTGCTCTACATGGGAACCCAGAACCGTTTTCAGGGCTTTCTGCAGAAGATGGGTGGCACTGTGGTTCTTACAGGTATCCGCACGGTCTTTTGCGCTGACCTTTAAAGTCACCACATCGCCTGTCTTTAACATACCTTTTGTCAGTCTTCCCACATGGCCCACCTTGCCGCCGCGCAGCTTAATGGTGTCCTCTACAACGAACCGGGCATCTCCCAGCTCGATCACGCCTTTATCGCCTTCCTGTCCGCCCATGGTAGCGTAGAACGGAGTCTCCTCCACAAATACGGTTCCCTTCTCGTCCTCTGTCAGTGCCTCCACGATCTCTGTATCTGTGGTGAGAACTGTGATCTTGGACTGATGGGACAGATTGTCATATCCCACAAACTCAGTTGTGACTTTCGGGTCTATTTCATCATATACGGTAGCATCAGCTCCCATATAATTGGTCACTTCGCGGGCCTTTCTGGCCTTTTCCCTCTGTTCTTCCATGGCTGTTTTGAAACCGGCCTCATCAATAGTGATCCCTTTTTCTTCCAGGATCTCCTTTGTCAGATCCAGAGGGAATCCATAGGTATCATATAACTTAAACGCGTTCTCACCGGAAAGCTGTGTACTTCCCGCTGCTTTCATCTCTGCTTCCATCTCTTCCAGAATATGCAGACCCTGGTCAATGGTTTTGCTGAACTGTTCCTCTTCTTTAGTCAGAACATTAAAGATGAAGTCCTTCTTCTCATCCAGCTCCGGATAACCGTCCTTGGATCCTTCAATGACTGTACTGCTCAGCGCAGCCAGGAAATTGCCTTTTACACCCAGAAGACGTCCGTGGCGGGCAGCGCGGCGGATCAGACGGCGCAGCACATATCCCCTGCCTTCGTTGGTGGGCATAATGCCGTCGGAGATCATAAAGGTAGCGGAACGGATGTGGTCTGTGATCAGACGGATGGAAACATCCACATTTTCGTCCTTTTTATACTCTGTGCCGGTCAGCTCACAGACTTTGTTTCTGAGGGCGCAGATGGTGTCAATATCAAAGATAGAGTCCACATCCTGCACGGCAACAGCCAGACGCTCCAGGCCCATTCCTGTGTCAATGTTCTTCTGCTGCAGTTCTTCGTAGTGGCCTTCCCCGTCATTTTCAAACTGGGTGAATACGTTGTTCCACACTTCCATGTAGCGGTCACACTCACAGCCCACAGTACAGCCGGGTTCCCCGCATCCATAGCGCTCGCCTCTGTCGTAGTAAATCTCGGAACATGGTCCGCAGGGCCCTGCGCCGTGCTCCCAGAAGTTGTCCTCTTTTCCAAAACGGAAAATACGCTCTGCCGGAATTCCGATCTCTTTATTCCAGATATCAAAGGCCTCGTCATCGTCAAGATAGACGGAAGGATACAGACGGTCCGCGTCAAGGCCTACCACCTCGGTCAAAAATTCCCAGGACCAGCGGATCGCCTCCTTCTTAAAATAATCTCCAAAGGAGAAATTGCCCAGCATCTCAAAAAATGTGCCGTGGCGGGCAGTCTTGCCTACATTTTCAATATCACCGGTACGGATACATTTCTGACAGGTGGTCACCCTTTTTCTGGGCGGCACCTCAGCGCCTGTAAAGTATGGCTTCAGCGGCGCCATACCGGAATTGATCAACAATAAACTCTTATCATTATGGGGAACAAGAGAAAAACTCTTCATAGCCAGATGGCCTTTTCCTTCAAAGAACTCCAAAAACATTTTCCGAAGTTCGTTCACTCCGTATTTCTGCACGGTTCATACCTCCTGATTGTAACTATCATAAATCACTGGTTTTAATAATAGCACAGGAATTGTCAGGTTTCAAGAAAGAAAAGCGGGAATTTTGCGGCCTTCCAGGATTGGTTCTGTCAAATTGGTGCGGAAATACTGGATAAGCGGTCCCGTCGTAAGGGCAATGATAACTGTTGCGATTCCAAGCTCTCCTCCCGCCAGGGTTCCTGCGATCAGGCAGGTGAGGTCAACAGCGATCCTGCAGTATTTGAATTTTCCAATCTTTCTGTCATCCATGATCAGGGCAATGGCGTCATAAGTAGATACTCCCAGGTCTGCAGTGTAGTACATGGCTCCTGAAAATGACATCAGGAAGATTGCGCCTACAAGACATATGATCCTGACACCCAGCGAAGGCGCTTCACAAATGCTTCTAAGTGCTGATAACACCGCATCTGTCATTGCGCCATACAGAAGCAGATTCATAAGTGTAGACAAACCTACCAGACTTTTTTTCAGCTTCCATGCAAACACAAGAAGCACGGCACACATAACATTGGCCACCACAGCAAAACTGGTATGAAAAGTCTGCGCTATTCCGGTCAGCAGTACACTGTATGGGTCAACACCAAAATTGGCGTAGCGGAAAAAAGCCACGCTGACTGCTGTCATAACAATTCCAATAAATGCCATGATCCCTCTTTTACTTTTTCTTTCCATTCTTATTCCCTCCTGAACCTTTACAGAGCGCGCACAATGCGGGCCTTTTGATTTCTCTTGTACTTGTTTCCGGACTCTAGTATAATGACATAAAGCAGTATTTTCTATCAGAATTTCAGCAGATTTTATAACAATATCATCATATTTTAGTTCAGGGGGTGTTTTCTATGAAATCATCTGTTGTATCAGTGGATAAAAATTTAAAGGAACAAATATCACACGGAAATTATGCATTTCCCGTGGATGTGCGCTGTATAGATTTTCAAGCGGAGGGAAACGCCGCACCTTCTTACTTTGTCTGTCATTGGCATCCCGAATCAGAACTGATGCTTGTCCTCTCCGGCGCTATGCGGTATCAGGTCAATGAGACAATTTATGATATGAAGGAGGGGGAAGGTCTTTTTATCAATTCCAACTGTCTGCATATGGGTACGATAATCAGCGGAGAGGCCTCCACTTTATCCGTCATTTTTCATCCCCGTTTTTTGTATGGATACGAAGACAGTCTGATCCGTGAAAAGTATATCTCCCCGATCCTGGACTCAGCCGCCTTTCCCGCATACTCTTTGAGCTCTGAAAATACAGATGAAAGCCATGTCATACCCGGTCTTCTGCTTCGATGCCTGCATCTGTATGAAGAAAAACCCCTTGCCTGGGAACTGCACGTGAAAGCCAGTCTTCTCTCCTGCTGGGGTGCTCTGTTTGCCGTGTTCACAGAAAAAGGAACCAAACGAAAGATAACAGCACGGAGCAGGGAATCCACGGGAAAAGCCAAATCCATCCTGGAATTCATCCAGAGTCATTATACGCAGAAAATTTCTCTAGCAGATATCGCGGATGCCGCAGCACTGAGCACGGGGGAATGCGGACGTATCTGTAAGCGCATTCTGCATCAGACGCCTTTTGAGTATCTGAACGCCTATCGTGTGGAACAGAGCATTCCCGACCTGCTGAAAAAAGATCTCTCCATCACAGAAATCGCATTAAAGCACGGCTTCTCCGGTTCCAGTTACTATGCCGAGACCTTTAAAAATGTAAGAGGCATTACACCTTCCGCCTTCCGACGCAGTCTTATAAACAGCGATAAAGATTAAAGGGCTGCTGCACGAAATGATCGTGCAGCAGCCCCTAAAAATATCCGCATCTATTACAACACTATAGCATACCGCTCAATACAAGTCTAGTAATTTTCTCCTGTTCTGTTATGATGATCTTGCCGGCAATAAAAAACAAGGAGAATAATATATGAGAGCAAAATCATGGGATTGGTATAAAAATAACTGGTCACTGGAAATAAAAAAACAGTCCTGGGCAGAAGATACCAACCGCCAGGTAGATTTCATCATTAAAACTTTACACTTAAACGGCAGCGAAAGAATCCTGGACCTGGCATGCGGTTACGGACGCCATGCTCTGCGGTTTGCAGAAAAAGGATATTCAGTTACCGGAATTGACCTTACCGAAGATTATATCCTTGATGCCAGAATAAACGCTGAAAAAAGGAATCTGAAGAATATATCCTTTATACATACGGATATCCGCAGTATAGATTTCCCCGGTGAGTATGACGTGGTTCTGAACCTTGCAGACGGTGCGGTTGGATATTTGGAGACAGAGGAAGAGAATCTGAAAATATTTGATGTTATTTCCAAAGCTCTAAAGCCTGGCGGCAAACATTTTATGGATATCTGTAACGCGGAATTCGCAGAGCTTCATTTTCCTATGCGCGGGTGGGATGCCGGCAGAAATGCGCTTTCTCTGTCCGAATTTGAGTGGGATCCTACTAAACGGACTATGTTGTTCGGCGGAACCGAACTTCCCTACGGGGCGCCTGCAAAACCACCTGTCATTCAGGAAGGGGATCCCATAAGGCTTTATTCCTTAACAGAACTTCAAAATATCCTGGCACAGAGAGGAATGAAAATAGAACAGGCTTTCTCCGATTTCTCCGGAAAACCTGCCAACAGCAGCCATTTACAACTGATGGTCTATTCCACAAAATACAGGTATTAAATATATATAATTTATGAATTGTTGCCTTGTCTGCAGTGGAACCGGAGCCTGCCTGCTCCGGTTCCATCTATGTATGCGGAAATTTCAAAAAACATCAGATACAGCCCCTGTTATTTTCTCTTATATTTTTGCCCATGATAAAAACTGAAAAATTTCACAAAAATATCTAAAATCCCAACAAAATATTGTATATTCATTATATACGCTGTATAATTAACAGAAGAAAAAACAAATAACTGACTACTATTTGCACAAAAGAAATATGAAAGCCTTAAATAAAACTGTGAACTATACTTCTTACTGATCACCTGAAAATTATGTAC
Source organism: Blautia coccoides (assembly GCF_034355335.1). NCBI lineage: Bacteria > Bacillati > Bacillota > Clostridia > Lachnospirales > Lachnospiraceae > Blautia > Blautia producta. Next base: position 3,630,077 of record NZ_CP136422.1, read on the forward strand.
GGAATACATAAAATAAAAAAGAATAGGAGGGAACGTGACCATGTAACTTATAACAAAGTCTGTTCTTTATACAGACAGCATAGGAGGAAGGATTATGGAAGAGCACTGTAATCATGAGCAGAACAGCAATGAACACAAAGAAATCAGCAAATCATTAAAACGCTTTTTTGGCGTGGGAGATTTTGGTTTCAATTTTATGACCAATATTGAAACTTATTATTTCCAATTTTTCCTGACAGATATTGCGAAGTTCACAATACCTATCGTAACCCTCATAGCTACGCTCACAAGTCTGGTAGATGCGGCACTGTCCTGGGTATACGGTGTTTTGCTCAACACCATGAAACCCATGAAATGGGGGCGTTACCGCTCCTGGCTGGTGGTGACCCGTGGCTGGTGCCGTTTCTCTATGCGTTTCAGTTCATCAAGCTGAATGATGGAGTGGCAGGTATTGTCATTATCATTGTGGCCACGATCACCAGCCATATTGCCTGGAACATTCCTTTTGTGGCAAATATTTCAATGATCAACATTGCCTCCAAAACACCGGAGGACAGAATGGCACTCTCATCGACAAGGGCTTTATGGGGCGCACTTGGTATGGTTCTCTATTCTTATGTAGGACCGGGGGTTGTATCCATTCTGGCCGCTGTTGTGGGAGCCAAAAATTCATACGGTGCGGCTGCGTTTGTCTTTGGTGCTGTGATGGCAGCAGGATATTTTGCACACTTTAAAATGTTTGAAGGATATGAAGAAAGCGGTGCGGAAGAATTTGCCAGGCTTCAGAGAGAGAAAAAAGCAAAACAGGATCAGCACACAGCAAAGGGACATGGAATGCTGAAATCCCTGGCAGCAAATCCCTATCTTCTGGGACTGATCGTTGCGGATTTGGCAAAATACGTCTACATGTTTGTGGCAAGCGGTATTGCCGTCTACTATTTTACCTATGTTGCAGGCAATGCAGGACTGACAGCCACCTTTATCCTCATTTCCAATCTTTTGGGAGTTGCTGCATCTTATCTTTCCAAAAGAGCCGCCGGTAAATTTTCTGCCAGAAACACGGTTATCATTTCTTATCTGTGCATGGTAGTTGTGCTGGTACTCGGTTTCATATTCTACAACAGCACCTGGATGGTTCTTATTATGGTAAGTATCGCGCAGTTCTTCTGTACCATGACCAATGCCTGCGGACCGGCGCTCTACGCAGACTGTGCAATTTACAGTGAGTATAAAACAGGCACAAATGCCACCGGCATGATCATGGGATTGAGCAATATCCCACTGAAGATCGGTGTTGTTAGCAGAGGTATCCTGATCAATGCCTGCCTGGCCATGGCAGGGTTCTCCCTTGCAGTGGTGCAGTCCAATGAAGTTACAGTAAAACTAGCACGTGGGATCAGCATGGGATTCACTATCATTCCGGCTATCGCAGTAGGGCTCGGAGCATTGATCCTCATATTCGGTTATAAGCTGTCAAGCAAGGATATCGAAAAGTATTCCGCTGAAATCGAAAAGAGAAAACAAAACAGATAACCAAACAAAAGATAAAATAAAGGCATGACCGTGCACTGGAAACACCTGCACAGCCATGCCTTTATAAATTTGATATTTTCTAATCCGCTTAAATATCAAGAGGTAAATACATTGGAGTACATTCAATATCTGAATCTTCCGCTGAAAACCCCATATCCTCTTCCAAATCCTCAAATCCATTTCTGCAATACAAGCCATACCCTTCTTTTGTTGAACTTAGTTTCACAAAAGAAAAACCCACATATTCCCGTCGAATATACTCTATTTTTTCCAAACAATCATTTAATAAAACATCTGATAGATTTATTTTGATCCCGTCATCTGTATACATCTGCAAAAGTCCATGGAATTGTTCATCCAGCGCAAAACAATTTATATGAATAGCACCACCTATCTTTTTTGTGATCTTATTGTCGTACTGTTCTATGTAACCTAATCCCAAATTGTAATAACCTATAATATTTTGATTGTCTTCTGACAAAAATACGTATGTTTTGCCAAAACCATCATCCAACGAAACAGACTCTCTTAAAAATTTATCCAGATAATTATTTCCTGAATGGAAAGAAGATGCCAGCTTTTGCAAACTGGCATCATACTTAACAACATTTAGCGCTTTCTCCATATTACCTCTTCGTAACTTTTATCTCCGCTATTTTTGTAGAAGGATCAACATTGACTGTAAAATCATGAGAACGAATAAACTCTCTCCGTGACTTTGCTTCAGCCAGCAAAGGTTTTTTCACAGATAAATCTTTTTTTGTAATAAAAGGCTGTTTTGAAACACAAGCATAGTTCATGATAATCCTCCTTTCTTTACATGAATTATAACATTAGATAAATTTACTGTAAAGTATAAAATGTTGTCACCTATATCTTTTACAATATTATAGTTTTTACACACCAGGATCAACCAGCAGATCATCTCCATCTGCCGCGCTGGTAGCCAGATAGTCACAGCGCTCATTCATCTCGTGTCCGTCATGTCCTTTCACCCAGATAAAAACCACACGGTGAGGCTCTTTTGCCTTCAAAAGCCGTTTCCACAGATCCACATTCTTAACCGGTTCGTTTTTCCCCCGTTTCCAGCCCTTTTTCAGCCAACTGTCGATCCAGTGCTGGTTAAAGGCGTCCACCAGATACTTGGAATCTGAGTACAGTTCCACCTCACACGGTTTTGTCAGCGCTTCCAGACCCACAATGGCTGCCATCAGCTCCATGCGGTTGTTGGTGGTACGCACATATCCCTGGGAAAATTCACGCTCATGCAGCGTTCCTTTTGCATCTGTGTAGTGGAGGACACAGCCGTATCCTCCCGGTCCATCCGGATTTCCCCTGGCAGAACCGTCTGTATATATTTTTACAAGCATATTAATTTCCTACCTTTTTCCAGATTCCGGTGGATTCAAAATCTGCCACCGCAGCTTCTGATTCTTTTACGATCACTCTGTCGTATCCCACCATAGAGAGCAGACGAATGGCGTTTCTTGTGGTAACCCTGCCCTTTTTCAGCAGATAGTTGAACTCCACGTCATCCTCCTTGACTTCCTCCTCAAAGTGATAGTTGGTATAAGCCCCCTCCAGCATATAGGACAGCTCAATATCATGAGTTGCCGCAAACGGCAGCACATGGGGCTTTCTCAAATGAGCCAGAATGTTGGAGGATGCTGCGATCCTCTCTATGGTGTTGGTTCCCCTGAGCACTTCGTCGATGATACACAGAAGAGGTGTCTCGTCCCGGGACTCCTCCAGTATTCTCTTCAGAGACTTGATCTCCACAATGTAATAGCTCTCACTGCTCTCCAGATCATCCCTGAGTGCCATAGAAGTCTGTATCTTAAAAAACGGCGCAGCGTATTTTGTTGCTGTACAAGTGTTCACCGTCTGGGCAAGAATGGCATTCAGCGCCACGTTTTTTAGGAACGTGGATTTTCCGGAAGCATTGGATCCGGTTACCAGAATGCCCCCGGAGGCCTCAATACTGTTCGCCACAGGTTCATGGATCAGCGGATGGTACAGGTTTTCCACCTTCATCCTCACGTCACTTCCCCTTTTATACCCTGTAAACTCTGGCACGCAGTAGTAAGGCATCGCTTCTCTGAAGGAAGCAATGGAAATGCAGGCATCCAGAAGTCCGTATATCTCCAGCATCTCCTCAGCTTCCGCCCTGTGCTCCTTCATAGCCTTCATCATGGAATTAAACTTGATCAGATCTATGTGGGTCATCATTCGGATATAATCCAGGATAAAGGATTCCGGGCCGCTGGCAAAACCATCCCGGTCCAAAACAAGACTGGCCCCCTTGCGAAAACCGGAAAATTCCTTTTCACAGGCGTTCAGCCGTTCCGTATACCTGTGAAGCTCCCCCATCTTCAGCTTACTCAGGGAATTTGCGCCGTTTAAAAGCTGCAGCATACATCTAAATCCGGTCAGGTATATATTGATGACTTCCTTGTCCTTCAAATATGTCCCCATATTGATACAGGTCACAAACAGAAACACAAAAACGCCGTATCTCGGAACAGCAATGAACGCCGCTATGGAGAGCACAAAAGCCAGACACATGAGGATCTGCTTCCATGTCTTTCCCGCATCATACTCTTTTGTCACATGAATGGCCTGATAGACAGACGCTGTGGGTGGTTTTCTGATATGTGCCAGGATTTCCTGGACCTTCCGGCGTTCCTTCTCGTGTTCCCGGAAAAAGCTGTACAGTTGCTCCTTCTCGGCCAGCTTTTCCTCCTGGAATTCAGGAGTACGGAGCATATAATACAGATAATCCTCACCCGGGGAGGATACGGTCTGATTCAGAAGCATGAACACTCTGTCCATATCCAGATCATTCCAGGTGATATCGTCTATGACAAACCGATCGTCTTTTCTCTCCCGGTAATACTGCGCGATCTGCTCCAGCTTATCCCATGTGTATTCCCGGTCCGGAATCTGGCCCCAGCCCTTTTTTATCTTCTGAAAAAACTCTCTCTGTCTTCTCTTGTTTTCCTGAAACATGGTCACAAATACGACTGCCACAAAAATGACAATCAGCCCTGTCCACAAGGTTGTCTCACTCATAGCTGTCCTCCGTTTTCCTTTTGCCGGTTATGCGCAGAAATAATCCTTTATCAGCTTCAGTGCCGCTTCAATATCCTCTTCTGTATGGGCATCTGACAGGAACATGGCTTCAAACTGTGATGGTGCCAGATGCACCCCATGATTCAGCATATATTTGAAATATGCGGCAAATGCGTTTGTATCTGAAGTCTTGGCAGATGCATAATCTGTCACCTTCTCCTCTGTAAAGAAGATGCATCCCAGAGATGCCACGCTGTTCACCTGGTAAGAAATATTGTTCTCCGTGAAGATCCTGCGGATCCCCTCGAACATCATCTCCCCTTTCTGATACAGCCTTGTATAGATTTCCGGATCTTCATAGAGGATTTTAAGCTGGGCAAGCCCTGCTGCCATGGCAATGGGATTGCCACTGAGCGTTCCCGCCTGGTACACCGGTCCTGCCGGGGAAACCTTTTCCATGATCTCTTTTCTTCCGCCATAGGCACCCACTGGCATTCCCGCACCGATGATCTTTCCATAGGTGACAAGGTCAGGCCTGACACCGTAAAATCCTGCGGCTCCGTCAAATTTAAGGCGGAATCCGGTGATCACTTCATCAAAGATCAGCAGTGCTCCATGCTTGTCACAGAGGGAACGGAGTCCTTCAAGAAAACCGTCCGCGGGAGGGACCACGCCCATATTGGCGCCCACAGGCTCCACGATCACAGCGGCCGTCTGGTCTTTACTCTTGGTCAAAAGCTCTTCCACACTGGTAAGATCGTTGTACACAGCGATCATCGTGTCCTGTGTACAGCCTTTTGGCACACCGGCACTGTCCGGCACACCGCTGGTCATGACACCGCTTCCCGCGCTCACCAGCATGGCATCTGTATGTCCATGGTAGCATCCCGCAAACTTGATGATCTTATCTTTTCCCGTAAAACCTCTGGCAACACGGATGGCGCTCATGACTGCTTCTGTGCCGGAATTAACCATGCGGATCATCTCTACATGAGGGATCCTTTCACAGATGAATTCTGCCATCTCCACCTCTTTTGCTGTTGCACAGCCAAAGCTCAAGCCGTTTTCACTGGCCTTGATCACAGCCTCGCGGATGGCGGGATGATTATGCCCCAGGATCATAGGTCCCCAGGACCCAATATAGTCCGTGTAGGCATTACCGTCCACATCAAATATTTTGCTTCCCACTGCACCCTGAATAAAGCGCGGCGTCTCTCCAATGGCGCCGTAAGCCCGCACAGGGCTGTTCACACCTCCGGGAATCCGTTTTACAGCGCGCTCAAATAATTCCTCTGATCTTGTCATTACCCGATTCTCCCTTCGTCCATAAATCCGGCCAGCTCTTTTGCAAAATAAGTCAGGTAAATATCTGCTCCGGCCCGGTATGTGCTCACTGCCATCTCACAGATGATCTTCTCCTCGTCAATATATCCAAGCTTTGCCCCTGCCTTCACCATGGCGTACTCACCGCTGACAGAATAAGCTGCTACCGGCAGATGGATACTCTGTTTCACTTCACTGATCACATCCAGGTAGGATAGAGCCGGTTTCACCATAATGATATCAGCGCCCTCCTGCACGTCAAGAAGCGCTTCTTTCAGGCCTTCCCTTTTATTGTGGTAATCCATCTGATAGCTCTTTCTGTCTCCGAAAGAGGGAGCAGAACCTGCTGCCTCCCTGAAGGGGCCGTAAAAAGCAGAGGCATATTTTACCGCATAGGACATGATCGGTATATCCTTGTGCTGATGGGTATCCAGGATTTCACGGATCGCCCCCACTCTGCCGTCCATCATATCTGAAGGTGCCACCATATCAGCCCCTGCCTCCACGTGGGACAGGGCTGTCTTTGCCAGAAGCTCCAGCGTTGCATCATTTTCCACATCATGTCCGCACAGCACGCCGCAGTGGCCGTGGGATGTGTACTCGCACATGCAGACATCTGTGATCAGATACATTTCCGGGAACTGTTTTCTGGCCTCCCGAAGCGCTCTCTGCACAATTCCGTTCTCCGCATACGCCTGACTTCCCACCTCATCCTTTTCGTCCGGAATGCCGAAAAACATCACTTTATCCACGCCTGCATTCATAAGCCCTTCCAGGGCATAGGGCAGTCTGTCAATGCTGTATCGGAACTGTCCTTCCATGGAGGGTATTTCTTCCTCCATATTCTCTCCCTCGCGGACAAATATAGGGTAGATCAGGGAACTTTTGTCCATCCTGGTCTCGCGCACCATCCTGCGCAGGGTATCATTTTTCCGAAGCCTTCTCGGTCTGACTGTCATTTCCATGCTGCTACACTCCTTTATTCCTCTGTTATTGTAACTGTTCCGTGCCTTTACAGCTACCTGTTATTCTTCAAGTCTACAACCAAATCCACCACACTGTCAATGGTGGCCTGTTTTGCCATAAATGTCTTCATACCGTATGCGTCTGCTGCGGCTTTTGTCTGTTTACCGATGCAGGCAGCCGTGACTTTTGTAAAGTCAATCCCTTTTACCGCCTCCGCAAATCCTTTTACTGTGGACGCGCTTGTGAAGACCGCACAGTTGATCTCTCCGCTCTCAAAGGCTTTTTTCTCATCGATCATTTCCTGTTTTTCATAGAAGGTGTCATAGGTGGGCACATCACAGATGAAAAGTCCCGGCTTTTTCTCCAGCTCCTGGATGATCTCTTTTCCGCCGATCTTAGCCCTCGGAAGAAGTATCTTCTCATTGCCGCTGCAGGCTTCGCACAATGCTTTTCCCAGGGATTGCCCGTCAAACACTTCCGGCATGAGATCCACAAAAAGGCCTCTCTCCTCCAGTGCCTTTTTGGTGCCCTTTCCAATGGCAGCTATCTTGGCTCTGCCAAGTCTGCGGACATCTGCCCCTGCCTTTTTCATCTCTTCAAAGAACACGTTCACACCGATCGGGCTTGTAAATGCCAGCCAGTCATAGGTTTGGAGCTGCTCAAATGCGTTCAGAAGCGCACTCTGATCTGCGAGAGGAGCTGTGCGGATAGCCGGAAGCTCCAGCACCTCGGCTCCCATCAGACGCAGTTTTTTAGACATGGTGGAAACTGTCTCTCTTGGCCTTGTGACCAGCACCTTATACCCGGCAAGAGGCAGCTTTTCATACCATCCAAAGGTATCCGCAAGAGAACACACCTCACCTACCACAATGATAGCCGGTGTCTCGATTCCCTGACGCTTTACTTCCTTCTCCAGAGTAGAAACCGTAGCCACGATCCGTTTCTGTCCTGCAGTGGTCCCTTTCTGTAAGACAGCCGCCGGCATCTCCCCCGGCATACCTGCCCGAAGCAGGGAACTGCAGATATCAGGAAGCGCCGTCACTCCCATTAAAAACACCAGTGTCCCCTTTGTGCGCACCAGTGCATCAAAATCAATATCATAGGCCTCTCCCTGCTTTTTATGTCCTGTGATAATGTGCAGAGAGGAACAGAAATTCCTGTGGGTCACCGGAATGCCGTTGTAAGCAGGAACTGCCAGAGGAGATGTCACTCCGGGCACCACTTCGTAAAGGATTCCCTCTTTTGTAAGAAGCTCCAGCTCCTCTCCGCCTCTTCCGAAGAGGAAGGGATCCCCGCCTTTTAAGCGCACGACCCGGTATCCTTTCTTTGCCTCATCCACAAGGACCTGGTTGATCTGCTCCTGAGGCATGATATGGTGGGATGCGCGTTTTCCCACATTGATGAGACGCACGCCGGCCGGGATCTGGGATAATACCCCCTGCCCCACTAAGCTGTCATACACCACCACCTGTGCATTTTTCAAAGTCTCCATGCCTTTTAAGGTGAAAAGTCCGATGTCCCCCGGGCCTGCGCCCACAAGCCAGACCTTTCCTGCGCAGGGCTTTTTATCTGTTTCCTGTTCCTTTTCCTTCGCTGTCATATGCTCTTTTCGGCACTCCTCTCTCAGTTTTTTGGCAAGGCGCACACCCAGCTCCTCCGCTTCCTCCCTGGTTCCTTCCAGGCTGCCTTTTTTATAAGCACCGGTCTCCTCCTCGTAATAGAGTCCGGTAAGCATGATCTTCTCCTGATCCACAACCGCGTGTGCTGCAATCGGTGAAGAACATCCGCCGTCTAAAAACCTCACAAAAGACCGTTCCGCCAGAGCCGCGCAGGTGCTGTCCGCATCTCCGTAACCCTCCAGATAGGAGTAATCGTTCCCTTTTCTGCCCTGGACCGTCAAAATGCCCTGTCCGGCTGCCGGAAGCATTTCCTCCGGCTCAAAATATCTGGATATCCTGTGGGTGAGTCCCAGTCTTTTAAGTCCTGCTGCTGCCAGGACCAGCGCACTGTACTCTCCACTGTCCAGCTTTTTCAGTCTTGTCTGCACATTTCCTCTGACACTTTTACACTCCATGTCAGGAAACAGTTCAGCAAGCTGAAGCGTGCGCCTGAGGCTTGAACAGCCGATCGGTTTTGTCTTGTCAAGCTCTGTCACTCCCTGGGGAAGCACCAGTGCGTCTCTGGGGTCCTCTCTTTTTGAAAAAGCCAGAAGAGGCAGTTCCTCGGGCACTTCCATGGGCATATCCTTCAGACTGTGAACGGAAAGCTCACTTCTTCCGTCCAGAAGGGCCCGGTCCAGTTCTTTTACAAACAGTCCCTTCCCCCCCACTTTGTCCAGGGTTCTGTCTAAAATGATGTCTCCTGTTGTCTTCATAGTGAGAAGCTCTGCCTTCAGCCCGTCATTGTTCTTCTCTATGTAGTCTCTCACCATTTCGCTCTGTATTACAGCAAGCCGGCTCTCCCGGCTTCCGATCACTACTGTTGTGCTGCTCATTCCATACCTCCCGGCGTATTCAAAAATTCTTCCACCTTTTCCCGCATCTGTCTCGTCTTTTTGTGGTCTCTTCCCGCTGCGTTAAATCCTATGACTACACCCTCGTGACAGATAATACCTGGAAAATGAAAATCACATTTATTCTGGTCACTGGCTGTATTTACCAGTATCCCCAGGCATTTACAGGCGCTGTAGATATCTTCATTTACAGCTCTGTCATCTGTGGCGGCCAAGGCCAGATCAGCGTCATACAAATCTTCCCTCTCATATCGCTTCTGTTTCCACACCAGCTCTCCGCTTTTTGCAAGCTCTCTGATCTCCGGCTGTACATCCGGTGCGATCACCACCAGCTCACCTATAAATCCCAAAAGGCTTTTGATCCTTCTTGCAGCGATCTTTCCTCCGCCTATGACCACAGCTTTCTTCTGCGTCAGGTCAGTGTACAGGGGAAACAGTTTTTTCTCAGTCTTCATACACCTTCTCCAATCCGGCCACACACTCCATAAACGCATCCTGCTCCAGGGAATCCCTCAGTCCGAAGATCATCTTGTTGACCACTTTTCCTGCCGCCGTATCAATGGCTTTCAAAAGTCTTTCTCTGTCCTTCTCCTCCATGGGTGTCTTTTTCAGGATTTTCAAGATCCGGGCATTCAAATCCTCCACTGCCTCAGTCTTGATATCCTGGATCCTGGGAAATACATCCCGCCCGGAAAACCAGTCGTAAAATTCCGACATCTGTTCATCCAAAATAGCTCCCGCCTTCTCCATACTGGCCTGAAGCCTTGGAGATGCGGCGTCGATCTTAAAGCTGTCAATATCATACAGGGTCACATTCTGCAGTTCCCCCACCTCCGGGTCAATGTCTCTGGGCACAGCCAGATCGATCAGTATCACATGATGAGGAACCTCTGCGTTTTCAAAAAGCTCTTTTGTTATGGTGCAGTTCGGGCTGGCTGTGGCTGACACCACCAGATCACACTGCGGCAGCAGTTCCATCCTGTCCCCGTAATTGATACGCTCACATCCCTGGGGAATGGTCACCATACCGCTTCGATACTGGCGGACTGTAACGGTCACATCCGCCCCTGCCTCTTTCAGAGCCAGTGCCGTCACTTTTCCCATCTCACCGTTTCCGATGACCATACAGGTTTTGCCCTGAATGGAAAATCCCTGGTTTTCCAGACGGTCAATGGCCTGGTGGATGACAGAGGTATTGGCTCTTGAAAAAGCCACCTCAGTCTTTACTTTTTTCGCTGCCGTCACCGCCATCCGAAAAAGCACCTCCAGCACGCCGTCCGTACAGTAAGCGTCCCTGGAAAGCGTCAGTGCGTCCTTTACCTGGGTAATGATCTGATCCTCCGCCAGGATCTGGGATTTCAGGCCGCTGGTCAGGTAAAACAGATGCTCCACCGCGTCCTTCCCCTCCCTTGTGATGAAATACTCCCGGCAATCCTCCTCCAAAACTTCCTTCTCACTGCATAAAAAACTTAAAAGTGACCCCTCCCAATCTTCCTGCACACTGGCCCAGATTTCCATCCGATTGCAGGTTGACAAAATAATACACCCTAAGATATCCTTGTCTTCTTTCAAACGCCCCATAGCGCTCACCGCGTTTTTTTTGGTGAAAGAAAATCTGGCCCGGATATCTACGGATGCTCTGCTGTGGTCGATTCCAATCATGGAAATACTCATAGTTCCTACACTCCATATCTTTCGTTTCCGTTTTTTCGATGCCGTATTCAAAAAACTCTATTGTTTTATACGTCACCTGCTGTTTTTTCATATTATCACAGAATGAAACCCGGTGCAACATCTTGTTCCCGGGGTATGAGCCGGCCGCCAGAGATTATCATGATTTTTCTTGTCGAATTCAATTGACAAAAAACTTCCGGGGAGATACAATAATTACAGAATTGAGTGTGTACAGGTGTCCGCTTTGGCGGAATAATAGGAAAGTTGAGTTAAAAGCTCACACGGTCGCGCCGCTGTGAGGGAGGAGCTGCATTTTATGATGTCACTGGGAAACTGGGAAGGCAAAATGCAGTGATGACGCCCGAGTCAGAAGACCTGCCTGTCACAAGCGATTTACACAATGGTTACGAACGATGGCCTTGTGTAAGAACAGGCGGAAACGGTACTTATTATATTATTTATAAAGTCTGCTGACCGCGTTTGTTCTTCTGATGGCCTGTCGGTATTTTTACCGCCGGGTTTTTTTATGCCCATTCGGACACGGTTCCGAATGATATGCTAGGTATTTATTACTCAAATCAGAAGGAGGAAAAGACAAAATGAGTAAGAAACAGAAAAAAATCATTGCATTGGCAAGTATGTTCGCACTGACCTTTGGAATTGTGCCGAATGTAAGCGCCATGCACATCATGGAAGGTTATCTTCCCGGAGGATTCTGCATCGCGTGGGGTGTTATCTGCGTACCATTCCTGATCGCAGGATTCATGTCCATCAAAAAAACCCTGAATGAACACAGAAATCTGATCACCCTTCTGGCAATGTCAGGTGCTTTCGTGTTCGTTATCTCATCTTTAAAGATTCCGTCCGTGACGGGAAGCTGTTCCCATATGACAGGAACCGGTCTTGGCGCCATCCTTTTCGGCCCCAGCGCAGTTTCCATCTTGGGCATCATCGTGCTGCTCTTTCAGGCGATCCTGCTGGCACACGGCGGACTCACCACACTGGGCGCAAACACTTTTTCCATGGCGATCGCCGGCCCCTTTGTATCCTACGGAATTTTCTTTATTTGTAAGAAATTCAAAGCGAACCATTATGTATCCATTTTCCTTGCAGCAACTCTCGGGGATTTATTTACATACTGTGTAACTGCTGTCCAGATGGCACTGGCTCACCATGCAGATACCACTATCATGGGCGCTATGGGAAAATTCATGCTGGTGTTTGCACCCACACAGTTACCTCTGGCAATTATCGAAGGCGTCATTACAGTTCTTATCATTATGGGTCTTGAAACCTATGCAAAACCGGAACTGCGCACCATCGGTTTTTTAAAGGAGGCAAAATAATATGAAGAAAACAGTGATCGCATTATTAGTCGTGATTCTCTTGATCGCATTTGTTCCGCTCTTCGCTTTAAAGGACGCGGAATTCGGCGGCTCTGACGATGCCGGCAGCCAGGTCGTGGAGGAAGTGGACTCCAGTTTCCAGCCCATCGCGGAACCGATCCTTGAAAAAATACTGGGCCGCGAGCTTCCCGGCGAAGTGGAAAGTCTTTTGTTCTGTGTACAGGCTTCCATCGGAGTGGGCATCCTGGCCTTCTTTATGGGAAGATTTGTAGAAAGAAAGAAGCTGGGAAAAGGCGAATGATACTTTGTATCCGGCGAAAGGAGTAACTTATGATAACCATTGACAAGCTTTGTTACAATTCCAAGCTTAGATATGAAAATGCCGGTGAAAAGTTTGCGTTCGCGATGATTACACTTCTGTTCTGTGTAATGAGTCGTTCCATCGTGGTCGCATGCATCGTTTTAGCAGTCACAGGGATTCTCACCGTTTATAAGGGGGGAATCCCTTTTTCCCGCTATATACACTTTTTGACTGTTCCGCTGGCTTTCCTAATTCTGAGCACCATTGCCATTGTTCTGAATTTAAAGCATGAACCCCTGGATCTGTTTGCCATCCCCATAGGCAGCTGGTATCTCACAGGAAGCGTGGATGCACTGCTCTATGCCCTGCAGCTAATCCTGACAGCCCTGTCAGCAGTCTCCTGCCTGTATTTTCTCTCCATGACAACACCCATGCCGGACATCTTAAATGTACTGGGAAAGCTGCACTGTCCCAAGCTGATGATCGAGCTTATGCTGCTCATCTACCGTTTTATCTTTGTGCTGCTGGACACTGCGTATTATATTTCCACATCACAGAACAGCCGTCTGGGAAACAGGGATTACAGAACAAGCTTAAATTCCTTCGGTGCTCTTGGTTCTGTTTTGATGATCCGGGCGGTCAAGCGCTCCAATGCCCTCTACAGCGCCATGGAAGCCCGCTGCTATGACGGCACCATCCATGTTTTGAATGAAACTTATCCTCCCAAGAAAAAAGTTATCGTGTGGATTGTTTTATTTGAAATCTTTTTATTTTCCATAATGATCTGGAGGAGGTTCTTCGCATGAACAAGGACATCATATTAAAAGCAGAGGATTTATATTTTTCTTACGACGATGAGAATTCCCATTCCCTAAACGGTCTCAGCCTGGAGATCAAACGAGGACAGAAGGTTGCCTTTATGGGCTCCAATGGGTCCGGAAAATCCACCTTCTTTCTGTGCTGCAACGGCATCCACCGCCCCTCCTCAGGCACCTTGTATTTTAACGGAGAACCGGTCACATATGACAAGAAGGGACTTTTAAAGCTTCGCAGCAAAGTAGGTATCGTATTCCAGGACCCTGACAACCAGCTTTTTTCAGCCAGTGTATATCAGGAGATTTCTTTTGGTATCCTGAATCTGGGCGTGTCTGAAGAGGAGGCAAAAAAAGAGGTGGAGGAGGTCATTGATTATCTGGAGATCACCCCCTTCCGCCATAAACCCACCCACTCCTTAAGCGGCGGCCAGAAAAAACAGGTTTCAATCGCTGACATTCTTGTTATGCATCCTGACATTATCATTTTAGACGAACCAGCAGCCGCCCTGGATCCCAAGCATACCACCATGGTCAACCAGATCGTGAACCGCCTTACAGAGTCAGGGATCACGGTCCTCATGGCAACCCATGATGTGAATTATGCCTATGAATGGGCAGACGAGATCATGCTGTTTCACGAGGGAAAGGTTCTCATGCACGGCACTCCCGCTGATGTTTTCAGCAACAAAGCAGTTCTGGCACAGACCAACCTGGAACCGCCTGCTGTGCTGGAGTTATTTGACAGCCTGTGCATGAAGGGTATTTTAAAGCCCACTCTGACTGTCCCTAAAAATCTAAAGGCTCTTGAAAAATACATAGCAGATGTCAATATCAATACTACACATTACGGAGGAATATCACCAGTGAACACCCAGACAAAGAAAGCGATCCTGGCAGTCAGCTTCGGCACCAGCCATGAGGACACCAGAAAAGTCACAATTGACGCCATTGAGGATTCCATGAGAGATGCATTCCCGGACTATCCCGTGTATCGCGCATGGACCAGTAAAATGATCATACGAAAGCTGAAAAACCGTGACAACATCATTGTCCCCACAGTGAGAGAAGCCATGGAACAGATGATATCAGACGGCATCACAGATGTACTGGTACAGCCTACCCATGTGATCAACGGCATTGAAAATGACCTGATGAAGGAGGACGCTCTCTCCTACCGGGATTCCTTCCATTCGATTTCTTTCGGAGATCCGCTGCTCACCACAGAGGAGGACAGTCATAAAGTCATCGCCGCCATCGCTGAAGAATTCTCAAATATCACAAAAAAGCAGGCACTGGTATTCATGGGACACGGCACCACACACTTTGCCAATTCTATCTATGCTGCCCTGGATTATACCTTCAAGGATAAGGGATATCACAATTTCTTCCTGGGTACAGTGGAGGCCTATCCTTCCATGGAAAGTCTGAAAAAAATGGTAAAAGCCTATCAGCCGGAGGAAGTGGTCCTTGCTCCCTTTATGATCGTGGCCGGAGACCATGCGAAAAATGATATGGCAGGGGATGACCCCGAATCCTGGTACAGCCAGTTTAAAGACGAGGGATATGAAGTGAAAGCTGTTTTAAAAGGCCTCGGTGAATATAAAGGCATTCGCCGCCTCTTTATTGACCACATCCGCGCCATCGACAAATAAATCGCACTGTTTTTCAAACACACTTTAGAGGATAAGCAGTCACTGCAAAAGTAAGGGGCTGTCGGTTAATACTGATTTTTAAAGCCCCTACACCAAAACAAGCATATCCCGCAGATTTCCTTGCTTTTCAGCAAAGGACGTTCTGCGGGATATGCTTGTTTTTCTTTACTTCTCCTATTTTAGGGCGCAAAATCCCCTTTTTACATATTTGCAGCTCCGCTCTGGCAGCTAAGCTGTCTTTTGATCAGATTTTCCTGCGTATTTCTCGATCTCATGGTAAAGAAACCGATGATATTTATTTATATTCCGGCCAATTGCATACAGCATGAATTCTTTATACACTTTTTCTGAATTGCGGTAATTGAACCGACGGAAGTTTTCGTTTTCCTTGATGTCCCCGAAGTGCCCTTCGGTCTGGATGGAACGGATCTGGCGCTTCAGGATCCCCTTCTCACTCTGGATGTTGGCATTGGATGCTTCTTTCAGTTCCTCCCACTGCTCATTGATCTTCATGACTTTATTTCGGTCACTGTTTTTTTCCGCATTGTACTTATACAGACAACGGGATTTATGTTCACAGCCGCTGCAATCTGCACATCCATAGACTTCCCATGTCTGGCTATACCCGTCCTGCTCCTTACTTTCTGTCCGGATATGACGAAGCTCTCTTCCGTCATGACAGATATAGTAGCGCTCATCTTCAAAGATATGGGTTGTCATGTTGTAATATTTGCTGATATCTTCTTTATAGGCACGGGTTTTCCGTTTTTCGTGATCCTGGAGTTTGATATAACTGGCAATCCCATTGTGTTTCAGATACAAGAGGTTTTTCTCGCTGCAGTATCCGCTGTCTGCTGTCACTTCATCCAATACTTTACCAAAGGCTTTCTGATGCTTCTCCAAAACCGGGATCAGGGTGTTATAATCTGTACGGTCATTGCTCACGTATCCGTGAACGATGAAATAGTTCTCCACCGCGATCTGAACGTTGTAAGCTGGTTTTAACTGACCGTTGAGCATGTGGTCTTCCTTCATCCGCATAAACGTTGCTTCCAGATCCGTTTTGGAATAACTGTTGCGGTCTTTCCCCATGATTTCAAAGCATTCTTTATATCCCATCAGGCGGTTTCCGCATTCCTCCAGTTCCTCATACAGTTTTTGAAGCTCGGACTTCGTTTTTCCCTTACTGTGGACGAATGATATCCCCTCACCTTCTGTAATCTGCATCAGATTCTTCTGAAGCTTCAAAATCTCAAGAGGGGAGCAGTTATCTATTTCGATGATTGTATTGTTTGAGAGCTTCTTATGCTTTGTCAGTTTTCGTTTCCGGTTTTCATCAATCACACGCCTGACTTTTTCCATGCCTTCGATGATGAACATCTTTGCATCCCCAAGGTCGTATTTCGCTGCATACCCATTTTCATGCAGAAGTGTATTGTACTTTTCATAAAGTGCATCTATCTTATCCAAAAGACCTGCAAGATGGTAATTGATGCTCCCTCTCCAGACAAAAGTATAGCGGTTTGCATTGGCTTCCAGCTTCGTACCATCAATAAAGAGTTCTTTGAGCGTGATCAGGCCCTCTTTTTTCAATTGGCGCATGAATTGGTAATTCAGCTCATCCAGAAGATCACCCGTCAGTTTTTTATTCTTGAATTCATAGAAAGCATCCCGCTTCGGTTTCTGCCCTTTGGTCAGCCAGATAAAAGCAAGGTCCCTTTCGCATGATTCAACAATACGGTCAACAGAACGCACTCCGCGCATGTTTGCGTAGGTAACGACAGCATACATCATGATTGGATTGTACCCGGTTCTTCCCTTATCTGAACAACAGGCAAGCAGGCCTGAAAAATCTAATTCCTCCATCACTTTTTTTAGGGTATAGACTGGATCGTCATCGGGTAAATGCAATTCGAAGAAACTGAAGTTAATTTTCTGTTGCCCTAAATCAAAAAATTCGTTATAATAATCTTGTTTAAGCATAGTTCTATTATAACATGGAACGGAGGAAAAGATGGTTGTCGTTAGCCATCTTTTTTTCTGTTTTAGGATATAGTTCAAGGGGAGGATGTGACCGATGATGGTCAAATCCTCCCCTGTTTTAGGCTATCTATTTCCCGACAGCCCCTTACTTTTTTCATCTTCTATTTATATATCTTTTATTCATATATCTCAACTTCGGAAATACAGTTGTCATTCCATCTGTCGCCCTCATATCCGTTCTTGATGTAAAGGGATACATAAGACGCCTCCACAGGCTCATCAAAGGATAGACAAAAGGCTTTCATCTCATTGGAAAACTCCACATCCTTTTTCTGGGAGTCTCCCACACTGACAGTCAAAGACGCTGGTCTTGCATTTGCCTCCCACATATTTTCACTTCTCCAGTTTCCAAGATAGAGTACAATATACCGCACCTTGTGAGCCTTGTCAAAATCCAACCGGATGCCGGTACCCTCTCCCAGTCCGTCTTCTCCCTCCTGCCAGGAGGAAGCAATGTCTCCATCCACAGCACTCGCCGCGCTGTAATCATACTTTTCAGAGGACTGCTGGGAATTCTGGTCTGCAGAGGCTATGGAAACTTTCTTAAATTTAGAAAAATCAATACTGTCTGCATCCACCTGTTTGAAATAATCCTGTTTCTTTTCCTTCTCTTCTTTCTTCTCTTCCTTTTTTTCCTCTTTCGGCTTTTCTTCCTTATCCGTTTCTTTTTCAGATGCTTTGTCTTTTTCTTCCGCAGCGGCTTCTCCACTGCTGGCGTCTTTCTTACCGGCATCTGTTTCCTTGCCGCTGTCCGTCTCTTTATCCGTTGAATCCTGTTTATTCTCTGTATTCTGCGCCTGGGCACCAGCCGTCTTATCCTGCTGTTCCGTCTTGGCGTAATATGCCTTTTTTTCCTCATCCATCTGCTGCATGGTACGCACACCCCACAGGATCCCGATCAAAAGACAGACAAGTAAGATACATCCGGATATGAGCCATATAGGATTTTTCTTCTCCGGCTCTCCCCGGTATTTTTCTTTTTTTGTTTTATCGGCAGTTGCTTTTGAAGCCTGGGTTAAAATATCTTCAAACGGCAGCTCATCCGTGTCTGCAGGATCCACATCTTCATGATCCGCTTTCACAAAATCTTCGGCCTGATGATCTTCTGCTTCATATCCCGGACTTACAGATTTATTCTTGTTATCAGCAGCTCTGTGGTCTGTACTTACTGACTCTGTACCGCTGTTGTCCTCAGTCCTGCGGCCTGCACTTACAGGCTCTGCATCACTGCTGTCCTCACCCCTCTGGCCTGCTATTACCGGCTCTGCACCACTATCATCGGCAGTCTTATAGCCGTCTGTTGCTGACTCTGCGCTGCTGCTGCCATTAGCCCTATGTTCTGCATTGAACGGCTCATCCTCCCCGGTATTTGGCACATCCCCTTTATGTTCCGAAACTGTTTTCTTTTCCGCCTCCGGCGGCTCTTTTTCTGAACCGCTGTCTTTTGCTGCAGCAGCCTCTTTTTTCATGGCCTTCAGTTCTTCATCACTTTTATAAAACTCCCAGATGTCGTCCTCATCCATATATTCCTCGAACACCGCTTTTCCGCATTTTGAGCAGAATAAATCGTCGTTGTCCAGTTCATGGCCGCATCTTTCACACTTCATATTATACTTCCCCTTCCTGCAATTTCACTTCGCATGCTGCTGTTCAAAGCTCTGCCAAGAGCACAGTTCTGTGAACAGCAGCCTCCGCATTTGAAGGTCTTATCCCTTATTATTTCCAGTAATCCCTCTCATTATCGATCATATAGAGAAGCGCATTGCAGATACACGCAGCGATATTACTGCCGCCCTTTCTTCCCCTTGCCACAATGTAAGGTACGTCTGTCTCCATGATCATTTCCTTAGATTGTACCACATTTACAAAGCCTACGGGAACCCCTATTATAAGATATGGCGAAATTTTCCCCTCCTGTATCAATTCATGCAGGCGTACCAAAGCCGTGGGCGCATTTCCAATGGCGAATATAAGAGGCTTTCCCATAGACGCAGCTTTATCCATACTTGCCACCGCCCGCGTTGTCCCCTGACTCTTTGCGGAAAAAGCCACATCCTCATCAGACATAAAACAGAAAACATCCCCGCCGAACTTTGCCAGCGCTTTCTTATTAATGCCTGCCTTTGCCATCTGTGTGTCTGTCACAATACACGCACCCTTTTTAATGGCATCAATTGCTTTCTCCACTGCATGTTCAGAAAAGCAGAGATTATCTGCATATTCAAAATCAGCGCTTGTATGGATACAGCGCTTTACGATCAGCTCTGTACCGGGAACCAGTTTTTTGTCCCCCAGCTCCTCTGTGATGATCTCAAAGCTTCTGGTTTCAATCTCTTTTGGTTTTACATTCTCTAATTCTGTTTTCATCTCATCCGCCCTTTCTAAATGCCGGCTTCCAGGATCTCGTATATCTTTTTCATATCCAGATGTTTCCTCAGCTCACTTGCCAGGATATCATACTGTGTTTCCTTAAATTCCGCAAAATCCACACCTGTCATCTGACTTACATCCAGGCCTTTCAAATCTCCAATGGCCTCCACTATCTTCTTTGCCACTTCTTCCTTGTCAAAAATACCATGCACGTAAGAGCCGTATACATTTCCTTTATAAGCTCCATCCTCTTTTGACGTACCCTTTACCGTATCCATAATGTTCACAAGAGGCCTGGCTCCTTCTCTCAGGGTAGACACACCCATATGGATCTCATATCCCTCCAGTTTCACCCCTGTGAGTCCTTTTAAGGCGCCCTGCACATTTGGGAAGCTTCCTTCCACTCTGGTTCTTGTCTTAGCCCCCTGAAATACCGTATCCATAGGAAGAAGTCCCATGCCTTTTATCTGACCGCCTGCTTCCACATTGTCAGGATCAGACAGGGTCTCTCCCAGCATCTGATAGCCTCCGCACACACCAAATATGATCTTGCCTTCTGCGGCTTTTTTCAAGATTGCTGCTTCCAATCCGTTCTGCCGCATCCAAAGAAGGTCTTCCATGGTGTTCTTGGATCCCGGAAGCACGATCATGTCAGGATTTTTCAGTTCCCGGACAGTTTTCACATAACGCACCGATACCCCGGGAATCACCTCCAGCGCGTTAAAATCCGTAAAATTGGAAATACGCGGAATGCGGATCACGGCAATGTCGATCAGATCCACTTCCTGTTTCCCGTCAAAACGCTCTGTCAGGCTGTCCTCATCCTCCACCTCAATATTTAGATAAGGGGCCACTCCTACCACGGGAATGCCGCTTTTTTTCTCCAGCATTTCAATACCGGGGTCCAAAATGGTTTTATCTCCACGGAATTTATTGATGATCATACCCTTGACGATTTCTCTTTCGTCCTCCTCAAGAAGCATCACCGTACCGATCAACTGCGCAAATACGCCGCCCCGGTCAATATCTCCCACCAGAAGCACCGGTGCCTTTGCCGTTTTAGCCATTCCCATATTGACAATGTCTTCCCGCTTCAGATTGATCTCCGCCGGACTGCCCGCACCTTCGATCACTACAATATCATACTCGGACGCCAATTTATCATAAGCTTTCTTAACTTCCGGTATCAGGTTCTTTTTATAGGCAAAATATTCCCTTGCACTCATGGTCCCCAGAACCTCTCCGTTTACGATCACCTGGCTGCCCGTCTCATTGGTGGGCTTTAATAAAATCGGGTTCATATACACAGAAGGAGTGATCCCCGCCGCCTCAGCCTGCATCACCTGCGCGCGTCCCATCTCCAAGCCCTCCTCCGTGATAAAGGAATTGAGTGCCATGTTCTGTGATTTAAAAGGCGCCACTTTATATCCGTCCTGTTTAAAAATACGGCACAGTCCAGCCGTCAGAAGACTCTTTCCCGCATTGGACATGGTCCCCTGCACCATAATTGCTTTTGCCATTATCTGCTACCTACCTTTCTCTTGGCGTATCTATTCATTTCTTTTAGCGTATCTGTTCACTTTTCTTGGCGTATCTGTTCATTTTTCTTGGCGTATCTGTTCATCATTCCTTCCGACTGTCCGGGGCCTGTATCTCTTCAAGCACCTGCAGGAGCCTGTTATTTTCTTCCCTTAGCCTTACAGCGATCCTGTAATACCCTTTGGACAGTCCGTAATAGTTGCTGCAGTCCCGGATCAAAATGCCTCTTTCAAGACATTGCTCATAAAGATTCTCCGGTCCTTTGAAAAATATGTAATTGGCACTGGAGGCAAAGGTCTGATATCCCAGATGTCCCATGCTTTCCAAAAGCCGGGTGCGCTCCCTGTGTATAGCCTCCATGGATCTTTCCACGTATTCCTTCTCCGAAAGAGCCGCGATTCCCGCTTCCTGAGCCAAAACGGACACATTCCAGGGCTGGGTCACCAACTGCATTTTTTCAAGCAGCAGCCCGTTCCCGCACAGGGCGTATCCCAGTCTCACACCTGCCATGGCATAGCGCTTTGTAAAAGCCTTGAGCAAAAAAAGGTCTGGATTTTGTTCTAAAAACGGTTTCATGGTATGCTCTTGGGGATATTCCACAAAATCTACAAAACACTCATCCAGCATAAGGATACAGCCGCATTTCTGACAGCGAAGCAGCACTTCCTCTAAAAAATCCTGCTCCATGAGCACACCGGTGGGATTATTGGGATTACAAAGAAAAACCATATCCAATTCCTCTGTGATACACTCCAAAAAATCCCTTCCCACAAAAAATCCGGTATCCTCTTTCAGTACATAGCGCTTCATTTCACAGTCCACTGTGGCAAGAGCCTGCTCATATTCCGCAAATGTCGGCGCAGGAAGCAGAGCCTTTTTCGGCTTTAATGCCAGCACCAGGGCAAAGATCAGATCAGCCGCACCGTTTCCGCAGATGATCTGCTCTGCCGGAACCCCTTCATAATGGCTGATGGCTTCTCTGAGCCGCTCACATTTTACATCCGGATAATGGCAGACCTGCTCCATAGCCCGGGCCACAGCTTGTTTTACAGACTCGGGCGTGCCGAAGGGATTGCAGTTTGCGGAAAAATCCGTCACATTCTGATGGCGGTAGACATCACCGCCATGTGCATGGTAACTTATCATCTGTTTTCTCCTTACAGTAACATAAAAATCCCCATACGGATCAGTGCAAAAAACGCAGTCCCCAGGGCAGCGCTTACATACAGAAGGCGGTTTGCCCTTGGAATGTCCTCTATCTCCACTTCCCTGAGGGCA